>CALVXG010000005.1 GCA_944368925.1 uncultured Clostridia bacterium | reverse complement strand
GGTTTAGTTTATAAATACTTCTTGATAGCGGTTAACAATCTTTTTCCTGTATCTACTGGGGATTGACATTCGCAAGACAAGCGGTACGGAGACGTATTCAATGTGAGGGTGATCACGAAGAACGGGAAGATCACGGCGGCGCAGCACAAGGCGATTGCGGAAGCGAGCGAGAAGTTCGGGTCGGGCGAGATCGCGATGACGGTGCGTCTGACGCTGGAAATTCAGGGAGTGAAATACGAGAATATAGAGCCTTTGCGGGAATATTTGGCGCAGTACGGACTGACGACGGGCGGCACGGGCAAGAAAGTTCGTCCGGTGGTATCGTGCAAGGGGACGACGTGTCAGTACGGGCTGATCGACACGTATGCTTTGAGTGAAAAGATTCACGAAAAGTTTTACGAAGGGATGCGGGACATTGTCTTGCCGCACAAGTTCAAGATCGCGGTGGGTGGATGCCCGAATAACTGCGTAAAGCCGGATTTGAACGACGTGGGGGTGATCGGGCAGAGGATTCCCACGGTATATCTGGATAAATGCCGCGGCTGCAAAAAATGTCAGGTAGAGCTTGCGTGTCCGATCAAGACGGCGAAGCTCGTTGACGGGAAGATACATATCGATCCGCAGGAATGCAATCATTGCGGGAGGTGCCGGAACCGTTGTCCGTTCAAGGCGGTGACGGATTATCGGGACGGATACAAGATCTACTTAGGCGGCAGATGGGGCAAGAAGGTGGCACAAGGCCGGGCGATGTCGAAGATCTTCACGACGGAAGAAGAGGTGATGCAGGTCATCGAGCGTGCGATTTATCTGTTCCGTGACGAAGGCATAGACGGGGAGCGTTTTTCGGACACGGCAGCAAGGCTCGGGTTTGAAAACGTGGAGCGCAAACTGATTGATTGATCGTAGCGGCGAAGGGGCGGAGATAGCATCTCCGCCTTTGTGTTGTCGGGAGAAGACGGGCACGGAAGGGAGAGCGGAACGGAAAATGGAGTGTCTTTCGCTGGATTATAAGAGCGCAGGGGTCGACGGGCGGAAACGTTTTGCGATGACGGCGCGGGTGCGGGAAGCGTTATACGGACAATTCAAAAATGCGGGCGGGTGCGTGGCGGTGATCACGTGCGGCAGGTCGGAATTTTACTTTACGTGTGCGAAAAAAGAAGCCGAAACGATTTTGCGCACCGTGTTCGGTGCGGAGACGGACGCGTTCCGTTTTTATGAAGACGAGCAGGCGCTGCAGCATTTGTTTGCGTTGACGGCGGGGCTTTGTTCGATGCTGGTCGGAGAGGACGAAATTTTAGGCCAGGTGCGCGAAGGGTACGAGACGGCGCGCAAGAGCGGGATGACGGGTCGGCTGGACGCAGTGTTTCAGTCGGCGCTTTCGTGCGGGAAAAAGGTACGCAGCCGTACGGGGATCTCGTCGCAGGCGTGTTCGCTGGCGACGCTCGCGGCCAACGCGGTATTCTCTTTTAAAGAGGGACGGAAAAAGGTATTGGTGATCGGCGCGGCGGGAAAGATCGGCGGGTTGGTTCTGAAAAATCTTGCGGCGGGCAAGAACACGGAAATTACGGCGACCCTGCGTACGCATGCCTTTACGGCGGAAGCGGCGGGGGTGAGGACGATTCCGTACGACTCGCGCTATGCGGCATTGAACGATGCGGATTGCGTGGTCTGCGCGACGGCTTCTCCGCATACGGTTTTGCAGGCGGACGAAGTTCGGAAAGGACTGAAAGAGGAAAAGGAGCGGCTTTTTATCGACATGGCGGTTCCGCCGGACATCGAAGCGGCGGTAGCGGAGATTCCAGGGTGTACGCTTTTGGGGATCGACGGGTTCCGCGCACAGGCGGAAGAAAACAACTGCAAGAAAGAAAAGGCGAAAGAGCAGGCGTGTCTGATCGTGGAGGAGTGTGTCGCGGAGTTTTTGGCGGACGAAGCGGCGCGTGAGAATGCGGAAAAAATCCGCGGGCTCGGAGATGCGCAGAGGCGCGCGCTGTACGCGTTGCGGAAAGAAGATCCGCGCGCGTTTGTCGAGAAGATGAAAGAGCAAAAAGAGGGCGTGGCAGGAAATGAATAGTTTTCCTTTTATGAAAGTGATCGAGGGAAAGAACTGTCTGCTGATCGGCGGCGGGAACGTCGCGCTGCGCAAAGCGGAAAAGCTGCTTTTGTTCGGAGCGGATATAACGGTCTGTGCGGAAGAATTCCGTGCGGATTTTTCGGCGCTTCCGTTGAAATTGCTGCGGCGGCGCTCGCGGCGGTGCGCGCGGGGGCGGACATGGTGGCGCCTTCGTCGATGATGGACGGCGTCGTAGGTGCGATCCGCAAGACGCTGGACGCGGAAGGTTATAAGGACGTGCCGATCATGGGCTACAGCGCGAAATTTGCGTCGGCGTTTTACGGCCCGTTCCGCGATGCGGCGGATTCGGCGCCGAAGAGCGGAGACCGCAAGTCTTACCAAATGGACTGCCGCAACGGCAGGGAAGCCATGCGCGAAATTGCGGCGGACGAAGCGGAGGGCGCGGACATTTTGATGGTCAAGCCTGCTCTTTGTTATCTTGATATTGTAAGACAGGTGCGGGAAAGGAGCGATCTTCCCATAGCGGTCTACAACGTGAGCGGCGAATATTCGATGGTCAAAGCGGCGGCCGCGGCGGGAATGATCGACGAACGCAGGATCGTGAAAGAGATTCTGCTGTCGTTTTTCCGTGCGGGCGCGGACATTGTGATCACGTATCACGCGCTGGACTATGTGCGCTGGGAAAAGGAAGAGGAAAGGAAATGACGGAAAGCGAGAGAATGTACGCGGAAGCGTCAAAGAGAATGCCGGGCGGGGTCAATTCGCCCGTACGGGCGTTCCGTGCGGTCGGGATGACGCCGCGGTTTATCGTGCGCGGCAAGGGTGACCGTATTTTTGACGCGGACGGAGCGGAATATATCGATTACGTGATGAGTTGGGGGCCGTTGGTGCTGGGGCACGCGCGGGAAGAGGTCGTGAAGGCGGTTTCGGAAGCGGCGGAAAGCGGGCTTACGTTCGGAGCCCCGACGGGCAGGGAGACGGAGCTTGCGGAAGAGATCCGCAATGCCTGTCCGCACATGGAAATGCTGCGGCTGGTAAATTCGGGGACGGAAGCGACGATGTCGGCGATCCGTGCGGCGCGCGGGTTTACGGGCAGGGATAAGATCGTCAAATTCGAAGGCTGTTACCACGGGCATTCGGACGGTTTGCTGGTCAAAGCGGGGTCGGGTTGCCTTACGGGAGCGGCGCCCGACAGCGCGGGGGTGCCCGCGTCGTATGCGCAGAACACGCTGGTGGCGCAGTACAACGATCCGGGGAGCGTCGAAGCGCTGTTTTCTGCAAACCAAGGCGAAATTGCCTGCGTGATCGTGGAACCTGTCGCAGCGAATATGGGGGTCGTCCCGCCCGAAAAGGGATTTTTGGAAGGATTGCGGGCGCTCTGCGACCGTTACGGCGCGTTTCTGATCTTTGACGAAGTGATCACGGGTTTTCGCGTGGCGTACGGCGGCGCGGCGGAGCGCTTCGGCGTGCGGCCGGATCTTGCGGCGTACGGGAAAATCGTGGGCGGCGGCATGCCGCTCGCGGTGTACGGCGGCAGGCGCGACGTCATGGAACGGATCGCACCGCTGGGGCCCGTGTATCAGGCGGGCACGCTTTCGGGCAATCCCGTCGCGACGGCTGCAGGGCTTGCGACGCTGCGCCTTTTGCGCAAAAATAAAGAGAACGTCTATGCGGAATTGGAGCAAAAGGCGGCGCTTTTGGAACAGGCGTACAGAAAGGCGGGCGTGCCCGTGAACCGCGTCGGGTCGCTGCTTTCGCCCTTTTTTACAAAGATGGCACCGAAGAGCTTTCGGGACGTTCAGACGTGCGACTTAAAGAGGTTTGCAAGGTATTTCGGCGGGATGCTTCGGCGCGGCGAGTATGTGGCCCCGTCGCAGTTTGAAGCGATGTTTGTTTCGGCGGCGCATACCGATGCGGACATTGCGAAGACGTGCGCGGACATCGAAGCGGCCTGTGCGGAATTTGAAAGAGTGTGACGGGCGCGTGTAAAGGCGCCGCAGGATGCACACAATATTTCCGCGCGTTTTTTTTCGCAATCGCTTTGCAAACGCGTCGGAAAATGGTATAATGAAAGTAACTACGGCAAAAGCGCACCCTGCGGGGGCGGCGCGAGCGGAGAAAACGGATGAAAGAACCTAATTATTTTATACCGGACCGATCCTTTTCAGTTTTCGGTTTTGATATTTATTACTATGCAGTTTGCATTGTGTGCGGGATCATCCTTGCTACGATCGTCTGCACGGTGCTTTTCAAGCGGCGCAACATACCGACGGACTGGGTGATCGATCTGCTCTTGTGCATATTGCCGCTCGGGATCATCGGCGCGCGCACGTTTTATTGCCTTACGGATCCGGGGACTTCGATCACGGAATGGTTTTCGAAATTCAGGGAAGGCGGACTGTCCATTATCGGCGGCGTATGCGGCGGGGCGCTGGGCGTCGTGCTGTTTTGTCTGATTCATAAGATCAATTTTCTCAGGGTCGCGGATTGTCTGATGCCCTGCGTGATTCTTGCGCAGGCGGTGGGCAGATGGGGAAATTTCATGAACCAGGAAGTTTACGGGCCGGTTGTGAGCGATCCTGCCCTGCAATGGTTTCCGTTCTCAGTCTTTATCGAGAGCCGCGGGGAATGGCACTATGCGTTTTTCTTTTATGAAAGCGTTCTGGATCTGATCATATTTGCGTTGTTGTTCACGCTGATGTGGAAATTCGTGAAGAAGCCGCACGGGCTTGCGACGGCGGGGTATTTTTTCGGATACGGGCTGGTGCGTTCGGTGATGGAACCGCTGCGCGATTCGCAGTTTATACTGGGGAGCGAAGTGGCGGTATCGCAGCTGTTTGCGATGGGCATGGCGGTTGCGGGAATTTTGCTGTTTGTGGCGGTATTGTATTTTAACCGCAGGAAATACGGGAGCGCGTTCGGCGCGGTGACGGGGGAGCCTTTGGCGATCCTGCCGAAGTATTATACGCAGGAACAGCGCAAAAAGATGGAGCAGGAGCGGAAAAAGAAGCTGGCGGCGGCGCAGGGCGCGGAGAAAGCGGAAGGCGGCGCGATGAATGAACGAAAGACGCAGGACGGAAGCGAGAAATGAGAGATGCGGCGCGGAATTTGACGTTATTGACCGATCTGTATCAGCTGACGATGATGGACGGGTATCTGAAAAACGGAAAAGAGGGTGACATTGCGGTATTTGATTTATTTTACCGCAGGAACAATGTGATCACCTATTCGGTTGCGGCGGGACTGGAGCAGGCGATCGATTATATACTGAATATTCGTTTTGAAGAAGAGGATATTGAATATTTGCGTTCGCTGCATCTGTTTGACGAGCAGTTTCTGGAATATTTAAGGACGTTCCGTTTTACGGGAGACGTGTATGCGGTGCCGGAGGGGACGATGGTGTTTCCGGAGGAGCCGATCATCACGGTGCGGGCGCCGGTATTGGAAGCGCAGTTTTTGGAGACGGCGCTTTTGAACATAGTGAATCATCAGACGCTGATCGCTTCGAAGTCTTCGAAAGTTGCGTATGCGGCGAAGGGAGATTCGGTGATGGAATTCGGTTTGCGGCGTGCGCAGGGGCCGGATGCGGGGATCTACGGAGCGCGGGCGTCGGTGATCGGCGGCTGCCGTTCGACGTCGAACGTGCTGGCGGGGGAGATGTTTCATATTCCCGTGGCGGGCACGCACGCGCACAGCTGGGTGATGAATTTTCCTACGGAATACGAAGCGTTCCGCGCCTATGCGAAGATGTATCCGGACGCGTGTCTTCTGCTTGTGGACACATACGACACGTTGGGCAGCGGAGTGCCGAACGCGATACGGGTATTCAAAGAACTTCGCGCGGCGGGGCACGAGCCGAAGGGGATCCGTCTTGACAGCGGCGATTTGGCGTATCTTTCGAAGTGTGCGCGGAAGATGCTGGACGAAGCGGGATTTCCCGATGCGATCATCTGTGCGTCGGGCGATCTGGACGAATATCTGATCACGTCTTTGAAGAACCAGGGAGCTCGCATCGATCTTTGGGGCGTGGGGACGAAGCTGATCACGAGTGCGGACATGCCGGCTTTGGGCGGTGTCTACAAACTTTCGGCGCTGACGCCGAAGGGCGGGAGCGAGATCCCGAAGATCAAACTTTCGGACAATTCGGACAAGATCACGAACCCGGGATTCAAGCAGGTATACAGGATCTATGACAACAAGACGGGCAAGGCGGAAGCAGATCTGATCGCGCTGCGTTCGGAGGAGTTTGACGAAAGCCGTCCTTTGACGGTATTTCATCCGAAAGATACGTGGAAGCGTACGACGTTTACCGATTATACGTTGCGTCCGTTGCTGGAGCAGGTGATCCGAGGCGGAAAACTTGTAGCGCAGATGCCGGATCTTGCGGCGATCTGTGAGTATGCGGAGCGTGAGAAGGAAAGTTTCTGGGACGAATATAAGCGTCCTGACAATCCTCATGTTTATAAAGTGGATTTGTCGCAGAAGTTGTATGATATCAAAAATGCGATGATAGCGCAGATAGGGGAGAATCATGGCTAAGAAGATTACGCAGCAGGAAGCTGAAAAGCTGATCGCGGGGATCCGCGAAGCGTATGAGATCAAGATCCGTCAGCTGAACTATCGGTTGGAAGGGCTGACGGCGGAGAACCGAAGCCTTCGGGCGAGCCTTGCGGAGCTGAAGGGCAGGGAAGGCAAGGTAGGGAAGGCAATCGTTGCGGCGGAAGAGAAAGGCGAGGAGATCGTGCGTTTGTACCGCATGTCGGCCGAAACGGAACTGAACACATTGCGGTTGTTTGCGGAAAAGTGGAAGCGGCTTGCGGGGCAGATGGCGGGGGCAATTCCCGCATCGGAGGCGAAGAAGTACGCGGACTTTGCGGAAAACCTTTCGGCGCTGCTCGGGAAGGAGCGGGGCAGGTTCGGCGTGGCGGAAGAGAGCGATGCAAGGCAGGAGCCCTTCGATCCGAAAGCGGTGATCGAGAAATATGTGGAAGGCGAAGAGGAGACGGGGTTCAATCTGGACGACGTGATCAACCCGAAAGGGGAGCTGGATCTGGAAAAGCTCTGCCGCAATCTCGGACTTATGGACGACTGAGTCCTTAAAATAAAAAGACAGGAAGAAATTATGGTATACGCAATCGTATTTATACTTTTGTTGCTGGCGGACCAGGTCACGAAAGCGGTCGCGTTTGCGCTGGTAGACGTAAACGAGCCGATCCGCTACTGGGTCGGGAAGGTATTCGGGATCGATACGCTGGTCAACAGGGGCATGTCGTTCGGGATCGGATCGGACACGCCCTGGGCGCTGCCCGTGTTCATTGCATTGACGTCCGTGGCCATCGTGGTGCTGCTGGCGTTCATCGTCAAGCTGAACAAGAAGCGCCATTTTCTGAAGACGGCGCTCGTGCTGATCATGGCAGGTGCGGCGGGGAATCTGATCGACCGCTGTGTGATGGGCGGGGTGCGCGATCTGATCTACATGGATTTCCGTTTCATTGCGGACAAAAGTTTTCTGTGTTTCAGCAACAACGTGGCGGACATAGAGATCACGGTGGGAGCCGTGATGTTTATACTGGCGCTGTTGTTTGTGGATTCGGATGCGATCTTCCGTGCGCACAAAGACAAGCAGGAAGAGAAAAAGGAAGTTGTGACGGCGGCGGAAGATCTTGTGAAGAACGCAAACGGTTCGGACAACGATCTTGGCGCGATGCCGAAGAAAGAGGGAACGAGTTCCGAAAAAGACAATGAATAAAGAATGCAGCATAACGGCGCGGGAGCCGTATGCGCGGTTGGACGTATTTTTGGCGCAGGAGCTGAAGATGACGCGTTCGGCGGCGAAGAAGCTGATCGAAGAGGGCGGCGTGCGCGTGAACGGAGAAGCGGTGAAAGCGTCGCAGGCGATCGGGGTCGGCGACAGGGCGGACGTATCGGTTCCGGAGCCGAAAGTTCTGGATCTTACGCCGCAGGATATTCCGATCGATATCGTGTATGAAGACGACGACATCGCGGTGATCGACAAGCCGCAGGGACTTACGGTGCATGCGGGGAGCGGGAATCTGACGGGGACGCTTGTGAACGCGCTCTTGTATCGGCTGAAGAGCCTGAGCACGATCAACGGGGTGATCCGTCCGGGGATCGTGCACCGCATCGACAAAGATACGTCGGGGCTTCTCGTGGTGGCGAAGAACGATGCGGCGCATTTGTCGCTTTCGGCGCAGATAGCGGACAAGACCTGTTCGCGCGAATACCTTGCGCTGTGCGAAGGGATCGTGAAAGACGACGCGGGCAGGATCGAGACGTATATCGGCAGGCATCCGACGGACCGCATTAAAATGGCGGTGGTTCCTGCGGAGAAGGGCAGGTATGCGGCGACGAATTATGAAGTAGTGAAGAGGTTCCGCATGGGATACACGCTGACGCGGTTCAAGCTGGAAACGGGCAGGACGCATCAGATACGGGTGCATTGCAGGTATATGGGGCATCCGATCGTGGGCGATCCGGTTTACGGGAGCAAAAAGCAGAAATTCCAACTGAGCGGTCAGCTTTTGCATGCTTACAGGCTGGGACTGACGCACCCGAGGACGGGCGAGCGGATGGTATTTGAAGCGCCGATCCCGGATTATTTTGAAAAAGTGCTCGATACATTGGAAAAGGGCGGAGAAATCTAAAGAGATTGGGAGAAAGATCATGAAGATGAAAGGCAAGCTGATGGATGCGGAGGGAATGGCGAATACGTTTCGGCGCCTTGCGCATCAGATCGTGGAGCGCAACGGCGGAGTGGACGATCTTGTCATTATCGGGATACGGACGCGCGGCGTGACGGTAGCGGAGCGGATCAAGGCGTGTCTGGATTCGATCGAGGGGAGCAATATACCGCTGGGCGTGTTTGACATAGCGCTGTATCGGGACGATCTGCAATCGCTGGGGAGCGAAGTGGAATTTTTCGGGAGTGAGATCTCGTTCGGGATCGACGGGAAAACGGTGCTGATCTGCGACGACGTGATCTATACGGGCAGGACGGTGCGTGCGGCGATCGCGGAGATTATGTCGATGGGCAGGCCCGCGCGCATTCAGTTTTTGGCGCTGGTGGACCGCGGGCACAGGGAGCTTCCGTTCAAGGCGGATTATACGGGCAAGAACGTACCCACCTCGCACAGGGAAGGGATCGCGGTGCGCTTTAAAGAAAACGACGGCGAAGATGCGGTCTACATCTTTGACAAGGAATGATTTTGCCTGTACGTATACACGAAAAACCGACAAAATGAGCGGGCACGCGTGCGTGAAAATTTAAAAAAACGGCATCGGTTTGCTTGAAATTCTCGGCGGAAAGTGGTACAATATGGTACAAAGAAAAAAGGAGGAGAAGAAAGGATATGTCGAACAGACAGAGAACGGAGGGACAGGCCCGCCGCGACTTTATCAAGATCTGCTGCTTTGTGACGTTGCTTTTGGCGGCTGTTCTGATTTTTGTGGACAATTTGCTTCCTTTGATCAAGGTTGACGTAAGCGGTATGCTTTTTGACATACTGCGTCTGATCAAGGATATAGCATTGCTGTTGGGCATCGTGTTCGGGGCGTACTCGTTTGCGCGCGCACACGGGAAGACCTGGGTGATTATATTCTGGATTGCGGTTGCCCTGTATGTGGCGAGCGCGATACTGGGACTTTTTTAAAGAGCGGGGAGAGCGGCTTGCGAAAGCGAGCCGCTTTTTCTTTACAAACGGCGGGAAAATCTGTATAATAGACGGGGAAGAACGAAAAGCCGCGCGCGGAGCGTGCGGGCAGGAGAACGTATGGCAAATCCTTTGGTAGCGATCGTAGGCAGGCCGAATGTAGGCAAGAGCACGTTGTTCAATAAAATAGTCGGGCGGAAGATCTCGATCACGGAGAACCGTCCCGGGGTGACGCGGGACCGTTTGTATGCGGACGCGGTATGGCGCGGGAAGAAATTCACGGTGATCGATACGGGCGGGATCGAGCTCAAATCGCAGGACACGATGTGGCGGGAGATATTGCGGCAGGCGGATCTTGCGATCGAGATGGCGCAGGTGATCATATTGTTGCTGGACGGGAAAGAGGAGCTGACTTCTTCCGATTACGACGTGGCGGAAAAGCTGCGCCGCAGCCGCAAACCCGTGGTGCTTGCGATCAACAAAGTGGACAATTTTTCGCAGGATAAACTGTTCGAATACTATGCGTTGGGGCTCGGGGAACCGATCGCGGTATCGGCGGAGCATTCGCAGGGGATCGGCGACGTGCTGGACGAAGTGGTCTCGCATTTTGAAAGCGGAGACGAAGAGGAGTCCGACCGTCTGAAAATTGCGGTGGTCGGGAAGCCGAACGCGGGGAAGAGCTCGCTTGTGAACCGTCTGCTCGGGTTTGAGCGTTCGATCGTGACGGACATGGCGGGGACGACGCGGGATGCGATCGACACGCCGTTTGAACTGGACGGGAAGAAATATCTTCTGATCGACACGGCGGGGATCCGCAAAAAGAAGAACGTGACGGACGACGTGGAGTATTACAGCGTCCTGCGTGCATTTGACGCGGTGCGGCGTGCGGACGTATGCCTCGCGGTGGTGGACAGCAGCGAGGGGCTGACGGAGCAGGACGTAAAGATTTTGGGGTACGTGCACGAGCAGGGCAAGCCTTCAGTGATCGTGATGAACAAATGGGATCTGATCGAAAAGGATACGAACACGATCAACAAATTTGAAGAAAAGCTGAAAGCCGATCTGAGCTTTATGGACTATTTCAAATCGGTGTACGTATCGGCGAAGACGGGCCAGCGTGCGGAGAAGGTCTTGAAAGTGGCGGAAACGGTGTATAAAAATGCGAACCGCCGCATATCGACGGGTACGCTGAACGACCTGATTTTGGACGCGGTGCGCACGAATGAGCCTGCGTCGTACAACGGCAGGCGGCTGAAGATCTATTATTGTTCCCAGCCGTCGGTATGTCCGCCGACGTTTGTGCTGTTCGTGAACGACGAGGCGCTGCTGCATTTTTCATACAGGCGGTATCTGGAAAACGTATTGCGCAGGTCTTTTGATTTTACGGGTACGCCGATACGCATCGTGACGCGAAACCGTACCGACGGAGACGTGGGCGTGACCGTCTGACGCGAGAGTAATTCGGAGAAAGGTTATGGAGATCGCATTCGGAGAGATTTGGTATTGGTTCATCGTGATGGCGGTGGTATCCTATTTTGTGGGATGTTTTAATTTTGCACTGCTG
Organism: uncultured Clostridia bacterium; assembly: GCA_944368925.1. Classification (GTDB taxonomy): domain Bacteria; phylum Bacillota; class Clostridia; order Christensenellales; family Borkfalkiaceae; genus Borkfalkia. The sequence goes on along the minus strand of CALVXG010000005.1, from coordinate 186,772 downwards.
ATTTCGAAGATCAAGCACAAGGACGTGCGCAAGATGGGGAGCGGGAATCCGGGCACGATGAACATGAGCCGTCAGTTCGGGCTGAAGATCGGCGCGCTGACGCTTTTTTGCGACATGGTCAAGGGCGGATTGCCGCTGTTGATCGCGCATCTGATTTTCCGCGGGTATGTCTTTGCGGGCACGGACGTGCTTGTCGGGGACTTGGCGCGGTACGTATGCGGCGTATCGGTGATCATAGGGCATATCTATCCCGTTACGATGCACTTCAAAGGCGGGAAGGGGATCGCTTCGACGTTGGGGATGTATTCGTTTGCGCTCTGCTGTGAATACTGGTGGATGATCTTTATCGTGCTTGCGATTCTGCTTTTGACCCTCTTTTATATTTGGGCGAGCGAATGGGGTTCGATGGGATCGCTTTTGGGCGTATCGCTTCTGACGGCGGTGCAGGGCGTGGTATTCTGGCTAAGGTATGCGGGAGAGCTGACGGAAGTATTTGTGACGGTGATCTTTTTGCTGTTGCTTTTGGATTGTTTTCTTACGTGGTTTGCGCACAGAAAGAATATCATGGCGCTTTTGGCGGGCGAAGAGCATCATACGAGCGTGCGGAAGTTATCGCACGGCAAGAAGGATGCGGCCTGACAGATTTCGAAAAAGTTGTCATTTTTCAAAAACAGCACTCATATACTGAACTGTAACAGGCGGATACGGGGGCTAAGGGAACAGCTTCCGTATATCCAACGTATTTGGTATATGGGAGGCTGTTTTTTTATGTCGAAGGAAATTTACGAAGGTCTGTTTGCGCGGACGGGCGGGCATTTCGGCCTGTGCGTGGCGGGCGCGGGCGGAACGGGCAAGAGCGCGTTTGTGCGCGCGTTTGCGTCTTCTGTGCTGAACGCGGCGGCGGAGGGGGAGGAAGACCTCTGCGTGCGCGGGAACATACGGACGGAGCGCGGGGATCTGGAAGCGTGGGCGGAAGAGTCGCACGGCGAAAAAGCGGAAGGGTATACGGCGGCGGTGCTCGTCGTTACGGACGGAAGTTTCGGCAGCGGCCGCAGTGAACTGGTAGCACAGGAAGAAGCGCTCGCCGCAAAGCTGCGCGAGGGCGGAAAACCGTTTGCGGTGCTGATCAACAGCGCGGCGCCGGGGTCGGCGGAATGCGAGGGTCTGGAAGCGGCGCTTGCGGAAAAGTACGGGGTACCCGTGCTTTCGGCGGATCTTCGCGCGGGACTGGACGCCGACGCATTCCTTTCGCGGTTGTTGCTGTCCTTTCCCGTCTCGAGGATGGATTTTTGCATTCCCGAGTGGATGCGTGTATTGCCGGCGGAGAGCAAGATCGTCGCGGAAATACTGACACGTATCCGTGAAATCACGCCGAAAGTGGAGCGCATGGGAGATTGCGGAAAACTTGCGGACGCGTTCGGAGAGGGCGACGTGTATTGCGAATCTTGTGAGACGGACATGGCGGACGGGGTAGCGAAGTGCACCCTTTGCGCGAAGGAAGGAATGTTTTACAGGGTATTGAGCGAGGAATGCGGGGTCGAGATCACGGACGATCTGAAGCTGATGGCGTACGTGCGTGCGCTGGGGGAAGCGAAGACGTTTTACGACAAATACGGCGCGGCGTTCCGCAGGGCGGAAGAATACGGTTACGGGGTAAGCGTTCCGACGGACGCGGACATGAAGCTGTGTTCGCCCGAGATGTTCAAACGCGGCACGCGCAGCGGGATACGCCTGCGTGCGCAGGCGTGCGCCTACCATGTGATCAAGGTGGACGTGCAGAGCGAGGTGAGCCCGGTCGCGGGCGAAGCAGCGCGCGGGGAGGAGATCGCCAAGGGCATGCTCGACAGCTATGAAAAGGATCCCGACGCGCTTTGGAACACGGATATGTTCGGCAAGACGTTCAAGGACATGGCGCGCGAGGGGCTTTTGGAAAAGACGATCCCCGAAGACGCGCGGGTGAAACTTCGCAAAGCGATGACGCGCATCGTCAACGAGGGGAAGGGCGGCGTCATCTGTATTCTCCTGTAAACGGGACGACCAAAAAGAGAAGAACGCGCGCATGAGGGCGCGCAGACGGAAAGGGAAAAATGTTTCCCTTTCCGTTTTTTTGTGCGGCGGGGGCGAAAGTCGCTTGCAATTCGCGCGGGAAACTTATATAATAAATAAAAACTTGTGAAGAGAGCCCAAACGTGAAAAGGTATCTGGTTTATTTAAGGGAATACAAGTGGTATTGCATATTGGGAGCTGCGTCGAAGTGGATCGAGGCGGTTTTGGAGCTTCTTGTTCCGCTGGTGATGGCGAACATTATCGACGTGGGGATCACGGCGCGCGGGAGCATCGGGTATGTGCTTGCGGGCGGCGGCGTGATGCTGGCGATGGGTGCGGTCGGGTTCGGCTGTGCTATTTTTTGCCAACGGAGCGCGTCCATTGCGTCGCAGGGATTCGGGACGAACGTGCGCAACGCTTTGTTTCGGCATATCAACACGCTGAGTTATCGGGAGCTGGACAAGATCGGGACGGCGTCGCTGGTGACGCGCACGACGAACGACGTGAACCAGATGCAGAGCTCGGTTGCGATGATCATACGGCTCGTGGTGCGGGCGCCGTTTATTGCGGCGGGCGCGGTGGTGCTTTGTTTTGTCATAGACTGGCAGATCGGCCTGCTCGTGACGGTGATTTCCGTACTGGTGGGGCTCGTGCTGTGGGTGATCATGCACAAGACGGTGCCGTGCTATGCGAAGAACCAGAAAAAGCTGGACAGGCTCACGCAGATCACGAACGAAAATCTGGAAGGGGCGCGCGTGGTGCGGGCGTTTTCCAGGCGGGAAGGCGAGCGGGCGCGTTTTGATGCGGCGGCGGAGGACATGCTGGACAATTCGCTTCGGATCGGGAAGATATCGGCGTGGCTGAATCCTCTGACGTACGCGATCGTGAATTTCGGTGTGGCGCTGATCCTTGCGTTCTGCGATTTCAAGGTGCATACGCCTGCGGGATTTTCGAGCGGCGACATCGTGGCGCTCATAAACTACATGGCGCAGATTCTGAACGCGATGATCGTCATATCCAATCTCATATCGCTGTTTACGAAGGGGTATGCGTCGATGAACCGCGTGAGCGAGGTATTCGATCTCAAATCTTGCCTTGCGGACGGAGAGGACGCGGAGGCAGATTTTACGAAACCTGCGGTGGAGATGGAAAACGTAAGTTTTTCGTACGCGGGCACGGAGCAGTATTCGCTGACGGGGGTCACGCTTACGATTCCGCGCGGAGCGACGGTAGGCGTGATCGGCGGTACGGGCAGCGGGAAGAGCACGCTGGTGAATCTGCTGCCGCGGCTGTACGATGCGAGCTGCGGGCGGGTGAAGATATTCGGCAGAGACGTAAAGGAATATCCGATGTTTGCGTTGCGGCAGCTGTTCGGGGTTGTGCCGCAGAACGCGGTGTTGTTTTCGGGCACGGTGCGGTCGAATTTGCGCTGGGGCAAGTCGGATGCGACGGACGAGGAGATGAACGAGGCGTTGAAGACGGCGTGCGCGTATGATTTTATTAACGAAAAGGGCGGGCTTGACCAGGCGGTGACGGAAGCGGGCAAGAACTTTTCGGGCGGGCAGCGCCAGCGTCTTACGATAGCGCGCGCGGTGGTCGGAAAGCCTGCGATCCTGATTCTGGACGACAGCTGTTCGGCGCTGGACTTTGCGACGGACGCGCAGGTGCGCAAGAATATTTCCGAACTGACAGATCTTACGACGATCATTATTTCCCAGCGCGCGTCGTCGATCCGCGGTGCGGACGTGATCTACGTCATGGAAGACGGCAAGGTAGTGGGGAGCGGCAAACATGCGGAGCTGTATGAAAACTGTCCGCTGTACCGCGAGATATGCGATTCGCAGACGAGGGCGTAACGATGGGCAGAGATTTATCCAAAAAGAAGTTCAAGAGCGGGATCACGCGCCGTCTGCTGACTTACGTCAGGCCGTACGGCGGCTATGTGGCGGGCGCGGTCATATTCAGTATCTTGTACGTGGCGTTTGTGCTGGTGGGGCCGGTGCTGTCGGGCTGGGCGATCGACGCCATGTTCGAGGAAAGCAAGCTGTTTGAAAAAGTCTGGCTGCTCGTCGTCGGGTTTGCGCTGTGCGTGCTGCTGGCCTCCCTTTCGCAGAAATTGCTGGGGAACTGCGTCAACAGCCTCTGCTATAAGTTGGTAAAAGACTTGCGCCGCGATGCGTTTCAGAGCCTTACGGGTTCGCGGGTGAAATACATTGACACGCACGCGCAGGGCGACGTGATGGCGCGCGTGGTGACGGACGTAGACATTGTTTCGGACGGACTTTTGCAGGGTGTGGCGCAGTTGTTTACGGGCGTGATGACGATTTTGGCGACGCTGGTCGTGATGTTTGTGATCAACTATCTGATCGCATTGGTGGTGGTAATACTGACGCCTCTTTCGTTGTTTGTGGCGGCGTTCATCACCAAGCGGACGTTCCGCAGTTTTACAAAGCAAGTGCGGGTGCAGGGAGAGTTGGCGGCGCACGTGAAAGAGATGTTGGGCGGGCAGAAGACGGTTGTACTGTTCAACGAAGAGCGCGCTTCCTGCGACAAATTCGAAGAGATCGACGCGCGGCTGTACGATATCGGCTGGCGGGCGCAGTACTATTCGGCGCTGACCAATCCGAGCACGCGGTTCGTGAACGCGGTGATCTACGCGGTAGTGGGCGTGCTGGGAGCGATTTTCTGTATTCTGAGTGCGGAGTCGGGCGGCGTTTTAGAGTTGGGGGCGCTGACGCTGAGCGGATTTACGGTCGGCATGCTCTCGGTGTTTTTGAGTTACGCGAACCAGTACACGAAGCCGTTCAATGAAATTTCCAACGTGATCACGCAGCTGCAGAACGCGTTTGCTTCGGCGGCGCGCGTTTTCGAAGTGGTGGACGAACCGGGCGAAAAGCTGGACGGGGAAAACCGCATCGAAAAGGTTCGCGGGGATATCCGCATCGAAAATGCGAGATTTTCTTACGATCCCGCGCAAAAGCTCATCGAAAATCTTAACGTGGACGTAAAAGCGGGGAGCAAGATCGCGATCGTCGGGCCGACGGGTTGCGGCAAGACGACGCTGATCAATCTTCTGATGCGGTTTTACGATCTGGACGGGGGGACGATCTATGTGGATGGGATCGACGCAAAGACGATCCCTTTGGACGAATACCGAAAGATGTTCGGCATGGTTTTGCAGGAAAGTTTTCTTGCGGGCGAGACGGTGGCGTGGAACATTGCGTACGGAAACGAAGGCGCTTCGCGCGAGCAGATCGAAGCGGCGGCGAAAGCGGCGTATTGCGACTTTTTTATCAGGAACCTGGAAAAAGGATACGACACGGTACTGACGGGGAACGTCAATATTTCGCAGGGCGAGCGGCAGCTGTTGTGTATTGCGCGCGTGATGCTTGCGAATCCGCCCATGCTGATTTTGGACGAAGCGACTTCCAACATCGACACGATGACGGAAATGCGTATACAGAAAGCGTTCAAAAAGATCATGCAGGGCAGGACGTCCTTTATCGTGGCGCATCGGCTGTCCACGATTTTGGACGCGGATCTGATTCTCGTCATGAATCACGGCGCGGTGATCGAGCAGGGAACGCACGAACAGCTGATGGAAAAACAAGGCTTTTACTATCGTTTGTATAACTCGCAGTTTGCGCAGTAAACGGCAGGCGGCGGCGCCCGAAAAATTCGGGCGCCGCCGCCTGTGTCATAAAAAAGGACGGAGCATCTTTTAAAATTTTTATCCGTCCGTGTTTGCGCCGTTATTTTTGCGGCGTGCGTTTTCCGTTTTTGTCGATGAGCATGGTCGGCCGCTCGTCCTTGAGAGCCATTAAATATTGATTGTACTGTTCTTCGGTGAGCGTTTTGACCTTTTCTTTTTTCTTTTTCGGCATGATGATTTCCTCCGTCGGAGAAGTTTTATATAAAGGAGTATGCACAGGAAAGCGTTTTTTTATAACAGGCGGCGGCATTTCGCGAGGAGAAAAATAAAACAGAAAGCGCGGTCGGCGCGTATAAAGCGGGCGGATTTGCGCATACTGCTCGCAGGAGGTAAAAGCGATATGTTTATTGCCAATCTTGTTTCGTACATTCTCGTCCTGCTGGGTGCGGTGAACTGGGGATTGTACGGCATTTTCAATTTTAACCTTGTGTCTGCGATTTTCATGGGGGAACGCAGCGTGGGCGCGATCATCACATACGTGATCATAGCGTTGGCTGCCATCTGGCTGATTGTGTATACCGTCTTCGCAAACGGTATTCTTCGTTTTACGAACAGACGCGACGACCGCGCCTGAACGTAATAAAGGAGCAGCGGGAACGGCAGAGAGCAATGCGCAAAAGGCGCGCCGCTCTCTGCCGTTCCTTTTTATTTCGCATTTTTAACGATTTGCATTTCTTACGTTTTTTGCCCGCCTTAAAATATTTCGGCGGGCACTTAGGAAGTAGGGGGGCGTTTTTTCAGAAAAACAAATCATAGGGCGCGCCGCTTAGGGGGCGCGTTTTTTTGTCAAGCGAAACAGGAAAAGCAAGTGGCAGAATGTGATCGATCTGTGCAACGTCTTTTGATATTTTTCACGAAAAATTAACACGGCTGGCCTTGACTTTTTTATGCAAACGGCATATAATGATAGCATAAGATAGTTAGCAGTAGAAATTATTTGCACTATTGTCATAATAAAAGGTTACTCGGTCATAAAAGATATGACCGGGCATGACAGGGAGGACGTTATGCGGTTTGTTGAATTTCAGGATGTAAGCAAAGTTTACACGATGGGGAGTACGAAGATCAAGGCGGCAGACGGCGTAAGTTTTACGATAGAGAAAGGGGAATTTTGCGTAATTGTGGGGCCGAGCGGCGCGGGGAAGACGACGGTTCTGAACATGTTGGGCGGCATGGATGAAGTGAGCGGCGGCAAGATTTTTGTAGACGGCGTGGAAGTGAGTGCGTTTAACGAAAAGAAGCTGACGGATTACAGGCGGTATGACGTCGGGTTTGTGTTTCAGTTTTACAATCTGATACAGAATCTGACGGCGAAGGAGAACGTAGAGATTGCGTCGGAGATCTGCAAGAATCCGTTGGACGCGGAGGAGACGCTCAGAAATGTCGGATTGGGGGATCGCATGAACAATTTTCCTGCGCAGCTTTCGGGCGGCGAGCAGCAGAGGGTATCGATCGCGCGGGCGATCGCGAAGAATCCGAAGCTGTTGCTGTGCGACGAGCCGACGGGGGCGCTGGATTATGAAACGGGCAAGAGTATTTTGAAGCTTCTGCACGACGTGTGCAGGAATAACAAGAAGACGGTCATCGTGATCACGCACAACCAGGCGATCACGCAGATGGCGGACAGGGTGATTCACATCAAGAACGGCAAGGTATCGGCGGAAGAGGTAAACGAAAATCCTGCGGACGTGTCTGTGATCGAGTGGTAAGCGGCGGGCGTACAACCGGGAGGGGATGCAGTCATGAAAAAATTCAATAAAAACATAGCGAAAGAATTTACGACGGGATTCGGAAGATTTATTGCGATCATGGCGATCATCGCGCTGGGGGTCGGATTTCTGATCGGTGTCATGCAGGCGACGCCGGACATGAAGAACACGATGGACGGGTATTATACCCGACTGAACGCATCGGACGTTACGGTAAAGGGAACGCTCGGGCTGACGCAGGAAGACGTGGAAGCGCTGAAGGGATCGGAAGTTGTCGAGGACGTGACGGAAGTCATATCCACGGATGCGCAGATCGAAATAAACGGGAAGGAAGTTGTGGGCAGGTTTGTCGGGCTGGATCTTGACGGCGGGTATCTGAACACGTTGACGCTGACGGAGGGAAGGCTGCCGCAAAAGGGTGCGGACGAAGTTGTGGCGATCCGTTCGACGAACCGATTCGAAAAGATACAGATCGGGACGAAACTTGTGTTGGACACGGACGAATCGACGTACGGGGACGTCTATAAGCAGACGGAATTTGAAGTCGTGGGGATCGTGACCTCGCCCGATTACTATTATTTGGACGGTCGGGAGACGACCTCGCTCGGGACGGGAGCGATCGGGACGGTCGTGTACGGGTATTCGGAAGACATGTACGATCTGCAGAAAGAGGGAAGTTTGTTTTCCTATTTTGAGAATCCTCTTCTCGGGGAAGACACGGCGAAGATCGTATGCACAGATTGCTGGATCAGGATAAAGGGCGCGGACGGGTACAGCCGATTCCGCGACGGTTACAAGAATTACGTACTGGAAAAGGCGAACGAACTGGAAGCGTTGGGAAAGACACAGAGTGCCTCGCTGAACAAGGTAGTGGAAAATCTGCGCGGCCTTGCGGATAAGCTGGGCGGGATGCTGACGCAGGAGCAAAAAGAGATGCTGGCGGGCATTCCGGATGCGCAGTGGTATGTACTGGATCGGGCGAGCACGAACGTAAGTTATGTGAGCTTTGATCTGAACGCGGAGAAAGTGGAAAACATAGCGGGGATATTCCCTGTATTCTTTATTTTTGTGGCGGCGCTGGTGGCGCTGGCGTCGATGACGCGCATGGTCGACGAAGACAGGATACAGATCGGTACGTTCAAGGCGCTGGGGTACAGCCGCGGCAGGATCATGAGCAAATATCTGATCTATTGCTGTCTTGCCAGCATCATCGGTTGCATAGGCGGTATTTTGTGCGGATTTGCGTTGCTGCCGTCGGTGTTCTGGCGTGCGTACGAGACGATGTATCAACTGCCGTCGCTGTCGCTGGGGTTCAGCTGGGTGTTTGCGGTAGCGGTATTCGGCATAGCGCTTTTGGGAACGGTTCTCGTGACGTGGGGAGCGTGCCGCAATTCGCTGAAAGAGAAGCCTTCCAATCTGATGCAGCCGAAGGCGCCGAAGCCCGGCAAGCGCATTTTGTTGGAGCGGGTCGGATTTTTGTGGAAGCCGTTGAAATTCAAATGGAAGGCGACGATCCGCAACATATTCCGTTACAAAAAGAACATGATTTTGACGATCGTGTCGGTCATGGGTTGTACGGCGCTGATTCTGACGGGTTTCGGATTGAACGATTCGGTCAACGCGGTTACACAGCTGCAATACGGAAAAGTTTTGCTGTACGATACGGTGATCGAGTATACGGGCGACGTTGCGGATGCGGACGGAGCGCTGCGCGAATTTATCGGCGGGTCGGAGCAGGAAGGAGAGAAATATCTGCCTGTGTACATGGAGAGCGGGCGGCTGATACTCGGCGAGGGGAGCGGCGCTTCCAGCGAGACGGTGGATCTGTACGTGGTGGAAGACGATTCGCAATTTAATTCGTTTGTCAGCTTGCACGAACGGAAAAATTCTGCTATAATAAAGACGTCGGAGGAAGCGGGTTCCGTCGTATTGCCGGAGAATATAGCGATCGTATACGGGATCGGAGCGGGGGACACGATCTATTACAGTCATTCGGGCGGAACGCCCGTGGCGGTAAAGGTAAGTGCCGTTTGTGAGAACTATACGGGGAGCTATGTGTATATCGGCAAGACGGCATATGAATCTCTGTTCGGTGCTGTGGAGTCGCACAACGTACTTTTGGTGAAATCGGGCGCGGCGGAGAGCGAGACGGATGAGATCACGAAAGAGATCCTTTCGGGGAACGGCACGAACGGAGTGGAAGTGCAGAGCGTGGAATTCACGTATTCTTCGCAGGAAACGATGGAAGGGCTGAGTTCGACGATGGGGCTTGTCATAGCGATTCTTGTGATCAGCGCGGGAGCGTTGGCGGCAATCGTGCTGTACAATCTGACGAACATCAACATAGACGAGCGCAGGCGTGAAATTGCGACGCTGCGGGTTCTCGGGTACAGAAAATGGGAAGTTGCGGGGTATATTTACCGTGAAAGCGCCATTCTGACGATAGCGGGAACGCTGTTCGGGCTGTTGCTCGGTATGCTGTTGCATCTGTTTATCATAGACAGGGTGAACAGCGTGGCGATGATGTTCGGCAGGGTGATCAGCGGCTGGAGTTATTTGTGGGCGTTTTTGCTGACGCTGGCGTTTGCGGCGCTGGTGTACGCCTTTATGCTGATAAAGCTGAACAGGATCAATATGGCGGAGTCATTGAAATCCAACGAATGAGCGGAGGAATTCGCAGAAATGGATAAAAGAGAAGTGAGGGACGGACTGATCCGTGAATTGTGGCGGATGACGAAGATGGACATCATCGGTCATTTGCAGGAATTTGTGGAAGGAGAAACGGCGGCGCTGTGGTATCTGAACACCTGCGGGGTTGAGAGGGTGACGCCTTCGCAGATCAGCGACAATCTGCAAGTGAGCAGGGCGCGTGCGGCGAACATTTTGCGCGCGCTGCGCGGCAAGGGGTATGTCGAGATGGAGATCGCGTCGGACGACCGTCGGAAGATGGACGTAATGCTGACGGAAGCGGGACGGCGCGCGCTGAAGGAGAAGTATGACTTTTTGCTGAAGTATTTCGACTTGTATGTCGAAGTGCTGGGCGAGGAAGACATACTGGATCTGACGCGTCTTCTGAAGAAGACGGTAGACTGCAACGTATTGCTGGATCCGAAAAAATGCAGGCCGGACAAAGCGGAGGGAGAGGAATGATAGACAACGAATCGGGCGAAGATTATCTGGAAGCGATCCTTCGGCTTTCGGCGCGGCAAAAAGACGTGCATTCGGTGGAAGTGGCGCGGGAACTGAAAGTGTCCAAACCCGCGGTCACGAAGGCGATGCGCATTCTGACGGGAAAGGGATACGTAAACGTCGTCGACAATCATATTCATCTGACCGAAAGCGGTGCGGCATATGCGGAGCAGGTGTTTGCCAAGCATAAGGAATTGACGGCGTTTCTGGAAAGATTGGGCGTCGACGCAAAGACGGCCGAAACGGACGCGTGCAGAATGGAGCATCTGATCAGCGATGCCACGTTTGCGGCGATCAAAAAATTCAACGGCAGGGCGCAGGCTTTCAAAGAAGAAAAAGCCTGAGCGGCTTGCCATGCAAAACTTTATCAGGCGGGCGGCGCAGAATGCGCCGCCCGCCTCCTTTTTGTATTGCCGAAGACGGGCGCATCTACAGGGACGGGCTTTTAGGCGGGCATTGAAAAATAGTGCAAATATGAGCGTTCAGAGTGCAATTTTAACAGACATATTTGTAAAAATCGTTGAATAAAAAAATAAAATAAAAAAGTTAATTCAAAACGTTGACAAATGAAAAATATTAAGTAAAATAAAGACACAATCAACGAGTGAGGGAACTTGTATGAGTGTATTCCGATTCGGGTGGCGTTATTGGAAGAAGCATGTCCCGTGTGCGGTATTTTGTCAGCTGATCGGGTTTATCGGACTTACGGTCGATATACTGTTGCCGTTGATCGGCGCGATGTTTGTGGATTACATTCTCAATTTTCAGGGGATGAAGAGCGACGGTGTATTTGATTTTCTGCTCAGATTCGGAGAACCCGAAACGAAGGAACTTTTTATTGTTCTTGCGTGCGTATATGGCGGATTGGAGGTCTTTCGTGAGGGGATCATATACTTGCGGAACGTACTATTCCAGTACAACGGGCTTGCGTTTGAAAACGAGCTTCGCGATATATCGTACAAAAAACTTGTGGAGTTGGACAGCTCGACCGTAGCGTCGTACAATACGGGCGATTTGCTGGCGACTCTCTCGTCGGACATTATCACATTCAAAGAATTATATTGCCGTGTTCTTTTGCTGATAGGAGACGGCTTTTATGTATTGATCGTGACGTGCATCATTCTTGCGATGAACAGTGCGTACATGCTGATCTTGCCTGCGGTGATGGCGCCCGTTTTGTTGTTTGCGCTGTCGAAGTACATGAAGGCGGCGCGGCGGGTATCGACGGAGATCCGAAAGCGGAACGCGGAGATGAACCTGACGGTGCAGGAGAATATCGATGCGGTGCGGTTGGTGCGGTCGTTTGCGAACGAGGAGCTGGAGGAGAACAAATTTGACCGTGTAAACGAAAATTTCCGAAAGGCGTATTGTGACCAGGTGGACGTATCGGCGAAGTTCGGGATGATTTTCAACACGATACGGCAATTTGCGTACATAACGACGATCGTGATCGGGACGCTGATGGTTTTCTGGGGCAAGTTCGGGATCGGCATCATGACGGCAAGCGTCACATATGTTTTGCGGATCATGGATTATCTTACGCAGATCAGCAATGCGAGTTATCAGTTCCAGTACAGCTTGGTATCGGGCAGCCGCGTGCGGGAATTTTTGGAGCGCAAGACGAAGATACCGGAGCCGAACAAGCCGGATAAGATCAGGTCGGTGCCGAACATAGAAGTGAAGAACATATCGGTGGCGGAAGACGGAAAGTTTCTTCTCAAGAACGTATCGCTCAGCATTCCGTACGGAAAGAAAGTCGGGATCATGGGCGGCACGGGGAGCGGGAAGAGCGTTCTGCTCAAATCGCTGGTGCGCATTTACGACGTGACGAGCGGGGATATCGAGATCAACGGGGAAGACATCCGCAATTTTGAGCTGGACGATCTTCGCAACGAATTTGCGTACGTCTTCCAGGATGTTTTCCTGTTCTCGAACACGATCGACGCGAACATTGCGTTTTATGCGCCGAACATAGACAAAGAGACGGTGATGCGCGTGGCGGAGCAGGCGCAGGCGGGGCGGTTCATACGTTCGCTGCCGCAGGGATTCGAGACGATCGTGGGCGAAAAGGGGCTCGGGCTATCGGGCGGACAGAAGCAGAGGATCTCGATCGCGCGAGCGCTTTTGAAAAATGCGCCCGTGCTGGTGCTGGACGATGCGTCGAGCGCGCTGGATGCGACGACGGAGCGCAAGCTGATGCAGACGATCAAGGAAAATTATCCCGACCGAACCATACTGATCGCGGCGCACAGGGTATCGAGCGTGGCGGACTGCGACGAAATTCTGTACATGCAGGACGGGGAGATCATCGAGCGCGGCACGTTTGCGGAGATGGTGAAAAAGAACGGCAGGTTTGCGGAAATATACAAAATGCAGACGACGGAAGAAGACAATTCGGACGCAGACATATCCGAGGCCGTGCTGGACGCGGTCGGGGAGGGCTGAGCGATGGCAGAGAGAAACACCTATTTTCAGGACGAAGCGGTCGAAGAGGAGAAAATAGACATCAAGAATCTGCGGCGCCTGCTGGGGTATGCGCTGCCGCACAAAAAGCTGTTCGTGTTCGTGCTGGTGATCATGCTTCTGTCGGTGGTATCGTCGATGATCACGCCGTTGCTTTTGAAATACATTGTGGACACGGTGATCCCCGAGTACAGCGAATATCGGGTATACGGCAAATTTTTTCTTGCGATCGGCGGCTTTATTTTGTGCGGATTTGCGGAGATCGTTATCTCGTTTTTTCAGCAAAGGAGTCTCGGAAGGGTCGGTCACGGGATCATAGCGGACATACGCAGGGATATTTTTTACAAGCTGCAGACGTTGCCTTTTGATTATTTTGACAACCGTCCTTCGGGGAAGATCGTGGTGCGCGTGACGAGTTACATAACGGAGCTTTCGGAGTTTTTCACGAACTATCTGATGAACTTTGTGCTGAACGTTGTGAAGATCGTGGTGGTGACGGTGTTCATGTTAGTGCTGAGCCCGATTCTGACCCTCGTGATCTATGCGGCGATCGTGCCTCTTACGTTGGGAGTTTTTCTGATCCGCAGGACGATCCGCAAGCTGTTCCGCCGCAACCGTGCCAAAGATTCCAACCGTACGGCGTTCATACTGGAATCGATCATGGGGGAGAAGATCATACAGAACTACAACCGCACGACGTACAACGAGCAGGTCTATCATGATTTGCAGAAGGACTGTTCGGACACCTGGAAGCAGATCGTCGCGCGCAACGAACTGAACTCGCCCGTGGTCGGCATATTCTGGAATTTCGGTACGCTGCTTTTGTATGCGGTGGCGTTTTTGCTGATGCAGCAGGGAGTGATGGGCGTCACGACGGGCGTTGTGCTGGCGTTTCTGAACTATATGGGATTGTTCTCCACGCCTTTGACGCAGCTTTCGGCGATCATACAGAATCTTGCGCAGGTGTCGGCGAATCTGGAGCGCATCTTTGAGACGATCGACGCGCCCGTGAGCATAGCGGACAGCGAGGACAGCGTGGAGCTGGACAAGGTGCGGGGACAAATCGATTTTGACGACGTGACGTTCTGCTATGACGAGGGCGTGAACATATTGGAGCATTTTGATCTGCACGTGAAGCCTGGTGAGCGGATCGCGCTGGTGGGGCCCACGGGAGCGGGCAAGACGACGGTGATCAATCTTCTGACGCGGTTTTACGACGTGAAGGAAGGGAGCGTACGCATAGACGGAGAGGACGTGCGCAAAATAAGACTGAAATCGTTGCGCGAGAAAGTCGGCGTTCTGATGCAGGATCCGTTTATTTTCAAGGGGACGGTGCTGGAAAACATACGTTACGGCAGGCCGGACGCGACGGACGAAGAGTGCATAGCGGCGGCGAAAGCGATCTTTGCGGACGCGTGCATCGAGCGGTTGCCGCACGGGTACAACGAGATGCTGCAAGAGCGCGGCGAGGGGTTGTCGGCGGGCGAAAAGCAGCTGATCAGTTTTGCGCGCATCATCGTAAAGAATCCGTCGGTCGTGATTTTGGACGAAGCGACGAGTTCGATCTCGTCCGACACGGAAAAGCTGATCCAGCAGGCATTGGAGATCATCTTGAAGGGCAGGACATCCTTTATTGTGGCGCACCGTCTTTCGACGATACGGAACGCAGACCGCATACTTTTTATCGCAAACAAAGGAATTGCGGAAGAAGGCAGCCACGAACAGTTGCTAAAAGCGCACGGTTTGTATTATAATCTATACAAGAGCTTAAACCAGTAAAGGAGAAAGGAAGGATGCCGCACATATCGGTAAAGATGCTGAAAGGCAGGACGGAAGAGCAGAAGAAAAATCTTGCGCAGGCGCTCGTAAAGACGCTGACGAAAGAGTTGGGGTGTTCGGAGCATTATGTCACGTGCACGATCGAAGATTTTGACGCGCAGGAGTGGCAGGGAGTGTTTAAGGAAGAGATCACGGACAAACCGGACAAAGTGTATAAAAAAGCGGAATATGATCCGAAGGATTTATTGTAAAGAGAGGCAGGTAGAAAGGTATGGCAGAAAATTGTACGCATGATTGCGGAAGCTGCGGAAAAGATTGTGCGGAGCGGGACATGAAAAAGGCGCCGCACGAGCTGAGCAAGATCAAAAAGGTGATCGGGGTCGTAAGCGGAAAGGGCGGCGTAGGAAAATCGCTGACCACCTCGCTTTTGGCGGTGACGGCGGAGCGGAACGGGTTCAGGACGGCGATCATGGATGCCGACATAACGGGGCCGTCGATCCCGAAAATGTTCGGGATCAAGGAAAAGGCGACGGGGAACGACATCGGAATTTTCCCCGTGATCAGCAAGACGGGCATAGAGGTCATGTCCATGAACGTATTGCTGGAAGACGATACGGATCCTGTGATCTGGCGCGGACCGGTGATCGCGGGGACGGTGCTGCAGTTCTGGACGGACGTGATCTGGAACGACGTGGACTATATGTTTGTGGACATGCCTCCTGGAACGGGAGACGTGCCGCTGAGCATTTACCAGTCGGTGCCGCTGGACGGGATCATTCTCGTGACGACGCCGCAGGATCTTGTATCGATGATCGTAAAGAAAGCGGCGAACATGGCGCAGAAGATGAACATTCCGATTTTGGGAATCGTGGAGAACATGAGCTATGTGAAATGTCCCGATTGCGGGAAGAAGATCGAAATTTTCGGGCAGAGCCGCGCGGACGAGCTGGCGAAGGAATACGGCGTAAAGAGCGTCGCGCGCATTCCGTTCGATCCTACGCTCACGCAGTGTGCGGACAGCGGCTTGATCGAGCTCTTCGAAGGGGACTATCTGAGCGATCTCTTCAAGAACATCGAATGATCCTTGCGAATGCAGATAATGCGAAAGCATTGCCCGCGCCCGCCGCATTTTGACGCGGGCGGACAAATTGAATACAACGGCCGCCCCCGCGGAGCTTACGCCCGCAGGGGCGGCTTTCTATGTCCGAAAACGGAAACAGAGCATGAACGAGAACGGATAAAACGGAAAGCGTACAAAAAAGTCCCCGTCTGACTTTCGTCAGACGGGGACTTTGGTACTCCCGCTGGGAATCGAACCCGGAACGGCCCCTTAGGAGGGGGCTGTTATATCCATTTAACTACGGAAGTAAGTTACGGGATATAGTTTACTATAAAATCGGAGAAAAAGCAAATATTTTCGCGGAAAGTCGAAAAATTTGGTAAAATTTCTTTATTAAAGTTGGGGTGTCGGATGGTACGGAGGCGCGATAAGAGGGGTATACAAAAGGCAAAGAGATGAAAGGATAAAAAATTAAGAGAAAGGTGAAAAATCTTTGAAACAAAAAATTGCTTTTTCAGTGCAAATACGCTATAATATTGCATGGTTAGAATTGGAATACTTATCTGGGAGGTATTATGGATAAAATCAATTTGCTCCAATCGAGGCGGAACGAAGTGCTTGCCGAGGGGAAAGCAGTTCGCAAGGCGATTGCGGAGCTTGTCGATGAGGACAGTTTTGTTGAACTTGCAGGTTTCAGTTTTTCCAAAAATGATTTTTATGGAGAAGAGGCAGCCGGCGAGGGCGTAGTGACGGGTTTTGCCACGGTAGAAGGGAATCCCGTGTACGTAGCGGCGCAGAATTTCGACGTATTGTCGGGCGGCGTGAGCGCGCGGAATTGTGAAAAGATTCTCAAATGTCTTGACCTTGCGGAGAAGAATTCCACGCCGGTCGTATACATTCTGAACAGTCTGGGCGTACAGATCGGCGAAGGTGTTACGGTATTGGAAGGGATAGCGAAGCTGTTGAGCAAGGCGGCGAAGCTGCACGGCGTCGTGCCGCAGTATGCGGTGATCAACGGGGAAGTATACGGGCAGAGCGCGTTGTTGGCGGCGTGTGCGGATTTCACGTTTTTCATGAAGAACGGGGTGCTTGCGGCGGACAGTCCTTTGGTCATCTCCGCGAAGAGCGGGAAGAATCTGGCGAAAGAGGCAGTCGGCGGAGCGAAAGCGCTCGGCAAGACGAATCTTGTTTCGTTTGAAGCGGAGAGCATGGCGGATGTACGCGGGACGATTGCGAAGATCATGGACGTCCTTCCGGATTTCAGTTCCGTGGTTGTGGAAAACGGAGCGGATCTGAACGCGGCGTTTCCTGCGTTGAACGAAAAGTGCGGGGCGGACGATCTGATCGCGGCGGTATTTGACAAAGACACATATATTGAAGTCGGGAAGAGCTGTTCGCCGGAAGTGCGCTGTGTGCTGGGCCGCGTGGGCGGCATATCGGTTGCGGCGGTCGTGACGGACGGGGAAGAGCCGGTGAGCCTGAACGAGAACAACGTGGCGAAGATCACGGCGTTTGCGGAATTTGCGGCGTATTACAGTCTTCCGTTCGTGAGCTTTGTGAATGCGCAGGGGATCCGTGCGGATCTGGATGCGCAGAACAGTCTTGTGATGAAGAATATTTTCAAGCTGTTCGAGACGTACGATCTTTTGGACAATGCGAAGATCAGCGTGGTATACGGGAGTGCGATCGGCTTGGGGTACACGTTGCTTGCGGCGAAGTCTGCGGGGTTTGATTACAGTTACGCGTTTGCGGATGCGAAGATCGCGTTGTTTGACAGTGAGAAGGGAGCGGAGATCGAATTTGCCGCGGAGAAGAAAGCGGACAAGGCAAAACTTGCGGCAAAGTATGCGGAAGAGAATTCGGATCCGGTGAATGCTGCGAAGAACGGGTATGTGGACAACATAATCGAGCCGCAGTATGTGAAGCAGTATCTGGTAGCGTCGTTGCAGATGCTATTGAAGTGAGGCGACTATGACAGCGTTATTGATGCCATTGATGAATTTATTGGCGGAGCGCCCGCAGATATCGGACGACGGATTTCCGATCACGTGGCTGAACATCGGTGAAGCGTTGGTGTACGCATTGCTGGGGTTTGCGGTTACATTTGTGGGGATTGTGATCCTGATATTTTTTGTCTGGGTGTACGGCAAGATCATAAAGTCGGTACAGCGGGAAGCGGCGAAGAAAGCCGGAGCGAAAGCGGAGGCGGAAAAGGCCGAGGATACCGTCGCGGCTGCGGACGGAGAAATTTCTGCGGAAGTACGGGTTGCGATCGTTGCGGCGATTGCGGCGTATTATGAAGGCGAAAAGAGCAAGTGTGAATTCAAAGTAAAGAGAATCAAGAGATTATAAGGAGAAAAGAAAGATGCGTAAATTTGTCGTTACTATTGATGGTAAAAGTTATGAAGTCGGCGTAGAGGAAGTCGGAGCGGAACAGGCGGTAGTGAGCACGGTAGCGGCGGCTCCTGCGGCACCTGCGGCGAAAGTTGCGGCAGCGCCCGCGGCGGTATCGGGCGAGAAAGTACTTTCTCCTTTTCCGGGTCTTATCAAGAAATTCCTTGTGAAAGAGGGAGACACGGTGAAGAAAGACCAGGCGATCCTTGTTTTGGAAGCGATGAAGATGGACAACGATATCACGGCGCCCTGCGACGGGAAAGTATCCTTCAAGACGGCGGTCGGGAACAACGTTGAGACGAACGCTTTGCTTGCCGTAATCGGCTGATACAGGTGGTGCGATGCAGGCGAATTTACTAGTAAATATCGGCGAGATGTTTCAGAACTTATGGGAATCGTCGGGGCTTTTCCAGAGCGACTGGCAGAACTATGTGATGATCGCGGTTTCCTTTGTTCTGATGTATCTTGCAATCGTGAAGAAGTTTGAACCGCTTCTGTTGCTGCCGATTGCATTCGGTATGTTTCTGATCAACATACCCGGGGCAAAGGAAGTGTTGTGGGTCAAGGGTGACGATCCGAACAACAGTGCGAACTGGGGATTGTTGCGGTATTTGTACATCGGTGTGGATAAAGTAATTTATCCTCCTCTGATCTTTTTGGGGATCGGGGCGATGACGGATTTCGGGCCGCTGATTGCGAACCCGAAGAGCATGCTGATCGGAGCGGCGGCGCAGCTGGGCGTATTTCTGACGTTTATCGGTGCGGTGCTTTTGGGATTTGATGCAGCGGCGGCGGCGTCGATCGGTATTATCGGCGGGGCGGACGGCCCGACGGCGATTTATCTGACGCAGGCGCTTTCGAAGTTTACGAACGAAGATCTTCTGTCGACGATCGCGATTGCGGCGTACTCGTATATGGCGCTGATCCCGATCATACAGAAGCCGATCATGAAGCTGTGCACGACGAAGAAAGAGCGTGCGATCAAGATGAAGCAGCTTCGTGAAGTGACGAAGATCGAAAAGATCATATTCCCGATCCTTGTGACGCTGGTAGTGGGCTTGCTGCTGCCGGACGCGATTCCTTTGTTGGGCATGCTGATGCTCGGGAACCTGATGAAAGAGAGCGGCGTGGTAGACAGACTGTCCTCGCAGGCGCAGAACGGGTTGATGAACACGATCACGATCTTCCTCGGAATATCGGTCGGGTGCAAGGCATTGGGAACAACGTTCCTGCAGTTGCAGACATTGTACATTATTCTGTTGGGTCTGGCAGCGTTCTGTTTCGGAACGGTCGGCGGCTTGCTGATGGCGAAGCTGATGAACAAGCTGAGCGGCGGCAAGATCAATCCACTGATCGGGTCGGCGGGCGTGTCGGCGGTGCCGATGGCGGCGCGCATATCGGAAGATGTGGGGCGTGAAAGCGATCCGAGCAACCATCTGCTGATGCATGCGATGGGGCCGAACGTAGCGGGCGTGATCGGGTCGGCCGTGGCGGCAGGGTTCTTGCTTGCTTGCTTCGGCGGCTGATAAGCCGTAAGGGGCGGGCCCTTGAGGGGTTCGCGGTGAACGATTTAAAATTGGAGAAAAGCGATGGCAAATAAAGCGAACAAAAAGGTATTGATTACCGATACGATATTGCGTGATGCGCACCAATCGCAGGCGGCGACGCGTATGCGTTTGGACGAGATGCTCCCCGTATTGGAGCAGTTGGACGAAATCGGGTATTATTCGTTGGAAGCGTGGGGCGGAGCGACGTTCGATACGTGCCTGCGTTTTCTGAACGAAGATCCGTGGGAGAGACTGCGCACTCTGCGCAAGCACTTGAAAAAGACGCCGATCCAGATGCTTCTGCGCGGGCAGAACCTGTTGGGGTACCGTCATTATTCGGATGACGTTGTAGAGAAGTTTGTAGCGAAATCGATCGAAAACGGCGTAAAGGTCGTGCGCGTGTTCGATGCGCTGAACGATCCCCGCAATCTGGAAACGTCGATGAAGGCGATCAAGAAATACGGCGGGATTTGCGAAGCGGCGATCAGCTATACGACGAGCCCCGTGCATACGACGGCGTATTTCGTAAAACTTGCAAAGCAGCTGGAGAGCATGGGCGCCGACAATATCTGCATCAAGGATATGGCGAACCTGTTGCTGCCGTACACGGCATACGATCTCGTATCGCAGCTGAAAAAAGAATTGAAGCCGGAAACGAAAGTGCATCTGCATACGCACAATACGGCGGGCACGGGCGATATGGTGAACCTGAAAGCGATCGAAGCGGGGGTAGACATTGTCGATACGGCATTGTCTCCGCTCGGGAACGGAACGAGCCAGCCTGCGACCGAGCCGTTGGTGGCGACGCTTGCGGGCACGCCTTACGACACGGGCATCGACATTCAGAAACTTCTTCCGATCGTCGAGCATTTTAAGGGCGTGGCGGAGCGTCTGAAAAAGGACGGATTCCTCTCGCCGAAGGTGCTTTCGATCGATATCAACGCGCTGATCTACCAGGTACCGGGCGGCATGCTTTCCAACCTCATTTCGCAGCTCAAACAGCAGAACAAGTCGGATAAACTCGGCGAAGTGCTGGCAGAAGTGCCGAACGTCCGCAAAGATTGCGGATATCCTCCGCTGGTTACGCCTTCGTCGCAGATCGTCGGCACACAGGCCGTTCTGAACGTGCTCGCGGGCGAGCGTTACAAGATGGTCACGAAGGAATTCAAGGGCCTGTTGCGCGGCGAATACGGTAAACTTCCCGCAGAGCCGAACGCGGAAGTGGTGAAAAAGTGCATCGGCGACGAAAAGCGTATCACGTACCGTCCCGCGGACGATCTGAAACCGGAATACGAGCAGTTCAAATCGGAGATCGCGGAGTACATGGAGCAGGAAGAAGACGTGCTTTCCTACGCGGTATTCGGACAGGTCGCACTCAACTTTTTCAAGTGGCGCAAAGCGGCAAAAGAGGGCGTGGACAAAAACCTGGCGGACAATGCCAACAAAGTCTATCCCGTATAATCAAAGGAAGAACGATCGGTCAGCGAAAGCCGCATAGCGGCTTTCGCTGCTCTTTGTCATAAAGATTTTTGCGGTAAAGACCGCGGCGCAAAAAAGGCGTCGGTTTTTTCTTTAAAAGAGGAAACCGCGGCGCAAGAAAGGTGCAAGGATTGATCGAAAGCGCAGGTAAGAGCGCGGCGGTATAGAGAGCGGGAACGGAAAGAATGAAGAAGGTAGCGGTGATCGGAGCCGGTGCGTCGGGATTGATGGCGGCGTACGCGGCGGCGCAAAAGGGAAACGAAGTGACGGTTTTCGAGAAAAACGAGAAAGCCGGCAAAAAGATTTATATAACGGGCAAAGGCAGGTGCAACGTCACGAACGACACGACGCCGGAGGGCTTTTTGGAGAACGTCGTCCGCAACCGAAAATTTCTGACGGGGTGCGCATACACCTTTCCGCCCGCGCGCATGATGCGTTTTCTGGAAGACGGCGGCCTGCCCTTGAAAGTGGAGAGGGGAAACCGCGTGTTTCCCGCGTCGGACAAGGCGAGCGACGTGACGAAATGTCTGGAACATTATTGCAGGGAAAGCGGCGTGCGTTTTCGTTTTGAGGAAGGGGTCGAAAAGGTCGAAAAAATGCAGGACGGGCGTTTCAGTCTTGTCACGGCCGGGGGCGAATCTTGCTTTGACTGTGTGATCGTGTGTACGGGCGGCGTTTCGTATCCTGCAACGGGCAGTACGGGCGACGGGTATCGGATCGCAAAAGATTTCGGGCTGAAAGTGACGCCGCTGCGTGCGGCGCTTTGCGGGATCGTCTGCGAGACGGAGGGCCTTTCGCATTTGCAGGGACTGACGCTCAAAAATGTGCGCATCGTTGCGGAAAGACAGGAGAAGGAGCTTGGCGGTTTTTTCGGCGAAATGCTCTTTACGCATTTCGGCGTATCGGGCCCGATCGTCCTGTCCCTTTCGAGTCTTTTAAGCGACACGACGGACTTTTCCCAAATCCGTCTGTACATCGATCTTAAACCCGCGCTTGACGAAGAGACGCTGGATAAGCGCCTGCTTCGCGACTTCGATAAATACAAGAACAAGCAGATGCGGAATGCTTTGGACGAACTGCTTCCCAAGAGCCTCATTCAGCCCGTGTTGGCGCAGGCAAAAATACGGGAAGATCTGCCCGTCAACTCTCTGACGAAGGAAAGCCGCCGCACGCTTTTAAAAGTCCTCAAAGGGTTTTCTTTGCGGCCGATCGGCTTGCGGCCGATGGGGGAAGGGATCGTGACGGCGGGCGGCGTCGACGTGCGGCAGATCGACCCGAAGACGATGCAGAGTAAAAACGTAGCAGGATTGTACTTTTGCGGAGAGGTTTTGGACGTGGACGCCTTTACGGGTGGGTTCAATTTGCAGATCGCGTTTTCTACGGGGTTTGCCGCAGGAAACAGCATAAATTGAGTATTTTTTAAAGATTGCAGAGTATTATGTCTGACATAAACAGGCATAAATAAGGAGAAAAAGATGAAAGCGATTCGCGGAGCGACGACGGTCGCGGCGGACACGCCCGAGGAGATACGGGGTGCCGTCAAAGAACTTTTGGAAGAGATCGTGAAGAGAAACGGACTGCGGGAGGAGGAGATCCTCTGCATACTTTTTTCGAACACGTCGGACATACATTCCCTGTATCCCGCGAAAGCGGCGCGCGAGGCGGGCTTTACGCAGGCGGCCCTGTATTCCTCTCTCGAGCCGGAGATCGACGGGGCGCTGCCGCTTTGTTTAAGGGTGCTCCTGTTTGCGGAATGCGGGAACGTGCGGCACGTGTATCTTCGCGGCGCGGCGAATCTGCGCAAAGATTTAAAGAAATTTGCCGTGGCTTTGGACGGGCCTTCGGGGAGCGGGAAAAGCACGGTGGCGAAACTTCTGGCGGGAGAGCTTCACATATTATATTTGGACACGGGTGCGATGTACAGGGCGTGCGCGCTCAAGGCGGTCAAAGAGAATGTGAAAGAGATCACGGAGGAGACGGTGCGTCCGCTGATGGACGGGCTGGATCTTAAGATCGAATATAAGGACGGGACGCAGCGCACGGTGCTGGACGGCGAGGACGTATCGGAGGCGATACGCCGTCCGGAAGTTTCGATGGCGGCGTCGCGCATATCGGCGCTTCGGTGCGTGCGGGAGAAGATGGTCGAGATGCAGCGGAAGATCGCGGGGGAGCAGTCCTGCGTTTTGGACGGGCGCGACATCGGCACGCACGTTTTGCCGGATGCCGAATTCAAGTTTTACGTGACGGCGACGAGCGCGGTGCGGGCGAAGCGGCGTTACGATGAATTGAAGGCAAAGGGGTATTCGGTCGATCTGAAGAAACTGCAGGAGGAGATCGAAGAGCGTGATCGGAACGATTCCACGCGTGAATTTTCACCGCTGCGGAAGGCGGACGATGCGGAGCTGGTTGACACGTCGGACATGACGGTCGGCGAAGTGCTGGCGTATATACGGAAAAAGATACAGGAAAAGGTTTAAGATGCTGACGTACGGTTTTTTAAAGAAAGTAGTAAACGGGTTTGTGCAGATCGTATTCCCGTATAAGCTGATCGGGAAAGAGAAAGTGAAAGACGGGGCGTGCGTGCTGGTGGGCAATCATTATCGGATCTGGGACATTGTGCACATGGCGTGCACGACGAAAGAGAAGGTGCACTTTATCACGAAGAAAGAATTGTACAAGAGCAAGTTCCTGGCGCATCTTTGCGACATTGTGGAAGCGATCCCCGTTTCGCGCGACGGGCAGGACGCGAAGGCAGTCATGACGGCGCTGCGGTATCTGAAGAAGGGAGAGAAGATCTCGATGTTTCCCGAGGGGACGCGCAACAAGACGAAAGACGTGGAGCTTCTGCCTTTGAAGGGCGGGGCGGCTCTGTTTGCGATCAAAGCGAAGGTGCCGGTGTATCCTGTGATGTGTCTTCGCAAGACGCGGCTTTTTATCCGCACGAAGATCATCGTGGGCGATCCGATCGATCTTACGGATTTTTATGATCGGAAGATGACGGCGGAAGATTACGAACAGGCGGAGGAGCGTATCCGCGAGCGGATGCTGGCGACGAAGCACGATTATCTTGCGAAGATCGAAGCGGAGAAGCAGGCGAAGAAAAAACGCGGGAAGGAACGCAAATAAAAATGAAGATAACGGTTGCGGAGAGCAGCGGGTTTTGCCGCGGCGTGCAGCACGCGGTGGACACGGCGATGACGATCGACGCAAAGAACACGTACGTGCTTGGCGAGCTGATCCACAATCCGGGCGTGACGCAGGCGGTGGAGGCGCGCGGGATCCGCACGGTGGAGAGTGCGGAAGAAGTGCCGGAGGGAGCGACGCTGATTTTGCGTTCGCACGGCGTGGCAAAGAGCGTGTACGCGGAGTGCGAGCGGAAAGGGATCAAGGTGATCGATTGCACCTGTCCGTTTGTGCGCAGGACGCAGAAAATTGCGGAAAAGGAATCGCAAAAGGGCAGGACGGTGGTCGTTGTCGGGGAGAAGAAGCACCCGGAAGTGATCGGGATCTGCGGCTGGTGCGAAGGCGGCGCGGTGGTCGTGGAGCGCGGCGACGAAGAGGAAATTTTGCCGCTGAAGGACAAAAATGTGTCCGTCGTGGTGCAAACGACCTGTTCGGAAGAAAAATTTGTAAAAATTATTAAAAATATTGAAAACATTTGCGAAAAAACAGTTGAGATTTTCAAAACAATTTGTTATACTACTAAAGAGCGTCAGAGAGAGGCGGAGGAATTGTCGCGGCACAGCGATGCGATGATCGTGATCGGCGGAACGAACAGCAGCAATACGAACAAGCTGTATGAAATTTGTAAAAGCCGTTGTGCGAACGTATTTCGGATATCCGATCCCGACGTTTTCGAATATCAAAAAATAAAAAATTTTAAAAATGTAGGCATTGTGTCCGGAGCATCGACTCCGCACACGCAAACGCAGGAGGTTCTTTTTAAGATGGATAACAACACGGAAGTAAAGGCAACGAACGAAGTCGAAACGAGTATGGCAGATGTCGTTGCGCAGATGGACAACGGGCAGTCAAAATTGAAGAAAGGTCAGTTGGTGAGCGCGATCATCTCTTCGGCGTCGGACGAGGGCGTGGCTGTGTTGTTGCCGAATTTTAAAAAGGAAATCTTGCTTGAAAAAGACGAGATCGAATGCGACGAATACAAACCCGAAGATTATGCGGCGAAAGTAGGCGAAGAGATCGAAGTGATGGTCGTATCGCCTGCAAACCCCGTGAAACTTTCCCAGAAGATCATCAAGCAGATGAAGGAAGAGGAAGGGAAGATCGAAGCGATCGCGAACGGCGAGGAATTCGACGTTACGTGCACGGGCTTCAACAAGGGCGGACTGACGGCGTCTATGGGAACGTATTCGGTGTTCGTACCTGCGAAAGAGATCCGCATGGGATATGTGAAGGAGTTGGACAAGTACGTAGGCAAGAAACTGCGTCTGAAAGCTCTCGAGATCAAAAAATCTGACCGCAAGAAAGAGATCATCGCGTCGCAGCGCGTGATTCTGGAAGAGGAAAGGGCGGCGCGTGACGCTGCGAAAGCGGAAAAAGAAGCGGAATTCTTTGCGAATATCCATGTCGGCGACGTCGTGGAAGGCAAAGTGGAGCGCGTTACGAATTTCGGTGCGTTCGTATCGGTGAACGGATTCGATTGCCTCGCGCACATTTCCGATCTGTCCTGGTCGGGTGCGAAGAACGTTACCGACGTACTGGAGATCGGCAAGAAATACCAGTTCAAGGTACTCAAAGTAGACGAAGAGAACAAGAAAGTTTCGATCGGATATAAACAGCTCCAGCCCCAGCCTTGGGATCTGGTAGCGGAAAAATATGCGGAAGGCGACGTTGTACACGGCAAAGTTGTCCGTATTGTACCGTTCGGCGCATTTGTGGAAGTAGAGAACGGGGTGGACGGTCTGGTTCACGTTTCTCAGATTTCGCATGAATGGCTGGAGAATCCGACGTCTGTACTGACGATCGGTGAAGAGATCGACGCGAAGATTCTTGTTTTGGATCCTGCGAACAAGAAGATGACGCTTTCCATCAAAGCGCTGCTGCCCGAACCGGAAGTGACGAAAGTGCGTACGCGCCGTGAGAACAACAACGGCGAAGACAAGGGTGACCGCAAACCCAGGAGAGCGCGTCAGCCTCGCGAAAACAGAGAGGACGACGAGTTCAGAGAATGGACGGAAGGCGGAATCGGCGGAGCGTCCATTGCGGAGATGCTGGAGAACCAGAACAAAAACAACGACTGATAAAAATTCAAACCCCGCCGCTGTGCGGGGTTTTTGATTATAGGGAGGAATCACTATGGCGAAACAAGGAAATATTCGCATTTCAAGCGAAAACATGATGCCTATTATCAAAAAGTGGTTGTATTCGGACAAGGATATTTTTCTTCGTGAAATTGTAGCGAACGGTGTGGACGCGATCACGAAATTCAAGAAACTTGTCGGAATGGGGGAAGCGCAGGAAGACGGCGCAGAGTATTGCATCAAGATTGGAATCGACAAGGACGCGAAAACGCTGACGGTGGAAGACAACGGCCTGGGCATGACCGAAGAGGAAGTGGAAAAATATATAACGCAGATCGCTTTTTCGGGAGCGGCAGATTTTCTGTCCAAGTATGAAAAAGCGGGCGGCGAAGGGATCATCGGGCATTTTGGTTTGGGATTCTATTCGGCGTATATGGTTTCCGATGACATCGAGATTTTCACGAAATCGTATAAAGCGGACGCGAAAGGAGTACGTTGGGAATCGGACGGCGAGAACACGTACACGATCGAGGAATGCGACAAGCAGGATCGCGGCACGAAGATCGTCATGCACATTGCGGATGAAGAGAAAGAATTTTTGGACGAAGGCAGGATCCGTTCGCTGATCGAGAAATACTGCGCGTTCATGCCGTACAACATTTATCTGAACTATACGGGTAAGGACGACAAGGCGCTCAACGACACGCAGCCTCTGTATCTGAAGAACCCGAAAGACTGCACGGACGAGGAATACAAGGAATTTTACCGCAAGACGTTCCATGATTTCCACGATCCGCTGTTCTGGATCCATCTGAATATGGACTATCCGTTCCGTTTGAAAGGGATCCTGTATTTCCCGAAGGTGAAGAGCAAAGTAGAGCTGGAACGCGGGAAAGTGAAGCTGTATTGCAACCAGGTTTTCATTGCGGACAACATTAAGGAAGTGATCCCCGAATACCTGCTACTTTTGAACGGCGTGATCGACTGCCCGGACATTCCTCTGAACGTGTCGAGGAGCTTTTTGCAGAACGATCGCCAGGTGCAGAAGATTTCCAAACACATCACGAAGAAAGTAGCGGACAAACTGACGGGGCTGTTCAAGACAGACCGCGAAAAGTTCTGCAGCTGCTGGAACGATATTTCCGTATTTATCAAGCTCGGCTGCATCAAGGACGAAGATTTCTATTCCAAAGTCAAGGACATCATTGTCTATAAAGACCTGAACGGCGAGTACAAGACGTTGCAGGAATTTGTCGGAAAAGCGGAAGAGGGCAAGACGGAAGAGACAGCGGAAGGAAAGGCGGAAGAGAAAGCCGAAGAAAAGAAAGAAGAACCGAAGGAAGCGGCGACGATCTATTACGTATCGGACGAAGTGGGACAGGCGCAGTACATTTCGATGTTCAAGAATGCGGGCCTGAACGCTATTGTCTGCGATACGTTTATCGATCCGCACTTTGTGAGCTATCTCGAATACAAGGAGACGGGCAAATACAAATTCCTGCGCATCGATGCGGACGTGGACGCTGCGCTGAAAGCGGGCGAGAGCAATGCCGACGACGACAAAGCGCTGGTGGAAGCGTTCAAAGCGGCGCTCAAAAACACGACGATCGCGGTGAAAGCGGAAAAATTCAAGAGCGACGCGATCCCTGCGGTGATCAACGTATCGGAATTTTCCCGCCGTTTCGGAGAGATGAACGCATTTTACGGGCTTGCGGGCGCCGATGCCGACAGAGACATGACGATCGTGATCAACACGGCGAACCCTGCGGTGCAGGCGTTTACGGGACTGGATGCGGACAAGCAGAAGTTTGTGGCAAACCAGATTTATTACATGGCGATGCTTTCCTACAAGAAACTCTCTCCCGAAGAGATGCAGGACTTCACGTCCAACAACATGGAACTTCTGAATAAGTTTATCGGCTGATCGGAGCCGTAAAAAACAAGAACGCCGCCGCGCAAAAATTTGCGCGGCGGCGTATTTTGTAAACCCCGAACAAAAGAATTTGTCGGGCGGTATCACCCGACAAATTTTGCAGGGCAAAGGCCGCCGTCCGCAAAACATTTTTCGGACGGCGGCCTTTTTTTCGGTTCTGCGTCTTTTTCCTTTAACGCAAAATTGCGATCGGGCAAAGGGCGGGAACACAGCTCAAACGGAGTAAGGCGTGTTTATGCAGGCGGTAACGCTGACGGGGCAATGCAGAAAGCGGCGGACGCGCGAATGGGCCTGTTCGTCGGAAAAACTCATGGTAATGAGGAAAACGGCCGCAAGGATCACGGCGATCATGGCGATCAGAATAATTTTTCGGAACATACCCAAAGTTTGTGCATCGCCATAATTTTTATGCGGGAAGGGCGTTTCAGCGCATTCTTGCGTCCGTGCGGCAGAAAAAATGTGCTTTTTTATACATTCTGCGATAAAAAAGAAATCGCAAAAGATGGAGGAATGTATATGAAAAGCACGGGTAGGAAAAGGAGACGAAAGCGGCGGTATATTTTTGTATAAAAATGAGGGACAAGAGGGTGAGAATGCTTGCGTTTTTGGGAAAAAGTGTCTATAATAACACACAGATTTAAACTTGAGTCGAAGGGTACGCCCGACGGTAAAAGGGAAGATACAAAACGAACTTTTCGGAAAGGGAATTTTATCCTCCTTTTTGCTTGGCGTGCAAAAGGGAGGTTTTTTTATGGCGGAGACGAGGTTGGCTGTTGTCAGTATCATCAACGAATCGATGGACAGTGCGGAGAAGATGAACGCGTTGTTGTACGAATTCGGGGAATACATTGTCGGCAGGATGGGAATTCCGTACAGATCGAAGAACGTGTTTGTCCACACGATTGTGATCGACGCACCGCAGGAGGTCATCAACGCGTTGACGGGCAAACTGGGGATGATCGAGGGAATTTCGGCGAAGACCTTGTTTTCGAAATATTGAGCGGCCCGCAGCGCGCACAAGTTTGAGAAAAATAAGCAAAGGAGCAAACGGAAATGAAAAAAGTATTGGCAATTCTGCTTGCGTTGGCGATGGTGATCGCGACGGCGGCGGTAGTGGTGTCCTGCGGCGAAACGGGAAAGGAAGACAACGGCGGTACGGACGGAACGACGGAGAAGAAAGCGGTCGTTTTGCAGTCTTACGACAAGGAGTCGGACATCGTGGCGCTCTTGCAACAGGCGCAGAATAACGAGACGGAAGCATACGGTGTGCTGGGTGAGCCGTCGCTGACGAACGGGCAGGGGCTTGTACCGCAGATCGAAGTGGCGATCGATTTCCAGAAAGAGTGGAAGGAGATCACGGGGTTTGACGGATATCCGCAGGCATCGCTGATTGCGCGCGGCTCGTTTGCAAAGTCGAACACGGAATTTATTTCGGCGTTCGGGACGGCGCTTGCGGGTAACGGTACGTGGCTGGCAGACGAGGCGAACAGGACTTCGTTTGTGGAGGCGCTTGCGGCGTACAACACGGCGCACGCGGACGGATATACGACAACGCTTGCGGGCAAGACGTATACGGCGGAGACGGTGGAGCGCTGCAATCTTTCTTACCAGAGCGCGGCGGACGTGAAGGCGTCGGTGGATGATTATATCCAGCGTCTGAGCGGGAATGCGCCTGCGCAAGGCTTTTACTATACGGGAACGGCGGCCGCGGACGCGGTAGCGGATACGGTTGTCGATATTTATCTTCCGGACGGCACGCCGGCGTTGGCGGTAGCGAACGTATTTACGGATGCGGATCTTCTTCCGGAAGGATACACGGTGAATTTCCACATTGTTCCTGCGGGACAGATCGGAGCGATCTTCAACACGCAGAAAGATGCGGATCTTGCCATCATGCCTACGATCGGCGCGGCGACGGTCTTTTCGAAGGGTTCGGACATTCAGCTCGTTTCGACGCACGTATTCGGGAATCTGTATATTGCGGCGGTAAACAGCAGTGTAGAGACATTGGAAGATCTGAGGGGCAAGACGGTGAACACGACGGCGGCTACGACCATACAGCTGCTGCAATATCTGCTCAAGCAGAACGGGATCGAATACACCGCATAACGGTTTGAGATGAAAGTTTACAAGAGGCTGATCAACTGTATATTTCCGATTCTGGTGGTGGCGGCGATTTTTCTTGCGTGGTGGATTGCCGCGCTGGCGATCAACGCATCGCTGATTTTGCCGTCACCGTCGGAATCGCTTCGCGCGTTTTTCGCCTATTTCGGCGAAGCGTCCTTTTGGCGTGCGATCGGGAATACGATGTGGCGGTCCTTGTATTCGTTTGTATTTTCTTTTGTGCCGGCGATTGTTTTTGCGTTGCTGGCGAACCGATACCGCTATGCGCGCAAACTGATCGATCCGTTCATTGCGTTCATACGATCGGTGCCTACGATGTCGGTGATTCTGATACTGATCATCTGGCTGAACCCGAAGATCGCGCCCGCGGTAGTGGCGATCATCGTAATTTTTCCGACGCTGTACTCGTCGTTTTCGGCGGCGGTCTCTTCGATCGATGCGAAACTTGTGCAGATGAGTGCGGTGTATCGGGTGAGCATGGCGGAAAGGATATGGAAGCTGTATCTTCCGAACATGGCGCCGGGGTTGTTTGAGGGATCGGCGAGCGGATTTTCGCTGAACATCAAGCTGGTAATCGCGGCGGAGGCGCTGGCGCATACGACGGCGAGCATCGGGAGCATGATGAATTTTTCGCAGGCGCTTTTGGAGACGCAGGATCTGTTTGCGCTCACGATCGCGGCGGTGATTCTTTCGGTGGTGTGCGAATGGGCGATACGTTTGGTCGGCAGGGCGGTGATCCGATGGAAATGAAGAATATCCGATTGGAGAATATCGGGAAAAACTATGCGAAGGCGCAGGTCTACGATCATTTTTCGCTCGAGATCGAGGGCGGGAAGATCACCTGTCTGTTGGGCGAGAGCGGGTGCGGGAAGACGACGCTTCTGAACATGCTGGCGTCGCTTACGCCGTACGAGGGGAAGATTTCCAACGTGCCGCCGCGCATCTCGTACATTTTCCAGGAAGAGCGGCTCTTGCCGAATCTGACGGTATACGGCAACATACGGTATGTGCTGGGCAAGGACGCCGATCGGGACAAGATCATGGACGTTTTGGAGAAGGTCGAGCTTGCGGGAAAGGCGGATGCGTATCCGAAGGAGCTTTCGGGAGGGCAGGCGCAGCGTGTTTCGATTGCGCGGGCGTTTGCGTATCCGTCCGAGCTGATTCTGATGGACGAACCTTTTTCGTCTTTGGACACGGGGTTGAAGATACGGCTGATCGACGTGTTTTGCAAGCTCTGGAAAGAGGAAAACCGAACGGCGGTCTTCGTGACGCACGACGCGGAGGAAGCGTACATGCTGTCTCATCGGGCGGTTGTTCTGAAAGGCGGAAAGATCGCGGCGGACATTGCCGCCGAGGGTGACGTGCCGCGCGCGTACGGGGCGCCGTCAAAATACAGGGAAGAGATCATTCGGGCGCTGCTCGGACAGGAAAAAGCATAAAACGGCACGGCCGCACCATACAATAAATGGTGCGGCCGTTTTTGACGGAAAGAGAAAAAATTCTTTTGTCGGGCGAAAGAGAGGGGCAAAGCCGCCGAAAGAAAACCCCGTTCAAATTGTTGTAAAAAAGCGAAGGATGTGGTATACTGTGACGGAGCGAAAAGGGAAGGGTTCGTTGCATTGAAGACATTGGTTATTTCCGACCTGGACGGAACGCTTCTGACGTCGAAAGAAAGGATATCCGAATACAGTTTAGAGCATCTGAACGGTATGATCGACGGGCAGGGGCTCAAATTTACGTACGCGACGGCGCGGTCGCTGAATTCGGCGGCGAAGGCGTGTTGGGGGTTACGGCAGAATCTGCCCGTCATTCTCTACAACGGAGCGCTGATCATGGAGCCTTCGACGCAGGAGAAGCTGTACAACAAGCATTTTAACGAAGGGCAGCTTGCGTATCTGAAAGAGCTGTTTGCACGCTTTGACGTTTGGCCGCTGGCGTATTCGTTTTGCGGCGGCGAGGAGCACGTCTCGTGGATCGAAGGGAAAGAGACGAGCGGGGTTTTGCGTTATCTGGAGCGCAGGAAGGGCGACAGGCGCCTGCATCCGATCCGCAGCCGTGAAGAGCTTCGGGGCGAGGATATCTTTTATTTTACCTGTATCGGGAAGAAAGAAGATCTGGATAAGCTGCATGAGGAAGTGGAAAGCAGCCTGGATATCCGCTGTATTTACGAGCAGGAGACGTACCGGACGGACTATTGGTGCGAGATCATGCCGGAGGGAACGTCGAAGGGAGAAGCTGCGAAAAAGCTGAAAGAGATACTCAACGCGGAGCGCGTGGTATGTTTCGGGGACGGGCGGAACGATCGGTCGCTGTTTGCGATGGCGGACGAGAGTTATGCGGTGCAAAACGCTGTGCCGGAGCTGAAAAAGACGGCGAGCGGCGTGATCGGGTATTCGGAGGAAGATGCAGTCTGTAAATTTATTGCAGAGCATATAAAAGAATATACATAGGAGAAAAAGTCATGAAAAAGAGAGAGCGGCAAAAGAGCACATTCTGGAAAGATTTCAAAGCGTTCATATCGCGCGGGAACATTGTGGATCTTGCGGTAGCGGTCGTTGTAGGCGCGGCGTTTACGGCGATTGTGAACAGTCTTGTAAACGATATTATCAAGCCGTTGATTGCCCTGTTGATAGACGGAAATTTCAGCGAGCTGGTGGTGGTGTTGCGAGCGGAAGAGCTGAACGAAGCGGGCGAAGTGATCACGCAGGCGATCACGCTCAATTACGGAAACCTGATCATGGCGATATTGACTTTCCTGATCGATGCGTTTGTGATCTTTACGGTATTGCGGATCGTGCGCAACGCGCAGCGTCGGATGCGTGAAACGGCGGAAGAACTGCGCAACCGTCTTGTGAAAAAGCAGGAAGAGACGGCGGACGCTGCGGCAGCCGAACAGGCAGCGCAAGCGCAGGCGGCGGAGCCGCAGGTACCCGCAGAGACGGTGGAATCATTGTTGGCGCAGATACGGGATCTGTTGAAGGAGAACCGTGAAAAAACGGACGAAACAAACAAAAAATGATGAAAGAAAACACCCGCGGCCGAGCGGGTGTTTTTGTTTGGGAAAAGGCGGAGCGGGGAAAAAATATTTTTGAAAAAGTGGCGTCAAACAGTTTCGAAAAACGGCGTTTTATGGTATACTGTACATAGGAAGAAACGCAGGGAATGCGTTTGCGGATGATTTGCACGGAAGCAGAGGAAAGGGCCTATGTTGAGAGAACCGAACGGAAAAATCGCAAGCGATTGTGGTTTGCGTACAGAGGAACCGACGAAAGGGATGAGTGTCGGCTCGGTGTACCCGTCGGCGGTGCAAGAGAGAATTATACCCGAACAGGAACCGTAAGGCAGGTCAGCGAGCGGTGTGACAGTGCGCACCGTTATGCTCCTGTCTTTTTGCTTTTCAGACGGGGATAAAGAAAGAATTCCGGAACAAAAGGACGATCAGGTAGACGTTGAGGACGGAAAGGACGGGCAAAAGCACCATCAGCAGGACGTTATCGGTTTTGAATTTGAGGATAAAGAGAGCGGCGTAAGCGGCGACGGCTCCGCCGAGAAAGCCAGCGACGAGCAATTTTGAATTGCTGCAGCGAGCGTGGCCGCGTTCCTCGCAAATTTTTTTCTGATTTTTGACGAGCATAAAGGCGTAGACATTGACGGCGAGCAGGTAAGCTCCGAAGAGAATGTAGAGTAAAAACATAAGAAACTCCTTGTACAGAGTATGTGCAGGGCGGGTTGTTTTTAACCGAAAAAATTTTTTTGCGGCGAAAGCCGCGGGAGGTAGGTATATGGCGAAGGTAGCGATCGTAATGGGCAGCAAATCGGATTTTCCGGTAGTCAAGCCGGCGGTAGCGGTTTTGAAGAAGTTCGGGGTGGAAACGGAAGTGCGTGTAATTTCTGCGCACAGAACGCCGGACGAAGCGCATCGGTTTGCGAAAGAAGCGGAGAAGAACGGGATCGAGGCGATCATCTGTGCGGCGGGGAAGGCAGCGCATCTCGGCGGCGTGATGGCGGCGTACACGGTTCTGCCTGTGATCGGGCTTCCCGTGAAGACGGACATGATGGGCGGGCTGGACAGTCTGCTTTCGATCGTGCAGATGCCTTCGGGGATCCCTGTGGCGACGGTAGGCGTCAACGGCGGGGAGAATGCGGGGCTTTTGGCGCTGCAGATTTTGGGTGTGAAGTATCCGCAGATCGCAGAGCAGTTAAAGCAGTTCAAGAAAGCGATGGCGGAGAAGATCGAAGCGGACGATGCGGCATTGCAGGAAGAATTGAAGGCGCTTTGATTTTACGGAGAATAAAAACGTTAAAATTTTTGGAGGATTGAATAGATATGAAAAAGCTCGAACAGCTGTATGAAGGAAAAGCGAAGAAGGTATTTGCGACGGACGATCCGGACGTTGTGATTGTCGATTATAAAGACGATGCGACCGCATTCAACGGCCTGAAGAAGGGGACGATTGCGGGGAAGGGCGTGATCAACAACAAGATGAGCAACATGATGTTCCGCATCATGGAGCAGCACGGGATTCCGACGCACTATGTAGAGGAGCTTTCCGACCGTGAGACGGCGGTGAAGAAAGTGCAGATCGTGCCGTTGGAAGTGATCATCCGCAATACGGCGGCGGGCAGTTTTTCCAAGCGTTACGGCGTTCCGGAAGGGAAGAAACTGCCGGTAACGGTTTTGGAATTCAGCTATAAGAACGATGAGCTCGGAGATCCTCTGATCAACGATTCGCAGGCATTGGCGATGGAGCTTGCGACGCCGGAAGAGATCCAGACGATCAAGAACATGGCGCTCAAAGTGAACGAGATCATGAAAGAGTTTTTCAAGACGCTGAACATCAATCTGATCGATTTCAAGCTGGAGTTCGGGCGTTTCAAGGGCCAGATTATTTTGGCGGACGAAATTTCGCCGGATACCTGCCGTTTCTGGGACATGACGACGGGCGAGAAGCTGGACAAAGACCGTTTCAGAAGGGACATGGGCGGCGTAGAAGACGCATACAAAGAAGTATTTGCCCGTCTGACCGGCAAGTAAGGCGGAGAAAAGAGAATGTATCTTCGGGACGGAAAACTGCCGTTTGACGGTATGCATGAAGAATGCGGTGTGTTTGGCGTGTACAGTACGGAGACGCGGGACGTAGCGCATACTGTTTATTACGGATTGTACGCATTGCAGCATCGCGGACAGGAATCGAGCGGTATTGCGGTTGCGTACGCGGACAAAGTACGGTATTTCAAGGGAATGGGACTGGTTCCCGAAGTATTTGCGAACGGGAATCTGGACACGTTGCCGGAGGGAGACATTGCCATCGGGCATGTGCGGTATTCGACGACGGGGGCGAGTTCGCTGTTGAATGCGCAGCCGATCGTATTTACGGGCAAGTGCGGGAAGATGGCGTTGGCGCACAACGGGAATCTGACGAACACGAAGCAGCTTCGCGAGGAGCTGATCCGCGGCGACGCGGTATTTCAGACGAGCATCGATTCGGAAGTGATGGCGCTTCTGATCAACAAATACAGCGACGGGGACATCGTGAAAGGGGTACTGGAAGCGGGGAAGCGCTTTAAGGGCTCATTTTCACTGGTGGTGATGACGGCGGACAAGTTGATCGCCGTGCGTGACCCGTACGGGATCCGTCCGCTGGTGATGGGCAAGAGCCTGGACGACGTGATCGTGGCGAGCGAGACGTGCGCGATCGACGCGGTCGGCGGGACAGTCGTGCGCGACATTGAGCCGGGCGAAGTGCTGGTCGTAGATTCGGAAGGGATGCGTTCGTACTATTTGCCGAAGGCGCCCTGTACGGCGGCGTGCATATTCGAGTATGTATATTTTGCGCGGCCGGACAGCATCATTGACGGGTGCAGCGTGTACGAAGCGCGCAAGGAAGCGGGCAAGATTCTTGCGAAGCATTATCCTGTCAAGGCGGACATTGTGAGCGGCGTTCCGGATTCGGCGGTCGTGGCGGCGCGCGGGTATTCGGAAGTTTCGGGCGTTCCGTATGTGGAAGCGCTGGCGAAGAACCGTTATGTCGGGCGCACGTTTATACAGCCCGACCAGAGCATGCGTGAAAATTCGGTCAGCGTGAAGATGAACGCGCTGCGGGCGAACATCAGCGGGAAGCGGCTGATCATCATCGACGATTCGATCGTGCGCGGCACGACGAGCCGAAAGATTGTGAAGATGCTGCGGGACGCGGGTGCGAAAGAAGTGCACATGATGATCTGTTCGCCGGTGGTGAAGCATCCTTGTTATTTGGGGATCGACATGCAGTCGTACTCGCAGCTTGCAGGTGCGAACAAGAGCGTGGAGGAGATCCGTCAGTACATAGGCGCAGATTCTCTGCATTATCTGACGGTGGACGAACTGAAAGAGACGTGTAAGAAAGCGCATCTGGATTTTTGTACGGGGTGTTTCGATGCGGGGTACCCGTACCCGATGGACGATTACGTAGCGGACAAACACAAATTTGAATGATCATTAAGGAGAGAGGTTATGGCTATATCCTACAAGGACAGCGGGGTGGACGTAGAGCGCGGTTACAAAGCGGTAGAGCTGATGAAGAAGCATGTTCAGACGACGTTTAACGGGAACGTGCTGGGCGACATCGGTTCTTTCGGCGGATTTTATTCGATTGCGGGCGAGAAGATGAGCGAACCGGTGTTGGTAGCCGGGACGGACGGCGTCGGCACGAAGCTCAAATACGCATTTCTGGCGAACAAGCACGACACGATCGGGATCGATGCGGTGGCGATGTGCGTGAACGATATTGTCTGCCAGGGGGCGAAGCCGCTGTTTTTCCTGGACTATTTTGCGACGGGCAAACTGTCGCCGGAGACGGTGGCGACGGTCGTTTCGGGTGTTGCGGAAGGCTGCCGTCAGTCGGGCTGCGCGCTGATCGGCGGCGAGACGGCGGAAATGCCGGGATTTTATCCGGACGGGGAGTACGATATAGCGGGATTTGCCGTAGGGATCGTCGACAAGAAGGACATCATCAACGGCAAGGAGATAAAAGCGGGAGACGTCTTGATCGGGCTTGCGTCGAGCGGGATTCATTCGAACGGGTATTCGCTGGTGCGCAAACTGTTCGGGGACAATCTGCATTCGCACGATTTGGACCGTTATGACGACAGGCTGAAAGACAAAGTATTGAACGTACTTTTGACGCCGACGAAAATTTATGTCAGGAGCATACTGAATCTGATCACGAAAGTGAAGGTGAAGGGGATCGCGCACATAACGGGCGGCGGGTTCATCGAGAATGTTCCGCGCATTTTCCCCGAAGGGATCGGCTGTGAGATCCGCAAAGATTCGTATCCGCTTCCCGAGATTTTCCGCATCATGCGTGAAAAATCGGAGACGACGGACGATCAGATCTACAACACGTTCAACATGGGGATCGGTATGGTCGTATGCGTAGATAAGAAAGATGCGGACGAAACGATCCGCGTGCTGGAATCTACGGGCGAAAAGGCATATGTGATCGGTGAGACGGTCAAGGGCAAAGGGGTAATCATCAAGTGAAGCGGATAGCGGTTTTTGCGAGCGGTTCAGGCAGTGATTTCCAATCCGTCATCGATGCGAACGAGAGAGAGAACTTTTGCGAGATCTCTCTCCTTGTTGCGTCTAAGCCCGGAATTTATGCGATCGAGCGCGCGAAAAAACATCGTATTGAGAGTATCGTCTGCAGCAGAAAAGATTTTGCGGATGCGGAAGCGTTGGGCGGAAAGCTGATAGCGGAATTACAGGCGCGCGGCGTGGATTATATTGTGCTGGCAGGGTATCTTTCGATGGTTCCGGAAAATCTGATCCGCGCTTATCCCGATCGTATCATCAACATTCATCCGTCCCTGATCCCGTCCTTTTGCGGAAAAGGGTATTACGGACTGAACGTACATAAGGCAGCGATCGAGTACGGGGTAAAGATATCGGGGCTGACCGTGCATTTTGTAGACGAGCATTATGACAGCGGAGCGATTTTATTGCAGAGAGCGGTTGCGGTCGCACAAGACGATACGCCCGAGACGCTGCAGGCGCGCATACTGGAAGAGGAACACAGGGCGTTGCCCGAAGCGGTGCGGCTTTTAACGACGGGAAAAGTCATCAAAGACGGAAGAAAGGTGCGCATTTGCGAATAAGCGGAGCGCAAAAAGCAAACGGACGCGTGAGCGTGAAAATAAAAATCAACGGGGTACAATAATGGATATATATTCTGTATCGGATATCGGCGAACTGATCAAGGATAACAGTTATGTCGGCCGCGGGATCGTGATCGGCAAGAGCGAGGACGGCAAGAAAGCGGTATTTGCGTATTTTATCATGGGCAGGAGCGAGAACAGCCGCAACCGCGTGTTCAAAGAAGAGGGGGACGCTGTCACGATTTATCCCTTTGACGCGAGCAAGGTCGAAGATCCTTCGCTGATCATCTATTCGCCCGTTCGCAAGGCGAAGAGCAGCGTGATCGTGACGAACGGCGATCAGACGGACACGGTGTACGATTATCTCATGAACGGGAAGACGTTTGAAGAGGCATTGCAGACGCGCTGTTTTGAACCGGACGCCCCGAATTTCACGCCGCGTATCAGCGGAATTTTGGATTTTGCAAACGGTGATTTTACATACAAACTGAGCATTTTGAAGAGTGCGGATGCGGCGGGCAGCTCCTGCAACCGTTACACGTTCTCTTATGAGCCGCGGTGCGGGTTGGGACATTTTATCCACACCTACAATTGTGACGGAAATCCGATCCCTACGTTTACGGGAGAGCCTGAGCGGGTTCAGATCCCGGATGATATTCATGAATTTGCAGATACGTTATGGAATAATCTGAACGAAAACAACAAGATTTCTCTGTATGTGCGCTATACGGATCTTGCGAGCGGCAAGTATGAAAAAGTACTTGTAAATAAGAATAAATAAGGAGAAAGAGCGATGAAAGAATTTCAGTTGAAATACGGCTGCAACCCGAATCAGAAGCCGTCGCGTATCTTTATGGAAAACGGGAAAGATTTGCCGATCGAGATCCTGAACGGTAAGCCCGGGTACATCAATTTTCTGGACGCATTCAACAGCTGGCAGCTGGTGAAAGAAATAAAGGAAAGCACGGGTCAGGTAGCGGCGACGTCGTTCAAGCACGTCAGTCCTACGAGTGCTTCGGTCGGCAAGAAACTTTCGGAACGGCTGAAGAAGTCTTGTTTTGTTGACGATATCGAGGGGTTGGACGATTCGCCTTTGGCATGTGCGTATGCACGGGCAAGGGGAACGGACAGAATGTCATCGTTCGGCGACTGGATCGCTCTTTCGGACGTATGCGACGAAGTGACGGCGACGATCATCAAGCGCGAAGTTTCGGACGGGATCATTGCGCCCGGCTATACGGCGAAAGCGCTGGAAATTCTCAAAGCGAAGCGCAAGGGCGGGTATAACATTGTCAGGATCGACAAAGATTACAAACCCGATCCGATCGAGCATAAGCAGGTATACGGCGTCACGTTCGAGCAGGGCAGGAACGAATTCAAGATCAATGCCGATCTTCTGAAAAACATCGTGACGAAGAACAAGACGCTGCCGGAAGATGCGGTGACGGATCTGATCATAGCGCTGATCACGCTCAAATACACGCAGTCGAACTCCGTATGCTTTGCTGCGGACGGGCAGGCGATCGGCGTGGGTGCGGGGCAGCAGTCGCGTATCCATTGCACGCGGCTTGCGGGCACGAAAGCGGATCTTTGGCATTTGCGCCAGAGCGACAAAGTGCTCGGCCTTCAGTTTGCGGAAGGCGTAGGCAGGCCGGACAAAAACAACATTATCGATATTTATCTTTCGGACGAATGCGAGGACGTTTTGGGTGACGACGTCTGGAAGAAATACTTTGCGGTACGTCCCGAACCGTTCACGAAAGAGGAGCAGAAAGCGTATCTTTCGAAGATCACGGGGGTATCATTGGGAAGCGACGCGTTTTTCCCGTTCTCGGACAACATCGAGCGCGCGAGAAAGAGCGGCGTGTCGTATGTGGCGCAGCCGGGCGGGTCGGTGCGTGACGATCTCGTGATCGAGGCGTGCGACAAATACAACATGGTCATGGCGTTTACGGGAATGCGCCTGTTCCATCACTGAGAGGCGAATGCGATGAACGTACTTGTAATCGGGAACGGCGGCAGGGAGCATGCGATCGTAGCGGCACTTGCGAAGAGTCCTTTGGTGGATAAGATATATTGCATGAAAGGCAATGCGGGGATCGCGCAGCTTGCCGAATGTGTGGACGTAGATTATTGCGACTTGAAAGCGGTCGGCGACTGGGTGGACGCGCATAAGGACGTGGAATATACGGTCATTGCGCCGGACGATCCTTTGGCGCTGGGACTTGCGGACGAACTGGAAAGCCGCGGGCACCGCGTGTTCGGGCCGAACAAGAAGGCGGCGCAGATCGAGTCGAGCAAGGCGTTTGCGAAAGGGCTGATGAAAAAATACGGGATCCCGACGGCGGCGTATGAAATTTTCGACGATTACGAAAAGGCGCTCGCATACGTGGAAAAGGGAAAATTCCCCGTGGTTTTGAAGGCGGACGGGCTTGCGCTTGGCAAGGGCGTGCTGATCTGTGAGGATCTGCAGCAGGCGAAGGACGGATTGAAGCAGATCATGCTGGACAAGGCGTTCGGAGCGGCGGGCAACAAGATCGTTGTGGAAGAATTTCTGAAGGGCAAGGAGTTTACGCCCGGGGAAGAAGTTTCCGTGCTGACGTTTACGGACGGTAAGACGATCGTGCCGATGATCCCGAGCTGTGACCATAAGCGGGCGCTGGACGGAGACAAAGGCTTGAACACGGGCGGCATGGGAACGTTTACGCCCTGCCCGTTCTATACGAAAGAGATCGCGGACGAAGTGATGGAAAAGATCCTTTTGCCGACGGTGCATGCGATGAATGCGGAAGGCAGGCCGTTCAAGGGAGTTCTGTACTTCGGGCTGATGCGCACGCCGGAGGGGATGAAGGTCGTGGAATACAATTCGCGTTTCGGCGATCCGGAGACGCAGGTAGTGCTTCCGATGCTGAAAACGGATCTGATGGAGATTTTCCAGGCGGTGACGGACGAGCGGCTTGCGGATGTCAAGATCGAATGGGAAGAAGGCGCCTGCGTGTGCGTGGTGCTTGCGAGCGGCGGATATCCGCAGAAATATGCCAAAGGCAAGGAGATCACGATCGGCGATTTGGACAAAGACGTATTCTTGTATCATGCGGGGACGGCGATGGAGAACGGCGTTCTCAAGACGAACGGCGGCAGGGTACTCGGCGTATGTGCGAAGGGGAAGACGGTGAAAGAAGCGAGAGAAAAGGCGTATAAGAACATTGAAAAGATACACTTTGACGGAATGCAATACCGCAAGGATATCGGGATCAAATACAACGCAGAGGAATGAAAGCGCAATGATATACAGAATTTATGTAGAGAAAAAGGAAAATTTACAGGCGAAGAAGATTCGGGAGGATCTGGAGACGCAGCTTGGGATCGGCGTGGAAGAGCTGCGCGAGATCCTGCGTTACGACGTGGAAGGCATCAGCGAAGAGGAGCTGGAAGGCGCGATCGTGAATGTATTTTCCGAACCTCCCGTGGACAACGTATATCGGGAAGAGTTGCCGCTGGACGAAGATTACAAGGTATTTGCGATCGCATTTTTGGACGGGCAGTATGACCAGCGGGCGGACAGTGCGGCGCAATGCGTGCAGCTTCTGACGCAGAAAAACCGTCCTTTGATCAAATGTGCGCGCGTATTCGGTGTCAAGGGAGTTACGGACGGGGAGCTGGAGCGGATCAAGAAGCATCTTATAAACCCTGTGGAGAGCTCGGAGGTATCGTTGGAGAAGCCGAAAACGTTGGCGCGTGCGAAGATGCAGACGCACGACGTGGCGGAAGTGGCGGGCTTTATCGATATGTCCGTGAACGAGATCGCGCAGTACCACAAAAAGAACGGTTTTGCGATGAGCGTGGAAGATCTCGTCTTTGTGCGCGATTATTTCAAGAAAGAGGGCAGGAACCCGACGGAGACGGAAGTCAAGGTGATCGACACGTACTGGTCGGATCATTGCCGTCACACGACGTTTGCGACGGAACTCAAAGACGTGACCATACATTCGGACAACGGGCATATCGAAAAGGCATACGGGCTTTACAAAGATTTATTTAACGAATTCAACGCAAAGCGTGCGGACAAATATCCCTGTCTCATGGATATTGCGACGATTGCGGTCAAGAAGCTGAAAAAAGAGGGCAGGCTGGACAATCTGGACGTATCGGACGAGATCAACGCATGTTCGATCTGTATCGATGCCGAGATAGACGGAAAGACGGAAAAATATCTCGTGATGTTCAAGAACGAGACGCACAACCATCCGACGGAGATCGAGCCGTTCGGCGGCGCGGCGACCTGTCTTGGCGGAGCGATCCGCGATCCGCTGTCGGGCAGGACATATGTCTACCAGGCGATGCGCGTTACGGGCAGCGCGGATCCGCGCGAAAAGATCGAGGACACGCTTCCCGGCAAACTTCCGCAGCGCGTGATCACGAAGACGGCGGCGGCGGGATTTTCGTCCTACGGCAACCAAATCGGGCTCGCGACGGGCATTGTCGACGAAGTGTATCATCCGGGGTACAAAGCGAAGCGTCTGGAAACGGGCTTTGTGGTCGGCGGCGCACGCAGGGACATGGTGTACCGCGAAAAGCCGAAGAAAGGGGATATCATCATTCTTTTGGGCGGCGAGACGGGGCGCGACGGCTGCGGCGGTGCGACGGGGTCTTCGAAGGCGCACGACGCGCATTCGGTGGAGACGTGCGGAGCGGAAGTGCAGAAGGGTAATCCGCTCACGGAGCGCAAACTGCAGAGACTGTTTTTGAATAAAGAAGTCACGCGCAAGATCAAAAAGTGCAACGACTTCGGTGCGGGCGGTGTATCGGTCGCGATCGGTGAACTGGCGGACGGGCTGGTGATCGATCTGGACAAAGTCCCTCTCAAATACGAAGGGCTTTCGGGAACGGAGCTTGCGATCTCGGAATCGCAGGAGCGCATGGCGGTCGTCGTGGACGAGAAGGACAAAGACGAATTTATCCGCCTGGCGGCGCAGGAAAACCTTGCGGCGACGCCTGTGGCGGTCGTAACGGACGATCGTCGCATGAAAATGATGTTCAAGGGCAGGGCGATCGTCGATATTTCCCGCGATTTCCTGGACACGAACGGTGTCAAGCAGGTAATTTCGGCGGAAATCGACGATAACGTAACGCCGTATTTCGATCTGAAGCGCAAAGAATTCCGTGAAGATCTTCTC
This sequence comes from uncultured Clostridia bacterium, assembly GCA_944368925.1. Taxonomy (GTDB): domain Bacteria; phylum Bacillota; class Clostridia; order Christensenellales; family Borkfalkiaceae; genus Borkfalkia. The sequence goes on along the minus strand of CALVXG010000005.1, from coordinate 142,763 downwards.
GCATCGCTCGCCCGTCTGAATGTTTGCTCGAAGAAAGGCCTTTCGGAGATGTTCGACTCGACGATCGGCGCGCGCAGCGTGTATATGCCCTTCGGCGGAAAGAGACAGCTCACGCCTGCCATCTCGATGGCGGCGAAGATCTGCGGCGGCGAAACGGACGTGGCGACGGTTTCCGCGTACGGGTATTGCGCGGAGCTTATGAGCAGTAGTCCTTTCACGGGCGCCATTTACAGCATTGTGACCTCGGTTGCGAAGCTGATCGCGAGCGGGTGCGATTACGATGAGATCCGCCTGACGTTCCAGGAATTTTTCATGCGCTTGAACAGCGATCCGAAGCGTTGGGGCGTTCCGCTGTCGGCGCTTTTGGGAGCATTGTACGCGCAGATTGGCCTGGGGCTCGGCGCGATTGGCGGGAAAGACAGTATGAGCGGTACGTTTGAGCATATCGACGTACCTCCTACGCTGATTTCTTTTGCGTTGGCACCTGCGAAGGCGAGCGAGCTGATCACGAACGTCGTGACGGAAAAGGGACAGAAAATTTACTGGATCCCGATGCACAAGGACTTTGATAAAATTCCCGATTTCAAGGAATTGGCCGCAATGTACCGCGAGATCCATCGCAACATTCTCAGCAAGAACATTCGCTTTGCGACGGTCGTGGAAAACGGCGGCATCGCTTCGGCGGTGGTAAAATCTTGTCTCGGCAACGGTTTCGGATTCCGTTTCGAAGGGGATGTCGACTGTCTGTTGTCCGAGCATTACGGCGAAATTCTGGTCGCGCTCGACGATGCGGACGCATTGCATTGTCCGAAGATCTACGTCGGGGAAACGACGGAAGCGGACTTTGTGTACGACAAGGAAAAAGTTACGCTTTCGGAAGCGGAATCGGCGTTCTGCGGAGCGCTGGAAAGCGTATTCCCCAACCATGCTTCCGCTAACGGCAAAGCGAAGGACGTCGACTTCAAAACGAGTACACGTTACACGAATATTTCGACGAAAGCGGCAAAACCGCGCGTATTTATCCCCGTGTTCCCCGGCACGAACTGCGAGCTAGATACGGCGCGCAAGTTCAATCTTGCAGGGGCGGAAAGCGAAATCGTGGTGCTGAAAAACCGCAGCGCGGCGGATATTGAAGAGAGCGTGAAAGCGTTTGCGGACGCAATCGCGCGCGCCAATATCATTGCATTCCCGGGCGGGTTCTCGGGTGGCGACGAGCCGGACGGAAGCGGCAAATTTATTGCGACGACTTTCCGCAACCCGCGCATCGCGGAGCAGGTCATGAAACTGTTGCACGAGCGCGACGGCCTTGTTCTCGGTATCTGCAACGGATTCCAGGCTTTGATCAAGCTGGGGCTTGTCCCGTACGGCGAGATCCTGCCTTTGAAAGCGACAAGTCCTACGCTGACGTATAACAATATATCCCGCCACGTATCCACGCTTGTTGACATTCGTGTCGCATCGGATAAATCGCCGTGGCTTTCGGCCTGCAAGGTCGGGGACGTGTTCACGGTGCCCGTATCGCACGGCGAGGGCAGAATCGTGGCGCCTTCCAAAGAATTGGAAAAACTTGCGGCAAACGGACAGATCGCGACGCAGTATTGCGACCTTAGCGGTAAGCCTACGATGGAATATCCCTTCAACCCGAACGGGTCGGCTTGGGCGATCGAAGGCATCACTTCTCCCGACGGCAGAGTGTTCGGAAAAATGGGCCACACGGAGCGTACGGGCGAGAACCTTTATAAGAACTGCTGCGGCAATTTCGACATGAAACTGTTCGAAAGCGGCGTCAAGTATTTTAAATAAAAAGATATGCCGCACAGCGCACCGCGCTGTGCGGCAGAATTTTAAGCGGGGGTAAGGAATGGAAATTGTCGTAAATATTTATTATACGGGTGAAAACGGGAGCGCAGCGGCGTTCGCGCGGGAGATGCTCGAACAGGGGATCGTGGCGCGTATCCGCGCGGAGAAAGGGAACAGACAATATGAATACTTTTTTCCCGCGGAAGATAAGGAGACGGTGCTTCTGATCGACCGTTGGGAAAATGCGGAAGCGCTGGACAGACACCATGCTTCCGAAATGATGCAGGAAATCGCCGCGCTTCGCGAAAAATATTCTCTGCACATGCGGGTAGAGCGCTTCCTGGCGGATGATGGCGGCATCCCCGAAAAGGATAAAAAGTTTATAAAAAGCTGACCAAACAAACGCGATTTTATAGATAAAGGGAAAAAGTGAAGAGCGGTTGAGAAAACTCAACCGTTTTTCTGTCTGATTCAACTGTTTTGGTTTTATATTGGAGGAATGTAGGCGCGCAAAAGATACGCAGATTGCGTGCTTTGAAATTGCCGCCAAAAATGGCGCGGAATAGTGCCTTAATTTTGTTGACAAACTATAAAAAATCGGGTATACTGTGTACATAAAAAGCAAGACGGCACAAGATATTGTGTATCCGAACGAAACGACTTTTCGCGACTGGTGGAATTGGCAGGTTTACTGCAGGGGAGCGGAGAGTGTCAGATAGCCGACCACCTGGGCAGCAGAGAAAGATGCTGTCCGGGCTTTTTTATTCTCGGAAAGGAGACGAAGAAGAATGAGCAAAGAATTTAAGAAAGGCGCCTATGAGAGCAGGATTGATGTAAGAGGCTTTATACAGACGAATTATACGCCCTATGAAGGGGATGACGGATTTCTTTGCGGGCCGACAAAGCGGACGAAGAAGCTGATGGAGAAAGTGAACGCTCTTTTGAAAAAGGAGAGCGACAAGGGCGGCGTGCTGGACGTAGATACGGAGCGCGTATCGTCGCTTTTGACGTATCCTGCGGGGTATATCGACAAAGAAAACGAGATCATTGTCGGGTTGCAGACGGATGCGCCGTTAAAGCGCGGTGTAAACCCGTTCGGCGGAATCCGCATGGCGCGTCAGGCGTGCGAGGCATACGGGTATAAACTTTCGGATCTGGTGGAAACGGAGTTCAGCTACAAGACGACGCACAACGACGCAGTGTTCCATGTCTATACGGACGAAATGAAGGCTGTGCGGCATGCAGGGCTTTTGACGGGGCTTCCGGACGCATACGGGCGCGGCAGGATCATCGGTGATTACCGTCGGGTCGCGCTGTACGGTGTCGACAAGCTGATCGAAGAAAAGATGAAAGACAAAAAGGCGTACGGCGAAAAGCTGATGGACGAACAGAATATCCGCACGCTGGAAGAATTGTACAAGCAGATCGACTTTTTGAAAAAGCTGAAAGAGATGGGCATGATGTACGGAGTGGATATCTCCGGCCCTGCGAAGAACGCGAAAGAGGCGATTCAATGGACGTATTTTGCGTATCTTGCGGCGATCAAGGAGCAGAACGGCGCGGCGATGAGTCTTGGGCGTGTTTCCACGTTTTTGGATATTTACATCGAGCGCGATCTGGAAAACGGGACGCTTACGGAAGAAGAAGCGCAGGAGCTGATCGATGATTTTGTGATCAAACTTCGGATCACGCGTCAGCTTCGTACGCCCGAGTACAACGATTTGTTCGGCGGGGATCCTACTTGGACGACGGAAAGTGTCGGCGGGATGGGTGAAGACGGAAGGACGCTGGTCACGAAGACGAGTTACCGTATTTTGAACACGCTGTACAATCTCGGCGCGGCACCGGAGCCGAACCTTACCATTCTTTGGTCGGAAAACCTGCCCGAACCTTTCAAGAAATTCTGCGCGAAAGTGTCGATCGATACCGATTCCATTCAATATGAAAACGACGATCTGATGCGTCCGATTTACGGTGACGATTACGGCATTGCCTGCTGCGTATCGGCGATGAAGATCGGCAAGCAGATGCAGTTCTTCGGAGCGCGTTGCAACCTTGCAAAGCTCTTGCTGTTGGCGTTGAACGGCGGAAAGGACGAGAAGAGCGGAAACCAGCTCGCTCCCGAAGGAAAGAATTTTGAGGGTGTACTGGATTACAAGGAAGTGCGCGAAGCGTACCATAAATATATGGCGTGGCTGTGCAGACTGTATGTAAACACGCTGAACGTGATTCATTACATGCACGACAAGTATGCGTATGAAAAGATCCAGATGGCTCTGCATGATACGGAAGTAGAGCGTTTCCTGGCTTGCGGCGTGGCGGGGCTTTCGGTTGCGGTGGATTCGCTGTCCGCGATCAAGTATGCAAAGGTGACGCCCGTGTACAACGAGCAGGGGATCATCTGTGATTTCAAGATCGAAGGCGAATTCCCCAAATACGGCAACGACGACGACCGTGTAGATGATATTGCAAAAGATTTACTTCGTGAGTTTTCCGATGAATTGAAGAAGACGCCGGCATATCGTGGGGCAATCCATACGCTGTCTGTTCTTACGATCACGTCCAACGTTGTTTATGGTAAAAAGACAGGCGCGACTCCGGACGGAAGAGCAGCCGGTGAACCGTTCGCGCCGGGAGCCAATCCGATGCATAATCGTGATTTGAGCGGGGCTTTGGCTTCTCTGAACTCGGTTGCGAAATTACCATATGAATATTGCAGGGACGGAATTTCCAATACCTTCTCGATCGTGCCGTCCGCACTCGGAGAAAACAGGGAAGACCGTGCGGAAAATCTGACGGATATGCTGGACGGGTATTTCGGACAGGGCGCGCACCATCTGAACGTAAACGTTCTCGACAGGGCGAAGCTGGTCGCGGCGATGGAGCATCCGGAATTGTATCCGAATATCACGATCCGTGTGTCGGGATATGCCGTCAATTTCCACAAGCTTTCGAAAGCACATCAGTTGGAAGTGTTGAAACGTACGTACCACGAACGCGTATAAACAAGACGACGCCGCGCCGCTTGACGTCAAGCGGCGCGGCCTATTTTGTTGCATAAAAACTGCGCCGCATTTGCAGAATGCGGCGGAGTTAATGAAAGGCGAAGGCGTTTAAAATCTTATCCTGCCCCGAACGCAGGTTCGGGGCACAGGGCATAAAAGAACGGAGGAAAGAGAAATGGCAGGGAAGACGGGGCGGATCGATTCTGTGTATTGCGGGTCGGGAGTAGACGGAAAGGGGTTGCGTTGTATCGTATTTTTCAGCGGGTGCAACCTTCGTTGTCCGTTTTGTCATAATCCGGAGACGTTGTTTAAAAGCGGCAAAGAAACGGAGGTCGGCGAGCTTGTTACGAAACTGCTCCGTTACAAGGGGTATTTTCGCAGGGGCGGAGTCACTCTTTCGGGAGGGGAACCGTTCTTGCAGAAAGATTTCTATCTTGAATTGGCAAACGCTTTGCACGAAAACAAAATACACGTCTGCGTCGAAACAAACGGGCACATCTGTGACAGCGAACTGATCGCAGCTTCCGATTCGATTCTTTGCGATATAAAGAACCAGGAAGAGGACGACCTTACGGTTTACGCACCTTTCTTCGCGGAATGTCTGCGGCAGGGGAAAGAGGTGCAGCTTACGAATGTCCTCGTTCCCGGTAAAAACGATTCGAAGGAAAAAATTACCGCGCTTGCGAAATTTATAAAAGAATTTTGGCCGGGTTCCGCCATGAAATTCTTGCCCTTCCGCAAGCTGTGCGAAGAAAAATACCGCGAACTTTCCCGTCCGTTCCCTTATGCTGATGTGCGGGAAGCAGAACCGAAAGACGTCGAAAAAGCAGAAAAATTGTTTGCCGATTCTGTAATTTAAGGAATTTACAGAGTATTATGTCTGACATAATATGGCGTTTTTCCCGTTTTTTGGTAAATAGGCACACTTATTCATGGAGTCTGCGCTTTCTTCAAAGAGTAAGAAAAAGGCCGCCGCAAAGCAAGTTGCTTTGCGGCGGCCTTTTTGTTCACCGAATTGTTTTAAGCTAAAACGCGATAAGCAGACACTCTTTTTTAGTCTGTTTTTCCGCGGCTTTGTCACCGTTTTCGTGATGACCGCAAAAGGGGAAAACTATGTGTAAAGAGGGAAACAGCTCCTTCCTGTCAGCCGAGAGTTTTGAGATATTTCAATGCCTGCGTGCCGGCTACCATGCCGTCGTAAACGGCTTTGGCGATCTGTTGCAGACCCTTCACGCAATCGCCCGCCGCATAGATTCCGGGAATGTTCGTTGCGCGGTTCTCGTCGGTGACGATTTTGTTGTTGGCCGTTTCCATGCCCAATTTTTTGGAAAGTTCGAAAGCGCCCGCGGAGCCGCACGCGATGAACACGCCGTCGAAATGTTCGCGCGTGCCGTCGGCGTAGACGACTTCGTCGATCGTTTCGCCGCCTTCAAAACTTTGGATCTTTTTGGTATTGCAGACAGGATCGTCAAAGGTAGGGGCGGCACCGTTCGTGAGGATGGTGACGTCGTCGATGATGTTTTTCAAAACGTGGTATTCGTTGAGCGCATAAGCGGCGTTACCGATGACGGCGACCTTTTTCCCTCGGAAAAAGAATCCGTCGCAGATCGCGCAATAACTAACGCCCTTGCCTTCGAATTTTTCGATATTGGCAATGGGCGGGACATTTCTGGAAGTGCCGACGGCGATGATGACGGCGCCTGCGGTAAGCGTGCTGCCGTCCGCGAGTTTTACTTTGTAGCCGTCCGCGGCAAATTCGATGCCGCAAACTTCGCCTTTGACAATTTTTACGCCCAGATTCTGCGCCTGTTTTATTCCTGTTTCGATGAGTTCTTTCGCCGAAATACCGTGTTCGAATCCGTAGTAATTTTCGATTTTATCGGCTTTGGCGAGCGCGCCCATGTCTTTGGCGACTACCGTGACGTCGGCGCCGCCGCGGACGGCATAGAGAGCTGCGGAGATACCTGCGGGACCCTGTCCCAAAATTACGAGTTTTTTCATAGTAATAAAAGTCCTTGCGGCGGCCGTAAAAATATTTTGCGGCCGCCCGAAAACAGATTTTTGATTTGTTAAGAACCGATCCCGCGCGTGAAGATGCAATCGGGAAAGGAATTATTTGGAAGATACGCGGTGATACCCTTTTTTAGGTGCCGCGTTTTTTCTCTTGCCCTTATAGACGTAGGTGAGGGCGATGACGACAATGCCGGCCGCAATGACGGCGATGACGATGTAAGCCCAGACGGGGATAGGCAGACCCTTAACTTCCTCCCACATTTCGTTGACGGCCGCGGTTTCCTCGTTGGTGAAGTTTTTCATGATGGCGCTGCGGAGGATGACGTTGTCCGATTCAGAAGAGGAGGGGTATTGCGCGTAGAGCTGGCGGTGGAGGTTGTCTTCGGAAATGTAGATCGTGTAGTCGTCGTAATTTCCCGTGCCCCGGAAGAAATAGTTGAGGTCGTATTTTTCCAAAGCGTTACCGTCCTCGTCGTAGCCGCGGTTTTCGGAGTCGGCAGATTCGTCGTACCAGTTGACCATTTCGTCGAAGACGGCGTCGCCGCCGACGGCACTGGTATAGCCGATGAAATTCATGTTGGCGACGGCATTTTCGGGGCGGGACAGAAAGTCGATAAATTTTTCGGCGAGTTCCGTGTTGGCGCCTTTGGGCATGACCCAGCCGTCGAACCAGATATTCGTGCATTCTTTGGGAATGGCGTAATTGAGGTAGACGGGGTTTCCGGTTTCGGAAGCTTCGGCCTCGTCCATGGAATAGACTGCGTCGCCGCTCCAGGCGAAGTTGATGGTGATTTTTCCCGTGATCATGTCCTGTTTGCCGCTGTCGACCTCGAAGCCGTAGAGGTTGGGTTTGAGTTCGAGGAGCGCGTCCTTGACGCGGCTGCGCGTGTCCTCGTCGGTGCGGTTCATGATCGTTTCGAGGGTTTTCCTGTACGTGTCGGCGTCCAGTTTTCCTGCGGCGTAGTCATCGGCAAGTTGTGTGAGCTCGTCGCGGTAGACGTAAGCGACGCCCAGGAAATAGGAATCGCGCACGCTGTCCTTGATGGTCGATTTTTTCGCGTACTTGCTGTCCCAGATGCCTGCCCAGGAAGAGAGGTCTTCGGCGTCGACGAAGGCGGGGTTATAGACGAAGCCCATCGTGCCCCACATATAAGCGGCGGCGTAGCGGGTCCAGCCGTTTTCTTCGAAGAGCTCTTTGATGTAAGGGGATGCGTAGGAGGAATAGGTACCGTTTTGTACGAATTCATCGCTGAAGGGTTCGACCATGTCCTCGTTGATCATTTTCATGATCATGTAATCGGAGGGGCATACGAGGTCGTAGCCGGCGGCGTTGATTTTGAGTTCGTTGTACATATTCTCGTTGGTGCCGAAGGTGGAGTATTCGACGGTAACGCCGTATTCTTTTTCGAATTCTGCGATGAGGTCGGGGGCGGCGTCTTCGGGGTCTTCGTCGGCGGAAGGCTGACTGATATAGTCTTCCCAGTTATAGACGCGCAGCACCTGTTTCTCGGAAGAGGAAGAGCATGCGGCGAGGGTAAGCGGGAGAGGCAATAGCAGAAGAAAGGCTGCAAAGACAGATAAAAAGCGTTTCATAGGGATCAGGCTCCTTTATTTGCAGGTTTTCTTGCCCGCAGGTTGATGACGAGTAAGATGACGATCATGACGACGAAGATGAGGGCGGACAAAGCGCGCAGGGCGGGGGTGGAACTGTTGGTTCCGTTTTTGACCGCGTTGTAGACGTAGGTGCTGATCGTATCGAAGGTTTTGGGTTTTGTGAAAGCGGTGATGATGTAGTCGTCCAGGGAGAGCGTGACGGAGAGCATGAAACCGGCGAGAATGCCGGAGAAGATCTGCGGGATCACGACTTTAAAGAGAGCCTGGGCGGGGCTTGCGCCGAGGTCGAGGGCGGCTTCGTAGGTATTGGAGTCCATCTGTTTTAATTTCGGAAGGACGGAGAGAACCACGAAGGGAGTGCACAGGACCATATGCCCGACGATGAGGGAGAAGTAAGTGCGGTAGAGAGCGACCATGGAAAAGAGCAGGGCGAGGGAGATGGCGGTAACGATCTCGGCGTTGATGACGGGGATTTGGGAAACGGCGTTGAGCGGTTTGGCGACGCGCTTGCGGCTGTAGAAGATCCCGATCGCGCCGGCGGTGCCGAGGATGGTGGAAAGGCCGGCGGCGGCGAAAGCGAGCCAGACGGTATTGAAGAGGATCTGCATGATTTTCTGGTCGCGGAAGAGCTGTTTATAGAGCTCGAAGGAGAAAGAAAATTCGTGGATATTGATGATTTTGGAGCTGTCGAAGGAATAGACGACGAGCAGGAGAATGGGGGCGTACACGAATAAGAGAACGATCGCGCAGATGGCGACGGATAAGATCTTTTTTACCATAAGTTAGTCCCGCGGGCCTCCTTTTCGTTGTCTTTGAAACCGCCGGTAGCGAGCATGGTGAGGAAGATGATCAAAAGCAGAATGATGGAGATCATGGAGCCCATATGCCAGTTATCGTAGGTAGTGAAGTATTCGTCGATGAGTTTACCGAGAATGGTGATATTGAAGTTGCTGAGGGTATCGCTGACGACGTAGTTAGTCATGGACGGCATGAAGACCATGGTGATACCGGAGATGACGCCGGGCATGGAGAGTGGGAAAGTCACCTTTGTAAAGACGGTGAACTTATTTCCGCCGAGGTCGGCAGCGGCTTCGAGGTAGCTCTTGTCGATTTTTTCCAAAGTGGTATAGAGGGGCAGGATCATAAACGGCAGGAAGTCGTAGACCATGCCGATGAGGGTATTGAGGTAATTTTGTGATTCCAGCAAGCCGATGAGATCGAGGAGTTCGCGCAGGGCGGTGATGCGGAGCACGAAGTTGATCCACATGGGTAGGATAAAGATCATGAGCAGGACGTTTTTCTTGCGGAAGGAGCTGCGCGCGAGGATGTAAGCGATGGGATAAGCGATGAGAAGGCACAGCGCGGTAGAGATGATGGCGATGGTGATGCTCATGAGCAAGGTAGAAAGTTTTGCGCGGCTGGTGAAGAAACCGATGAAGTTGGAGAATGAAAAGGACAGATTGCCGTCGGTTTCTTTGGTGAAGGCGTAAAACAGGATAAGAAGCATGGGAATGACGACGAACAGCGCGAGGAACAAACCGTAGGGAATGCAGAGCTGTTTGCGTGAAAAATGAAAACGTTGCATGTTATTTGATCTCCTGTTTTAAGCGCATGTGGATATTTTCGGGTTTGATCTTGATGCTTACGTAGTCGTTTTCGTTCCAAAGGTCTGGGATATCGAAGACGTAATCTTCCTCGTTTTCCTCGGTGCGCACGATGTACTGGTAGTGGTCGCCCTTATAGATGAGCTGAACGATGTGGCCGCGTGCGCCGCCCTCGTCGGCGTTGTCGCTGATCTCGATGTCTTCGAGTCCGACTTCGACGGTGACGTCCACGTCGGTGAGGTCGATCTTTTCGCCGTCGGCGGTGATGAGGTAGCCTTCCTCGTCGAGGTGGGAGCCGGGGTAGAGGGTGGTGACGTCGCAATCGAATTCGCCGTCGCCGAAGACGACGGTGTTCTTTTTGGTGATGTAGCCGTCGTACTGGTTTACGGTGAATTCTTTTTTCATGATGTGGATGTTATCGGGTTCGATGTCCATGCCGATGATATCGCCCACGTTGCGGCTCTGCGTGCTCTGAATGACCATTTCGGAGCGGCCGACCATGGCGGTGATCTCGTAGTGGACGCCCTTGAACACGACGCTGACGACGCGGCCTTTGAGCATGCCTTTGTCGGGGTCGGTCATGACGATGTCCTCGGGGCGCACAACGACGTCGACTTTTTCGTTTTTCTCGTAATCGTCGACGCATTTGAAGTTTTTATTGCAGAAGCGCACGGTATACTTTGCGACCATCGTGCCGTTGAGAATATTGCTGTCGCCGATGAAGTCGGCAACGAACGCGTTGGCGGGTTCGTTGTAGATGGACGTAGGGGTGCCGATCTGCTGGATGCGCCCGTCTTTCATGACGACGATGGTGTCGCTCATGGTGAGCGCCTCTTCCTGGTCGTGGGTCACGTAAATGAAAGTGATGCCGAGTTTGCGGTGCATCTCTTTGAGTTCGATCTGCATTTCTTTGCGCATTTTGAGGTCGAGCGCGCCCAAAGGCTCGTCGAGCAGGAGGATCTCCGGCTCGTTGACGATGGCGCGCGCGATGGCGACGCGCTGCTGCTGTCCGCCGGACAGAGTGGAAACGCTGCGTTTTTCAAAGCCTTCCAGATCGACGACGGCAAGGGCCGCGCGCACTTTTTCGTCGATTTCCTTGCGGGTGAGCTTTTGCATTTTCGTGTATGTTTCGTCCTTGTCGTTTCTGTAGGTGACGGGGATTTTTTTCAGCTTCAGCCCGAACGCGATGTTGTCGTAGATATTGTAGTGCGGAAAGAGGGCGTAGCGCTGGAATACGGTATTGACGGGGCGTCTGTTCGGGGGCAGGTTGGTGATGTCTTTGCCGCCGAGCAGGATCTTGCCCGAAGTCGGAATGTCGAACCCTGCGATCATGCGCAGCGTCGTGGTCTTGCCGCATCCGGAGGGGCCGAGGAAGGTGATGAACTCACCTTTGCGGACATAAAAACTGATGTCCTGTACGGCCGCGGTCTCGTCGAAAATCTTCGAGACGTTCACGATTTCAATGATTTTTTCTTCTTTTTTCAATTCTGCCATTTTTTTACCCTGTAAGCGTCCTTTGCCGCGCGTGCGACCAAATATATGTCAATAAATACATTATAAACAATTTTGTCGAAAATACAAACGATTTGCGCATAATTTTTCCCGTCGCGCCCCGATTTTTTTCGGAAAAAGTCCGCGCACCCGAGAAGGGCGCGCGGACAGGAAATATTTGCGCCGTGCAGCGCGGAAAAAATGCCGTCTTATCGGGCGTTTCTGCCCGATAAGACGGCAGAGCATAAAGCAAATTTTATTGCGTTCGGCGCGGACAAAAGCCGCCCCTCGGTGCGGACAAAAGCCACCCCTCGGTGCGGACAAGAGCCGCCCCTCGGTGCGGACAAAAGCCGCCCCTCGGCGGGGAAAAGCTGCCCCACGGCGCGGACAAAACCGCCCCTCGGTGCGGACAAGAAACCCGCCCGACGGCAGAGCAAAACGCCATTCCGTCGGGCGGCCGTGAAAGGACGGATAAAGTGTGCGATGAAATGCAGGGACGAGGCAGGCAGACGAAAGGGCAGAAAAAAAGAACGCAGTAAAAAAACTGCGTTCTTTATGATTCAGGAATTATTCAGCTTTTTCTGCTTTTTTGGCCCTGGTTTTCTTGGGCTTTTCTTCAGCAGGGGCTTCCGCAGCGGGAGCAGCGGGTTCCGCTACTTTGACTTCTTCCGCTTTGACTTCTTCCGAAGCGGCAGCTTTCGGGTTTGCTTTCAGGGCGTTGAGGTTCTTCGCCAATGCAGACTTTTTGTTTGCCGCGTTGTTCTTGTGGAGGATTCCCTTGCTTGCAGCGGAATCGATGACAGAAACGGTTTCGGGCAGCAGCTTTTCGGCAGCTTCCGCGTCGCCTGCGGCCAAAGCTGCATTAAACTTTTTGATGGCGGTCTTGACGGAAGTTTTGATCATTTTGTTCTGAGAATTTTTCTTTTCGTTTACGACCACGCGTTTTTTCGCAGATTTGATGTTAGGCACTTTGCTTCTCCTTTCAATGGTTACTCATTTAATATCTCAGCTATTTTATCATAAAAAAATCGGCTTGTAAACTGTTTTTTGCCGAAATGTGTAATTTATTCTTCTGAAATTTCATATATTTTTCGGAAAAGGAAAAAAGAGGGGGCAAAAAATGGCGGAAGGGTACGTAGCGTTTTTCGACAGCGGGATAGGCGGATTGAATTTGCTGGGAGAATTTCAGTGCCTGTGTCCGGGGGAGAAGTGTCTTTATTTGGGGGACAATGCGAACGCGCCGTACGGGGGGAAGACGGAAGGGGAGATATTGCATTTGACGAAGGAGGCGTTTAATCTTCTTGCGTCGTATCCGCTTCGTGCGGCGGCGATCGGGTGCAACACGGTGACGGCGGAGTGTGTGGATGCGCTCAGAAAGGAATATGATTTTCCGATCGTGGGCATCGAGCCGGCGCTTCGGCCCGCGGCCGAGTCTGTGCCCGGGGGGACGATTCTTCTTGCGGCCACGCGCGCGACTTTAAGCAACGCGCGCGTAAAGAAACTGATCGGGCAAAACGGGAAGCGTGTGAAGATCGTGCCGTACGCACCGGACGAACTTGCAGGGGCGATCGAGAGGGCGGCTCCCGATTTTGATGCGGTCGATTTGTCCCGTCACTTGCCGCAAGGAAAATTCGACGGGGTGGTGCTTGGCTGCACGCACTACGTATTTTTGAAAGAGCGCATACGGAACTACTACGGATGTCCCGTTTTTGACGGAATTTCAGGGACGGCTGACCACTTGCAGAATATATTGAACATATGTTCTGAAAATTCGCGAAAAATCGACAAAATTCCGCCGATTTTCGTAGGAAACGACAAAAATAAGAACAAAATGGTCTATGAAAGGGTGTTTTTAGAATAAACGAACGTTTATTTTTTCACAAAAGTGCTGAAACGGTGCTGAAAAAATAATAAAATTCACCAAAAAAAATAGAATAAGTGGTTGACAGTGGTCAAAAGTGGTGATATAATGAATACATCAACAACGGGGGGAGAGGGAAGGTGTATTCTTTCAACGGAAGGTTCAACAACCGGTTGGACGATAAAAACAGAATACGCATTCCTGCGAAGTTCAAAGCGGAACTGGGCGCGGATTACAAGCTGGCGTTCGGACCGGGAGAAAGCGTTTATGTGATGCCGCAGAAAGAGTACCAGAAGATCCTGGATTCTTTCGGGGAAGCTTCATTTTTTGATGAAGAAGCGCAGAACGCGATCGCACTCTTCACCGGGATGGTATACGATGTCAGCGAAGACAACCAGGGGAGGATCGTACTTCCCGCGGAGCTGAAGGAGTACGCGAAGATCGACAAAGAGATCGTAATCACGGGGGCGGCGTCTTACTTGCGGATAGAGCCTGCGGAGCGGTTTGCGAAGAATGCGGCGAACATGAATATCAGTTCTGTGTTTGCGAAGCTGAACGCGCTGAAAAAGGCGAAAGAATGATAGCGTTTTCACATAAGCCGGTCATGCTGGAAGAGTGTATGGCGGGGTTGAAGCTGAAAGACGGCGGCGTGTATTTTGACGGCACGGTCGGCGGCGGCGGGCATTCGTACGAGATATTGAAGAGGACGGCGCCGAGCGGACGGCTGATTGCGACGGATCTGGACGATTGTGCGATCGAAGCGGCGGGAAAGCGGCTTGCGGAATTTGCGGGTCGGTTCAGGATATACAAGGGCAACTACAAAGATTTTGCGGCGGTTCTGGAAGAGGACGGGACGGACAAGCTGGACGGAGTTATGCTGGATTTCGGGGTATCGAGTTTTCAGCTGGACGAAGTTTCGCGGGGGTTCAGTTACATGCAGGATGCGCCGTTGGATATGCGGATGAATGCGCAGGCAGCATTTTCGGCGGAGGACGTGGTGAACGGGTACACGCAGGAGCAGCTTGCGAAGATCATAGACGCATACGGGGAAGAGAGATTTGCGAAGAAGATCGCGGCGAACATAGTCCGGGCGCGGCAGAAAGGGAAGATCACCCGAACGGGTGAATTAAAGCGGATCATAGAGGAAAGCATACCTGCGAAGTTTCGGCACAATGGGCCGTGCGAGCGGAAGACGTTCCAGGCGATCCGGATCGAAGTGAACGACGAACTGGGCGGGCTGGAAGAAGCGGTCCGCGGACTGACGAGGCGATTGAAAAAGGGCGGGCGGATCTGTATCCTCACCTTTCATTCGCTGGAAGACAGGATCGTGAAAAACGTATTCCGCGACATGGCGACGGATTGTATTTGTGACAAGAGTCTGCCGGTGTGCGTATGCGGGAAGAAGAAAGAGATTGAGATTATAACAAGAAAGCCGCTGACGGCGACGGAAGAGGAATTGGCGGACAATTCCCGCTCCAAAAGTGCGAAATTGAGAATAGCGGAGAAGGTTTGAGAATATATTTAAGGAGAAAGGCAACATGGCAACGGGCGTTTTGGAAAGGATAAGGACGGATGAACGTACGGACAGTTCGCTGAAAGCATACGGAAAGCTGAGCGGCGGGGCGGAGCCTGCCGAAATGACAGAAGAGCAGAAGGCTCTGAATTTTAATTCTCGCATATCGGACAATTATAAAAAGCTGATCAACCCTGATCTTAAGAAAGCAGAAGAGATCATGGGGGAAGCGCCTGTACAGGAGAACTATGCGGAGCCGGTATACGATTCGCCTGAATCGTATGCGCGCGCCATGCTGTATCCGGAGCGTGAGCAGGAACAGCAGCAGGTGCCGCAGTTTGCGCATCAGCGGGTAACGGAAGACATATTCCGTGCGGATTCGCCGATCAACAATCGTGCGGCGGTGGCAGAACCGCAAGCGCCTGTGTATGAAGCGCCTGTATATGAACAGCCGGTATATGAGCAACCGACAGCCGCGTATGCAGAGGAAGTGAGCGAAGATCTGACGCCGACGATGACGACGATCCAGTACCGCAGCGATCTGTACCGCGACGAACAGCGTGTTGTCAAGGAAGAGAAAAAGGGCTACTCGATGACGGCGAAGGGGAAACTGCTGATGTGTGTTTACGCGATCGTAGTGGCGGTAGTGCTGGCGCTGATCATTATCAATACGAGCGTGCTGAACAATCTGGATTCGAGCATTGCGGCGCGGGAAGCGGAGCTGAACGCGGTGATGACGCAGTCGCAGGCGCTGAAAGACGAAATCGCGGAGCTTACGAGCGACGCGTCCGTTATCAGCCGTGCGGAAGCGGAGCTGGGAATGGTACGCGGCTGAAAACTGAAAGATTTACGAACGAAATCGGTCTCGCGGGCGGCCCTTGGTTAGGGCTGTGGGCAGACCGATTTTTTTATGTCAGAAAGGAAGGAAAAGAGAGATCGGAAAGACAAAACATACGGCGGGCGCAGTGTCCGCAACGCTTTTACGAAAGAGGTTATTTGCCGCAATGCTGGCAATGGCCTTTCTTTTTTTGGCAATTTTCGGCAGATTTTTTTATGTGCAGGTCGTGGAGGGGGAAAAACTTCGGGCAAAAGCGATCGGACAATGGACGCGCGAGATACCCGTGATCGCGGCGCGGGGAGAGCTTACGGACGCGAACGGGGTGGTGCTGGCGGAAAACGATGCGTCCTATTCGGTGTTTGTGCGGCCGAACGCGGTGAAAGACAAAGCGTACACGGCAGAAATTCTGGCGGGAATTTTTTCGTTGGACGAGAGGGAAGTGTACGAAAAACTGACGGGAAAGAGAGTTTCCGAGATCACGCTCGTGCGGCGCGTCGGAAAGGAGATGACGGCGCGGCTGGAAGAGTACGACCTTCCGGGGGTATATTACGCGCGGGACAATTCGCGCGTTTACCCGTTCGGGACGACGCTTTCGCGCGTGCTCGGGTTCACCTCGTCGGACGGGAGCGGGCTGACGGGTCTGGAAAAATATTACGACAAATACCTCGCGGGGGTAAACGGGGAGATCGCATATCCTGCGGACCTTGTGGGGGCGGAAGTGGAAGGAACGGCGGTCTATTATCCTGCGGCGGACGGGTTGAATCTGCGGCTGACGATAGATTACGGGATTCAGCAACTGGCGGAAGCGGCGGCACAGAAACTGTATGAAGAGCATTCGCCCGTGAATGCGCAGATCGTGGTGCTGGATCCCGACACGTTTGACATTCTGGCGATGGCGGAGAGTCCGTCGTATGATCTCAATGACATACCGCGCGACGACCCCGAACTTTTGAACGAGCTTTCGCGAAACAATCTGATCTCGGATATTTATGAACCTGGTTCGACGTTCAAGATCGTGACGGCGGCGGCGAATATTGAAGAATATCTGCAGGGAAACCCTGCGGCATATTCATTGCAGTACCATTTCAACAGTTCGCGGACGCGTACGGTGGACGGAACGACGATCAAGTGCTGGAGCACGCACGCAAACGGCAAGCACAGCAACCAGACGTTGGCGGAAGCGCTCAACAACAGCTGCAACCCGTGTTTTACGGACATAGCGCTGTCGCTCGGTACGGAGACGTTCTACGATTATCTGGAACTATTCAATTTCGGAAAACCGACGGGGATCGATTTTTCGGGAGAGGCGCAGGGGATGCTTGTTTCGGAGAGTGCGGTGCGCGATTGCGATCTGGCGCGCATCGGGTTCGGGCAGACGGTGGCGGTGACGGCGTTGCAGCTTGCCTGCGCGGGCGCGGCGGCGGTGAACGGCGGATATTATTATCAGCCGCGGCTGGTGAAAGAAATTTACTCTTCGGACGGAAAGATCCGCGAGCAGATCGAGCCGATTCTGAAGAATCGGACGATCAGCGAGGAAGCGTCGAGGCTTTTGGCGTCGCTTCTGGAAGGGGTGGTCGAAAACGGAAGCGGGAGCAAGGCGTACATTGAGGGATACAGGGTCGGCGGAAAGACGGGCACGGCGCAGAAATTTGAAAACGGAGCGATCGCGCAGGGGAAGTACGTATCTTCTTTTCTGGGATTTTTCCCTGCGAACGACCCGCAGTATCTGGCGTTGGTGATTGTGGACGAACCGCAGGGGGCGTATTACGGGAGCGTAGTGGCGGCGCCTGCGGCGGCGGAAATATTCAGGGGCATCATCGAACTGAAAAACATAGCCCCGTATGAAACATAAGGAGCAGAATTTTGTTACTCGGAGAATTATTGCGGAAGGTACACAGCGAAAGATGCGTCCGCTTTGCGGAGAAGGAGATCACGGGGGTGAGTACGGACAGCAAGCACGTCATGAGCGGTGATTTGTTTGTCTGTTTTGCGGGAGGCGAGCACGACGGGCACGAGTATGCGGCGGAAGCGCTGGCGGCGGGCGCGGTCGCGCTGGTCGTGGAGCGGGAACTGGAATTTTCGGTGCCGCAGGTGATCGTCAAAGACGGGCGGAGCGCGGCGGGCGAGATCGCCTCCGCCTTTTACGGGCATCCCGAAGAGAAGCTGAAGGTGATCGGGATCACGGGAACGAACGGGAAGACGACCACGGCGCACATGCTCGTATCGGTGCTGACGGCGGCGGGGTACCGATGCGGGAACATCGGCACTTTGGGCATCCGCTATGCGAACAAAGAGATCTCGCCCGAGCTGACCACGCCCGATCCCGTATTTTTGTACAAGATTTTTGCGGACATGGTGGAATCGGGCATCGAGTACGCGGTGATGGAAGTTTCGGCGCACGCGCTGTATTTCGGAAAGACGGACGGGATACAATTCGAAGCGGCGATCTTTACAAATTTTACGGAAGATCATCTTGACTTTTTCAAGACGATGGGCGCCTACGCGGCGGCGAAAGAGAAGCTGTTTCAGCCGGGCAGGTGCAAGTTTGCGGTTCTGAATTACGACGACGAAGAGGGGCGCAAAATCGGGAAGTTTTGCGAAAAGGCGTACAGTTACGGACTGGAAAATCCTGCGGACGTCTTTGCGGTGGATATCCGCGAGGACATAGACGGGAGCGCGTTCGTGATCAATCTTTTCGACGAGTTGTACGATATCCGCCTGCACATGCCGGGACTGTACAACGTCTACAATGCGATGGCGGCGGCCGCATGCGCGAAAGTGCTGGGGGTGCCCGTGCCGCTGATCGCGGCGGGGCTTGCGGGACTTCCGCGGGTGAGCGGGAGGCTGGAACACATCGCGAGGTATCGCGGGGCGGATATTTTTGTGGACTTTGCGCATACTCCGGACGGACTGGAAAAATCGCTCACGGCGCTGCGCAGACATTGCGCGGGCAGGCTGATCTGCGTTTTCGGGTGCGGCGGAAACAGGGACGCGCTGAAACGTCCGATCATGGGGGAAACGGCGGCAAAAATTGCGGATTTTTGTGTTCTGACGTCGGACAATCCGCGCTATGAAGATCCCTTCGATATTATTTTGCAGATCGAGGAAGGGGTGCGGCGTGTTTCGGACGAATATGTGATCGTGGTGGACAGGGAGTGCGGGATCGGCTATGCGCTGGATATGCTGCAAGCGGGCGACGTTTTGCTGATCGCGGGCAAGGGCGGAGAGAATTACCAGGAGATCATGGGCGTGCGGCACATCTACAACGACGTATCGGCGGTGAAGCAGATGCTGGCGGAGCGGTCGGTCGCGGAGAAGGGGAGCAATGAGAACTGACATTCTGATGGTACTCGTATCGGGCCTGTTGAGCGCGGCGCTTTGCGCCGTGCTCATACCCGTATTGAAAAAGCGGGGCGCAGAGCAATACATTCTGGGATATGTAGAAGAGCACAAGCAGAAGACGGGAACGCCGACGATGGGCGGACTATCGTTTGTGGCGGCGGTGGCGCTGAGTGCTCTTTTTTTCGGTTTGTATGCGGACAGGCATACCCTGGTGGCGGTGACGTTCGGCGGGGCGTGCATGGCGGTGGGGTTTCTGGATGATTTTCTGAAATTTCATTTTCACAGGAATCTCGGCCTTCGCGCATGGCAGAAAATAGTTTTTCAGGTCGCGATCGCCCTGTTCGCGGGGATTTATTGTGTGCTGAACGAGCTTACGGTATTGAATATTCCGTTTACGGGTCGTTCTTTTGATATCGGGATATGGATGCTGCCCTGCGTGGCTTTTGTATTTATCGCGGCGGTGAATTGTGTGAACCTCACTGACGGATTGGACGGGCTTGCGGGGTCGGTGGGGTTCTGGTATTTTGCGGCGTTTGCGGCGCTTATTTTTCTGACGGGCGGCGGACAAGCGCTGGGGCAGCTGAGTCTGCTTTTAAGCGGTGCGCTGGCGGGGTATCTGCTTTTCAACACGTATCAGGCCTCGGTATTTATGGGGGATACGGGGTCGCTCAGTCTCGGCGGGTTTGCGGCGGCGATTGCGGCGTTCACGGGGAATCTTCTGTATGTGGCGGTGATCGGGATAATGTTTGTATGTTCGGGCATATCCGTGATCCTTCAGGTAATATACTATAAACGGACGAAGAAGCGCCTGTTTCTGATGGCGCCGCTGCACCATCATTTTCAGAAAAAGGGATATTCGGAAAGCAGGATCGCGTATGCGTATTCGCTGATAACGGCGGCAGCGGGGTTGATCTGTTTAATTTTCGTCCGATAGATCCGAGCGGAGGCGGAAAGATGTATTTCAAGAATCAGAAATTCCTGGTTGCGGGGATGTCGAAGAGCGGAGCGGCGGCGGTATCGTTTTTATTGAAGCGCGGCGCGCAGGTGTATATGTACGACGACGTTACCGAAGGAACGGTACAAAAGACCATGGCGGAATTCATGCAGAAGGGTGCCGTGGCGGTGCAGGAGGGAGAAATAGCGGCGCTTATAAAAGAATGCGATGTGTTGGTGCTCAGTCCGGGGATCCCGATCGATCATGCCTTGCCTGTGGCATTCCGCAAGGCGGGGAAGCGGATCATCGGCGAATCGGAACTGGGGTGTCTGTATCTGCGGGCGGCGCTGTTTGCGGTGACGGGGACGAACGGAAAGACGACGACGGTGACCATGCTGGACGAAATTTTCCGTGCGGCGGGGGAGAAGAGTGTCGCGTGCGGGAACATCGGGCTTCCTTTGACGGCGTGCGTGGACGAACTGGATTACGGGGACATAGCGGTGATGGAAGTTTCCAGTTTTCAGCTGGAAACGCTTTCGAGTATACGGCCGCACGTGGCGATCGTCACAAACATTGCGGCCGATCATCTGAACCGTCATTACAGCATGGAAAATTACATATTTCTCAAATCCAAACTTTTACGGAACATGCGCGAGAGCGAGTTTGCGGTGCTTAATTACGACGACGCGGCGGTGAAAAATTTTGCGGCGGAAGCGCGGTGTCCCGTGCGGTGGTTTTCGGTGCGGGAGCGGGTCGACGGCGCGTATCTGTATGAAGGCGGGCTGTATTTTGAGAACGAAAAGATCATGGACGCGTCCGATCTTCCCTTGCAGGGGGAGCACAACGTAAAAAATGCGCTGGCGGCGATCTGTGCGGCAAAACTGGCGGGGGTAGCGAGCGGGGTGATCGCATCGGCGCTCTCGCACATGCGCGGGGTGCGGCACAGGATCGAGACGGTGGACGAAGTGAACGGCGTGACCTATATCAACGATTCGAAGGGTACGAACGTGGACGCGACGATGAACGCGGTGGCGTGCATGCAGCGGGACACGGTGCTTTTGCTGGGCGGGAAAGACAAGGGATACGATTACGACGAACTGTTTTCGAAGTTGCGCTCGAGCCGTGTGGTGCAATGTGTGCTGTACGGGGAAAACCGTTTCAAACTTCTCAACAGCGCGGTGCGCGCGAACGAATCGCGGATAACTTTGTGTACGGATTTTGATACGGCGGTGCGGCTCGCCGCGCTGACGGCGAAAGCGGGGCAGAACGTGCTGCTGAGCCCTGCGAGCAGCAGTTTCGACGCCTTTTCGGGGTATGAAGAGCGCGGGGAGCGTTTCGAAGAAATCGTGAAGGAGCTGAAAGGCCCTTTGGCGGAGTGTGCTTGTGCGGGCGGCGATCATTGAGCGGACGAGGTCGGTCCGCCGAAGTGGAAATTGGGGGATCCCGTTGCTGGCGCTGCTTTTGGCGGGGTTCGGCGTGCTGATGGTGTATTCGGCGAGTTACTATTCGGCACAGCAGCAGACGGGCGACGCGTTTTTCTACATGAAAAAACAGCTTGCGGGCCTCATAATGGGCGGGGCCGCGATGGGTGTCATGGCGCTGTTTCCCTATCGGAAGCTGAAAAAACTGAAATGGCCGGCGCTGATCGTATCGCTGGTGCTTTTGGCGGCGGTCTTCGTGCCGGGACTCGGGGTAGAAAATTACGGTGCGACGCGCTGGATCGGGATCGGGTCGATCACCGTTCAGCCGTCGGAAATTTCCAAATACGGGTTCGTGCTGTTCGCATCGGCGTATGCGAGCGAAAACCCCGGGCGGATGCGGCATTTTGTCGGCATGCTTCCCGTCCTGGGGGCGGGGTGCGCCGTCTGCGCGCTGATCATACTGGAACCGAATATGTCTGTGACGATGTGCACGGGCATGATCATGCTGGCCATGCTCTTTCTGAGCGGCGTAAAGATAAGGCATCTTCTCGTGATTCTGATTCCGATCGCCGCCGCCGTTCCCGTTCTGATCATCATCGAACCGTACCGTCTGCAGAGATTGTATGCGTTCCTGGATCCCTGGAGCTCCCCGCAGGGGGAAGGCTATCAGCTGATCCAGTCGCTGTACGC
Organism: uncultured Clostridia bacterium; assembly: GCA_944368925.1. Lineage (GTDB taxonomy): Bacteria > Bacillota > Clostridia > Christensenellales > Borkfalkiaceae > Borkfalkia. The sequence goes on along the minus strand of CALVXG010000005.1, from coordinate 120,637 downwards.
GTTGGGAAACGGCGGCTGGTTCGGGACGGGGCTCTTTCGCTCGGTGCAAAAGTACAGATATCTCCCGTTTGCGGAATCGGATTTTATCCTGTCGGTGATCGGGGAAGAATTGGGCTTTGCTGGAATCGTCCTGCTTTTTTGCGCGTTCGGCCTTCTGATTTATTTCGGGATCCGCACGGCGGCAAAGAGCAGGGATATGTTCGGATTTTTAATGGCGTCGGGCATCACGGCGGCGATTGCCGTGCAGACGGTCATCAACGCCCTGGTGGTGAGCGGGTCGATCCCGCCCACAGGGCTTCCGCTGCCGCTCATCAGTGCGGGGAATACTTCACTCCTGTTCACGATGGGTGCGCTGGGGGTGCTGTTCAACATTTCCGCAAGCGGCCCGATCGAAAAAGAAAAATAAAAGAATTTTTTTAAGCCAAGCGGCCCTCCGTCTGCAAAATTGCAGACGGAGGGCCGCTTGTTTTTTTAAGGAGCGAAGGGGGTGAGAGGAACTTTTTTCGGGGAAAAATCGTATTATGATTGCAGGGAAAGGTTTTCCGCGGGGGCAAGCGGGACAAAATTTTTTACGGGAAAAAGAAGCGGCGGGGCCCGCCGCGAAAGGAGTATGTTATGGAGAAATATATCATTGAAGGCGGCAGACCGCTGTACGGGGAAGTGGAGATTCAGTCTGCGAAAAATGCCGTACTGCCCCTGCTTGCCGCCGCGGTGCTTACGGAGCAAAAAGTTGTGATACATAAATGTCCGCGGATCGCGGACGTATTGAACATGGTCCAGATCCTGTGCGAGCTCGGTTTCAGAACGCGCTTTGAGGGGGAGGAGCTGAAGATTGACGGGGCAGACGCGGCGAATCATGAAATTCCCGCGGCGCTTGCGAAGGAGATGCGCTCATCGGTGTTTATGCTCGGGTCGGTGATTGCGCGGTTCAAAAAAGCGCGGATCGCGTATCCCGGCGGGTGCGACATCGGACTGCGGCCGATTGACCTGCATCTGAGCGGACTGCGTCGGCTGGGGGTTACGATCGATGAGGACGGCGGGTACATCGACTGCGCGTGCGAAAAATTGCGCGGGGCGGAAATTTTGCTGGACTGTCCGAGCGTGGGCGCGACGGAGAACATAATGCTTGCGGCCGTGAAGGCGGAAGGCAGGACGGTGATCCGCAATGCGGCGAAGGAGCCGGAGATCGTAGATCTTGCGGGATTTCTGAACAAGATGGGAGCGAAGGTGCGGGGCGCGGGCGGCGCCGTGATCACGATAGAGGGCGTTTCGAAACTGCACGGAGTGGAATATACTCCCATTTCCGATCGGATCGAAGCGGGGACGTTTCTGATCGCGTCGGCGATGTGCGGCGGTGAGTTGGAATTAAAGAACGCGGACGCGGACAATATTGCGTCGCTTATACATAAACTTTGTGAAATCAGTTGCAAAATCTATGCGGAAGATGATAAAATATATATACAAAGCAAAAGGCGTATTTCGCCGAAGTTGGTGGAGACGTCGCCGTATCCCGGATTCCCGACCGATCTGCAGGCGCAGATGACGGCGCTTGCGTGTATTTGCGAAGGAGCGACGGTGATCGTGGAGAATCTGTTCGAGACGCGGTTCAAGCACGTACCCGAGCTGATCCGCATGGGAGCGGACATTACGGTGCGGGGGCGGAGCGCGTTTATCCGCGGAGTGAAGACGCTCAAAGGGGCGGACGTTTTTGCGGGAGATCTGCGCGGGGGCGCGGCTCTGACGCTGGCGGCTGTTTCGGCGGAAGGGCTGAGTACGGTAGCCGATCTGAGCCATATCGACAGGGGGTATTCAGGATTCGAATACAAACTGCGCGGGATCGGGGCGCGGATCCGCCGTGTGAGAATCTGAAAGTCTAATTTTACATAAGAGGAGGCGCTATGCGCAGCAAACGGTTTGTCATCGTGTATGCAATCGCCATATTTCTGATCATATTTTTCATTACGCTCAACTCGGTGTGTGCGATCACGCGGTTCGAGGTGTACTACGACGTGGGGAGTGCGGCGATGGAAAAGAGTGCGCGGCAGATGCAGCAGACGCTGGAAGAGCAATACCTGAGGAAGAGTTTTTTATTTTTCAACCGGGCGGATGCGATCGAGACGGTTGCGCGCGAGAGCGGCGGTTATCTGGAAGTGACGTCGGTGGAGAAGCATTTCCCGAACAGGATCGAGATGACGGTACGCGAGCGGTTTGAAAATTTTGCGTTTGAGCGGAACGGGAAGTACTACGTAGTCGGCGACGACGGGAAAGTCATTGCGATCAAAGATGAGAACGTAAACAACATAGCGGGCAGCAACATAGAGATCCGCGGGATTTCTTTCGGGGAGCAGACGGTGGGCGAACTGTTTGCGGTTTCGTCGGGATACGAGAAAGCGTATGCGGCGCTGAATGTATTTTTCGATGAATTGGACGCGATGGGTTATCGCGGGAATGTTACGAAAATTTATTACAGGTCGCTGGGGATCGTGAACGATCCCGAGAACAACAAGACGCTGTTCTATGCGCAGACGGTGGAAGGGATCGGGCTGTGGATTTCCAATCCCGAGCTGGACACGCAGGCGAAGGTGCGAAAGGTTTTGGAGATGTACCGCGATCTGGACGAACTGGACAAGACGGCGGGAGAAGGAGCGGAGCAGATGCAGACGAGCGGGTCGGTTCTGCGCATGAGCGGATACATCATTGCGGTGGATAGCGAGACGGTAAATTACAGCACGAGCACGCCGCCCGACTTCGATACTTTTTTTCCTGAAAACGGCAATTGAAAATGTGATTACGTTCCCCGAAAAATGTGATCGGGGAACGTTTTTTTTATTGACAAAAAAGTAAAAGTACTATATAATAGTGTTTGTATAATAACACTGTAAAAACAAGAGAAAAACGGAGAGAAAAATGAGCCGGAAAAGCGTAGCGGTGCTGGACGTACGTTCGGCGTCCGTGACTGTCCTGATTGGGGAGCGCGGAGTGAACAATACCTTTGTATTCAAGGGGATCCATAGTGAAGCGTACGACGGTTTTTCGGATGCGGAATTTTTCGATCTGCAGGGCTTGCAGAAGGCGGTCACGGAATCTTTGGCGGAAGCGCAGCGCAGCTTTGGCGAGCGGATCCGTGAGATCTATGTCGGCGTGCCGGGAGAATTTTGCAAGGTACTGACGAAGCGGTGTTTTATGAGTTTTCAGAGCAAGCGGCGGGTGACGTCGTACGATCTGAACGCGCTGTTTTCGCAGGGATACGGCGGGGAGGAGCAGAACTTTGATCTGATCCGTCAGAGTGCGGTGTGTTATATCACGTCGGACAAGCGGCGCACCATCGATCCGGTCGGGATGGTGAGCGATTCGCTGGAGGGGTATTTAAGTTATTTTCTGGCGGACAAGCGTTTTGAAGAGATTTTTCGTAACATGCTGTCGGAGTACGGCATTGCGAAGACGGAATTTTTGCCGACGTCGTTGGCGGAGGCATTGTATCTGATCCCGTCGGAGACGCGGGACGAATACGCGGTGCTGTTGGATATAGGCAAGTTATCGATGACGTTCAGCGTTGTCTGCGGGAACGGGATCGTATATGAGAAAGCTTGTTCTGCGGGGGGTGGGCACGTGACGGCGCAGCTGTACACGGGCGACGATCCCGTGGATATACCGTTCGACGTAGCGGAAGCGATGATCGGAAAGATCAATCTTTCGAGCAGGGAATCTGCGGATTCGACGATCGAATATGTGGACAAGATGCGTTCCTATGTATTGCCCGTCCGACTTCTGAAGGAGCGGGTGAAGGATGGGCTGGATCTTTTATGTGAAGTGATCAACCAATGTCTGGAGATGTTCGGGGATTCGAGCATTGATTACAAACCGATTCTTCTGACGGGAGAGGGGATCACGGGGATACGCGGAGCGCGGGAGCATCTTTCGGGGCGGCTGAACAAGGTCGTGGAGATCATAGCGCCGAAGTTGCCTTATTATAACAAAGCGGCACAGAGTTCGCATCTGAGCCTTTTGAATATGGCGCTGGAAACCAAGCGCGAAAAAAGTTTTTTACACAAATTCTTTAACGGAATCGGAGGGTAAACACCATGTTGAATAGTTTGGACAGTTTGTCCGGAGTGGCGAGAATCAAAGTGATCGGTGTCGGCGGAGCGGGGAACAATGCCGTAAACCGCATGATCGAGGCGGGGATTCAGAGCGCGAGTTATGTAGCCGTCAATACGGACAAGCAGATCCTTTTGCTGTCCAAGGCGGAGAATAAAATACAGATCGGATCCACGCTCACGAAGGGGCTGGGCGCGGGAGCCGAACCCGAAGTGGGGCGTGCCGCAGCGGAGGAGAGCAAGGAAGTCCTGACGGAGGCGGTGAAAGACACAGATCTTCTGTTCATCACGGCAGGGATGGGCGGCGGAACGGGCACGGGCGCGGCGCCCGTGATCGCGAAGATCGCGCGCGATCTGAAAATACTGACGATTGCGGTTGTGACGGAACCCTTCAATTTTGAAGGAAAGAAGCGCATGGACAATACGGCGAAAGGTTTGGAGAACCTGAAAAAGTATGTCGATACGCTGATCATCATACCGAACGACAAGATCATGAGCGTCGTTCCGAAGAACACGCCGATGGTGGAAGCGCTCCGTGTTGCGGACGAAATTCTCAAACAAGGTATCCGCGGCATTGCAGATCTGATCGTAAATCCCGCATTGATCAACCTTGACTTTGCGGACGTACGCACGATTCTGAAAGACCAGGGTCTTGCGCACATGGGCGTAGGCGTTGCGAAGGGCGAGAACAGAATCGTGGAAGCGGTGCGCCTCGCGGTGAACTGCCCGCTTTTGGAGACGACGATCGAAGGCGCGAAGGGCGTCATTCTGAACATTGTCGGCGGCAACGATCTTACGATGGACGAAGTGCAGACGGCGGCGACGCTCGTGCAGAGCGTGGTGGACTATTCCGCCAACATTATTTTCGGCGCCTGCATCGACAGCAATATCAACGACGAAGTGGAAGTCACCGTAATTGCGACGGGATTCCCGCACATCGAAAATATGTACAATCCGAAGGACGAGCGCAACGTGGCGAGCCGCAATTTCTTCGTGAACAGGGGATTGCCTGAACGCAACGCGGACGAAGCGCCCGCACAGCCCGCGGCGCCCGCGCAGAACGCGTCGCCTTCGTATGTGCGCACGCCTTTGAACAATACGATGGCGGGACAGCAGCCGCCCGTTTACAGACAGCCGTACCAGCAGTCGCGTCAGCCGCAGTATGAGCAGGAACCGCAATACCGTCAGCCCGCACAGCCGCAGTATGCGCAGCAGCCGCAATACCAGCAGCCCGCACAGCCGCAGTATCAGCAGCAGCCGCAATACCAGCAGCAGCCGCAATACCAGCAGCCTGCACAGCCGCAGTATCAGCAGCCGTCGCGTCCCGCGCCGCAGCAGCCGTATCCGCCGCAGGGTCAGGGATCGCATCAGGCTTCGGGAGAGGATAAGGAGCTCCCCACGTTTGTACAGCGTCTGTTCCGTAAAAAATAATCGGACGCAAAGATCATAAGTAAAAAAAGGTTCGGACTGATTTGTCCGAACCTTTTGTCGTTTTAAAAACCGACCGCCGGGGCGCACGAATTGTGCGCCCCGGCGTTTTACAAACCGAAAAGTGAAAAATGCAAGGGCAGTTTTTATGCGGATGCGGCATGCCATTGCGAAAAAGAAAGGGAAATAAGTAAAAAAATAAAAGCTCCCGCCGGCAAACGGACGGGAACTTGCGATCCGAAAAAATTGCAATCTCAAAGACCGCACAGGATATGAGCGGCAGAGTGGAAAGAAAACACGGGGCAAACGCCGTGAAAAATTACTCGGCTTTGGAAAGCTCTTCCGAATAAGCGGCGAGAATGGCGTTGCGCAGTTCTTCGCGCGTTTCGGTGTTCAAGGGATGAGCGATGTCTTTGAATTCGCCGTCGTTGGTTTTGCGGCTGGGCATCGCGATGAACGGGCCGTCCGAGCCTTCGATCACCTTAATGTCGTGCACGACGAAGCAATCGTCGATGGTGATCGATGCAACCGCTTTGAGTTTGCTGTCATCTTTTTTTACGAATCTGATACGCACATCTGAAATTTTCAAAATAATCATCCTCCTTATGCAGTGGCGTTCATTAATAACTACATTCTACTATAACTTTTTTGAATTTTCAATAGACTTTTAAAAAAAATTTAAAAATTTTTGAAAATTTTTCAAAAGATTCCAAATTTTCGGACATTTTCGGCATAATTCGGCATATATTAGGGGCATGAGGCGAAAATTCTGGGAAAAGATTCAGAGAGTGTTCTTTATAGGCATCGGCGGGATCAGTATGAGCGGGCTGGCGTATTTTCTGATGCGGATGGGATTTTGCGTAGCGGGGAGCGACGCGCAGGCGACGCTCCTTACGGCGCGGCTGGAAAAAGAGGGAGCGAAAATATACATCGGGCATGACGCGGCGAACGTAGGCGATGCGCAGGCGGTCGTTGTCAATTCGGCGATTCCGGAGTCCAATCCCGAGCTTTGCGAGGCGCGGCGGAGGGAGATTCCCGTGTACGGCAGGGCGGAATTGCTCGCTTTGGTGGCGTCCTGTTTCGAGAACACGGTAGGGATTGCGGGGTGTCACGGGAAGACGACGGCCACCGCCATGTGTGCGCACGTGCTGGAAGAATGTTCGGGAAGTTGCAGCGCGCACATCGGCGGCGAAGATTTCGATTATTGCAATTTGTATTCAGGCGGGGAGAAATATTTTGTCACGGAAGCGTGCGAATACATGGGGAATTTTCTGCATTTGCGCCCGGACGTGGCGGTCATTCTGAACACGGACGCCGATCATCTGGATTGTTACAAGGATGCGGAGCAGCTGGCCGCGGCGTATCGCACGTACGCGCGCGGGGCGAAGGCGGCGATTGTGTGCGGGGAAGACAAGATTGCAGGAGAAACGGAGAGTGCTTTGACGTTCGGGCTGACAAACGAGTGCGATGTGGGGGCGGAAAATATCCGCTCGAACGGAGGGAAGTACAGTTTTTCTCTGCGGATCAATGGCAAGATAATGGACAAAATAAAGCTGAATGTCTATGGAAAGCACAATATTTACAACGCTTTGGCCGCGGCGTCGGTGGCGGAGTATTACGGCTATGACCCGTCGCTGACGGCGCGCGGGCTGCAAAAATTCAGAGGGATCCGCAGGCGGTTCGAGTTTTTGGGGGAGATGAACGGCGCGCAGATGATCGCGGATTATGCGCATCATCCGCGGGAGATTGCGGCGGCGCTTGCGACGGCAAAAGAGGTCTGTGCGGGCAAACTGTACGTCATTTTTCAGCCGCACACCTATTCGCGGACGCGCCTGCTCTTTGACGATTTTCTTAAGGTTCTGCAGCCGTTGGAAAATCTTGTCATTTACAGAACATATGCGGCAAGGGAATATTTTGATGCGGCGGGCAGCGCTCTGACGCTGTCGGAGAGCCTCCCGAATTCGCTGTACGTGGAATCGCTGCGCCAGTTGCAGCTCTACCTGCAATGTTCGCTGAAAGCGGGAGACGTCGCCTTGTTTTTGGGCGCGGGCGACATTTATTTTATCGCGAAGCGCATTCTTGAAGACAAATGAGCGAGCGGCCGTCGTTTTTTATCGACTGCACAAAGAATAAAACCCTGCCCGCGGCGCAATTTTGCGCCGCGGGCAGGGTTTTGCTTAAAACGTCAGCATAATTTCCGTATCGGAAACTGCCGCGGAAGTGTCCGCAGAAGAGATCAGAATTCGACGGGTTGATTTTTGGCTTCGCAGGCGAAGACGTAGTCGATGAACTGTCTTGCGCGTCGGGGCGATCTTCCGCCTTTGAGGAGGGCCCAGCGTTCCGCGAGAGCGAAGAGTTCCTCCTGCGGAGTTTTGAGACCGCAGTCGGCGGCGAGCTGGCGGATGATGGAGAGGTATTCCGCTTTTCCCGTGGAGGAGAAATAGACGGTAAGGCCGAAGCGGTCGGAGAGGGATAGCTGTTCTTCCATCGTGTCGCGGGCATGCACGCTGTTTTCGCGGTCGGAGAAATTTTCTTTGAGGATATGCCTGCGGTTGGAGGTGGCAACGATCATGACGTTTGCACCCTTTTCGGTGAGGCTGCCTTCCAGGCTCGCCTTGAGGGAAGTCACTTTTTCGTCCCGCTCTTCCAAAGAGAGGTCGTCGATGAAGATAAAGAATTTAAAGGGAAGCCCCGCGAGCACTTCTTTGACGGCGTTGATCTCTTTGATCTGATCTTTGGGGATCTCGACGGCGCGCAGGCCGCGTTCGGCGTATTTATTGAGAATCGCGTGAATGGTGGAAGATTTTCCCGTACCCTTGTCGCCGTAGAGGAGCATGTTGGAGTAGGGAAGACCCGACACGAAATTGACGGTATTGTCTTCGATGGCCTTCTTTTCCGCTTCGTAGTCTTTCAGATCCGCGAGCGAGATATCGGACGTATTGCGCACGGGTTTGAGGGCGTTGTGTTCGAAGGTGAACGCCTTGTGACCGATGTAGACGCCGTAGCCGTTGTGTTTATAAAAGCCGATGAGTTTATCGAGGGAATTGCCGTCGCCCCAGTTTTTGCCGAAGACTTCGTCGTCTTTGCCGTAGCGGACGGCGGGGAAGCCGTCGCTGAGGGCGAGGGCGATCTTGCCGGAAGGCGTTTCGGTCTTTTTTGCGAGATTCTGCAAGATGGCGAGATCGTGCGAATAGGCGCGGCGGATATCCTCGTTGAGGGTGCCCGCGAACGCGCGGCGCGCGAAAAGATTGTCGTCGTACAGGATTTTATGGGAGAGGTAAGCCGCGAAAGAATCTTGCATGTCTTCCGCCAGAAGGAGTTCCTCGGCGTGTGCGTAAGAAGCGAGGTCGTCCTGCCGCAGCGCATTCACGAAGGAAGCGACTGCGTCGTCGTGTAAAACGCCCCGGAGCAGGATCAGGGCGTCCGTATCGAATGATTCCATGAAAAAATCAGCTCCGTAGAAAAATAATTTTTATTCATTATATAATTTTTTTTCGGGGAAAGCAATTATTTACGCGCATGATTCAAAGGAAAATAATTCATAAAATCGATGGAACATATCTGTAAAATTCATCAATAAAATTGCTGATTTGCTTGACGGAACGGGCGGCAGAGGCTATAATATTTACAGATCAAAAGGAAATTTAATTTGCGGAGGAATCACAAATGGCAAAGATATATTATCAGTCTGATTGTGACATCAACGTTCTGAAAAACAAGACGGTGGCGATCATCGGTTACGGCAGCCAGGGTCATGCGCACGCTCTGAACCTGAAAGACAGCGGTATCAAAGTGGTGGTCGGCCTGTACGAGGGCAGCAAGTCCTGGGCGAAAGCGGAGAAAGCGGGTCTGAAAGTCATGACGACGGCGGAAGCGGCGAAAGCGGCGGACATCATCATGATCCTTACGCCGGACGAGAAGCAGGCGAAGATTTACAAAGAGAGCATTCTGCCCAACCTGAGCGAAGGGAAAGCGCTGGCATTTGCGCACGGGTTCAACATTCATTTCAAGCAGATCGTACCGCCTGCAAACGTAGACGTGTTCATGATCGCGCCGAAGGCACCGGGGCACACGGTTCGCAGCGAATACGTGGCGGGCAAAGGCACGCCTTGCCTGGTAGCGATTCATCAGGATGCGACGGGCAAAGCGCTCGACATTGCGCTGGCGTATGCGGCAGGGATCGGCGGCTCGCGTGCGGGCGTTTTGGAAACGACGTTCAAATGCGAGACGGAAACGGACCTGTTCGGCGAGCAGGCTGTTCTGTGCGGCGGCGTGACGGCGCTGATGAAAGCAGGTTTCGAAACGCTTGTGGAAGCGGGATATGATCCGAGAAACGCATATTTCGAGTGCATTCACGAAATGAAGCTGATCGTGGACTTGATCTATAAAGGCGGCTTCTCGTTCATGCGTTATTCGATTTCCGATACGGCAGAGTTCGGCGATTACGAGATCGGCAAACGCATCATCACGGAAGATACGAAGAAAGAGATGAAGAAAGTTCTCGAAGAGATCCAGGACGGTACGTTCGCGAGCAAGTGGATAGCGGAGAACAACAACGGCCGCGCGCATTTCATTGCAAAGCGTGCTTTGGAGGCTTCGCATCAGCTGGAAGAAGTCGGTGCGGAACTGCGCAAAATGTATTCCTGGAGCAACGAAAAGGAAGACATGTAACAAGACAAAAATCGTGGGAGATCGCGCGGGAAAGCGGATCTCCCTTTTTCTTTGCGTTCGGTCTTAACCGTCCGAAGTTTTCGGAAAAACCGCCCGCGGCGCAAAAAGTTTGCGCCGCGGGCGGAACAAAAAAGCGGCTGCGTGGCAAACCTGTTTGACACGCAGCTTTATAGAGTCAAAACGCCGCCGTCTGCGCTTGCAGACGGCGGCGTTTTTTGCGTGTAGAGGGAGCGGATTCAGAGCGGTTTTGAGGCACGGTTTGCGAATGGGAAAGAATGGAAGATCTTTTTATATACGCGCGCGGGAAATTTCAAAAAAATTCTCGTATTTTAATTGAATTATAGACGGAAAAATGATATAATGAAAACATATCGGTTGAGGGAAAACCGTAGAAAAAGAAATAACGCGGAAGGGAGAAGCGCATTGAATAACTTGGGAAGAGGCTCAGAGAATAACAAAAAGGACAAGGGCGGGATTTTCACGCGGGAAACGGCAGGATTGGTGCTGATTTTGTTTGCGGCGATCGCGTTGGTGATCCTTATAACGCGCGATTTGATTTTCGGGAACGTGGGATTTGCGATCAGTTCGTTCCTGTTGGGGGCGTTCGGGTACTGTTCGTATGCGGTATTGGCGGCGCTGATTTATGCGGGAGTCGTGCTCTTGACAGGGAAGCGTTTATCTGCGCCGCGCCGCAGGGTGGCGCTTTGCGTGTTGCTGTTCGTATTTTTGGTATGCCTCGTGCATACGATCACGGCGGCGGCAGGCGGCATTGCGTACGGGAGTTACGGGGAGTATCTTTCGGCGTGTTATGCGGCGGGGGAAAACAGCTTTTTCGAGACGACGGGGGGCGGCGTGATCATTGGATTGATCGTGTATCCCGTGGTGAAGCTGACGACCGCTGTAGGCGGATATATTATTTTTTCGCTGTTGATTTTGGGGACGGCGTATCTGATCTATGCGACGGAGACGGCGGCAAAAGCCGCAAAGCGGCATACGGAGCTGCCGCCGCAGGCGGATCTTGCGACGTCGGACACGTCTGCCCTGTATTCGTTAAATTATGCGGATCCCGTGCAGCAGCAGGGGGAAACGGCAAGCGTGCAGCCGTCGCAGGTGTATGCGCAGCCGCAGCAGACGGCGGCGCAGCCTTCGCAGATGTACGTGCAGCCGCCCGAAAATTCGGCGGCCCGTTCCAAGCGTTTGTATGCGATCGGCGACGAATTCGACATGAAGACGAAGCGCGAGATGCGGCAGGAAACGCGGCGTGCGGAAAAAGCACAGGCGCAGAGCGCGCCTGTCAGTCCGTATGCGCAGAGTCACAGTATTCTGTATCCGGACCGCAAGGGCGCGGGAGATTACAGCTGGTACAACGAGCGGTTCGGTTCGGGCGGCTCGTCTTCGCCGTCGCGCTCGTCCAAGCCTGCGGAGCCTGCACCGTACGGCAGCTATACGTCCAACGGTATTTTTGACAAAGATTCTTATTTCAACAATCCGAATCGCGGCGCGATCAGCCGCGAACAATATTCGAACAATTTCCGTACGCCGGGCAGCAGCAATTTTTCGGAAGGGCACGAACTGAGCACGCCGCGCACGCCTGCGCCGCAGCCGCAGGACGAAAAGACGGAGACGCCGAAGGAAGAAAAACCCGCCGCGACGTATTCGGACTTGTATGCGGACGGGACGGAGAATAACATTTCGTATTCGGAAAGGCCGAAAAAGATCGTGACGGATACGACGGCGCAGACGGAACAGCCGCATAAAACGGAAGATTTTTACCGCAACGATGTACCGACGGATTATTCCGCGCGCGGGGAAAAGCCCGCGCACCGTTCCGTTCCTTCGGAGGAGCAGAGCGGCGTGCGCGGCGGTTATGCCGCGAGTGCGCCGCAGAATACGGAGGCGGACAGCCGTCCGACTTTCGGAGAAAACCTCGGAAGGAGGGAAACCGCTCCTTCGGAACCGCCTGCGGCGGAGAAAGCGGACAAGCAGAGTATAGACGTATCGGAGACGATGCGTCGGGTCGGGTTCGGAAGTTTGCCGAATCGCCGCGGCGCAGAAACTCCTTCGGACGATGTGCAGTCGGACGGGCAGGGAATGCGTGAGACGGGACGCACGCCGCGCGGAGAGAGCGCGGGCATGCGTGCACAGCCGCCCGTACGAGAGAGCGGAATAACGGACGCGGGAGCGGACGATCTTTCGGGAAGGATGCGCGGCGAAACGCCGCGTGCGTCGGAAAGCGGGCGCACGGATCCGTTCTCGGAGCCTTCGAAAGAGGAAGAGCCGGGTTTGAAGCCGATCACGGACGAATTTGATTCGGCAGTGAATCTCTTTGACGACGACATGCCGGAAGAGAGTTCCGTACCCGATGCGATGGAGCAGGTGCGCAGCCGTCGGGAGCCGGAAAGCGCGGGACTGACGCGTGGGCGCGACCGCCTTTCGCAGCCTGCGGAGCCGGCGAAAGAGGAGGCGCGGCCGAAGCACGTCTATGCAAAATACAAGGCGCCGTCCCTGGATCTTTTGCGTGATTATCCGAATCTGACGGCGTCGGTGAACACGGAAGAAGTCGAGCAAAGCAAAGACACGATCGTGGAGACGCTGGCGGCGCTGAAGATTCCTTGCGAGGTAGAAAAAGTGACGCGCGGGCCTTCGGTGACGAGGTATGAGATCAACATACCGGGCAATATTCCCACGGCGCGCGTGCTGGGTTGCAATAATGAGCTGGCGATGCGTCTGCATGCGAAAGACGGCATCAACGTACAGATCAACTACGAGAGCGGCTTGATCAGCATAGAAGTGCCGAACGAGAACAAAGAGACGGTCGGACTGAAAGATCTGTTGCTTTCGCCCGAATTTGTGAACGCGAAACCGGGTTCGCTGGAATTCGGTATCGGGAAAGATATCGGCGGAAGGCCTGTGTGCGGGGACATCGTGAAGATGACGCACCTGCTGGTGGCGGGTGCTACGAACTCGGGTAAATCGGTTTGTTTGCACGCGTTGATCATCAGCCTGCTATACAAATACAGCCCGGAAGAGCTGCGCATAATACTGGTAGACCCGAAGCAGGTGGAATTCAACATTTACGACAAACTGCCGCATCTGATGATCAACGAGATCATCAACGATCCCGCGAAGGTAGTGACGATGCTGAACTGGGCGATCGTGGAGATGGAGCGCCGTTATTCGTTGTTCAAAGAAAAGACGCGCAGCGGCGTGCTGGTTCGCGAAGTGAACGAATACAATGCGCATCTGAATCCCGATGAAGAGATGCTGCCGAAGATCGTGATCATCATCGACGAGCTTGCGGATCTGATGTCGGTGGCGAAGAAAGACATTGAGGACAGGATCCAGCGGCTGACGCAGAAGTCGCGTGCGGCGGGCATACATCTGATACTTGCGACGCAGAGGCCGTCGGTGAACGTCATTACGGGCGTTATCAAATCCAACCTGCCTACGCGTATCGCGCTGAAAGTCACGCAGGAAGTGGATTCGCGCACGATTCTGGACGAATCGGGGGCGGAGAATCTGCTCGGGCAAGGGGATCTGTTGTATCGGACTGCGTCCATGACGTTCCCGAAGCGCGTGCAGGGTGCGTATGTTACGAACCCGGAGATCGAAGCGGTTGTCGATTATATCAAATCGAACAACGAAGCGTATTTTGACGATCGGGTGGCCGATTATATCAACAATGAAAAAGGCGGTACGGGCGGAAGCGATTCGGGCGACGACGATAGTGTGGAAGCGGTGTACATTGAAGCGCTGCGGTATGTCGTTTCGATCGGCCAGGCGTCGATATCGATGATACAGAGACGCTGTTCGGTGGGATATCCGAAGGCGGGCAAGATCATCGAGTGGATGGAGAACATGGGGTACATTTCGGCGTTTGACGGAGCGAAAGCGCGGAAGGTGCTTCTGACGCAGGAAGAATTTGACAGCAAATACGGTGATTACGGAGATTAAAGATGCTTGAGAAGAAGAAATTCGGCATGGTCTCGCTCGGTTGTGACAAAAACCGGGTGGATGCGGAGCGGCTTTTGGGGATATTGCGCGAAAAGGGATACTGCATCACGGACGACATGGCCGAAGCGAACGTACTGATCGTGAACACCTGCGCATTTTTGAATGCGGCGCGGAAGGAAGCGATCGACACCGTATTGGATTGCGATGCGTACAGGGGCGGCAATCTTGAAAAGATCGTGGTGACGGGTTGTCTGCCGGAAAAATTTTCGGCGGAGCTGTTCCCGTCGCTGACGGAAGCGGACGTATTTCTCGGCTGTAACGATGCGGACAAGCTGATCGAGGCGATCGAGCGTTCGTATACGGAAGGCCGCGTGAACATGGTGCACAGCGGGCACGAATGGGGCGGGCAGAGAACGCTGACGACGCCGCTGCATTATGCGTATCTGAAGATCGCGGACGGGTGCAACAATTATTGTACCTACTGTCTGATCCCGAAGATACGCGGGAAATACCGTTCCTATCCGATGGAGAAACTCGTTGCGGAAGCGGCGGGGCTCGGGGACTTGTCCGAGCTGATCCTTGTCGCGCAGGACACGACGCGTTACGGGGAAGATTTGTACGGAGAAAACAAATTCACGGAGCTGATACGGCGGCTGACGGCGCTGGAAAACATACAGTCGGTGCGGTTGTTGTACTGTTATCCGGACGTCATCGGGGAAGATCTGATCCGCGAACTTGCGGAGAACGACAAACTTGTCAAATATCTGGACATACCGTTGCAGCACAGCGAAGACCGCATCCTGAAACTGATGAACCGCAAGGGATCGCGTGCGGAGTATCTGGAGCTCATCCGCACTTTGCGGGAGCGCGTGAAAGGGATCGCGATCCGTTCGACGTTCATTGCGGGATTTCCTACGGAGACGCGGGAAGAATCGGAAGCGCTCGGGGAATTTTTGCGGGAAGCGAAGCTGACGAACTGTGGATTTTTTGCCTATTCGCGGGAGCCGGAAACGGCGGCATACCGGCTGAAAGGGCAGATCCCTGCGCGGGAAAAGGAGCGCAGGATGCGCGCGCTGTATCGCGTGCAGAGAGAGGTTTCGTCGGAATTTTTGCGAGGGTATGTCGGAAAATCGGTCGAAGTCTTGTGTGACGGGATCGATTACGACAAAGGATGTTTTGTAGGGCGGGCGTATTGGAGCGCGCCGGAGATTGACGGAAAGGTATATTTCTTTGCGCCGCAGGCGGAACAAGGCGAGCGGTACAAGGTTCTGATAAAAAAAGCGGACAGCTACGATCTGTACGGCGAAACGGAGGACTACGATGAATCTGCCCAATAAAATCACACTTTCGCGCATATTGCTGATACCCGTGTTTGCGGTGATCTTTTTTCTGGACGTGATCCCTTACAATTATTTTATTTCGGCGGTCATTTTTGTGGTGGCGGCCTGCACGGATTTTATCGACGGGCACATCGCGCGTTCGCGCAATCTGGTGACCAATCTCGGGAAATTTCTCGATCCGATCGCGGACAAGGTGCTTGTTTCGACGGCGTTTATTTTGCTGTTGGTGCGGCAGGGGACGCTGACGGTTTTATGGAATGCGGACTGGGTTCTGATCTATGCGGGGGTATGCGTGGCGGTGATTCTGGCGCGCGAGCTGATCGTGAGCGGGTTCCGCATGGTGGCTGCGTCGACGGGGCTTGTGCTGGCGGCGGACAAAGTCGGCAAAGTCAAGACGACGTTTCAGGATATTTCGATCGCGATGCTCCTGGCGGGGGCGGACTTTTTCGGGATCGTACAGGCGAGCCGCGTGCTGAACGGGATCGGCATCGTGGCGCTGGGGATCGCGGCGGTGCTCACGATCTGGTCGGGCGCAGGATATATCGTAAAAAACAGAGCGGTTTTTAAAGAGACACGGCAATGAAAAATGTCTGTATCGTTGTACGGAACAAGAGAAAAAGATTCAGTGGCGGCGAATTTGAAGAGAGCGCACAGATTCTGTCGGACGGAGGTTTTCCGATCGACAAATATCTGATTCTCGCGGAAGGGGACGCGCACGAATTTGCACAGACGATCATCGAGTGCAAAAATTTTTTTGACAATATCTTTTTGTTTGCGGAGCAAGAGCGCTTGGCGGAGCTTCGCGGAAAGGTATGCGAGCTTGTCAAGGGAAGCTCGTTTGAAGGAACGGTGCTGGAAGCGGGCAAAAAATGTTTTTTTGCGCTCGCATTCGGCGAGGAAGGGTCGACGCTCGTGTACGGCGAGGTCTTGCCCTGGCTGAAAGAAAAATATTCGGTTACCTTTGCGAGCGTGTTTGTGCGGGCGTGCGGGGTGCCGAAAGATCTTTTGAGCAAGGTTTTGGAGGAGGCGCGCGCGGCGGCGAAGGACACCGCGATCGAGGCTGAGGAAAAAGACGGAGACGTGCGGATACGGATATCGTACAGCGATGCGCCCAAAACGCAGGTGGATGAAGCGCAGCGGATCATAGCGGGCGGACTCAACGACTACGTGTATGCGATCGACGATACGCCGCTCAACAAGCGTGTGTACGAGCTTTTGAAGCTGCGCGGGCAGAAACTGAGCGTTGCCGAATCGTTCACGGGCGGCGGGGTCGCGTCGTCGCTGATCGAGATCCCCGGGGTGAGCGAAGTTTTGTTCGAGAGCATCGTGGCGTATGAAAACGGTTCCAAGCGCAGGCGGCTGGGAGTGCTTGCCGAGACGCTCAACGAGCAGGGCGCGGTGTCGGACGAGACGGCGTATGAAATGGCCGCGGGACTTTTGGCGACGGGGGAGTGTTCGGTCGTTCTCTCGACGACGGGGATCGCGGGGCCCGCATCGGACAATACGAATAAGCCCGTGGGACTCTGTTATATCGCGGCGGGGACGAAGGAAGCGATCTACGTTTACAAGTATATGTTCAAGGGCACGCGCGCGCAGATCACGCATAGGGCGATCACGCAGGCGCTGTTCTTGTTGTATAAACAGATCAAATAACGGAAAAAAATAATCGGAGAGATTTTGCATGGATAACGAAAAACTCAAAGCATTGGATCAGGTATTGGCGCAGATCGAGAAGCATTATGGCAAGGGAGCCATCATGAAGCTCGGCGATGCGGCTGGCAACACGGATATCGAAGTGATACCGACGGGCTGTCTTTCGCTGGATATCGCGCTGGGGATCGGCGGGCTTCCGCGCGGGAGGATCATCGAGATTTACGGGCCGGAGTCTTCGGGTAAGACGACGGTCGCGCTGCACGCGATCGCGCAGATCCAGAAGATGGGCGGCATTGCGGCATTTGTCGATGCCGAGCACGCGCTGGATCCCGTGTATGCGAAGAAGCTGGGGGTGGATCTGGATAACCTGTACGTGTCCCAGCCGGACACGGGCGAACAGGCGCTGGACATTACCGATTCGCTGGTTCGCAGCGGCGCGGTCGATCTGATCGTCATCGACTCGGTGGCGGCGCTCACGCCGAAAGCGGAGATCGAGGGCGACATGGGCGATTCGCACGTCGGGTTGCAGGCGCGGCTTATGTCGCAGGCGCTGCGCAAACTGACGGGTATCATCAACAAATCGCACACGTGCGTGATATTCATCAACCAGCTGCGTGAAAAAGTCGGGGTCATGTTCGGGAATCCGGAGACGACGCCGGGCGGCAAAGCGCTGAAATTCTATGCCAGCGTGCGTATCGACGTGCGCAAGGCGGACGCGTTGAAGGACAGCGAAGGGATTATGGGTAACCGCACGAAGGCGAAGATCGTGAAGAACAAGCTTGCGCCTCCGTTCAAGACGGCGGAATTTGACATACTTTACGGAGAGGGCATTTCGCAGGAAGGGTGCCTGATCGACCTCGGCTGCGCGTGCGACGTGATCGCAAAGAGCGGCGCGTGGTTCTCTTACGGCGGGGAGAAAGTGGCGCAGGGCAGAGAGCGCATGCGTGAATGGCTGAAAAACAATCCGGAGAAAGCGGCGGAGATCGAAGCGAAGATCCGTGCGGCATATAAACCTGCCAAAGACGAGCCCGTGGAAGAAGAGGACGGCGAAGAGGGTGAGGAAGAATAATTTCCGATGAAGTACGGATTTATCAAAGTTGCGGCGGCGACGCCGCAGATCAGGGTCGCGGACACGGAGTTTAACGCGGAGTCGATCGTGCGCTGCTGTGCGGAAGCGGAGAAAGCGGGCGCGGAACTGCTGGTATTTCCGGAGCTGTGCGTATGCGGCTATACCTGCGGCGACCTGTTCGGGCAGGACGTGCTCCTGCAGGGCGCCATGGAGGCGTTGAAGAAGGTTGCAAAGCAGACGGAAAACTACAATGCCCTGATTTTTGTCGGGGTACCGTTCAAGACGGACGGCGTGTTGTATAACTGTGCGGCGGCGGTAAACGGCGGAAAAGTGATCGCGCTGATTCCCAAGCGGCATCTGCCGAACTATGCGGAATTTTATGAAAAGCGCAATTTTCAGCCGTATGTAGGCGAAAACAGAACGGTCGTTTTCGACGGTTACGAAGTGCCGTTCGGCAGGAAGATCGTATTGCGTTCGGAGAGCGAGCCGGATTTTTCGGTCGCGGCGGAGCTGTGCGAAGATCTGTGGGTACCCGCGCCGCCCTCCGTGTCGCATGCGTTGGCGGGGGCGAATATCATCGTGAACCTGTCGGCGAGCGACGAGACGGCGGGCAAAGCGGAATACAGGCGGCTGCTCGTCAAAGCGCAATCGGCCAAAACGGTGTGCGGGTACGTCTATGCGGACGCGGGCGAAGGCGAGTCGACGACGGACATGGTGTTTTCCGGTCACAACATGATCTGCGAAAACGGCGAACTTCTGTGTGAGAACGAGCCGTTTGCGGGGAGCGGGCTGGCGGTATCGGAGATCGACGTCCGCAAATTGGCATACGAGCGGCGCAGGATCAACACCTTTTACGATACGGAGTCGTTGGAAGGGTACGAATCGGTCGCGTTTTCGGCGGGGAGCGATTGGTCTGCGCTCACGCGGAAATTCCCGCGGTTCCCGTTCGTGCCGCAAGGGGAAGCGCAGCTGTACGGGCGCGCGGAACTGATCCTTACCATGCAGGCGGCGGGACTGAAAAAGCGTCTGGAACATACGGGCGCGAAGACGGCCGTGATCGGTATTTCGGGCGGACTGGACAGCGCGCTTGCGCTTTTGGTCACGGTGCGCGCGTTCGACGCGCTGAAAAAGGACAGGAAGGATATCCTGGCGGTGACGATGCCTTGTTTCGGGACGACGAGCAAGACGAAGAACAATGCGCTGCGGCTGATGAAAGAATTGGGCGTGACGTATCGTACCGTTCCGATCGGGGAAGCGGTGCGACGGCACTTTAAAGACATCGGGCACGATGAGTCGGTACACAACGCGGCGTATGAAAATGCGCAGGCGCGCACGCGCACGCTGGTTTTGATGGATCTTGCGAACGACAAAGGCGGACTGGTGATCGGCACGGGGGATCTGAGCGAACTGGCGTTGGGCTGGGCGACGTACAACGGGGATCATATGTCCATGTACGGCGTGAATGCGAGCGTGCCGAAGACGCTGGTGAAGTTTCTGATCGCGCACGAAGCGAAGAGGCTGGGCGGAAAGGCAGAACGCGCGCTCGAAGGCATCATGAACACGGAGATCAGTCCCGAGCTTTTGCCTCCGGAAGACGGCAAGATCGTGCAAAAGACGGAAGAGCTCGTGGGCCCGTACGAATTGCATGATTTTTATCTGTATTATGCGATCCGCTGGGGATTCCCGCCTTCGAAGGTGTTTTATCTCGCGAAGAATGTATTTTGCAATATATACGACGATGCCGTTCTGAAAAAGTGGCTTCTGAATTTTTACAGAAGGTTTTTCTCGCAGCAATTCAAGCGTTCGTGTCTGCCGGACGGGGTAAAGATCGGTTCGGTGACGCTGTCGCCGCGCGGGGATTGGCGCATGCCTTCGGACGCCGTGGCGGCGCTTTGGATTAAGGAAACGGAAAATTTATAAAGAAAAAAGTTCCCGCGGGAAGGCGGGAACTTTTTTCGTGTCGGGGGCGTAAATTTTTGAGATAGCGTTGACTTTTGTATAAAAATACGTTATAATAAAATAGGTATAAATATAGGAATGTGCCCATACGCAAATTTGTGAGAATATGCAGAAAATGCAAAAGGCAAAGGAGCGGAAGGGGTGCAGACCGAGTTTATATTTAAGTTCATTGTACAGGAGGCTATTCGATGTTGACAGCGAATTTAAGCTCCCTGTTTCTGGCAGCAACGGCGCCCCTGTGGGTCGTGATCGTGCTTGCCGTCGCTATAGTGGCCGTTGGTGCTGCCTGCTTTTTTATCGGTAGCTGGCTTTATAAGAAGCTGACCGAAAAGAAAGTGGGAGAGGTCAATCAAAGAATCAAATTAATGCTGGACGAAGCGGAAAACGACGCGAAGGCATTAAAGAAAGAAGCTATTTTAGAGGCTAAGGAACAGGACTTAAAGTTAAGGAACGAATTCGAACGGGAAAGCAAAGAAAAGAAGCTGGAATTGCAGAAAGCGGAGCAGCGGCTCATGCAGAAGGAAGACAACCTTGACAAAAAGGAAGATTCTCTGCAGAAGAAGTCGGACGCTTTGGAGCAGCAGCAAAAGAATCTTGTCCGCCAGGAAGGCGAGATCAAGAAGATGCAGGAAAAAGTCAATCATCAGCATGATCTGATGCTGCAGGAATTGGAGAAGGTAGCGCAACTGACGCGGGAAGAAGCGAAGAAAGCGCTGACGGAGAACATTCTGGAAGAGACGCGTCACGATGTGGCGGTGCAGGTACGCAACATAGAGCAGCAGGCGAAGGATGAGGCGGATCAGAACGCGAAGAAGATCATAAGCCTTGCGATCCAGCGCTGTGCGAGCGATCATGCTTCCGAGATAACGGTATCGGTCGTGCCGTTGCCGAACGACGACATGAAAGCGCGTATTATCGGGCGTGAGGGCAGGAATATCCGTGCATTGGAGAATGCGACGGGGATCGAGCTGATCATCGACGATACGCCGGAAGTCGTGATTTTGTCGGGATTTGATCCCGTGCGCAGGGAAGTTGCGCGTCTGGCTTTAGAGAAGCTGATCAGCGACGGGCGCATTCATCCTGCAAGAATCGAAGAGACGGTGGAGAAAGTCCGCAAGGAACTCGACCAGCAGATCAAGGAAAACGGCGAAGCGGCGATGTTTGAAGTGGGTATCTTCGGACTGCATCCCGAGATCATCAAATTGCTGGGCAGACTGAAATACAGAACCAGTTACGGACAGAACGTATACAAGCATTCGATCGAGGTGGCGCAGCTGGCGGGCATCATGGCGGCGGAGCTTGGGTTGGACGTAAATCTTGCGAAACGTGCAGGGCTTTTGCACGACATCGGCAAGGCGGTAGACCATGAGCAGGAAGGCACGCATATCCAGATCGGTGCGGATATCGCCAAGAAATACAAGGAAAGCAACAACGTTGTCAATGCGATTTTGGCGCATCACGGCGACGTAGAGCCGAAGACGGTGGAAGCTGTCCTGGTGCAGGCGGCGGACGCGATTTCGGGCGCACGTCCCGGCGCGCGCAGGGAGACGAGCACGAACTACGTGAAGCGTCTGGAACAGCTGGAAGCGATTGCATCTTCGTTCAAGGGCGTCGACAAGAGCTATGCGATCCAGGCTGGACGCGAAGTCCGCGTGATCGTAAAACCCGAGCAGATCGACGACGCGCATACGCTTTTCCTCGCGAAAGACATTGCGAAAAAGATCGAGCAGGAACTTGAATATCCCGGGCAGATCAAGGTCAATGTCATCCGCGAATTCCGCGGAGTGGAATACGCAAAATAATACGAAAGAGGGAACGGACACCGTTCCCTCTTTATACTTTATAAAGGGGGCGTTCCGCAAATTTTTTGCAGAACGCCCCCTTGCCGATCGCTTTGCGGAAAGCCGCTTTTCCGATCATTTCGCGCGTAGGCAGCTTTTCCGACGCTCTGCCGCTTGCTGTTTTTTGTCATTTACGCGCTTCTAAATAAAATACATCGTCGGAATTTTGATAAAAAACGGCCTTCCTGCCGATAAAATTTGCTTTCGAAACTGTCAGCGTGCCGAAAATTGCCGACGGGCCGGTCATCGCGGCAGACGAAAGGGGCAGGAAGGTAACGTATATCCGCATTTTAAAGAGCGCCGCGCCTTGCAAATTTTTGCAAGGCGCGGCGCTCTTATGTTTGCGGCAAAATTTTCGGAAAGGCAAACGGGCGCGGGGAAAGGTCAGCAGGGCGGGACAGAAAAAAGAGGAGGCGGGAGAGTCATAACGGGGAGGGAAAGCAAATATATATAAATAAGCCTGTGGACAGGCAGAGGTGGGGATATGCTGGATTTTCTGACGGACAATCTGAAAGCCGCTCTTCGGGGCGTCAACATGAATCTTGTATACGAGCTTCGGGTGCGGGCCAACAAGCCTGTGGTGATCAATTACGGCGGTACGTATCAGTTTTTGGGGGTATGCGGGGTAACGGAGCATATTTCGAGCGCGCTGATAGCGAGTTATGCGGATATTGAGACGATCATTTATCGGGCGAGCGAATTTTCGGTGTATTCGGTGACGGAGCAATTACGGCAGGGATTTTTGACGGGTGCGGGCGGCGAGCGGATCGGGCTGGCGGGTGTTTTTGTCTATGAAAACGGTACGGCGTACACGATCAAGGAAGTGACGTCTCTGAACATTCGGGTGCCGCACGAGATACGCGGGTGTGCGGAGACCGTTTACAGGACGTGTTTTCGCGGGAAAGTGTGCAGCGTACTTCTCTTGTCGGCACCGGGGAGAGGGAAGACTACGATCCTGCGCGATCTTACGCGGCTGATCGCGGGCAGAAATCTGATCAATATACTGATCAACGACGAGCGGAACGAGATCAGCGCGGCATACCGTGATTTTTCGTTGGATACGGGAGCATTTACGGACGTGATACGCTATTCGGACAAGAAAGACGCGTTCACGTCGGCGGTGCGCGCCATGCGGCCCGACCTGATCGTGACGGACGAGCTGGTGGGGACGGAGGAGATCGAAGCGGCGGCGGCCTGCGTGCGCGGCGGGGTGGAAGTGATTGCGACGGCGCATTGCAGGGATGCGGAGAGCCTGAAAAGTTCGCCCGTCTTGTCGCGGGCGCTGCAAGAGCGGATCTTTGCCTATTATATTTTTCTTTCAGCAGACGGGCTGGGGCAAGTTTCGGAGATATACGACGCGGACTGGAAGCGGGTTGCGGTAAAGACGGTATGATCAAATTTATACTCTGTATCGGTGCGGTGGGGCTGTGCGTGCTGCTTGCGTGGCTTCTGACGAGGAAGTATCGGATGCGGATGCAGTTCTATTACAATTTGAATCTTTTCAACGAGCGGCTCGTGAACGAGGTCAGCTATACGAGGATACCGCTGCCTGCTTTTATGGAGAAGTACACGTTCTGCGGAGATTTCAGGCACATGCTGGAGATCAAGCGGGACGCGCGTTTTGACAACGGGGACGAGGGGTGTGACATTGCGTATCTGAGCGAAGACGAGCGCAAATTTTTGGGAGATTATTTCCGCATGATCGGTAAAAGCGACGCGGCGTCGCAGCGGACGTATTTATCGGCGATGCGGGAGGAGATAGCGGGAAAGAAGCAGAAAGCCGAAGAGATATACCGAAAGTATTTTTCGCTGTATATAAAGCTCGGCTTTTTGGCGGGGTTAATCCTGGTCGTGCTGATCGTTTGAGGAGAAGGGAAAGATGGAGATAGACGTCATATTCAAGATTGCGGCGATCGGTCTGATCGTGACGATCCTTTGCCAGATATTGAAGAAATCCGATCGGGACGACATTGCGACGATCGTAAGTCTTGCGGGGCTCGTGATTGTGCTGACGGTTGTGCTGGACATGGTCGTGGATTTATTTGATTCCGTGCGGAACATGTTTGATTTATTCTGAGTATGGAACTGATACGGATTATCGGGGTAGGGTTGGTGACGGCGATCGCGGCGATTTTGTTGCGGAGCACGAAGCCGGAGTTATCGTTTGCGGTGACGGTAGCGGGGTGTGTGATCATTCTGATTTTTTCTTTGGACATACTGTGGGGGACGTTCGGGATCTTTCAAGAGATCGGGGAGAAGACGGGGATAGACAGCGCGCTGATCCGCATAATACTCAAGATCATTGCGATCGGATATCTGGTGGAATTTGCGGCGGGCGTCGTGGAAGATTTCGGGTCGAAGAGTGTGGCGGACAAGCTGGTATTTGCGGGGAAGGTGATCATATTCACGGTTTCGGTGCCGATCGTGCAGACGCTGGTTTCGTTGGTCGGCAGTTTTTTGGAGCTGGTATGAGAAGGAAAACGCGTATTCGGGTATTGACGGGGTTGCTCGTGATCCTGTTGTTTGCGGCGGGGAATCTGTTCACGCAGGCGTTTGCGGAAGGAGCGGAAGACCTGAACGGGAGCATGGAGGAGACGATCGATCATCTGGACACGGAAGAGCTTGAAAAATATCTGAACTCTCTGACGGAGGAGCAGCGGGAAGCGTTCGGGAGTGATTTTACGACAAAGCTGAAATCGCTGCTTTCGGGGGACTATTCGCTGGATTATGCGGGGATCCTATCCTCTCTTTCGGGACTGTTTTTCAATCAGATTTCGGGGCTTTTGCCGGTATTTTGCGTGATCTGCGCGGTGTCGGTGCTGTGCGGGATCTTAGGCAGGTTTAAAAGCTCGGTAGCGCAGAACGGGACGTCGAAAATGATATTTTTTGTAGGGTATTCGGCGGTGCTCGTGTTGATTCTCTCCACGCTTACCGAGATCGTGCGCGATTGCGGGGATACGGTGGATTCGCTGCAAGCGCAGATGCAGGCGATATTCCCCGTACTTTTAACGCTGATCGCGACGAGCGGCGGGAGTGTGTCGGTGGCGGTTTATCAGCCGGCTGTGCTGTTTTTGAGCGAGATCATTGTGGATATTGTGGCGGGGATCGTGTTTCCGTTGGCGGCGATGATCTGTGTTCTGAATATGGTAGGGAACATGAGCCATGAAATAAAGCTGAAGAACTTTTCGAATCTGTTCGCGTCGGTGATCAAATGGGTGTTGGGGTTATCGCTGACGGCGTTTACGGTATTTTTGACGGTGCAGGGGATCACGTCGGCGACCTATGACGGTTTATCGTTCAAGGCGGCGAAATATGCGGTGAGCAACACGGTGCCGATCATCGGAGGCTTTTTGGGAAGCGGGTTTGATCTCGTGATCGCGGGGAGCGTACTGATCAAAAATTCGGTGGGTTCGTGCGGGATCTTTCTGCTTGTGATCGTGCTGATCGTGCCGCTGGTGCAGCTGATCGCGTACAATTTATTTTTGAAACTGGCGGCGGCGGTGACGGAGCCGATCGGCGACGCGGGGATCTCTGATTTTTTGTCGTCGCTGTCGGGCACGGTCAATTATTTTACGGCGGGACTGCTGGCGGTGGGGTTCATGTATTTTATAACGGTACTGCTGTTGATCTGTTCTTCGAACACATTATTTTAGAAATGGAAGCATATATTTTATCCGTCAGCGGAGCGGTTTTGGTATCGGCGGTGGCGGTCATACTTTTGCCGGACGGCAAGACAGGGAAATTTATCGGCGGGATATTGAAGCTGTTCTGTCTGCTCGTAATGCTGCTGCCACTGCCGAAGATGCTGGGCAGATTTCTCGGCGGGGAGGGGCAGATCCCCGTGATTTCGCAGGAAGGGGAACTGGACGGTGATTTTATCGGCTATATGTTTGACAGGCGCGCCGAAGAGGAAGCAAAGATTCTGCAAGAGCGGATCGGGGAGGAGCTGGAAATTGTCGT
Organism: uncultured Clostridia bacterium; assembly: GCA_944368925.1. Classification (GTDB taxonomy): domain Bacteria; phylum Bacillota; class Clostridia; order Christensenellales; family Borkfalkiaceae; genus Borkfalkia. The sequence goes on along the minus strand of CALVXG010000005.1, from coordinate 94,665 downwards.
AAAAGCAGAGATCGCGTGGGAATATGCCGAATATGCGTATCATGTTACAAAAGTTACGGTGAAAGTTGAAAATTTCGGAATATACGGCGAAGACGAGCATATAAATGTTATAGAGCAAGTGAAAGAGTGTGTCGCCGGGATCTATGCGGAAGCGGAGGTGGAAGTGTATGAGTGAAGCGGCGAAGCTCGGTCAGAAGATAAAGAGCGGGAAATTTTTTGAGATCGTAGTCGTTATAATATTGATTCTTGTTGTTGCGGCGATCGTATTCACGACGTTTACCGAGAAAGATGCTTCGAAGGATGCGGAAGGGAGCGCCGCGTACGAGCGGGAGCTGGAAGCGCGTCTGGGGGAGGTGCTTTCGAAGATGGCAGGCGCGGGGGAAGTGAGTGTGTTTGTGACGGTTGCGTCGGAAGGGGAAAAGGTATTGGCGGTGGAAACGGAGCAGGCGGAGGACGGTACGGTGACGACGACCCCGATTCTGTCGGGCGGGGAACCGATCGTATTGGAAGAGCGGAAGCCGGAAATAACGGGAGTGCTGATCGTGGCGGAGGGTGCGGACGATTTGAACGTGCGTTTCAACCTTCTGGAAGCGGCGGCGTCCGTGTTAAATATCAACCAAAGCATAATCAAAGTATATACGATGGGCGGCAATTCATAAATCAAAAAGGAGAGTGTTAATTATGTCGAGAACCAAGAAGATTGTCATTATGACGGGACTGGTGCTGTTGCTGGCGGTAACGGCGGTGTTCAACTTTGTGTTGGCGGGGAGCCTTGACGGGAGTGCGGACGCGGGAGAAGTGACGGCGGCGAATTATTTTACGTCGTACAGGACGGAGCGCACGACGACGCGCAACGAAGAGATTTTGCAGCTGGATTCCATTCTGGAAAGCACGGAAGCGGGGAGTGATGCGTACGAAGAGGCGATGTCTCTGAAGCTGCAGATCGTGGAGATGATGGAGCGCGAGCTTTTGCTGGAAACGTACATCAAGTCGTTGGGGTACACGGATGCGGTCGTGAGCATCGGCATGGATTCGGACAATGTCAACGTATTTGTCAATGCGAGCGAACTTGCGTACAATGATTTTCTTTCGATCTACAATATTTTGACGGAAGAAGCGGGGTGTGATCCGGCGAATGTAAATATTATGCCGATTCAGGCGGAAATTTAATAAAAATACTGTTCAAATTTCTAAAAATGTGGTATAATATACGTAAGAAAATTCTTGGAGAGCTACAATGGCACTTTTCAAACGTGTTCCGTCCGACGGTCAAAAAGGGAAAGTATCCTATAATTCCGGCATAGTGAGCGGGATCATCAGTCTTGCCGTCACGGAAATTGAAGGGGTGGAACTGCTTCAAGGGAAAAAGCGCGGTTTAAAGCTGTATTTTGAAAAGGAAGGCATCTACGCCGATATTTCCGTCAAAGTGGATTACGGGTACAATGTTCCCGAGGTTGCGTTCAAGATCCAGCAATCTGTCAAGCATAACGTAGAGGCCATGACAAAGTATAAGGTTGCCAAGGTTGACGTTTATGTAGTCGGCGTTGAGTTTTTGGATCACGCAGTCGAACAATAAACAAAATTGCAAGGTGTTTCCCCTCGGAATCTTTTCGGGGGGAAATATTAAGTTTTTACAGGGACGCACATTATGAGAAGTAAAGCGCGCGAATGCGCATTTAAGGTAATTTTTGCATCGTTGTTCCAGGCGGAGGAGCCTGCGGAGTTTCAGCGCGGGGTATACAAGGCGTTTTCGTTGGACGAAGAAGAGTCCGCATACGCAGACCGGTTGCTGGACTGTGTGCGGGATCATCGCGAGGAACTGACGGAGGCATTGAACCGCTTTTCGATCGGATTTTCGGAAAAGCGGATTTTCCCCGTTGACAAGAGCCTGTTGCTCATGGCGATGGCGGAGATGAAGTATATCGAGGACGTGCCTGCGATCGTCAGCATAGACGAGGCGGTAGGTCTTGCCCGCAAATATTCGACGGAAAAGAGTGTCGGGTACGTGAACGGAGTGTTGGGGGCATATATGAAGGAGGTTACGAAAGATGGCGCAGATCATTGACGGAAAGGCGCTTGCGGGCGAACTCCGCGCGCAGATCCGTGAAAAGGCGGAGCAATTTAAGCAGGAGCGCGGAAAAGAGATCGGGCTTGCGGTCGTGCTTGTGGGAGAAAACCAGGCTTCCAAGGTGTATGTGCGGAACAAGATCAAGGCCTGCGAAGAGGTGGGCATCAAGTCGTTTTCCTATCATCTGCCCGAAGAGACGAGCGAGGCGCAGCTGAGCTCTCTGATTGACGAGCTGGTGGCGTCGCAGAACGTGCACGGAATTTTGGTGCAGCTGCCGCTTCCCGCGCACATCGACGAAAAGAAAATTCTGCGCAGGATCCCGCCCGCAAAGGACGTAGACGGATTTTGTGCGGAGAACGTGGGCAATCTTGCGATGAACAGGGAGACGATCGTAGCCTGCACGCCGTTCGGCGTGATGAAGTTGCTGGAAAAATACGGCATCGAGCCGAAGGGGAAAACGGCGGTCGTTTTGGGCAGGTCGAACATAGTCGGCAAGCCGATGGCGATGTTGCTTCTGAATGCGGACGCCACGGTGACGGTATGCCACAGCAAGACGAAGAATTTAAAGAAGGTCTGTGCGGGAGCGGATATTCTGGTCGTTGCGATCGGGCGTGCGAAGTTTGTGACGGAAGACATGGTAAAAGAGGGTGCGGTCGTGATCGACGTCGGGATGGACCGCGACGAAAACGGAAAACTCTGCGGGGACGTAGATTTCGAACGCGTGAAGGACAAGGCTTCCTACATAACGCCCGTGCCGGGCGGAGTCGGGCCGATGACCATTACGATGCTGCTTTACAATACCGTGATTGCCGCGACAAGGAGCTGAACATTTGGAAACGAAATTTGAACAAAGGATGGAAGAACTGCGGCTCTTGTTTGAAGAGATTCTCGCGGAATATCTGCAGAACATGCAGGTTAAACCGGAGATTCTGAGCGAGAGCATGCAGTATTCTTTAAAGATCGGGGGGAAGCGCCTTCGTCCGGTGCTTATGTTTGTGACGGCGCAAATGCTGGGCGGAAAGATACAGGACGTTACAAATTTTGCTTTGGCGATCGAAATGATCCATACGTATTCGCTGATTCACGACGATCTGCCTGCGATGGACAACGATGATTTCCGCAGGGGAAAGCCGAGCAATCACAAGCAATTCGGGGAAGGGCAGGCGATCCTCGCGGGAGATGCGCTGCTGAACGAAGCGTACGGGCTGTGCTTTGAAGAGTGCAACAAGGGCAAAAGCTATCGTACGGCCGCGGCCGTGCTGTGCAAAAACGCGGGTGCCGCGGGCATGGTTGCAGGGCAGGCGGCGGATCTGTTCTGGCAGGGCAGAGAGGACGCAGGCAAAGCGGAAGCGGAGTTTATCATTCTGAACAAGACGGCGAAAATGATCATGAGTGCCGTCACGGTGCCCGCGTACGTATACGATGCGGACGAGAACATCATAGCGCTTTTGAACGAGTTTGGGAAAAATTTCGGTTTTTTATTTCAGATCACGGACGATCTGCTGGACTACACGGGCGATTTTGAAAAACTCGGCAAGACGGTCGGAAAGGACGAACAAGAGCGGAAGATATCCAGTGTAAATTTATTCGGAAAAGAAAAGAGCGAGGAGCTGGCGGATTATTATTGCGGCCTGTGCCAAAAGATTCTGAATGAATTGCCGTATGAGTGTTCGTTTTTGCAGGAATTGACGACGTACGTCCGAAGCAGAGAGGCGTGACGATGCGATTGGATAAATATTTGGCCGGGCACGGATTTTCGTCCCGGACGAAAGCTGCGCGCGCCCTTGAAAGAGGGCGCGTTCTTGTAAACGGAAAGGCAGGCAAGGCATCGCAGGAAGTGACGGAAGCGGATCAGATCGAAATTTTGCAGGAGCAGGTTTCTTTCGTATCGGAAGGCGGGTTCAAACTATACAAGGCGCTCGAAGACTTTTCGGAAGAGGTAAAAGGGTGCGTATGTATCGATCTCGGAGCCAGTACGGGCGGGTTTACCGACTGTCTTTTAAAGAGCGGCGTGAAATGCGTCTATGCGGTGGACGTCGGGGAAAGTCAGTTGGATGCGGCGCTGGCGGCAGATCCGCGGGTGCGGGTGATGGACCGCAGGAATGCGCGGTATCTGACAAAGGAAGATTTCCCCGAGCAGGCGGACGTTGTGACGGCCGATCTGAGCTTCATATCGCTCGAATATATTTTGCCCGTCATAGCCGGGCTTTTGGAAGAAGGCGGCCGCGCGTTTGTGCTGATCAAACCGCAGTTTGAATGCTGCGGAAAGGGGCAGGACAAGCACGGGATCGTGAAGGATAAAAAATTGCACGAAAGCATCGTGAACAAGATCTGTGCGTCTGCGAAGACGCTCGCCCTTGCACCGCAGAAGCTGACAAACGCGCCGCTGCGGGAGCGGAAAAACACGGAATACGTATTGCTTTTGAAAAAAGGCGCAAAGAGTGCGGAGAGGGACGCGCTTTTGCGCGCGGTGAAAAATCCGGATTGATGTGGGGAAAACGGATGCGTAACGAAAGATATACAGACGAGCAGAAACTGCTATTGAAGATCGACCCGAAAACGTATACGCAGGAAGAGGCGTATATCATGCGGCGGTCGCTGGTTCCGCGCAAGCAATACCAGCCCGTGTCGGACGAAGAGGGCGAACAGCTTGCAAGGCAGATTTTGGGCGAGAAGGAGTACTCACGCTTTCAGAAAGTCTGCGAGGATATCCGCTCCCGCTACGATGCGGAAGGGGAATGGAGCGCGGGCGACAGCCGATGGAGACTGTTTTACAGGTTCCACGTCAAGGGGAAGGCTCTGTGCAGTATCGGAATGGTGTTGGATCTGTTTGAGCTCAGATTCGGCTTCGGGAAGAAAGAGATGGAACGCTTTGAAAGGGAGAGAAATACTTTTTCAAAGGCGGGCATTCAATGGACGTTCGATACGGTCGCGGAGAAAAACGGAAGAAAGACGTTGTCCTTCGATTTGCGGGACACGGCGTATTACGAAGAGGTATTCCGCCTCCTTGCATTCCGTATGAAACCGAAGGAAAGGTAAGGGGTAAGAACCTCTTAAAATAATTGCAAAAACGCGCGATATTTTATATAATGGAAAGGAAATGACGTAAGAGCGGGGTAAAACCGCGTGGAGAGACACAGGAATGGCGAAACCGAGTAAATTTATCCGAAATTTTTGTATCATAGCGCACATCGATCACGGGAAGAGCACGATTGCAGACCGATTGATGGAACTGACGGGCCAGGTGTCCAGCCGCGATATGGAAGATCAGCTTTTAGACTCCATGGACTTGGAGCGCGAGCGTGGCATCACGATCAAATTAACGCCCGTGCGCATGTACTACAAGGCGGATGACGGCAACGAATACGAACTGAATCTGATCGATACGCCGGGTCACGTGGACTTTACGTACGAAGTATCTAGATCGCTGGCGGCGTGCGAGGGGGCGATTTTGGTAGTCGACGCGACGCAGGGTATCGAAGCGCAGACGCTCGCAAACGTCTATCTTGCGCTGGAAAACGATCTGGAGATCATACCCGTCATCAACAAAATCGACCTGCAATCGGCGGATATCGAGGGCACGAGAAAAGAAATCGAAGAGGTCATAGGGCTGGATGCGTCGTATGCGCCCTGTGTCTCCGCAAAAGAAGGGACGAACATACGCGATATTCTGGAAAAGATCGTGCAATACATTCCCTCGCCGGACGGAGATACGGACGCACCGCTCAAAGCGCTGATCTTCGACAGTTATTATGATAACTATAAAGGTGTCATATTGTTTGTGCGGCTGAAAGACGGGCAAGTCAAAGTCGGGGACGTGATCCGCACATTCCGTTCGGACAAGCAGTACGAAGTGACGGAAGTGGGGGCGTTCAACCCGAAACTCACCCCGAAAGAAATTTTGCGCGCAGGGGAAGTCGGCTACATTGCGGCGAGCATCAAGAGCATACAGGACGTCGCGGTGGGCGATACGGTGACGGACGCGGCAAACCCTGCGGCGGAGCCTTTGCCCGGTTATAAAAAAGTGCAATCGGTGGTGTTTTGCGGGATATATCCGCTGGACGGGAGCAAATTCAACGATCTGAAAGACGCGCTCTTAAAATTGCAGCTGAACGATGCTTCGCTGTTGTTCGAGCCGGATACGTCGGTCGCGCTCGGGTTCGGTTTCCGTTGCGGTTTTTTGGGACTTTTACACATGGAGATCATACAGGAGAGGATCGAGCGCGAGTTTAACCTGGATATCATCACGACGGCACCGAGTGTATCCTATCTCGTGCACAAGACGGACGGCGAGCAGTTTTTTGTGGACAATCCTTCGCATCTGCCCGATCCTGCCGACATCGATTACATGGAAGAACCGATGGTGAAGGTCGAGATCTTTTCTCCGCCCGAATACATCGGCTCGATCATGGATCTTTGCCAGGACAAGCGCGGCGTGTTCAAGGACATGACTTACTTGGACGAAAAGCGGGTAAAGCTGTTGTATACGCTGCCGCTTAACGAAATTATTTATGACTTTTTCGATCAGATTAAGTCGCGGACGAGGGGATATGCGAGCTTTGACTACGAACTGATCGGTTACGAAAAGAGCGACCTTGTCAAGCTTGATATCCTGCTCAACGGGGAAGTGTGCGACGCGCTCTCGATGATCGTCCATAAAGACAGGGCATATCCGCGCGGCAGAGAATTGGCGGAAAATCTGAAAGAAGCGATTCCCCGTCAGCTCTTTGAAATTCCTATCCAGGCGGCTGTCGGAGGAAAAGTGATCGCGCGCGAGACGGTAAAAGCAGTGCGCAAAGACGTTCTTGCCAAGTGCTACGGGGGAGACATTACCCGTAAAAAGAAGCTGTTGGAAAAACAGAAAGAGGGCAAAAAGCGCATGCGCAGCATAGGCTCCGTAGAAGTGCCGAGCGAAGTATTTATGTCAATTTTGAAGACAAACAAATAAAAAATACAGCAGATTTGCGCATATTATTTAACCCTTTATGCTTTGTCTAATTTGTTCTTATTTTCTATAAAAAGCATGAAATCGCATACAAAAATTTATTTTGTCCGCGATTGTGAAGTACTATGTCAGACATAAATAGCTAATTTTCTTCTTAAAAACGTACTGCAAGGTGTAAAAATGAAAAAAGCTGTCATATTGGATTTTTACGGCACGGTCGTACATGAAGGGTATCGGCTTTTGGATGAGATCGCCGCGGAATTTCACAAGTGCGGCGCAACATGCTCCACGGAGGAAATTCATCGGATGTGGTGGCAGAACATCGCTTCTTTGTGCGATGCCGCTTACGGTGAGAATTTCAAGGCGCAGAAAACGCTGTATGGTGTGGCGATTGAAAACATGGAAAAGAGTACGGGCGTCAAGGTAGACAAGGATGCGCTTGTAAAGTTGGTCATTCGTTTTTCGCTCACATCCGAACCGTTTGAGGACGCGTTGCGCTTTTTGCGGGTGTGTCCGCTTCCGTGTTATATCCTGTCCAATATCGACACGAAAGAGCTTGGCGAGATGATCAAAAAATACGCGCTTCCCATACGTGGGTTTTACACGAGCGAAGACGCGCGCGAATACAAACCGCGGAAGGGCATCTTTAAAAAGGGATTGAAAGTCTTCGGCATAAAAGCAGAGGATGCCGTGTACGTCGGAGATTCGCTCCGCAACGATTATTTCGGAGCGCGCGGTGCGGGCATCGATTCCGTCTGGCTCAACCGCTTGCATGCGCAGGTACCGGAAAACGTCTTGTCCTGCGAAAGTTTCGACGGCGTTTTGTCACTTTTGGAAAGCTATGCCTTTGAAAAGTAAAACGCGAAGCGGGAAACTTTAAGATTTTTTTTTGAACAATAGCACCAAACGAGAATCGGTGTATTGCGGGTAAGGAAGGGTACGCTCATGCAAGAGATTTCGGAAAAGAATTTTTTTGATCGGGTCTACGAATGCGTAAAAAAAATTCCTTGCGGAAGGGTGGCTACGTACGGGCAGATTGCGCGGGCGTGCGGTTCGCCACGTTCTTCCCGTGCGGTCGGATATGCTCTGCACGTAAACCCGATGCCGGGGATCATTCCGTGTCACAGGGTTGTGAATCGGGAGGGCAGACTGGCGCCCGGGTTTGCGTTCGGCGGGCCTGAAGTGCAGAAAGACTTATTGGAAAAAGAAGGCGTTTTTGCAGAGAAACGCGCCGATCATATGTACTATGTCGACCTTGCAAAATACGGGTTTTGATTTTTTACGATGTAGTATGTCTGACATAATCAGCGATAAATTGAGGTGAATTACGGTGGCCGGAATCTATATTCATATTCCGTTTTGTAAATCGAAGTGCAGGTATTGTGATTTTACTTCGTATCCGAGTAAACTCGGTCTTGCCGATGCATACATGGCGTGCGTGTATAAGGAGATGAAACTTCGCGCGAAGGAACTCAAAGGCAAACTGTTTGATACGGTCTATTTCGGGGGCGGTACGCCGTCCGTGATCGATGCTATGTCGATTGTCGGGTGCATGAATCTGATCCGATCGGAATACAACCTTGCAAAAAATGCGGAAGTTACGATCGAGATCAACCCCGGTACGGCTGACAAGGAAAAGATTTCCCTTTATAAAAAGGCGGGGATCAACCGCTTTTCGATCGGCCTGCAATCGGCGAACGATGCGATTTTGGAAGATATCGGGCGCATCCACACGGCAGAGGATTTCGTGAAAACGAGTGCGCTGCTGCAAGGAGAAAATTTAAGTGCTGATATTATGATCGGGCTCAAAAATCAGACGCAGCAAGATATTTTTTCATCCGTCGATCTTGCCGTAAAGTGCGGGGCGAAGCACATTTCCATGTACGCGCTGACGCCGGAGGACGGAACGCCGATCTATTCGGACTATCTGAACGGGGAATTGCCCGATTCGGACGAGGTGGCGGATCAGTATGAAAAGGCGTGGAATTATCTGAAAGAGAAAGGTTTTTATCGCTACGAGGTTTCCAATTTTTCAAAGCCTGGGTTTGAATCTCGCCATAATTTGAATTATTGGCGCAGAGGCGAGTACATCGGGTTCGGGGTATCTGCGAGCTCGTTTATGAACAACAGAAGGTTTACGAACACGCGCGATCTCGACGATTATATAAAATGTATCATGACCAATTATTATCCTGTCGTGGATGACGCGGTGATCGAAGGGGAAGATGCGAAATTCGAAATGGTGATGCTTGCTCTGCGCACGAGCGAAGGGCTGAGCCTTGCAAAGTATAAGAACACGTTCGGCACGGATTTCCCCGTAGATTTTTTTGAGCCGCTGAAAAAGAACGTTGAATATCTCGTTTGTGAAAACGGCAGAGTACACATTAAGGATGAATATTTATATGTCCAGAATTCGATACTGATGGATTTTTTGCGTTAAGTGAAAGATCCAAATAAAATGCTCCCGCTTGTTCAAAACAGATTTTTAAATTATAATAAAAAAAGACTCCGTTTGAACGGGATTTTTATCGTTCACGGGGCCTTTTTTTATTTATATTCTTAATATGTAGTAATATAGGGAAACGCAAACTAAAAGATAAAATTTTAGATCGGCAGTAGCAAAAAATTTGGAAAAATCATTGGGAGACATTCACTTGTAAATTTAATGTTTCGGCAAATTGTATCAGATTGTAGGGTCAATTTCTAAAAAAGGAATGACGATGAGAGTGTTTAAAATCTACAAAGAAAATTATTCTTCGTCGCAGGCTTGTTTTGCAAATAAGGCGGGAGACATTCCTTCTTTTTGTTTGAATAAACGGCTGAAATAGTGAAGGTCGTCGTAGCCGACCATCGTACAGACTTCAGAAACGGTATAAAGTCCGAGCTTCAAAAGTTTTTTGGCTTCATCCAGACGAACATTGATAAGGAATTCTTTCGGGGTTTTATTTATAATGGTTTTAAATAATTTGCTGAAATAATTAGGGGAGAACCCGTATTGTTTTGCGAGCTCCGTGATATTGATGTCTTCGCTGAAGTGGTTGGTTGTATAGGTAATAAAGTTGGAAACGATTTCATTTTGATGAGCGCCGCCGTTGCTGGATACGAGATCGGTAAGGATAGTCTGAATCAGGAGAAGAACGTTGGCTTTCATGACTAAAACGGAGAGTTCATCTTTTTGATGAAAACATTTAAATATTTCGTTAAAAATACGTTCAAACCGTGCGCTTTGGGTTACCGTAAACTTTTCGAATTCGCCGATTCTCGAAAAGCTGTAATTTTTTCGCTTGGACAAGGTAGGGTCAGCTTGTACTTCGAATTTACGTTGTTCGCAGGGTTTGGAATATATCTCCTGTGAATTAAAATCGGTGTTGGATTCATCGTAAAAGAAATCGAGGTGAATCCCGTAGTATTCACAGGATTTCCCGTCGGCGATGAGCTGTTTGTGCCTTAAAAACGGGGGGATGATGATGCAGTCGTTTTTTTCGGAAGTAATAGTCTCATTGTCGACCATGACCGTGAGTTCTCCCTTAACGATATACATGATTTCGTAATCGTATATGATACGATAAGGGACAAAATAATCGTCGCTTGTTCCGATAATATGCTGTGCTTCGCGGACATATGGATTCAATTTATAGAAGTTTTTCAGATCTGGCATTGCGTTTTTACTCCCCTTTTGTTTTATTATAACAAAGAAGAACGGATTAAGCAATTTATTTTTGAAATTAAATTCGGAGAGAAAAGGAGACGTGGTTGAAAATATGCAAAAAAAGGTTAAATTTGTCTAAATACAAGAGAAAATTATCATGTTATAATGGAATCACAGATGAAGTGATTCAAAATCATATAAGATTTAGGAGGAATTTTTATGAAAAGATGGTTGTCGTTGCTTCTTTGTATTTTGTTGGCCGGGATGCTGGTAGCCTGCGGAGAAGGAAATGATGTTACCGAGGGTGAGGGGGATGACGTAAACATAATTGTAGCGGATAAAGTGACTGACTCGATCGGGATCAATTCGTGGATCGGGAGGAGGCAAGAGGCTTTTGACGAAGCGTTTCCTGAAATCAAAGTGGAGCACGTGGCAAAGACGGCGACGGATGATTTCAATCAGATCAAAGACATTAAGAATATATTGGCGACGAATTCCGCGGATACGCCGACAATTTTGAATATTAATTCGAGTGATTTTGCACGTCAGCTGTATGTGGAAGGATATACGGGCGATTTTTCGCCCTATCTTGACGAATTTGAAAACTATGATGAAGTGAATGAAAAAGTCAGAAGCGGTTATACAGTCGGCGACGCTGTTGTAGGGCTTCCGCAGACGATCGAGACGCCGATGCTCGGATTCAATACGGATGTCTTGACGGAAAACGCACAGGAACTGACGAATGCGGGGTATATGACGGGGAACGATATATCGACGTTGAAGGTAGAGAGCTGGGATGATTACAGGGAGATTGCGCTTTTACTGACGGATGCACCCGGCGTGTATGGCGCAGGGTTTACGGCACAGGATTATTATCAGGGATTTGGTGTCTGGGCGATTGCGAACGGATTTGACGGTGTGGTACAGAATGACGACGGCACAATTTCCATTGATTTTGCCGAGAATGAAAGCATGAAGGGCGTGATTGAATTTTTCAATGGCCTGGTCACGGACGGCAGTACGAGCATGGATATATTCAATTTACAGAAGGAGACCTATTACAGCTGGATCTGGAGCGGAAAGATAGCGAGTTTCACATTTTATCCTTCCTGGGCGACATGGTTCAATTCGAGCGGCATGGCGAAGGAGAAAATTCTTGTCCGCAATTTCCCGAAAGGCCCCGATAACAAGAACTTTGAAGACAGCTATTCCGCGGTCTTTGCAATGGGATTTGTGTTGAACAAACAAGCGACTCCCGAGCAGGTGGAAGCGGTAGTGAAATATATTAACTTTATGTATGGGAAGCAAGCGTGGGAATCGCGGATTCAATATGCGTACGATGAAATGATTTTGCAGGTTGTATATCCTCCTTTTGACACGATTGATACGTCGAATGTCGAGATTGATTTTCCGACGGGGAACGGATGGGCGGAAGCAATCAATCACAGTCTTTCCACGGCGTATGTTTCTCCGGTTAATTCGGTCGGTTTTACGACGGAGATCCGCGGAAGCTTAACGAAACTTATTGAATTTTCTTCGGAAAGTGATTTGGAATCAAAGTTGGCGACATTGGAAAACACGGCGACGCTGAATTGGCTGAACAACTTCAATAATTTGATCAAGGGTTAAGAAATGAAAGAGACAGATGCAAAAACCAAGCGAAACTCTGTTGCTTTTCGCATGAAATTGAAGCGGTTCTGGATTGCTTTCAGTTTTATAGCGCCGGCGGGGTTGTTCTTTATCGTATTTCGTTATTATACATCATTTCAATCTCTTGTCTATTCGTTTTTCAACTATAAATTCAGTGATCCGCCCGGCAATTTTATTGGTTTTGATAACTATATTGCGGTGTTTTCAAACCCGTCTTTTTACAATCAGTTATGGAACACGGTTGTATTGTTTTTGTTTGGACTGGCGTTCGGTTTCTGGGTGCCGATCGTGCAGGCGCTGCTTTTGAATGAATTGACGAAAGGAAGGGGAGTGATCCGCTATCTGTATGTAGTTCCGGCGGGGATTCCGAGCATAGCGATGCTGGCGGTGCAGAAATACATATGGGATCCTACGGGCGGACTTGCGAATGCGATTTTGCAGCTGATCGGTATAGAGAGCCAGGGATTTCTGATAGATCCCGATCAGGTAAAAATCTGTTTGCGGATACTCGGACTGTTGGGCGGCGGCGTATCGATGCTGATTTATTATGTTGCGATCAACAACATAAGCGATGAGTTTTACGAGGCGGCGAAAGTGGACGGGGCGACGCGTTGGAGAATGATGTTCAGTCTGACGCTTCCGAACATGAAAAATATCATCGGGATACAACTGTTGCTTTCGCTTTCGTCCAGTCTGCTCGCATTTGACGATATTTTTGTATTGACGCAGGGCGGCCCGGGCGGTGCATCCGAGACAATCGTCATGGGCATATACAACAGTATTTATTATAATTCCGGGTACGGGATCGGAATGGCAATGTCCGTGATCGTGCTGGTGATAACGGTGGGGCTCGTATCGCTGCAACTGTGGTTCAACAAGAGGGGAGGAGAGGCATGATGTGGAGGCGTAAAAGAATACTTCCGATGGCGGGGAATAAAATCAAGGAGCCGAAATCCGATCTTGTACTCCGAGGTTTTGCGTATTTCTTTTCGATATGTTGGCTGATAGCCTTGCTGTTCCCCTTGTATTGGCTGGTTTTGACGAGTGTGAAAGACCAGGCGGCGGCTTATAAGATGCCGCCGGATCTGATCCCCACCGTTCCATATGAATACAAGCTGGTGATAGACAGTACGGCATATCCGGAATACACGTATGAGGATTTCAAAACAGAGAGTACGCTGATAGTCTGGTATGAATTTGACAGCAACCCGAACATCAATATGGGGAAACTGACGGTGCAATGGGTATCCGGCGGGCGGTTGAAAGGGACGACGTCGCTCAGTCAAAGGACGTTTAAAGCGATGCGCAATGTCATATTTTCGGCAACTTCATTGAATGCTTATCTGATCATGCGCGATACAAATATGTCGGCTTGCCAGGAAGTGATCGAAGATGACGACGGATTTTCTGTATGCGATAAGTCGTACAGGGCTGCAGATGCATCGGATCAGAGCAACCGGTTGGGTACGGAAGCAAATTCTATTGTTCTTACGGATCGTGACGGAAGCAATCCACGATCTCCGTTCGTATTTGAAAATCCTGTTTCCGCCACATCGCAAAAATTGAGCTTTTCCAGTCTGTTCAATAACTACGTTGCCGCTTTTAAATATTTTAAAGAAGACGGGGTCGGATTTCAGCAGTTTCTGATGAATTCGGCAGTGATTTCATTCGGTGCAGTTTTCTTACAGTGGTTGTTGATTGCGGCGGCGGCTTACGGATTGTCCAGACTCGTTGCAAAAAAGATTGCCAACATTCTGATGACATTGTTCATAGCCACCATGATGATACCGAATATCGTCTATATTGTGCCGCTGTATTCGATGATACAGAGGTTCAGTTTAAAAGATAATTTTTTGTCAGTCATTTTGCCGGGAGTGCCGAATGCGATTGCTTTGGTTTTGTTCAAAGGCTTTTTCGACGACTTACCAAAAGAGTTGGTGGAAGCGGCTCGAATAGACGGGGCGTCCGAATATTCCATTTATTTCAGGATGATCATACCATTATCGTACTCTGTATTCGGGATCATAACGATACTTGTGTTTACGGGCAACTGGAACGATATTATGTGGCCTACGATGGTATTATCTGACACAAAAGTGCAGACATTCTCGGTTGTTATCAACCGCATGATGGGGAATATAGTGAACGGTTCACTCGATTATCCGCTTGTTTTGGCAATGAGTGCGATTGCCGCGCTGCCGACATTTATATTGTTTGCTTTTTTCCAGAAGCAAATGACAAAAGGGTTGGTATTCAGCGGCGTAAAAGGATAATGAATCAAGGGGGATTTTATGAAAAAAATATTCAGGTTATTGTCAGTGCTCCTTCTTTTCGTATTATTTGTGCCGGCGGTTTTTGCCGGATGTGATACTTCGAAAGAAAACAATGAGGGGGGAGAATTGCCGACGCAAGTGAACGGTTTCTATGAAAAACGTGAAGCCGTGGATTATTCTAAAAAAATCACCGGCAAGACGTATTATGTATCTTCCGGGACGGGAGACGATGCCAACGACGGACTTTCGGAAGATGCTGCATTCAAAACGCTGACGCGTGCGTCGCAGGTCGTGCTGGAGGCGGGAGACGGGATTCTGCTCAAATGCGGGGATGTCTGGACGGGTGAAACGTTTATGCCGCAGGGCAGCGGAACGTTTGAATCGCCCGTGGTGATCTATTCGTATGGCGAGGGAGACCGTCCTTTGATCAAAAATGCGGGGGTGGATCAGAGCTGCGTTGTTTTGGACGGAAACCAGGGCATCATTGTAGCGGGCCTGGAATTGGCAGAAAGTTATGGCGGATTGCTGGTTCGTTACCAGGGAGAGCACAGCCTCGGGAACGATTATCTGCATCTGGAAAATCTGTATGTGCGGGACATGATCGATGCGTTCAACAGTGATCCTTACGAGTACAATCACACATCTTTCGGGATTGCCCTGCGCGGAAACGTAGACTGGAATGCGAGTTCGCGTCTGATGCTGACGAATTTTGTAATGCGCGACATAGAATTTTACAACTGTGAAGTGGGATTCTGGGGATCGGGAAAAATCGGATACAAATTTGTGGATGATTTCGACTATGGAACGGTAGACGGATTTCTGATCGAAAACCTGCGTGCGAAATTGTGCGGGAAATGGGCATACAGTTTTCATTTTATGGAAAACGGGGTCATGAAAAATATAGACAGCTATTACAGCGGTCAGAATGCAAACAATTTCGGGTCTTGCTCGTATCTGATCATTGCAATGAAAAACGTGCTTGTAAAGAACATTTACATAGACGGCCATTATCGCAGTGCGGCGCAGAACTATGACGGAGCGGGATTTGACTTCGAAGGTCTGTGTGAGAATGTGACGCTTTGTGATTCATACATTAAAAACATCGACGGGCCTGGCATCATGATTTTCAACAACGGCGGCGGAAGAGATAATATGGATATTCTCATCGATAATGTTACGATCGAGAATTACGGCCTGAACGACGGCGTGCGTGCGAGCGCCGAGGGAGCAGGCATACAGTTTATGGGCAGCAGCAACGGAAAAATTTCCAACTGCACGTTGATCAATGTCCGTTCGCAGGAAAAAACGCCTGCGTATCGTGAAGTGAACGGTACGATGCAGAGATTTGTTTTTGAAAACAATCAGATTATCACCAACGATCTTATGTGGTCTTATGATTTTGAAGGCGGACTGGGGCATACGATGGGCTTCGGCGGAGTAGATTTTACGTATGAAGGAAGTGCAAAGCATGTCGGGTCGACTTTGGATAGAGTATCGGCAAAAGACGGGTATCTGATTGCGGATTTCGGGAACGCAGAGCAGTATCTTATGTCTCCCGATAATATCCGCTGTGAATTAAAAGCGGTATCGACGTTGGAAATGCGGCTGAAAAACAATACGTCCGCGACGAAATTGCGCTTTGAGTATACGTACGAAGCGAGTCCGAGACTTCAGTCGTTTGAAGTTGCGATAACGCCGAATGATACTGATTTCAAGACATACACCGTTGATCTGGAAGAAGTGATGGGCGAAAACAAGCGCGGCGATATGAAGTGGTTCAAAATCTATCTTGTCGACGGCACGGGAGAAGTTTTGTTTGATTCATTCAAAATATTTTAAGGGGGAAAGAGATGAGTAAAAGAGCGGGAATTGTTTTGACAACGCTGGTTCTTGCGCTTATATTCGCATTTTCCATATGCTTTGGCGTAAGCGCGGCGGCGAGTGACTGGAGCGGGGATTTTCAGGTTGCGGAAAGCGACGGAGAACTGACTGTCACGGGTACGGCTACGTATGGCAGAAAAATTGAGTACAAAGACGTGACCTATTTGGATAATTTTGAGATCGTGCTTGATTTATCTTCTACGGAGCCGGAGTTTTACGGATTGATCCTTGCACCCGTATCGGGGGCGTATATTACGAGCGTCGGGGCGATGAGTTTTCTGATTCGCCCGAACGGCAGCGAGTATGTTGTCCATGTCAACACGTATAATACTGTAATCACCAATGTATTGAATGTTCCGGCGTCGGATGACGGTATTTACACTCTCAGGCTGAACATGGACCGCGAAGCCAATACGATCGAAGTGGACGTAAACGGTGTAAAAGACGTCATCGACAGCGATCTGTTCAATTACAAAGTATTCGGGCGAGGGGTTCACGTCATACTGGGAGTCAACGGCGGAAGCGGCGACAAACAGCAAATGGATTTTTCGTTCAAGATCCGTTCGATCGACGTGGGAGAAAAGCCGGAAGGCGCGGATGAAATTTATTACGGATGCTATATTACGGAGGAAGACGAGAGTATTCAGCGCTTATACGATACGAAAAATGTTGAATAAGGGGAGGAAAAGATGAGAAAAAAATTTGTTTGTGCGGTATTGACGTTTGTTTGCGCGGTATCGTTGATGATCGGCGGTGTGATGGCTTTTGCGGAAGAGAAGCATTATGGCGCGACGGAAAATCTGACAGTTGAGGAGATCGGTGCAAATTCGTTTATAGCAAGCACGCAATTACAGCAGGATGCCTCGGCGGCCATTTATTATGACAAGCCGATCATGGTGGCCAACGGATTGAGTTTTGATTTCGCGTATACGGGCGAGTATGCAAATCTGCATGAGCAGGTACAATTTGCCATTGCTTTAAACGATCTTGCGGACGGAGCGGGGAATCCTGCGATCAGTAAACTTCATTTCGGAAACACGGCGGATTCGGCGGTTGACGGTATGCAATTTCATTTTTTTGCAAACGGAGGATGGGGAAACCAGTATTACATGTCTTTCCAGTCGGGCAATGATGCGAGTTCGGACAACGGCGAGTATACCTGGACGCCTCCTGGATTTTCGCAGAAGATGATCCAGAGCGGGCGCGGCACGGGTACGATGGTTACGACTGCGAATTTACTTGCGCAAAAGCGGACGATTCATTTCGAGATAACTTCGGATGCGGATAATTATATTTGGGACATCATTCCTTACGAAGCGGACGGGCAAACGTACGTGGCGGAAGAATACAGAGCGCAGGTAAAATTCCCCAAGTCGTCGGTAAGTGTTGGCGGCGGTGATTTTGCGCATAATCCTTATCTCGGCGTATTCGTGCAGACATATGGTGCCCCGGCGGGGACGTATACCGTTGCCTGGGAGATCAGGAATATACAAAATGAAAGCGCGTTTACAAAATTTGCGTTTACCGAGTCGGAAAAGAAATTAGCTCCCGAAGAAACGCTGGATGCGGCGGCCTTGCTGGAAGTGGAAACGAACGATCCGGATGTATCGAAAGAGATAATCTGGGCGGCGGAAGAGAATGACGGGGTCATCTCTTTGGAAGGAAGCCGGATCACGGCATTAAAGGCGGGCACGGCAAAGGTCAAAGCGACCAATGTGGAAGGAGCGAGCGTATATCTGAATATCAAAGTTTCTTCCGTCACTGAATTTGAGCTTGACAAAACATCCATGACGTTGTTTTTGGATCAAAGCGATAAGATCAACGTGACTTTGGAAGGCGGGACTTCCTACACGTTTGATTCGGAAAACGATGAAATCGCGACGGTTGACGCGGAAGGGAATGTGACGGGGATAGCAGCAGGAACGGTCGGCATTGTGGTGACAAACAATGAGGGAGACAGCCTTCGTTGCGAAGCAAAAGTTTTGGGCTATCGTGTCAGCGCACAGACTGATCCCGATGCGTATGTCGTATCTTCCAATGCATCGGTGACGGAACTGGAAAACGGCTGGTATGTCAAAAACGTTTCGGACAGTACGAAGGGAATCGGCAAATTTGTGATCAATGAAGAACTTTCGCCGAAGAAGGAAGTTTCGTTTGACTATCAGATGCTCATGCCTTACTCTTCTTTCGTACTCGATCAGATGTATTATTCGATCTGTTTTAATGAGCTCGTGGCGAAAGACGGCACGATCGATATGGAAAGAGTGAATTTTGACGAGTTGGGCTCATCCATCAACGGCGTGCAGTTCCGTTACAGTGCAGATTCTTCCTGGACATGGGAGGGCGGTACGATCAAGGCGAATGTTTTTGCGAACGGGCCGCTGGTTACCATGAACGATGTATCTGATCCGCAGTGGGGCGGCGAAGAATTTTCCGGGGTTAAAAACGCACTGTTTAACGGAAGAAAAGTAAATTTCACGTTAGCGGCCGAAGAGTCTGCGTGCGTGCTTACGGTGACGCCCTATGATGAGAACGGGGCTCTTCTGACGGACAAGGCGTATACCGTCACCATACCGGCTAAGAATTTCAGTTTCGGTGAAGGCGTGTATGTATGTTTTGCGTCGGTCGTACAAAACGGCGAGACGCGCGAAATGTCCTATATTGTATCTGATTTCCGCAGCGGAAAGATCAAATCTACTGTGCTGGATCAACAGTCTGTGACGATTTCTCCGACGCAGACAAACGTTGCTAATCCCGTGAAAGTCTCGACCGAATTTTATGACGGCGTGGAGGCTGTTCCCGTTACCTATGAATGGAGCAGCAGCAATGAAAGCGTGATCACGGTTGATTCTGAAACGGGTGACATTACGGTTGTTGCGCCCGGGAACGCATATCTGATCGTGACGGACAGCGAAGGGAATCAGGCGAAATGTGAGATTTCCATCGATGTGGAATCTTTAACGATCGCAAAAACTACGGATACGGTAATTGTATCAGAGGCGGGCACAACCTATACGGTGGAATACACGGTCGTACCTTCCAATGCCGTTGTTACGCTGATCTCCTCGGATGAAAGCATCGCGGTATGTGAAGGAAACGTTGTGACGTTTGTCGGAGCGGGACAGGTGAAAATCACCGTACAAGCCGGATTAAAGAGCGAAGAATTGACTCTTACCGTAGAACCGGAAACCTTTACGCTGAACAAGACGGAATTGTCGCTGGAAAAATACGGATCGTTTACGCTGACCGTCGATTCATACCTTACCAACTATACGTTTGCAAGCTCAGACGAGAATGTTGCGACCGTCGATCAGAACGGGAAGATCACGGCGGTAGGTGAAGGAGAAGCGACGATAACGGTGACGCTCGGATCCGAGCAGAAAACCTGTATTGTGACAGTCACTCCGTTTGAGACGGAAGATCCCGACGATGGCAACAATGAGCAGGGCGGAGGGAATGAACAAGGCGGGAATGAAGAAGCTCCGACGGCAACGGGCGGATGCGGATCCGCTCTGACAGGGGTATCTGTGGCTTTGGCGGCAGCGCTGTTGGCGGTTGGTGTAATTAGCTTAAAGAAAAAATCATAAAACGAATGCGGGGGAGAGAAATTCTTCCCTCCGTAAAGCAGGACGGGTATGAAAAAGGATTGCATAACGCCGCAGGACAGGAGATGTTACGGGCAAAAGGTTTTAGAGAGCGAACAAGTGGTATCGCCGGAGAATATTCTTTCGGGCAAACCCTGCATTTTTGAGAATAAAGGGGAAGGCAAAGCCTGTATCCTGTTGGACATGGGGGAATATTCCGTAGGCGGATATCCTGTATTTACAGTAAAAAGTTTTTGCGGCGCGGCGAAATTGAGGATCGCATATTCAGATCGGCTGTGTGCAATTGAAAAGACACAGCCGGGAAGGATTTACGGAGATTTTATACGCGGGTGCTGCAAATATCTCGGGGTGGAACTGCCCGTACTGCCTGCCAATCCGGGCAGGTATGAGATCTATTCGATCGCGCGCACGGGCGAGTATATTTTCCCCTTGATACAGGGGCAGGAGCGATTTGTGCTTCTCATGCTGGAAGGCGAAAACGTCTCGGTTGAACTGGAAAATTTTTATATATGGTACACATCGTATGCGCGGCCGTGCGTAAACGAATTTGATTGCGATCGTACGGACTTAAAAAAATTATGGTATATTTCCGCGAACACATTGAGCATTGCGACACTGCAAGCAAGCCAATGGGATATTCTCAACGGAAAATTGCTTTTGCGTGCGCTGACTAAATGCAATCAGGCTGGTTTTATACGCGGAGTAACGGCAAAAGAAGAATTTTTATTTACATATGATTTTTCAATTGTTTACAATCCGGATATGCCTTCGGGAATCGGCGGCTATTTTGCGGCGCGGGACAAAGACAACGGGTATGTATTGAATTTGGACTTGGACGGTGAATTGTCGCTGTATCGGCGTGAAAGCGGTGTAAACCGTTTGATGGAGAGAGTGTATTTGAAACCGTTGACGGACTGCTTGTTTTATACGGCAGCAATTCGGGGAACGCATGATGAATTGGCTTTTTATCTGAACGGCGAATGCGTGTTCAGATATGAGGGAGATTTTTCTGCGGGCGGATTCGGGTTCTGTCAGACGGTGGAAAAATGGGCGGTTGTTTCTAAGATACGGATCGAAGAGAAAGGAAGGCTTTTATTTGAAGATGATTTTTCTGATTCGGATCTTGATCGTTATGATATTGTAAAGGAAGATTATTTTATTGCGGACGGAGCAAAACGCGACCGTCTGCCGTGGAGCGGGGATACGGACTGGTCGTTCAGAAGCGGGTTTTATTGTTACTCGTTTGATACGGCAATGAAGAACACGCTGGAAATCTTTGCGCGGCATCAGAATCCGGAAGGGTATGTATACGGCACATGTTATCCGGAAAATCATATCCGTCCGGGGATCGGGGAGTACGGCATGTACGAATCGGATATGTTTTCCGCATGGTATTTGCTGTCTGCCTGCACGTATTATGAATACACGGGCGATGTGGATCTGATCCGAAAATTATATCCTTCCCTTCTTGCGGGGGCGGATTATTTGGTACAGTACATTGATGCGCAAGGGATATTTTGTCAGAGGTATCAGACAAGCAAGGGCCTTTGGGACCATAATCTCGGAGACATTGGAAAGAACTGTTACACGAATATCATCGTACAGCTGTGTTTTAAAAGAATTGCAAATGTTGCGCGTGAACTGAATGATCCGCAAAACGAAAGCAGGCTGATAAAAGTGGCGGAGCACATGAAGCAGGGGATCTATAAGACGTTCTGGAAAGACGGCGGGTTTGTCAAGTCAGAAAAAAGATCCATATTCTGCGATATGGCAAATTCGATTGCGCTTGCATATGATTTTGTATCGGCAGAAGAAGCAAAGGAGATGGTCAAGACTTTTCAGAAGCGTAATTTCGAACAGGTTGCGCACGGAAAAACGTTGGTGCTTACGATACGAGGCTTGATCCATTACGGATTTGATGACATAGCGTATCGTATTCTGACGGGTAAGACCAGAGTGGAAGCGGAAAGAAATTATTTTCTGACCGTTGACTGGATGAGTGTTGCGGACACGGCGACGTATCCTCATACGACCATTGAATGCCAGCATTTTCCGCCGGTATACGCGGGGGGACCGTATAATTGGGGTGATTTAAGCCATCCCGATACGGCAATATGCGAACTGATCAGCGGCTGCATTTTGGGAATACGGCCTTTGGAAACAGGATTCAAAAAGGCGCTGATTCGTCCGAATCTGCATGACATGAATCGTATGAGCGGGACGCTTTTAACAAAATACGGCAATATTTCCCTGCAGGTAGAAAGAGAGGGAGACAAGACGATGGTTTGGTATACTGCACCCGAAGACATCAAATTGATTTTTGATTTTTCGAAATTGAAGGGAAAGGTCGTTGCCGTTCAGAAGAGCAGACAAACCGAGGGCACCCCGGAATTACGGGCAGTTTGAAAAGGGGTTTAAACTTTTTGTAAACTAAAGCGAATAAACAATGGCAAGAGAGAGTCGCGTATATTATTGCGACTCTCTCTTGCATTGCAGGTTTTTTGTCGGAAACATTAATTTTTAGTAGAGCCTGCCGCCTCTAAGCATTCAACTCAGGCGCGGGGCTGTCTTGTGGCAAGGATTTCGCCCGTTTCGGCGTCGGCGAGCATTGCGTACGTATTGCCGCTGCGGTCGGTCAGGCCTATATAATAGTAGCATTCTTCGTTTTCGTACAGGAGACGGACGTAGATTTCCGCGCAGAAAGTATTGCCGTCGGAAAGCGCGGCAAAGGTGTCGGGATCGGCTGCGGAAACTCTTTTTAAAAGTTCCGCCAAAGGAAGGATCTCTTCGCTTTTTACGCTTTCGGCCTGTATGGCGACGGGTTCCTCTTCTGATTCCGTATTCACAAAAGTAAAGAGTATTTCCTTCTGTTGCGGAGCGGGGATGGACTGCGACCACGTATGTACCATTTTCACGCTGTCGAAAGAGAGTTCGCCCTCGTAATTTTTGTCGCCTATGCTGAATTTTACCGAGTATGTTTTTGTGTTGTCGGGGGCTGTGAGGGCGAGTTCGAACAGCGAGCTCATGCCTGCCGCGTTGCCGTCCGCCTGGTAGGGGTATTCTTTTTCGGAGCAGGAAGCGAAGACGCTGTAATCGCCTTCCGTGCCGTAGAAGATATCGCTCCTGTATTCGGAAACGTATTTGGTAAGATCGGGGGTGCGGCTGCAAGCGGCGAGCGGAAAGAGAGCGAAAAGGCAGATAAGCAGGGCGCCCGAAAGCATCAGTTTTTTCATGGGGTACCTCGTTAAAATTTTTATTTATTCTATTGTATGGGTGCGCGGCGCCGAAAATGCGGATTTGTATCAAGAAATTTAATTCATAGTGTTGCTTTTTTTGCTTGTTTATGGTAAAATAATCAAAATTCATTATAGGGGGTATTCGGCATCCCGAAGATTGTTCTGCAGGGAAGTGTCCGGCGGGACGATGGCACAAGGCGAATTCGGGGAGCGATATGCATGGGAAAACTGATAGTGAAAACGGCGGTGATCACGCTTGCCTGTATAATTGCGCTTGCGCTGTTGCTGTTCGGGGTATTCAGTTTATTTTTTCCTTCCGTAATGGTTTCGGTGACGGACAAGCTGGGGATGGAATCGGCGTGTGCGTCGTACAGCGTTTCGCAGTATAAAAAGAGCGGCACGATGGAAGATTTATCGGCGGCGGTGAAGCGCAGTTATGCGGCGGGGCATTATGAAGACGCGGCCGTATACGGAAAGATCATGATCGAGGCGAGCGGATTCACGGCCTTTTGCGAGGCTTCGGACGCGCAGATGAGCGAAGCGGAAGAGCAGCTTATGGGCAATTCGGCCGATTATTATACGGGAATCACGGTGGCGTCGCAGTACTATATCGGTTCGGATGAGTCGATCGACACGGCGTTTGCGGCGCTGGGGGATCGCTTTACGGGGAACAATCCCGTGGTGTTTTTGGTGAATGCCGCGAAAGGGAGAGAAGATAAGGAGTTTTGCAAGAGGATTCTGGAGCGGCTGGAATCTTTGCGGGTGAGGGCGGAAGACGAGGCGGATTTAGCCGATTATATGCAAGCGCTGGAAGCGTATTGCGGCTGATTTTAAGTTGTATTCATTTTACCAAAATAGAGAATAAAGAAGGAGATGCTTATGAACAAGATTGTGCAGGAAGGATTGACATTCGACGATGTATTGCTGATCCCTGCGGCGTCGGATGTATTGCCGTCGGGGGTGAATCTGAACACGAAACTTACGGACGATATTTCGTTAAATATACCGCTTATGAGTTCCGCGATGGATACGGTGACGGAGAGCCGGCTGGCGATTGCGCTGGCGCGGGAAGGCGGCATAGGCATTATCCATAAAAACATGACGATCGAGGAGCAGGCGAGTCAGGTAGACAAGGTGAAGAGGAGTGAGCATGGGGTGATCACGGATCCGTTCTTCCTGTCGCCGGACAACAGCGTGCGTGAAGCGGTTGCGCTGATGGAGAGGTATAAGATCAGCGGTGTTCCGATCACGAAAAACGGGAAGCTGGTCGGTATACTGACGAACCGTGATCTTCGGTTTGAGAGCAATTATGATCAGCCGATCGACAACATTATGACGAAAGAAAATCTTGTGACGGCGCCGGTCGGGACGTCGTTGGAAGAGGCGCAGAAGATACTTGGCAAGCACAGGATCGAGAAATTGCCGATCGTGGACAAAGACGGGTATCTGAAAGGGCTGATCACGATCAAAGATATTGAAAAGAGCATTCAGTATCCGAATTCGGCGCGTGACAAGAACGGCAGGCTCTTGGTTGGAGCCGCGGTCGGTACGGCGGCGAACACGATGGAGCGTATTGCGGCGCTGATATCGGCGAAAGTAGACGTTATCACGGTGGACACGGCGCACGGCCACAGCAAGGGCGTGATTGACGAAGTGGCGAGGATCAAGGCGAAATATCCGAACCTGCCCTTGATTGCGGGCAACGTTGCGACGGCGGAAGCGACGAAAGCGCTGTTCGATGTCGGAGCGGACGTTGTGAAAGTCGGGATCGGGCCGGGATCCATCTGCACGACGCGTATTGTGGCAGGCATCGGCATGCCGCAGCTGACGGCGATCATGAACTGTGCGGAGCAGGCGGACAAGATGGGCAAGCGCATCATCGCAGACGGCGGCATCAAATACAGCGGCGACATCGTGAAAGCGATCGGCGCGGGCGCGTCGGTTGTGATGATCGGGAGCCTGTTTGCGGGAACGCTGGAGAGCCCGGGCGAGATCGAAATTTACCAGGGAAGGAGTTTCAAGGTATACCGCGGCATGGGATCGCTGGGAGCGATGGCAGCGGGAAGCAAGGACAGATATTTCCAGGAGAATGCGCAGAAGTTTGTGCCGGAAGGCGTAGAAGGGCGTGTGCCTTACAGGGGCAGCCTTGCGGACATCGTGTTCCAGATGATGGGCGGACTGCGCGCAGGCATGGGTTATTGCGGAATGCATACGATCGACGAAATGCGCAAGAAAGCGAAGTTTGTGCGTATAACGAATGCAAGTTTGGTGGAGAGCCATCCGCACGATATTTCCATTACGAAGGAATCGCCGAATTACAGTCCTCGCGGGCTGTAAGGGAGAACGAATGTACCGCAGGGAAAGGCCGCGGTACATTCTTTTGTAAGAATGAATCGAAAGACGGAGAAGGGAAGAATGCAGCATCAGAGAGTATTGGTTCTTGATTTTGGCGGACAGTATAACCAGCTGATCGCGCGCAGGGTGCGTGAGCAGGGAGTGTATTGCGACCTGGTACCGTACAACAAGACGATCGAAGAAATTTTAGATTATGATCCGATCGGGATCATTTTTACGGGCGGGCCGAACAGCGTGTATGCGGACGATGCGCCGGATGTCGACAAGAGGATATTCGAACTGGATATCCCGATACTCGGGATCTGTTACGGCTGTCAGCTGATCGCGTACAAATTGGGCGGCGACGTCACGCATGCGGACACGCGCGAGTACGGAAAGAGCGAGATCACCTATGACACGACGAGCAAGATTTTTGCGGGCGTGACGAAAGAAAATATTTGCTGGATGAGCCATACCGACTACGTGAGCCGCGTGCCGGAAGGTTTCCGCGTGACGGCACAAACGAAGACCTGTCCTGCGGCGGGTTTTGAGAATGCGGCGCGGAAAATTTACGGGATCCAGTTCCACACGGAAGTGCATCATACGCAGGAAGGCGAGAAGATTCTGCGCAATTTCCTGTATAATGTCTGCGGCGCGACGGGCGACTGGACGATGTCGAATTTTGTAAGCGAGCAGGTGGCGCATCTGAAAGAGAAACTTGCGGGAAAGAAAGTGCTCTGCGCGATGAGCGGCGGGGTGGACAGTGCGGTGGCGGCGACGCTGGTGCACCGTGCGGCGGGGGACAATCTGACCTGTGTGTTCGTAGACCACGGTCTGCTTCGTAAGGGCGAAGCAGAAGAGGTCGTGAGCGTGTTCCGCGACAAATTGGGCATGAATCTGATCAAAGCGGATGCGGGCGAGCTGTTTTTGTCGAAACTGCGGGGCGTATCCGATCCCGAGCGCAAGCGGAAGATCATCGGCGAGGAGTTTATAAAGGTCTTCGAAGCGGAAGCGAAGAAGATCGGCGCGGTAGATTTTCTGGTGCAGGGCACGATTTATCCGGACGTCATCGAGAGCGGGAAAGGCGCATCGGCGGTGATCAAGAGCCACCATAACGTCGGAGGGCTCCCTTCGGTGGTAGATTTCAAAGAGATCGTGGAACCGCTGCGGGATCTTTTCAAGGACGAAGTGCGGCGCGTGGGAACGGAACTCGGTTTGCCCGATTCCGTGGTGCAGCGTCAGCCCTTCCCTGGCCCCGGACTTGCGATCCGCATCATGGGCGAAGTGACGGAGGAGAAACTGAAAACTCTGCGCGATGCCGATTTCATCATGCGCGAGGAGATCGCCAAAGCGGGACTGGACAGAGAGATCTGGCAGTATTTTGCGGTGATCACGTCGACGAACACGGTGGGCGTCATGGGAGACGCGCGGACGTACGAACCTGTGATCGCGTTGCGTGCGGTGACCAGCGTGGACGCCATGACGGCGGACTGGGCGCACATTCCTTACGAAGTGCTGGAAAAGATATCTTCGAGGATCATCAACGAAGTGGATCATGCGAACCGTATCGTGTACGATATTACGAGCAAGCCGCCGGCAACGATCGAATGGGAATAATTTTCTGAACAAATCGGGGTATTTTGTATAACTTTTAAACACTTTTGTGAAATTTTCGCAAAGGTGTTTCTTTTTTTTCGGATATATGCTATACTAAAGTGATGTCTTTTTGCGTCCACGATAACAGGCAAAGGGATAAGGGAAAGAAAGATGGCGGAAATGACAGAAAAAGAAATGCGCGAGTTTATCAGGAGCCGCAAGAATCCGGACAAGCAATTTTATCTGGATCTTTTGGACGACGAGAAACAGCGCAAGTATGAAGATCTGCGTGTGCGGGTCGTGATGAGCCTTCTGAAAAGTTGTTATATCAACCGTCTGAAGCTGAAAATCAAGGATGCGCAGGAGCAGGCGGCACAGATGCGGAGCGGTGAATTTACGGCGGAGAATTATCGGGAGATCATAGCGCTGAACGCGCAGATACGCGGCTGGCGGGAAGAGATCGAGGGATTCAAGTGCTTTTTTGTGGAGCCGTATTTTGCGCGGATGGATCTGTACGACGACAAAGAAGGCTACAACAGCTATTATATCGGGAAAAAGGGAGACGTCAATCTGGAGATCGTAGATTGGCGTGCGCCGCTTGCGCGGAAATATTATCAGAAGAGCCAGATTGTCTTTTCCATCAACGAATACAATTATAAGCAGATTCTGCGCCGGGCGCTGCGTACGGCGAACGGGCGGTTTCTGGATTTTAAAAACGAATATCTGAGCCTGCGCGATTATCTTACCAAGGAAGAGATTGCGGGCAGGGACGAAGAGATCATCTTCGATCCGTATCTGAAAGAGATTCTGCGTGCGCGGAAGGAGCAATCGGAAATTTCGGATATCATCGAGACGATCCAGGAAAAGCAGTACGAGATCATCACCAAACCCGAGCAGGAGAGTTTTGTCTTGCAGGGATGTGCCGGGAGCGGCAAGACGATGATCATGCTGCACAGATTGAGCTTTCTGATGTACAACAACGAAAATCTGCGGCCGTCGGACGTTTTGGTGCTTACGCCGAGCGAGTCGTTCAACGCGTTTATCGATGAATTGTCGCAGGTATTGGAGCTGGAAAAAGTCAAGACGCAGCAAATCGACGAGTATTTTCTGCTTCTTCTCAAAAACGAGGGGATCGACATCGGCGGGAAGATCGATGCGGCGGCGGGCGTCCCGCAAAAATATCTGGAATACATTTATTCGGAAAAATTCTATAAGGACGTGCAGAGCAGGCTGGGCAAGATTTACGGCGGTATACTGGGCATGTTCTTAAGCGAAGAGTGTAAGGATTTTATCGCCGCGGTGGCGGAAAACTGCCGCAGGCAGCTGGAGCTTTTCAATGCGATCAAGAACGCGAGCGTGCGCGTGCGCCGTTCCGTTTTGGGCGAGATCAAGGAAAAGGCGGAAGGAGGGCTGTACTATACGAAGCCGTTCCGCGAGCTGATGAACGAAGTGACGGCGGCGGAAGAATTTTTCTCGGGCGATCTGAAAAACGAAAAGATAAAAAATTACAGCTTTTTTTATAACAGGCTGTTGTCCTTTTACAGGGCGGGGTCGTTCATTGTGCGGGCGCACGGCAAGGTCACGTCGGATGCGGTCGGAGATCTTGCGCGTTTGCGGGAGATCATTGCAAAAGAGATGAACGATCTTCGCAGGTATAAGATCAACCGCGGCGGCGTGGAAGTGGAAACGTACGCAGAGCGGATCGCGCGAAGAGGAGAACTTCTGTCGGAGATCGACCAGATCTCGGGGTGCGTGCAGGAGATCGAGACGCTGTTCGGGAATTTCTGCGAGCTGTTCGAGATTCTGAAAGGAAACGAATATTTCGTGAAGATCGGCAAGTGCGGGACGCATATCGAGCTGGCGCGGCTGTTTTACAAAGAGATCGTCCGCAAGGCGAAAAACAAATACGGGATCGGCAAGGGGCTTATACGGAGTGATCCGTACGCGCTGTGTCTGATTTTCGCGCTTCTCGGAAGACAGCTGAAACCGCGTTATGGCCTTGTGTTTGTGGACGAAGGGCAGGATATATCGGAAAACGAATACAGGCTTTTGCACAGTTTCAACGAAGACGCGGCGTTCAACGTATACGGGGATCTCGCGCAGAACATTACGAAATTCCGCGGCCTGCACGACTGGAAGGCGGTCGGGGCGGGGCAGCAATACGAACTGAACCAGAACTATCGGAACACGAACCAGATCGTGGAATATGTTTCGGAGAAACTAAAGATCGCGATGCAGCCGATCGGTTTTGACGGCCCGCCCGTGCAATATGTCGGGGTGCGCGGCATCAGCGGATTTTTCCGTGATAAGAAAGGGTTGAAGGCGATCATTGTATCGGAGAAATCGCTGGAAAAGTACATCCGCAAGAGTTACAATGTGCCGGGTCGGACGAATAAAATTTCGAAGAGTAAGATCAATCTGATGACGGTTTACGAATCGAAAGGCCTGGAATTTACCTGCGTGGCGGTGGCGGATGCCGACATGACAGTCAACGAGAGGTATATCGCGTACACGCGCGCGCTGAAAGAGCTGGCGATCATACGCGACGAGAAGGGCGGGGAGAAGAATGAAGAATAATTTTTTGCTGGACGCGGATGAGACGATTCTCGATTTTCTGCGCTCTTCCAAAGAGAGCTTTCGGGCGGCGATGGAAGAGCTCGGCGAGAGAGAGGCTGCGGAACGGTACGACGATTTTAAAGAGATCAACGACGGGTTGTGGCGCGAATACGAGCGAGGCGAAATCTCCAAAAAAAATCTGATGACGGCACGTTTCCAACGTTTTTTTGTGCGGCTGAACGGCAAGGCGGACGCGGAGGAGGCAAACCGTCTGTATTTTACGAAGCTGTGCCGCACGGGGTATCTTTTGCCCGGGGCGGCGGAGTTTTTGCGGGAATTAAAGAGCCGCGGGAGAATTTTTCTGATCACGAACGGGACGCCTGCGGCGCAGTACGGGCGGCTCCGCGCGGTGGGACTTTCGGATTTTTTTGACGGCGTATTCGTATCGGACGAGATCGGGTACGCCAAACCGGACGAGCGTTTTTTCGCGTATGTGACAAAAACGGCGGGCGTCGGGCGCGGGGAATGCCTTGTGATCGGCGATTCGCTCACGTCGGACATACGGGGCGCAAACGATGCGGGCATCGAGTGTATCTGGTACAATCCTTCGGGGAAGGAAGCGATCGGCGCAAAGCCGGATCACACGGCGAACAGCTATCGTGAAATTCTTGAAGTTGCGGACAAGTTGCGATGAGGGGAAACGGCGGCAGGCGGAAGCGGGGAGCGCTTCCGCCTGCCGCCGTATGAAAGAGGGCGGAAATGGCAAAAATCACGCCGTAGATTTGGCGGGGCGAATCTGTCCGAAAACAGGCCCAACGCTTGATTAAATCGCGGCTTTGTAGTATAATAAAATGGAAAAAATGACGGTGCCGCGGAAGATTTTCCGTCGGCAAGCAAATAAGATACGGAGGGAATATGGCAGGAAAGAAATCAGCGAAGACGATGTTACGGGAAAGTGTGGCGTTGAGTGTCCGTGCGCAGCAGTTTTACGGGTATGCCGATTATTTTAACCGCGTACCGCTCTTTACGGCTTTGCAGGTCTCCAACTCCGGTTCGGAAACGATCGAAGATCTGGACGTGCAGATCGACTGTGCGGAAGGATTTTTGCTGCCTTTCAACAAGCATCTGGACAACGTACCCTTTGAGAGCACGGTGGAGATAGCGGCGGCGAACGTGGTATCGCCCCTGTATCTTACGGAGCTTTCGGAGGTGACGCAGGTCGGGATCCGTATAGCCGTGCTGCACGGGAAAGACGTGCTCGCGGAGGAAAAGGTGGAGCTGACCGTTCTGCCGTTCGACTATTGGAGCGGAAGGGCGGGAAACGCGGAGCTTTTGTCCTGTTTTGTGCGCCCGAAGGTGGCGGAATGTCTGAAAGTTTTGAGCGAAGCGGTGCCGCAGCTGCAGAAATGGGGCGTCAGCTGTGAGTGGCGCGGGTATCAGGAAGGGGACAAGAACAAGATCCGTCAGATCGCTGCCGCGATCTTTGCGGTTGTCAAGCGCCATTCGATCGAAAAATCGGCGGCGGAATACAATTACGATTCTCCCGTACCCGTGGGGGATATTACCGTCATATTGAAGAACAAAGTCTGCACGTCGTTCGAGCTGGCTCTGTTTTTGGCGTCCTGTTTCGAGTGTGCGGGGCTGCATCCCGTGCTGACGGTGGGCGAAAAGAGCGTGGGGTGCGGCGTATGGCTGTACGACAACTGTTTTTCGGACAGCGTGAGCGATGACATCGTGCTGTTGCAGAAGTATATATCGGACGGGATCAACAACGTCAGCATGTTTGACGTGGAGGACGTGTTTGCGGGCAGGAACGTAAACTATACGGCCGCCGAAAAGCATTTCACGCAGAAGCTGGAAAACAATTATTTTGACACGGTGGTGGACATCAAGCGGTGCCGCCTTGCGCGGATCGCCTCTCTGCCTTTGAAGGTGCGCGGGATCAAGGGGTATGAACTTCTCGGGGAAAACGAGACGGACATCAATGCGGCGCCCGAATCGCTTTCGGGGACGCGGAAGCTGTCGTTCGACGGGAAGGTGACGCGAAACAAGCAATGGGAGCGCCGTCTGCTTGATTTGTCGTTAAAGAACACGCTTTTGAACTTCCGACCCGAAAAGAATACGCTGCACGTGCTTTCGGCGGATATCAACGAGACGTACGAGAGCTTAGCGGGCGGGGAAGAATTCTTTCTGACGGAGAAATCGGCGGACGTGCGCGGCATCATGCCGGCGGCAGATTATTTCCCTGCGGCGGGCAGCCTTTCGAGGCTTTCGGAGCTTTTGAGCGTGGAACTGAAAAACCGCCGTCTTCGTACCTATTCGGACCGCGAAGCAATGGCGGACGTGCTGCGGTATCTGATCAAGAAAGCGAAAACGGCGGAAGAGGAAGCGGGCGCGAACGTGTTGTTCCTCGCGTTCGGTTTTTTGAAATGGTATGAAGCGCAGGGCAGCGAGCCGCGGTATGCGCCTTTGGTGCTGTGTCCCGTACGCATTACGCGGAGCAAGGGCGGTAAAGGGTATTCCGTGGCGTTTGCGGAAGAGAATATGCAGATCAACAGCACGCTGCTGGAATTTTTGCTGCGCGAGTTCAAGATCGATATCCGCGGGCTGGACAATATTTCGTCGGGGATCCGCGTGTCGGAGATCATGGCGATGGTGCGCATGGAGATTTTGAACATGAAGGGATGGGAAGTGCTGGACGAGGTGTATCTCGCCAACTTCTCGTTTGCGCGGTTTGCGATGTGGAACGACGTGCGCAAGAATATCGACAAATTCCGCAAAAACGCGCTGGTAAAATCTCTGCTTGACAACCGCATGGAGCTGGCGGACAACGTATTCGAGGACAAGGCGGAGGACGATTATGCTCCGTCGGAGATTCTCACGCCGCTGATGGCGGACTGTTCGCAGTTTGAGGCGATCGCGGAGGCGGCGGCAGGCGCGACGTTTGTTCTGCACGGGCCGCCCGGAACGGGCAAGAGCCAGACGATCACAAACATTATCGCCAACTGTCTCAACCAGGGCAAGCGCGTCCTGTTCGTGGCGGAAAAGCAGGCGGCGCTTTCGGTGGTGAAAAAGAGGCTGGATTCGATCGGGCTGGGCGATTTTTGTCTGGAACTTCATTCGGCGAAGCTGGATAAACCTGCGCTTTTGCGCGGACTGGAAAATACGCTTGCGCTTGCGGCGGAGCAGGACGATCCCGATTTTGAAACGAAGAGCGAGCAGATCGCCGAAGTGCGCAAGACGCTGAACGAGCCGATCATGGCTCTGCATAAAAAGCGGCGGCTGGGCGTATCGGTGTACGAAGGGATCCTGATCTATCTGAAAAACAAGAACGCGCCGGACGTATTGGATATCGAGAGTACTTTTTACGACAGTCTGACCAAAGAAAAACTGGATACGTACGAAAATCTGCTGATCGAGGTATCGGCGGCGGCGAAGCAATGCGGCGGGGTGCATCGTTCTCCCTTTGAAAACGTGAATCTGACGGAGTACGATCCCGATCTTCGCAACCAGGTCTATTATTCGTCGGAAGTATTGCTGGCGGAGATACGGCACGTAAAAAATTATCTGAGTCTGTTCCTTGATTTTTACCGTCAGCGTGTGAGTTCTTTTACGGAAAAGAAGATGCAGACCCTGCTGCAGCTGATCGATCTTTTGCGGAGCGGGGCACTGGATAAATATTTCCATTGCGACGAAAACGAATTTTACGTATTTTTCAATGCGAACCGCAGACTGGATCGGTTGCTGGGGAATTATTTCAAGAATTTCAAGGCGCTGATCGACATTGACTGCGATCCCGCCGTGATCGAGCAGGAACTGGACAACTGGGGCGAAAATTACAAGAGTTCGAAAGTTTTGTCGACGCTGGTCAAGCGCCTGCGCAGGAGTGCGGCGGTCAAACTCGCGCCGTCGGAAGAGACGAAGTATATCGGCATCGTGGCGCAGATCTACGAAGATCTGAAACTGGTGCGGGACAATACGTCGCTCGTGCAGAATTTTTCCGACCGGGGCGGGAAGATCAGTTTCAAGCGCCGCGACGAATTCATGGAAGCGCTCAAAAAGATGCACGCGCTTGCGGAAGGCATCTTTATGGATTACAATGCGGACAGTTTCAACAGCGTATGTGTGAAATCGGCATCGGGCGGGTATGCCGCGCCGATTTTGGACGGGTTGAAGCAGTCATTGCAAAGTTTTCGCAATGCAAAAGAAAATTTCTGCGACGTGATCCGCGCGGATACCGAGCGTTTTTCGGACGAAGATCTTTTGGACTATTTCAACGTGAAGGCGGGCGCTCTGATCGACAACATCGATATGCTGGCGGCGTGGTGCCTGTTCAAGAAGATATCGGCGCAGCTTGACGGAGAAGGCCTGAGTTTTGTAACCGATTCGCTGGAATCGGGCGCGGTCACGTCCGAAAACATTCTGGAGAGTTTCCGCAAGAACGTCTACCGCAATTTTGTAGAGACGAACATCGGGGCGGATCCCGTGCTTTCTAAATTCTCTGCGGCGGTTTTGGAAGAAAAAATCGAACAGTTCCGCGTTTTGGATGAGCAGTTTGCCAAAATATCCAAGGCGCACATACGCAACAAACTGATCGCCAACCTTCCCACGACGTCGACGGAAGGAAGTTTAAGCCTGGAAGTTCTGGCGTTCCAGCGCATTGTCAAGAGCAATATGCGGGGCATGACGGTCAAGGAATTCATAGCGGAGATCCCCGAGCTTTTTGCAAGGCTTGCTCCGTGCGTTCTGATGAGCCCGATCACGGTGGCGCAATATCTCAAAGCGGATCCGGATCTTTTCGATCTCGTGGTCTTTGACGAAGCGTCGCAGCTTCCGACGAGCGAAGCGATCGGTGCGCTGGCGCGCGCGAAAAATGCAGTGATCGTGGGCGACCCGAAGCAGCTGCCTCCGACGTCGTTCTTCAGTTCCGGCTATGTGGACGAAGAAAACCTGGATACGGAAGATCTGGAGAGCATTCTGGACGACTGCCTGGCGCTGAGCATTCCCGAAAAGCATCTGAACTGGCATTACCGCAGCAAGCACGAGAGTCTGATCGCGTTTTCGAACATCATGTACTACGGCGGGAAACTTTGTACGTTCCCTTCGCCGGACGCGCTGGAAAGCAAGGTACGGCTCGCGCTGGTGCCCGACGGGATCTACGACAGAGGGTTTACCAAGCGGAACAAAGCGGAAGCGGAAGCGCTGGTGGAAGAAGTGGTGCGCAGGCTGAAAGATCCGAAACTGTGCCGTTCGAGTATCGGCGTCGTGACGTTCAGCACGGCGCAGCAGGATTATATCGAGAGGCGGCTGTCGGACGCGCTGGTGCGCAACAAACTGGAAGACGCGGCCTACGAGCGCGAAGAGCCGCTCTTTATTAAGAACCTGGAAAATGTACAGGGCGACGAGCGCGACGTTATTCTGTTCTCCGTATGTTACGGGCCGGACCGCAGCGGCAGGGTGGCTCTCAATTTCGGGCCGCTCAACCAGACGGGCGGCTGGCGGCGGCTGAACGTCGCGGTGTCGCGTGCGCGCGAAGAGATGGTCGTGTTTTCGTCCATGACTTCGGCGATGATCAACCTTGCGAAGACGAACAGCAAGGGCGTCGCGGGATTGAAGGCGTTTCTTGAATTTGCGGAGAAAGGGAAGACGTCGCTCGCGATCAGTTCGGACGAACTCAAAGGGACGCAGAGCGGTATCGGAAAATACATTGCGCAGGAGCTGAAAACATACGGGTACGAATGCCGCTATGACGTGGGCGTATCCGAATACAAGATCGACTGTGCGGTGGTAGATCCGAAAAACAAGAAGCGGTTTATTCTCGCGATCATCTGCGACGGAACGACGGCATACCATTCGAGCGCAAAGGACAGAAACATTTTGCAGATACAGACGCTGAAGATGAACAACTGGAACGTGGTGCGTCTGTTCACGATCAACTTTATCAACAATCCCAAGCGTGAGATCAAGAAAATCAAGGACGTTTTGGATCGTTTGACGGGAACGGAGAAGACGGGGCGCGACTATCTGGCAAAATACAAAAAGAATTACCGTTATGCGAAGCTGGAGCAGCTGCAGAACTTGTCGCAGTACGTCACTTGCGGAGAGAACGACGGGGAGATTTTGGCAAGGCTGAAAGTAATTTCGGCGGCGGAGGAACCTATTTCCGAAAAATTCCTGTTAAAGCGGTGTCTTTCCTCATTGGGCATCCAGAAATACGGCGGAAAGGTAGAAGAGCGGATCGAGAATCTTATCAAGTCCTGCGGTTTAAAGAGCGAGGAGCTGTGCGGCAAGACGTATTTGCGCAAGACGGATAAGTGTTTGGAATATAATTTTTACCGTGTGGAAACGGGCGATCCGATCCGCAAATCGGAAGATGATTTTACGCCGTACGAGATCATTGCGCTGATCAAGGGACTCTTGGAAAACAAAGTAAGCCTGTATTCCGACGAGCTGACGGCGCTGGTGTGTGCTGAGCTGAAGATTGCGCGGCCGAGCGATAAGCTGACGGAGTTTATCGGGGAATGTGTGAATCTCGGGGTGGAGCGTTCGGTGTTTGTGCGTTCTATTTCGGACAGGATCAGCCTGTATTGAGAGATGAGAGAATTTATTGCAGATTTACTGCTTTTGGCATGTCTGATCATGGTTGTGGCGGCGGCGGCGATTTTGCCGTCCGTCGCTGTGCCGGAAAGCGAAGCGGTGTATCAAAGGGGAGAGAGTGCGATTCCCTATGGCGACACGTTTGACGTGATCGTGCAGGGGGAGGGCGTGGCGGCTCCCGGCAGATACACGTTTGCATACGGCGTCACATACGGAGAAATGTTTTCGGTCATGGGGCTGAGCGAGGTACCGGACGGATTTGACGGCGCGGCCCGCGTGCGCATGACGGACGCCGTTTTGCTCGACGGCGAATATGTGATCTATTTGGTTTTATGAAACGGAAAAAAGAAGAAAGAGCGGTCAGGTTCAAGAGAGTGGACGATCATCTTTTGTTTTACGGACTTCGTGTCGTAAATTTTCGTCCGTTCTTATTGTTTGCATTGAGTTTTGCCGCAGGAATTTTGGTGTTTTACCTATGCGGTGTTTACGCATTTCTTGTCAATTTAGTTATATTGCCTGCTTTTGTCGGATTCATCTTTATTTTTAGGAAGAAAGGCCGGAGGATTGCGGGCATTTTTCTTGCCTGTACGGCAGCGGCCTGCGTGTTGTTTTCGATCGGGAGCATTGCGTTTGCGATGCGCATTGCAGATTTTGAGCAAGCGGGAGAGGTATCCGGGGACTGTTATATTGCGGGTGTCGTCGAGGAGATCGGGAGGACGGGAGATTCGGAAGTGTATACGCTCGGCGATCTGACGCTGGTGAGCGGCGAGACGGGAGAGATCGTCCGCACGCAGTATCGGCTCCGCATGTACGTATACGGCGGAGGTGCGGATCTTTCGCTGGGGATGCGCGTGATTACGGACGCGGATGTGACGACGTATGAAACATGGTCGTACGGGCGGATCAACGCGTCGGCGATTTTGGACAAGGTGCGGTATTTTGCATTTTCGCAAGCAGATTCGTTTCTCGCGGACGGGCAGGAAATGCCCGATCTTTTCGGGGTGGTCGGCGAACACCTGCGCGACGTGATCTTTGCGGGCATGGACGATTCGACGGCGGCCTTAACGTATGCAATGCTTACGGGCAACAGCGGATTTATGGATGAAGACGTCCTGCAAAATTTCCGTTACGGCGGAGTGGCGCATATCTTCGCGGTTTCGGGACTTCATATCGGGATCGTCTGTCTTCTTCTCACCTATGTATGCAAAAAACTGAAGCTCAAACTTTTGATCCGTTTTCTCATCGTCACGGCAGGACTCGTGTTTTACGCGGGCGTATGCAGTTTTTCGCCGTCGTCGGTGCGTGCGCTCATCATGTGCGAAGTCATGCTCGCGATGAAATACAAGGGCGTGCAGTACGATCGTCTGAATTCGGTGAGCATTGCGTCTTTGGCGGTACTGGCGATCAACCCCGTCCATTTGTTTTCGGTCGGCTTTTTGCTGTCCGTCTCCGCATCGGCGGGGATCATTGTTTTGGGCGGGCATCTTTCCCGTAACCTTAAACGCATTCCGTACATGCCGCGCAGGGTTGCCGACGCACTGGGAACGGCCGTGTCGGCGCAGATCTGTACGTTTCCCGTACTGATCGATTCGTTCGGGTATATATCGGCGATCAGCTTTGTGCTGAATCTCCTGTTTATACCCATCATAAGTACGGTTTACGCGGTGCTCTTTGTGGGCTGCGTGCTTGCCGCGATCTTTCCCTTTGCCTCTGCGGTGCTGTTGTTTTTGCCCGAATACTTGCTGCGGATCGCGGTGCTTCCCGTCATGATGGCCGACTTTAAGATATGGCTGATCAGCGGCTTCTCGTTCGGCGGGTGTGCGCTCTTGTGGTATGCGGGGATCTATTTCCTTTCGGACAAGATCAATTTCCGCGCATGGGTCAAGGCGATTGCATCGGTACTGCTGTCGGCGGTGTTTGTCGGTCTGATGTTTTTGCGGAATGCCTTTTTCGGGTATGACGGTTTTATGACTGTGCACGGCTATTACGGGAGCAATTTCGTACTCTTGCACGAAGGGGACAGCGTGGTCATGATCTGTTTGGGGACGCCCGACAGCGAGCATTTAGAAAAAGTCTTCCTGCAGCAAAATGTGACGAGGATCGATGCGCTCGTGGCGGTGGGAACGGCTTCGGACGCAAATGTGGCGTTGCCCGTCGTGCTGGAAAACGCGGCGGTCGAGAAAATGTACGTAAACGCGGAGAGCGGGTTTATCGATACGTTCCAGACGGTTGAGACGGAAGAAGTGAGAGGCTTTTTTGATTGCTGCGGCACGGACATGATCTTTGCGGACGCGGAGACGCTTTGGCTGAATTTCGGGGGAGCGGATGTGTTGCTCGTGAATAATCTGACGGAAGAGGAAAAGAATCTTCCTTCGTGTGATCTGCTCGTTTCGGCATACGACGGAGAATTTTTGGAGAGAGTGGAACGGAAACAGGAGATATATTTCGGGAAAGCGGACGGGAAAATGTCCGTATATGAATACGGTGACTTGCAAATCGGGCGCAGAGATGGTATAATTTCCGTAAAGGAAGCGGTGTAGAGCATGAAATTTGTATTGTTTAAAAAGAGCCTGGAAGAGGGCGCGGCGCCCGTATATCTGTTTGACGGGGAAGAGGAATATTTCAAAGAGCGCGGGGAAGAGATGCTGAAGGCGAAATTTTTGCAGGAGCCTTCGCTGAATTACACGGTGATGCAGGGCGATTCACTCAAAGGTACGCAGATGACGGGGCTGCTTGCGGCGGTGCAATGCGTGCCGTTCATGTCGGAAAAGAGGATCGTCAAGGTGACCGATTTTTTCCCTTCGGAGAAAGATTATACGACCTATTTGAAGCCCTATCTTGAAAATCCGCAGCGGGACACGATTTTGCTGATCGTAAATTCTGCCGCGCCGAAGGGGAAGACTGTGGATCTTCGCAAAGCGCCGAACGTGACGTGGGTGGATTGTTCGCGCGCGGATGAAGACACGGTTCTGCGCTGGATCTATACGCAGTTCAAGCGCAGCGGAATTGCGGCGGATACCGATTGCTGTGAACGGATCATGCGCTATTGCCTTTTCGATATGTCGCGCATCAGCGGGGAGACGCAGAAGCTGATCGCGTATGCATGGGACACGAAAAAGATCACGCCGGCCGACGTGGACGCGGTGGTGTACCGGGACACGGAGTACAAGACGTATGAAATGTCCAACGCGCTGGGGTTGAAGAATTACGGGAAATTCATGGCGGTGCAGAGCGAGCTTTTGGCGAAAGGGATGGACGAAACGGCGGTTTTAAACGCGCTTTGTTCGTATTTTCGAGGCATGTTCGAGATTTCGCTCCTGCAAAAGAGCGACGCGGAGACGGCGAAAGTGCTGGGAATGAAAGAATACGGGGTCAAGATGAGCAGACGTCAGGCGGAGACGATGGGGCGCCGCAGAGTGGAAGAGTGTTTCAGGAGCATCAACAATGCGCTGAATCGGATGAAAGCTGGTGAGATTTCGGCGGCCGCGGCATTGCAGACGGTCAATTTGCAATTATTTTTCGGTGGAAATGCAAATAACGCCGTATAAGAGGGGCGATTCGCTTTATTTTTTTTGCAAATTCATGTAAAATAAAATAGTACGAATGAGCCGACGGAGAATTCTATGGACGAATTTTTTTCCAATATAGCAAAAGCGTTTACGAATTTCGGGCCGGTGGATGTATTGAGCATTCTGCTGTTTGCCGCGGTATTTTATTACGTTTTCCGCATTTTAAAAATGAATAATGTGCGCAGCGTGATCGTTGTGTTTGCCCTGTTTGTGATCGTGACGGGGGTCATTTTCGCGTCGGACACGAACCTTAAAGGCGACGTATTTATGGTGATCCCGATGGTGACGGCGGGGTTGATTCTCGTGATATTCAACGTCGAAGTCAAGCGCGACATACTTAATCTTGGAACGCTGAACCGTCTTTCGGAAAAGCGGGAGCATCAGCTGTTTGCGTCCAAAGAGGAAGTGGAGCGGTACATCTCGGAGATCATCAAGGCGCTGCAGAACCTTTCGAAGGACAATATCGGGGCGCTGATCATTTTATCGAACGACAACATTCCCGCGCAGGTTTTGGAAAGCGGGGTGATTTTGGATGCGAATATTTCCTCGCAGCTGATCGAGGGCATCTTTTTTGTCAAAGCGCCTCTGCACGACGGGGCGATGATAATCAACAATTACAAGATCCAGGCGGCGGGGTGTTTTCTGCCGCTGACGCAGAACGTCAACATACCGAAAGAACTGGGAACGCGGCACCGTGCGGGGATCGGGATCACGGAGACATCCAACGTGATCGCGCTGATCGTATCGGAAGAGACGGGGATCATCACGATCGCGCAGCGCGGTAAGATCTCGCGCTATGCAGATTATGATCTTCTGAAGAAGACGCTGAGCGACTATTACTGGAAAGATTTGTCGGCGGACGGGAGAAAGCGGATATGAGAGAAAAGAGCTTTTGGCGCAAAGTAGCGGGTATTTTTATAGACAACGTTCCGATCAAGCTGTTGGCGATCGTGCTTGCCGTATTTGTGTATATTGTTGTCAATTTCGGCGGTTGAAATATTTCTTGTGGAGTGAAAGGACATGAAGAGCTGCATTGTTGCGCCCGAGATATTGTTGCCGCGCGACGGTTTGGATATGCGCGCGTGGGCGGTGATCGCCTGCGACCAGCACACTTCGGACAGGGCATATTGGGCGGAATTGGAAAAAGAAGTGGGAGACAAGCCTTCGACGCTGCGTCTGACGCTGCCGGAAATTTATTTGGGAGATGCCGATTGCGACGAGCGGATAACGCGCATCGCGCAGGTGATACGCAGTTACAAGGCGGACGGAATTTTCAAAAAATTGCCGAAAGGGTTTGTCTTGGTTCGGAGAAAGACGCCGTATTCGCCCGAGCGTACGGGCATTGTGCTGGCGGTGGATCTGGAAGAGTATTCGTATGAAAAACAGAGCGACGCGGCGATCCGTGCGACGGAGGCAACGATTTTGGAGCGCATTCCGCCGCGGCTGAAAATACGCGAGCGCGCAGAATTGGAATTTCCGCATATTATGTTATTGTACGACGATCCCTGCGATCTGGCCCTGGGAGATCTGAAGCGCCGCAGCGATCTGCAGAAGCTGTACGATTTTGAATTGAACATGGGCGGAGGTCATGTCAGCGGTTTTTTTGTCTCGGATTATGAAGAGGTGATCGGAAGATTCGAGCGTCTGAAAAAAGACGGTTTGCTGTTCATGGTCGGGGACGGAAACCATTCGCTCGCGACGGCGAAAGCGCTTTGGGAAAAAATCAAAGCAGAGCTTCCGAAGTCTGAGCAGGAGGGGCATCCTGCCAGGTATGCGCTCTGTGAGGCGGTCAACCTGTACGACGTGGGTATCCGATTTGAAGCGATCCACAGGCTTGTCAAAGGGGTGGACGCGGAGAAATTTTCAAAATATTTTCCGCGCGGAGAAGGAAACGGCGCGCTCTATATCGGCGGGGTGAAAGAGAATATCGTGCTGCCGCAGGGAGCGGCGGAAGCCGTGCGCGCGGTCGACGGATATATATCCGAATATCTGGCGGCGTACGGAGGAAGCGTAGATTATATACACGGGGATACGGCGTTGGCGCAGCTGACGAAGGAAAACGCGGATTTTGTCGGCATCGGTCTGCCGAAAATGGACAAATCGGAGTTATTCGGGCAGGTGCTGCGGGGCGGAAGTTTGCCACGCAAGACGTTTTCGATGGGAGAAAGTGAAGAGAAGAGATATTACATTGAGGGCAAGGAGATCAGATAAATGAAACCTGTTGTATGTAAATTCGGCGGATCGTCTTTGGCGGACGGCACGAATATATTGAAAGTTTGCGAAATATTGCGCAGCGATCCCGCGCGCAAGTATGCTGTCGTTTCCGCGCCCGGCAAACGCTATTCCGGGGACACGAAAGTCACGGATCTTTTGTACGAATGCTACCGCGAAGCGAAGGAAAAGGGAAGTTGTGCGGGCACGTTTGCGAAGATCCGCACCCGTTTTCAGTCCATCGTGGATGAGCTCGGAATGAGTTCTTTCAATATCGGCGCGATCCTCGACGAGACGGAGAAGCAGATCGATGAAAAAAAGAGCGCAGATTTCACGGCGTCGCGCGGCGAATATCTGAATGCGCGCGTGATCGCGGCGAAACTGGGCTGGACGTTTGTAGACGCAAAAGATATTATTTTCTTCAAAAAGGACGGTACGTTTGACGAAGAGAAGTCCTATCCGAGCATTGCGGCGCGGCTGAAAGAGTGCGACGAAGCGGTGATCCCCGGTTTCTACGGAACCGATGCGGAGGGGAACATCAAGACGTTTTCGCGCGGCGGTTCGGATATCAGCGGCTCGATCGTGGCGAGGGCCGTCAATGCGGATCTGTACGAAAACTGGACGGACGTCAGCGGATTTTTGGCTTGCGATCCGCGCATCGTGAACAGTCCCGAGCGCATCGAAGTAATTTCCTTCAAGGAACTGCGCGAGCTTTCGTACATGGGCGCGAACGTTCTGCATGCGGATTCGATATTCCCTGTCCGCAAGGGGGATATCCCGATCAAGATCAAGAACACTTTCCGCCCGCAGGATCCGGGAACGTTGATTTTGCCTTCCAAAAAATATGGGGCGCCCGGCAATACGGTTACGGGCATTGCGGGGAAAAAGGACTTTACCGTTATCTTCCTTGAAAAATCTATGATGAACGGCGAGATCGGTTTTGCGCGCAAAGTGCTGTCCATTCTTGAAAACCACAAGATCTGTTTCGAGCATATGCCGTCCGGCATCGACACGCTTTCGCTCGTGATCGAGAGCCGTTATCTGAACGGCGGGCTGCTGGAAGAGCTGCTCTCCGAGATCCGCGATGCGGTTCATCCCGATTATGTCCGCGTTCTGGAAAACATTGCACTGGTGGCGACGGTCGGCCACGGAATGGCGTCCAGCATCGGTACGTCGGCGCGCCTGTTTAAGGCACTCTCCGAGGCGGGGATCAACGTTCGTATGATCGATCAGGGTTCCAGCGAATTGAATATCATCGTCGGGATCGACAACGACGATTACGAAAAATGTGTCCGCGCCATTTATCATGAGTTTTTTGCGGAT
Source organism: uncultured Clostridia bacterium (assembly GCA_944368925.1). Classification (GTDB taxonomy): domain Bacteria; phylum Bacillota; class Clostridia; order Christensenellales; family Borkfalkiaceae; genus Borkfalkia. Next base: position 51,172 of record CALVXG010000005.1, on the reverse strand, counting down.
AAAAAGAACTGAGTTTAAAACGATACAAAAGAGGAGCGCTTCCGAGCTTTGCTCGGAAGCGCTCCTCTTTTGCCTTTCCCGCAGGAAAGAATACGTTGTTTTCAGATTCTGTTTTCGAACCGATTGTCCGTTTTTTTGGAGTTTCGCAGATGGTCGAATATCTTGATCATGATACCCGTAAGCGGGAACGCGAGCAGGACGACCACGATGATATAGAGCACGGAAACGAAGTCGGGCGTATAGGGATTGCCGAGGAACATTTCGGGCAGGAGAGTGATACCGATGATGCAGAGCGCGCACATTCCCGCAAAGAGGATCGCGCGGAACATATTGAACGGCATACAGACGCGGTAGAGCATGACCAAACCCGTAAAGGTAATGATGAGCGTGGAAATTTCTTCGTAATGTTCGGCAAAGTACTGCGGCTGAAGGTTGGAAAGAATGCGCGTACTTTGAACGGCAAGGACGAGGACGATGGCGCACGGGAAGGCCCGTGAGAGAACGGTTGATAGGAATCGTCCCTGGACGCGGTTGGTATTCGGCTGCAGGGAGAGGAAAAACGAAGGTACGCCGATGACGAAGAATTCCAGAAGCATCAGATTGTTTGTTTTGAAAGGGTACAGCTCCCAGCCGATAATGGAAATGATGGCAAAGATGGTGGTGAAGAATGTCTTCATCAGATACAGGGAGGAGGAATTCTGGATGTTGTTGATGACGCGCCTGCCCTCGAATACGACGCGCGGCATGGACGAAAAGTTGTTGTCCAAAAGGACGATGTGGCTCACGTTTTTGGCGGCGTCACTGCCGGAAGCGACGCTGACGGCGCAATCTGCCTCTTTCATGGCGAGGATATCGTTCACGCCGTCGCCCGTCATGGCGACCGTATTTCCTTCCGACTTGATGGCTTTTACCAGGATCGCTTTCTGTTCGGGCGTAACGCGGCCGAAGACGGTATATTTGTTGGCAACGGAAATGACTTCCTTTTCGTTGAGCCCCTCCAGCGAGATGTACTTTTCTGCATTGGATACGCCGACGCGCTTTGCGACTTCCGAAACGGTGACGGGGTTATCGCCCGAGATCACTTTGATGGCGACGTCATTTTCCTTGAACCAACGAATGGTTTGCGCGGCGTCGTCGCGGATGTTGTCGGCGATGGAAACGATCGCGACGGGTTTGAAAGAAGCGGGCAGTTTATCGCCCGTAATTTTCCCCGCGGACATGGCGACGATGAGCACGCGAAGGCCCATGGAGGCGTATTGATTGATAATTTTATTGATCTTTTCGGGCACGCTCGACAATACAAATTCGGGCGCGCCGATCGCCACCGTGCCGATTTCGGCGAAGGTGACGGCGGAAAGTTTTCTCTTGGAAGAGAAAGGCAAAGTCGCCGTCGGGGTCAAGGTAGTGTTGTGCCCGAAATAATTGTACAGTGCGATGGAAGTCTGGTTGTTGTCCTGCAAAGAATGAAGACAGGATCCGACGATCTCGTTGATGGAAAAATCAGTCGGGTTGGACAGAAGCATGCAGTCGTTGACTTTCATGCGTCCGTCGGTGATGGTGCCCGTCTTGTCGAGGCACAAAACGTTGACGCGCGCGAGTCCTTCCAGCGAGTAGAGATCCTGAACGAGCGTGTTGTGCGCCATGAGTCGGATGATGCCGAGCGTGAGGGCGATACTCGTAAGAAGGAGCATTCCCGAAGGGATCATGCCGATCACGATGGACACGGTGCGCTGAATGGTGTCGTTGATCTGTGTAAGGCCCGAAGCGGGGTTATAGTTTGCCCAGTTGACGGGGAACATAAATCCAGCGATCGGGATAATGAGGAGACCGACGATGAGAATGATGAGTTTTGTGGAACGCATCAGTTCCGAGTTGGGTTTTTTGTATTTTTTTGCTTTGGAAGACAGGGAATTGAGGTAGGTATTTTTGCCTACTTTTTCAGCCCTGGCTTTGCAGGTTCCGCTGGAAATAAAGCTACCCGCATACAACAAGTCGCCCGGTTCTTTCTTTACGGGCACGGATTCGCCTGTCAGCAGCGATTCGTTGACCTCGATGCTGCCTTCCGCGAGAATGCAGTCGGCAGGGATCTGGTTTCCGAGGGAAAGCACGACGATGTCGTCGAGCACGATGTCTTTGGAATGGATCTCCTGCTTTTCGCCGTCGCGTATGACGACGGCCGTGGGGGTGGTCAAAAGAGAGAGTTTGTCGATTTTCCGTTTTGCGATAATCTCCGTAGCGATACCGAAACCGATATTCAGCGAAAAAATGATGACAAAGAGAAATTGCGAAACGCTTGCGCCCGAATAGATGAGGGCAGCAGCGGCCAGAATGCAAAGCAGGTTGAAGAAGGTGCACAGGTTGCCGACAAAGATACTTGCGTAAGATTTGGAATATTTCTGGTTCGTATCGTTGAAAAGGCACTGCGAAAAGCGTTCGCTGACCTGTGAGGAGGAGAGCCCTTTCAAAAGGTCGGGCGAATAGCGCCGTATATCGGCGGGCGCGGCGGCCTGTTTCTTGTTTTTATGAAACTCTTTTTTGATTTTGAGAAGATCTTGTTCGGCCGCAGGGGAAACGGGTTTTGTGTCCGAGTCGGCGAGTTTTTCCCTCACGTAATCTTCCACGCGCAGAGAAGAGTTTGCAGCGTCTTTTTTCGGCGCGGAATTTTGAGCGGAAGGAGCGGCCTTATCGCGGGTGCCTGCTCCGAACAGCTTCTTTTTTCTGTCCATACATTCTCCTGTTAAAAACGGATTGCTATACTGTCATTATACCATAAAATATATTTGAAAACAAACAATTTATTCGTACTTTTACGATTCGCCTTACGGCGCAGGAAAAAAAGGAAGTAAATTGGCAAAACGGCGCGCAATCTATTGCCAAAACGGAAAAATTGTTTTAAAATAATATAGGAAAGAAACACGGAGGCAAATTTATGATCGATATTAATTTTTTGCGGAACAATCCGGATGCCGTGCGGGAAAATATCCGGAAAAAATTTCAGGATAAGAAACTTCCGCTCGTAGACGAAGTGCTTGCTCTCGATGCGAAGCGCCGCGAGTTGCAAAAGGAAGGCGACGCATGCAGGGCAAAGCGGAATACGCTCAGCGCGCAGATCGGGCAGCTGATGCGTGAGAAAAAGGCGGAAGAAGCGGCAAAGGTTAAAGAGGAAGTCGTGCAAAACAACGAGCGCATCGCACAGATCGAAGCGCAGACGGAGGAAATCTCCGCGAAGCTCAAACACGACATGATGGCGATTCCGAACATTATCGCCGACGACGTACCGATCGGCAAGGATGATTCGCAGAACGTTGAACGCAAGCGCTTTTTGGAGCCGGTCGAAAAGCCGTTCGAAGTGCCGTATCATCTGGACATACTTGAGCGCCTCAACGGAATTGATCTCGATTCGGCACGCCGCACGAGCGGTCAAGGATTCTATTATCTTTTGGGAGACGTCGCGCGCCTGCATTCGGCCGTTTTGACGTATGCGCGTGATTTTATGATCGACAAGGGCTTTACCTATGTGATCCCGCCGTTCATGATTCGCAGCGACGTCGTTTCTGGCGTCATGTCGTTTGAAGAAATGGACGGTATGATGTACAAGATCGAAGGGGAAGACCTTTACCTGATCGGTACGAGCGAACATTCCATGATCGGAAGATTCATGAACACGGTGCTCGACGAAAAGGAACTGCCGCTTACGTTGACGAGCTATTCGCCTTGCTTCCGTAAAGAGAAGGGTGCGCACGGCATCGAAGAAAGAGGGATTTACAGGATTCACCAGTTTGAAAAGCAGGAAATGATCGTCATCTGCAAACCGGAAGAGAGCAGGGCGTGGTTCGAGAAACTTTACTCTTACACGGTTGAACTGTTTGTTTCGATGCAGATTCCCGTGCGTACGCTGGAATGCTGTTCGGGAGATCTGGCGGATCTGAAATACAAGAGCATCGACGTGGAAGCTTGGAGTCCCCGCCAAAAAAAATATTTCGAAGTGGGCAGCTGCTCCAATCTGACCGACGCGCAGGCGCGCCGTCTCGGAATCCGCTACAAAACGGAAAAGGGGAATGCCTTTGCGCACACGCTGAACAATACGGTCGTGGCGCCGCCCCGCATGCTGATCGCATTGATTGAAAATCATCTGAATGAAGACGGAAGCGTAACGATTCCGGAAGTGCTGCGTAAATACATGGGCGGGAAAGACAAAATTCTCCCCGCAAAAAAATAATTTGACGGAAAGGCGCCCGCTTGCGGGCGCCTTTAATACTATCTGCATATGCCGATTATTTATCCGCTCAAAGCGCTGGCAATTATGAGCATTTGCAGGCTATAAAGTCATGCAGGCTTATAGTCGGTATTTTTTAACCCGTCAATGTTTTTCTCAACGGATGTCAAAAACAAAGATTTTTATGTTGCAAGTGTGTGCCGTAGGCGGGGAATGGGCGGTGCTGTTTGCCGCAAGGCGGAACTCAGAACTGTTTATGTGTGCAGGAGGGATTGCCGCGCGGAATTTTTGCCAAGGGAAAGACATGAATCAAAGAAGACAGGCAGAGTCGTTCCGATAAAAAGAAAAGCCGCAGGCGGATACGCCTGCGGCTTTCGGATCGTTTAAAAAGTTGTCAGTCTTCCGATTCTTCGTTTTCTTTCTGAACGGTGACGACGGCACTTTCGGCAAAGCGTTTGACGGAATCGACGGCGCTTTCGCAGCGCGCTTTCGTCGGGTACGTTTCGCCCGTGCAGAGCAGTTGTTTGGAACCGTTCAAAAGGCGGAAGAAATACTGTTTTTTCTTGTTTTGCGAGATGACGATATTGTTGCGCAAAATGTTGTTCTTATGCGTCTTGATGCCGTTTTTCGCACCGGAGAGCGAGGTGTAGTCGATGCTCGTAAGCAATTTTTCTCCGTTGCTGGCACGAAGCTCGAAGTAATAGGAGCCGGTGTCCTCATTTTTGAGAATGACCCATTTGCCCGTATAAACCTGTTTTTTGTCGTCGTCTTCGTCTTCCGAGGTGTTCTCGAGCAGCTTTTCTGCCGCAGGGCGCGAAGCGACGCGGGTCTGATCGGTATTGACAGAAGCGACTTTGGCCTTTTCGGCAGGTGCTTCTTCCGTTTTCACGGGGTCATTCGTTTGCGGTGTTTTTTCCGCATCTGCTTTGACAGGCTCAGCAACCGCTTTTTCTTCCGTCTGCTGGGTGCTTTCCGCTGCAATCGGGCAGGGCTCTTCGGCGGAATCTTCGTTCGGCGCAGGTTGTTTCTCTTCCGTCACTTCCTGAACGACGGGAGCGGGTTTTGCCTCCGCGGCGTTCTCACTCGGAAGGGCGGGCTGCACGCTTTCTTCTTCTGCGACAGCGGAAGATTTCCGTTTTGCCTTGTGAGCCGCCTTTGCGATAGCGACAATGATCAATATCAGCACAACGACGACGCATGCCGCAATGATCCAGAAAAACAGAGGGTTGGCTTTAAAATATTCAATAATAGCGGTCATTAGAATCACCCCGATCTTTATTTTTTTCATTATAATGTTAATACAAAAAGTGTAAATTGTCAAGCACAGGTGGATATTTTTGATTCCGTTTGACAAAATTTTCAAAATACGATAGAATAAAGCAAATACAAAGTACAGGTTTTACATGGAAAAATTTTCTGTATTGATCATAGGAGGAGGCGCCTCGGGAATGATGTGCGCGTTGCGGCTGGCAGAGAGCGGCGTGCGCGGCGTGGCGATCCTCGAAAAAAACGAGCGGCTCGGGCGGAAATTGTCCGCAACGGGGAACGGGCAGGGGAATGTGACGAACGAAGACATGGCATCGCGCCATTATTTTTCGTCGACGGGGAGCGCGGAAAATGTGTTGAAGCGTTTCGGAAAATCTGATTTACTGCAGTATTTGTCGAAACTCGGCGGTTTATTCGGTGCGGACGAAGTCGGGAGGGTATATCCCGCCTCGCGCCAGGCTTCTTCGGTGACGGATCTTTTTCGATTCGCTCTTGCGCGGGCGGGCGTCCGCGTACTGACGGGAGAAACTGTACTCGAAGTTCGCAAAGGCGCTGATTTTTCCGTTCGGACAAAGAACGGGGAGTACGGGGCAAAATATCTCGTGCTTGCTTGCGGAGGGAAAGCATCGCCGCATTTCGGGTCGGACGGCGACGGCTATCGCTTTGCCTCCTCTTTCGGACATACGATCACGCCGCTTTTTCCGTCTTTGGTGCGTCTGCGTACGGAGCAGACGGATATCCGTGCTTTAAAAGGGATCCGTTCATATTGCGCGGCGGAACTTATCCGAAAAGAGGGCGGTCGAGACAAAACGATCGCTGTCGGACGCGGCGATGTGCTGTTCACGGACGCGGGCGTCAGCGGCGATCTTATTTTCCGTCTGTCCGCGTTTTGTGCGCAGGGCGATAAGCTGTATCTGAATTTTCTGCCCGATTTTTCAAAGGAGAGCGTATTTTCTCTTTTAAGCGAGAAGGCACGGTATTATGCGGAGCTTGGGGCGGAAGATTTACTTCGCGGCGTCGTAAACAGTGCCATAGGGCGTGTTGTTTTAAAAAGGTGCGGAATTTCTTCCGCCGTATCCATCAGAAAAGCGGCGGCAGTGTTGCCGACGATCGTCAAAATGTTGTTTGCTTTTGAACTGACGATCGGCAAAAGCGAAGGGTTTGAAAATGCGCAGGTCACCAAAGGCGGGGTGTCGATGCGGGAACTCGACGATCGGTTAATGAGTAAAAAGTGCGATCGTCTGTATATCATCGGCGAGACGGTCGACGTGGACGGCGAATGCGGCGGGTATAATCTGCAATGGGCGTTTTCGAGCGGAGCCGTCGCAGCGGAGGCGATAAAGGAAAGGGAATGCAATGCTGTTTGAAATCAAATTAAAACCCGGGGAAAGCGAGGATCTTATTTATAAAATTGCGGCAAAAAAAGTCCCCGGCTGCAGGTATGTTCAAATTATAAAAAAATCGCTGGATGCTCGTAACAAGCAAGAGATCCGATGGGTGTATCGGATCGAGGCGGAGAAGACGGTTCCAAAGAAAACGGCGAAGGTATATCCGCAGGTAAAAAAGCAGTCAGGGCGTGTATACGTGGTAGGGAGCGGCCCTGCGGGTTTGTTTTGTGCGATCCGTTTGATCAGAGGCGGAATACGGCCCATCGTTATAGAGCGGGGAGGCTCCGTGGAAGAGCGGGCAGAGCAGAACCGAAAATTTTTTGCAGGCGGAGAGCTGGACGAAAACAACAACGTGCAGTTCGGAGAAGGCGGGGCGGGCACGTTTTCGGACGGAAAGCTGAACACGCAGACGAAAGATCCGCGCAACCTCGAGGTTTTGGAAATCTTTGCCGAGTTCGGAGCTCCGCAAGAAATTTTGTATCTGAACAAGCCGCATATCGGGAGCGACAAGCTGCGCGGCGTTGTCGCGTCGATGCGCAACTATATTCTCAAAAATGGCGGGGAAGTCCGCTTCCATACCTTGTTCAAAGATTTTACGGAAGAAAACGGGAAGGTCAGGACGGTCATATTGGAAGATCTCATCGGCGGTCAGACGTACGAAGAGGAGGCAGAAGTCATTGTTTTGGCGGTCGGACACAGCAGCAGGGATACCTTTTTTGCCATGAAGCGGCACGGCCTTGCGATGGAAGCAAGAGAGTTTGCGATCGGCGTAAGAATCGAACATTTACAGGAAAAAATCAATTTAGCACAGTACTCTGTCACACATAAATTGCTCCCTGCGGCAGATTATAAGCTGGTCAGCCATGCGGGAGAGCGGAGCGCTTTTACCTTTTGTATGTGTCCCGGAGGAGTCGTGATTCCTGCCGCGAGCGAGCGCGGGGGCGTTGTCACGAACGGTATGAGCGATTATGCTCGCGACGGACGAAATTCCAACAGCGGTTTGCTTGTGCAGGTCCGCCGTACAGATTTTGACAGTTCGGACGTATTAGGCGGCATTGCTTTTCAGCGCGCTGTCGAAAGGAAGGCGTTTGAAGCGGGCGGAGGAAATTACAGGGCGCCCGCACAGCGCGTGGAAGATTTTCTTGCCGACAGAAGAACGGTTCGGTTCGGAGACGTCGTGCCTACGTATGCGATCGGTACGGAAGGTGCGATGCTGAAAAATATTTTTCCCGAATATGTATCGGATACGCTGAAACGGGCAATACTGGATATGGACAGGCATTTGAAAGGGTTCGCGGATCCCGACGCTGTTTTGACTGCCGCCGAGACGAGGTTTTCTTCGCCGGTCCGCATTCTTCGAGGCCCCGACGGGCAAAGCGTGAACGTTGCAGGGATTTATCCTTGCGGCGAGGGGTGCGGCTATTCCGGAGGGATAACGAGCTCGGCTTCGGACGGTATACGGATCGCGGAACTCATTTGTGAAAAATATATCTGATTTTTTATGATAGATTCATTGCCTTTTCATACAATCAACATAATTGTGCTGTATACTATGCACGTAAAACCTAAATCAGCTTACACAAAACTTTTTTCATATTCTCTCACTATAATAGGTCGGACCGTTCTGCGGTTCGGCCTATTATGGTGTCGCAGGTGTTTTCGAGCAGGATATACGGACTTCACAATAAATATTTTGTCCGATGCACGAAAGCGGCGGAAGGGCAAAGGGCGCGTAAAAGACAATGAGTAAATCGTGTGAGGCTTCCTATGAGGTGTGCTTTTGATTCATTGTTAAAAATACGCAAAAGCCGCCGTCCGCAAAATCATTTGCGGACGGCGGCTTTTGCGCAGAATTAAAAAAGTTCCCGTGACCTTAAGGAAGAGGGAACTTTTTTTAGGTTATGCAAGCATCAGATTTGTTCGATATTGATGACGTTGGAATTGCCCGACTTTCCGTTGGGTGTTCCTCCCGTGATTACGATGCGGTCGCCCTTTTTTGCGAGGCCGAGTTTCATGGCTGCGCGTTTGGCATGGTAGAAGAGGACGTCGATGGAGTCAAACTCTTCGGACAAAACAGGAATCACGCCCCAGGAGAGGTCGAGCTTGCGGTAAGACTGCGGTTCAACGGTCATGCCGACAATGTCAATTTGCGGGCGGAATCTGGAAACAAGACGGGCAGTACCTCCCGAACGTGAGCATACGACGATGGCTTTGGCGCCGATGTCTTCGGCCAGTACACAAGCGGAATGGGAGAGTGCATCCGAAGGGTTCTGAATGAGGAAACGCTTGTCGCTGTATTTATTTTCCAGATGCTTTTCCGTTTCGACGCAGATTCTGGCCATTGCTTCCACAGCCTGAACGGGGAATTTTCCAGCCGCGGTTTCGCCGGAAAGCATGACGGCGCTCGTGCCGTCGTAAACGGCGTTGGCGACGTCGGAAATTTCCGCACGGGTGGGGCGGGGCTGGTTGATCATAGATTCGAGCATTTCCGTTGCCGTGATGCAGCGTTTGCCGGCAAGACGGCATTTGTCGATGAGCATTTTCTGGATCTGGGGCAGTTCTTCGTAAGGAATTTCGACGCCCAGATCGCCGCGGGCGACCATGATGCCGTTCGCGACTTCCAAAATTTCATCGATGTTGTTGACACCGCTTCTGCTTTCGATTTTGGCGATGAGGTCGATATCGGGGTTGCCGTGTTCTTCGAGAAGTTTGCGGATGTCGATAATATCCTGCGCTTTCGACGTGAAGGAACATGCGATGAAGTCGATGCCCTGTTCGACGCCGAAGAGGATATCTTTGCAATCCTGATCGCTCAGATATTTGAGACTGAGCGTTTTGTCGGGGAAGAACATGCTCTTTTTATCGGAAAGGACGCCGCCGATCGTCACTTTTGTCTTGACTTCGGTGGCTGTGACTTCGGTGACCTTGAAGACGAGCAAGCCGTTGTTGAGCAAGATTGTATCGCCGGGGAGCAGATCGTTGACGATTCCTTTGTAGGAGACGGAAACGCGGGTCTGATCGCCCTGTATATCTTCGGTGGTAAACGTAAAATCATCGCCCTCTTTGAGCATAATTTTACCGTCTTTAAAGGTGCGGATCCGAAGCTCGGGGCCTTTGGTGTCGAGCATGATGGGCAGGGGAACATTCAACTTTTCGCGGATAGATTTCAGCAGTTCGATGTTTTTTCTGTGTTCTTCGTAATCGCCGTGCGAGAAATTCAATCTCGCCACATTCATGCCAGCAAGAACCATTTTTGTCAGAGTTTCCTCATTGCGGCAGGCCGGGCCCAATGTGCATACGATTTTAGTTTTTTTCATATCTGTATCTCCGAAAGAAAAAATTTAAAAACTGTTTAAGTTTGTGGAATGAAAGAAAAAATAAATGCCCAAATTCTCACATATATATTATATTCCTTTTTGGGTCAAAAGACAAGTGTTTGGACGCAGAATTTCGCGAAGGGCGACGGGAAATACGATTGACATTTGACCGTGAATTTAGTAAAATAGAAGAAATTCCGAGTTGGTTATACGGCCGCGCGGGGCAGAAATGTTCCGTGAGGAAAGTCCGAGCACCGCAGAGCAGGACGCCGGATAACGTCCGGTGGAGGCGACTTCAAGGAAAGTGCAACAGAAACAGACCGCAGAGAAATCTGTAAGGATGGAAAGGGGAGGTAAGAGCTCACCGACGCCGCGGTAACGCGGCGTGCTGTGTAAACCCCGTCCGGTGCAAGATTGGGCAATTGCCGCAAGGGCTGCTCGTCCGGCAGTTGCTGTGAATATCGCTTGAACGCGCCGGTAACGGCGCGGCCAGATAGATGGCCGTACACGACAGAACTCGGCTTACAGACCAAACTCGGAATTTACGGAAAACGACGCCTGCCCGCAAGGGCGGGTGTTTGCAATAATACGGAAAACGGCGCCAGCCAAAAGTGCGGGCGCCGTTTTGTTATTTGTTACGGCAAGGAAACGATTTTGGAATTTTGTACCCTCATTTGCGCCTAATTCCGAAACCGTCTGCAAGATAACACAAAAGCGGAGTTTGCAGAAGGTTGAAACAAAAATGTGTTATTTGCTTTTATATGCAAGGCCGATTAACCGATGTAAGAGGCGTTTTAAAGGTGCAGAGTACTAATCGGGAATGCGGGCGCATAAGATAGAATACCATGAGCGGGTATGGGTATGAATCGGGGTATCGTTACAGAAGGTATCATAAGCCGTTGCGCGTGAAAAAATTGGCTGTTGCGGCGATCGTGCTGGCGTGCGTGATCGCAGCCGTCGTGTGGTTTCAATGCGGGGTTTTGCGCTTGTTGGTTGCGTTGAGTGAAGAAAGTTCCCGTGCGAAGTTGGCGGAAGCGGTAAACGATGCGGCGTTTGAGACGATGCAATGGAACGGGATCGATTACGAAAAGCTGGTAACGGTACAGAGGAGCGAAAGCGGTGAAATATTGAGCATCGAAGCGAACGCGTACCAGGTCAACCTGTTGGCGAGGCAGACGCAGACGCTGGCGACGGCGAACGTCAATGCCGTATGCGAAGAGGGGATCTCCGTGCCGCTCGGTGCGTTTACGGGAATCGGAGCATTGGCGGGATTCGGGCCGTCTGTCACCTTTCGGGTTTTGCAGGTAGGCAGCGTAGTATGTTCTTTTGCGTCGGAGTTTGCGTCGGCGGGGATAAACCAGACGCGGCACAGCATATACATGAAGGCGGACGCGTCGGTAAGCATCGTATTGCCGTCGCAGACGAGAAAGGTCAATGTCACGACGCAGATCATGGTCTGCGAAAGCATCATCGTCGGAAAGATTCCCGAGATCTATCTGGGCGGAGGGTGGTTCGGCGGTTGAACGCAAAGAGAAAAAGTGGAGACCTCTCGCAAAAAATTCTTGACATTTTCAAGCATTTGCTATATGATAATGTAAAGAATAGAGGCGATGAGGAAGAGAGACGCACCGAAAAACAATTCCAAGAGAGGGAAACTCGCCGGCTGAAAGGTTTCCCGAGTTGTGGGAGCGGTATTCACTTTACAGCTTCTGTGCCGAAACGAGAGGAGTAAGGACAGACGTAGGCCGCGCGTTAAGCGGGAAGGAGGCAGAACTTCGGTTCTGCGAACATAGGTGGTACAGCGTTTTACGGCGCCCTGTGACAAAATTTGTCGCGGGGCGTTTTTTATGTCGGGCCGAAAGATTTTCCGCGGGCGCGGAAAGCGGTTTTGGCGGCGATAAAAAAGAAAGTTGCAAAAGTGTACGGAGGAGGTTATATGAAAGAGCAGATCGAGAGCATACGCAAGGAAATTTCAGAAGTTCTTAGCGAGCGCGGGGCATCGATGACGAGCAAGGACGTCTATGCGTTGAAGATGGAATATCTCGGCAAGACGGGGAAAATTTCGGCTCTGTCGAAAGGAATGCGGGACGTAGCGCCGGAGGATCGTCCGACGGTCGGCAAACTGGTCGGAGAGTTGCGGCAATGGGCGGAAGATACATTTTCGTCGCTGGAAGAGGAGATCGGAAAGAGAGAGCTTTCGGCGAAAATTGCAAGCGAGCGGATCGACGTCACGATGCCTGCGAAGTTTCGCGGATCGGGATCGGTGCATCCCGTTACGCTTGTGCGCCGTGAACTGATCGATATTTTTTCCGGAATGGGTTTCGACGTTTACGAGGGGCCGGAGATTGAGAAAGATTATTATAATTTCCAGGCACTGAATATTCCCGCAGACCATCCTGCGCGCGATATGCAGGATACCTTTTTCATCACGGACGAGTTTTTGCTCCGTTCGCAGACTTCATCGGGGCAGATCCGCGTCATGGAAAACAAAAAACCTCCGATCAAGGTGCTCAGTCCCGGCAGGGTCTACCGTTCGGATTCGGACGCGACGCATTCGCCCATGTTCCATCAGATGGAAGGGCTTGTTGTGGACAAAGGGATCACGTTGAACGATCTGAAAGGAATGCTGGACGAATTTGCGCGGCGCATGTTTACGAAAGAGACGAAAGTGCGTCTGCGTCCTTCGTACTTTCCGTTTACGGAGCCGAGCGTGGAGGTCGATCTTTCCTGCTCCGCCTGCGGCGGAAAGGGATGCCGCATCTGCAAAGGAACGGGCTGGATCGAAGTTTTGGGTGCAGGGATGGTCAACCGTCGGGTTCTTGAAAACTGCGGAGTCGATCCCGATGAATACACGGGATTTGCATTCGGCATGGGATTGGAGCGCATTGCGATGATCAAATACGGGATCGGCGACATTCGGTTGCTGTTCGAAGGCGACGTGCGCTTTTTGAAACAATTCAAGGATTGAGGAGGGCAGGACGATGAAAGTACCATTCAGTTGGCTGAAAGATTATGTAGATATTGATATTACGGCGCAGGAGCTGACGGACAGACTGTTCTCCTGCGGGTTTGAAGTGGAAGAGCTGATCTATGTCGGGTCGGAGATCGATCGGTGTGTGGTCGGCAGGATCGAGAGCATGGAAAAGCATCCCGATGCGGACAAGCTCAAGATCTGTCATCTGAACTGCGGGGAATGCGGTTCGGACATTCAGATCGTGACGGGGGCGGACAACGTAAAACCCGGAGACGTTGTGCCGGTGGCGTTGGAAGGATCTTCGCTGCATAACGGGGTAAAGATCAAGAAAGGGAAGCTGCGCGGCGTGGAATCGTGCGGGATGCTCTGTTCGGGAGAAGAACTCGGCATCAACGACGACTGGTACGAAGGTGCGGAAGTAAACGGGATCCTGTTGTTGCAGGGAGATATTCCTTTGGGGACGGACATCAAGAAAGTAGTCGGTTTGGACGATTATATTTTTGATATTTCGGTCACGGCAAACCGTCCGGATTGTCAGAGCGTATACGGGATCGCGCGCGAAGTGGCGGCGGTTTTGAAAAAGCCGCTGGAGCCGCTGGATCTTTCCTATCACGCGGCGGGATTTAGTACGTGCGAGCGGGTGAACGTGTCGGTGGAAGCGCCCGATCTTTGTCCGCGGTACATTGCGCAGTATGTAAGGGAATTGAAGATCCGCAAGTCGCCGCAATGGCTGCGGCGCAGATTAGCGCTGTGCGGGCTTCGTTCGATCAACAACGTCGTGGACATTACGAACTTTATTTTGCTGGAACTCGGACAGCCTATGCACGCGTTCGATCTTGCGAAGATCTCGCAGAACAAGATCTGTGTTCGCAGGGCGCAGGACGGAGAAAAGATCACGACGCTGGACGAGAAAGAATTCACGCTCACGCATGAAAATCTTGTCATTGCTGACGGCAGCAAGCCCGTAGCCCTGGCGGGCGTGATGGGCGGACTGAACAGCGGCATTACGGACGAAACGAGCGAAGTATTGTTTGAAAGCGCGAAGTTTGAAAGGGCCAATATCCGCCGCACGTCGAGAAAGCTCGGACAGAAGAGCGATTCGTCGGCGCGCTTTGAGAAGGGCGTGGATGCTTACACGACGGGGATCGCGATCAATCGGGCGCTGAATCTGATCGAGACGCTGGATTGCGGGACGATCGCCAAAGACAGGTTTGATATCGGCGCGAGCAAGACGGAGCCGAAAGTGATCGGAACGACGGTCTCGCAGATCAACGGGCTTTTGGGAATAACCGTGCCCAAAGAGGAGATCTGTTCGATTCTGGATCGGCTGAATTTCAATGTGGAGAGCAAGAAAGATGCGCTTACGGTGACTGTGCCTGCGTATCGTGAGGACGTGGACGGGTATCCTGATCTTGCCGAAGAGGTGATCCGTATGTACGGTTACGATCATATCGGCGGGACGTTTTTGGAGAAAGCAACCGTGACGAACGGCGGATTGAACGCTTCGCAGCGTGCGGAAGAAGAGGTGAAAAAGATTCTTACGGCGCAGGGATGCAGCGAAATCATCACGTATTCGTTTATTTCTCCGAAAGATTACGAGCTGATCCGTATGGAAGGAGACATTCCGAAGGCGATCCGCATTAAAAACCCGATCGGGGAAGATATGAGCTTGATGCGTACGACGCTGATCCCGTCCATGCTGAACACGCTGGTGAGAAACGTGCGGCACGGCAACGAGGGAGCGAGACTGTATGAGCTTGCGGGCGTCTATCTGGCGGACGAATTGCCCCTAAAGGAAATGCCGCAGGAGCGCAAGACTTTATGTGTCGGCGTTTACGGGCTGGAAGAAGATTTTTATACGGCAAAGGGGGTGTTTGAATCTCTTGCGGCGCAGGCAGGCATTCGCTTTGAATATGCCGCGTCCGAAAAGCCGTACCTGCACCCCGGAAAATGTGCGGATATTCTCTTGGACGGGGAAAAAGTCGGGTTTATCGGTGAACTGGCGCCCGATATTGCGGCAAATCTTTCGGTGGAGACGTCGCTGTATTTGGGAGAGCTTGATTACGCGAAGACGGAGAAAGTTTTGAGCGGGCGCAAAAAGTATGTGCCTTTGCCGAAATTTGCGGAAGTCAAGAGAGATCTGGCGCTCGTCGCGGGAGAGACGCTCACTTGTGCGGAAATCGAAAAAGTCATCTTCGAGGGCTGCAAATATGTGACGGATGTGCGCTTGTTTGACGTATACCGCGGCGTACAGATCGGCGAAGGGAAAAAGAGCATGGCGTTCTCTGTAACGTTTACGCCGCGTGAAAAAGCAATTTCGCCGGAAGATGCGGACGGCTATGTGAAACGGATCTTAAAAGCGCTGCACGAAAAATTAAATATCGAGCTCCGCTGAGTTTATGCCCCGAAAGCGTTTTGCTTTCGGGGCAATATTTTTTATAGGGCCGCCTTCCGCAAAAAATTCGCGGAAGGCGGCCCGGTTTTCAAAAAGAGTGAAAGCCACGCCGGGTTTGTAATGTTTTCTCTGAAAATCTGCAAGAAGGGGTTTCGGAAAATTAAAGAGAAGGTGTTATTTTTCTTTTCAAAAGCAGCAAAACATGTTACAATAAAAGGGAAATTGATCAACGGATTTCTGTTGTGCGAGCGAAAATCGGAAACGGATTTTGCTTTTTTGGGAACGGCAACAAGGTGAGTGAATTTTTATGACGGAGATATTGGCTCCTGCGGGAGATGCCGACGCATTGGAAGCGGCGATAAATGCCGGGGCAGACGCGGTCTATTTGGGCCTTACAGATTTTTCGGCACGAAAATCGGCGGCAAACTTTACATTGGACAATTTAAAAGAGTATGCGGCGCGCGCACATGTGCTCGGGTGCAAGGTGTACGTGGCAATGAACACACTCGTAAAGGATTCCGAAACGCGTTCGTTTTTCGATTGTGCGTTGCGGGCGTGGAATTGCGGAGCGGACGCCCTGATCATACAGGATATCTTTTTGGGGAAAATTCTGCACGAAACGTATCCCGAGATGGTGTTGCATTTGTCGACGCAGGCGGGCGTCTGCAATGTGTATGGGGCAAGGCTCGCCAAGCGCTACGGTTTTTCGCGGGTGATATTGGCGCGCGAGACGCCTTTGCAGGACATAAAGGAAATTTCCGAAGTTCTGGAAACGGAAGTATTTGTGCAAGGGGCGTTGTGTACGTGTTTTTCGGGGCAATGTTACATGTCTTCGTTTGCGGGCGGAAATTCGGGCAATCGCGGGTATTGCAAACAGCCGTGCCGAAAAAAATATAAGGTGGACCGTAAAGGATTTGAAGAGTATTCCTATAAACTTTCGCTTTCCGATCTGAGCGTCGGCAAAGAAATTTTTACTTTGACAAAGGCGGGTGTAAGCTCCTTCAAGATCGAGGGCAGGATGCGTTCGGCGGCTTATGTCGGGAGCGCCGTCAAGTATTACAGGGATATCCTGGACGGAAACACGCAAGCCGTACAAAAGGATTTTTCCGATTTGAAGCGTACATTCAATCGCGGCGGCTACACGCGCGGGTACGCATTCGGGCAGGATAAAAATTTAATTTCGTCCGATATTCAGGGCCATGCCGGTGAAAAAATCGGCGAAGTAGGTACGCGGCAAGATTATGCTAAATACACATATATAAGATCCGATTACACGCCTGCCGACGGGGACGGTTTCAAGGTGATTCGAGCGAACAGGGAAGAAATCGGCGGGGGAGTCTGGCGCGACTTTTATCCTCGTATAAAGGGCGGATTTGTTCTGCCGAAGAATGCTCTGTTTCGTGCAGGGGACGCGGTTTGTCTGACGTCGGACGTTCGTCTGGCGGCGCGCGTTGCATCCGTCCGAAAGAAGATCCCGCTTTTTGTGCAGGGCAGTTTTTCGTTGGATAAACCGCCGAAAGTGCGCGTAAGCGGAGACTTCGGCGAGTTGTTTTTTGAAGCAGATTTTTCGGCGCAGGAAGCAAAATCGCGGCCATTTACCGAAGAAGATTTTGCAGAATGTTTTTCAAAAACGGACGATTACCCCTTTGAAATTTCATCGTCGGCAGAGATAGAAGGAAGTCTCTTTTTTGTCAAATCGCAGTTGAACGCTTTTCGCCGCGATGTCTTTAAGACTGTGTTTGAAACACTTGCAAAGACGCACGGCGAACTTGAACAAAGGGAAATTGCCTGTCCGAATGTGCCTGTTGAGGAGAAGATAAACCCTTTGTTGGCTGTTATCGATCGCGATTTTTCCTCAGCGGTTTATAAAGATTATCCGCTTGACTACGCGATACTTAAACCGGATGATTTTCGGAATTTGGGTATAATAAGCGATTTTATTGAAAAAGCGCAGTACTATGCGTGGCATAAATTGCTTTATTTGCCTGCATACAGTACAGGCGAAGACTTAAAGGCGATTTCGAAAATTGTAAAAGACTTTGACGGGATATATGCGGACGGGGTCTTTGCGTTGGAATATTGTAAGGAACACAGCGTTGCGTTGTTTGCGGGGACGGGGTTTAATCTGTTCAATGCGTACAGCGTTTCCGAATGTGTGCGGGACGGTGCGGAACAGTTTTGCGTTTCAAAAGAGCTGTCGGACAAAGAGGCTGCTTCGGCGGGCGGAGAGGCAGCGTTTCGGCTTTGCGGCGGTGAGATCAAACTGATGGATCTGGGGCACTGTATTTTTGCGAAAAGCTGTTCTGCGTGTGATGAGAGGACAATCTATCATTTAACAGATGAGAGCGGAAGGGTGTTTCCGCTGCACCGTTATAAAAATTCCTGTTGCCGCTTCGAAGTGTACAATTATGCGCTTTTGGCACACGAGCGTACTTGCAGGGCGCTTTATGATTTTACGGTGTCGGATACGGAAGAAAAAGCGCTTTGTCTTTCGGGGGCAAAACTGTCGGTCGGGGCGCGTGCGTATACGGCGGGAGCATCGAAAAACGGGATCAGATAGTGTTAGAAAGAATGACTTTGTGCTGAGGATTCAATAACAAGATACGTCATAAATTTGGTGAACGGTATGGACAGAAAGACGATTGAAAAACTGGAACTGAATAAGATTTTGGCATCGGCGGCGTCGTTTGCGGTATTGCCGCAGACAAAAAGGATGCTGCTTGAGGAAGAGCCGCAGACGGATATGGCCGAGACCAAAAGGCTTCTTGATCTGACGGCGGAGGCGGACGACGCGCTGTTTCGGGCGGGTGTCGGGCGGATCGAGGAATTTCCTGAAATTACGGATGAACTTGACCGCGCAAAAAAAGGTTCGACGCTGTCCTGTAAGGAACTGTTGGGGATAGCGCAGCTTTTGCGCTCGGCACGCGTCGCGTTCAGATCGGTCAAGGCTTTGCCGCAGGCCCCGCTGCTCAATGAATTGGCGGACGGCATTTATTTTGACGAGATGCTGGAGCGGGATATAACGGACAAGATTTTGTCCGAAGATGAGATCAGCGATTATGCGAGCGACGATCTGTATTCTATTCGCCGTTCCATTCGTTCGTTGAACGAAAAGGTACGGAATAAATTGGCGGAGTATCTGAGCGGAGAGGGCGCAAAATACTTGCAGGAAGGGATCGTGACGATGCGTGATAACCGTTATGTTCTGCCTGTTCGTGCCGAATACAAGACGCGGATCCGCGGCTTTGTGCACGATCGTTCGGCGAGCGGCGCAACCTTTTTCATCGAGCCGGAGCAGATTCTTGAAATGAACAACGAACTTCGGGAGCTTGCTGCCGCGGAGAAAGAGGAGATCGAACGGATTCTTGCGGGGCTTTCGCGTCGGGTCGGGACGATGGCGGAACAGCTGACGGCAGATATGGAAAGGCTAAGCGAGATCGATCGCGCGTACGCAAAGGCGGAGTTTTCGTATAAAAACAAGTGTGTGCGTCCGAGGATCAACGGGCGCGGCGTGATCGATATTCAAAAGGGAAGACACCCGCTTTTGGATCCCAAGACGGCTGTTCCCGTCTCGGTGGCACTCGGGAAGGAGTATAAGATTTTGCTTGTTTCCGGCCCGAATACGGGCGGCAAGACGGTCACGTTGAAAATGTGCGGGCTGTTTTGCATGATGGCGGCGTGCGGTTTATATATTCCCGCTGCAGAAGGGAGCGAGGTGGCGGTCTTTTCAAAGATCTTCTGCGATATCGGCGATGCGCAGTCTATCGAAGAGAATTTGTCGACATTCTCGTCCCATATAAAAAATATAATCGGGATCACGGAAGGGGCGGACGCTTCCAGTTTGGTACTGATCGATGAATTGGGCGGGGGAACCGATCCGGACGAAGGACAGGCGATCGCCAAAGCGGTCATCGGGTATTTGCTCAAAAAGGGATGTTGCGGCATTGTCACGACGCATTATACTTCGTTGAAAGAGTATGCGTATTCGCAGAGCGGGATCGAGAACGCGAGTATGGAATTCGACATGAACACGCTGCAGCCGCTGTATCGGGTAAGTTTGGGTGTACCCGGCAGCAGCAACGCGATCGCCATTTCGCGGCGACTCGGGCTTTCCGAAGAGATTTTGCACGATGCGGTTTCCAATTTGTCAGAAGGGGGCAGACAGTTCGAAAATATACTTCGCGCGGCCGAAAAGAGTAAGGTTGAGGCAGACGAAGCGAAGAAAGAGGCGGAGTCCTTAAAGTCCGAGTGGAAAGAGAAGCTGGCAGAGGTAAATGCAGAGCGTGAAAAGCTGAAAAAAGAACGGGAAAAATTGTTCTTGAATGCGCGCGTGGAAAGCAGGCGGATCGTGAACGAACGTACGGAACAGGCGGAAGAATTGTTGGCGCAGATCGAGGAAATCGCAAAAAGTCGGGAGCTGACCGAGTCGGATCTGATCCGTGCGCGGACGCTGAAAAATAAAATTGCGGACAAGGCGTATCTTGCGGATGCGGAGCCGAACGACAGCGGAAAGATGTCTCCCGTAGATTTTTCACGTTTAAAAGCGGGTGATCGGGTTTTTATAGGTGCGATGCAGTCGGTGGGAGAGATTCTTTCGGTCAATCAGAAAAAGAAAGAAGCGGAAGTTTTGATGGGCAGTTTACGTCTGAATGTAAAGGCAGACGATCTGTTCAAAGTTGTTGCAGAGCCTTCGGCTGCGCGCAAAAATGTACGGAAAGACCGCGTGCAGGTCGTGCGAAAAATCGAGCCGATTCGCCAGGTAAAGACGGAGATCAATCTTCTCGGGATGACTGTTTCCGAAGCGGTGCAGGAGGTGGACGCCTTTATCGACCAGGCCGTCCTTGCGGGGCTCGACGAGGTCAAAATTATCCACGGAGTGGGCACGGGCAAATTGAAAGAAGGAATACGCAATCATTTGCGCGGCATGAAGAACGTTGCAGAATTTCGCAGCGGCGTTTACGGCGAAGGTGAAGCGGGGGTCACGATCGTAAAATTAAAATGATGGGTTTGCTTGTGATTTAAGTGTAGTTGTGTGGGGTTAATAAACCCGTTTTCCTCGTTCAGGTGATGTCGGATAAATTTTCGGCAGCGTCGATATACAAGGCTAAGAAAGGGCCACCTGCCTTCGGTGGGTAAAATGAATAATTCAGGTTTATACGGTTTGAAAAGCGGGCCGATGCGCAATTTTGCGCGTCGGCCCGCTTTTCAATGTTATTCGAGTAAGCAAAGGCGGGTATATTTGGTATCGGTGGCAAAACGTTTGAAGTGCGCGGAAAACCGTATCGGGAGTAAATATAAAAAACGAACCGTGTTTTTCAAAGCGCACGGGGGACAATCTTGCGAATAAAAGCAAGCGGCTTCGAATAAAATACAGAGAAAAGTTTTGATTTTTCGGTAAGATTTTTATGGAAAAGAGGTAAACTAACTTGAAAAGGAATGTCAAATTGGCGGTTTTCACGAACGTGTTCCTGGTTCTCGTTCTTGCGGCGGTATGCACGGTCTGCTTTTTCCCGTTTGGTGCGATGACGGCGGGTAAGCTGAGCGACAGAGTTTATTACAGCGGAAACAGGGACAGCAACTATGTCTCTTTAATGTTCAATGTCTACGGCGGGGAGGAGTATTTGCCGGAAATTCTGGATGTATTGGATACCTGTAAAGTCAAGGCGACATTTTTTATCGGCGGAAGCTGGGCGGACGACCATGCGGGGGTACTGACGGAAATAAAAGAGCGTGGGCACGAATTGGGAAATCACGGCTATTTTCATAAAGACCAGGATAAATTGTCGTTCGAGAAAAACGAAGAGGAGATAAAGGTGTGCGGGGAACTTGTGGAGAGACTGACGGGGGTTACGATGAATTTGTTTGCGCCGCCGTCGGGTGCATATTCGGAGCAGACGGTAGAAGCGGCGGAAAGTGCGGGGTACAAGGTGATCATGTGGTCGAAGGATACGATCGATTGGAGAGACCATGACCAGACACTCATTTACCGCCGTGCAACGAACGGGACCGCGGGCGGCGATCTGATCCTGGCTCACCCTACAAAAGAGACGGCTGCCGCACTTTCGTCCATATTGGAGTATTATGCGGATCACGGTCTGGAACAGGTTCCCGTTTCGGTGAACATATCCGGTGTGGAAAAGGTGTAGCGTATAATCTAAAACGATTTTTGCAATGTGCTTGCGATTTTTCCGAAATCATGGTATGATAGATCGTGTCGCGCAAGAGCTTTTGATTTAAAAAAAGAGCGCGCGAAAATTTATCGGATACATACGGAGGATTTATGACATATACAAAAAAATTCCCGAGCGGCCTTCGGATGGTCGTGAAGCAGATTGACGGGCTTTTGTCGGTGAGCATGGGCGTGCTTGTCGGAACGGGGTCTTGTTTTGAGACGGAACAAGAAAACGGCATATCGCATTTTATCGAGCACATGATGTTCAAGGGGACGGAAAAGCGAAACGCGTTTGAAATCTCGGACGCTATGGATCGGATCGGGGCGCAGGTAAATGCGTTCACGTCCAAAGACATCACGTGTTATTATGCGAAGTCGACTTCCGATCATGCGGGGGAAGCGTTTGAAATTTTGGCGGATTTTGTGCTGAATTCCACCTTTCCCGATGAGGAAATGGTTCGGGAAAAAGGAGTGGTTTGCGAAGAAATTTCCATGACGGAAGATACGCCCGACGATCTGTGCCTGGATGTGCTTTCGGAGGCGTATTTCGGAAACAGCGGGTATGGGAGAACGATATTGGGCCCTGCCGAAAACGTCAAAGGTTTTACGAGGGACGATCTGTTTCGGTACATCGGTGAAAGGTACAATCCCGAAAATCTTGTTATATCGTTTGCAGGAAAAATTGACATAGAATACGCGGAAGAATTGGTGGCCGAGCATTTTGAAAAGCATCTTCAAAAACGTACTTTTGCAGACAGGAAAAAGATGCTCGAGCAAAAAAGCGGCAGTCTGTTTAAAAATAAAGACATCGAGCAGGTGCATATTGCATTTGCGTGGCCTTCGCTGGCGCGGGAAGACAAGCTGATCGATGCGGCGCTGGTCGTGAATACGATTCTGGGCGGGGGAATGAGTTCGCGCCTGTTCCAGAAAGTCCGCGAGCAGATGGGGCTGGCGTACGCCGTATACTCTTATATATCCTCGTTCACGGAAGGCGGGTTGCTGACGGTGTATGCGGGTGTCAATCCGTCGAGCGTTGCGAAGGCGCAGGACGCGATCTTCGAGACGATCCGCGAATTCTGCAAGAATAAGTTTTCGAAAGAGGAATTTTTGCGCGGAAAAGAACAACTGAAGTCGTCCGTTATTTTGTCGCAGGAAAACACGGCGTCGCAGATGATCGCATACGGAAAACACATGCTGTATAACGATAAGATACTCGATCTCGATCGCAGGGTAAAGGAGATCGATGCGATGACCATGGAAGATTGCGAAAAGGCGCTTTCCATGAATTTCGATATGACGAAAATGGCGGCAGCGGCCGTAGGTAAGATCCAAAAGCCCTTGCAGATCCGCTAAACAGAAAAAGGCGTCGTGTATTTTCGGCGTCTTTTTCTATAATAAACAGCTGAATTACAAAGGATACATAGTATTATGTCAGACAAAATTCGCGGTTTTTTGCCGGTTTGGAATGCGAATAGCAAGGTATTGATATTGGGAAGTTTTCCTTCCGTAAAGAGCCGTCAGATCGAATTTTATTACGGCAACAAGCAAAACCGATTCTGGAAAATGTTGTACGGGTATTTCGGGGAAGAAGTACAGAGCGAGGTTCGGCAGAAAAAAGAGTTTTTGTTTCGTCACAACATAGCGCTTTGGGATATCGTCACGGCGTGCGAGATCAAAGGATCGTCGGATGCGTCCATTCGTTCCTATGAACTTGCGGACGTACCTGCGCTTTTGAAAAACAGCAAAATCGAATGGATCCTGCTCAACGGTTCGACGGCTTACAAATTGTTCGAAAAGGCGTACGCAGATTGCGGGGTACCGTATTTATTGATGCCGTCCACGAGTCCCGCAAACCCTCGCTACGATGCAAAGGTTTGGAAAGAGGCGCTCAACCGCGTCTTTTTAAAGGACGAAAGTGAGTCGTAAATGGGAAAAGATAAGAAAGTACGCATGATAAAGGAGACCGCAAAATGAAATACGAAGAACTGTTGGACAGCCTTCGCGCACAAAGCGATGAAAAATTTCGTGTTTTTAATGAGCGCATCGTAAATGTCGAGCCGGGAAAGAGCATCGGCGTTCGGATTCCGCTGCTGCGAGCAGAGGCAAAAAGATTGGTCAAAAGGGAAGATTTTTCTCTTGAGGAGCTGTTTTGTTTTCCCGACGAATATTTCGAAGTGCGTGTTTTGAAATGTCTATGCGCGGCGTACGCCCGCATGACGTTTGCGCAGCGCGTCGGGACAATCCGCCGCTGTCTTGCTTTTGTGGACGGTTGGGCGGTTTGCGACGTATTCTGCTCTGCTTTGAATGAGGTAGAAAAACACCGCGGCGAATATCTGGAAGAGATACGCGGGTTTATTTTGCAGGGCACAGAGTTCAGCCAAAGGTTCGGCTATGTCATGCTGCTGGGGCATTACATGCAGGAAGAATATCTCGGCGAGATCTTTGCTCTTCTGGATAAGGCGGATACGGAGCATTATTATACGATGATGGGAGCGGCGTGGCTTTTGGCGGAAGTTCTGGTTAAGTTTTATGAACGCGGGGTCGCGTATCTGAAAGAGGGCGGGCTTGCGGCGAATGCGAAGAGGAAGGCGATACAGAAAGCCTGCGAGAGTTATCGGATTGACGGCGAACAAAAAATTTATTTAAAATCTTTAAAAAACTGATGAAAAAGTGAAAAAAGTATGGTACAATATTTTTAATGGTCCGATATGAGAGCGGGCCGAATGTAAATGACGGAGTTTTTATGGACATTTTAAAGAAGTTGACGGAGGAATTTCCCTCCATCCGGGAAGACAGGGCTCAAAACATTATCAATCTGATCGACGAAGGGAACACGATCCCGTTTATAGCGCGTTACCGCAAGGAAATGACGGGCAGCTGTGACGATCAGGTTCTGCGTGAATTTAACGACAGGCTGTTGTATTTGCGCAATTTGGAGAAGAGAAAGGAAGAAGTTGCGAAATCGATCACGGATCAGGGGAAAATGACGGACGAGATCCGCGTTGCGCTGGATGCGGCGACGACGCTGACCGAAGTGGAGGACATATACCGTCCGTACAAGCAGAAAAAGAAGACGCGCGCGAGCATAGCGATCGAGCGCGGGTTGCAGCCGCTTGCAGATTTTATTTTGGCGCAGGACAAGAATGCGGACGTGCGGGCGGAAGCGGAAAAATATATAGACGCAGAAAAGGGAGTTGCCACGGCGGACGATGCGATCGCGGGGGCGAAAGACATCATTGCGGAAATTGTTTCGGACGATGCGAACGTGCGTAAAAAGCTGCGCAATCTGTTTATGAAAAACGGTGAGATCGAGACGAAGCTGGTCAATGCCGACAAAGACGAAGCGAAAGTATATGAAATGTATGCGGACTATTCGGAGAGCGTGGCGGAGATCAAGAGCCATCGTGTGTTGGCGGTAAACCGCGGCGAAAAGGAAGGCTTTTTGAAAGTCAAGGTGTCGTTCAACGATGAGATTGCCAAGAGAATTGCGGGAGCGGGGTATCTTAAAGACGGAGGATATTCCACGCAGCTGGTGAAGGAAGCGGTGGAAGACGGATATGACAGGCTGATTTATCCTTCGATCGAGCGCGAGATACGTGCGGCTTTGACGGAGACGGCAAGCGAGCAGGCGATCAAGATGTTCGAAGTAAATCTGAAACCGCTTTTGATGCAGCCGCCAGTCAAGGATAAGATCACGTTGGGACTGGATCCCGCGTATCGTACGGGCTGTAAGATTGCGGTCGTGGACGGAACGGGGAAGGTGCTTGATAAGACGGTGGTATACCCGACGCCGGGGCCGAAGCAGAATATTGAGGCGGCGAAGTCGAAGTTAAAAGAGCTGATCGCCAAGTATAACGTGGATATTATTTCGATCGGCAACGGGACAGCGTCGAAAGAGAGTGAAATTTTCGTGGCGGATCTGATCAAGGAGATCAAGGCGGAAACGGGGAGAGACGTGGCGTACGTCGTGGTTTCGGAAGCGGGAGCGTCGGTGTATTCGGCGAGTCCGCTCGGCGCGGAAGAGTTCCCCGATTTTGACGTGGCGGAGCGCAGTGCGGTATCGATTGCGCGGCGTTTGCAGGATCCTTTGGCGGAGCTGATCAAGATCGATCCGAAGTCGATCGGGGTCGGGCAGTACCAGCATGATATGGATAAAAAGCGGCTGGACAACGTATTGGCGGGCGTACTCGAAGATTGCGTCAACAGCGTCGGGGTGGATCTGAACACGGCGAGCGTGTCGCTTTTGAAGTATGTTGCGGGCCTGAATGCGGGGATCGCAAAGAACATTGTGACGTATCGTGAGAAAAACGGCAAGTTTGTATCGCGCAAAGATATTTTAAATGTGCCGAAGTTAGGCGAAAAGGCGTTTACGCAGTGTGCGGGATTTTTGCGGATCACGGACGGGTCGAATATTTTGGATAATACAGCCGTGCATCCCGAGTCGTACGCGGCGGCAGAAAAATTGTTGAAGCTGTTCGGGTATACGGCGGAGGACGTGAAAAACGGAAAGATCGCCGAACTTCCGAAAAAAGTGAAAGAATACGGCGCCGAAAAAGCGGCGGCGGAGACGGGATTAGACGTGCCGACGCTGAACGATATCGTATCGGAAATCATCAAACCGGGCAGGGACATAAGGGAGTCGCTCCCGAAGCCTGTATTGCGGCAGGATATCATGGATATCAACGATTTGGCGCCCGGTATGGAGTTGACGGGCACGGTGCGCAACGTCGTAGATTTCGGGGCGTTTGTCGACATCGGTGTTCATCAGGACGGCCTGGTGCACATTTCGGAGATCACCGACCGATACATCAAACATCCTTCGGACGTTTTGGAAGTGGGGCAGCCTGTCACGGTGTGGGTCAAAGATGTGGACGTGAAAAAGAACCGTATCGGACTCACGATGAAAAATCCTGCGGCCAAGAAAAAGGCTGCGGCGAAAGCGCAGTAAGGTATTGACAAAGGGTTTTCTTTTTAGTAAAATAGTTTCATAACGCAGGAGGATTTAAGAATGTTTGAAAAAGTGCGCGAGATGCTTGCAAAACAGTTGAACCTGTCGCAGGATAAAATCACGCTGGAAAGTGATGTCGTGAAAGATTTGGGGGCAGATTCGTTGGATGTGGTGGAGCTTTTGATTTCGTTGGAAGATGATTACGGGATATCCATTCCGGAAGACGATATCGTGAATGTAAAGACGGTCAAAGACATTGTCGAAATGATTGAAAAGCTGAATAAATAAAGGGAAATGCGCACGCATGTGCGCATTCCTTTTTATTACGGAAAAGAGACGCGGAAGGATAATGGGGGGCTTTGATGAAAGAAGAGGAATATAATTTTATCAAAAGATTTGTGGACAAACGAATGCGCGACAGGATGATAATGGAGTTGGCGCATGAAAGCGATATTGAGAAAAAGCATGGGAAAGAATATGTATATCGTAATCGGTACAGATACAAAGCGATTCAGCGTTTCAATTCCATAAGGACTATCATACCGTCAAATTTTATATATCTTGCAACGCAGGATTTAACGGAGCAAGAGGCGGAGAAAGCGATTCGCGGATCAGGTGACTTGTATGCGAGGGCGCATATGATATGCGATGATCCTGCGGACGGTAAGGATTTTTCGCTTCGCGAAGGAATCTCTGTTTTATATAACAATTACGGCACGAGTATCTTGATTTGCGGCGAAAATATTGCTCTTGTAAAAGAGGAAGCTTGTTACGGTGCGCCCATGAAATACATACTTTTCCGCAAATCCTGAAAAAGAAAGAGGCCTGATCCCGGAATATTCTGAATTTTTGTCGGTTTACCCGCCGCGTGAAGGTTAAAAACTTCGTGCGGCGGTGCATTTAGTTCTCTTATAATTCACAAAAACGTTTGCAATTTCATAGAATGGCAGAAAAACCTGTGAGGTGGTTTCTATGAAAGGTTTGCAAGCGGATTTACCCTATCCTTCGTTGGAAGGGATAGGGGAAGATGAACGGAGCGTGCGGATTATTTCTCCGGCGTATGCGGACAGGGGCAGCGAGATGACTGCTGTTTTGCAGTATGTTTTTCAATCGGTCGTGTTCGATGGGCTCGGAATGCAGAAGTATGCCGAGACGTTGTTGCAGATAGCGATTGCCGAGATGGACCATTTGAAAATTCTGGGAACGCTTTTAAACCAGATGGGGGCGCTGCCGGTGTTTGTTTCCCGCCCGCCCGTTAAATTTGATTTTTATACCACGCATGCCGTATCGTACAGCAGAGAACCGACGCGTATGATTCTGGACGATATCAGCGGCGAGACGGAAGCCATCCGCACGTATGAAGGAATGGTGCAGAAGTTACAAAACGACAAAGTGTCGGAAATAATTCGCAGGATTATTTTGGATGAGCGGCTGCATTTGAAAACACTGAAAGAATTGCTGGAAAAACTTTGTTGAGAAACGTCGGAAAATCTGCGCCTGATTTATGCGTGAATGCGAAGAACAAAACAAAAGCCGATCAAAACTGAAAAATAAATTTTAAAATGGCCTGTAAACGCTTGCGCACAATAAAAATTTATGCTATAATTATTCAGCAATTCGGGCCATGGCCTCATGGTCAAGCGGTTAAGACGTCGCCCTCTCACGGCGAAAACTGGGGTTCGATTCCCCATGGGGCTACCAAATAAAGAGCAGGAGTTTACTCCTGCTCTTTTATCGTTTTGATCGGGTAAAAGGCAGACATCCGCAAAGATATTTTGCGGACGTCTGCCTTTTACGGTTTGCAATATCGGTTTACTATAGCGGGGCGAAAGGAGATTTTTCAGCCCAGGAAAGGTAGGATAAATCGCACGATCGGAGCATTTTGGCGGAGTTATAAAACGGAGACGGAATAAAGCTTCGGCAAAAAGTTCAAAATTTACAAAGAAGAGAGGAAGGAAAAAGGATCGGTGTCTTGCTAAACCAAAAAAATTTTGGTATAATAAGGTTGATTTTGTTTGCAGGTCCGAACGGAGGAACTATGAAAGAACTTGTATTGATAGACGGGAACAGTTTATTGAACCGCGCGTTTTATGCGACGAAATTTTTGACGACGCGGGACGGAACGCCTACGAATGCCGTTTTTGGGTTTATCAAGTTGTTGTTGAAGATCATCCAGGACAACAAGCCCGACCGTCTGATCGTGACGTTTGATTTAAAGGCGCCCACATTCCGTCATAAGATGTATGAGGGGTATAAAGCGACCCGCAAGCCGATGCCGGACGATCTTGTCGTGCAGGTCGGGATGCTCAAATCGCTGCTCTGTTCCATGGACATAACGATGTGTGAGAAAGAGGGATACGAGGCGGACGATCTGATCGGGACGCTGTCGCACGCGTTTGCGGATACGCACAGCATCGTGATCACGGGGGACAGGGATGCGTATCAGCTCGTAGATGACGTGACGGACGTCTATATTACGAAGACGGGCGTAAGCGAATTGTTAAAGCTCAACAAAGAAAATTTTGAGCAGCTGATCGGCTATAAGCCGACGCAGGTTGTCGACATGAAAGCGTTGATGGGCGACTCGTCGGACAATATTCCGGGCGTGCCCGGGGTGGGGGAAAAGACGGCTTTGAGTCTGCTTTTAAAATACGGTACGCTGGACAACGTTTATGAAAATTTGGACGATATAACGGGTGCGGTGCGCACTAAATTGGAAAACGGGAGGGAATCAGCGTATCTGTCGCGCCGTTTGGCGACCATTGACCGCAATGTTCCCGTCGAAACGACGAAAGACGAAGGCGAGATCCGTATGCCGTTTACGCAGGAGGTGCGCGACCAGTTTTTGAAGCTGGAATTTACGTCGCTTTTAAAGCTGAATATTTTTGAATCGGAGGCGGAAAAGCAAGAGACCGTAAAACCGCGTGCCGCGGCAGAAATTTCCGTGATCACGGATGCCGGTCAATTTTTACGTGATTTTACGCCCGACGAATTTTCGGTGGTCAAGGTCGGCGATGAATATCATTTCTTCGCGGAAGATAGGGAATATGTGCTTCGGCCTGCGAGAACATTGCTGGACGAGGGAATCAATGCGGCGGAGACGGAGCGAATATTGCGCGGCGTGTTCTCATGCAGGGAAAGAAAAGCGCTCTTATACGGAAAGAAAGATTTCAGGCACATTTTGGAGAAGGAACATGCGGAGCTTGCGTGCGCGTGCGAAGACGTTTCTTTAATGAAATATCTGGTAGATTTCAGCGGAAAGGAAGAAGATCTGGGAAATATTCTGCGCGGATACGGATACGACGATACAACGCCGGCGGCAGGGGTATTTTATCTGTATAAGGATATGTATCCGAAATTGCAGGCGGAGAGCATGGAAAAGTTGTATCGGGATATCGAGCTTCCGCTTGCCGATGTTTTGTATGACATGGAGACGGAAGGCGTGCGCATCGACCTGGAAACGTCGCGGCAATTCGAAAAGAGATACAGGGAAGAAATTTCCCGCCTTACGGACGAGATCTATGCGCTGGCGGGGGAGACTTTTAATATCAATTCGCCGATGCAGCTCGGGAAAATTTTGTTTGAGAAACTGCAGCTGCCTGCACCGAAAAAGAGCAAGAAGGGTGCGTATTCCACGAGCGCGGATATTTTGGAAAAGTTGGCGGGAGACCATAAAATCGTGCGGGACGTGCTTGAATGCAGGCATTTTCAGAAATTGCTGTCGACGTATATCGACGGATTCAAACCGCTGATCGATCCCAAAACGGGACTTGTGCACACGACATATAACCAGGTCTTGACGACGACGGGGCGGCTTTCCAGTGCGAATCCGAATTTGCAGAATATCCCTGTGCGGGACGATGAAGGGCGAGAGCTTCGCAAACTTTTCATAGCCCGTTCTTCGGACAGAATTTTGATCGATGCTGACTATTCGCAGATCGAACTTCGGCTGCTTGCGCATTTTTCGGGGTGCAAGGAACTGATCGAGGCGTATCGGGAAAATCGTGACATTCATGCTTTGACGGCTTCGCAGGTATTCGGTGTGCCGTTGGAATCGGTCACGCCGTCACAGCGTCGCGCCGCAAAGGCCGTAAATTTCGGCATTATTTACGGGATCAGCGAGTTTGGTCTGGCGTCCGGGCTGAATATTTCGAATAAACAGGCGGGGGAATATATCCGCAAATATTTTGAAACGTACAGCGACGTTAAGAAATACATGGATTCGAATGTCGCTTTTGCCAGGGAGCACGGCTATGTGACGACGCTTTTGGGCAGGAAACGGGTCATACCCGAGATTAAATCATCGAACTATAACCTTCGTTCGTTCGGGGAACGCGCGGCGATGAACATGCCGTTGCAGGGCAGCAGTGCGGATATTATAAAAATTGCCATGTGCAACGTATTTGATCGTTTAAAGAGGGAAGGCCTTCGTTCCAAGCTGATCCTGCAGGTACACGACGAGCTTGTCATCGATGCCTTTGCAAGTGAAAGCGAAGCCGTTACGGAGATACTTCGCACGGAAATGGAGAATGCCGTGCATCTTACGGTTCCGCTGACGGTCGAAGTGCACAGCGGAAGGAATTGGTATGAAGCGAAATAAATATTATGTGGCGATAACGGGCGGGATCGGCAGCGGAAAAAGCGAAGTACTGAAAATGATACGCGGTATGGGATATCCCGCCTATTCGGCCGACGAAGTTGCGCACGGAATCTACGAGGATCCCGCCGTACTGGAGCAGACGGAAAAAGAATTTCCCGATTGCGTCGCAGGGCACAAGATCGATCGGAAAAAATTGGCGGACCGGGTGTTTGCGGACGCGTCGGCGCGAGAAAAATTGGAAAGTATCACGCACCCTGCAATCATGAAGCGGCTTTTTTGCGAGATGGACGGGGCAGATTCGCGCTATGTGTTTGCGGAAGTTCCGCTGCTGTTTGAAGGCGGGTTTGAGAAGGATTTTGACGCCGTGATCGTCGTGATGCGCGATTTGCGGGAAAGGATCCGTTCGGCCGCCGAGCGGGACAAAGTTTCGGAGCAAAAGATAATTTCGCGGGTAAAAAATCAGTTTGATTACGAAAAAAATACAGTTTCAGGGCATACTGTTATATATAACGACGGGAATCTGAAGGCTCTGTCGGAAAAGGTGAAACAGGTAGTGCATGAAATTGTCGGTGAATGCGAAAATTAAAATCGTTCTTTTGGCAGCCTCGTTCATTTTGTTGATAGGGGTGTCGGCGGGAATGTATATCTTTTTTCCGAAAAAATACGAAAAGTCTGTAGAAGCCTTTTCGCGTGAGTTCGGCGTGGAGGAAACACTGGCTTTTGCCGTCATCCGCGCGGAGAGCAATTTCCGCGCGGATGCGGTCAGCGGCAAGGGAGCGGTCGGTTTGATGCAGATCATGCCTTCAACGGCCGAGTTTATCTGCGGAGTTTTGGGCGAAGATTTGGATCTGTACCAGCCGGAGGACAATCTTCGGATGGGGATATGGTATATATCATATCTGGAGAAAAAGTTCGAACATGTTTCGGCGGTCATGGCGGCATACAATGCGGGCGAAGGGACGGTGCGGCAATGGATACGGCAGGGCTTTGCGGGAGAAGAGGGCGAATTGACGCAGATTCCGTACGGAGAGACAAAGAGTTACGTGCGTAAGGTGAAATTTTTTTATAATTGTTATAAAATGATTTACTGAGCGCTTGACAATTTCCCCGAAATATTGTAAAATAAATATCGCTTGTGAGGATGGCGGAATTGGCAGACGCGTACGTTTGAGGGGCGTATGGAGTAATCCGTGTGGGTTCAAGTCCCATTCTTCACACCAGACCGAGGATAAGGGCGCATCTTGCGCCCTTTCTTCATGTCCTTTCTGCGGCGCCCTGTAAAGATTCAGGGCATTGTGACAGAGAAAGCTCGTCCGAAGTTTTCTGCCCGCCGTGAGGGAATTCGTTTTTAATTTTACCGTAAGACACCTGCTCTTGTCCGAATCATCGGACAAAAGCAGGTGTCTTCTTTTTTGCAGAAAACAGTGCGGCAGAAATTTTTGCGTTCAGGATAAGCGAGAAAAATTAAACGCGCAAAAAAATGAAAGCAAGAGAAGGGCTTGTTTTCCTTGACAGGGAGGGCAAAGCCGTATAAACTTATGGTACATAAGCAGATAAAAATTTCAGCAAACGCGAGGTAAAGTTATGGAAATGAATTTTCAGTATTTTGTGCCTGTGCATATCATTAGCGGAGCAAATTGTGTCAGAGAATATGCAAGTGCCATGCGCACATTCGGCGGGAGAGTTTTGATCGTAACCGGGAAAAGTTCTGCGAAAAACGGCGCCTTGGAGGATGCGGTATATGCTTTGAAGCAGAACGGGCAGAAATTTACGGTATACGACGAAGTGCCGAACAATCCGACGGTCGCGAGCGTCTATAAAGGGGCGGAAGAAGCGCGTCGGTTCGGAGCGGAATTTATCGTTGCGATCGGCGGAGGTTCCCCGATGGATGCGGCCAAGGCGATTGCAATGCTTGCGCGGCAGGAAGCGAAAGAGGGGATTTTCGATCATCCGATTACTGACGATGTTTTGCCGATGGTACATATCCCGACGACGGCAGGTACGGGAAGTGAAGTGACGCCGTACGCGATCATCACCAACGATGAAAAACAGACAAAAACGAGTATTTCAGCACCCTCGCTTTTCCCTCGTCTGGCGTATTTGGACGGGAAATATATGGAAGATCTTCCGCAGAGTGTAACGGTGAACACGGCGATCGACGCGCTGTCGCACGCGGTAGAGGGCATGCTTTCGGTGCGCGCGGGGAACATGTCGGACTTGTTTGCAAAAGAGAGCATTCGGATTATCTTGTCGGAGTACGAATCGCTCCGCACAGGTCATTACACATTGCAGACGCGGCAGAATTTATTATACGGTTCAACGCTTGCGGGAATGGTAATTGCGAATACGGGGACGACTCCTGTTCACGGAATGGGTTATTCTCTTACCTATTTTCACGGCGTTCCGCACGGCAGGGCGAACGGTCTGCTTTTGCCCGCCTTTCTGAAGAGCTGTCTTGAGAAATCACCCGAGCGGACGCGGCAAATTTATGATGCTCTGCATATGACCCCCGATGCCTTTTGCAAAGCGATGGATGATTTGCTCGGCAAAAGAGAAAAATACGATGACGAGACGTTGCGTAATTATGCGCACCGCGCTTCTCTCAACAAAAACGTAAAAAATTGTCTCATGTATTTTTCGGAAGAAGATCTTTACAAAGTGTTGCATCAATCGCTCGGTTAATGGATGACAGACAAAGTGTGCAAATCTGTCGAATTATCGGACTTTGACGCGGAAATGGGTATACGTATTATAAATTTTTTGCAAAAACCTTGCTATTCTTTCAGATACATGTTATAATACCTGTACGAATCAAGGTACAGGAGGTTTCGAAAAATGAAAGTATTTATCGATTCATTGTTTGCGGCATCATTTTTTGAGGCTGTAAAAAACAGTTTGGATTCACCTCAGTTTCTGTTGTTTTGCGGAATAGCCGGAGTTGCGCTGATCGCGATTATCGTGTTTATCGTTCTGTTGTCTTTGCGGTTTCGGCTGACATTGCATTTGGGGGATGGGAAGGTTTTCAAAAAATCTTATCCGGGGCACAGGATCGTTGAACTTCACGAGCCCGACCGGCGGGAAGGCTATGTATTTGAAGGGTGGTACGAAGACGAAGCGTGTACGCGCAAGGTCGAAAAGGTTTACCGCATGCCGATGCGCGGGGCGTCTTTGTATGCAAAGTGGATCAAGACTGATTCCTTAAAAGAATCGGAAACTCAAAGTGAGATCGAGAGTCCGACGGATTTGGCGGCAGAGGCGAATGCGGAGCAAAGCGAGCCCATACGTGATTTGCCTGAAAAGGAGGAGACACCGTCTGCGGTTTCTTCGGTTGCGGAGGAAGAACAGACTGAGCCGAACCTATCTGCCGAAGAGGTTGAGGAAGAGGATCGCGAGGATGACGAATCGGGCGAGGGAGATGAGATTGAGGGAGCCGTCGTCACGACCGTTACGGGGAATAAAGTATTTGTTCAGTACAGGCGCAGTTTTTCCGCCCGTCTTATCCAGGCGGATGAGGAAATGAAAGACTATTACAATGCACTGCGCAACGAGATTTTATCCTGGATAGGCGTGAAAGAGCGTGTGAGTTGGAACTATGACAGTTTCAACGTAGGGCGCAGACAATTTGTGAAAGTAAACGCAAATACGAAAAGTTTGATCTTGTATTTGGCACTTACGCCTACGGAAGTAGACGTGAAGTACAATTTCCGCGACGTTTCGGAAAAGAAGCGTTACGCGAATGTCCCCGTGCGCTATAAGATTACCGGGAGCCGTAGCTTTAAATATGCCTGCGAACTGTTGGAAAAAGTGGCAGAGAATTTCGGTTTGGATTTCAAGCGCGTGGACGTTTCAACGACGATTCCTTATGAAACGCGCGACGAGCTGATCAAAAGAAAGCTGATCAAGGTATATGCAAAGCGTGAGACGGGCGAAACGGTGACGGCTGAACAGCTGGATGAGATGATCGCAGAAGGCGCAACGGTAGAAAAGCTGTCCGATTATACGGTAACGGACAAAGTGAGCGTGAATGAAGCGGACAGCGCGATCAGCGACGCGACAGCGCAGCAGATTATGGCGCTTTCGGAGAGCAGGGAAGAACGTATTGTTGCAGGCCGCCGTGCGGTTATAAATCTGGATACGATTTCGGCAAACTACCGCGAAGGGGAACGCGTTGATCTTTCATCTCTTAAGGAAAAAGGATTGATCGACAAAAAAGCCTCGGTATGCAAAGTTTTGGCAAGGGGAACTTTGGATAAGTCCCTGGTTATAGAAGCATCTGATTTTTCGTTGCCTGCCGTCAAAATGATTGCGCTCACGGGCGGGAAGGTCGTGCGCCTGCGCAGAAAGTAGTTTTATCTCGCAATCGTTTAAAAGAACCGGGCAAGGGTGGTTCCTTGCCCGGTTCTTTTGCTGTCTGAAAGACGTTTTATATGCTTATTGATACAAAAGTTTTGGCTCGGTTTGTTGACTTTCGCGAACTTTATTTAAATATTACAGACATTGATTGTTTCGAAAAGCAATATCAGACTTATAAGGAAGGGATTGTCCTGACGGCCTTTGCATCTTGAAGAAGTATCGCTTAAAAAAACTGTGGTGCATGAAAGATTAAAGGGAAAAAGCATTCTTATTTTACCAAAGATCATTGTTTAAGACCTGATTGGATAATTGATTGAGCCCGATCATCGTGATTTCACACATTTCCCAGACATAATCTGCTGAATCATTGATCTGTGCGTCGGTAAGGTTATATCCGTTTCCGCGCGTAACGTCATTATAGATAATTTCGGGACAAGTTTCGCCTTTCGTATAATCATGATAGTAATTATAAATCAAATCGGATTGATACTGTACTGCACCAAACAAAGAGATTTCGTCGAGATTTTTTAATCCCTGCCAATTAAAAACAGCAGCGCCGGTACAATACGTATAAGGATTCCCGCCTTTGAAACTTTTGACAGAAGCATAAAAAGAGTATGTTCCTCTTCCAAACAATGTTGGGGAGCCTGATTCGTCATAATAATTTTCTCTGTACTCAATCACCATTTTGTAAGACGTACCGCTGTATTCGAAAGAGAACTCGCAGGAATCGTCGCTGTCTGATTGGGTTTGAATATAATGGACGATTTTTTCGCCGCCGGATTCAACAAAGGCCTTATGACGCTCTGATCTTCGGATTGCCGAAGAAATGCTGAAAGCGCCTACGACAATGATAATGGCCGCAACAACAGAAATGACAGACACCAGGGCGATTTTGTGTTTTCGTTTTTTTGCAGCTGTCGTTTTTTCTTGTTGTGCCGCCTGTTCGCTTGCGAGCAGTCTGTTTTGTTCTTCACGCTCTGCTTTCAGTCGTGCCTGTTCTGCATCATATTGTGCTCGTTCTTCGAAGGAGAGTGAGGAATACCATCGTTCAAACTCAAGACGTTTTCGCTCTTCTTCAATGAGTCTGCGCTCCTGAAAAAGTTTGCTTTCGTTTTGAAGATACTTTTGCTGTTCCCGACGCCGACGTGCCGCCTGTTCGCGTTGTGCAAGTATTTGCATCTGTGCTTGCGATTGCTGTTCCTGTTTTGCGAGTGCCGATTGTAAAACGCCCCATTTTTGATACTTGCCGCAACTGCCATTTTCACGGACGGTTTTCCCGTAAAAGGAGCTGCGTTTGTTGGAACAAGTACCTTGTGCCTCGGTTTCAACGCTCTCTCCGAACACGATGCTGTTTTTTAATTTCCGATGGCCGCAGAAAAATTCACATGACCAACACTTATCTTTTTTAAAATTTGAATTCGTAGCCATATAGCACCTTGCCTTATTTCCAATCTTTCAGAAGTACGAGATAGTAATTGATATATTCGTTGATTTTTTGAAAAAATTCCGTTTCGTCTTTTACCGTCCCGTTTTTGGGAGAACAGCCGATTTGTTTTGGGAAATAATTCTCTTTACCGTTGCGGCGCAGTACCATACCTTTCGTTTGGAAGTGTCCGTCGGATTTAATTTTTTCGATAAGGATCCGCTGCTGAGGGATATCTTCCGCCTGAATGTGGTAGCAGAGGAAACGGATCAAAAAATGCCTTTCCGAACAATTGCTCCCGACAGGCAAACAATCTCTGCTGCGTATCTCAAGCGTAGGAACCTTTTTGTTGTACCCGCACTTTTCAACGTTCATATATACATACGGATATTGTCCTGCTCTTGTAACAAAAAATTTACATTGGTTCTGATATTCGGAAAGCCGGGGGATGACTGTCCTTTCAAAATAGGAGATCCATTTTAAGTAATCGGCAGGGGTGTCGTTTTTTTCGGGCATGGCAGTATTCCGTGTTGCTTTGTATATGCCGACAACGTGTTCGGCATACTGCCGTAAAATCAGATTATCCGCAACGACATATTTTTCAAAAAGGGGTAAAATCTCTTTGATGGAATAAATGCGCCACTTATTTGTATCCGTTGTCTGAGCAATTCTTGCCCGTTCTTCCGTCCTGATAATATCCGTTTTATAAAAGACTTTATAAATATAATGATATTCGGTTTCGCACCGCTTGATATATGTATCATACTTATCGAGCTGATTATGCTCTTCCGAACAGGTCTTATCTTCGATAAACAATGCAGCTTTGCTGTCATCTTTCAATGTTATCCATACGGAAATGTCAATGTTGCCCCATTGTGCCGTAGTGCTGATATTTTTGATTTCGCTCGCGTCGATTTCGCAAAACTCTTTTAAAAGAGCGCTGGCCGCCTGTTCAGTTTCGGGATCGTCGTAATTTTCGAACAGCCAGCGAAGGAATGCATCCTGTGAAAGTTCCCGCGTTGCAAAGTCAAACAAGTTTTTCATGTTTTCTCCTGTTGAGGCTTAAAATTTTACAGACAGCAAATCAAGATGAATGTGCTATTAAGGCGTGATTGAATTATATCATAGAAAATTTCATTTTGCAAGTTCAGAATGGAATCTGACAAGACTGTTGTATTCTCAAGGTGCCGGAAGGGTTTGCGTTTGATAGCGTTTAAGAGAATCTATACGGTATGACAGCTTCCCTGAAGCGAAGACAGACGGTAAAGTATAAGACAAAAGCAATAAAAAAGGAAAGCTGCGCTGTGAAGAGAATCGTGTGGGGGGTAAATGTTGCAACTTGTGTAATATAATTAAAAAATGTCTGCGAAATTTGTTTGCAACATAATTACCATATTCAGTCAGAAAAATTATATAATTGGCGGTATAATGTAGCAAAATAACGATTTTTTGAGTATTTAAAAAAAGTGTGCAACATTTGATATAATTTAGTTTGCAACAAAAATACCACGATTCGCAACATATATCCATTTACGAACATAAGCATCTGTATTACAATAGAATAAAATGAGAGCGGAGAAGTGTCCATGAATAAAAGAAACGGGCTGAAGGTGATACCTTGGAGTTTACTGATGGTATTTCTGTTTATTATTTTCGGAGCATGTACGTTTATAGAGAGCAATCCGGACAAAGGAGGAGATAAGGAAGATCCCATGCAGACAGAAGATTTTGTAAGTCCGCTTTCTTTTGAGAATATAAGAGAGACGGACGATCTTAAAAAGTTTATTGCAGAAGTGGACAATGCAGACGGATCACACAACAATGACGCAAAAGAAACGGGAACGATCATATCGCCGTATTTTTTGTTGAAAGCGGCAGGCAAAGCAGTAGATTGTTATGCGGTACGAACCTCGTTGGGGGCGCATTCGTTTGCCATGATTGATGCAGGGGCGCAGGCATTTCCGATCGAAGTGAAAGTTGACGTTTTATACGGAGCGGAATATGTGAATGTATTACCTCAGAAATACGGGGTTACTGCTGCGACGGACAAGACAGGCAAGGCAACGGCGGAAATTCCTGGATACGGAAATTACACGTTTGTGGCAGATGACAAGAAAGAGACGGCATTGACGGTGATCGTACGTGAAGCGGAGGAATACGCGGTACCGGACGGGTATGAAGTGATCCGTGTAGAAGCGGGAAATCATACGGAAAAGCTGACATTTACGGACGAAAGGCAGGTATTGTATTTTGAGAAGGGAACGCATTATTTAAAATACAATGTAGCGTTTAAGAATAATACGCAGGTATATTTGGAAGAGGGGTGTTACATATATGCGACGATGCCGGACCGAGCGGAGACGCCGATGCTGGATCCTGCGTGGTCAGGGAAGACGCGTTGGAACGCGTTGTTTTGGGGAAAAGGTGTGGAGAATGTAAAAATCAGCGGACGCGGGATGGTTGATCTGACCAAGTTGGACTGGCATGCGCGGTCGGCAATAATGTTTGAAGCGTGCCAGGGGGTACAGGTTGAGGGGATCACTTTGAACAACAGTCCGGAGTGGACGCTTTATTTCATGGGATGCCGTGACATAACGGTACGGGAGATTCTTTTGTTCGGGTATCGGCAGAACAGTGACGGAATCTGTATAGCAGACGGAGCGGATGCCTTGGTTGAAAACTGTTTTGCGCGGTCCGGAGATGATTTGTTTGA
This sequence comes from uncultured Clostridia bacterium, assembly GCA_944368925.1. GTDB lineage: Bacteria > Bacillota > Clostridia > Christensenellales > Borkfalkiaceae > Borkfalkia. Next base: position 11,404 of record CALVXG010000005.1, on the reverse strand, counting down.
AGTGAAGTCGATGGACGGGAATTGTAAAATAGCGATAGAGAACATTGTATTCCGACGCTGTAACGGCTGGCCAGACAAGGCGCGCGGAATGGGGATCATTTATGAAAGCGTCAGGGACATAACCGATGTAAGATTTGAAGATTGTTCTATCGGGTTTGCGAGTGCGGTGTGGCAGGATGAATTGGGAGCGTTGGTCGTTATTTTAGGCGGAAAAGCGACCGTAACGGATATAGTGTTTGAGGACATAGAGGTCTATTCGAGTGCGCTTTATCCCGTGAATGTCACGCTTTACGATATAGCGAATGCGCGGATTGACGGGATATATTTTAAAAATCTTGACATACGCGGCGGTGAAGCGGTGCGGGTGGCGAACAATTCGACGGTCGGAGGGGTAATCGGGAGTCTGTATTTTGAAGATTGTACGAGGAACGGGATTCTGATCGAGAGTTATGCGCGATTGGGGTTAAAACTCACGAACGTGGACAAGACGAAAATTTATATTAATAATTAAATAGCTGACAATGGATAAGAAATACAAACTTTTTCTGCTTGAAAATAAATTTCAGTATAATTTTATGATATATCAGATCGGATACGAGGCATGCAGCAGTGATCACAGGTTCGGGCCGTGCATACGGGATTTTTACGTGTTTCATTTTGTGGTATCCGGCAGAGGTTACTTTAAGGTACAGGACAAAGTCTTTGAGCTGAAAAAAGGGGACGTGTTTTTGGTGCCGGCGGGTATTCTGTTTGAGTATTATGCCGAGCCAGGCGATCCGTATGAATATTATTGGGTGGGCTTCAATGGTGTTAACTCTGAGGAAATTCTGCAGAATCTCGGATTTTTGAAAAACGACTGCTATGTACGTCCGGCGCAAGATTTTGAAACGATGAAGAAACTGATGGTGGAGCTTTGCGACTATGACGAGAATGCAAAGCAGAATTATCTGCGGATTCTCGGGGATTTTTACAAAGTATTGGGATATTTATCCAACAACAATCCGATCTTTGAAGCGAGTACGTCTTCGAGTTCCATTATGAAAAAACTCATGTTGTTTATTGAGAACAACTATGCAGATGATATAACGGTAGAGACCATGGCGGAATATGTCAACTTGCATCGCAGCAACGTGTATCGCCTGTTCAAATGTGCATACAACACATCGCCGCAGAAATTTTTAGCAGACTATCGGATCGATCGGGCGCTGTATCTTTTGAAGAATTCGCAGATGAGCATCAAGGAAATAGCTTATGCGACGGGATTTTCTGATCCATCGTATTTTTGCAAGATGTTCAAGAAGAAGCATTTGAAGACGCCTCAAGAGGCGAGAAAATTATTATAAAAACCGGGAGGACAAAAATGAAAAACTGGAAAAAGGTCATAGCTTCGGTAATGGCGGGGATGCTGCTTTTGTCGGTTGTGGCGGGCTGCTCGGGCGGCGGAGAAAAAAAAGATGACGGGTATGTCAGCGCAGATTGGATGGAAGATCTGTTGGCGACAGGCCTTGACTATGGTCAGGATCTGACGGGCGGGATTGCAAGTACGGAAGATACGCTTGTGGTGGATCTGCATACGCATATGCCTACGACGGACGGAACGATTTCGGCAACCAAGATCATAGCCAACGAGTTTTACAAGGAGACGGGGATCAAAGTAAAGTTTGTGACCAATAAAGATCTGAACGGCCAGGAAGAAGAGGTATCGGAATGGCTGATCAAGCGTGTGAATACGGAAACGATGCCTGCGATTTCGTTCAGCTGGTCGCGGTTTACCGATCGTGATTATTACATGAATCTGAACGATGTCATGCTGATACCGAATCAATTTGTGGAAGAAGGTCAGGAAGGGAGTGAGGCGTGGAAGGACATGTTCCCCGAATATCTTTGGAAGCAGCGTGAGCAAGTGGATGCGAACGGCAATATTATAGCGGTTCCGATCACTTTGAATGCAGGCACGGCAACATGCTGGTTTTACAATAAATCTATTTATGAAAAATTCGGGTTGTCCGTACCGCAGAATTGGACGGAATTTTTGGATAACGCATCGAAAATTACCGGAACGGGCGTAGACAGCGACGGGAACACGGTTGAATATTCGGCGATTGCTCCTTACGGGAACGAAAAGAGCATCAATGCGAATAACTGGATCAACACGTTTTCGATCGGGCCGAGTTTTGCCGCATATCTTATGCAGAATACCGATCTCGATTTGGATAAGGATGGAGCGGTATCTGAAGCGGAGCAGCTGCGCGGGGTGACGAAGGGGTATTTCAGTCCGGCGGAAACGGCGGCATACGGAGCGGTTGCCCGCGATTACTATAAGGTTTGCAAAGATTACTACGCGAACTATCTGCCGGAGGGCTGGATCAACACAGACTGGCAGACAAAATGGAATCAAGGTTCTGTGGGGATGATCAATAACGGCGTATGGCAGTTTAAAAACGAACTGAATGCGGAAGCGGTGCACGAGAGCTGGGATTTCGGAATGTTCCCTGCGCCCTTGGCGGACAGTTCGGTTTCGCAGTATGCTGTAGATTTTGAAATGTCTGACGGGCCTTACCAGTCCACGGCGTCCCTGTTTGTCAACATTATGAAGGACGGTATCAAGGGGAACAAGACTGTGTTGCAGAATGCGATATTGTTTTTGCAGTATCTTACGACGGTAGATTCGATCAATCTGATCATAGAGGAATTCGGTTCGGAACTGGGTGCGGTGAACAATACGACTCCGAACGAGAAGTTGTCCGAGTACTGGCTGAACCAGAAATTCCCCATCGTACCCAATTGCGAGTGGCCGGACGCCTTTACGGTGACGCAGAATTCTTATCTGAATGCGAATTTTTCCAAATGGGTGAACGGGGAGATCGACGATGCGGCGTTCTATGCGGCGGTGGATACATATCAGCAAGCGGGAGCCTCGGAATATATTGAGAGCCTCGGGCTGGATACTTCCGAGTGGTAAATAAAGATGAAGATTATAAAGAAAATCGGGACAAAGTGGACAGTCGTTCTGCTGATCGTGGCCGTGCTTGCGGGCTGTACGCTGTTTGACCTGATTTATGCACAAAGTTACGAATTGTCGTATACGTATACGGCAAAAGAGGGATATCTGTCGGCGGATTCGAAAAATACGGTGACGATCGAAGTGACTCTTACGCGGAACGGGAAGCCGGTTTCGGGGCATCTTTTATGGATGGATTCCCCGACCATGATTCTGGACGGAGAGAGGGTATCGGGCGGCGATCTGAAAGTCAACCAGGTTGCCACGGATGAAAACGGAAAGGCAGAATATACGTATTATCCGTACACGGCCAATCCGAAGTTTAAGCCGGCAGGAGTTGTGGATTTCAGCGTGCGCGATTTGGACAGTTCGATAATCGTTGAAATATACGTACAGGAAAAATTCTCGTTGGATTTGCGGACGGGGGAGGATTGAGCAAATGGAGACACAGGAAAATCAAACGGCTTCGGCTTGTATCCGGAAGGGATCCCGTATGAATTTTTTCAAACAAAAAGTGAAGGATGCGGGGCGCATGATCTGGAAGTATCGTGCCGGGTACATCATGGTAGCTCCGCTCATGTTCGGACTGATCCTGTTCAGTTTTTATCCTTTTGTATACGGGCTGGGTTTATCGTTTTTTGATAAGACGGACAAGCTGATGTCTTTTACGGGGTTTGATAATTTTACTGAACTGATGCGTGACGCACTTTTCTGGAAATCGATGGCGACGATGGGGAAGATATTTTTCTTCAAAGTTCTGATCGGGATTGTGGCGCCTTTGATAATGGCGGAGCTGATTTTCGGAGTGCGCAGCGACAAGATGCAAAACGTTTACCGAATACTGGTGTTGTTTCCTATGATTGCTCCCGGTGTTGTAGGAATGTTGATCTGGAAGCAAATTTATGCGGTAGACGGAGGGGTGTTCAATGAAATCCTTAAAGCGGTGGGAGTGATCGGTAAGGACATAGATTGGCTGGGTGACAGCAAATATGTACTGTTTTCCATTATATTTTTGGGTTTTCCGTGGGTAGGAGGAACGTCTGTGCTGATATACATGTCGGGGATGATGGCGATCTCCGGTGAAGTATTTGAAGCGTCTCGGCTGGACGGATGCACGACGTTGCGTCGGATATTCTACATAGATTTACCTCTTTTGCGCGGTCAGATACGATATTTTCTCGTATTCGGGATTATAGGTGCTCTGCAGGATTACAGTGTGCAGGTTGTGCTGACGGGGGGAGGCCCCAATCAGTTTGACACATATGTGCCGGGATATTATATGTATAAGATGGCGTTTACGAACAACAACTTCGGGTATGCGGCGGCGATCGGGACGGTAATTTTTTTGCTGGCCGGTGTTTTCACGGTGATCGCATACAAGTTTACGGGCGAGAAAAAGGAGGATATGTGATGCGGACGTTCAGACTCCGAAAGAAGACGGTCTTGCAGATCATCCTTCAGCTGATTATCTGGATCCTGATTTTTATACTTCTGTTTCCGCTGTTGTTTACGGTGTGGAACGCTTTCAAGACGCATTACGAGTACACGATGGACATGTGGCTTCCGAGTCTGCCGATTCGTTTTTCCAATCTGGGAGTGGCATTCGGATACATTAAGGGATATGTATTCAACACGATCCTTGTCGCGGTAGTCGGATGCGTGGGCATGCTGATCATTTCTTCGGTCGCATCTTACGCGATCGCGCGTATCCGTTTTCCCGGGAGTAAATTTTGTTTCGGGTTTGTGCTGATGCTCATGATGATGCCGGGCATCATTACGCTCGTGCCGCAGTTTTTGCTGTACAAAGCGCTGGGTCTGTTTGATAATTTTTGGGCGTTGATTTTTCCTATTTATACAAACGGGAGCCTGATGAGTGTATTTTTGTTCGTGACTTTTTTCCGAGGCCTTCCTGCGGAGATCTTTGAGGCGGCGGACATAGACGGCGCGGACACGGCGATCAAATATTTAAAGATCGCGTTGCCGCTTTCGATGCCTATTCTCGGTACGGCGACGATTATACAGATCGTGAGCATTTGGAATGATTATCTGTGGCAGCAGGTTATCATGACCGAACCGTACACGATCGCGGCGGGGCTGATTGAAGTTTTCAACAACAACCGTGAATTTGACACGAAGATACCTGTTGTATATTCGGGGTATCTCATTGCGAGTTCGCCGCTTATCGTGCTGTTCGTGGCGGCAAACAAGTATTATATTCAGGGCCTTGTCGGTTCTGCCATTAAAATGTAAAAGGAGGGGGCAAAAGATTGAAACTGAAAAGATTGATCAGTATATGCATGGCGGCGGTCAGCAGTATAGTGCTTGCAGGCTGTGTACAGCAGACGCCGCCGCCCGTGAATGACGGTGAGCATCAGACGACGGGCGAATACAACCAGGTCACTTTTTATGATAAGCTGTTCGGCAATCGCCGCGAGTATACGGAGGGGGAGTTTATGAACCCTGCCAACGAATACCGCATGCTGCCGGTTCTCAATGAGGATGCGTCCAAACCCAAAGGGGCATCGATCCCGAATCTGGAAAAACTTCAGGATTACGGATACGGCGGGGTCGTGACCAATGTTGCGTGGTCGCAGGATTATTTGGAAAACGATTATGCTTGGGAACTTTTGGAGGAAGCGGTGGCGTACGCCATTGAAGATCTGGGTCTTCGCGTATGGTTGTACGACGAGTATGCTTACCCGAGCGGCGGGGCGCGCGATCATGTGTTGAAAGACAATCCTCAGTGGCAGGCGCAGGGAGTTGCACAAAAGAGCGTGGTCGTGCAGCGGGGAGAGACAAAGAACATAGCATGTCCTCAGGAGCACACGCTTCTGGCGGCGTATGCGTATCAGGGAACAAGCCTGACGGATATTTCGGCGGATGGTGCAGCCGAATGCGACGTATCCGCTGACGGGACGGCTTCCTTTACGAACAATACGGGCGAAGATTGCATCATGGTATGTCTGTATTCGAAGAACTGGTACGAGGGTACGCATCCGCAGTGGAATCTCATGGAGTCCCGCCGTTATATCGATGTGATGCGTAGTGAACCTGTCGAAAAATTTCTGAATGTGACATACGAAACTTATAAAGAGCATCTAGGACAATATTTTAACAACGGGATCGAATCTTTTTTCTATGATGAGCCGGCTTTGGCGGGCATGTATAAGGAATCGTGTTCCGTGCAGAACGTGCTTGACAAGCCGAATACTGCTTTGGAATTGCTTGACACGTATAATTATTCTCCCGTTTTGTCCGAGTATTTCCGTGAAAAATGGGGGTATGATCCTGCTCCGTATTTGCCGTATCTGTACAAAGACGGCTCGGCAGTGAATCAGTCAGAGGCGGCGATGCGTTTCCGCATGCAATGGAACGATTGTATTGCAGAGCTGTTCGCAACCAATTATTTCAAGCAGATCGGGGATTGGTGTGCCGAAAACAACATCAATGCCAGCGGGCATTTATTGGGGGAGGAATCGCCGGCGGCGTGCGTGTTGTATTCAGGGAATATCATGCGCAACTATGCGAACGTACAGATTCCCGGGATCGATCTTCTTTCGGGCGATCCTGCGGTGACGGCAAGCTGGTCGAATGTAATGAAGGCGTGTTCGTCTTCGGCGCAATTTTACGGGAAGAGTCGCGTATTCTGTGAAATATCCGATTGGGGGTACCAGAACGAAAACTGGGATGCGCGCATAGCGTCGGTGGCGGTGCAGTACGCGTGCGGTGTAAACACGTTTGTTTCTTATTATGAACCGTTCAATTATGACCGTGACACAAACCGTTATTTGGCGGATACGACGGCTCGCATCGGATATATGCTGGGCGGCGGAATCGGACAGAAAGATGTTGCGGTTTATTATCCTGCCGAAGGATTTTATGCGGCGTCCACGAATGCGGACACAAATAATTTCAGCAACAATTCGCTGGTTTCGTCCGTGAGCGATCATTTCAGAGATCTTGGCTATTCTCTTTTGAAAAACCAGATCGACTACGAAAATTTTGATGCGCAGATGGTGCGGGAAGCGAAGATCGAGAGCGGCGCGCTGGTGACACCGGCGGGCGAGCGTTTTTCGGTCCTGGTTGTTCCCAAGACATATGCAATGTATTATGACGTACTGGAAAAGCTGTACGAAGCTGCGGAAAACGGTGTAAGGATCCTGTTGCAGGATAACGGGGGATGGATTTGCGAGAGTGCGGAAAAGCAGGACGATTTTGAATCGCTCTTTGCAAAATTGGTACAGCACAAAAACGTTACGGTGAAGACGTCGAATGCGCAGACTGTTTCGGAGCTTAAGCCGTATGTATATGTACAGGCGGATTCCGAAGATATAGTGGCGTGCAAGCAGGTGAACGAAAATAATTCGGTTTATCTTGTATGCAACACGGCGGCGTCGAAGAGGAACATTACGTTGCGGCTTTCGGATGAAGGGAAGACGTTTAAGCTCTGGGATCCGTATGACGGTTCCGTAGAAGTGATCACGCCGGATTCTTCCGGGAACGGGTGGAGCGAATTCCGTCTGGCTTTGGATCAGTACAAATGTGCAGTGATTACTGCCGAATAAAAAATAAAAGGAGAGGAATGATGAAAAGGAAACTTATTGTTTTCTGTCTGTCGGTGCTTCTCGCCGCATGTTTATGCGGGGCAGGGATGTTTGCATGGGCCGCAGAGGGGGAAGAGGAACAATCGGCAAACGCTGTGATCAACTACGAGCTTGCGGCACCCGATGCAGTGAACGAAGCGGGGGTGACGCTGGATGCAAGTGTCGAGCAGAACAACATGAAGCTGAACACGGGGCGGGGCGAGCTGAACATTGCGGGAGATTTTTCGGGCTGGATCGCCTACACGCTGCAGATGGACGACGGATTTGCGGTAGAGACGCTGACGCTTGACTGGACGGGGCGGCTCGCGTGTTATGCGGATACGTCAACGACGAAGCTGGTCATATCCGTCAGTAAAGACGGAGGAGCGTATGAGCAAGTCTCGTCGGCGGACGGGACAGCCGAAGAAGTTACGCTCGGACAAGAAGATCTGACTGCTTTTGCAGTGGGAGCACAGGTTGTCTCCGTGAAATTTGAAATTATCTGGACCGGTACGGACAGTCGTGATTGGATGGGAATCGGAACGATAAGGCTGACGGGCACGGGAGCGGAGAGCAAGTCGACGCAAAAGGTATATTCGCTGACAGACAATTATACGGAGCAAGTTACGACGGGGAGCGTTGTAGCGATCCCGGAAGGCAAAGATACGATCGTTGAACAGCAGAACATGATTTTCAGAGAGTCGGACGACGGCATGATGCATCTGCAGATCTGTGAAGGGAGTGAAAACGTGACGGGATACGTGGTTTACAGACTGTATGCCGGAGAAAATTACGGTTTTCAGACTTTGAACCTGACAATTCAGGCAGATCGGATTGCAAATTTTGAAACGACGGGAACGATCACGCTGAACGTATATGCCAAAGAAGACGGGGCAGAGGAATGGGTGCAGGTCGGAGATTCCGTCGTGGCGGACGGGACGAAAACGTCTTTGGCATATGATCTGTCCGACGTTTTGAAGGGCGTTACCAATGCGCTCGTGAAATATGAAGTGGTTTACGCGAATATGGCAAGCTATTCGCACGATTGGGTGCGGCTTAATTCGATGTCTTTTTCGGGAACGACGGACATCGTGCCGGTAGATTACAGTTTTACAGATGATTATTCGCAGTATCCGGCAGAAGGAACGGTCGATGCAGCGGAAGAATGCACTCTGATTTTGCGGGCGAGCGGGGATGAGGAGCCGGTCGTTTGCCTGCAGCGCCCCACGGATGCCAACATGCGGACGGGGTATGTGGTCTATAAAATGGAAGTTCCCAACAGCGGAACGTACAATACGATGTCGCTGACGATCCACGGAAGATTTTTACATGACATGTCGGTCGGAAGTTCCGGATCGATCACCGTCAACGTTTATACAAAGAGCGGGGATGCGAGCGAGTATGAAAAGGCATACAGCAAAACGTACCAAAATTGCGAAGAGAATGTGTTGGAGGCGGATCTGACAGAATCGGCGGCCGGCAATACGGTGGTGTATGTGAAGATCGAGATCGTAGATGAATCCGGCGTGACGTTTTCGCATGATTGGGTGCGGTTCAACGATATTGAGATCAGCGGCACGCAGACGTTTGTACCGTACGATGATGACGGCCAGCCGAGATATGAAGTTACCTACGAAAAAGGCGGAGACGATGTGATCGGAAAGACGCCTGTTCAGAAAGAACCCTTAAAAGAGGGAGAGGAATTGATCCTTCCCGTCAACCCGTTTGCAAAGACAGGGTATTCATTTATCGGATGGAAAGCGGACACGGACGAACAGCTCTATGCGGCGGGCGACACCTATACGATGGGTGCATCGGCGGTTACGTTTACGGCGCAGTGGGAGAAAGTCGGTTACGCGGTCACATACATCAGCGGATTGCCTGAAGATATACAGATCACGGGCGAACTTCCGGAGCAGCAGACATTGTATTACGGGGATACGCTGACCTTCCCCGAGGTTACGGTCGGCGCGGCGGGATATGATTTTGTTTCCTATGCCGTTACAGACGATGCCGGGGTCGACAAATTATTTTTCGCTCCGGGAGAAACATATACGATGGACGCGTTTTCGATCATCGTATCCTATATTTGGAGAACAAGCGACTATAGCGGTACGATATTGGATCTTTCGGATGAAAAATACGATTTCATGGGCGAGTTTGCGGCTAACATAAATTATAAAAACACAGATCTCGAAACCGAATCGTATGAAGTATGCAATATTATTCAGCGTACAAACGATGAGGGAACTTCGACGGGTATCCAGCTTCCGCAGGGCAGCAAGACATCCGAAGGGTATGTTACGTGGGCACTTTATGCAGGGGACGGCCTTGTATTTAAAGAGTTGTATTTCAGATTTTCGGGCCGGATCGCTTTCTATGAAAGTGTCAGCCGCGCGGCGGGCTTGGATTTATATTTAAGCGACGATAACAGTACGTGGACGCTGTCCAAGAGCTTTGAAGGATCATTGGATGCGCAGGCGGCAGAATTTGACGATGAATTTTCATCGTTTGCCGCGGGGAGGAGCTTGGTTTATGTCAAAGTTCTGTTCCGCGTAGAAAATTTCCCTTCGTATGGAGCGGAGTGGTTGCAAATCACCGCCGCGGAGTTCAGCGGTGTTGCAGAGGAGGGAACGAGTGTGACGCCTTCCGGCAAAGTCAGCATTCGGTATTACGATCAAAACACGGTAATCAAGACGGAGCTGGTGGATCAGGGAACGGCGCTGACGCCGATCGATGCCCCCGAAAAAGAGGGATATGTGTTCAGCGGATGGTATACGGACAGTGAATTCAAAAATAAGTTCGAAGACGGGACGGCGGTAAGCGAAAATCTGAATTTGTATGCGAAATACGAAGCGGAGAACGTTTCGGGCGGCTGTTCGGGTATGGCAGGCGGTGCATATTTGATTTTAGCGGTGTGCGCGTTCGGGGCCTTTGTGACATTGTTGTTGCGAAAAAAATCGGCATGATCGGGGCGGCCGGCGGAAAATAAAATTTCCGTCGGCCGAAAAGGCAGGTAGATATGCAAAATGAAAGGAAAAAGGTGATCAGGCTGGATACAGAAAACACAACTTTACTGTTTTCTGTGGATGGAAACAACATTCTCGGAGTGGAATATTACGGGAAGAGAATAACGGATACAAATTTTGACGGACTTTTATCTGTTCACAGAGAACCGCGGGCAGAAAGGCTGGTTGCCTCATCCTTTGGTGCGTATGATTTTCGGGAAAGTTCGTTGTTGGCGGAATATGCGGACGGGACGTTTGTGACACGGCTGCGTTATTGCGGGCATAATTTTACAAAGAAGCCGGATATTTCTCCTTTGCCTTCGGCGCGGGATGCAGACGAAACGCTGGAATTTTGTTTGTGGGATGAAGTTACGGGGCTGACAGTCAAGCAATATTTTTCGGCTTATAAAAAATGTGATGTTATCACGTCATTTTGTGTGATTGAGAACGGCGGAAAGAGTCCTTGCTGGCTTAGGAAGACAATGAGCCTTCAACTCGATCTGTCGGGAGACAAGTTTGAGATCATGACGTTCAACGGAGCCTGGGGAAGGGAGCGTATACCGTCGCGGCACAAACCGGGCATAGGAATATTTCGGAATGATTCCAAAAGCGGAGCGAGTTCAGCGGAGAGCAATCCTCTGATTTACGTGGAGGAAAAGAGAGGGGCAAAGCGGCATTTTGCTTTTAATCTTCTGTATTCGGGCAATCATCTGGAAGAGGTTGAGATTACTTCCTACAACAGTGTGCGCATACTGACAGGCATCAACGATTTTATGTTTCGGAAAAAACTTATGCCGTGTCAGGCGTTCACA
>CALVXG010000004.1 GCA_944368925.1 uncultured Clostridia bacterium | reverse complement strand
ATCTCAATGGTATCGCTTCACGGCTTCTCTATTCTTATCTTACTTACTCAATCAATTCATAAATCAGCTCTCTTATTCAGTTGTACCTGCCCCTTTTCAGGTGCATGCGGGTATTATACAACCTTTTTCCCAAAAAGTCAAACATATGTTCACATATTTTCAAGAAAAATTAAAAAATTTTTCGGAGTTATACATAATGCCGAAGGGGAAGGTGCGGAATAACAAACAAAAAACATGCCGCAGCTTTACAACGAAAGCCCGCCCGCCGCGAGGAAAAAAGGCGATCCGCAAGCGGGTCAGCGCGGACGCCTTTTCGCGGCGGGCCTTTCTGTCGCTGCGTGTTTTTTGTTCCGCCCGTTTGAGCGGTTGCGTTTCGGTTGATTTCAGGCGTGAGCTTGTCTGCGGCGGCGCGTAGCGCCGCCGCAGACAAGCTCACGCCTAACTGCCACCCCTTTTTTATTGTTATATGAAAATAGGCAGACATCAATTATGGTGCCTGCCTCTATGGTTGTATTAAATTTAATGGAATATCAAAGCGAGCCGTACAAAGAATAGTACCTTTGCCTAATGCTCGCTTTCCTGTGGTTTATCGTTCCCCTGCCGATTCCGAGTTCGGCACACACTTCTGCTTGCCTCATTCCGTTCATATAGCAATTCAGGATGGCAAGTTCCAGTGCGGATAACTGTAAAGCCGCAACAAGTTCGTCGTATTTGCCGTAATCGGTCTGTTCTTTCTCAAAGCAGTTTACGGGATCCATTGGCAGAGCCTTATAGTCCGTAAAGTCTATGTATTCGACAGGGCCGCGCCTGTCAGACCTGTTGCGCAGACTGTCGATGAAGCGGTCTACTTCACGGTAGCACGCAAGTTTAATGGTAATGTCTTTCCCCTTTTTATCTTTCCCATAGATATCATACACGTTTCTGCCTATAAACTGATAAAGGAAGCACATAGCCGTCTGTGCGCAATCATATCCGTCTGACACGATATAGTCTATTTCTCCCATGTGGTGCAGGTCTTTGATAAGACCGATATACAGCCTGTCTGCAACTTTCATATCGAACTTTTTAACGGTACGTAAAGCCTGCAAAGCAATCATTTCGCCCATAAGTTTGACGTTCTCGGCAGAAATAGGTTCATCGAACAATTCGCCTTCGTTACGATACTTTCCGTTTGAGAACTTTGTTACCAACATTTCCATTTTAACACCTCTGAATTTGTATTTGCCTTTTTCGGGCAACAGGCGGAGGTGCATAGGACGGTGAATGTTGGCACTCTGAATAGCAAGCCTGCGGAAGTCAACGGGACAAAGCCAAAATCGTTGCGTACAGGTCTGGGAATGCCTCATAAATAGCAAAAGAGCCTAGCAAAGAGCAATCTTTACTCGGCTATCAATTCGTTTCTATAGGTGTTTTAAGCAACGATTTTGCGAACGTTGACGTCCGCGAGGAACTATGCTACCATAGCCGACCGAAAAAGCAAAATTCGGAGAGTTGATGAAAGTAAACAAGAAGAGACAGACTATTGAAATGCATTTCCGATACAACAAAATATACGATACCGCCGTCTCGCCTAAGCCAAGTACACGCTACGGTGCCAAAGTAAAAATACTTTCTAAAAAATCAAGTATCGCCCGTGCGTTTAATTATACTTTACCGGTAGCATTAAAAATATATGGGTATAACTGCGCGTACAAGTCAACAATGTCCGAATTCTCCTCTTGATTCATAAAAGCGTACATATATGGATTACGACTTTTGATCATTCCGTTCAGAAACAATGGATCACCCCATAACGGACGCTCAATGTCAATTGCTTTTTCCAAACGTCCCATATTGAACACAAAATTCGCCATGTTACAATCGGTAAAGACAAAGGAGGATTCTGTTATCTTAGGTATAACTTCTATCCTACAACGATTTTCAGCACGTTCTCTTTCAGGCATTCTATCCACAACGCTTTGGTTGTTGGAAAAAGCAGATGAAATGTGGGTATGCGGTGATTATCGTTCCAGTAAAGGTTGTCAGGCTGAAATCGAATTCTGTAAAAGCCACAAAATTCCCTTTACTATTAAACCCAATAAAAACAGAGTCATTAGTAATTTATAATTTTAGGGCACGAAAATTTCCGTGCCCTTTGTTTTCTTGTATTATCTTCAAAAACAGTCACGCTTTTCGGAATAATCAGACTTAAAATGCTCTTACAGTATTTGAAGCTTTAGTCGATTCTTATGTGCTTCTTTTTTAACTCAACTCAAATTAAATTTACAAGCACAGGTCATTATTCATTCGTATAAAAACTAGCCTTTATATCCCCAAATGATGTTAGCACAGTCACTGTCCCATCCCGACTCCCAACCAGCAGGTCTAGAAGAAGCACGGCAATAAACTGTATGATTATTGCAGTTTTTAAAAGCATCAGCGTGTATGATTGAGTGCGAAACGCAGAGCTATAATCATTAATTTCGTTTTTGTGTATAATTTTATGAATATCTATTGTATAAGTGCGGAATTTATAACTTTTTCTGCATAAAACCGCCAAAATTGACAAAAAATAAAAATTCGGGAAAATTCATTGCCGTTCCCGATATTCATACATATTATTGCCTCTACCTGAATTTTACTTAAAAGCACTCTTCATTTCTTAAATTTCTGCCACAGAAAACGCGGGGCGCATATACTCTATCGCGTTCTTGCTCAAGCCGTTTTTCTCCGCAACGTTACGCCAATTATCACGCACCGCCGAGAGTATTTCGTTTGCAATATTTTCCGCATCTTTTTTATCTATTCCGAAATGCTCCGCAACTTCTATCGCCAAATCGACGGATAACGCATTGTCGTTTTCCGTAATATTCAATGAAAGCGAATCCTTGTCTATATTCGGATTTACGTCATATAGCGGAGACAATCGCCAGCCTTCTTCGGTTAAAATAAAGCCGTGGTTTCTTAAATGGTCGTCGGTATTGGAAACCGCGATATTAAACACGATACGTTTCCAAAGTTCCGTTAAGTCCGCTTTCGGATTAGCCCCGTTTGCGCTTATAAACGCCGCAATATCCAGATAACTTATTCCGCCCGACGAGTTGTCCCCGTCTTTTTTGCCGAGGGCCGTCATTGCAGACATAAAATGGATTCTCTTTCCCAAGGCTCTGTCAAAACGCTTTACCAAAAACGTACTGCCGAGTTTGGAAAATTTCATTAGTTTTGTCTCGGGAACGTTCAGATTGCAAAGTTTTGCAAGATCGAGAACGGTTTTCTCCCATGCGCCCATATCGTATTCGTCGTTTTTTGAAGGAAATTTCGCTATCCATAAACTTCCGTCAACGTCTTTTACAGTAGCTTTCGGTCTTGCCCCGCCCAAAGAAGAACCGGGCGCAAGCAACAGTTTCAGCCACTTGCCATTTAATAGGTTTTCGTCTTTTTCAAACTGACGAGACGCCTCTTCGAGCGTTCTTAAACTTTCAAACGGCGGCGTTGACAATTCTCTTTCCGCCGAAAGATATTCGCCGTTTTCCTCCAAACAAAAACGTAACGCGCCCATACGCGCCTCGTCGAAAACGCCGAGCAGATAATCCGTTTCATACAAAGTATTTACTTTTGGCAATTTTTGTTCTTCGGCTTTGATGCGCTCTCTGCGCTTCATCAAAAGCCTGCCCCACCTGTCCGGCGCGGTATCCGAAAAAACGCCGAACAAGGTTTTATCCGTCGGCAAATATTGCCTTGCCCTATACGGCTGCAAATCGTAATCGAAGAAATTTCGGAAAAGAAAACTCGTAAAAAACTCGTCGTCGTATTCGAAAGAAAACTTTTCTTTTCCTCTTTGAAAATCCGCAAAAAGACACCCGACCTTTATTCTTTTATCTACGTTGTTGTCAAAATAGACGTATATCTTTTTTTCCTGTAACATATTTTAGTCCCCTTTCTTTTTTGTTGCTCGGCGGCGCGTCGTTAAATTCAGGTCCTGAATCGTCCGCCCGAGTTTATCGTCTTTAGCCACCAGCAATAAATCTTTATCCATATCGTTCAGCGCATGCAAAACAGCCGCATAATATCCTACCGCGACGGAAGGGCTGCCCTTTTCAATCGCCCATAGCGTTGCTCTGCTTATATTTGCGCGCTCCGAAACGAGTTCGACGGACAAATTTCTTCTGAGTCTCGCCAACTTTATCTGCTCGCCCATTTGCTCTAATATTTTAATCGTATCCGGAAATAAAAGTATTGTCCTTTTCTTCATAGCAAATCTCCCGTCGTTTTAATATTCACTATTATATACAATTGCTTTTGATTTGTCAATAATAATTGACGTTATAATTTTAAAGATTTGTCCATAACGGCGAAATTTTGTCGAATAACACGATACAAAAAGCGCATATAAAAAGCGATTCGTCGATTTTCTTCGACAAACCGCCATTGTTAAATTTTACTGTCATATCCCTTTGTTACGTCGAGCTCTGCGCTGTATATGTCCCGTCCGATGCGCTTGGACATCGTAAAGTCGTACGGCGTGTTATGCACATACTTGACTTCGCCCGTAGTAATAAGCTCGTCGTTCATCAGCGTTATTCGTTCGGAGTTTATTTGCAAGACATTATCCAAACAGTCACCACTACTTTCGCCGTCGAGATTGAAATACGTATGGTTTGTCGGACACCACAAAGTAGTTTTATCCGTAGTCGCGGTGTACTCTATGAGCAGCTCGCTTTCTTTGAGCGTGTACTTTACGGTCAATGCGAGTTCGCCGGGATATCCTTCTTCCCCGTCCTTGCTTACATACTTGAACGTTATCGAGTTCTTTGTTTGTTCGACTATCTCAAAGGGCTTTTTGTCGAAACCGCATTTGCCGCCGTGAAGATGGTCGTTCCCGACGTTCTTTGTTACGTAGTATTCCTTACCGTCGAGCGTGATTCTGTCTCTCGCTATACGGTTGCATACTCTGCCTATAGTCGCGCGCAGTATGTTTCGCTTTGCTCGTAATCGGCTTGCGAGTTAAACCCCAGCGCAATATCCACGCCGTTTACGACTATGGCGTTTATCCTCGCGCCTATTTCAATCAGTTCTATTGTTACGGTTTTGTTTTTGAGAGTTATCATAATTTATCCTTATAATACACTGCTGTTTCATACGGAGCATATTTGCCGTCGGGTCTTCTCGTTTTTCCGCCGTTGCCGAGTAGATACTTTCCGTCGGGCAAGCCCGTTATCTCTTTTGCCACATCGAAGTTGCACACTACGAGTATGCTCTCGTCGCCGAGCGTACGAGTGTAGGCAAAATACCCGTCGTCATTTGTAATATCCTCGAACCTTCCGAATTTTACTGCGTCGCTTTCATTGCGCAAAGCGAGCAATTTTTTATAGAACCGAAACACAGATCTTTTGCTGTTTTTATCGTTTTCGAGATTTATATCATCGCCTCGACTGTGAAGCTTTATCCAAGTTTTGTCGGAAGTTGAAAACCCGTAATTTTTCGTATTGTCCCAGCACATCGGGCGGCGCATATTGTCGCGACTTCCGAAATTTATTCTATCCATGATATCGCTTTCGGATTTATGCGCTTTATAATAATTGAACGTTTCAACATCGTCAAAATCGCGTATCCCATCGTAATACGGATCGGGAGCACCGAACTCCTGTCCTTGATAGATAAACGGAATACCTTTAAGCAAATAGAACATTGCCGCGTACATAGTAGCGCATTCATAACGATATTCATTGTCATTTCCGAGCCGCGATATATAATGCGCATTATCGTGATTGTCCGTAAACAAGGTATATAACAACCCGTTCTTTTCCGTAAAATATTGCCATTTTACAAGGACGTTACGGATCTCGTCCGTCCTATAAGGTTTACGTGTGAATTTATCGTTCTTGCCTATATTAAAATGGTCGAACTGAAATATACATTTAAGCTCGTACCTATCCTCGCCGCAAATGTCTATTATCTTATCCTCGCCCATCGAACACTCGCCGACAGTGAATATATGCTTTACCTTTTCCCGCCCGAACAGCTCTTTTATATATTCGTGCAACTTTGGTCCGTTGTTCATTTTCCCGAGCGCGAAGTCCTTGGAAATGTAGTCGAGCACGTCGCACCTGAACCCGTCCACGCCGAGATCCACCCAATAGTCGATTATTTCCGCCATCTCCTTGCGAACCCTTTCGTTTTCCCAATTAAGATCGGGCTGACCTATCGCAAAGCTGTGCAAGTAATATTCTTTCGTCGGTTCGTTATATTCCCACGCGCTGCCGCCGAATACCGATCGCCAATCGTTGGGGATCTCGTCGCGCCAAATATAATAATCGTGGTACTTGTTATCCCGGCTCGAGCGCGCCTGCTTGAACCACTCGTGTTCGGTCGATGTGTGATTTCCGACGAAGTCCATTATTAGTTTTGTATCGCGTGCATGCAAGCCCGCGATCATCTTTTTCCAATCATCGAGCGTGCCGAACTCGTCCATTATATCGCGGTAGTCGGATATGTCGTAGCCGTTGTCGCAGTTGGGGCTTTTATAGCACGGACCGAGCCACACGGCGTTTATGCCCAGCTCTTTAAGATAATCGAGCTTGCTCGTTATGCCCTTTATGTCGCCTATGCCGTCGCCGTTGCCGTCCATAAAACTGCGCGGATAAATTTGATATATATTCCAAGAAAGAAATTGCTTGTTCATATAAGATCCTTTAACGTCTGATTGGCGCTGTCGTAAAACCTTTGTATATATCCCGCCACATACTCGGCTATGTCTATGCTTTGTTCTTTTATTAACGGCGTTAAGTCCATCGCGTAGTTCAAACCCGTATACACGTCGCATACGTTCCGTCCGAATGTCGCATTCGCCGCTCGTCGCCCTTCCACCGCAAGGTCGTAACGCTTGCCGCCGATTATTTGGCTGTCGAACACGCTCGACAATGCCCAAGTTATGTTTTTATGTTTACTGCATTCCAACAATACTTTTTCGTCGTCGTTCATCCAATCGAGATCACGCCACACCTCGCAGCCGTACACGTGTTTAGGCTGTTCATTTGGTTTAAGCTGTCTTAGTGCTTTAATAGCCTTTACCGCTGTTGCGACGTGCGTTTCGTGCTTATCCGCAAGGTTATGGATATACACATACTCGGGCTTTGTCGCTTTGAGAATTTGAACATAGTCGGTTATTACTTGTTCGTTGTTCCGATCTTTAACTTGCGCGGAAGAATAGCCGAGAAGTATTTGCGCCGTATATTCACCTACCGTCGCCGCTTTCTTTTGCTCGGTTATGCGTATGGCTTTCATATCCTCGTCGGTGTAGTTTGCGTACAATCCGTTTCTCGGGCTTCCCGCGCCGTCGGTAGTTACCACGCCGCAGAACCATTTATCTTTACTGCCGAAACATTCCGCTATGGGACTGAACGCCATAAGCTCTATGTCGTCCTGATGCGCGGCAATACACAAATGCGTGGTGCGGGATAATGCCTTTACTTGTTCAGTTCCGTCGGGAATATATACTATTGCTTTGTCGTTGAGTTTCATAGTCTACTCGCCGCCTCTTGATCTAATATTACAGTACAATCCTTATGGTTATACAGTATGCTCGCGGGCAATTCTTCCGTAGGTTTACCGTACATGAGTTTTGCAACGGCCTCCGCTTTATTCAGTCCGCTTGCAAGGAGCAGTATTTTCTTTGATTGCATTATGCTCTTTAAGCCCATGGTGTACGCCTTTCTCGGCACTTCGGATATATCCGAGAAAAGTCTTGCATTGTCTTTTACCGTGCTGTCGGCAAGAGTGACGAAATGAGTAGTACTGTCGAACGGCGTGTTCGGCTCGTTAAACGCTATATGTCCGTTACCGCCCAAACCGAGTAGCTGTATATCTCTCGGGAATCGTTCGAGAATACTATCGTACCTTTTGCACTCGGATTGTTAGTTCTCTGCCGTGCCGTTTTCTATGTATGTGTTGTTCAAGTCTATGTCGATCCGATCGAACAAGTTTTTGCGCATAAAGTACGCATAGCTTTGAGAATGCGTTTTATCCAAGCCAACATATTCGTCGAGATTTACGGCACGGATTTGCTTATAGCTTGTCCCATTCTCTTTATGGTCTATTACAAGTCTTTTGTACAGTCCGAGCGTAGTGCTGCCCGTCGCCAAGCCAAGCACCGCGTCGGGCTTGTTCCTTACGAGTTCTATTATTATTTCCGACGCTTTATCGCTCAGTTCGTCGTAGTCTTCTGTTATTATGATGTTCATTATTTTTATGCCTTTACAAGTTCTCGCCGTTAGTATCGATTATATCTCGGTAAGTATACGCCGAGTCTTTGAGTATGCGCTCTTGCGTTCGATAATCGACGTACACAAGACCGAACCGCTTGTCGTATCCTTCCGCCCACTCGAAGTTATCCATAAAGCTCCAACACGAATAACCGATAACCGGCACGCCCTCGTCGCTCGCTCTTTTAAGTCCGCGTATATGCGTTCTCAAATACTCCGATCTCTGCGGATCGTGCACCTTACCGTCCTCGTACACGAAATCCATATTAGCCATTCCGTTTTCGGTTATGAATATGGGCAAGCCGTATCTTTTGTACATATACTTTGCCGAAACATACAGACAGTCTTTCGTTACCGTCCAGCCTATAGCCGTATGCGGCATACCCGTATATGTGTAGTCGTAGCCTTCCGTTATATCCGCGCGGTATATGTTATACGCGCAGTAATCGAGCGGCTCGTATATTTCATTTAAGTCGCTTTCGGTAAGCCAATCGCAGCCCTTGGGCGCTTTGCCCGCGAGCATGGGATCACACCACCATGCGGGATTATAAACCCCATTGCGGATGCAATCAAATGTAGCGCGATATGCCCTTTCTTCATCGCCATCTACGGGAAGCAACATATCGCAGGTGGAAGCAAAACCTATTTTCGGTTGCTGCTTTGCGAACTTCCGAATGATCTTGACCGCTTTTCCGTGTGCTAGCATGACGTTACGGGAAATATTTTGTATTTCCGTTTTGGGTAATTGTTCAAACGGTGCATGAACACCGATCTGGTAACCGTGTCCAACGAATATCTGCGGTTCATTAAATGTTAGCCAATATTTCACCTTGTCAGAAATGGAATCAACAATTGTTTTTGTAAACCGTTCAAACCATTCCACGGCAAGTGAAGTTTTCCATCCGCCCTTTTTATGCAACCAAAGCGGCAAATCCCAATGATATAAAGTACAAATTGGTTCGATTCCCAACTTTTCAAGCTCGGCAACCAAATCATTATAAAACTTAATTCCTTCTTCGTTGACGTTAATCTCATCTTTGGGATAAATTCTTGCGAGTGAAATCGAAAAACGATAACTATTTACCCCCAATTCCTTTAACAAGTGCAAATCCTCTTTCCATTTATGAAAATGATCGCAGGCAACGTGAGAAGTATCGTTATTTTTAACGTGACCGTTTGATAACGCATCCCAAATGTTTAATCCCTTTCCACCGTCTAAATAACCGCCATCCTGCTGCGTCGCAGCGCCGCCCACGCACCATATAAAGTCTTTATTGAATGACATTTCTATTCTCCATTTATACTTAAAAATTTATATTTTGCTGCTTATGAAAATAAAATCAATCTTTCCATCGCCCTTGCTCGGAGTTCTGTACTTTTCCTGCGGCAACGATCCGCAAGCATTGGTACCGAGTCCGCTCATAAAGCAGTCGGCGCAAAGATACGTTCCGTCGCTCTCGGGCAGTTCGTAGTCGTGTTTCGTATTTTCTATTTGTTCCGCGCTATACGGCAAGCACGAGAAAGATCCCATGCCCTCGACGCGAACGGTATATTTTCCGTCGCACACCTCTGCGTAATCGGGAAGATAATGACTGCCGCACTCTTGCGGCTTTACATAGTGCTTGTATTGCTCTTTTACCTCGCTCTCGTACTCGCCTTTTATCGCGTACTCGTACATATCGCAGTACGTTTCGTCGTCGCCGTAAGCGTTGTATTTGAGTTTATTAAAAGCCTTGTCGAGCTTTATACAAAACCCTATCCTCGGCAAAAACTCGAACTTAGTCGTATCCGTTTGTTCGCATTTCGTCGCTATACTTACGCCGTTATCCGAAAACATATATTTTATCTTTGCTTTTATTATCGGTTTAAGACTGTCGGCGGATGCTATTACGTCGAAGGATATTTCTTTGTCGTTTACTTTATAATCTCGCACATACGGTCTTGCGTGCTTTAAGAACTGCGCGTTCCATTTATGCTTGATGTACATGTCGTTATCTACGGGCGCGCGCCATAGATTGAGCTTTATCCGTCCGTACTCCTTGCCGTCAGCTATCACCTTTTCTATCTCGCCGCTTTGTATATCTATTGCGTAACGGTTATTGCACGCAGTTACATTCAATAAATGTCCGTGATGCTCGGTCGTTATAGTTACGGGCTTGAACTCGCTTTGTTGTTGCTTTTTACTTATGAACTGCGCGTGTGCTACTTCGTTGTTGTTTACGGAATATTTTATCAGTAAATTGCTCTCGGGTGTCTTTATACTTATGGACTCTCGCGGCGGTATGCATACATTTTGCTTTGTTCCGTTTATATCTAATTCGCCCGTTTCGGTCTTGAAGAAGTTCTTGTTCTTTATTACGAGTTCGTTTCCGTTCCTCTCGAACTTTAACGGTTGGTAGTAATATTTCATTTGCTTTGTACCGGCTTTTATCTTTCTATCCGCAAACACTATGCCGTCTATACAAAAATTGCCGTCGTGCATATACTCGCCGAAGTCGCCGCCGTAGCGAAGTCCGTCTATTTCGTATCTTACTCCGTGATCCGCCCATTCCCATATAAAGCCGCCCATGAGCCTATCCGAACTCTCGAACAGTTCCCAATACTCTTTGAGCCCGCCCGGTCCGTTGCCCATGGCGTGCGCGTATTCGCATAACACTAACGGGCGCGTTTCTCTTTCGTCGTTTATATAGCCGTTTGCCATCCACTCGGGCGACGGGTACATTTTACTGACCATTTGCAAGCCCGAGCCGCCATAATACTCGTCCTCGCCAAACATATCCGGATAAATGTTTTCGTACTGTATAGGGCGGCTGTCGAGTACTTTAACTTTGTCGAGCGCGGCTTTTAAATTAGCCCCCCAACCGCTCTCGTTGCCGAGCGACCACATGACAACGCACGAAAAGTTTTTATGTTCCTCGACGTTACACACATTTCGCTCGACCGTGCTTTGTTCGAACTCTTTATTGTCCGCTATGAGCTTATGGAATTTCTCGTCATAGCCGCCCTCGCTGTTGACGCTACCGTGACTTTCGAGATCTGCTTCGCTCATCACGTACAGTCCGTACTCGTCGCAAAGCTCATAGAACAGCGGGCTTGACGGATAGTGCGATGTGCGCACGGCGTTTACGTTGAGCGACTTCATTAGTTTTATGTCATTCAACATATCCTCTTTGCTTACGGCATAGCCCTTTTCGGGGTGAAAGTCGTGTCTGTTCACGCCGTAGAACTTAATAGGCTTGCCGTTGAATAGATATATCCCGTCTTTTATCTCGCTCGTTCTTATGCCGACGCGGTTGTATATTACTTCGCCGTTGGCGGACAGTTTTATATCGTAAAGGTACGGCGTTTCCGCACTCCACAGCTTCGCGTTCTTGACGGTGAACGTCGCTTTGTCTTTCGGCTTTACTTGCTTTACTTCGCCGTTAAACTCGACGGTTATTTCAATGTCGCTTTTATTCGTTACCGCAACTATGCCGTCGCCGCCGTTAATGCTCGTTTCGATTTTGTAGTCGGTTATATGCTTTTGCGGACGGCGCAGAAGATACACGTCGCGGAATATGCCCGTAAACCGCCACTTGTCTTGATCCTCGATATAACTGCCTTTATTCCATTTAAGGACAAGCACGTCGAGCTTGTTCTTTCCGTCCTTTACATACTCCGTTATGTCGAACTCGGATATCCTATGGGATATCTGACTGTACCCGACTTCTTTGCCATTGACGAAAACATAAAAACAGCTATCAACGCCCTCGAAAACAATATACGTCTTTTCGTCGGTTTGCTTATGCTCGAAATACCGCGAGTATCTATACGTCGGGTTTTTGCTCGGGATATGCGGCGGATCGAACGGAAACGGAAAACGCGTGTTAGTATACTGAAAAAAGTCGTAACCGAAGTACTGAACACAGCTCGGTACGGGGATATCTTTTTCGCCGTCAGTCAAATAGAAATCGTCGGACACGTCTTGTATGCTGTCGTACGCGGCAATCTTCCACATACCGCACAGCGACGTAAATCTACTGCTGTCATCACGGTCGTAGGACTGTTTGTCGCTTTCTCCGAACGGCACGTAATAGCTGCGCGCGAATTCGGTGCTCACGCTTTGCGTATTTTTATAGTAAGGTTTAAGCATGATCGACGTGCTCCTAAATAAATTTCTTAAATTACAAATTCGTAAATACCGCCGCCCACATCTTTCGTCTGTTTGTCAGGCAAAACAATTTCAGCTCTTACCTCGTCGGGGATTTCTATGCGGTAAATTACTTCTCCGTTTTTGCGCTCGTATCCCGAAACGATCTTTCCGCTTACACTGCAGTATTCCGCAGTTAAAGCGTCGAGCCCGACACATGGACGCGGCGCGACTTTAATTTTACGAAACCCCGCCTCGATCGGCTCTATGCCTGCAATTCGGCGGTACACGAACTCCATGACCGAGCCGTAAGCATAATGATTATAACTATTCATTCCATCGGGATTGGGCGTACCGTCGGGCATTAAGCCGTTCCACCTCTCCCAAATCGTAGTCGCACCCATATCTACTTCGTACAGCCAACCCGGGTAATCGTTGTTCATCAAAACCCGACAAGCCGTATCGAAATAACCGTTGTCGGCAAGTGCAAAGAGCAAATACGGCGTACCGACAAATCCCGTTGTTATTCTATAGTCGTGCGCTATCGCATTTTCGTTGAGTGCTCTTGCCATAGCCGCTCTGCGACTGTTCGGCACTAAATCGAATACGAGCGCCAATGTCTGCGCCGTCATAGTGTCGCATGCCAATCTGCCGTTCGGCGTTACATATTCGCTTTGTATCGCCGCAAGCGTTTTGGTTCGTTTATTTTTGTATTCGACAATCAATCGATCGCCGAGTAGGCTTGCGATCTCGGACATTATGCGCAAACACTCCGCATAGAATGCGCTCGCAATAAACGTTATGTCCGTCCTGCCGCATATATCGTATTTGAATTGCTCGCAGTCCAAAGCCAGCCAATCGCCGTAATTGAATCCGCGAACAACAAGCCCGTTTTCGATATTTTTTTCGTAGGCGCATATATACTTTTGCATAGCCGTGTAATTATCAGCTAAAAAGCTTATATCGCCGTACATAGAATACAGCTTGTACGGGATCATGACAATCGAATCGCTCCAAAGCGCGGTAGTGCCGCATAATTTTTTATCGTAAATATTCGGCACATACGGCGCGATACGCACGATCTCCCCATCACTTGTTTGATCGTTACGAAGATCGGACAACCATTTTTTCATAAACGCGCGAATGTCGTAATTGTATGCCGCGGTCATGCAAAACACGTTGATATCGCCGGTATACCCCAAACGCTCGTCGCGTTGCGGACAGTCGGACGGGATATCCACGAAATTGCTTTTTTGTCCCCAAACAACGTTTTGAACTAACCGATCGAACCGTTTGTCGCTCGTACGGATATACCCCGTGCGCTTCATATCGGTATGCCTAACTATCGCTGTTACGCACTCCACGGGAAGCTCCGCACCCGTAAGTTTCATATATCTAAAACCGTGATAGGTAAATTCCGGGACGAGTGTTTTCGCACCGTTGACGGTAAAAACGTCCGTCGCTTTTGCTCCGCGCAGATTATCCGTATAAAAATAACCGTTTACGAGTATCTCTGCAAACCGCAGCGTAAGCGTTCCTTTGAAATAATCCGGTGTTTTTATCTCGACCACGCCCGCCATATTCTGACCGAAATCGTATACGAGTTCGCCATTCGACGTGCGTATGAGCTTTTTTACGGCAATATGTTCTATATTGCGCACAGGCTCGCATATTTGCTGCACAAGCGTTTTTTTATCGTACTTCGCTTCGCACGGAGTCAACGTTTTGAGCTTGGCTGTAAAGTCCTGCGTTTCGCCGTCGTAAATGCCGCTTTCGCGGATATGGCTTTCGTGCGCGATCCAGCTTTCGTCGGTCGAAACGATTTTATCCGATAAAACCAAATCGGCGCACACGGCGCTACGCTTGCCGTAACCGTTACGTCTTTTCTCGTATCCCACCGCGCCGCGATACCATCCCTCTCCTACGGTAAGCGACAGAACGTTTTCGCCGACGCATAACAGCTCGGTTACATCGTATTCTTGTACTTGTAACATTTTGTTATACGAAGTCCATCCGGGCGTCAAATATGCATCGCCCACTCTCTTACCGTTGACCTCCGCAAAATACAGTCCAAGCGCAGTAACGCGCAACGCGGCTTTTTCGCAAGAAGCGGCAACAAATACTTTTTCGAGAGTAAATACGCTCGTCTTTTCACGAACACCTATGAATTTTCCGTTTAATTGTATCATGAAATTATACCGAATTTTTTCTCCATTTCCGACGCAAGCTTTAACTGCGTTCTCACGCGAACAAGATTATGCTCGGCGTACTTCGTAATAAAGTATGTGTCGCCGCAAAGATAGTCGGTCAAGAACCGCATTCCGCATTCTATCGTCATAAGATATGCGGAGTACGGCAACAGTTCGACCTCTTTTTCGGTAATACCGCCGCTTGCCGCGCGTAAAAACCCCGACTTATATGCCTCGTAAAGCTCAATCGAAAAATGCACTTTGCTTAAGTCCTTTTCGTCCTCACATGCCGTCGACGCGCCGAAGCGGATACTGTCGCCGAAGTCGTACAAAAGACTTCCCGGCATAACCGTATTGAGGTCGATTATCGCGCGCGGCTTGCCGCTTTTTTCGTCGATCAGTATGTTGTTGAGCTTGGTGTCGTTGTGCGTCACGCGCAGCGGCAATTCGCCGCGTATAAGCATATCGGCTATCTTGCCGTATGTATCTTTGCGTTTTGTAATAAACTCTATCTCGTCTTTGCATGTTTCGACTCTGCCGCGCACGTCCGTTTTTACCGCACTGTCGAAATCGACATATCTTTTGGGCGTGTCGTGAAAATGCGGAATAGTCTCGACGAGCGCGCTCGCGTCGAAGTCCTTTAACGCGTTTTGGAAATTTCCGAACGCCTCGCCACACAGCTCAAACACATTTTTATCCGTTACGGTTTGATACGTCACAGTGTTTTCTATAAATTCGTACGTACGGTAAGCCTTTAAGATAAGGCTTACCGTCCTTCGTCGGCACGACGGAAAGCGTTTCCATACCCTTGCTCTTTATGAACTCTGTGACTTTAACTATATTTTGCATAAGTCCGTCTATATCGACAAACACATTTTCGTTCATTCTTTGCAAGATATACCGCATTTTATCCGTCGTTACGAGATACGTCCTATTTATATGTCCTTCGCCGTACGGCTCGACCGATATAACGTCGCCGATTATTGCAAACGAATAAGCTATTTCTTTCACACGTACACCTCTACTATTTGTCCGTCGCGCAAATGCTCGGTCGGAATAAATATTTTCCTTGTTCCTTCGCCTTTCAAAAGCCTTACCGTAATGTGTTTGCCTTTTATAATAACGGTGCATTCGCCGCGAGCGAACGGCGGGTTTTCGGCGGGCGTAATTTCCACGCCGTCGAACGTCGGATTTATCCCGAAGACCTTTCTGTACAGCGTTTTAAGCAATACGCACCCGCTTCCCGTGAACCAGTCGCTTATGCTCTCGCCGTCGAGGTCGAGCTCGGCGTTTTCCGCATACGAGTTGGACATCACGAACGGCGAAGTGGACGTAAACTTATGCGTTATGGGCAATATCTTGTAAAGCTGTTCCCACGCCCGTTCGCTCTCGCCCATATCAAACAGCGAAATAATACCGAAAAGCGTAGCGTGGATATACGTCGCGCCGTTTTCCGCCGTGCCCTTAGGCAAGCGCGACAGCCGTCCAACATCCGTGCAGTCCGATTCGAAGTGAGGCGCAAAAGTTTTTAGCCCGTACTTGCCGTCGAGCCTATCGTATGCTTTAAGTATATCATTCTTATTGATAACGTCGCTGTCGTCAATCATTCCCGACAGCACCCAAAACGCATTGCTCGTCAACCCGTCGCGGTTCTTTCCGTCGCAATCGTTATCGCTTCCGATATACCACTTTTTGTTGTCACCCCAGCCGTGCATCACCTTGCCGTTATTTACGGCGTTTTGTTCGAGCCCGCGCTTAATGCTTTGTCGCATTGCTTTGTATTTTTCTATTTTGTTTTTGTGCGTTCCCGTTTTGTCGAGTATCTCTACAAGTTCGCCGAGGTTTTTGTATAACTGCAATGTCGCCATTACGGATACGCCGTTACCGAACTTTTGCCCTTGTTTAGCCGTTTTTCCCAATCCGTCGAGCGCGTCGTTCCAATCCCCGTACAACGCTTTTAAGCAATTTGTATTTTCGTCGATATTGCTCAAAAGATAATCGGTTATAGAGAGTAAGTGCTCTAACACGCCGTCACGCCTATTCGACATGTTGACTTTACCGTCATCGAACTTATAATATCCGCATATTTCATCGAGTATGGTAAAGTCGCCCGTGTAACGCAAATATGCATGTACCGTCGAAATTATCCAACAGCCCTGATCAATATATTCGCGCAAATCCATTACGGGCGGAATACCCTCTTTTTGCGGATAGGAATACTGCCGCGGAGCTCTGCCGTCCTCGCCTATGAACGAAATAGCCTCGATTATCTTTTTTCGGCAATAGTCGGGCATTGTAGGCAACGCCCCCTCAATCTGCTGAAATATATCACGAATGCCTATCATATCACCCGCGTAGTTCTTGGAAGTCGTGCAAAACTCGACCTGTCTTACCACGCTGTTTATAAAGCACGATAAAGTCTTTTCGTGCGGCGCAAACACATCTTTAAGCCCGTCGAACTCGAACACGCGCGCATGTTCTGCACCCGTAGCGCATGCGTTATGCTCAAACTCAGCGTCGCTGTCGCAATGCTCGGTTTTTGCATATCCGTCCGAGAGCGTAAGAACATAGTGCACGGTATAGTCCCCGCCGCCGTTTAACGATACGGGGATAATCTCGCCCGCTATCGCCGTTTCGGCAAAAGCCGTGATATGTTTTTCTTTGTCAAACGCGCCCGTGACAAGCGGAACGGACGAAGCAAGTTGTCTGTTTATTCCGCCGTTGAACACTGCGTGCGAAGTGGTTTTTTGCGAGTTATTCGCCGTGCTCGATATATATGCGCAGTGCTCTATGCGCTCGCCCGAGATGTACTCGGTCATTTTCAGAGTAAAACCGTCTGCTGTCGTTTCGCCGTTGCGATAGCACTTGTCCCAAAACCCTTCCGCACCGCCATGCGTGAGCAACGGATCGAAGTACGCCGCGACATACGCGTCGGCTTTTTGCTTCGCTTTGTTCTTGACGCATACAGAAAAATGCGCGCGCTTCTTAACATCCATAAACACGCGCAAGACGGAAAGAGTTTTCTTCGTTTCCGCAAAATAATACGCCGCTTTTTTCGTAAACACGGTAAACCGCTCGACGTCGAGGTCTACGCCGCTCGCAACGCCCGTCACGGAAATGGGCCGAAACACGTTACCGCTCTTTTCTCCGACGAAAAACGCGACGGCGGGCTCTTTGCCACGAGTGGTATCCGGGAATATATTGAACTTGCTTTCGTTCATTATTATATTGCCCGACGAGTGCGTCCACAGCGTGAGCCCGTCGCACGCATAAGGATAGCGCGCGTCGCCGTCCGCTTGCGGATACGCGAGCAAAATATCGTCCGATAGAAATGCGCACCCGCTCGGGAGTTCCCCGTCCTGCGCGAGCGCGGATTTAAGCCTTAATATCTCGTTGATTTCGTCTGTCATGGTTTTCTCCCGTCCCTTAGTCATCTCCTACGATTTTTTGAATGTCTTTAACATTTACGACTTTCGACGACGAAAGATCGTTCTTTACGAACAGCGCCGCCGCTACGCCCGCCGCTTCGCCGACAGCCATGCATATCGGCATGGCTCTGAAACTGGAATGAGCTATATGACTGCCCGAAATATTTCTGCCGGACAGGAACAAATTGTCTACATTTTTAGGGATCAAACAACCGTACGGTATCGTATACGGTTTTTGTTGGGTGAATTTGTGCTGCACGCCCGTCACGTCCAAACCGTTACCCGTCATATTGTGCACGTCGAGATTGAAATACGCTTTTCTCACTACCCAATCTTCATAATAACGCGCCGACAAAATATCTTCCTTTTCGAGCCGAGCTTCGCCCTCGAAATGCCGCGTTTCGCGTATGCCTATCAACGAACCCGCCGACATCAACCAGCAATTTTCATAGCCGGGCGCGTATTTATGCAAAAAGTCGATGATGTACGGGATCTGCGCGCGGCACTGCTCCGTCGCTTTCGATACGGAAAACGCGTCGGTCGCGTCCACGTCGAGCGCGTTTGTCATGTTACAGCAAACCGTACCCGGCGTGGGCTGTCGATATAATAAAACATGCCCTGCGGGAAACGGCAGAATGCTTTTTCCGAGCGCTTGAAGTTCGCCCTTTTCGGTAGGCACTTCCGTTTCGAAAGTCGGAGGAAAAACCGCGCGAGAATAATCCACGCCGCCCACCTTAAACATAAGCGTCGCTGGTTGCATTTTGCCGTCGCTTTCTCTTCCCTTGCAATACGGAACTCCCGCAAGAAATGCCACATCGCCGTCGCCTGTCGAGTCTATTACGGTTTTTGCTTTAATCAAGCCTCTGCCGCTTTTATTCTCCACGATAACGCCTGCGACCTTATTGCCATCGCGTATAACGTCGCAAACTTTCGTATAATAAAGCTTTTTAACGCCCGATTCGTCGGTCAATTCGTCGAGCGCTATTTTTTGCGCTTCGTGGTGGATAGCCGCAAGATCGCCGTGCATATTGCCGTCGTCATAACCGAGGACGTCGCATTTTTCTCTCGTGCGAATAAAAATTTCGCGCATGACAGAGCTCGAGCTGTCTCCGGTATAATGCGACATCATTCCCGACGTTGCCATACCGCCCAAGCAATCGAGCATTTCCACAACCATAACGGAAACGCCCAGCCGTGCAGCCCGTATCGCCGCGCCGACGCCCGCAGGTCCGCCGCCGCATACCAATACGTCCACGTCCGCAATAACGGAAATTTCCCGTTCTTTTTCTATATAAATGTCTTTCATATATTAAATCTCCTATCGGTTCAAAACTCGAAAATGTTTACGGCAAACATAGAGGCGTCGACTGCGCCGTGCGTTGTTTTGAGAACGATCTTCACCTCGTCCGCAACGAAATCGACTTTCAGCCTATTCAGCCTTAAAATATTGTCGGTCTGCCGTAATTCACCGACTATATTGCCTTTATCGTAAAAGATCAAATCGTAGTCCTTGATAAGCGTTTGCGGGAATCTTTTTTGACCTTTTCTTATCCCGTCCGACAGCGTTATCGTAAGCTCGCTCGACAGGTCCGAATCGAACCTCAAAATAACGGTTTTGATTTTTTTAGGTTCGTCCCACTTTAACGTAACATACTCGCCGTTTTTCGATAACCCGTCGGACTGCCACAAATTTACCGTGTCGCCCATATTCCTGAGTTCGCCGTTGACGAGATTGCAAACGGGATGTTTCTCGCTCGAAGCCGACAGCTTTGCCGATAACGCAAGATCGTTATTCAAAAGCAGCCCGTACCCCGGGATATAGCAATCGTCGACGGCAAGGATCTCGCGCAATTTCTCGATATGCGAAAGCAATCCGCGAGGCGAAAAGCCGTGTTTTACGCACAGCGCCGCCGCAGTGCCGACGGCTTGCCCGATAACGCCGCACGTAGCCATGACGCGGGTAGACCCGAACGCCAAGTGCGACGCGCTAATGGCACGCCCCGCAAGAAAAAGATTATCTATATTTACCGAGTATAAACAGCGGTACGGTATCTGATAAACATAGTCGGTAGAAAAGGACATATTGGGCGCGTTGTCGAGCATGACCATACAGCCGTTTTCGTGTATGTCTATATCCCAACCGCCGTAGGCTACCGCGTCATCGAACCGTCTGCCGCCCGTCAAATCGTTTTCGGTAAGAACATAATCGCCTTTTAGCCGTCTGCTCTCTCGCTTTCCCGGCAACGCGCCTATCCAATCGAGCGCATAGTTTTCCGCACCGTGATCGCCGCCGTTTTTGATATGATCCCACACTCCGAACAGCATTTTTACGAGTTCTTCGCGTATATTCTCGCCATCGGCGATCGTATCTGGCGAAGCCGCTTCTATCCACCAATACCCGGAAGTAAAATCGCTGTGATCTCGGTGCGCCAAGTCGCTTTCGGTATAAGAGTACGCCCACTGCGGCTTTACAAACGGCGTAGGCACGCCCATATCCTTTGCGGTAAACATGAGCGAATTGCCCATAAGTTTATTGTCGCAAGCGTCGGGCGCGTGCGGCTCGCCGAACTCGGCTTTGCTCTCTCTGCCGTACATAAATTCCGCACCCGAAATATAACCTAAAAAGCCGTCGCCCGTATCGTCGGCAAAAAACTTTCCGTACAGCCTGAACTTTTTTTCGGTCGTTGTCTGTACAGCGTCGACATATACGATTCTATCCGATACGGTTTTCGATTCGAGCACGCGCGTATTCAAATACATGTCGATATTTTTCTCGGCTCTTACTGTGCTCTCGAAAACATAGTCCTGCACGCTGAAGGAATGTTGCGGATTTACGTATCTGTTAGACAGTTGTAACTCTTCTATTATTCCCGTTTCGCGCGCATTCGGCTTGTTTGCATGTATATCCGCGCCGCAAATATGCATTCTTATTTCGCTCGACGCATTGCCGCCGAGTACGGGACGATCTTGCACGAGCGCGGTTTTTGCGCCGTGCCGCGCCGCGGAGATCGCCGCGCAAATCCCCGATATTCCGCCGCCGACGACAACGAGATCGTAATGTTGTTCTATAATCAATCTGTTCCTCCGTTCAAGAACGTATCGCAAAGTCTGACCCACACGTACCGCGTCAGACCACTGTCGGGTCGACGAGCATAATGCGGCGCGAGTTCTATTTTTACGTCGTCGCTTTTGCTCGCAAATCCGCCGCCCGTTATCTCATCGAAGCCGTATATGCTGTAACTCTTGCCGTCGCCGTGTATTTTTGCGAGATTGCAATTAAATCCGTTTTTCGCCCTAATGAGATAATCTTCGTCGCCCGTAAGCATATAATACAAAAAATCCGCTTCGGCGCGCCAAATACTCCAAGAGTGTCCGCAACAAAGCGCGGGACCGTCCGCGTCGCCCTCCCACAGCGTTTCCCACCACCGAAGCGTGCTTCTGCGCATCTGCGCGACGGGCGTTTGCATGACCCAACAGTCGTGTATGTCCAATATCTCTTTGGCTTTTCGTATATATTTTTCGACGCGCTCGACGTTCTTGCAATAATACAGCAATCCGAGTGCGGTACAAGATATCGATCCGTCCTCCATTTCCGTTTCCGTTTCATCGCTGACCGCGCCCTCAGTCGGAAATACAAGACCGCGCTCATATAAATACTCTGCCATTCTTTTTGCGCTGTCGTAGTACTTATCCGACTTGGCTTTATCGATATCGCGCATAAACAAAGCCGCGTCGACTGTCGTTATCATGGGGCAGCACACCGTAGTATAATCGCTGTACTTCCCCCACTCGTACCGCATTATCGCGCCGCTTTCGTTTTGGTAGTTGTCCAAAAGGCAGTCGAGCGCGCCGACTGCGTAGTCAAGATATTTTTTATCCCCGAAATATTTATACGCGTCAAAAAGAAGCGTAACGCCGAAAAAGCCCTCCTGCACGCGCGTCGACTTGTACACGTTGTACGCCGGCAAATTGTCATGCGGTTGCTTTAATATAGTCAGTCTCGGCACGGCTTTGCTCTCGTCCGTTTCGGTTATCTCGTCGAGCAGATCTTTCAGAAGCGTTTCATACTTGATTACCGTTTCGACATCGAGCTCCGACTTGTACCGCAAAAGAAATCGTAACATAGCCGTCGCCCAACATTGATGTTCGCAAAGATTTTTGTCGGTGACTTCTATGTCTTTCATATCCACGGCGGACATAGATTTGAAGTATAAGTCTTTAAGCGATCTATATCCGTACACCGTAGCCGTCGCGCCCGATTTTCCGTTATATTTCGGCGTTATCTCGTTGTCGCCCTCGCGCCCTATAACGTAATCGCCGTTTTTAATATTGTCGCACTTGCCGTAGACTTTGACGTTTATTTTGCTCCCGACTTCGCCGCCGTTAAGATCGCACTCGACGAAAGGCAACCCGTAATAACGCGAAAGTTTATTCAAGCAATCGTCGAAGCCATTAACGGGCAGTATGGCAAAGGTAACGGCGTTTTCTTTGTGCGGCATATTATATGCTTTATCCAAATTGGCGAATATCTTGATGCCCGTTAAAAAATGCGCATAGCAGTACGGCGAATAGTCTATCTTAAAACCCGCCGCGTTCTTAGCCGCTATGACGATATTATTTCCGTTCGGTCTTGCGAGGTAAAAATACAGTATATCCCTATTCGGAGAAATATACGGCGAATTGAGCATAAACTGCCTGCGCCAACCGCCGCCGCCCTTTTTACCCATAAAGTTAAAGGGCAGGTCTATACCGAATTCGGAAAGATCGTTCGCGGCGCTTGCAAGCGAAAATTCAAGCCCGTCGGCGTATGCTTTAACGTCGAGCGCGGCTCGCGTATGCTCGTTTTTAAGCTCGTCGTCAAACTCACCGATCCTATCATTGTACGGAGTGAATTTAAGTTTTTCGCCTTTAGTTATGTTATCGCTATCGAGCGTATAGCATACGCGCAAACCTCCGCGGGAAAAAACCTTGTCCGCAGGGTCGCGCGTGTCCGTAATTTGCAAAGTTGTACTATTAAATTTTAGCATATATAGTTAATAGTGTCCTTAAATCGCGCATACGCGATTTATATTCTGTCGCCCGTAACGAAATCGAAAATATACAGATCGTCGGGAGAAAAGCTCACGGCAAGCTCGTCGTCCGTCGTGACTTTTTCGGTCGCGTCGAGCTTGCATACCATGTCTTTATCGAATAGATCGAAGTGTATATTGTACTCGCCGCCGAGAAGTTCGACCACCGTCGACTTTACCTTTACAACGCCCTTATACTTTTTGCCCGCAACGACTTTTTCTATCTTGATCCGCTCCGGACGTATGCCGACAAGAAGTCCGTGTTTTGCCGTCGCGTTCGTTTTCAATTGCGCCAGCTTTTCGCCGAGCACCTCTTTTTCGTAAGCATACTCGTCAACGACGATCTTTTTGTTCTTTTGCTTTTCGATGAGTCGCTTTATGAGCGCGATCAATCCTTTCTTTTTCTGCTGTTTCTTTTCGTCTTTGTACTCGCCCGTAGACGAAAGTATTTTAAGTATTTCCTCTCGCGCCTTTTCGTCGAAATTCGATTGCAAACCCTCGAACTTATTGACCGCCGTAGCGTAAAACTCGTCGTGTCTTTTTTTGAACTCCGCTTTTAACGGGATTTTTACGTCGTTGCGCTCCAAGCATCCGCTTTCGGGGTCGTAGTATATATTAAACACGTTCATTGACGGACTGCCTATAAACTTTGCCACGAATATATTTGCGGGGTCTTGATAAACCTCTTCGGGCGTGCCGATCTGCTGTATAAAGCCGCGGCTCATTACCACTATTCGGCTCGCCATTGTCATAGCTTCCGTCTGATCGTGCGTAACATATATCGTCGTAGCGCCGATGCGGTTATGGAGCTTGACTATCTCGCTGCGCATGGAAAGCCTAAGCTTTGCATCGAGGTTAGAAAGCGGCTCGTCCATCATAAACACGGGCACGTTTTTGATTATCGCCCGTCCGAGCGCGACGCGCTGCATTTGTCCGCCCGACAGCTCTTTGGGCAGTTTATCCAGGTACGGGATAAGGTCGAGCTTTTCCGCCGTTTCGTACACGCGCGTTTTTATCTCGTACGGCGTATACTTTCTCGGCTCTATTATCTTGTTTCCGTCCCCGTCGACTTCGCAGAAGTCCTCGTCGAGCTTTACGCCGCTTTCTTGTACCTTTGCGTTTTCCGCTTCGACGAGCGGCTTCAGCTCGGCGCGTATCGCGACGGAAATTTCTTCGGCTTTGCCGTCCAAACTTTCGAGCGTTTCCCGACAGTACGCGCCGAACGCCTTATACAGCAGCTTTGCCGCATACAGCGTTATACCGAAAATCGTCGCTATCTGCTCGTCCTTAGCCTTGCCGTTGCCGTTATACACATTGAACAGCACGCCGATAAACTTATTCCACGCAACCGTCGACAACAGTTTTTCTATCTCGGCATTCGCTTTAAGCACGGCGTTTTCTTTGGGCATGGGGTACTTGTTTATGGTGAGCGGGAATGCGATGTTGTTGTACACCGTCATTTGCGGATACAGCGCATAGCTTTGGAACACTATCGCCATTTTGCGCTCGCTGCTGGGCTTGTAGTTGAGCAGCTCGCTTTCGAGATATATATCTCCGCCGCTTATATCTTCGAGTCCCGCGATCATTCGGAGTGTGGTGGACTTACCGCAGCCCGACGGTCCGACTATTACGATAAACTCGTTTTTTGCTATATCCAAATCGAAGTTGTACACCGCTTTCTCGCCGTTGGGGTAAACCTTGACGAGGTTTTGAAGCGACATAAACGAGTTTTGTTTTCTTTCTTTTAATACATTACCCATATTATCACCTTATTTCTTTACGCCCGTAGAGGATAAACCGTCTATCATTTTGCTTTGAGTAAACAGGAACACGATAAGCGTGGGAATAAGCGCGAAAACGCTCGACGCCATAGAATATCCGACCTGTCCCCAATTCGAGCTGCCGGTATATCCCGTCAGCGCAAGAGTCAGGGTTTCCCAAGTCTTGCTTTCTCCGCTTAACACGAGCAACGGCCACGCAAGACTGTTCCAACTGCCATTGAACGTGAAAAGCACTATAAGTAATATCGTCGATCTCGCAAGCGGCAAAACTACTCGGCGAAAGATCTGCATATTGCTCGCGCCGTCGCTCCTTGCGCTTTCCACGATCTCCATAGGGATCGAAGCGAACATATTGCGCATCAAAAGCACGTTGAATATCCCCGTGGTTCCCGGAACGATCAACCATAAATAGATATACAGATACGCGCCTACGCCCTCATGCAACCCCAAAGCGTTTTTAATCGTTGCATACATAGCGAACATCGGGGCAGTCGCAATTACTCCCGGGATCGCCATCCATAAGTATAAGAACTTCATAAAGACTTTCTTGAACTTAAATCGCACAAATATAACCGCATAAGCGACCAATAAGTCCAAAGCTACCGTCAGCAAAACGTTAGCCGCGGTAGACCACAGCGAGTTCAAAAAAGCCAACGGCAGCGTTGCGATCTTGCCTGCGTACATAAAAAAGCCCGTATAACGCTCGAAAGTCCATTCACTGAAACTCGACGGGAAAATTAGTTCCGGGTGAAGCTGTAGATCGAGATCGGATTTTACCGAAGAACCGAGCATATACAAAAACGGAAAACCGAAAAATACGGCGGCAACCGCCATTACGCAAAAAGCGACTATCTTGTTTTTACGGCGCTCGCGCTCCGATTTTGATAAAACTCGTTTTTGTTTTTTAATCATTACCCACCTCCGTCGTAAATCGATCTCTATCCGCAAAATAAGCGATGCAATCCTCGGTACGCTTAGATTTTTTTCTATGCTCGCCCATCGCTTTTCGCTGTATCGTGCTGAAAAACATGACCACTATACCGAACATAAGAGCGCATGCGCATACATAACCCGTGATACGCGCATAACTGAAATCGCTCAAATAATGTTGGATAAACATAGTCGGCGAAACCATGATATTTGCGTTTGTAAAGTCGTTCAAAACAATAACCTGTCCGTACAATCCCAAATATCCGATCAAGATATTGAACAAACATACCGTGACGGTGGATTTAATGTTAGGAATGGTGACGTGCAAAATTTTCTGCCACTTGCCGCCGCCGTCCATTTCGCACGCTTCGTAAAGGTTTTTGGGTACGTCTCTGAACGCCGCTGCAAAAATAATGAAATTCGACCCGGTACACCACCATTCTGTAGCGATGAAAATAACGACCCAGCGCAGGATATCGTCCTTCCACGGCTCGCCCGACAACCAATGGATCTCCGTCCCCAGCCACGAATTGATAAGACCGGAGCTGTCGCCCGCAAACATATTGCCGAAAATAATACCCATTATGGTTATAGATACGATATTGGGGAAGTATATCAGTGCGCGAAAAAACTTATATCCCGGCGGCTTCATATTGATGTAATAAGCCAGGAAAAACGGTATGATAACGGCAAGCGGCGTACCTATCGCAACATATATGAACATCGTTCCGAACGAGCTCCAAAACGACTTAGATATCGGAAGATCGAAATTAAATATGTTGATATAGTTTTGGAATCCGACAAATCTTATATCCGCAGTGTTGTACGGATTGTACGACATGAACGAAAACACTACGCCCATTACGGTGGGAATGATCGAAAAAATAATGAAGATCAAGATGTACGGCGCAATGAGAGCCATACCGAATGCCGATTCTTTTCGAAGGCTCTTTTTTTGCGCCTTCTTTTTTTCGGCTATCTCGGCTTCTTCCAAAGTTTCGACGTACTCTTCCAAAATACTGTTGTTCGCCATAATAAACCTACATCATATTTATAGTGGCTATTTCATCGTTGACTTTCTTTTGATAAGCTCTTATATCCGATTCGTCGTTATCGGCGGTATCGTTGGATATCATTGCCAAATACAGCTGTTCGAGATACGACTTATATTGATACGTATACGGAGAAATATCCATCGTTTGAAAATCGTCGATATCGGCATAGAATTTTGTCAGAAAGTTCGCAACCATGTTTTCGGCGGTATACGACGAATTTACTGTTAGCGTCTTGGACGCGCTGTAATGACCGGCATTCGCCCATGGAATCCCTGCCGACGTATTTTCCGAAAACCATTTTATAAACTCGCAGATCGCGGCTTTTTTGGTAATATCCGTTACGGTTTTGCTTATGCCGAACG
This sequence comes from uncultured Clostridia bacterium, assembly GCA_944368925.1. GTDB lineage: Bacteria > Bacillota > Clostridia > Christensenellales > Borkfalkiaceae > Borkfalkia. The sequence continues at coordinate 206,466 of CALVXG010000004.1, read as the reverse complement.
CGTGAGCGTCGCCGTAAATATGATCGGCGCAGTCTTTACTCGGATCGGCGGCGAACCATTTGGACATGCTTGTGCCCGAGATATCGTTTTTATCCCCCGAATATGCGTTTAATACGCTTTCGACCGACCACGGCTCGACAAAATAGAACAATGCTTTATCGTTTAAAAACGCCGAAAGCGCGTCGCCTGTCGACTGTTGTTTTTTCATTATGTTTTCGGTTATCAGTTCTCTTATCGAAGCGATCGCCGCTTTATATGCGGGCATATTGCTCTCGCTCGCCCAATCGGCGTTATAATTGCTCGTATCGAAGAACGTTCCGCCGTTTTGCAGTATTGCCGTGTTGAATACAAAACGGTAAAACGACGGGCTGTGCGTAGACGCAGCTATAGGAGTTATGTTCTTTTCCGTCGCTATCTTTTTACAAAGCGCAACCAATTCCGAGTGATTCGTCGGCAAAGCGTTGTCACCGAGAAGCTTTTTGTTGTAAATAACGACTTCGCTGTGCATGTCGACCGGCACGGTAAACATTTGATCTTTATAGTTAAGCGACGAATATTTGGATAATCCCGCAGCGAAATTATCGAGATCGAGATCTATCTCGGATTTTTCGATTACCTCGTTAAACGGTTGAATAAGCTTGCTGTCCGCAAGGGATTTGAACTCCTTTTGATGCGTCATAAGTAAATCGGGCGCATTTGCATTGTTTGATATCTGTTTTGCGACCTGAGAATTGTACGATTCTTCCGTAACGCTGGACGGTACGATATTGATCTTGTCTAAATACTCGGCATTAAACCGATTGACTATTGTGTTGAATTTTACAAGATCCGTCCCGGCGACGACCGTAGTCAATTTGATCTCTACGTTGTTGAAAACTATGTCTTCCCCGTCTTTTTGTATCTCGCCCGTAGTAGACCACCACTTACTGTCGATCTCGTGTTCGCCTACGCCGATCGGACCGCTGCCGCCTCCGCCGCCACAAGCCGCGAGCATTGTTACGGCAAAAACAGCCGCACACAGTAACAGTATGGATATTAAACCCTTTCTTTTTGCTTTCATGATATACTCCTTATTTTTAGGCTGTTACGCCTGTTTTTTGAGATGTATAACGAACCCGCCGTCTTCAAAAACTTTTATCGTTTTATTCGACGAACTTGTTACGGACTCCGTCGTCTTTGTTACTTCGGTCGCGCCCTTTGCGCTTTCCGTATATATATCCGCGGAATACGTGCCGCCCTCCAAGAACCCGAAGTCGAATGATACGTCCGATTCGATAATGCCGTTTATACACGCCACAAACCAATCGTCGCCCATTTTGATCGCCGCGCAGTAAAATCTGTCGGGCGTACCGCAAAGGAACACAGTGTCGTCGTGCAAAGCTTTAAGCGCGGCATAGTAGCTTTTTACATTTTCGTCGCGATATTCCGCCACCCAATCGCCAAAGCTGGGCGCGCCGCTCTCGTACAGTGTCGCAAGCGCCATATTGTGGATCATGGACGCGCCGCTGCTCGCCATGTTCTTGACCATGGGCGTAAAATCGGTAGGACCTACCACGCCTCGCGTGTACATGGACATAACGGTATACGACGACGGTATATTCTGTTTTTCTCCGCCGTACACCGCTTCTCGGTTAATGACGTTTGGATATTTTCTGCGCTCGCCCGTCGGCTTGTTACAGCCGTGAGGATTTACCAACATTTGACGCTTGGCACACTCTTGATAGACCGTTTCGTACCACTTGATAGTGTCGACGTCCTCGCCTTGGTGCTTATTCCCTACGGCTTCCTGCCCGTCGAAAAAGTCTATCTTGATCCCGTCCACACCGAGCGCTTTCCATTTATCCAATTTGGTTTTTAAAACGTCCGCATTGCCGTTTGAAAAGCTGTTGAGCGCGTCGCACCACACGAACACGCCTATGCCTTTGTCGTGGGCATATTTCATAAACTCGGTAGCTTGGGTTTGGTCTTGGTTCCAGCCGCCGTCGAGTAACACGTACTTCCACCCCATTTCGGCTGCAAGATCCACATAATCGCGGTGTATGGCGTTATTTTCCTGATGCCATTTTCCGCTGACCGTGCCGGCGACCGTGGTATAGTCGCTGCCCGCGCACTTTTGTTGATACAGCCAGCTCCACGACGTAACGCCGGGATCGACCCAGTCCCAATAATCTTCCGCATCGCCCTCGTAACCGTCGGGCGTCCAAAGCGCGGACGCGCTGTCGTCGTACAGTTTTTCGGTCAGTTCGCTCTCCACCACCGTTTTGAGATCGCCCGTTATGCCGACGCGCCACGGCGACGAGAACGGATATTCTATCCTGTCGTTATCGGTCTGAACGCCCGCCGGCGTCATCACCGTTTGCAATACGCCGCTGTTACTCATGCCGTCGGGCGCGGTTAGATACGATCCGTAATATCCGCTGCCTATTAGCTCGCTCTCGGTCAAAAGCGAATACACGTCGCTGTTGCCTGCGCGGTAAAGCGTGGGGAACGACAGATATTCGCCTACCGATACGCCGTCCGACCGCCGACGCACATACGGTTCTTCGTATGCGAACGACGTCACCCAATTAAATATCGGCTTGTACACCTGCGTCCACATGACCGAATTTTCGGGCAAAGCGAACTCGCTGTTTTCACTCTCCACCGTCATGACGCCGCTCGATCCGTCTATCGCGCGAATGTTGTACCTAAACGCATATCCGTCGTCATAACAACGCATAACTACGTCAAAATAAAACGACCAACCTTTAAACGTGAGCGTAAGTTCGTTGCAGTCGTAATTCACGGAAGCATGCTTGCCCGATTTGTTTTCGTAAGAACCGGTTATCCGCTTCATATCCGAACTTTCGACGTCGAGCAGCCTGAAATCGTCCTCCAAAATAGACATGCCGAGCGACGAGCTGTCGACCACCGTTGTGTTTCCTTTTTTGACCGAATACAAAAGCTTTCCTTCCGCATTCATAACGATGTCCGACTTTATGCTTCCGTCGGGCGACGCTACTTGCCACGACGACTTATCGGTCGGTTCGGGAAAATCCGTTCGCTCCGCATTATCGTTTTTATTTCCGCACGCCGCAAATAACGGAACTACGGCAAGCGCCAAAATTGCGCAAATTATATGTTTAACGTATTTTTTCATAGCCGCTCCTTAATAAGCCAGATTGCCGGGCAAACTCTTAGCCAAAGCGTCGAGCAAATCGCTTGAATTCTCGCCGTTACCCTGTAAGAAAGGCACAAGAAAATCATTTGCCGTACTTTCGGCGATAGTGCGCCTGTTGGGATGACCGTACATAGCGATAAAGTTTTCGGGGTCGCCTATGTCCTCGAAGAAATCTGCCATGAATTTAAGCGATTGAAATTCTGTCTCGGTAAAACCTTTATCGGTCAGCGCCGCTTTATAAACGGGATACCAACCGCCGCGCGCCAACAAATAAGAATGTTTTGTAAAATAATCGGCAAACACGGCGCAAGCCGCAAGCTCGGTGTTGGTCAGATTCTTTGCCTTGTAAAACCCGAGTCCCATCGTATATGCGGGTATCAGTTCCTTGTTTTCTCCGTTCGAGAACAGTCCCGAAAGCGGCAGTACGCCGATCTTGCCGTTGCGCACGATCTTTGCGGCTTGACCGGGGAAGCTGCACACGCCCATAAAGGCGTCGCCGCTGCCGACCTTGGAAACGATGTCGGCATCGTTGTGCCCGCTCGTAAGGAATTCGCCGCCGCACTCGCCGTCCTTTCCGAACAGCGAATACAGATTGTCAAACGCCGTGAGCGCGTTTTGTCCGCCGACAGTTTCGCTCCATTTATTGACGTAATTGCCGTTTTCGTAGCGATAGTATTCGGCGTCGTTTTGTAAAAACGACGCGTGGCTTGTTATGATCTGATTGCCCCATGAATTTCCCATGACAATCGCGCGGAATGCGGGGTTATTTTCTTTTTCGACGCTGTAAGCCGTTTTGAGCAGCGCCGCGAACTGCGTATAACTATTAGGCATAGCGCCGTTTTCGTTATACTCTCGCATCAGCTCTTTATTATACACCAAATGCGGTATGCCCGCGACGATCGGTACGTTGTACATGCGGTCCTCGAAGTATGTTTCCGCGCTCATGCCCTCGTACCAAGCGGCGGGATCGTAAGTGATCCCCGCAAGATCGTAAATATCTGCTACGGGATAATATGACGACGGTATACCCGATTTGGACGACGATTCGTAAAAACGCATGCTATATGTGTTTTGATTAAGCAAACTCGACGTGGCGTTGACGTTTATCTTTCCCGCATATTCGGCGTTGAACCTGTCGACTATCTCGCTTATATACTTAATGCGATCGCCGACAACGTCGCCCGCCATCCAAAGATTGATTCGCGTGTTTTCGTAAACGGGCGTTCCGTCCTTTTCGCGCTCCACCGAATCATCATAGACGTATTTGGCATACAGCCGCAGATCGTCGTTTACCGTATCGTTTTCGAAGTCGAATTTTTGCGTGCCTGCTTCATCCTTGTACCAGCCGACGAAATCGAACCCAACCTTGTCTACATCGGGCGCGAGCTTTTCTTTTATCTTGCCGCCCTTATCTACCTGAACCGCCGTATCTTTTTCCTTGCCGTAACAATTGCCGTCGAAGGTAACGGTAACTTTATCCGATTGCTTTTTCCACGACGCATACAGAGTGACGTCGCTTTGTATGCGCTTGTAGAAATTATATTCGGAAGTGCACGCCTTGTCGGTAAACCAGCCCGTGAGCTCGTAACCGTCGCGCGTCGCGTTCCAATCTACGGGCAACAATCCCGCCTGATACGAAACGGTGCGCGACGAAGCGCCGTCGTAATTTAGGTCATATTTGACCGTATATTCGTCTTTTAGCGTTTTCCCGCCGTTACCGCATGCAGTCATGCACGGAACAGTCGCTATACATATCGCCGCACAACACATTGCCGCTATCGTCTTTTTTATTTTGCTCTTCATCGTCACACCTCGTTTCCGACCTGTTGCAGGCTTATATCTGACACCGTGCCGAAATTGCTCTGATTCGACCATACAAGCATCACGGGATCGCTCCACCCGTCGCAACTTACTTTCATCACGCGAGTGACTGTATTGCCGTTTACCGTGATCTTCATCGTATACTCGGCATGATCGGGTCTAAGCCTGCGTTCCACCGAGAAATGTACTTTATCGCCGTTATGCACGGCAAGCGTGGTATACGGGTTAGTCGACGTGTAGTTACTATCGGTAAAGCTCGCTTGATTCGTTCCGTTTCCGGATAGATCGACGTCTTCGGTGCTAAACGGCACGCCTTGCTCTTGCATGGCGGGGCTGCCGTGATATACGACGTTGTTGCCCGAATTTGCGTTGTTTCCCGTAATACGCACGCCGACCGACGCCATAACCGCTTTTTGATATCCGTCGTTGTGTTTCGGCGCCGATAAGATGTTGAGCAGCGCGCCGCGCGTCCATCTAACAGCCTCATATTCCGCTTTCGTGTTCGTATAATCGTACTCGACCTTAAAATCGCCGTCTATCACCGTATACGTAGTTATGCCCGACTTCATAAAGCAATTGTTCGCATTGCCGTCGTCGTAAGCCGTATCGCAATTTTCGTTGACGGTAAAGCCGAGCCCGCTTCCCAGCGGCGTAAAATTCAGATGCTTTTCGTTCCAAACGTGATAGTCGAAAAGCTTTTTCGTCATAAGCGCGTCATGCTTTTGCCTCGTCGCCTGCTCGCCCGAGATCCAATCTATTTCGGATATCGTGACTCTGCCGCTGCTCGGATAGTGCATGCAATATCCGTAAATACCGGGCGCGGTCTCTACATTCGCATAGCCCATATCGCACCAGCCGCCCGCATAACTGCCGTTTACGAACCAATAGAAGTTCTCTCCCATTCGCATGGTCGCGAGCGTGATTTCGTGACGGTTGCCGTCCGTTATCCCGCGATAATTTTGTATATCGAACTGTTGATAATCTTGCACCGTGTTAGCCCAGCTCGGATCGTTATATATGTCTATGTCTTTGAGCATAAAGCGCGTTTCCGGCTTGCTGTCCGTACCCGCCCTATCGACGTAGCCTACGAGCCAATCGAGCGGCGACTTGCCGTTCTCGCCGTCTGGCGAATGGCTCATACCCACTTGGACCCAGCTTTGCGGATCGACGACCGAAAACTTAGCTTCGGCGTAATAGTATTTGCTTGCCGCCATGTCGAACTGTCCGAGCACAAGCGGATTAGCGGTAGTCGTAAGCTTTTGATCTTTATTCTCGGCATACATGCTGTTGTCCGCATAATCGAACGTCGCGTCGAGATCGCTCGGGCTCGTAACGGCTTTGAACACGTTTCGGTAAACTTTTACGGGCAACGTCACGCTCGCAGTGTTGTTTGCGTCGGCGCGGTCGGCAACCGCAAATGTTATCGAATATTCACCGTATTCCGTTACGGTGAGCGTTCTCGTTGCGGCGTCGTATTGCATTTTTTCGGTATCGGACAGAGTAATATCTATATTGCTTATTGCCGAGTTATCGACCGATTTTGCGGTAACGGTCGGGATAAGGAACGATTTAACGCCGCTTGATATCTCATCCGGATTTCCATCAACGGTGATCGTCGGGCGCGCCGACACGACTTTTACGGATACCGAATCGGACTTATCCGCATACTTTACCGTGACGGTCGCGTTGCCGCTCGACAGCGCTTTTATATCGTAGCCGTCGATCTCGGCGACCGTCGGATCGGAAGAAACGATCTCTACCTTTGTATTGCGCCTGTCGTAATACGCCGACGGGGCCAAATCTACCTTCAAACGGAAGCTGTCGTCTACGAGCATAGGCGCGCCGACGAGTTCGCTTTTGTTCTCTATGACGAGCTCGCTCAAAACGGGTCGCACGGTAAGCGTGACGGAGTCCGAATAGCTCCCCGCTTTTACCGTAACGGTCGCCTCGCCCACCGCCTTTGCCGTCAGCGTGTTGTCGCTCACCTCGATCACGCTCTCGTCGCTCGACGAAACGACGTACGGGCCGCCGAGTACCGAATCGACGTTTACCGTGCGTGTGCCGTCGCCTATCACCCATGCGGCGAGCAGCTCCGATTTGTTGGAAATATTCAGAGCGGACAGCGCGGGCAAAACGGTTATATCCACGCTGTCGCTGTGTCTGCCCGCCTTTACGGTAACGGTGGCTTTGCCGCCGCGCACCGGCGACAGCGTTGCGCCTTCCGCCTTTATCACGCCCTCGTCGTCCGAAATTATCGTAACCGGCGCGCCGTCGGGCGCGGAATATTCCACCGTGCGTTCCTCGCCGTAAACGTACCAATCGGCTGTAAGCGCGGTTTTGTTGGTGATTTCAACACTCAACGCCGCCGCGTCTTTATTGCCGCCGTTCCCGCACGCCGCGATAAAGCAAGCCGAAAGGCATAGCGACAGACATAATATAATAATAGCAAATATTCTTTTTTTCATAACGTCTCTATATTTATTTTGCGCATGCGGCGGTAATTTACGCCGAAATCGTCTGATAAACGATGTTGGAAACAGTGCCGTGATTGCTCTGGTTGCCCCAAATAAACATCACGGGATCGCTCCACCCGGCGCAATTTACGTCCATCACTCGAGTAACCGTATTGCCGCCTATCGTGATCTTCATCGTATACTCGGCATGATCGGATTTGAGCCTGCGCTCCACCGAGAAATGTATGCTTTCATTGTTATGCACGGCAAGCGTGGTGTACGGTTTTTCAGAGGTGTAGTTATTGTCGATAAAGCTTGCTTGATTCGCTCCGCTTCCCGACAGATCTACATCGTCGGCATTAAACGGCACGCCGCTCTCCTGCATGGCGGGACTTCCGTGATATACGACGTTGTTGCCCGAAGTTGCGTTGTTTCCCGTGATACGTACGCCCACCGACGCCATAACTTGTTGTTGCCCGCCATCCGTATGACTTAGCGCCGATACTATGTTAAGCAAAGCGCCGCGCGTCCATCTAACTGCCTCATATTCCGCTTTCGTGTTCGTATAATCGTACTCGACCTTAAAATCGCCGTCGAATACGACATAGGGGGTTATGCCGCTTAACATATAACATCCATTTACGCCTTCTTCCGAAGTGCCGACGTCATTAGATGTTGTAAAACCATTGTCGGTTTTATCGAATGACGGACCTTTATCCCATTTATGATAACCGAAGTATTTATCGGTATAAAGCTCATTCAGCTTTGTATTTGTCGCGTCCTGCCCCACTATCCACAATATACCGCCTATCGTAACTCCCGCCTCGGTATCGCTGAGCTTTATGCCAAATATACCGGGTACTGTCGGCTCGGAATAGTCCTTATCGGTATTTACCATTACGAGTTGATCGTTTAAAAAGGTATAGAAATATTTGCCCACTCTCGCAACGGCAAATTTTACTGTTTCTGCTTTGCTGTCCGTCAAACCGCCGTAACCAACCAACTGATTGCGATACAAAACATCTTTTAGGTTGTAATTGAAGCAATCGGGATTGCCGCTTTCTTTACCCGTTTCATCCGTCATATCTATATCTTTTATCTTGAAGTTGCGGTCGCCGCGATCGACCATTGCGGCAAGCCAACGAGTGGGCGTACCGCTGTCGACGGGCAAAGAATGACTTAACCCGACAAACGAATTGCCGCTCGGATTTTTAAGCGTAAACATGGCTTCGGCATAGTAATATTTGCTCGCCGTCATATTGAACTGTCCGAGTACGGTATCTGATTCTTGTATCGATACAGTTTGATTTGCATCTGCGACAAATTTGGCATCGATGCCGTAATCGAAATCCAACACGGCTTCGGGATAATCGTAGACCTTTTTGCCCGTCACCGCTTTGAACACCTTGCGGTAAAGCTTGACGTTTATCGTCTTGCTTGTTGTAAGCGGCGAAGCGGCGCGATCGTCGGTGAGCGAATAAGTCACTGTATAGTCCTCGCCTTGATCGGCTATCGTCAACGTGTTATTTTGAGCGTTGTATGCGTCCGCTACTTCGGTTTCGCCTTTTTTGATAGTTACGGTAGGCGCAACGTCACCGTCGCATTTTTCCGATTTGTTTATAACGGGCAATGCCACGATATCGCCGGCAAACGCCTGTATGTCCGTTTCGCTTGCAAGCTCTATAACGGGCGCGGTCGCCGCGACTTTTACATTAAGCGTAACGGTTTGAACGTTTTTAAAGCGATCGGATTTGATTTCTATCGTTACGCCGTTCGATTTTTCCGTGCCGTACGTTATCTTGTTTATTACGGCATAATACTTGCCGTCGGTATTTATTACGCTCACATAATCGGTATCGGAAGCAATGACCGATATCTCGGCACTGTTAAAAGTGTAACCGTTGTCGAGCATTATATCGAGCTCGATATTTTCCGCGCCGTAATTTATATCGTTATCAAACGTCGTTGCATTAGTTACCATTATGCTTGACAGCGCGGCAATTACTTCCACCTCGTACTCCGCAGTCGCGCCGCCTTGAACAGTCGCAACGACGACCGCCGCGCCGACGGCATTTGCCGTGACCTCGCCCGTCGCCGCGTTTACTGTTATAACGTCGGTCGAGCCGTCTTTTACGGAATAAACAGCGTTGTATGTATCGGGCGTTACGCTCGCCTTTCTCGTAGACTTTTCGCCTATCGCAAGCGTGACTTTACTCGAATCGGCAAAGCTTACGCCGACAGCCGTCACCGTTTTTGTAACGGTTTTGACCGCTTCGCCCGCGCGTTCGTTATCCGTTACGAAGAACCGCAACGTTACCGTCACGTCACCCGTGCCGACAAAAGCTATCTTTTCGGGCTGCTGCGTTGTTTCGTTCTTGACTATCTCGGCTACCGTTTCGTCGCTTGACGTTATTTCAAACGTCAAGCTCTCGCCGTATTCTTCCGTTATCCCGTTAGGCGACAGCGTTGCTTTTAAGTCGCTTATTATTATCTCGTCGCCCTTATAGTATGTAGCTTCGTCTACGCCCGCTATTTCCACTCCGGTCAGAACGGGCTTTACGGTGACCGTGACGGTATCCGTCTTATCGCCCGCAGTAACGGTCACCTTTGCCGTGCCCGCGCCTACGGCTTTGAGCTTCATTCCGTCGACCTTGACTATTTCGGGCTTGCTGCTCGTAACGGTAGCGGGGGTATTGCTTGCGTTGTAGTCGCTCGCGGGGTCGTACGTAACAGTCACCGTCCTGTCCGCCTCGCCTATGTACCACTCGGCGGCGAGCTGCGTCGCATTTATCGCTATGCCGCCGAGCGGCGGCACGGCTCTACTCACAGTTATTTCCACGCTGTCGGTAAAATCGCCCGCAGCGACCGTCACGGTGGCTTTGCCATCCGCTACGGCGTGTAGCTTGAATCTATCGTCGGTATCGACGATCACCGCCTCTCCGCTCGAGGTCACCGTAATCTCGGTATTGTCCGACGTAAACGACTCGGGAGAAAGGGCGACAACGATCGTCCTATCCGCGTCACCCGCATGCCATTCGGCTGTGAGCTCGGTCTTGTTTGTTATGCTTATGCCCGAGAGTACAGGTTCGCTCGGCTCGGGTTTCGTGCAGGCTACAAGCCCAAACACAAGACACGACATTATCGCTAACGCGATAAGCATAACTCCTCTTTTGATCTTTGTTTTCATCATCATCCCTCCAAAAGGATTTTTTAACGACTTTTGTCGTTGACCTACCGATTAATCCTCCGCGAATTTAATAAGCGCAGTCGCAAGCCAGTGATTGTGGTTGACCGATTTGCCTTGCGGCACTTCGGGCATGCACGGCAATATATCTTCTTCCAGCTCGGGTATGCCGTACACTTCACCGCAAAGATATTCTTCAATCCGCTCGACGCAATGCTTTACACGCATTATTAGCCCGCCGAAACGCAAATCTTGACTCTCGAAACCCTGCGGTTTACATTCCTTATTGCGCTGAGTCTTTACCGCGTCGTACAGTGTTTTTATCCTTCCGTCGAGCTCTCTATAATCGGAAACTATCGCACGAAGCTCATCGATATTTTTATTGCGGTAAGCCCCGCGAGTGCGCACTCCCAAATCGTATTTTATATCCAAAACGTCGCAAAGTGCCGAGATCGTTTGGAAAATATATCCGTATTCTTTATTGCTGACAGACTTATCTATCTTTGTTTTTGCTTCCGCAAAAAACCGCGCTTTGCCCTCGTCGACGGTGCTGTCCATGTAGCCCAAAAAAGGGTCTGAATACAGCATATATTTGCTCGGGTTTTCCATGCCGTCGCCGTCTAACATGTCGGGCAGATCGAGTGCCGTAAAATCGTCGTAATCGATACCGAACTTCTTACCAAACTTGCACTTGATATCCATCATATCGTAATTACCACGGAAGAACTGCGCGGACGCGAAAAGTGCAGGCAACACGCCGAACAGCGAGCTTTCACCGCCGTCGTCCTTCCACTCGGTTATGCAAATATCGTTTATACCGTTATCGTTACACGAAATAAAAGCTTCTTTGTTTATACGCACGCTCCAATTATTGTGCGGTGCAAAACCGTTCCAGCACCACGCCCCGCCGGCAAATAGGATCTCGTTACGAAACTGCTTATGCGCCTTGAACTGAGCATCATAAGTAGCCTTATCTTTAGAATAGTAATCCCAATATATAAGTCTTACTTCGGGCGGAACTTTATCTATTATCTCCTTTGGCACGACAAAGCCGTCGCTTACCTTATATGACCCGTCGTTTGCGAGGCGGAAAAACATATCCGACCACATCATAGGCTTAAAACCATATTTTTTTGCGATGTCGCAAACATTCCGCAAATGCTCCAAGAGCACGTCATAGCGGTTACGATAACCGTGCTTGCTCAGATATTTACCCAACCCGACCATATCGGCTTCATCCATTCCGATATTTATATTGCGGCTCGTATACATCTCGGCGCAAGCGGCGAACATTTTGTCTATAAGCGCATATGTCTTTTCTTCGCCCGCGAGCAGGATATTGCCTGTATCGCAAATATCGGAATACGCCCACCAGCGCGTAACGCCTTTGAGATGCCCCAACGTCTGAATAAACGGGATCAATTCGATACCGCGCGCCGACGCATATCCATCCAACTCTTTGATCTCGGCAACGTTATAACGCCCGCGCAAGTACCCAAAACGCGGATCGCCGATATCGAATGTATCCTCCGTGTAAAGCTGCAAATAGTCGTATCCGATATCCGCGAGTATATCTATGAATTTTTTAAGAGCATCGACCGTATAAACGCAATTACGCGAACAGTCGATGAGCGCACCGAGACGTTTTGCCATATTTCCTCCAAATTATGTAATGACGCATTCATTTTGCCCAATACGTTTGACAAGACGCACTATGAATGCTATAATTAGCATATATCACTCAAAGTTACATGTAAATATAAAATTAGCTTTTTTATATGTAATATTGAGCACAAATAAGGATCGTTTGGCTATGGACGGATATTTTAATCGCTTGCCAATAAAAAATACGTTTCGAATCAACCAAATACACACTATTTGGAAAAGATCTCTGCGCGATAACGAAAACTTTAACGGCGAATCTCATAACTTCTCCGAGTTCATTTGCTCATGTAGCGGCGATATCGGTATCATGGCAGATACTTCGCTTTATTCGTTATCCAAAGGTCAATGCGTTTTCCACGTGCCCAATGAGTTCCATAACATTTGGGCGATAAGTCGCGCGCCCGAGGTTACCGTCATAACCTTTTCTTCGGACGGCTTGCCGCCCATGACCGACGGCACATTCAATATGACGACGCTCGAACTTTCGGAGCTTTCAGATATTTACGATTCGACGATGTCCTTGCTCGACGAAATGGTATCGGGAAGTGCCGATAAATGTTCGCAACATGATTTTGCCTTATCTATACTGATAAAGAGACTGGAAATATTGCTGACTACAGTATTTACGCCATCGCGGCGCGAAGAAAAGCTCTGTAAATGCGCGGGCGCAAACATGTTTGAACAAATAATCAACGTTATGCGCAACTATCTTTATAAAATGCCATCAAAATCAGAGCTTGCCAAACAAGCAAACATAAGCGTTTCGCATATGGGGAAAGTGATATCGCGTTATACGGGACACGGCGCAATGGAATATTTTACTTTGATGAAAATGCAAAAAGCGCTCTACCTCTTAAAAGAAGGGCAAAGCGTAAAACAAACAGCATACACGCTCGGGTACGAAGACCCAAGCTACTTTTCCAATGTTTTCAAAAAACATATGGGGCTATCCCCTACGCATTTTATTAAAAAACAATCCCCCCCTTTCGCGTATATAAAACCATAATTAAATAAAGCTAAACAAATTAGATTCGATCAAAATATCATTACCGATAGCAAAATAATTACTTCTTTATCTTTCTCCATGGTGGCGGCAGCCGAAAAAGTCTTTGCCGTCAAGGGCGACAAAATATTGTGTTAATTCCTATACAATATTTTGTCGCTGCTTCCTTTACGGTGTCGTATTTGTCCATCACCGACAGTATTTGTACAGCTTTCGAGTGTCTGTATTTTCACAAAAACGCGAGCGATATATGTGGCTATACGAAATATGAATAATCTCAATCCGACCTTAATCCTTTCCACACCGGCTGACGCATACCGTCCGAAGCCGTTTTGTGCATAAAATGCGCCGTTCCTATAAGCTGCGGTTTTATCCACACAGCGTTTTCGTATTTATCGAAATGTGGGGTTTTTACGGCATTCTTCTTAGCGAACTCGGCAATTATCTTTCGATCGCTTTCGGACACGCCGAGGTACACCTTGCCACGGCTTTTTAGCTCGCCGCCGTCGTAATAACCGAGTATCAAGTCCTTGACTTTTCCGTTCTCGTCGGGCTGATAGCCGCACACGAATAGGTCCTCGTCTTGCATGACCTTTATCTTCACCCATTCGTGCGTGCGCTTGCCTATATAATACAGTCCGTCCTTTTTCTTTGCGACTATGCCTTCGAGTTGTTCCTGCTTTGCAAGCTCGAAAAACGCTTTGCCGTTCCTTTCTATATACCAAGATATACTCAATCCGTGACCTTCGGTTACGGCTTTATTCAGTATTTCCTTTCTTTTCATTAGCGGCGCGGCGGTCAAATCCTTGCCGTCGATATAGAGTATATCGTATGCGACGAACTGTACGGGCGTTTTATTTGCCGCGAGTTTAATTTTGAACTCGTCGCTCATGAGCGCGCGTTTTTGGAGCGCGTAAAAATCGGGCTTGCCGTCTGTCAATGCCACAAGCTCGCCATCGAGTATTACCCGCTTTTTTACGCACTTCTTTATATCTTGAAGTTCGGGATATATCGCCGTAACATCCTTGTGCCGCTTATTTTGTAGAACTACGGACTTAGGCTCGATATACGCTACACAACGTATTCCGTCTAATTTCAGCTCATAAATATAATCTTCATCATCGAACGGATAATTATTATATCAAAAAATCACTTTATACGCAATTTTTTATTATGGAAAGAACCATATTTTCTATGATTATGTATTAGATCATTCTCGAATTTACGTTTTCTTACATTTGATGGTAATTTTAATATTCCAACCTTCTTTTTCGCAAATTAATGTCATTTTATAACAATTTTTAAAACTGTCCATAAAAATATGTTACAGTGACGAAAAAATTAAAATCCGCCTGTATGCTCTGCAAATTTGCTTTCCTCGTCATGCGTACACGGCGGGCGATAAGATTGTTACGCTTGCGGCGAAGGTTGCCCTCAACATATAACTTTGCCTCTTCATAATCAACACAGTACGGCAGCATCCCCTCTATAAGCAGCTTTTTGCGCCGCTTTTTCGGCTCGTTTATATGCTCCGAATACAACCGCTCGAATATCTCCCTGCGCGACGGAGGCTTCTTTGCTTCGCTGACATTGTTTTCAGCACACGGCACCGACAGATCCTGTAATTCTCCTTTTTGTTCAGATGCCGCGTCGTCCGCAGAGCTTTCGTCAAACAAGCTCATCTGCTCGAATTTATCGAAAGGCGTAGGCTCTTCGTCCTCCACCACCTCCATCTCCGGCTGCGGCGGCGGTAGCTTCTTTCTCTTTTTATACCGCGGCTTTTGCGGGATATACGGAATCGCTATGTAATGGCTCCCGTCCGAATAGACCTTACATTTCGGATACGGCATAACTCCACCTCCTTCTGAATTTTTCATACGCCTATAACGCCGAAAGAAAACCTCCCGGCTTTACGGCACGTTACGGGTTATCGTTCCCGTATAAAGCATTGATAAAATAACTGTTCTGAGCTTTCAGCTCCTCGACATTCGCCTTCTCGGTCGCATATTCCGGATAATCGGAAAGCCCCATACGACTGCGGCGCGCAAGGTCGTTGAAAAAATCGCTGAAACAGTCTGTACTGAATCGTTTTGCGTAAATTTTAGCGTTCATGAGATAGTATTTTTTATTCTCCGTCTTGCCGTCCATCGTGCCGCACTCTTTCTCAATTTTGATGATCGAGTAGCCGAAGCGGTTATAAATGCGCAGGTTTCTCCTCCACAGCCATGCCGTAATGCTTTTGAGGATATATACCAAAAGCGTGTTGTCGCCGCGCCTGAAACGGAAATCCTCGTACAGCCGCATAAAGCGGTTAAACGCCCATTTGGAAATCATCTCCTCAATGGTATAGAGCGGCAATGCAAGGCGCATATCCCCGCACGAATTGATGTAGAGAATGTCCGCAAGGTCGCGTGCATCCGCGCCCCAACTTTCGGGCCGCTGCTCGTCCGTAAAGACTTTGATGAACGGGTAGTTATCTACCGTGGCGGAGTGGCGGCACATTTTCAGCCACGAATTGAATAAGTCATTCTTTTGGTTCGCCTCGTCCGTGCCTTTCTTGACCTCTTTCAGCTCCAGATTGTTCCCGCGCTCCTTCCCGATCTCCGTGATGGCGATGACGCCGAACTCAAAGCTCCCTGCTTGGGGGTTGTTCTCCAAAACCTTTTTGCCGAGCCTTAGCACGTCAAAGTCAAGGATATGCGCGTGGCGGCTTTCAAGCCTTCTATGTTTTGGGAAGAAGTCCGTCAGCCACAGCGGGAAGTTGCCGTTATCCAATATCGCGTTATCAGTTCGTATCGAATAATTTGCCACGATAAGGCTGCTTTGAATGGCGTAGATAAAGTACGCCTGCGCATACGTTTCCAGCACGTCAAACAGTCGGCTGATTTTGAGCGCGTCGTCAAAAACGTTACCGTATCTGCGGTAGTCATAGCCATAGAGCTGCCACTCGGTGTTTCGGTGCCTGATGAATCTTGACCGTTTTAATGCCACCCATGTCTTGACCGAAGCGAGGTTATACACCGTGCCGTGTTCCATACACGCCCACAATTCGTCCTCGAACTTTATCCACGGGAAGTACGGGAATTTCATATCGTTCTGCTGCAAGATGGAGAGTGTCTTTTGGCGGAACATGACCTCTTGCGACAGTACCATGTCCGTGATGAGCGTGGTTTTGCGCTTGCCCATAGAGCCGCAAGACATAGACACAATGGGCAGTTCGTTGATAAACCCGCAGTTGCGAGCCTCGAAGTGGCGCAGCCTGTTCAGGGCAATACGTTTGCGCCAGCGATTGAACAGCAGCCAGCAGACCGTAACGATGCTCCACCACGGGAAGTTGCGGAAGATGACCTGCAAGTCTATCAGCAGCTTGCAGACCTGTACATACAGATTGCCGACGTCGAAACTTAACACGAAATAGAAGTAGTACGCAAGAAAGCCCATGACGATGCTTGCTAAGTTGAGATGAAACACCCATAGAACGATCCAGCATACCCATATCGCCCTATGTTCCGACAGGCATTCGCGATAGGATAGCACGGCACGTTTGAGCGGTTGATACGTCCAACGAGCCAGCCACTTAAAGACTTTTAGCGGCACGGTATCGCGGTTATGGTCTGTATTCCCGTGCCTGTACATACGCCAGAGTACGAGCCAAAGCACGAGTACACAGGGCAGCAAAACGGCAATAACCTTTGCGACCACGAGCATCACGTTGCCGACCGCAGACCAATAGCTTGCGAAGTTCTCGCTGTCTATGAGCATGGAAAAGAAGTTCCCCGCCGAGGCGGTAAAGCCCTCCAAATCGGCTGGTAACAGGTTCTCCCATTGCAGCACTTCCGAATACTCCGTGACTGTAGGCGTAAAGGAATAGTCTATGCCGATAAGTTCGCAGAAGTAGTACGCGACGGACAGCCAGACGTCGCGACAGCTTTCCGCAAAGCGCACATACGATTGCCAGAACATCATGCCCAATGCCAAGAATGCAAGGGAGATGATGACGGTAACGGCAATATTAAAGCGTTTGCTCATAATACACCTCCGCAGTTTCCGCATCGGAAGGCAATCGGCTACAAGTGTAGCACAAGTAGCCGACGCCAAGTCCCAATGCTATCAAGAGAAGAACTGCGAGGATCCTCTTGATGGTTTTCATTCATTCCTCCTATTTTTTAGGCCAGCTCGCCATCGCCTCAATGTAGTCCCATTCGTCGTCGCTGATAAAGTCCTTCGGGAAATCTTCCCGCATGACTTAAATTTGGATTGTTTGCTCATTCATTCCTCCTGTCGCTGTATTTTTCGACCGCCTTTTTTACCTGTCTGTTTTGCCTGACCTTTTTGACGATGACCGCAATCAGCTTGACGATAAGCACGACCAGCACGATGATAAGGATTACGCTCAACAGCTTTACCCACCACGGCGTATCGTCGGGCATCTGTACAGGCGGCGTGATGTCGTTCACAATGTCGATGGGACTAGCCACCGCCGGTATGACTGTATATTTGCCGTCCTTCTGGAAAGAGAGTTGAATAATATCGAAGTCGAAGAACACGCTCTCCCGAGCCCTGTACGCCTGTCCGCTCGTATGCTTGTCCTGCCACAGAAAGCCCGCGCCAAGCTCGATGATGTCAACGGGCGCGGAATAGTAGTCGCTCGTTGCAAAGCGGAACAGAACGACGACTTTTTCCTCGTCCGATGTACTGTCAACCGTCACCGCGTCGGTATAAAAGGCCTTGAGCGCCGACACGTCGTTGCTGTTTATAAGCAGCCGTTCGGATACTTCCGCGTCGCTGCCGCTCAGATCTTCCGCCTTGACAGTATAGATGGGCGCGACGGTGCGGCTCTCTTCGTCGGGGATATTGCCGAAGATGGTTTCAAACAATCCCCAATTTATCCAATTATCTATATTGTTGCCAGTCGGCACATAAAAATCGCACCGCTCGTGCCGTCTGCCCACTATCCTGCCGACCTCTTCAAGCCCGCACACGGGACATTTAAGTTTCAAAATGCCGACCTCATTGCGGAAGCCTATAAGCAATTTCCCGCAGCTTCGGCATATCCGCTTGGACGGCTTTGTGTTCCATTTCTCTTTCACCTGCCATATCGCCTCCCCTTTCTCTCGACTGCCCGCTTATCATATCATATACGAACGTTTGTTTGCAAATTTTCACTTCCCATAAACGGGCATTGAAAAAGAAAAATGCGGAAAATTTTCCGCACTCTTCAATAACTGCTTTTCAGTTGTTCAATAAATCGGGCAAATTCTTCCGAAACCTGCGTAGGGCCGTCTATTCGTATCTTTCCAAGCGAGCCTGCCACCCATCTGAAAAAGGCAAGGCTTACCTGCACACAAACGGCAAGCCGATATTTACCGTCTCCAAGAGGAATTAGTTTGATATTCATGCCGAATTTGTCAAACATCTCTTCTACCAACGGCTCTTCTACAATAAGATAAACGTCTGTCGGTTCACCTGCGTACATTGAAAAAGACTGCCTGCGATATATATGTTGATTGAAATCCCGGCTTTTCTCGCACTCCGTTATGGGCGTATCTTCCTCGGCAAGCTCGTCCATTCTGTCTAAACGGTAATCTGCTGTTCCTTCATGCTTGTCGTCATAACAGACGAGATAATAATTGTCATTGTCGCAAACAAGCACAACGGGATTGACAATATACCGTCTGCCTTCGCGCCGAAACACCTTTTCTCCTTTATAATTTAAGGAAAAGTAGCGAAACGAAACCTTTTTTCTGTCTTCTATAGCGCGTTCTATTTTATCTGTATAATAGAAAATATTGCCGTTGTTTTTCTTTACGGTGTCATAGCACACGAACCTACGCCCCATTTCTTCTGCGGAATGAGCGCTGGCAAGACCCGCGAGTCGTTTTGCCAAGTCTATGGTATGTGCCTCAGGTATAAAATTAGCTGCCTGTATCGCATCTATAAGAACGCGCAGCTCCGCCACGTCAAACTTCCTGTAAGCCACATAGTAATAATAGCTGCGTTTTTTATATGAAAGAACCTCAAAGCCGTATTTGTTCAGCAGCGCTATATCACTCGGCAAAACTTTACGGGCAATATCTATACCGCGCTCCCGCAATTTTTCTACGATCTCATCCGTTGAAAGCGGATGTTCTTCATCCGTTTCGCGTAACAATATATTATATAAAACCAACAGTTTTATCTTTTGTTCCGCATTCCTCGGCATTGCATCTCCTTTGCATCGTCCCTGATTAAATCAACTAAATTTTAATATAAATTTATCCTTCATCACATCGTTCGATTGACTTAATAAAGGGATTTTCCTTCATAATTTCCTGGAGCTGTGAGGAAGAGTATTCCTCGTCAGTATTCAATGTGGCATGGTATAAAGTTTCGGCACCTTTTCGCTCAATTACCAATCGATTAAATCGGTCTGTCTGAAAAAGTTCTTTTACTTTTCCGCACTCCTCTCCCCCATTGATAAAGCATATTTTTATCTGGAAATACTTCTTAGTACGGAATATGCGGCAGTTGAGATGGAACAGACATTGTACGGCTATAATAATAATCGTCGCACCCAAGGCGACTATGTATAATCCTGCGCCTGCCGCCATTCCCACGCCAGAAGTCGCCCATACACCTGCGGCAGTGGTAAGACCGTGTATTTCATGTTTGCGGTATATTATGATTCCCGCACCGAGAAAACCTATGCCGGAAACTATCTGCGCCGCCACACGCGAGGCATCCGCCTCAACGCTGTCTCCGAAACCATATTTTGATACCACCATAATCAATGCGGAGCCGACGCAGACGATGGTGTGCGTTCGTATACCCGCCTCTTTGAACCTGAGTTTGCGCTCATAACCTATCGCAAATCCGAGTATTACAGAAACGAGTATGCTTATTAAATATTTTAATTCTTCAAGCATTTCTCCATTTACCTTTATTGCCCGCTTCAATACAGCGGTTTTGCATTATAGATTCAAAAAGCCTGCGGGCAATCTGTTCCATACCCCTGTCACCGGGATGAACGGCAACGCCGACGTTTTCAAACCTGCCGACTGCCTTCATCGCCTCGTCATTTCCGAGATCGTGTATTTCAACGAAACCGTAATTGTTTTCTTCGGCGAGTTTTCTTACAAACCTGTCAAAAACAGTGTTCTCCCAAAATAGATCGGTGCAGATTACCACCCTCCCTTTTGCTGCGAGATTGCCCGCAAGATGCGCATAACTTTCTTCAAATTGTTCTATTTCTTCGGAAAGCCGCGCGTTTTCACCCAGCCTTATCACGACTATATCAGCGTGATAGTCAAACGCGCTTTTATATTTTGATTGCAGAAGCGACATATCACAGGAACGCTCCCATTCGCTTAAATTTGCTATGCAGTATCCACACCTTACACCTATGCTGTTCAACATATCAATAAGCCTGTGTACATAGTCGTTATGTCGTGCCGAAGCCGCCATGCCCCAATCGCCATGCCAACCAAGTTCGGGGGCGGGCGCGTGCCGCGTTATTGAATTGCCTAAAAACAAAATCTTCAATCCGGCATTGCCATCTTCACAGATTGTAACGCTTTCGGCATCGCTGATTTGTCCCGTTGCAGGGACCGAATTCAAAGAATAATCTTTTGAAACGCCCATTTTTACATCATCTCCGAAACAAGCATATTGAAACTGAGAAATCCCGGATGCATATACGGCTTGCCGCTGTCCGGATTATAGCTTTCAAACAGATCGCCGTACTTTTCAAGGGAATTACACATAAGTTCAACCGTCCGACGGGCAACTTCCTCACAAAGTTCTGTCTTGCCGTAATTTTTAAGCCCCTTATACACGCAATAGTTTGCCACCGTCCACACGGGACCGAGCCAGTTTGACGGATTGCCCTTGCTGTTTTCAAGGCAATACATTTTTTCATTCGAGGCGAGCGTTCTTATGCCGCATTTTGCCAGAATGGCATCGTCCGACATAAGGTGGGCGCACATTCTATCTGCGCGTTCGGCACTGCAAATTCCCGCATACATAGGTAAAAAACATGCCCATATGCGTATTTTGAGCGGCATACTATTCCAATGCGGAGGCATGCCCGAATGGAGCTTTACTCCGCACGCCAAAAAGTCAGAAATGCTGAAAGATATGTCCTGCGAATAATATATTCCGTCGCGCTCATCCCACATTTCGTCGTTTATTGCACGCTTCAATCTTTCCGCCTGCGACATTATATTATCCGAACGGCCGTCGCCCTTTGCCGCGAGTATTTTTGCGAGAGCAACATATTCAAGATATATAAAACAATTTAAAAATATATCGGCACTGCTGCGCGGCGGTCGGCAAAATACGGTGGGATTATTATCTATGCCTATCATAATATCGTTCTGCCAGAAAAACAGACCGGATTTTACATCGTATTGATTATTCTTATAATATTCAAGATAGGTGATAAGTTTTTCTTCGTTCAGCCAACTGTAGTCGTCTGCAAACTGAGCCGCACCCAATGCCGACTGACACAGAAACGGAGCATGTTGATTGTGTTTATGCCTCTTTTTGAGTTCGCCGGCAAAAAAATCTTTGAATATCCCGTCCTCGGCAAGCATAGATGGGATGAACCCGTCGGCCGACTGCGAATCGAGAAAATCGAGCACGCTGCCCTTCATATGCAAGAGGGCGTCACCGCGTTCAATTCCGTGTTTCTCCATAAACGAATCGCCGAAACGCCCGAACATATATCGCAGCGAATGTGCAACCCAATAACTGTCCCAGCCCCAGAGTTCGTTCATATAACCCTCACCGGGAACGATGAAAGGATGCCTTAAATTGTTGCAGGCGGGTTTAAATATATTTTTTGCTTTACCGAGCAGGTACTTTGTTATAAGCTCTGTTTTCACGAATAAATCAGTCTCCCTTTTAGCCTAGTTTTGAAAAAAACACTTCATTCTCACCGCAATCAAGTTCGGCAATATCGGAAGTCCAGCCTTGCAGAGGAGTTACGCGTACACATATGCCATTGGGAACGTATATTTTGCAATGGGCGACATCACCGTTGCGGCAAATTTCAACGCGCAGTTTGCCCTGTTTGAAAGTGTGTTCTGCGCATACATATTTCAATCTTTCGGAAAAGAGCGGCGCAAAATTTACCTTTCCCGGCTTATCTATCCTTATTCCTGCAAGATACCTGTAAAAAAACGCCGAAATATCGCCCCAGAAATGGTGATTGAATGACCAGAAGCCCTGAGGAATTTTGGCGGGGACATGCGCCATGTCGCCTTCAAAGTATTCAAAACCTTCCCAAAGCGTTGTAATTCCGTTTCCAAGCAGTGCAGCAAACGACGGATAAGTTTTATTGAGCATTATATCGAGCGCTTCATCCACGCCCATATGTTCACCGACTACGCGCCAGAAAACTCTGTTGCACAGTGCGCCGAAATCGATATGCCCGCCCGACTGCTTTATGCGGCATTTCAGCTTATATATTGCCGAGTCAAGCTCATCTTCCTCATACATTCCGTAATAAACAGACATTGCGTGCGTCGCCGTTGTATCGTTTGCGCCGAGGGGGCCGTCAAGTTCATGAGGTCGGAGAATTTCCTTACGGAACGCTTTTTTGATTTTATACGACAGCGAAGACGCGTACCGTGCCTCTTCCTCCATACCGATTACCGAAAAGCACTTTGCGGCTGTATCGGCAATGGACTTGCACATTATTGTATCCGTAACGCACAGCGGCGTATGCACGTTTACGGGAAGCCAGTCTTCAAGCCCGTAGGCAAACAACCCCGCCCCGTCGCGCTTCGACCACATATATTCAAGGTATCTGAGCATATGCGGCGCACATAGTTTTATAGCTTCGTCGCTGCCCGTATAAACATATATCCTCCACGGCAACTCGAACAGAACATTGTCCCACGCAGGGCCGGAACCCCAGTCGTATCCCCAGGTATAAGTTGGAATTATGCCCGGCAAAGAACCGTTTCCCCTCTGCGATTTGCAGATATTCTGCAGCCATACAAAGAGCGAATTTGCGCAATCGAAATTGAGCAGCATCTGTTCGCATGAAAGTGCGGCGTCGCCCGTCCAACCGTTCTTTTCCCTCTGCGGGCAATCGAGCGGAAAATGTATGAAGTTAGATCTGTCGGAATTGAGAACATATTGTTGCAAATTATTGATCCGATCGTCGTCACACAGAAATGAGCCTGCCGACGCAAAGCCGTTTGAAAACAGAATGAACGTTATATCTAATGACCGGGCCTGTTCGGGTGTGATGCCCGTGATTTCAGCGAATCTGAAACCGCGGAAGGTAAAGCGCGGCTCAAACTCGTCGGCCTTTCCCGAAAGAGTTAAAAAATCGTGCTGTACTTTATCGGCCATTTCATCGGTAAGCGACCAGCAATAAAGATTTCTGTTGGTGATTTTTTTACCTTCGATGACGCAATCTGATGTATAAACTTCTATCTGCTGTCCGCATTCGCCCTTTATTTTAAGATTATAAGTGCCTGCGCCGCTTATACCGAAGTCAAATATAAATCCGCGTTCGCCCTGCCACATTTTTACGGGTTTTCTGTAATCGTATGCCTTTACAGGCTCTGCGGTGCAAATCTTTTTTTCACCCGACGGCTCCCGCGCGGGCGATACATTTTCCCAGGAAGAATCATCAAACCCCGTATCGTTCCAGCCCTCTATTGCAAGACGGGCATCTATGCTCTCGGTGCAGTGCCAATCGTTGAACGTAACTTCGCCGCCGCGCGTCACAAACGCAGAACCATCGAAAAGAAACTTCCCGTCCGCTTCAGCCGCAAACGCAAAGCGAGGCGCGCTGCGCCACGGATATTTATCAGCACCCCATACAGGCATTTCGGACGACATTATGCCGTTGCCAAGTGCGATTGCCACAACATTTTCACCCGTGCGGATATGCGGCGTGATATTGTAATTATCGTAATACACAATGTGTTCGGGATTGCTGCGGTAAGGAGCGAGATACCCCTTTGTTACCCGCCTGCCGTTTACAAACAACTCGTAGACGCCCAGCCCGCAAATGGTGACCTCAAACAGCGACGGCGCTTTGCCGATATTGAAAGAATGCCTGAAAAGCGGCGCGGGGACATGCCTGTGCAAAGTACATATGCGGCCGTCCCCGCTGAAAAACTTATCTGAAATTATCATAGCAGTATTTTATATATTTATTTTTGCCGAGAGTTGAATATCACTGACGTTCTTGCCTATATAAACGGTGTATTCTCCGGCGGGTCGCCTCCACTCCCCGTCCACAAAATGGCGAAGTTCACTCAATGCGATATTTATGCAGATCTTCTTTTTTTCACGCGCGTTCAGCGTAACCTTTTCAAAAGCTTTCAACTCCTTTAAAGGGTAACCCTCATGACCGCTTCCGATATACACCTGAACGACCTCTTTTCCGCTTACCTCCGATATATTTTCAACGCAGAGGCATACGCGCATTACTCCATCTTCGTACCGCGCCGAAAGATCGGAATAAACAAACTCCGAATACGAAAGTCCGTACCCGAACGGGAACAAAACAGGCTTACCATAAGTATTGAAATAACGATAGCCCACGTTCAGTCCTTCGCTGTATTTTATTACAAACGAATCGCGGTAGCTCTGTTCGGAGGGAACGTCAGATAAATGCAGCGGAAAAGTTTCGGCAAGACGGCCGCTAGGATTTACGTTGCCCGCAAGCACGGCGGCTATCGCCTTTGCCGAACATTGTCCGCCGAAGCCGCCCCATACTACGGCATCCACTTTATCTATCCAGGCGGTCATATCTATGGGTGCGCCCGCATAAACGACTACGACCGTCTTTTTTGCGTGCGACGAAATATCTGATATAGCCTGCTCCTCCACTTTGGAAAGGGTAATTTTTTCCCTGTCATAAAATTCAGATTCAACGCCAGGCTCATCGCCGACACATATTACGGTCACATCGGCCAGCTCTGCCATTTTACAGCAGACGGGAATATCTGCGCCGCACAGTCTGTTCATCCACGGAGTCATCAACTCAAAGTAAGTGGAACGACAATATTTTACTTTTCCGCCAAGCCTTTCATATTCAACATCGAGCCCATCATACTCTTCGCACGGCACAACCTTGCTTGAACCTTCTCCGGCGTAATAAACTTTACACGGCGCGCCCGTCATGAGTATGTTCTGCTGTTTGCCGAGCGGTAAAACGCCGTTGTTTTTAAGAAGAACAACACCTTCTTCCGCAATGCCTTTTGCCGTTTCCATACGCTCTGCAACGGTTTTTTCCGCCTTGCGGAGAGGTTTATCCCGCTCGCATTTCTGTGCAAGTTCAAGTACTTTTTGCGCAGCCTCGTCAACCGTTTCATCGGGAACGGAATGGGATTCAATGATTTTTTCAAGTTCCCTCTGTCTGTCCTCGTTGAAGGGAAAAATCATTGTAGTTCCCGCTTTTATACCCGCTTCGGCGTCTTTGCAGGCCTCCCAATCGGTCACTATCACCCCTTCAAAACCAAGCTCCTTGCGCAACACCCTGATAAGGTCGGCATTTTCCGACATACGCACGCCGTTTACAAGGTTGTACGACGTCATGACCATATAGGGTTTCGCCTTTACGGCAAGCTCAAAGGGTTTGAGATAAATTTCGCGCAGAACGGCTTCGGCCACTTCCGAAGAAACATAGTGTCGGCAGTATTCAAGATTATTTGCACAGTAGTGTTTTACCGTTGCGCCGACATGCTTTTCCTGTACGCCGCGAACATACTCTTCAGCCATAATTCCCGATAGAATGGGGTCTTCAGAAAAATATTCAAAATTCCTTCCCGCAACGGGGGTACGCTTGATATTTATGCCTGGGCCGAGAAGTATGTCCACGCCCAAATCTATACAGTCATAAGCAAGGCAGTTACCCAATTCGCGCGCGAGCCGTTTATTCCATGTCTGGGCTACCGTCTGCGCGGAAGGATATGCGACAGACGGATAACAGCCTTTGCCTCCCCCGTCCTTCAAATCTTTGGCGCGGCGTAAGCCGAGAGGGCCGTCCGCCACTACAAAAGAATATATCTTTCCGCCGAGGCTGTTGTTGCCCCAGTAATTTTCCGCCATCAAAAGCCTGACTTTTTCGGCATAAGTAAGTTTTTTTACATCGGAATTCATTTTATTCCTCGTTTAGCCACACGGACATTATAGCATTTTTTTTCAACCATTGCTTGCCGCACGACTGATAGTCGGTAAGGAGAATTATATCGTTTTCCGTTTCCACTTCAATACGTACAAGTTCGCCTTTTTCGCATGGCAGCACCTTGTATTCCGTTCCGTCTTCCGGCATACGAACTGGCGCAGAGATATTATTATGCGATTTAAGCGCATCCGCCGCAAGAACGAGAGGGCCATATGTAAAGGCAATCTTACCATTCAGATGAACAGCCTGGACATCTTCGCGCCATTTTACTTCCACAATATCCCCATCGTTAAACGTACCGCTTACGGTATAATACCCTTGCGTAAGTTTAAGCTTGCCGTTTGCCTTTACGCGGACTGATTTACACCATGACGGGCAGCGTATACGCAAATTAAGGTAAATTGGTTTGGAACATTTAATTTTTATGATGCTATGACCATCGCGAGGATAATCACTTTTTATATTAAGCGTACAATTTTTGCCTTGTACTGTGGCATTACACAAAATGTTAATAATAAATCCATTATTACTCTCCATTACTGCAGTAAGAGGCATAAGAGCTATGCCGCAGGCAGCAATGGCTATACAGCAGCCGAAGTAACCCCCGCTTTTAAATTCCTTATACCCGCCTATACCGCGTCCTCTCTTATTCATATACAACGGGCTATAACTATCGAACGGCATCGCCGGAACATACTTTTTCCTTTCAAAGCTGTATTGTTCGTTCCCCTGCGTATTCAGGCTGCCATAGAGAGCATTGAACCCCGAACACTCTATCCTGTCTATGTATTTTACGTTGCCGCTTAAAAGATACAATCTTGAAAGCAGCCGCATCCATGTGACGGTAACACACGTTTCCTGCATTATCGTTTCGCTATATTCCGTCTGTTTAAGCGCGGCGTTATCGAAAAGTTCATGGGTACAGCCGGCACAGCCGATAAGCGTTATATCGCTCTCGTTGACGGCTTCAACAAAATTGCATACGGCAATATAATACTTTTCTGCCCCCGTGACCTCATAATATGCCAACACACCTTCAAAGAAAGACATGGTTTCATATGCCTTTACCGAGGGATATTTATACGGCAATGCCTTTTCGGATATGGCAAGTTCAATAAGATTACCGTCTTTGCAGCCGCCCGTTGAGATAATATATTCTGCAAAATCAAGATAGCTTTCCTTGCGGGTGAGCTTATACATTTCCACAACAGGTTCAAGAATCGAACAGGAATTTACTCCGCCCCACCAGGAAGATGTATCCGTAATCTGAACTTGCCCCTCGCCTCCACCTATTTTTTCAACTATATAATCCAGGTGCTTTTCAAGGGCCGAAAGTATTTTTTCTTTAAGAACCTCGTCACTGCAGATCGAGCGGTAGTGCAGAAGCCCTGTGAGTACATACTTCCTTGACCACATATCCCAACCGCAGAATTCCTTTTCAACGGTATATGTGGAAAATCTGCCGTATTCATCCTGACGGGACAACAGATCTTCCGCGGCCGCCGTAAGAATATCGTACAGCTCTTTATCTCCTGTATAGCGATACACATACACCGCTCCGCGCATGAGTTTTCCGAAATACTCTCCGCGCCAGCCTTCATCGGCAATATCTTCACGGGTTGAAAAAACTTCGCATATTTTATGCCAGATTTCCCTGTTTTTAAGCTGATGTTCGAGTACGAACGATACATAATCGTCCATCACGCCGTTTATTTTTATTTTTTCGGCATACTTGATGCCTTCTGAATTTTTTGCGATCCTGCGTCCCTTTAAGCGATTATTTACGGCATAAAGAATATTATCGTCCAATACGCTGCCTACACGGACTTTTTCACTTACTTTCATAATAACTCCTTTTCTCCCCGCATCTTTTTTCAGGAAACTATATCCGTCAATTGGTTGATACTTTCAAGATTATAAGTTGCTATTTTATGTTTTGCGGCATCGCCTATGGCGGCACAATCCATATTTGCCGCTGTTGCGGCAAGCACCCCGGAAACGGCGTCCTCCACGACAAGGCATTGCCCGCACATAAGGCCGAGCATTCCCGCCGCTTTTATAAATACCTCCGGGTCAGGCTTTGGCTTTGAAATATTATTGCCATCTGATACGGCGTCAAAAAAACCGTAGATTCCCGTCTTCTTTAATATAAGTACGGCATTGCGGGAACTGCTGCCCACCGCGAGTTTAAAACCCATGGCCTTTAACTTTTCAAGTGTCTGCAACACGCCTTCTCCGAGGTCTTTTTGCGTAAGACCTTCAAGATACCGCCTGTAAACGGAGTTTTTTTCTTCGGCAAGTTTTTGTTTTTGTCCGTCAGAAAATTTTTTCGTGCTTCCTTCAAGAATGATTTCAAGGCTGGCCATGCGCGAAACGCCGCGTAGCTTATTGTTTATTTTTTCATCAAAATATATACCGAGCCGGTCGGCCGTCTGTTTCCATGCCAGATAATGATATTTATCCGTATGCACGAGCACTCCGTCAAGGTCAAAAATTATTCCCTTATATTTCATAAACAGTTAAATTATTCCTTCTCCTTGACAACAGTCAAAGACAATCTGTCCGTAAGAGTCCTTCTTTCCGATTTGTCGAATACAAAAATTACAAACGATATAAGCATCACGATTATCGGGATAAGACAAAGCATATAAAATTTTAAGCCGCCGGCAATGTTGCATGTCAGGAAAAAAGAAGCGTATCTGCCATATGTGAGCAATAAAACAAACATTATGTTGCTGAAATAAAACAGGCTGTGGCATATCCATCTGAGAACATAGTTATACCAACGCATTTTAAGACCTGAACGCCCTATACATCTTCCGCGAAGCAAAAGCAGCGCTGCGGAATTGCCGCCGGAAATAGCCGGGACTATCATAAAACAGATAAACGCGCCCGCAAAATAAGCGATACACAGTTCACCCGTCTTGATTTTAATGAGCTGTTCCCTCGATGAAGAAAAAGTTTCGTTAAGTTCAGTAAACGGACGGTATGACTGAGTAAATTCTGCCCGCGCGCCTTCAAGGACTGAGTTGAACGCATTGTACAGCTCTATAAATATATCGCGTCCGTAATAGGTCACTCCGTCAATTTCGCAACTGTTTTCACGATTGACTATCAGACGATCGAGCGCGACGGCTACGTTCCTTTCAAGCAGAGGGAAAGACTGCCCGAAATAACCGTTTTCCGAATTATTGCACGCCGACAAAAACAAGCTTTCTGCATACGCCCTGCCTGTTTTGCTTTCATCATAGCCGACGAATCCGTCGCTGTGGGCAGGCTTGAACTGCGCGTAATAATAGATGAAAGAGCGATCTGTTTGTCCCATATCCGAAAAGATATATTCGCCTTTATATGCCGCCTTGTCTGAGACATTGCCGCCGAGGGTAGACAAAACCATCGAATAAATAAAATTTTGCCCCTGCAATTCATCTTCAACAGCAATACCTGCTTGTTCATCGTATTGCATCAGCCCAGAATCTGCAAGGCACCTTATAATATCGTTCTGCTCCGATGTCATTTGCGAATTTATCTCTTTCAGCCTTGTATTGAAATTAACATACATCATATCTACAAGCTGAAAACAGAGTATTACCGCAAGTATAAGCAACAGACTGTCAATGAGATATGCGACTATTCTTTTTGACAGCAAAAAAGGAGAATTAAATTGATATTCGCTGTCAGATACTTTGCTCATAGCTTAATTCTCCTTTAACACTTTATATTATACTGTCATTATTCCCTGCCGCCACCTACTGATATGCCCTCTATGAAGAAGCGCTGGAAGATAATATAAACTATTATCAACGGAATAAGCGCTATAAGGCAGCTTGCGCACACTTGTCCCGGTTGATTATAAAAAGTTCTGAGTTCCGTGACCACCAACTGCAAAGTATAATTCTGCGGATTATCGCTTAAATACAACAGCGGCCCCATATAATTGTTGTATCCGCCTACAAATGCAAATATAAATTGAGCTATAAATGCGGGAATTGTTTGCGGAAGAACTATTTTTAAAAATATGCGGAAGGAACCGAGTCCGTCGATTTTAGCGGCTTCCAGAGTTTCGTTTGGAACGGACGCCATATAACTGCGCAAAAAGAATATTGTAGTTGCGCCGCCGAAAAGCCCCGGAATGATGATTGGAAACCAACTATGCGTCCATCCAAGCGTCTCATACCAAATGAGAGACGGCACGGTCATCGTTGCCATGGGAATCATCATTGTAGCGAGTTGGAACATGAATAGAGCTTCTTTTCCCCTGAACCTGATCTTTGAATAGCTGTACGCCGCCAGACCGCTCACAAACAACGAAACGATCGTCGTAAGCAATGTCGACCATAACGTATTGAAAAATCCGTGCAATATGGGAATGCCGATGTCGTCCGCGAGAATATTATCGGTAGAGATAAACGGAATGAATGCATCCCAAGTAACTTCTTCCGGCCACCATATAAAGCTCATCGAACCCATAAGCTCTTGATATGGCGTTATACTTGTTACAAACAACACGTAAAACGGCAACATGAGACAAACAGCATATATAAGCAATAAAGTAAACATTACCATTTTGCCTATAATTCCCGTAGTCTTTCTGCTTCTGCGCTCCTTCACTTCTTTATATGAAGCTACGCGCGGAGAAAGGTCGTGTATGGATTCCGATGAGCCGACGATACTTTTGAAAGCCTTCATACATTCACCCACCTTTTCCTGAGTTTATAGTTCACAAGAGACAACACAAGAATTATAATAAACAGCATCCACGAAGCAACGGAAGCTTCCGGTATATTGAAATATAACGTGCCCTTATTGTAGATATAAATTACCGTCGTAAGTCCGATATTGTTCGGTCCTGCCGTGCCCGTCCAGGCATCGGGGAAGAACGATACCGCAAACAGCCGCGCAATGTCGAAAGTCTGCATACCCGCGATAATGCCTGTCATCAAAAGGAAAAATGTCGTCGGGGCAATGCTCGGAAACGTTATACGCCAGAATTTTTTCCAGGCAGATGCGCCGTCTATCTCACTCGCTTCATACAGCGACGGATTTACAGCATCAAATGCAGCCTTATACATAACGATGCCATAACCGGGAGCCTGCCAAACAATGGTTATTATAATTGCAAACACATAGGCTGCCGCATCGGAACTCCAATTAACCCTTGCGCCTTCACCGAATATACCTGTAAGAATCGTATTTATGATACCATAATTCGGATCGAACATAGTCATCCACATATACGCCGTAGCAACGCTGCTGCATATATACGGAATAAAATAAATTATTTGGAATATCTTTCTCCCTTTCGGCTTTTTTGAAAGCAGAAAAGATATAAACAACGCTATGGTAAGGCTTATGAACTGGCTTGATGCAAGCATGACCGTTACAAGGAGCGACTTGTACAAATCTTTATCCGAAAAAACCACCTTGAATGTTTCAAACTTATTCCATGTCATTGTGGAAAGGTCATAATATTCCATAGTGGTGAACATTGAAATGAACGAAATCGCAAGAGGCACTAAACTGAAAAGAATAAAGCCGATAATAGGAATGCACACACATACATAGGCGAATATCTTTTCGCCCGAAAGCTTCTTCTTTTTATGCAAATCAAGCGATATACGCCCCGTCGCTACTCTTTCCATCATGCACCCCCTTATTCTTTACCGTGCAATTTGAACTTATATCCCGCAAGTATCGTATCCGTAGGTCCCTGTTGATGATCAAAGAATTCAGTCAACGACGTTTCGCCGTTTCTTACAGGGCCGTTGAGTTCAAGGGACCAATCGGATATCCATTCGCCGTTTTCAAAGTAAGACCAGTCGCCTATAGTACAGGCCTCGGCCATTATGGATATCGCCCTGTAATTATCGCATTTTTTATTGTCTTTATCGTAATATTCGGGACTGTTGATGTACGAACTTACGGAAGGAGCGCCCGCATCGTTTGCCACGAAATAGCTCTGACCTTCGGCGGAAGTAAGATATTGCAGGAACTTCCATGCAGCATCTTTATGTGAGGAATTTGCGGGAATAGCCCAGCCGAAATTCTGTGACGAACCGGACAGCTTGCCCACGATCGGAGTGCCGTTCACTTCCTTCACTTCGCCGGTGAACTCTACGCCGTCATAT
The DNA here is from genome assembly GCA_944368925.1 of uncultured Clostridia bacterium. Lineage (GTDB taxonomy): Bacteria > Bacillota > Clostridia > Christensenellales > Borkfalkiaceae > Borkfalkia. Next base: position 173,917 of record CALVXG010000004.1, on the reverse strand, counting down.
TCCTTTCCGATGACCTTTAACGTACCGCTTCCTGCGGGATCTTCGCCTTCAAATTCACGATAAGTATATATCGGCGCAATATTCCACTCCGTTTTGCCGACGAGCGCATTATACACGGGGTCGAGTTCGGTAGTGCCGTCAACAAGCATTGCCACTTCGCCCGACGTAAAGTACTGCACTTTGGAACTGTTGTTGAGCGTTGCGGGCGAAGGTGAAATGCCATAACCGTCAACTTCATTGTCAACTTTTTTGCCCGTTACCTGCGACCAGGCGCAGAACTCCCTGAACTGTTCGTACTGGGAAGGCAGTTCGTACAAGCTTGATACTACCGCCGAGGACGAATTATCGAGAACCCAGTTCCTGTCGGCATAACTCAATATGTCGCCTGCGTCATAGGGGGTACCGTTTACGGTGACGGCTTCAGTTACCAGATAATTGGGCTGCTCGTCGCCGAGCGTGAACTTATACTGTCCCATATCCTCATCCCACTTTACGCAGTCGCCGCCTACTGCCCAGCCGTGCGAGAACCACCACTCGTTGAGCACGCCGTAAAGCGAAGGAGATTGTTTATTGTATTCTCTCGTGAAATATTTACTAAGCGTATTCACTTCGAGAAAGCTCATGGGAATGAGATTGTTGAATACCTTTACAACTTCCTCATCCTCAAGATTTTCAGAAGTTTTAAGTCCTGCGGCGGGCATTGCGTCTACCGTATATTCGGCATATCCCCTCGGCGCATACGAAGTTCCGTTCGCCTTGTTGTAAGCTTCGAGTTCCTCTTCCGTTACGGAAATAATGTTGATGTTTTTTTGAGTAAAATAATCTTCGTTGTAATAGATAACGCTGGCGTTGGCAACGAGAGGCAGCGCATATAAGTCTTCGCCTTCGCCCGCTTCGCTTGTTTCCTTATTGAAACGGAATCTGTCTATGTTTCCCGCCGCATAATTATCGACGCTGAAATAAGTTTCCCCGTCGGCATTCTTTGTATACGTGGAAGAATCATCGATATAATCCTGCAGGTTTGTATAGAACCCCTGTGCGATATTATTGAATACATAACGGTCGCTCACCCCGATTATGTCAACCGTACCCCTTGCCGAAGCACAATATGACATATGGTTCGCCGAAGAGTCGGTTTTAGGCGAATACTTTACATAAACCCCGTCAATTTTGCCTTGACCTGCATTGTAGGCATCGACCAGCTGACTGTAACTGCTTGAAGTATATTGGTCGGTTATACCCCAAAAAGTTATTCTTTCTCCATTGCCGGCTCCGTCATCACCGCCGCCACCGCAACCGGCAAGACATGTTGCTGCAAGTACAGAGGATATAGCAAGCGCAATTAACTTCTTTTTCATTTTACACCTCATTATTTTAATATTGTTTTTGTGGTAACGGAGTCAAAAAGATACAACTTGCTCTCATCCATACCCACATAAATTTCATCGCCGACGGAAACATCGGGGCGATAGTTGAGTTTAAGCGTTACATTTACGCCCTCTACCGAAGTATAAATATTTGTCTCGCTGCCCAGAAGCTCTATACCGGAAGCTTTGCAAGTGAATCCTTTCCCTTTTTCAGTAAGGAACAGATTTTCGCAACGCACTCCCATAACCACACGATGTGTTTGTCCGTCAAGATATTCGTCTTTTATCTCGCGCACTTTTGCTTTTTCAAAGCATAGCACCAAACCGTCTTCAAATGTAAAGTTGATTTTGTCGCCGCAAGCCTGCATATCAACGCCGAACATATTCATCTGCGGAGTACCTATAAATCCCGCTACAAAGGTGTTGACGGGGTTATCAAACAAGTTTACAGGAGTGTCTATCTGCTGCACCTCGCCGTCCTTCATTACGACTATGCGCGTACCCATCGTCATCGCCTCTACCTGGTCGTGAGTAACATAGATGAAAGTGGTGTTGAGTTGCTTATGCAACTTTACAATCTCCGAGCGCATGGAAGTGCGCAGCTTTGCATCGAGATTAGAGAGCGGCTCGTCCAAAAGGAACACCTTAGGCTCGCGCACTATCGCCCTTCCAAGAGCTATTCGCTGACGCTGACCGCCGGACATTTCTCTCGGTTTGCGGCGCAACAACTTCTTAATGTCAAGTATCTCCGCCGCGCGCATGACCTTTTCGTCGATCTCAGCCTTTGTATAATGTCTGGTTTTGAATACAGGCACGGGGGTTTGAGAATAATGTTCTATCTCGCCCTGATTGCGGCTTATATTCTGCTCGATGGAAATTTTCCTCTGCGCCAGAATATCCAGCTCTTCGCGATAACGCCGGATAAGGTCTTGAAGCCCCTCCGCTCTGAACTGCTGTTCCTCCGAAAGGCTGCCGTTCTTGTTTATTAAATTGAGCTCGCTTTCCAATCTTTGAAGTTCGGCCTCATCCTTTTTACGGATTGCCTCATCAGAAACGGCAAGCCTGCGGTAATAGGCAAGCGATTTGTTGAGTTCGGCAATCTTTTTTTGATCTATTCGCTTTAACTGATAGCCGGCAATCGACTGCTGTTTTTCAAGAATTGCCTTTTTGATTTCAGACATACGCGTCTTGCTTCCGTTTATATCGGAAATTATGCCTTCGATCTGCTTCAAGCCTTCTGAAATTGCTTTATTGAGCGATTTGACCCTTTCTTCAGTCTTTGAAACCGCGGCACGGACAGAGCTTTGGTGCATGCCTCTGTTTTTCAGATGCGCAATCTTTTTGGTGAGCGCATCGAGCGATTTTGAATAAGCGGCGTTGCTCTTTTCGATAGAATCGATCTTCTTTTCCCCGGCTGCGTTCTTTTTGCCGATAAGGGCAAACTCATTTTTTAAGGCGTCGATTTCGGCGAGTACCGCTTTTACTTCTTCATTTTCCTCATAGACGGGTTCCTGAATTTTTTGCAAAGTAAGCCCAAAAGAAATGTTCTGGTACGCCGTCATATGAGGGTAAAGCGCATAGTTCTGGAACACCATCGCGATGTTCCTGTCCTTTGCGGGGACATCGTTTACATACGTTCCGTCGATGTACAAATCTCCGCTCGAAATATCTTCAAGCCCCGCAATCATGCGCAGGGTAGTAGATTTGCCGCACCCGGAAGGGCCTACGAACACGATGAACTCGCCGTCGCGTATGTCCATTGAAAAGTTTTTAACGGCAAGCACTCCGCCGCGCCCTCTTTCCCTGCTGTCGTAAACTTTGCAGATGTTGTTTAACCTTACGTCAGACACTTAATTTTCCTCCGTCATCACTGCTGTTCTGTTGCGGCAACCTGTCCGCCGACGAGGAGCTGTATAAGCTCCTCGTCGGAAAGGCCGTCGTCAAATCCGCCGTATACTGTAAGTTCCTTCACGCCGAAATCCCTGTCGCCGCTGCGCTGCAATGCCACTGAACCACTGTTTACTACAAGGTCTATTGCCGTTACGGATATTTTTCCTTCCGTTCCCGTAAATGCCTCTACCTTATCATACGTATCACCGTTCTGAGCATAGAGCGTATAGATATTGCCTTTCTGAATAATGAATATTCTGAAAGTTCCTGCCTCGACGGCGGCTATCTGTCCGGCATTAAGCACGTATGCGGTGCTGGGTGAAGTTGTATCGACCGAAACGCCTGCACCTATGTCAAGCACCCAATTGCCACCCTGTCTTGCTATAACAACGTCGGCGAAATAGTTATTGCTTTCTGAGGCGTTTGCCCTGTTGTATAAACGGAGGCCGAAGCGGGTTCCGTTTTCGGTAATCGCACTGATGTTTTCGCCGTAAAGAACGGCTTCTATTGCCGAGGGCGAAGGCATTGCATTGCCGTGGTCGCCGAACGAATACAGCGCACCGACTACATTATTCTTCCCTTTGTTGTCATCGGGGCTTGCCGTTATATCGGTAAAGTTTTTGATAAGTTCGCCCTTGCCGTCGTAAACGGTTGCGTGCCGCGTTGTGGCAACCGCAATGGTCAACTTTCTGTCGCTTTCTTTGATGACATAGGAATATGTTCCGTCCTGTTCGGCGACAACATCGCCGTTTACCGTTACAGAATCAACCGCTACATATTCTTCGGTCGTTATGGTAAAGGTCACGGTATTGCCGATATTGTAACTTTCTTCAAGCCCGTTCACAGTTGCGCCGTCACCTTCGTCAAGCTCGGGAGTGAGCGCTATGAGCTGCGTGGTTACCGTGATGCTTATCTGCGTATCTTCGGGAAGAACGGTATAGCTGTATGTGCCTTCGACGGCTTCTATCACGCTGTCGTTTACCTTTACTTCAGTTACTTCGTAACCCGTTTCGGGAGTTACGGTAAATTGCACGTTTTCGCCGAAAGTATAACTTTCTTTAAGCCCGCCGAGCGTGGCATTGGTGACCGTCTTGCTGACTGTAAGCTGTTTTTTGGCCGTCTCCACAACGATTTCTACGGCTGAGTCTGTATCCTTGACGGTGTATGAATATCCGCTATCGGAAGCCGTGATCTCGTTGTCGTTTACTGTCACTTTTGTAATTTCGTAGCCGGCACTTGCCGTTACTGTGAAAATTACCTCGTCGCCTATGCCGTAAGAAAGTTCATATCCGCTAACTCCGGCGCTGCCTTCGGGAGTGACGGTAACCGACGTTTCAAGGCTTATAAGTTCGGTCTGAACGACTATAACTATTGCCGTATCGGAATCCTGCACGGTATAGGAATAGCCGCTTCCGCCTGCGACGATTTCTTCGCCGTTGAGCGTAACTTTTACCACCCTGTAACCGATTTCAGGCACAACGGTGAACGTAACGATGCCGCCCGCCTTGTAAGCGTCTTCCAGCCCGTTTACCTGCGCATTGGCCGCGGTTACGTTTACAGGAAGAACGATTTCCGAACCCGTGAAAAATTCTACAAGTTCGCCGTCGGCCATCTCCGCATCGTAGCCGCCGAATACCGTCAGTCCCGTAAAGCCGCACTTGCCCGTGCCGTTCTGCCAGCCCGCCGCGAGGAAATCTATCGACTTGAATGTAATCATCGCCGCGTTGGAATCGGTATAGCCGTTTACCCTTTCGTATCCGTACTCGTCGAGCGCGTAGAGCGTGTGCGTTGCGCCGTCGTTTATTACAAGTATGGTAAGATTGCCCTCTTTCAGCGCTTCAAGCTGCCAGGCGCTCAGTTCGTAAACCGTAGAGATGAGCCTTGTGCCTATGCCTGCGCCTATGTTGAGGTACCACTTGCCGCCGTTCGTTCCCAGAATGACGTCTGGCCAGCCCTGATTGTTGTTGGAGTGGTCGGTGGCGTATATTCTGAATCCGATATTTACGTTGTCGGCCGTTATGCTGTCTGCCTGAGGCAGCCAGAAGCTGGTCTTTATTACCGAATTATCGAGGTATATGCCCTCGTGGTCGTTGCGGTCGTAAATGGGGCCAGACGTTGCGCCCGCTATCGAAGAGAAATCTTTCACGGTAACGTCGTCGCCCTTGCCATCGTAGACGTTTGCGAGAGCAGTAGTATTTACGACTATCGCGAGAGATGTGTCGGCGGTCGTCGTCTGATATGTATATACGCCATTTTCGCCTTCAACCACCGTTCCGTTGACCGTTACGGAATTTATCGTGAGATAATCTCCCGCCGAAACGGTGAACGTTACAGTATCGCCGATATCGTACTTATCTTCGAGTCCCGAAACCTGCGCCCCGCCCGAAGTTACTTCGGGTATGAGCGTACCCTGAACGGGAGCAACCGTTATTTCTATGACTATCCCGCTCGCCGTCTGCGGAACGACGTATGAATACACGCCGTTTACCACCGTGACGAGTTCGCCGTTTATGAACACTTTGTCGATGGCATACAGCGGGTCGTCAGCCGTTGCGGTAAATTCTACTGTATCGCCTATTGAATAGCTTTCGTCGAGCCCGTCCACGGTTACGCCGTCGGCATCGAGCGTTACGGAGAAACTTATCTCCGCTCCGCCAATCATCGATACGAGCTCTTCGTCGGTAAGATTTTCGTCGTAGCCGGAATAAACCTTTACGCCGTGCATGCCGAATTCGCCGACGCCGTTTTGCGCTGTGGCGTTGTTTACAAGCAGCACTATGCTGTCGAACGATACCATTGTGGCGTCGTCGTCAAGATAACTAGTTGCAAGTTCGAACCTGTCGCCGTCAAGCGCATATACCCTGTGGTCTGCGCCGTCCTTTACGATGAGTATCTTGAACGTGCCCTCTGCAATGGCGTTGAGCTGGCTGTTGCTCAGGGCATATACCATATCTATGGCTATGTTGCTGTTGCGGAGGTCGTAACCCGCGTCCAGCCACCACTGTCCGTTTATGCGTGCTATAACCACGTCGGCAACGGTGAAGTCGCCGCCGCCCTCGGCATTTTTAAGATACATTCTGAGGCCAAACCTGACATTGTTCGCCGTTATGCGCGTGATGTCGGGCGCATAGAAGTTTGCCTCGATTACCGTGGGCGCGAGGAAATCGTCGCCCTCTCCGAGCCTGAACAAATCGCCCATCGTATCGGAAGTGACTTCGGAGAACGATACGTTGAAGTCCTCCGCCCCGTCGTGCACTTCGGCAAGCGCGGTAGTTGCAACAACTATCCTGACCTCCTGCGCGTCGGCGGGAATGACGTAGGTATATACGCCGCCGGAAGGCTCTACCGCGGTGCCGTTGACCGTTACGGAGTTTACCGCTATTATGCCGCTGCCCTTCACGGTGAAAGTAATAGTGTCGCCCGCGTTATAAGTACGCTCAACACCCTCAACCACGGCTCCGCCGTCGTCTATTTCGGGAACTATTACTCCCTCTTTCACCTCGGTGGTAACGACTATATCTATGCCGTTTGCATCGGCGGGAACAATGTAGCTGTAAACGCCGTTTTCCGCTGTAACGACGCTGCCGTTGACGGTGACTTCGCCTACCGTGAGCGCGGCGTCGGCTATGTTCACTTTGAACGTAACCGTATCGCCTATGGCATAATAATTTTCAAGTCCCTCTACCGTCGCATCGGGAGAATCGACATCGGGTTTCAACAGAATTGGAGCGTCTGCAATGCCGGCGATAAGTTCGCTTTCGGTGATATCCTCATCGTAATTCGCATATACTCTGGTGCCTGTCATACCGAACTCGCCCGAGCCGCCGCCCGCATTGTTGTGAACGAGCAGGTCGATTGTGCCGAATGAAACCATCGTGTCGTCGTCATCGACGTAAACTGCCGCGAGCTCGAAGTTTTCGCCGTTCTGCGCATACAGCCTGTGAGTGGCGCCGTCTTTTACGACAAGCACTTTGAAAGTACCTTCTTTTACGGCCGCAAGCTGGCTTTCGTTGAGCATATATTCGTTGCGCTGCGTACTCCTCAAATCGTAGCCTATGTCGAGATACCAGTTGCCGTTTGTTTTGCCTATCACAACGTCGGCAACGGTGAAGGCGCCGCCTCCGTTGGCGTTTTTGAGGTATATTCTGAATCCGAAGCGGGTGCCGTCGGCACAGCCGGCAATATCTGGAGCATAGAAGCTGCTCTCTATAACGGAGGGCGCGGCATAAATTTCGCCGTGGTCTTTATTGTCGTATAACTGCCCCGCAGTATTGGATATTTTGTAATCGCCGAAGTTCAGAACAAAATCTGCCTTGCCCACATAGATGTCGGCGATGAGCGAATCGGTAATGTTGAAGTTTTCAACTTTATCTTCCGTGATTTCGCCGTCAAGCTGCGCGAGGACAAAGCCGTCTGCCTTTGAAAGGACGACAGTATATTCGCCTGCGGGAATTTCCACGGCGTAGCTGCCGTTCCCTGATATATCGGCTGTGTATACGGTGCCGCCGCAGTTGACGACGAGCGACAGACCTTTCGCCTGCTGCGAAGTAAGAGCATCGCCGAACAGCGTTATATTGCCCGAAAGAACAAACATATCGGCGGCGACTTCTTCAAATTCCGCGCGGACGGTCACGTCGGAAGTTATATTTTCGAGAATGATTTTGCTGAGACCATCTTCGACAAAGACTTTATCGGTATAATCCACGTCGCCGACGGTAACAGATTTAAGACGGTAACCTTCATTCGGCGTTATCGTTATTTCAAGCTGTTCGCCCTCAAGCACGTTGAACGTCTGGGCGGTAAGCGTTCCGTTTCCGTCGGTTTCGGGAGTTACCGTGTAGCAGATAAAGCCGTTCGAGTCGAACTTCCACCATGTTTCGGGATTGCCCCAGTTGTAGCCCTCCTTCGTTTCCTGTCCGAAGTTGTACCACAGGCGGTTTTTAGGGTCTTCATAGTTGAACGTACGAATGAGCGTAGGATTCATATTTATATATTCAAGCTCATCCTTTTCCACTCCGAGGAATGAATACGGAAAAAACGCCTCTATAGTATAGCCAGTCGCTTCTTCCGCACCGACTTTACCGCCCTTACCCTGCGATTGCATATAGGGAGTTTCATCCTGCGCCGTGTACATATTCTGGAACACGCCACCGCGCTGCAATCTGGTGGACACTACGTTTAATCCCGGCGTGAGATCTATTTCCCACGCCTCACCTTCAAGTTTGTCCACCCCGGGTTTTGCAAGATACAATTCTATGCCGCTGTTCCAAGAACCGCTTCTTTCGGGGTTGACAAACACGTCAGGGTCATCAACATCGAACATCATAAAAATGCCCTTTTCTCCGAGGAAAGCGGTTGCTTTTACGGGGATAGTCACATTTGCATCGGAATACTCCATTTCCAGCCACTTTAACGACGAGTATATTTCGTCATCGAGTACGCCGTCGATTTTCACGGTAGAATCATATTCCGGGATATGTTCGGGAGGATTTTCAAATGAGTACGGAGGATCGTCCTCAAGATAATTATCGTTGCTGCAAGCGCTAAAAGAAATTGTCGCGCCCGTAAGCGTTGCGGCAACAAAACCAACCATGAGCATGCGGAACAGTTTATTGCTTTTCATGATGTTTCCCCCTTATTTACTCAATACCCGTATTTCGGATACCGCAATTACAGCCAAATCATTGAACCCGTGAACGGGGATCTGTTCCTCCGTGGCGGGTTTTATGGTTATACGAATTTCATTGCACTCGATCTCGTCAAATTCTGCAACGGCAGACGACGCAGGCCTTAGTACATCTATATCGTCGGTCGAGGTATAAGCCTCTATGTCAAACGACAAATTATCTATATATTTTGTGGCATAAGTGCCGTCTTCAAGCCTGCAATCGAACTCCACCCTCTCTATATCGTAAAAAGCGCTCTCCATGTTTTTGGAATTGTAAATCATGAGCGCCCTTATCGTCTTATAGTCATCAAACTTAAGCGTAATGGTCGTTCCGGCAGAAAATTCCGTCTCCTTTATATAAGTTTCGACCATATCGTAGTTGGCATAGCGGTTTATGGAAAGCAAGCCGTCGGTAAGGAAGGAAACCGAGCTGCCGTCTGCAACGCTCGTTGCAGAAACTTCTGCCTGATCCGCAATATTTTTATACTCGGAGGCAAACTCGGGAAGAGGCTGCACGGAAGTTGTTGGCCCGTTTGCATACATTACGTCGAGGTCGTTGCCCTGTACATCCTTTACCGTTACCCATTCTATTTCGTCCACTGCCACATGACGGGAAGAGCCGCCTTCGGCAATGGAATTATGCGCATGATATACGATATAATCCTGCCCGCCGGCATTTATTATGGAGCTGTGACCGGTGCCGGAAACATCGTCCCTTAAAGCAGAATCTGCTGAGATAAGTATTCCCCCTTCGGCTTCGGTCAGTTTCCTGAATTCGCCGAGAGGACTGTCTGCAACGGCCTGGCATACCTGATAGGTCTTGTCCTTATAACTGTTTGTGGAATATGTCAGGTAATACTTGCCGCCGTGTTCGGTCATCCACGCAGCCTCGTTTACGCTTGTGTTCATCTCGTTAGGAACATCCTTTTCGGCGGCGGAAGGCGTTGAATAGCCAGGCTTTGTAATTATGGTAAGCGTGTCGTACTTCGGATCTGTCCAACTGTTCATCTCCATTCCCATAATATAGGAATTGACGGACGTGTTGAAATAGAGATATTTGTCGCCCGTGGCGGAATCGACATAGGGATGGAAGTCTATCGCCCTTAAAACATCGCTCGTATTATCCATATCCGCAAGTCCGAGCCTTTCAAGCTCCTGCGACATCTTTAAGGGGTCGAACGTCATATACCTCTGATAATAATACGAATTATTTGTTTCTATATTCTCTATATCCTTTAAGGGCGTGCCGTCCGTAGCCGTATATGAATCGATATGATCGATAAGTTCAAACGGCCCGCTCGGGCTGTCGCTTTGAGCGATGTAAGGGATAAAACTGTTTGACGATTCTTTAGGGGTTGAACTAAAGAACATATACCACTTGTTCGCCTCGCCGTCATATATAACTTCAGGCGCCCACGAATCTACGCTCACAGCCTTGCCTTGCGGGGTAGACAGATCGCGGTATAAAAGGGCATAGCCTACGCCCTCCCAATTTACAAGGTCATCGCTCTTCCAGCAGAAGAACCCCGTGTTGCCCGTTGTGCCGTACAGATAGTATGAGCCGTAGTCGGTGTCGTTTTCATCGTCTACATACACAACGCAAGGGTCGGCAACATCAACCTTTCTTTCATTGCGGTAAAAAAGATTTTCGTTTATGGTGCTGTAATCCGCTCCCTCTTCATAAGATGTTTCATCGTAATAAGACATCTCAATGTAATTTTTTCCTTCTCCACAACCCGCGATAAGCAAAATTATCGCTGTCATCATAGCCAAGCTTACTGTCACAAGTCTCTTTTTCATCTTTTTCCTCCTGAGAATAAACTTTGACCTGTACTTTAATTATAGCACTCTATTTAGAGAAAATATAGAATATCCGTCCGTAAAAATTGTATATAAGTACGAAGATGGAAGAAACGATAGACTTTTTTGTGAAAAAGAATTATAATGGAATCCAAGGAGTGATAAATATGCTCGATTATCCCGAATTTTTACCAAAACACGTTAAGACAGAATCATTCAATCTCAATGACGCCCGTTTTACTTTGCGCGAGCGGCTTGCATACTATCATAACGATGAATTTCCGCTGCTGATGCATAAGCATGATTTTTACGAATTGAATATAATCGTTGAAGGCAGCGGTCGGCACTATATAAAAGATAAAAACTTTCCCGTAACACCGGGAGCAGTATTCGTTATCCCTCCGAAAGTTTCCCACGGCTATTGGATGGAACATGACACCGGAAGCATTTTTCACCTTCTGATCGAACAAAAGCTCCTGCAAAAGTATTCTTCCGAACTAAACAGTTTCAACGGTTACTCCATTCTGTTCGAAACAGAACCTGAATTAAGAAAGCATATTGCGTCAACGGCATTCTTCCTTAAACTGAGCCCGCTGCAACTTAAAAAGCTGACATCTCAAATGGATATGCTTATAGAGTTTGCCAAATATTCCGAACATAAGATCATTTTTGAAACTTATGAAATCGCTCTTATTTATTATCTTTCCGCTCTAATGGAAAAGCAATACAATACAACAGACATTGCCACTGCCAAAAAAAATTATATATTCATAATCAACTCTACGAATTATATGAAGCAACACCTTTCAGAAGCTTTTTCGTTGAGCGAACTTGCACATAACGCCATGGAATCGCGTACCTGCTACGTTGAAAAATTCAAACAACTCTTTAAGATGACGCCGTTTGAGTATTTGAGAAAATTGCGGGTCAATCAAGCAATAAAACTCCTGACAACCACATCAAAATCGGTAGCTGAAATTGCTCAATCTTGCGGATTTTCTGACTCTGCACACTTAATAAAAATATTCAAGGAAGACACAGGACTGACGCCTTCCAAATACCGTAAAGCAGCTACCATAAATAAAGATTTAGCTACCCCCCGATTTTTCCGGCAGAATAGTAAACTTAATCCAATGAGGTAATACAATGATTAAAAACGAAATGACACATCCCGATAGAAAACAAGCAAGAAGTATCGATATGCCCGGCAGATGCAGAACTTTTACAGACATAGTTTATAGCGGCGAAAGCGAACCGAGCAAACTTTATGCTGCACTCGATAAAGCGCAGCATATGTTTGATCCGCCCGCACCCGAATATAAAAACTTTATCGGAGAGATGCACGGACATACAAATCTTTCAGACGGGAACCCCTCGATAGACGAATATTTTATCAATCTGCGCGACAATGTGAAAGTTGATTTTGCAGCAGTTTCTGATCATGACCACGGAGGTGTGGGAAAGCCCGAATTGTGGGTTGGCTCCCCTTCCAAATGGGACATAATAAAATCAAAAGTAAAGCAGTACTACCAGCCAGGGAAATTTACCACCATTCTTGCTTACGAACGTGACTCCTACCCCTTTTACAACAACATGATAATTTATTACAGTTCACACGAGGGGGAAATGCTCCGTGGTAAAAGAAATGGCGAAATAACCGCCGACGAACTGCGCGCGGCACTTGAACGGAAAGATATGCTTATCGTACCGCACGACACGTATCATCTGTCTGCGGGGGCAGACCTAAGCACTATTCCAAATAATCTTTTAACACCGCTGATAGAAATATACTCGCGTGGCGACGCAACGGAATATATGGGCAACCCTGCGAACGAAAATGATTCGATGTGCCGCGGCGGATTCTGGCAAGACGCGCTTGCAAGGGGCGCTCATATGGGGTGCATTGCAGGCTCCGACGACCACTTCTGCAAAAACGGGTTTATACTTAACGATACTGCATACCCATTCAACTACCCAGGCCTTACAGGCGTATGGGCAGAAGAAAACACGCTTGAAAGCATATTTGCCGCCTTGAAAGCAAGGCGATGTTACGGCTTTATGGGCGGCAGAATTACAATCGATTTCAGAATAAACGGGCATTGGATGGGTGAAGAATTCGAAATCGGCAAAGACGACGAACTAACAATATGGTATAATATCGTTGCCGATGCACCGATAAAGAAAGTTACCATAGTAAAAAATTTACAAGATTACTGCATAATAAAACATCCGTCTGCACTGTTCTTCGATTATAAACACGAAAGACAAGAAGACTGTTACTATCTGCGATTGGAACTTGACGACGGCAGATTTGCCTGGACAAGTCCCATCTGGATAAAACAAAAGACTATTAAACCAAATTGATAAATCTATCGTAATTCCTTATCTAACAACTCTATCACTTCCAACGTCGCCTCACAAAAGAGTTGCAGTAAATCTTTTGGTGCTTTACTCAAATTGGGAATTCCGTTCACTTCCATCTCTAATTGCTTTTCTTGTTTCTTCATCTCCGTCCTCCTGCCTCTATTATAAAACAGGACAGTAAAGATACGTGAGTATGCAAAAGTAACCTGTTTGTCACCGTAAAGTCACCTGTTCCGTATCAAAAAATACCTGAAAGACATCTCAGCCGTCTTTTCGCCGTTTGTTTGTATCGGAAAAATTCGTTGCCGCCAAAGGGAAAAATTATCACTTAAAACTTTCAGCCGAGAGGATTTCCTCTCGGCTTTTCTATGCCCTGAACGCAATAATTTTTCGGGGCTTCCCCCTTTCGCCTTTGACTGCCCCTCTTTTCCCGTTTTGTTGTGTCCGTCGAAAAGACGACAGCCTTCCGAAATTTTATATTTCGGTTCTTTTTTGAGATTTTTGGGACTTTTTTCTTAAAGTCGCAAAAAGGCTGCGAGTTTAATTCCTACAATACTCCAAAAACTTTTCGGAGGTACAACATGAAAACAGGAACAATCTATGCCAGGTACAGCAAATAACCAGACCGAACAGTCGATAGAAGGCCAGATAAGGGTATGCCGGGAATTCGCACAGAGAAACGGCATCGTTATTGTCGGCACCTATATCGACCGCGCTACCACCGGCACAAACGACAACCGCGAGCAATTCCAAAAGATGCTCAAAGACAGTGACAAAAAATCGTTCGATTACGTCCTCGTTTACAAGCTTGACCGATTCTCCCGCAACAAATACGAAATGGCGATCCACCGCAAGCACTTAAAGGATAACGGCGTGAAAATCCTCTCCGCCATGGAAAATATCCCGGAAACTCCCGAAGGCGTTTTGCTTGAGTCGCTCCTCGAAGGCATGAACCAATACTACAGCGAAGAGCTATCTCAGAAAACCCTCCGAGGTTTACGCGAAACACGAATCAAAGGGAACTTCCCTGGCGGGCGCATCAATTTCGGCTACCGCGTCAAAAATCAAAAAGCCGTTATCTATGAGGAAGAAGCTGCCATCGTCAGAGAAATATTCTCCCGTTATGCAAACGGCGCAAGGCTCATCGATCTTGCCAACGAACTGAACGAACGCGGCATCCTCAATAAAGGCAAAAAATTTTCGACTACCGTATTGTACTATATGTTAGAGAATGAAAAATATATCGGCCTGCACACAAACCGCGGCGTAACATATGACAATATCTTTCCCGCCATCGTTTCAAAAGAGGTATTCGATACCGTACAAAAACGTATGCGTAACTGAGTATCGTCTGCAAGTTGTTGTCTGTGTAATTCCATAATGCCGTTTACAACAACAGAAAAGTTACTTGGCTCCGTCAACGCTTTTGTAAGTGTATCGAGAACGATTTGCTCAAGCAGTTCTTTTTTCAGCGATTCATTTTGACAGCCTGTCCGCTTTTTTATAGAGCCGCATTTGTAGTAACGCCAAATCGTGCCGTTGGACGAAGTGCCTGTTGCGGAATGAAGGGGTTTACCGCAGTAGCCGCAGAAAACCCGTCCTTTCAGCAGATAATCGACATCGGGGATATGCTTGCCGTATTTATTGGCAAGGATCCTTGAAAAAGAATTGCAGCACACGTCAAAAGCCATCACCAATCTTCTGGCAGCAATAGAAGCGGGAATCTTTACCGACAGTACCAAAAACCGATTACAGGAACTCGAAGAGAAAAAGAAAGAACTTGAAGAAAAGATACTGCTTGAGAAGAGTAAAGTCAAAGCCTCTATTTCACGGGAAGAAATAGAAACCTATCTGAAATATACTATACAACAATCTCCGAAGCCATTGCTCGACCTGCTACTACAAAAGGTTATCGTATACAAAGACAGAATCAAAATTTATATGAAATATGTAGGCGATACGCTAAGCGATGACTCGCCCGACAAAAACGATACCCCCGACGGAACCGACTCCGTTCGGGGGCTTCTTATTTTATCATATTCAATTCAAGTCAACCGCAAGCTACCTCACGGCGGGCGCGGAAAAAAACGAAACTATATAACGCAGGTACCTCTTCTTTCTCATTTTCCTTCTCCTTTTTTCCGTTAAAGAGATTTTCTCCTTGCGTGCAAGGAGAAAAAGAGACGTCTCTTTTTGCGGATTTGTATTATGTGCTTTCATTATAACACCCGATTCGGGAAAAATCAACATAATTTTATAAAATTAACAATAATAAGTAATTTTACATCAAAAAACAAAAGCCAACCCGCCGAATGCGGGCAAAGCCTGCCGATTCGCCCTTCGAAAGCGCCTTTTTCGCGTTCTGTTTTGGAAAAAACGTTTTCGTGCCGTTTTTCGTTTAATATTTCTCCTGTTATTTCTCATTTACCGAACGCTTTTTCCGCAAAATCAAAAGCGTTCGGACAGAAAGGCAGCCGCCCGCAAAATTGCGGGCGGCTGCTTGTCGTTTTGTTCTTTTTGCGGCTCTGCATAAAAAAGCGGGGCCGCCGATTTTTTCGGCCGCCCCGCTTTGGCGGTATATACCGCGCATTCTTCCTTATTTATTATAATGTACGATGATCGAGAAATCTTCCGCTTTGAGCGACGCGCCGCCGATGAGGCCGCCGTCGATTTCGGGCATCGCCATCAGTTCCTTGCAGTTTTTCGCGTTCATGCTGCCGCCGTACTGAATGCGAACCTTTTCCGCACATTTCGGGCAGAACACTTCCGCACACGTCTTGCGGATAAAGCCGATGGTCTCGTTCGCCTGCTCCGCCGTTGCCGTCTTGCCCGTGCCGATCGCCCAGATCGGTTCGTACGCGATGACGATCTTGGAAATGTCGTCCACGCCCTTCAGACCTTCGCGGATCTGTACGGAAAGCACGTCTTCCGTCTTGCCCGTCTCGCGCTCCTGCAAGCTCTCGCCCACGCAGACGATCGGGGTCAGCCCCGCCGCCAACGCCGCATGCATACGCTTGTTCACCGTCTCGTTCGTCTCGCCGAAATACTGACGGCGCTCGCTGTGCCCGATGATGACGTATTTCACGCCGTATTCTTTGAGCATCGCCGCGGAAATTTCACCCGTGAAAGCACCTTTTTCCGCAAAGTGCACGTTCTGCGCACCCAGCGCGATGTTGCTGCCCTTCAACGCCTCGGATACCGCGGGGATATCCGTGAACGGAACGCAGACCACGACGTCACATTCCGCATCCGCCACGAGCGGTTTGAGCGCGTTCACAAGCGCTACCCCTTCCGCCGCCGTGTTGTTCATTTTCCAGTTTCCTGCTATAATCGCTTTTCTCATAATGATCCTCTTTTTTTGTAAATTGCGGAAAACCGATCACGGTTTTCCGCATTCTTTTTTCGCTTAGTCTTTGTCGTTCAGGCACGCAATGCCGGGAAGAACTTTGCCTTCCATCAGTTCCAACGACGCGCCGCCGCCCGTCGAAATATGCGTCATTTTGTCCGCAAACCCGAGCTGCTGTACCGCCGCCGCGCTGTCGCCGCCGCCGATGATCGTCGTCGCATCTTTCGCGTCCGCCATCGCCTGCGCCACCGCAATCGTTCCCTTCGCAAGGATCGGGTTCTCAAAGACGCCCATCGGCCCGTTCCAGACCACCGTCTTCGCTCCCTTGATCGCGTCCGCAAACAGCTTCTGCGACGCTTCGCCGATATCCAAAGCTTCCATGTCCGCAGGGATCTTGTCGATCGCCACCGTCTTCACTTCGATCGGCGCATCGATCGGGTTCGGGAATTCTTTCGCGATCACCGCATCGACAGGCAGAAGCAGTTTCTTGCCCATCGCCTTCGCTTTCTCCATCATGTCCTTGCAGTAACCGATCTTTTCATCGTCTACCAAAGACTTGCCGATTTCGTACCCCTGCGCTTTCACAAACGTGTACGCCATGCCGCCGCCGATGATCAGCGTGTCGCACTTGTTGAGAAGATTCGCGATCACGTTCAGCTTGTCCGCCACTTTCGCGCCGCCAAGCACCGCCACAAACGGATGCACGGGATGATCCAGGCTGTCCGCCATCACTTCCAGCTCTTTCTGGATAAGGAACCCGCAGACCGCCGTCTTCACCAGACCGTATTCCACGATCGCCGCCGTCGATGCGTGCGAACGGTGCGCCGTTCCGAATGCGTCGTTTACATAAACGTCGCAGTAGGAAGCCAGCTTCTTGCAGAATTCAAGGTCTCTCCCCTCTTCGCCCGCATAGAAACGCAGGTTCTCCAAAAGCACGCATTCGCCCGGTTTGAGCGCCGCCACTTTCTTCTCCGCATCCGGCCCGATTACGTCCGTCGCAAACGTCACTTTATTATCCAAAAGCTGATTCAATCTGTCCGCTACGGGCTTGAGCGTCAGCTTCAAGGGATCGTTCTTCTTCGCTTTCGCAATATATTCTTCCGTCGCCGCTTCACGTTCCGCTTCGGGCAGAGCTTCGACGGCCTTCTTCTCTTTCTTGTTGAGCTTCACTTTCTCGTCGAGTACGTTGTGCGGCTTGCCCATGTGCGAGCAAAGCACAACTTTCGCTCCCTGCCCCATCAGATATTTAATGGTCGGCAGAGCACCCATGATCCTGTTTTCGTCGGTGATCTTGCCGTCCTTCATCGGGACGTTGAAATCACAGCGGACGAGAACCCTTTTGCCTTTAACGTCAACATCCGTAACAGATTTCTTGTTCATTGCGTTATCTCCTTTGGATTTTTTCCGTATACTATGATATACTTTTTTTATTCTCTTGTCAAGGAATTGCCCCCGCGCGCCCGCATTAAGGGGCAAAAAATCCCCGCCGTTTGCCTCACTCTTTCGGGGTGACACTCCTCAGCCTGCCGCAGAAATTTCCCTGCGCATACCCCGTCTGCCGCCACGCCTCGTACACCGCGATCGCCACAGAATTTGCAAGATTCAAAGAACGGATCTCTCCGATCATGGGAATGCGCACCGCGTCTTTATAATGCTCCGCAAGCAGCGTTTCGGGCAGGCCGCGGGTCTCCTTACCGAATACGAGAAAATCTCCCTCCCGATACGTTACGTCGCTGTGCGTTTTCGCCGCTTTGGTCGAAAAGAAATAAAACTTTCCGTCCGGATTTTTCGCAAACAGCTCATCCACGCTGTCGTAATAGGTGATATCCACGAAATGCCAGTAATCCAACCCCGCGCGTTTAAGATATTTGTCCGACACCTCGAACCCCAGCGGCCGCACCAGATGCAGGCGGCATCCCGTGGCCGCGCAGGTGCGCACGATATTCCCCGTATTTTGCGGAATTTCCGGCTCTACCAACACAATATTGAACATTTTTCAACTCCTTTTACCGCCCTCTATCATAGCAGATTTTTTTGTTTTTAGCAAGAAATTCCCCATTTTTTTACAAATCCCGTTTTTTCTTTCATTTTTATGGGCGGTTTGATTCAATTATGCGATAACGTAGTAAAAAATTTTAACGAAAATTATATTTTAAGGCTGAACTTTTCCTCACTGTGCGCTGATTGTTTTCAAGAAAAATTTTTTCTGAAATTTTTTTGCTATACTTTCGTTCCGATTTCATGATAACGTATACCGAAAATTATTTACATCGTTGACTATTTACAAGAAGCTCTTTTATAGGAAAAAAGAAGGCGCCCTTGCGGCCTTTTCATTTTTTTAAGCTGCTTGTCTTTATTTTTTTAATACGTCATTAAAAATTATGACAAAAAACATATTTGTCATTCTTGTCGATCAGAATTAATTTTTTTATTTTTTGAAAAAATAGCTTGACTTGCTCCTCTTTATGCTGTATAATATGAGTGTAAATATGTGTGCAGTACCTGCAGCATATTTTTAAAAAGATCACACTCACTACCCATATTTTTTCTCATTTGTTTTAGGAGAACGGCGTACCGCAAGGTACGCCGTTCTTCTGTAATAAATTTTTTCTTTGCCGCCTCGGCGCCCCTTTGCACGATCATGCCGCGGACTTATCCGTTCCCTTAAAAAATAAATGCCCGCTTTATTTCTCCTCAGATTCTTTTAAAAAAACAGTCCTCTCTCAAAGGCATTTTTACTTCCCGAATTTTCTTTCCCTTGCGCGGCGAGACAGAATTTTCGTTCCTGTTTCGTTTTCTTTTTTGCGCAAATTTCATCACACTTTTTTTATCCTGTCAAAATCGGAAAATACCTCGCCGACTTCGACGAAGCCAAGATCACGACGCCCGCCTTCAAAGTCAAGGACGGCACCCTCTCTATAAGCGGAGGCGTGTTCAGTTACAAATCGGACGCGCCCGTACAGGTCACCTCCTTCGATTTCGGAAATACCGTGAAATACATCGGTTCTTATGCGTTCGACAGAGCGAAAAGCATCACTTCCTTTACGGGCATGGACGCCGTGGAAAGCATCGGCGCCGACGCCTTCCGCGATACGGGCTACTTCAACGCAGCCGGAAACTGGCAGAACAACCTGCTCTACCTCAACCATTGGCTGATCGCTTCCGATTCCTTTGCGGGAGCGCTGAAATTGCAGGAAGGCACCGTCGGCATCGCCGATAAGGTTTTCTCGGGCAATACCGAACTTACCTCCGTCGATTTCGGAACTTCCCTTGCCTACATCGGGAAATACGCGTTCGGCAGCGACTATTCCCCCAAAGGCGGCATACTGACCGAAGTTTCTTTCCCCGCTTCCCTGCGGCTGATCGACGATTACGCTTTCTGCTACCAGACAAAACTTACGTTCATTCACTTCGAAGAGGGACTCGAATACATCGGCGACAGCGCGTTCCGTAATTGCAACGCGGCGGGCGACGTGATCGTTCCCGCAAGCGTCAAAACCATTTGCCGCTCCGGCCTCCAGCTCTCCTCGGCAAATCGCCTGTTCCTGCGCGGCGCCTTCAAAGACATCTACGCCGAAAACGAGTGGAACGGCTACTCTTTCAGCACCGTCAAGCCGACCCCCTACTATGAGTACAGCGAAACCCAAAAGAGCGGATACTGGCACTTCAACTCGGACGGACTCCCCGAACTCTGGAGCTGACCGCTTAACGTTCGGCAGATGATTTATACAAATTCATAATCCGGGCGCAAAACAGCCGCCGCGCGAAAATTTCGCGCGGCGGCTTTTGTTCTAAAAAATTATTGACCGACCCGTTTAATTTGGGAAGAAACTTTTTTCTGCTGCCGAACCAGAGATACAATATTGTATGCAATGCCTACGCCCGTAAACACGACGGTCAAGGCAAAATTATACCACACTTCTTTCTGAACGTCTGCATCCTCTGCGAGAAGCTGAAAAAATACCGCCGCCGGACTTCCCGAAATGCCCGCTTCGTTCATAATCACAGACACCTGCACGAAATAACAAACAAAAAAAGTAATGATGATCATGACAAACGTCACAGCCGAAACAATGACGATCTTGACCGCATTGTTCTTGCCGCCGAACCTTGAATAGAGAAAAGACGCGGCGATTGCACCCAAAAACGAAGATATGAACGCGACATAACCGATCATAAAGAGTATGGCGAAAATCGCACAACCGACGAGTCCTCCGACCAATGCCCCCGCAAAACCGTTCCAGTAGTTGTTCGGAAGCGCCGCTTCCATATTTTCCACCGTAACGGCAGACTGCAAACGCTGTTCCAGACACTCTTCATGGGCACGGAAACATCCGCCGTTGTCTTGCGCCAGAACGCTTTTTGTCATCTCCTGTCCGCAATACGGGCAAGCCGTCCCGTCCACTCCCAGACTTTTCAGGTATTCCGCCAATTCGCGCAAGAGCGTATCGATATGTTTGACGATCCCTATCAAGCGCGTCGTTACAAAATAGATCCCGCAGTCCTCTGCCGTTACCTGCCTGAGTTTGTACTTCTTCTTGTTTTCCACGGCAAGAAAATCATACACTTCTTTTGCATGCGCACCAAAATTTGCGTGAACACCTACCCGGTATACCAGACCGCTGTTGACCTCCATTGTAATACTGACCTGATAACCATACAGCGTGCCGTAGCACTGGTTCTTTTCACAGGCAAGCCCGTTCGCCGCAGCAAATTCTTTCCACTTTTTATCCATCTTGCCCTCCCTAAAAATGCTGACACAATTATTATACAACCGCATTTTATATTTTTCAATATTTTATAAAAATTTACATGACTTTTTGTTTTTTCTCTCGCCTTTATACAACGCGGCGATATTTCACAGAAAAATCTAATACCTTGTCCCCAAAAAACCGATTCCGTAAACAATTCTCTAATATGTTCTGCACATATACTATGATCTGTACCGTTGCTTACATTTATCGGCAAACCGTACTTTCTCCGACGCTCCTCTTTTGCGGGAGTTTATGTTTCATTTTTTGACCCGCAGCGGAAAGGGGCGCACGCAAAGTTTTTGCGTGCGCCCCATGCCGTTTTAAAAAATATCCCGCTGCATTGTGCAGCGGGATAAAATCAGTCGAGATCCTTGATCTGTTTTTCAATTTTCTGTTTCATTTCGATGAATTTTTCCAATTTTGCGCGTTCCGCTTCCACGAGGTTTTTCGGAGCTTTTTCCACAAACCCGCGGTTATGCAGTTTTCCGTCCGCGCGCGAAATTTCGCCGATCACGCGTTCCAGTTCTTTGGACAAGCGTTCTTTTTCTTTCTCGAGGTCGACCAATTCGCCCAGCGGCACAAACACCGTGCAGCCTTCCGTGACCTGCGAAATCGTCTTTTCGGCGATCTGCGTGCCGTTTTCCACGAAATCGATCTCGCTTGCGCCCGCAAGTTTTGCGATCGCACCCGCGTTTGCCGAAACCATGCGCTTGTTCTGCGTGGCAACAAACACTTTCACCTTTTTGGCGGGCGGGCAATTCACCGAAACTTTGATGTTGCGCACCGTCTTGATGATATCCATGACGAGTTCGAACGCCTTTGCCTCTTTCTTGTACGCGAGTTTGGAATTGTAGCGCGGGAAATCGGAAACCATGATGCTCCCCTTCGTCCCGGGGATATTGCGGTAGATCTCTTCGGTGATGAACGGAACGAACGGATGCAGAAGTTTGAGCGCGTTTTCCAGCACAAAGCAGAGAACGGAAAGGGTCGCCGCCTTTTTATCCTTGTCGTCGCTGTAAAGGGAGCTCTTGCACAATTCGATGTACCAGTCGCAGAAATCGCTCCACATAAAGTCATAGAGCGCCCCCGCCGCAATGCCGAGCTCGAATTTGCCCATGTTCAGCGTGACTTCTTTAATGCAGCTTTCCAGGCGCGAGATGATCCACTTATCCGCCGCCGTCAGTTTGATTTCGGACAGAGGCGGGATCTTCACGCCCTCCGCGTTCATCAGTACGAAACGGCTGGCGTTCCAGATCTTGTTCATGAAATTGCGGCTGGCTTCCACTTTGCCCTTGCTGTAACGGCTGTCATTGCCGGGCGCCACGCCCGTAATGAGCGAAAAACGCAAAGAATCTGCGCCGTATTCGTCGATGACTTCCAGCGGATCGATGCCGTTTCCGAGCGATTTGGACATCTTTCTGCCCTGCTCGTCGCGGACAATGCCGTGCAAAAGCACGTCGCGGAACGGTACCTTGCCCGTGTGCTCGATCCCCGAGAAGATCATGCGCGCGACCCAGAAGAATATGATGTCGTACCCGCAGGAAAGCACGTCCGTCGGATAAAAATACGCAAAGTCTTCCGTCTTTTCGGGATAGCCGAGCGTCGAGAAGGGCCACAGCGCGGAGGAAAACCACGTATCCAGCACGTCTTCGTCCTGGTGCAGGTTCGTGCCGTGGCAATGCGGGCATTTCGTCGGATCCGTCTTGGAAACAATCGTCTCCCCGCAATCCTGGCAGTACCACACGGGGATCCTGTGCCCCCACCACAGCTGCCTGGAAATACACCAGTCCTTGATGCCTTCCATCCAGCTGAAATAAATCTTCGAGAACCGTTCGGGGGTAAACTTGATCTTCTTGCGCGCCACCGCGTCGATGGCGGGTTTCGCAAGCGGCTGCATGCGCACAAACCATTGCTTGGACACGATCGGTTCTACCGTGCTCTTGCAGCGGTAACAATGCCCGACGTTGTGCGTGTGCGGCTCGATCTTGACCAGCGCCCCGCACGCTTTCAGATCTTCCACGATCTTTTCGCGCGCTGCAAAACGGTCCAGCCCCTCGTATTTTCCCGCTTGCGCATTCATCGTGCCGTCGTCGTTCATGACGCGGATCACGGGCAAATTGTGACGCAGTCCCACTTCGAAGTCGTTGGGATCGTGCGCAGGAGTGATCTTCACCGCGCCCGAACCGAATTCCATGTCCACGTATTCGTCCGCAATGATCGGGATTTCCCGCCCCACCAACGGCAGAACCAACGTCTTTCCGACCATGTCCGCATAGCGCTTATCGTTCGGATTGACCGCCACCGCCGTATCGCCGAGCATGGTCTCCGGACGCGTCGTCGCCACCACGATGCTCTCGTCGCTGTCTTTGACAGGGTATTTCAGATGCCAGAAATACGATGCATCTTCGCTGTATTCCACTTCCGCGTCCGAAAGCGCCGTCTTGCACCCCGGACACCAGTTGATGATGCGGTCGCCGCGGTAGATCAGTCCCTTTTCGTAGAGATTGACGAACACTTCCCGCACCGCGCGCGAACAATTCTCGTCCATCGTAAAGGCAAGGCGCGACCAGTCGCAGGACACCCCCATCTTCTTCATCTGTTCCACGATGCGCCCGCCGTACTTTTCCTTCCACGCCCAGGCACGTTTGAGAAATCCTTCGCGCCCGACGTCCTTTTTCGTCAGCCCCTCTTTCTTCATTTGCTCGACGATCTTCACTTCCGTCGCAATGGACGCATGGTCACAGCCCGGCAGATACAGCGCGGAATATCCTTGCATGCGCTTAAAACGAATCAGCGCGTCAATGATCGTGTTGTCGAGCGCGTGCCCGAGGTGAAGCTGCCCCGTGATGTTGGGCGGAGGAATCACGATCGTAAACGGAATTTTGGAAGGATCTACTTCCGCACGGAAATAGTTTTTGTCCATCCATTCCGCATACAGCCTGTCCTCAAAATCTTTCGGATTATACGTCTTTTGCATTTCCATAAGCAAACCTTCCCTTTTGCCGTCTCACCCAACGGCAAAAAATATTTCTGGCGCGCCGACCGCGCCTTTTCCCCATTATAATCGCAAAAATCATTATAATAAATCGCTCGCAAATTGTCAATCTATTTTCGATTTTCCGCCGCGATCCTTCGCATTTTTTCTCCGCCTTTTTCCCTTTCCCGCGCTTTTAAAACGCTCCCTTTTCCTCCTCCCGCTCTTTCCGCGCGCGCAGCATCCCTCGCAAACCGCTCCCCGCCTTTTGGAATGTCTTGCGGCGGGCGCCCCGCCATTTTTCAAAGAAAAAATCGGCGGCCTCCTTTTAAGGCGGCCGCCGCGCAGTTTGGGGCAGGCGAAAGGCTTGCCGAATGCTATGCGGGCGATCCGCCTTTTCGCGCGGGCGATCTTTTCCGCGCGGAAATTTAACTTTCCGCGCGGCTTGAAAAAAGCGGGAAGCGGGGCTGGTTTTGCAAAACAAAATCGGAACCTGTTGCATACAATGAAATATCAGACTTTATATTCGGGAGAGGTTTTTCATGAAAAAGATACTGACGGTACTGCTCGGCGCCCTGTTCGCGATCCTGCCCTTAGCGGCCTGCGAGAGCGAAACGGGCGCGACGAAGATACGGCTGAGCGAAGTGACGCATTCGGTGTTTTACGCGCCGATGTATGCGGCGGAAGCGCTCGGTTATTTTGAAGAGGAAAACATTGAGATCGATCTTTCCAACGGCGGCGGCGCGGACAACGTGATGGCGGCGGTGCTTTCGGGAAGTGCGGACATAGGATTCTGCGGGCCGGAAGCGGCGCTGTACGTTCTGATCGGGGGATCGAACAACGTGCCGACCGTTTTCGGACAGCTGACCAAGCGGGACGGGTCCTTCCTCGTGTCGCGCGTCGACGAGGCGGACACGTTCGATTGGGCGACGAGTCTTGCGGGCAAAGAGATCCTGGCGGGACGCAAAGGCGGGGTACCTGCCATGACCTTTGAGTACATTCTCAACGAAAACGGGCTTACGGACGGCGAAAACGTTTACATGAATTATGACGTCAACTTCAACAACATGACCGCCGCGTTCGAAGGCGGGACGGCCGATTACTGCACGATGTTCGAGCCTGTGGCGTCCGAATACGAAAAAGCGGGCAAAGGGTACGTGGTGGCTTCCGTGGGCGAAGCGTCGGGCGAGGTGCCCTACACCTGTTTCATCGCGCGGGAAAAATACATTTCCGAAAACGAAGGCGTGATCGAAGGATTTTTGCGCGCGGTGATGAAAGGGATCGCCTATATCAACGATACGGACAGCGCGGCCGCGGCGGAGCTCTTGAAACCGTATTTTGACGGCACGGAAGTTTCCTCGATCGAGACGTCGCTGGACAGTTATAAGGCGATCGACGCGTGGCAGGAAGACATGACCATGACCGAAGACGCGTTCAACCGTCTGCAGGACATCATAGACAATGCGGGCGAGCTGGAAAAGCGGGTGACGCTTTCCGAACTGGTCGACACGTCCTATTCTTCGAAAATCTACGCGCAACTAAACAAATAACGCTGCCCGCCGCGCGGACGTTTTGTCCGCGCGGCGGGGCAGAAGTTTTTTAAAACAGAGAGGAAACACCAATGAAACAACAGGGCAACCCTATACTTGAATTTGACAGCGTGCGCATGATCTATCACACGAAGACAGGCGAAACGCTCGCCGCGGACGGCATGAGTTTCAGCGTGAACGAAGGCGAATTCATCGCGGTGATCGGGCCTTCGGGTTGCGGAAAGACGACCGTGCTCTCCCTTGCTGCGGGACTTTTGTCGCCGTCGGAGGGAAGCGTGCGGGTGCGCGGCGAAGAGGTACGGCGCGGCATGGCGTGTTTCGGATATATGCTGCAAAAGGACGAACTTTTCCCGTGGCGGACGGTGGAGCAGAACATATTTCTGCCGCTGGAGATCAAGAAGATCGACACGCCCGCAAACCGCAAGCGCGCGCTGGCGCTTGCGGAAAAATACGGACTGGGCGGATTTTTGAAGCATATGCCCGACCAGCTTTCGGGCGGAATGCGCCAGCGCGCGGCGCTCATACGCACGCTGGCGGCACAGCCGGACATTCTCCTGCTCGACGAACCATTTTCCGCGCTCGATTACCAGACGCGGCTCTCCGTCTGCGACGACGTATACAACATCATCCGAAGCGAAAAAAAGACGGCCATTCTGGTCACGCACGACATTTCGGAGGCGATCTCCGTCGCCGACCGCATTTTCGTGCTGAGCAGGCGGCCCGCGAAAGTCGTCGCCGCGCATGAGCTTCTCTTCGGGAACGCCGTACCCCTGAAGCGCCGCGAATCGCCGCAGTTTTCCAAATGGTTCGAACTGCTCTGGAAGGAGTTGAACGTATGAAAAAATCATCGCAATGCGTGCGCACATGTTCACCCGAACATGCACTGTACTTAAAAAAACTGCGCAAAAGCAATCTGCTCGTGCAGATCTTCCGCGCAGGGCTTCTCATCCTCATCCTCGGGATCTGGGAACTGATCGCGGCTGTGCAGCTGGTCGATCCCTTCATCATCAGCTCCCCTTCCCGCATCTGGAAAATGATCGTGAGCCTCGCTTCCGACGGCTCCCTCTTTTACCACATCGGCACGACGCTTTGGGAAACGCTCGCGGGCTTTGCCATCGCCGTCGTCCTCGGCACGAGCATCGCCCTGCTCCTTTGGTGGAGCGAGAGCGCGCGCCGCGTGCTGGAACCCTACATTGTCGTACTCAATTCCCTGCCGAAGATCGCGCTCGGGCCCGTCATCATCATCTGGTTCGGGACGGGGTCTTCCGCCATCGTGTTCATGACCGTTCTGGTCGGGATCATCGTCGCCGTCATGAATATGCTCGGCGGATTTCTCGCGACCGACAAGAACAAAATTCTCTTGCTCGAATCCATGGGCGCGACGAAATTTCAGATCTTACAAAAACTCGTCATTCCTTCCGCCATTCCGCAGTTCATCGGTATGCTGAAGATCTGCGTGGGCATGGCGTGGATCGGCTCGATCATGGGCGAATACATCGTTTCCAAAGCGGGGCTCGGGTATCTGATCGTTTACGGCGGCCAGGTTTTCCGCTTAGACCTCGTGATGGCGGCAACGGCGATCCTGTGCGTGCTTGCCGCGGGCATGTACGCGCTGGTCGCGCTTGCCGAAAAGTGGCTCGTCAAAAAGTAAACGGCTTTGCACGGCGCACACCGCAAGGAAAATTGCGCCTGCCGCGCCGACAAGCGGATAGACAAACCGGATAATCGGTTTCAATCCGAACAGCGACAGCACGAACGCAGCCGCGAGCAGGGCGGCGCGCCAAATTTCGGCGCGCCGCTTTTCCTGTACGGCGCTGTGCAGCGGATACCAGGAAGAAAACAGCGTCGTCAAAATTCCGCAAATGCAGACGAGCGTGAACAGGATCCGCACCTTTTCCCCGCCCAGCGCATACAGAAAGGGCATCTGCGCGCCCTGCGCGTCTTCGCCTGCCGCCGCGATGTTGGAGAGCAAGACCGCCGTGCAAAATCCGATCAGCGCGGCGGCCGTCACGCACCCTCCGCCGCCGCTCTTATCCTCCGCTCCCGCGTCGCAGATGAGCGGCGCCGCCAGAAAACAGTTCATCGCCACGTAGACGAGGACGGAAAAAAGGCAGAAAAACGCCTGCGCGCTGTCCCCGCTCAGCCCCGCTTGGTACGAAATATCGGCATACGACCCCACAAAAACGAGGATAAACGGCACCAGGGCAAGGTTGACGGCGAAAAGTCCTTTGACGCCCTTTCCCGATAAAAAATACACGAGCGGCAAGGCCGCAAGCGAGAGGAGCGGCAGGGAACTCTTCCACCCCAGCCCTTCCTGCGCCGCGGCGTTGAGCCCCGCAAACATACTCGCGCACATGACGAGCGAGCTGACAAGCAGCACCCCGCGAATGATCTGCGCGCCCCTGCCGAACAGCGCGTCCAGCGTGCCGCCGAACCCGCCGTACTTCGCACCGCAGCGATACAGAAGATAAAAACAGCCCGCATACAGCAATGCGGACAAAATTACATACGAAAGATACCCCTCGGGCGGGAAAAAGCGGACAAGCTCCGCCCCCGACAAAAATCCCGCCCCGACGATCGTCCCTACCAGCGTGAATGACAATTTTACCGTATGCGCCGCTCTTTTCAAATACCCGTTCATATCTTTTTATGTATATGCCGAAGCTCCCCGCTTCTTGCCCCTTCCCCTGCATTTTTTAAGGAGCGGCGTTATTTGAAAGGACGAAGCAGTCCGCCTTCCGTTTTTTTGAAGCGGATACGAAAAAAAATTTTTAAAAGGCTTGACTTGGAGCCTGCTCCAAGATTTATAATGGAGAAAAACACACAAAGGAAGGAAAGCGTTATGAGTCAGAAAGTACTGATCCTTTCGTCCACGCCGCGCGCGGGCGGAAACAGCGAAATTTTAAGCGAGGAATTCGCGCGGGGCGCGCAAGAGAGCGGAAACCGCACGGAGCTTGTGCGCCTGCGCCAGAAAAAGGTGGCGATGTGCACAGGCTGCGGCACTTGTTCGGAGCAGGGAAAACCCTGCCCGCAAAAAGACGACGCGCCCGAAATTATTGAAAAGATGGTGGAAGCGGACGTGATCGTGCTTGCGACGCCCGTCTACTTTTATGCGCCCTGTGCCCAATTAAAAGCGCTCATCGACCGCTGCAGCGCGCGTTACGAAGAGATAAAGAACAAAAAATTCTATTTCATTGCTACCATGGCGGGCGAGACAACAGAGAACATGGAGCGCACGTTCGACACCCTGCGCGGCTTTACCGACTGTCTCGACGCGCCCGAAGAATGCGGCTGCATTTACGGGACGGGGGTATGGAAAAAGGGCGAAGTGCGCAATACGCCCGCCATGCGGCAGGCCTACGATATGGGAAAAAGCGTGAAAGGCTGACGCCTCTCCCCTTGCCGTAAAAAATAAAACGCCGTCAAAAAATACGGGCAACGTTGTGTCCGAATTAAGACGAAAGCAGGGATATCCTCTGCCGTGCGGCAATAAAAAAGCGAGGGGTACGCGCAAATCTTTGCGCGTGCCCCTCGCTTTTTATTTTTACACACTTTCGAACTGCGAGTTGTACAGATCGGCGTAGAAGCCGTTCTTTGCGAGCAGCTGTTCGTGGTTGCCCTTTTCGATGATGTCGCCGTTCTTCATAACCAAAATCAAATCGGCATTCCGAATCGTCGAAAGCCTGTGGGCGATAATGAAAGACGTACGCCCCACCGTCAGTTTATCCATCGCTTTCTGAATGAGCTCTTCGGTACGGGTATCCACCGAGCTTGTCGCCTCGTCCAAGATCAGCATGGGCGCGTTTTCGATCATCGCCCGCGCGATGGTGACCAGCTGTTTCTGCCCCGCCGAGAGGTTCGCCTTGTCGTCGAGCACCGTATCGTACCCTTTGGGCAGCGTCATGATAAAGTGATGCAGCCCCACCGCCTTGCAGGCGCGTACGACCTCTTCGTCGGTCACGTTCTCCTTGCTGTACACGACGTTTTCCCGAATGGTGCCGTCGAACAGCCAGGTATCCTGCAAGACCATGCAGAACAGATCGTGTACGTTTTCGCGCGTGAGCTCGCTCGTCGGGATCCCGTCGATCTTGATGCTCCCGCTGTTGATCTCGTAAAAGCGCATCAAAAGGTTGACCATCGTCGTCTTGCCCGCGCCCGTCGGCCCGACGATCGCGATCTTCTGCCCCGCTTTCGCCTCCGCCGAGAAATCGTTTATGATGATCTTGTCGGGATCGTACCCGAAATGCACGTGCTCGAACGAAACGTCGCCGCGCACCTGGGAGGGCAAGAGTTTTTTGGTTTTCCCGCTCTCGTCCGAGAGCTCTTTTTCGTCCAGAAATTCAAACACGCGCTCGCTCGCCGCGGCCGCCGTCTGCATGCTCGTGAACGCCTGCGCCAGCTGCGAAAGCGGCGAAGTGAACAACCGTACGTACAGCGTGAACGCGATGACCGTGCCGAATTCGATGTTCCCGTTTGCGACCAGCACCGCGCCCACGACGCAGACCGCCACGTACCCGAGATTTCCCACAAAGGTCATGAGCGGCATCATCATTCCCGAAAAGAACTGCGACTTCCACGCGCTCTGGTACAATTTATAGTTGATCTGGTCGAACGTCGCCTTCACGGCGTCTTCCGCGTTGTACGCCTTTACGACGTTGTGGCCCGAATACGATTCCTCGATATGCCCGTTGATCTCGCCCAAAAAGCGCTGTTGGCGCGCAAAGTATTTCTGCGACTTGCCCATGATGAAGAACATGAACACAAACCCGATCAGACTCGCCGCGATCGCCGTCAGCGCCATGATCCAGTCGGTGACAAACATCATCACCACGCTTCCCAAAAGGGTCACGACCGCCGTGACCAGCGTGACGAGCGACTGGTTCAGCGTCTGGCCGATCATGTCCACGTCGTTGGTCACGCGCGAAAGAATGTCGCCGATGCTGTGCGTATCAAAATAACTCAGCGGGATAAGGTTGATCTTTTCCGAAATGGCCGTGCGCAGGTTCTTCGAGTTTTTCTGCGTGACCGTCGCCATGATCAGCCCCTGCACGTACGAACAGATCAGCCCCGCCCCGTAGAGAAGCACCAACAGCAGGCAGAGCATCAGAACGCGTTCTCGATCCATTTCGAAGGTGCCGATCATGCCGTTTTGCATGAAAGACGCCTGGATCGCGTCGGTCAGATCGCTCAGAACGTTCGGCCCGATCAGGTTCAAAACGGCGCCCGCCACCGCAAACAGCAGCGCTATGACGATCGCCGCCAGATACGGGCGTATGAATCCGATGAGCTTCGCCATCGCCTTTTTGAAATTCTTCGGTTTTTCCGCTATCCGCGGCCCGGGGCCGTGTCCGCCGCCCATCGGCCGACGGGGTGCATTCTCAGTTGACGCCATGTCCGCTCACCTCCCCGTTTCCTTCCAGTTCCTGCTTGGAAAGCTGCGAATACGCGATCTCGCGGTATACTTCGCAGGTCTTCATCAGTTCGTCGTGCGTTCCCTGCCCGACAACTTCGCCCTCTTCCAGCACGATGATCTGATCGGCCTCGCGGATCGTCCCGATCCGCTGCGCCACGATCAGCGACGTCGCGCCGCCCGTTTCCTTCTTTAACGCGGTGCGCAGCATGCGGTCGGTCTTGTAGTCGAGCGCAGAAAACGAATCGTCGAAAATGTAGATCTCGGGTTTGCGGCAGACCGCCCGCGCGATCGCGATGCGCTGTTTTTGTCCGCCCGAAACGTTGGTTCCGCCCCGCGCGATGTGCGCACGGTAACTCCCGTCCATCTTTTCCACAAATTCCTGCCCCTGCGCGATGCGCACGGCGTCCTTTACCCCTTCTTCGGTAAATTCCATGCCGTCTTTCGCGCCGTATGCCACGTTGCTCTCCACCGTGCCCGAAAACAGCACCGCGCGCTGCGGCACATACCCGATCTTATCGTGCAACGCGCGCAGCGTATATTCTTTCACGTTCACGCCGTCGACCAGGATCTCTCCTTCCGTCGCGTCGTAAAAACGCGGCACAAGGTTGACCGCCGTCGTTTTTCCGCTGCCCGTCGACCCGATAAACGCGACCGTCTGCCCCTTTTCCGCCTTGAACGACAGATTTTTCAGCACATATTCGGACGCGTCGGGATATTTGAACGATACGTTCCGAAATTCCACCGTGCCCTCGGCACCCTTCGGCGATGCCGAAAGTTTTCCGTCGGAAATGCTCGTCTTCGTGTCCAGAACCTCGCCGATACGCCGCACCGATACCATCGCGCGCGGCAATATGATAAAGATCATCGCCAGCATCATGAACGCCGCCACGACCTGCATCGAATACCCCGAAAACGCCGACATCTGCGCAAACGTCTCGTAACGCTCCGCCCCCGTCGGAAGATCGTCGATCAGATACGCGCCCACCCAGTAGATCGCAAGCGTCAGCCCGCTCATGATCATCGTCATCATCGGCATCATGATCGCCATCGCCCGCGACGTGAACAGCTGCGTTTTCGTAAGATCCCGGTTCGCTTTCTCAAACTTTTTCTGCTGGTATTCCTCCGCGTTGTACGCGCGCACCACGCGCACGCCCGTCAGATTCTCCCGCGTCACGCCGTTGAGATTGTCCGTCAGCTTCTGCACCAGCCGGAATTTCGGAAACACCGCCAGGAAAATAAACAAAAGCATGACGACCATCACCCCGACCGCCACCGCCGTCGATACCGACCACTGCCAGTTGCGCGCGAGGATCTTGCAGATCGCCCACACCGCCAAAATCGGCGACTTGACCATGATCTGCAATCCCATCGATATCACCATCTGCACTTGCTGAATATCGTTTGTCGTGCGCGTGATGAGAGACGCCGTCGAAAAACGGTTGATCTCCTCCATCGAAAAATTTTCCACCTGCCCGAATACCGCGCTCCGCAGACGGAACGACACCGCCGCCGCGATCCGCGCCGCAAAATACCCGACCAGCATCGAACTTCCCGCACTCCCCAGCGCACAGCCGAGCATTAAAGCTCCGTTCTTCCAGATCTCTCCGCCCGTCGCCGCGCCCGAAACCGCAAGTTTCGTGATCTCTTCCATATAGTCGGGCATCGTCAGATCCAGCCATACCTGCAGTATGATGAACCCTACCCCCAACAATATGTAGATCCACTCCTTCCATTTCAAAGTTTTAAAAACCCTAAGCATGTATACCTCTTTGAAATTCTCTCGTTTTTTACTCGTTGCAAATTATAGCACGCCCGCCGCACTTCTGTCAAACATTTCACATATATTTATATTTAACATTTGTGAAAAGTGTGCAAAACGATTGACAAGCGCGGCGGCAGAGATTATAATTTAAAAAAAGGAGAAAGAGCGGTGAAAGAAGAAAAGATCGAAAAACTGGCGCGGATGGTATGTTCCGCAATGCCGCAGCTGCGGCGCGATTATATCGCCTCGCCCCACGGCAAAAACGAGGAAAAACTTCCGCGGCACGCAATTTTCTGCCTGCTGATTCTAAGAAAAATGAACAAGATCAGCATGAGCGAACTGGCCGAACGGCTGGGCGTATCCAACCAGCAGATGACGCGCATCGTCAGCGATCTGGAAACGCGCGGCGCGCTGACCCGCGAGACGGACGGAAACAACCGCCGCCAGGTCAACGTTTCCCTTCTGCCCGAAGGCGTCGAACTCGCAAAATTCTATTCCAAACGGGCAATGGACGGCTTCCGCGCAAAACTCGGCGTTCTTTCCGAAGAGGAATTGGACGATTTGTTTTACCATCTGAGCGAATGTATCCGCCTTTTGCAAAAAGCGGAAAACAAAATATAAAGAGAAGGGGCGCCGTCCTGCTGCATGCAGGACGGCGCCCCTTCTCTTTTTACGACGAAAATTTATTTCCCGAAATTCGGGATCTCCTTTTCCAGAAAATCTACGTTGAAATAGTAACTCCTGTCCATGCTCATCAGATAATTCTCGTTTGCCATAAACGCATTCTCCCAAAAGCTATCCACCATATCCGTCCCTAGCGTATGTTTTTCCCCGTACACGACGGAATCAAAGAAACAGTTCAGCATATCGTCCGCAATATAATATTTAAAATATATGGTATAGTCTCTGATATCTTCCGATCCCACACTGGAATAGCGGGCATAAAAGTGATAATATCCCTCGTCACTGTCCGTGAACACGTAATAATTTTGCTCGCCCTCTTCCAAAGCTATGCTATCCTCAAACACATATTTCTTGTTCAGGGTGACCTCCGCTCTTTTCGTGTTTCCGCCCTCCGCACAGCCTGCAAGCGCAAACAGCACAAGTACCCCGAGCAACATACAAAGTATTGCCTTTTTCATAATTCTCTCCTTATTTTTTTAACAGAATTTTTCTCTCAGAATTCAAATTTGGTATCGCGCGAAAAAAGTTTCAGAATAATATCCATGCACAGGTTCTTCCCGTCTTTGTTGTTGAGGGGAGAATCGGTAAAGCAGATATCATAGACCGCATCGGTGATGGGAAGTTCCACGCCGAGTTTTTCGCCCAGTTTTTTCATGGCCGCCGCCGTCATGACCCCTTCGGCGAGTTTTTCAAACTTCTGCCCTTTCACCAGCATTTCCCCGTACATGCGGTTGTGCGAATGGTGCGAAAAGAGCGTTGTTTCGTAATCGCCAAGGTGCGCCAGACCGTACGCGGAAAGCTCGTTTCCGCCGAGCGCCTTGATCAGCCGCGCCACTTCGCGCGCCCCGCGCGACATCAAAGGCCCTTTCAGCGTGGATATTCCGCCGCCGTCCAGAACGCCCGCCGCAATGCCCATCACGTTCTTTGCCGCCGCGCCGATCTCCGTGCCGATTATGTCGTTGCCGTAATAAAAACGGATCAGGTCGCTCTTGAAATCGTCCGCCAGCATCTTTTTGAGCGCCACGTCGTAGCTGTCGATGACCATGCAGTTGGGGATCCCCGCCGTAAAATCCTGGATATGCCCGGGGCCTACCCACACCGCGATCTTTTCCTTTGCGATGCCCGCGTCGATCAAAATCTGCGATAAGCGTTCGCCCGTCTCCACTTCGATCCCCTTCATGCACAGCACGAAATATTTGTCGGAAACGTCGCCGCACGCTTTGATCTTTTCGATAAAGCCGCGCACCCCCTGCGAACTGATCGAAATGATGATCAGCTCCGCCCGCGCCACCGCTTTCGCAAGATCGCAGGTTAAAACGATGCTCTTGTCCAGCGTGACGTATTCGTTCTTGCCCGTGTTTTTCAAAACTTCGTACGAATAGTCACCCTCCGGCCCCCAGGACCAGACTTCTTTCCCCTTCTTCGTCGCAAGATACCATGCAATAAACGATCCCCATCTGCCACAGCCCAGCACGGTTATTTTTTTCAATCCAGTTCCCTCCGAATCTTCTGATTTTTGTCAAAAATTTACACATACGTACCCACGGTACGCGAACAATTTGCTAAATTTCCTTCCGCTCGATGAACGCGCGGGAAAGGGTCACGTCGTCGGTGTATTCGATTTCCGAACCGACGGGAATGCCGCGGCTGAGCCGCGTCACTTTGATGCCCAGCGGCTTTAAAAGTTTGGCAATGTACAGCGCGGTCGCATCCCCTTCCACGTCGGGATTAGTCGCGAGGATCACTTCCTCGACGGGCTCTTCCTGCACGCGCGCAAGCAGTTCGCGGATGCGGATATCGTTCGGCCCGATCCCTTCCATCGGGTTGATCACGCCGTGCAAAACATGGTACACGCCCTTGTATTCGTGCAGCTTTTCCAGCGCGATGACGTCCTTCGGCTCCTTGACCACGCAGATCACCCGATGATCGCGCTCACGGCAGATTTCGCACTCTTCCTCTTCCGTAAAATTGCCGCACACCTTGCAGTAACGCACTTTCTTCTTTACGTTCAGGATCGCCGCGGCAAATTCCTGCGCTTCCCGCTCCGTCATGTCGATGATCTTATAGGCATACCGCTGGGCAGACTTTTTTCCCACCCCCGGGAGCTTGGAAAACTCGTTGATCAGCCTGCCGATCGGTTCAATGTACACTTGCATCGCTTAAAAAAGGCCTCCCATTCCGCCCATTCCGCCGAACGGGCCCATCTTCTCCTTGTACACTTCGTCCGCTTTCTTGTAACCGTCGTTGATCGCCGCCATGATCAGATCTTCCAGCATCTCCACGTCTTCGGGATCCACCACCTTCGGGTCCAGCTCGATCCCGTCGATCTTCTTCTTCGCGTTCATGTACACGACCACCGCTTCGCCGCCGCTCGTGCCCACAATCTCCCAGTCTTCCAGGAGCTTCTCCGTCTCCTGCAGCTGTTCCTGCATTTTCTGCGCCTGCTTCATCAGGTTCTGCATGTTTCCGCCGCCCATTCCGCCTTTGAATCCTGCCATTTTTTCTTTCCTTCCTTTTTCTTTTCCCGCGCGCTCTCCGCGCTCTTTTTTAACGCAGGCCCTGCATTCTGCCTGCAAATCATCTTGTTTCTTTCGCCGCGCTTATTTTACGTCGATTTCCGTATCGGGAAAATCGCGTTTAAGCTGTTCGATCTGCTCTTTGGCGGGATCCGTCTTCTGCCCTTTCTGCCGCACCACAAAATCGCGGATCCCGATCGCTTCCAGCGCCTGCTGCAAGCTCTTATGATTTTCCGGACTGTTGAGCCTGGACGCGATGATCTCGTTGTCCGTCGCGAGCACGAACGTGTCCCCTTCGAACGAGGTTTCCAGATCCTGGCACATGGTAAAGAGCACCCCGCTCTTTACATTTTTGCGCAAAGACCGCATGAACAGCGCGCCCGCCGCCTTTCTGTTTTCCAAGGCGTTGCCCGAAACTTCGATTTTGCGGTCCGCAAACGATGTGCGCGGCGCGGAAAAAATATCCGCGGGCGGTTCTTCCTCCGCCATGCGCGGGCGCGGAGCGCGCGGCACGCGTTCCGCAAAGGGACTGTCCGCTTCCTCCGTCTGCCGCATGGACGGGGCCGCCTGCGCCGCGGCGGGCGATGCCGTAAAGCCGCCGCTCTGTAATTTCGCTTCCAGAGCGTCCAGTCGGCGCGCCAAAGTCAGTATATCTCTGTCCGCCTGCGGGAGGCATGCCTTGGCGATCGCCGTCTCGAAAATGATGCGCGGCGACGTGGAATAGCGAAGATCCGTTTCCACCTGCGCGAAAATTTCGCTCGTGCGCAAAATTTTACGGCCTTCCGCCTCGTCCGCTATGCGCTTGACTTCCGCAAACATTTCGGCGGGAAGTCCCAAAAGTTCCTGCGCGTTGCGGCAGGTCTTCGCGATCGTGCAACGGTTCAAAAAGGTGAGCATGTCTTTCGCCAGTACGCCCACGCCCTTGCCCGACGCGATCACCTTTTCCGTCTCGGAAAGCGCCGCCGACGCGTCCTCTTTCAGAACGCTCTCCCCGAGTTTCGCCACCTCGTAAAAGTCCGCGGAACCCAGCACTTCGCATACGTCCGCATACGTCAGCTTGCCCTTGCTGTACGAAATACAGATATCCGCCACCGACAGGCTGTCGCGCATACTGCCCGCCCCCGCCCGCGCAATCGCGGAAACCGCTTCGTCTTCGTACTCCTTCCCGATCTCTTTGAGTATTTTTTTCAGATGCTCTTCGATGTCTTCCTGCGGGATCAGCTTGAAATCGAACCGCATGCACCGCGACAAAATCGTCGCGGGAAGTTTGTGCGGCTCGGTCGTAGCCAAAATGAACACCGCGTGTTTGGGCGGCTCTTCCAGCGTCTTTAAAAGAGCGTTGAACGCAGAATCGGAAAGCATGTGCACTTCGTCGATGATGTAAACCTTAAAGCGCGCCGATACGGGGGGATATTGCACCTTTTCGCGCAGATCGCGCATTTCGTTCACGCCGTTGTTGGACGCCGCGTCGATCTCCGAAATATCCAGGTTCGCGGGATCCGCAAGCGCCTTGCAAACCTCGCACTTCCCGCACGGCGAACCGTCCACGGGATGCAGACAGTTGATCGCCTTGGCAAAGATCTTCGCCGTGCTCGTCTTGCCCGTGCCGCGCGGCCCGCAAAACAAATACGCGTGCCCGACCCTGCCCGTCTCGATCTGATTTTTCAGTATTTTTACGATATGCTCCTGCCGCACGAGCCCGTCCAGCGTGGACGGACGAAACGCACGGTACAACGCCTGATATGCCATAATTTTCTCCTCGGCGGGAATTTTTCCCGCGTCACGCTCCGTTTTTTCTGTCCTTCAAAAGTTGCAAAACCTTCTTTTTCGCGCGCTGCACGGCATTTTCCGCACTCTTTTCGCTCCTTCCTTCCTTGCGCGCGATCTCCGATATGCTGAGCCCCTCCATATAATCGGTCAGCGCCGTATACTCCGCCGCCGTTAAATTTTTTTGAAGCAAAGCCAGAAATTCGCCCCGCTCTTCACCGCCGATCAGCACCGTTTCGGGATTTTCCTGCGTGATCAGCTCCAGGCTCTGCCCGTCCGCATCGAACAGCGGAACATACGTGTTCAGCGCCGTATGCTTCTTGCGCGCCGCACTCTTCACCGCGCTCAAAATGCGACGGTGGATGCAAAGATACGCAAAATTCTTGAAACTCATCCCGCCGTCACGATACCCCGTCACGGCCGAATACAAACCGATCATGCCTTCCTGCACCAGATCTTCCGCATCGCCGCCTTCCAGAAAATACCCGCGCGCGATCCCGCGCACCGCGTTTTTGTACTTTTCAAGAAGTTTTTCCGCCGCCGCACGGTCGCCCGCCTGCGCCGCCAATGCCATCTTTTCGTCCGTCATGATCTCTGCCGCACCGCCTCATACGCCGCTATGCCCAGCGCCACCGACGCGTTCAGCGAATTGACCTTCCCCTTCAACGGCAGCGACAGGACTTTGTCGCATTTCTCCCGCGTCAGCCGCGAGATCCCTCTGTCCTCTCCCCCGACTACCAACGCAATGTCGCCGCGAAGATCGGTTTCGTAAATGCTCTCGCCGTCCGCTTCCAGTCCGTAAACCCAGTACCCGCTCTTTTTCAGTTCGTCGATCGCAAAATTGACCCCAGGCACCCGCGCCACCGCTATGTGATTCGCCGCGCCTTCCGATATGCGCACCACCGCGCCCGTCACCTGCGCGCTCTTGTTCTTCGGCAGGATCACTCCGTCCGCTCCCGCACATTCCGCCACACGCAGAATGCTCCCGAGATTGTGCACGTCTTCGATCCCGTCACAGATCACTACGAAGCGCGGCCCTTCCTTCTTTTCCAGAAAACGGTCAAAATCTGCATATTCGTAATCGGATACATAGGCGATCACCCCCTGGTGCCTGCCCGTTTCACTCTCCCGATCCAATGCCTTCCCTTCCGCAAACTGCACACGGATATTCTTCTCCCGCGCCATCGCAAAAATTCGGCCCGCAGAACGCTCCGCTCCCTTCTGCATTAAAATTTTATCCACCGTCGCCTCACTCTTCAAAAGCTCCAGCACGGCATTCCGTCCCTCAATTTTCATCTCCGTCTCCGCCGATCAGTTCGTCCATGCGGCCGTAATTCCCCGTCAGATACAGGTACCCGATCACCGCTTCAAATCCCGTAGAAAGATTGTACTCCGCCACCGTCGCATTCTTGCTCTTCGTCGGCTTCTTTGCATTCCTGCCCCGCAGAAATATCTCCCGCTCTTCCTCCGTCAGCCTCTCGTATATGCGCTCCACCAGCGCCGCCTGCCCCTTCGCACTCACCCGCTCCGACGAAAGCTTCTGCAATACCCCCGTCTTGTAATCGGACGCAAATACCAGCGACTCCCGCACATAAAGCGAGTACGCCGCATCCCCGATAAACGCAAGCACGACGGCATTCATTCCCTTCGCCCGCTCTTCCGACATCCTCTCGTTAAATTTAACCATAAAATCATTATACCATACCCGTTTGAAAAATTCAATAAATACGCGGATACTATTTTAAACGCGCGCGCAAACATTTGCCCTCTCTCCGCCGCACCCGTTTTTCCTTCCCGACAAATTTTTTCTCCCGCCCTTTCCTTCGGACAGATTTTCCGTAAAGTTCGGTTTGCCGCAAAAAATATTTTGCAGCAAACCGATTTTTTTGGACTCTTTACCGTCGGGCAATCTTTGTGAAAACGCCGTTTTTTCGGGCTTGTCGTAGGTCAATTTTTTGTTTGAAAAGTCGTTTTTCACGTACTGTCTGCCGTCGTGCGGTTTTTACATGAAAGGCTGTTTTTTGCAGGTTACTTGTCATCGGTCGGTTCTTGTATGAAAGGCCGCCGTGCCTGCGCATATGCGCAAGGCACGGCGGCCGAAAGGGTACATCCGAAATTTTCCGATAAAATTTTTTCAGCAAAGATACGCGAGCGTCCCCTGAAAGACGGCGTCCGCGACCTGCGTCTGATATTCGTCCGAAAGCAAGAGCTGCTCTTCTCTCGCATTGGACAAAAAGCCGCATTCCACGAGAACGGAAGGCGCGTTCGTACATTCAAGCATGAAGAAATCGCCCTTAAGCGCGGAAACCTGCCTGCCGCTGAGGGTATTCAGCCGCGACTGGATCTCTTCGGCAAACGCGGCCGAATTTTCATCGCCATCGCGGAAAAACACCTGTCCGCCGTAACGCGTGCGGTCTGCCGTAAAATTGTTCTGATGCACGGAGATCACTAAATTTGCCTGCGATTCCTGAATGATCTCCCGCCGCTTTTCCATATCCCGCCGCTTATATCCCTTTGTCGGAAGACCGTATAGCCCGCCCTCGTTTTTCCGTGTCAGAACGACCCGAAAGCCTGCGTCCGAAAACAATTCTTGCAGCTTTTGCACGATTTTTAAGTTGACGTCACTCTCTTTTACGTGCGAAACCGATCCGAGCACCCCCGGATCCACACCGCCGTGCCCCGCGTCTAAAACAACGCAATAGGCCGCCCTTTCCGCTCCCGCATAGCTTACGGCCGAAAGTCCCATGCACGAGAGCAGCAACATACACAAAAGCACCGCCGCGGCAACAACCGCGCCTTTTTTTAACACAATCATACGCTATTGTATGCCGACGGGAGCGGAAAAATGCTTTACTTTTCCTCTCCCGCCAAAATACACGATTGGATTTCAAATTCCCGACCGATTTTCTTCTCCTGCAATCAACGCGCTTTCGCCACACTCCCAAAAAGGGAAATATTTTCGGCAAAGCTCCGCGAATGCCGCGGCGCTTTCGTTTTTTCTTTCCTCCGATCAGCGGACGGGATAGAGAATGTCGTAATTGACGGGTGTATAGAACAACCGGCGCACCTCGTCCCGCTCGTGGGTAAGCGAAAGGATCCACATAAGTTTCGTCACGGCGGCTTCCAGCGTCATGTCATACGTTTCCAGGAGTCCGAATTTGTTTTTCACGCTCTTTCCCACTTCGTAGACGCTCATGTCGCTCCCCTCGTTGGTGACCTGCGTACACATTACGAGAATCTTTCCGCGGTTGCGCCACTTTTCAATGATCTCCGCAAACTGATAGTACGGCGCATCGGGGATCCCGCCCGTCCCGAAACTTTCGATCACCACGGCATCGAAGAGATGAAAATAATAATCCAAAATATCCGACGGCACGCCGGGGATCAGCTTGAATACCCCCACGCGGCTGTCCAGTTTTTCGTAAAACAGCGGTTTACCCTGCAATTTTACCTGGTTGTAACGCAGTATATTGCCGTCACGGATCACCGCCAGGCACGGATAATTGATGGAAGAAAAGGCATTGTAACTTTTCGTGCGCATCTTTTTGGCGCGCGTTCCCGCGATCA
Organism: uncultured Clostridia bacterium; assembly: GCA_944368925.1. GTDB lineage: Bacteria > Bacillota > Clostridia > Christensenellales > Borkfalkiaceae > Borkfalkia. The sequence continues at coordinate 132,495 of CALVXG010000004.1, read as the reverse complement.
CCTTTCCGTCAAATACGATGCAAACACCCGATGACGCATCGTCGGAAGCGTACAAAAGGCTGTCCGCAAGATTCGTACGCGCGTCCGTGATCTCCAGATCGATCGGCTTTTGCGAGCCCGTCAGAACAATGGGCTTGGGACTGTTCTGAATCATATACGAGAGCACGGCCGCCGTAAACGCCATCGTATCCGTCCCGTGACAGATCACAAACCCGTCGAAATCGTCATAATGCGTACGGATCGCCCCCGCTATGACCTCCCAGTCGCGCGGACACATATTCGTACTGTCCAGATTCATCAGTTGCAGCGCCTCCGCCTCGCAGAAATTCCTGCACTGCGGCACATAATTCAATAACTCATCCGCGCGCATTTGCGGCGTGAGTCCGTTTTTTCCCAAGCGGCTTACGATCGTACCGCCCGTCGCGATCAGCAAAATTTTCTTCATACGCATTCCTCTTTGCAAGGGCCTTGTTTTCCGATAACCCTTTCCCGCACTTCTTCCGCTCTATTATAACAGATTTTTTCGTTTATGCTTCCTTTTTCCGTCGCTTTTTTATGATAAAATCAGCAAATTTTTTTACATTTTTTGAGACCGTTTCCTGCCGACGCTATAAGTACGCCAATCCCGACTATCCCTGTAAAACATAAGACGGCAAAGCAAACGCTGCTCAAAAACCAATCGGATCACAGCAGAAACCACTATCTTCCCATAATGCCATCCCGTCAATACATACGGCCAAACTTAAAAAGTGCATCAAAGAACCTGCAGATCCTTTGATACACTTTGCTTTTTTGAAAAGTTTTCAGTCTTTTTTGGCAGCGGCTTCTTTTTCCTCTTCCAAGGCGAGGTTTTCACGCGCGGTGGCGAGCATGAGTTTGATGCGGTTTTCCTGGTTTACTTTTGTCGCGGAGGGGTCGTAATCGACCGCCACGATGTTCTCGTGCTCGTACATCTGCTTCAGCGTGCGGATCGTGCCCTTCCCCGCAATATGGTTGGGAAGACACCCGAACGGCTGCGCACAGACGATATTGTCCGTACCCGTCTCCGCCAAAGCCGCCATTTCCGCGGGGATCAGCCAGCCTTCTCCCATCTTTACGCCCTGGTTGATGACCTTATCTGCGCATCTGCGCAAATGTTCAAAATCGTGCAGAGGCTCGAAACCGTATTTTTCCGTAATCCGTATAATCTTCACCTGCACATGGTGCAGATATTTATAAGCAAGTTTAAAGAGCGGCGTCGCGGCGTTCTTTTTGTTGTAGAGCTTTGCGTCGTTGATATTGTTCACGGCGCAATAGAGCACAAAATCCATCAGCGCGGGAACAACGGGCTCGCACCCTTCCGAATACAGAAAGTCTTCCAGATGCGAATTTCCGAGCGGGGAATACTTCACGTAGATCTCCCCGACGATCCCCACTTTCACTTTCTTTTCCTTGCTGCGCTTTACCTGCGCAAAGCGCTCGAGCATGGCTTTCGTCCATTTTTTATAGGAACGGTACTTGTTTTTATCGATCGCCGTGCGGATGATCGCAAGACAATCTTCCCGCGCCTTGTCGGATGCTCCCTCTTCCAGCTCATACGGCTTGCACTGGTTGTACAAAGACATCAGCGTGTCCCCGTAAAAGACGGAAAACGCAAGTTTGAGCAGCGTTTTGAGCCCCATGGGAAACCCGCTGTCCTTTTCCAGACCCGCAAAATTCAGAGAGATCACGGGCACTTTCGGAAATTCCGCTTTGAGCGCCTTGCGAATGAGCGGAATATAATTGGACGCACGGCAGCCGCCGCCCGACTGCGTGATCATCACCGCCGTGTGTTCGGTATCGTATTTCCCGCTCTTCAGAGCATCGATAAACTGCCCCGTCACGCACAATGCGGGATAACAGGTATCGTTGTGCACGTGCTTCAATCCCTCGTCGATCACCGCACGCGAATCGTTGTGCAGCACCTCGATATCCCAGCCTTCTTTCCTCAAAAAGTCCACAATGATCTCAAAATGAAAGGGCAGCATATCCGGCACGAGGATCTTGTGGGTGTGTTTCATTTCCGGTGTGAATTTCGGATATTCGTCGCGAAAATCAGCTACCGTACCTTTATTTTCTTTCATCCGACCGCCTCTTTTGCTCTTCTATGGCGGCAAGCATACTGCGCAGACGTATCTTTACGACCCCGAGGTTGTTGATCTCGTCAATCTTGATCTGCGTATACAGTTTGCCGCGGCTCTCCAAAATCGCCCGCACTTCGTCCGTCGTGATCGCGTCGATCCCGCACCCGAACGATACGAGCTGCACTAAATTGATATTCTGATGCTCGGTCACATATTCCGCCGCACGGTACAAGCGCGCATGGTACGTCCATTGGTTCAAAACGTTGACCAGCACCTGTTTCCCCTTTTCGAACACGCTGTCTTCCGAAAGCACCGCAACGTCCAGCGACGTGAGCAGTTTTCCGATTCCGTGGTTGATTTCCGGGTCGATATGGTAAGGCCGCCCCGCAAGCACGACGATCGCCTTTCCTTCCTTTTCCGCTTTTTCGAGGATCTCCGCCCCTTTCTTGCGTATGTCTGCGTGGTACGCATCAAGGCGCGCAAACCCCTCTTTTAACCCTTTTGCGATCTCTTTCGACGACAGCTTATAGCGGGCCAACGCGTGTTTCAAAGCGCGCGCCGTGGTCTTTTCGTCGTTCAAATCGAGGTACGGCATGATAAAATTCTTTTCGTTCAGCCGTTCGTTGTTCGCTTTGAGAAGCTCGGGATAATAGGCGACGACGGGGCAATTATAATGATTCATCGAATCGTGTTCGTCCAGGTTATAGCTCTCGCAGGGGAAGAAAATGAAATCTACGCCCTGGTCCAAAAGGCTTTCGATGTGCCCGTGCGTGAGCTTTGCAGGATAACAGACGGTATCGCTCGCCACCGTGTGCTGGCCCTTGAAATACAACTTTCGGGAGGACTGCTCGCTCAAAACGACCTCAAACCCGCAGCTTTCGAAAAATCCCGCCCAAAGGGGCAGCTGCTCGTAAAACCCGAGCGCCAGCGGAAGCCCGACCCTGCCGCGCTTTCCTTTCGCGCCCGTCGTGCTTTTTAAAATACGTTCGTATTTATAACTGTAAATATCCAGCTCGTCCGAATGCGGTTTGAGCCCCGCGCCCTTTTCGCATTTGTTGCCCGAAATGAACTTTCTGCCGTCCGAAAATCCGATCACGTTGACGTTGCAATGGGACGTGCAGCCCTTGCAGGTATGGCTCTTGGAAGTGTATGTAAAGCCTTTCAGCTCCTCTTCGGAAATCAGCGTACTCGCGCCGACGACGTTTTCCTTTGCGTACAGCGCGGCGCCGAACGCGCCCATCAGTCCCGCAATTCCCGGGCGGACGACCTTTTTGCCCGTTTCCAGTTCGAAACAGCGCAAAACCGCATCGTTCAGGAACGTACCGCCCTGCACGAGTATGTTGTTGCCCAGCTCGTCGGGAGTTTTGGCGCGGATCACCTTATAGATCGCGTTTTTCACGATGGACGAAGAAAGGCCCGCGGAAATATCTTCCACGCTCGCGCCCTCTTTCTGCGCCTGCTTGACCGAGCTGTTCATGAACACCGTACAGCGGCTGCCCAACTCCACGGGGTGCTTCGCAAAGAGGCCGAGTTTGGAAAACTCGTCGATCTCCATGCCCATCGCCTTGGCGAAGGTCTGAATGAACGACCCGCAACCCGAAGAACACGCTTCGTTGAGCATGATGTTGTCGATCGCCCCGTTCTTGATCTTGAAGCATTTGATGTCCTGGCCGCCAATGTCGATGATGAAATCTACTTTCGGATTGAAATGGAGCGCCGCCTTGAAATGCGCCACCGTTTCCACGATGCCGAAATCTGCTTTGAGCGCCGCTTTGAGCATATCCTCGCCGTATCCCGTGACTGCCGCCCCGCAAATGCGGATCCGTCCGCCCGCCAGCGAATAAATTTCACGCAGACGCTCCAGAACGATGTCCAAAGGCTGCCCGTTGTTGGATTGGTAATGCTGGTAGAGCAATTTGCAGTCGGGCGTGATGAGTACGAGTTTTGTCGTCGTCGAACCGCTGTCTATGCCGAGATAGGCGTCCCCTTTATACGTTTTGATGTCCGCAAATTCCAGATCGCTCGCCTTGTGCCGCGCCACAAATTCGTCGTACTCCGCCCTGTCTTTAAAGAGCGGATCGCCCGTCGCGATATCGTCGCTTTCGCGCACCGACGCGATGCTTTCGATGATCTTCGAAAGGGGCATTGCGTCCGCGTTTTTGGAATAGAGTGCCGCACCGATGGCCATAAAACAGGGAGCGTTATCGGGAAATACGGCGTGTTCGTCGTCCAGGCCGAGCGTTTCCTTGAACGCCTTGCGAAGGCCCTTGATAAAATACAGCGGCCCGCCCAAAAACAATACCTTGCCTTTGATGCGTCTGCCCTGCGCGAGGCCCGAAACCGTCTGATCGACGACCGCCTGGAAAATGCTCGCCGAAATATCCTCTTTCTTCGCACCCTGGTTTAAAAGCGGCTGAATGTCCGATTTTGCGAAGACACCGCAGCGCGATGCGATCGGGTACACTTTTTCCGCCCGCAGGGACAGTTTGTCCATCTCGTCGACGGTAATGTTCAAAAGCGTCGCCATCTGGTCGATAAACGCGCCCGTTCCGCCCGCGCACGAACCGTTCATGCGCTGCTCCGTGCCGCCCGTGATAAAGATGATCTTGGCGTCTTCCCCGCCCAGCTCCACCGCCGCGTCCGCGTCGGGATAATACTTGCGGATCGCCGTAAACGCCGCCTGCACTTCCTGCACAAAGGAAATGTGCGCCCGCTCGGCAAGCCCCAGCCCCGCCGAACCCGTGATGCTGACGCGAAATTCTCCGCCGCCGAACTTTTCTTCCACGATGGAAAGCTGGTTTAAAACACATTCCTTCACGCGCGCAAAATGCCGCTCGTAACTCGTATATAAAATTTCGTACTCTTCCGAAAGGACGCAGACTTTGACCGTCGTCGAACCTACGTCGATTCCCATAAATTTTGCCATAAACTTTCTCTCTCTTGCAAGAAAATTGTAAAGTTGCACAACAATAACAACAAATTGACTGTGATTTGCTTTATTTTAGCACAAATTCGGGAAAATTTCAATAATTCGGGGGCGATTATTCCCATACAATTTCAGGCAGATTTTTTCCCTTGCCGCCCGCGTTTTCAGATTGTCCCCCTCCCTCTGTCCCTTGCCAAAAGCGTTCTTCCGCCGTAAAGCCGTCCCTCGCAAAAAAACTTCCGTCCCATAAAACACCTTTTGCGACACGGCATTTACACGCCGCAAGGCCGCCTGCGCAAACTGTGACGTCCTCCCCGTGAAACCGCCGTAACGAATATTTTTGAAAGGCCGCCCTCGCAAAAAAATTTGCGAGGGCGGCCTTACGGTTTTGCTACAAAAAGGCGCGGCGCGCGGACTTTTAAAAGAAAACGAAGGCGGGAGCATAGTATGCTCCCGCCCCCTTGTTTGCAGGAAGATACGGCAACCCTCAAAATTTCCGCACCGACTGCAAAATTCTGCCATCCTGCGGTTTGCGGGCGCTGTACTTTCGCCGCGTGGCGTCCCCTCCGCGAAGGTGCCGCTCCGCAAGGTTTTTCTGCAAAACCTTGCGCACTTCTTCCCACAACGACAAATCCACCTCTTTCAGCCGCTCCGTCACGTCCTTATGCACCGTCGATTTGCTGATATTAAAGTGTTTTGCGCAATCGCGCACCGTCGTCCCCGTTTTCAGGATATACTCCGCGCATTGCCGCGCGCGGCGCTCCATATACTCCCACATTCCGATACCCCCGCTCTTTTTGCAGTGGTATATTCTATGTCGGATTATGACAATTTATGACGGTTTATGGCGCTTATACACTTAAATTCTCTCCTTTTCACCATCGCAGAATTTTAAAACGGCGGCACTTTTTTTCGATCGTCCCGCCGTAAACCGATTCAAAAACGACAATACGTATGCGTATTTCCGCTTTTATACCTGTATTCTCATGCTATGAACCTGGCTATTAAAGCGCATCCCCATTCCCCCTGCAAGAATCACTCCGATGTTCATACTCTCTTTATTCACCTTTAAAGAATATTTTTATCCCGCAATAATTTCCCAACTGATCGATAATCTTTAACGACCACGCAATCTATTCCACCGAGTATAACCTGCTCATCATTTCCGCCGGTTTCAAAATCATCGCCAACAAAAAGTATCTCTTCTTTTTTTATCCCACATTCAATAGCATATTTCATAAGAGCATTGTATTTATCATATTGCTTTTTCACTATATCAAACGAAGACGATCCCCCTATAAAACAATTATAATCCTTAAACTTTTCTGCCACTATCGAATAAATAGCCCTGCGTTTAACCCCTTGCGGATCAAATGCCAGTTTATCTTTAAGCGCTGCTGCCGTTCCCAGCAAAGGAAAAGTAACTGCCCCAGACTCATGATATTCCACACTGTCCCCAACATACTCCGTGTAGCCCGTCAACTTCCTTAATTCATAAACCGCAGTATCAAAAAAAACTCTGTCCGCAATATATCGGTCATTTTTTACCAAATCCAATTTTCCATCTGCTACACGAGATTGTTGCATCCCATAATTCCCAATAATTTCTATAGGAAATTCATTCATTTGTTTATAAATTCTTTCACAGCTACCGGCTCCTACCATCAAGCATCGATATGATTTTTTCAGTTCATTCAGCAAATTCATGTTCTCAAGATCGATTTTTGACTTGTGCTGCGTCAATGTTCCGTCCAGATCAAAAGCTATCAGTTTATATTTCATTGTTTTGCCGCCCTTTCATTAAATCTTCACAATATTGCAAATCATTATGATACGTTATCTTATAATTATCCTCAAAATTAAAATTTACAAATAATTTTGTATCCGAAGGCAGCTGTTGATTTGTTGCCGTAATATCCGAATTCAAATCAAAATGTTTATATAAAAGTTTAAAATCAAATGCCTCTGGAGCTTGTAACAAATAATAATCACTACGATTTACTACATGTTGCTTAAAGCTTCCAAGGCTGTCTGTAATATGTTGACCTGTAATAACTGCATCATATTCGTTTAATTTTTCCAAATAAAATTTTACAATATCAGGAGTAATCATCGGTCTTGCCGCTTCCAAAATAATAATTTTATCACAATCAAAATTATCTGCAATATAGGATAAAGCACTATACAAAGATTGATTTCTCGTACTACCTCCTTCAACAACAATGACATCATATTGATTTTTCAATTTTTCAAACAGATCTTTGGACGCAACAACTATAACTTTATCTATAATTTCACAATTTTTTAATGCAGAAATCGCATATGAAATAACTTCTTTCCCACAAAGTGTTTGATATTGCTTTGGTGTCTTACTCCCAAATCGGCTACCTATTCCGCCAGCCAAAACAACGCCTATATTCATATAAGCTCCTCTAATTATATAATTTTACGCAATTATTTTATGTTGTTAGTATAACATAAATCAATACATATTTCAACAAAATTAGACACAAAACCACAATATTATTTACAATATGACAATAGGTTAGAAACAGAAAAAGTATAAAAAATACTATATAACAAATGTTGGGGTAAGAAAAACCACTTCAACATTATTTCCAATAAATGTTACTGCGGTAAAAAACACATCCGCAACAACTGCAGCGAGAATATTTTTCGTCATATTTTATTCAAACCACCCTCAAAGTGTTGGGAATAGATTAGTTCAAGGATAATACCAGTGGTGAGAAATACAACTGCATTCTTACGAATATTTTAAACTTTGCGCCATACTTTTATTAAAATTCTTTTCTCCTGACATAAAAATATGCACCCCAAAAGTCTCCAACTTTTGGGGTGCATATAAGTTTCTGCCGCCGCTAGACGGGCTTACTGAACCATCCATATAAAACGTTCTGAATCATTACTACCGTATGTACGGTCGATTTGCTGATGTTAAAGTGTTTCGCGCAATCGCGCACCGTCGTCCCCGTTTTCAGGATATACTCCGCGCATTGCCGCGCGCGGCGCTCCATATACTCCTACATTCCGATACCCTCGCTCTTTTTGCAGTGGTATATTCCATGTCGGAATTTGGAGGTTTATGACGCATTTGTCTTCAATTTCCCGCACGCCGTCCCGCGCGGCGCCGCTTTGCGCCGCAAGGGACGGGCAAAAACTGCACTCGGCTTTCACGTCTTTGCAAAGTAAAGCTGCGCATTTCGTTTAATCTGTGCGAAGGGTGCGTTCCGGTTTTCCCTCGTAGAGGCGCACGGCGTTGTGCAGGCGGATAAATTCCTCCTTTCGCTCCGAAAATGAGGGGACGTCCTCGCCTGCGGCGTACTGTACGATGTCCTCGGTAAGGCTGACAAGGCGGCGCTTGTCGGAAAGGTATTGCCTTTTTTGTTCGATTTCTTCTGCACTCGGCCGCTTATCCTGCAAAGCGGGAAATCCGTTCTCCTCCTGAATGGTCATCCCCTCTTGCTGGCCGCGCAGCAGCGCTTCGTACACTTCGTCCGTGAGATCGACGGCGCCTTCCGGGGCTTCGCCGTCACAATAAAATCCGTTTTTCCACTTCATGTTGTCTTTCTCCTATTTCCATTTTCCGATCGCAATGTAATCTACCGCGGGCGAGACCTGCTCGCCGCCGTCGAAACTGACAAATTTGAGCTTGAACTGCGATGCCGAAACGTGCTCCACGGCGGGCATCGCTTTGTAATATTTATAGTCTGTGTCGGGAATATTCGGAGCGACGGCGAGCGTGTAATTATCCGAAGAAAAGGCTACGGGAAAAGTGACCGTCTTTTCGGACGGTGCATTCGCATTTCCGAACAACGAATTTTTCACGATCTGCACGCCGTTTAAAAAGCGGGACATCCCCTCGTAATTTGCGACGCCGTCCACAAACACGTTGATCCAGTTGCCCGACGTGATGCCGCTGACCGTCAGCGACGGACAGCCCGTCATATACACTTTCGCGGACGTGCCGCTCACCGTAATGCTGCCCGTGCAGTTGACAAGATAATAACTCCCCGCGGCCGAAACCGTCACGCCCGAGAGCGCGCATCCGATGTATTTTTGTCCCGAAGATAGGGACGTCAGCGTTTTTCCGATCACGATATTTGCCGGAAGTTTATCCTGCTTTGCGGAAAGTTCCGTCTTCGTTGCATACGTTGCCGTCAGCACGTTGCCGCTCGCGTCCTGCGTCGCTTTGACCGCCGTCTGGGCGCTGGCGGCATTCGTCGCATTGGCCGCACTGATGGCGTACGTCGCATTGTCCGCAGACGCCGCGCTGTCCGCACGGACGGCCGATCCTACTTTTGTCGTACCGTCGATGATTTTTTCCAGGTCTGCCCGCTGTGCAAAATCGCCGCCCACGATCTGCTGCGCTTGTTCCAATGCTTCCTGCGCCGCCTGCGCGCTCTCGCGGGCGCTCTGTGCCGCCTGCGCACACGCATTTTTATTCTCCGCCGCAGCCGCGGCGCTGTTTACGGCCGATTCCTCCGCCGTCGCCGCCGCGGCCGCGCTCGACGACGCCGCGGCGGCCGATTGCTGCGCGGCGGCCTTCGCCTGTTCCGCCGCGGCCGCCTGCTCGAACGCATCGTCAAAACGGCAGACCTCTTCCCAATACTGCGTATTCAGTTTTCCCTGCGCGTCGTACGGCGCGTTCGTATTTTCCGAAATCAGCGAACGGACAAAACTTCCCCGTTCGTAGGAATCGGGACAATACACAATCTCGTTTACCGAGTACTCGTACGTTTCGTTCCACCCGTACAGGGCGCGGGCGGCATACGCCGCGTTTTTTACGTCCGTGTGAAGCTGCGAGATCACCGACAGGATCTGCAGCATGCTGTCGCTGTCGGAAACTTCCGGCAAGGACGGAGCCACTCCCTGCTCGACGGTAAAGAGCACTTTTTCCGTCGCCATAATGTCCCCCTGCGTCCCCACGCGGAAAAACTGCGCGGCCACCAGCCCGAACCGCGCCGTGACCAACGCAGGAAGCAGCGTCCTCCAACCGTACAACTTGCCGCCCTCCGCCGTCACGGAGCCGCCCATGCTCCCGATAAACTGCATATAATAGCGCGGCGTACTTTCCCCCGTGGGCAGACAGAAGGAAACCGCAAGCTGCGCGCTGTCGTCAAACGGCGCGATCAGCGTCAGCGAATTCGCTTCCGACGAACCCTGGCGGATGCGCTCCGGCACGCATCGGAACGATTTCCCCGCCGAATCGAAATAATAAATCATGTTTTCTCCCTCCCGATTTTAAATGCGGACGGAGAATTTCCGTACCGCGTTTGCCTTTTCATTATAAAAAACAAAACCGCCCGAAGCAAGATTGCCCGACAGGAAAATCTGCCCCTTTTCGCGTTCCGCGGCCGGGTAAAACGGGGGCCGTCCGCAAATCCTTTGCGGACGGCCCCCGTATAAATTCAGACGCGAAAAAAGCGGGAGCGCGGCGCGAATTTGCGCGCCGCGCTCCCGCAATCGCTTTATTTTTTAGGGAACGTTGCATAATTTTTTGATCAAAGCCCCTTGCGGATATGCACCAGCTGGCCGTATTCGTCGGAGGAGGCGAAATACATGATCGCACAGATGACGTCCTCGGGTTCGAGAAGTTCGCGCGGGTTGATCTTGGTTTTATGGAGCTTTTCGATCAGCGGGGTGTTGACTTTTTCGGGGATCACGGCATTGAGATAAACGCCGCGCTCCGCGAGCACCCTCGACTGCGATTCCACGATGCTGTTGAGCGCCGCCTTTGCCGCGGAATAGTTTGTCAGTTTTTCCCTTCCCCTGGTCGAGGAGCTGCTGCTCATAAAGACGAGGTTGACACGCCTGTCCAAAGACAGGGCATATTCGATGAGGATCTCGTTCGCCTTGACGTTCACGTTGAAGATCTCGTCGAACGTGGCGGACAGACCGTCGTTGTCGTCGTAGTACACCGCCGCCGCATTGATGACGGCGGCAGGCATGAAATCGCCGCAATAATCGCGAATATCCTGTACCGTCATTTTGGAAAGATCGAGTTCGCTGTGCCGCGGCGCGCGGAACAAAATGTGATGCTCGGTGAGGTATTTTTCGATCGCCTGCCCCACCCCGCCCGAACCGCCGAGGAGCAGGACGCTCTGCGGGTTCTGTCTTTGCAGGAATTTGTCGTTGTGGTTGACGCTGTAATAATGCAGGCGCGTGAGCTGTTCTGCAATAAAGAGGTCTTCGGGATAGGTTATCTTCATGTTGAAGACGTCCGAAGGCATTTTCAGAATATCGCAGGTTCCGACCTGCGAGACGATCGCAAGATCCTTGCGCGCGGGATCGAAATCTTTGAGAAGAGAAAAATGAAACGCTTCGGGCGCTTGCACCAGCTGAAAATTCTCCCTGTTTTCGGGGCGGAAACCTGTATCCACCAGCGCGTCGTTGATCGGGGCGACGGTGATGACGGCGTCGTGCGTTTGCAGGTTTTCGAAGATCTCGTCGAATTTCTTGGCGGGAAAGAGCGGCCGCACGCTGTCGTGAAAGACGACGTTATCGCACGGATAATTTTCGCGGATAAAGCAGATCGCGTTATAGATCGAGCGGTTGCGCGTTTCGCCGCCCGCAATGCAGCGCACGTTGTACTTTTGGGAAATATACCCCGCTTCGTACTCTTCCCGATCGGCGACCAGCAAAATTTCGTCGATCGCCCTGCAGGCGCGCATCGCCTTGATCGTGTACGCGACCACTTCCGTACCGTTGAGTTTGAGATACTGTTTGTTCATGGATCCGCCGAAACGCTTGCTGTCGCCCGCGGACAAGATCACTCCGATATTCATACGTCCTCTTCCAAAAATCTTCCGATCAGTTCCAGATCGCCCATATACGTCACTTTCATGTTGTTTTTCATGGCATAGCTGACGTACAGCGAACTGTTTTCGGGCATCAGCTGACAAATCGCCGTGCGGTCGGAATCCTTATCGAAACTGCTGCAAAGAAGGGAAAAATTGCAGGCTTCGGGCGTCTGAATGAGGTAATACTCCTCCCTGTTGACATACCGCATGCCCGTCTTTCCGAGACTGTCCACGATTTTCTGGCCCGTGATGACGCAGTCGTACGCATCGAGCTTGTCCATATAATCGTCGATCAGCTCCGCGCGGATGAGCGGCCGCGCCGAATCGAGAAAAATGACCTTTTTGCAGGCATACCCGCGCTCTTTGATGTACGCGAGCGCGTTGTATACGGAAAGATTGCGCGTACTTCCGCCGTCGCAGACTTCCGTGCCGTACGTTTCCGCAATTCTTTTTTGATAACTTTTGTCGCATACGACGAGCACTTTGTCCGTCTTTTTGCTCTTTTTGGCCGCTTCGATCGCGTAGGAAATGACCTCTTTCCCTTTCAGTATACAATATTGTTTGGGCATATCCCCGCCGTAACGGCTCCCGACGCCGCCCGCCAGCACCACTGCTATATTCATTCCTTTCTCTTCCTCTGTTCTTTGCGGATATACTCTTTGTACGGCGTATCGTAATCTACGAAGCAGATCGAATGCCCGCCCCGCTTGTCTTCGGGCGGGGGCGTCATGTAATCGCCGTAGATCCGCGTGAGATATTCGTCGTACTTTTCCACGCCGTAAAACTGCGTATCTTCAAAATCGTACAGCTTCGGCGTCCCCACAAAATCGAGCGGGATCACTTCCCTCTCGTTTGCCACGCCGTAGACGTTGGTGATGTATTTTGTAGGTACGTCCTTGTATTTTTTGACCAATTTATACGGCCAATCGAACCAGCGCGGCGTTTCGGGCAAGATTTGCAGCGCTTTCGTACCCAGCGTTTTTATGAGGGTCGTCCGTTTCCCTTTCTGATAGATCCCGTTGATGATCCATTTCCGCCTGCGGATCTTGCGCATCGTGTTTTCCGCCCGCTTACGATCGTCCCCGATGTTGTCCAGCGGGAAAATATCGATAAATACCCCGCCGATCAGCCGCGTGTCCTGCGCCGATTCGATGTACGTCGTGTTCTCGTCGTACATCTTGCAAAAACCGTATTTGTATCCCTCCGCCGTCTTATAATCGTTGAACGAATACCCCTGCGGGAGCTGTGCGCGCAGCTGCATCATGCGGTCGTAGTCCTTGCGCAGCATTCCGAAATCCATATCGTCGTCCCAGGGAATAAACCCCTTGTGCCGCACCGCGCCCAGCATCGTGCCGCCGATCATAAAATAAGTAAGCCCGTGCTCCGTGCAAAATTCATGAAACACTTTTGCCATGTCCAGAAGTTTTGCTTTCAGCGTATCTTCATTGCCCATCTTTTGTCTCTCCTTCTTCCCTTTGCCCGTCGCATTTTACGGCCGAACTTTCTCCCTCTTTTTCGGCATTCTCTCCTGCACAAATTTCCGATGCGGAAGCATTTTCCTCTCCGCCCTGCGGTACGGGGTACTTTTTACGGTTTTTCAAAAGCTGCACGATCATCTTTACGATTCGGATAAGATCTTTGCATTTGAGCGCCGCCACGATCGCCAAAAACGCCGCCTGCACCCCGTAATAGACGCCCATCGAAAACTTTCCGCTCCACAAAACGAAGAGCGCCTGCGCGAGAAGGATCAGGAGAATAAAGATCTCTTTGACCCAGCCGAACGACATCTGGGAATATTTCTGCGTATCGACAATGCGGATCGCCGTCAGCACGATATAGCCGAGAAGGCTCCCGAAGAACGCGCCCGAGATCCCCCAAAGCCAAACGAACAGGACGGTCGCGATCACATTCGTCACCGCGCCCGCGACGGTCGAGATCATGACCATTTTTGTTTTGAGCGCCGCGCCGTAATACGCCCCGAAAAAGGAAGCGTAGCAGCTGATGATCGCCGTGAATACGCCGATGGCGGAATACCGCCAGGAACCGGCAAATTCCCCCTGCAGCAAAAATCCCGAAACGAGGGGCAAAATAAACATCAGCGCGCTCGCCGCGCAGATCAGAAAGGTCGAATAGATACGGAAAATATTGGTATTGAATTCCCCTTTGTCCTCGTCGTTCATGCTCTTGACGGTCGCGATCGTCCAAGCCTGCAAAAAAATCGTCCCGAAAATGTTGATCAGCGTGGCGATCTTGGACGTGGCAATGTACAACCCCGCGCCCGCTTCTCCGTCAAAATAGATGATAATGTAGCGGTTCACTACCTGAATGAACCACCAGCACAGCATGTTCGGTATGAGCGGCAGGGCGTAACGCAGCATCTTTTTGCACAATGCTTTGTCGAACCCCTTAAAGCCGATCGCACGGAAAGTGCCGCCTGCAAAGAACAATACGATCAAAGAGCTCAGATAGGCCGCGATCAGCGACAAGAGATACCCGTACGCTCCCCAATGTTTCCAGTACACGAAGATCGCCGTCGCACCCGCCAGCATCAGAGCCTGTAAAATGCCGCTGAACGCAAAGGTTTTCACCCTGCCGCTGCCGCGCACGAATTGTCCCCAGATGTTGGAAAGCGCCACGCAAAGATACAATACCGCAAACAGCAGGCACAGTCTCGCGTCCATTTTGAGCGCCGCGATCGCCGCGCCGCCGCAGACGAGCAGAAAACCGCCGAACACGATGGCCATCGTCGTGGAAAGGACGTTTTTGGAATTGACGTCCGGCAGCATCACGAAGCGGAATACCGCGTCCTGCAAGCCCAGCGTGCAGAGCGGAATGATCAGCTCCGTCAGACTCACCAGCGATTCCGCCGTGCCGTACTGTTCCGCCGTCATGGCGATCGTGACGATCGGCATCAGAAAAAACTGAATGACTTTGACGCTGAACGAACCGATCGCAAAGATGGCGGTGTTTTTTGTCAGTTGTTTATAATTTCCCATGTCTCAATTTTTCCTTGCGCGCAGACCGAATGCAAAACAGAGCAGACGGAAGATAAGCACCGCGCAGAGCAAATACAACAGATTGGTCGCGCAGTCGAACACTCCCGAACGGGGCAGCGTGAACAGGTAATAGATCAGCTGCATTTTGAGCGCCGTACTGCCCACCGACAGGCTGCGGATATTTGTCTTGCTGAGTTTGAAAATGAGCAGTCCGATGCCCGCCGACCCGAACAGCACGCCGATCCTGCCGAACGCGAGATACAATTCCGCCACGAAAGAGGTGCCCATTCCGTAGCCGTTGCAATACAGCTCGCTGTTGACAAGATAAGAGATCCAATGCGCAAAGGAGTCGTGCGCCTGCACGTATTCTTCCCCCTGCGCCAGCGAAGGGGCGGCATACCCCGTAAAGATCTCGATGAATTTACGCACGAGCACGTTGTTGAACAGCGCCTCTTTGATGGGGTTGAGAAGGTACACGATCCCGCTTTTCGGGAAATCGTGCGCGCGGTGAATGGTGTTGGCGATGACCGAATCCGACCCGCCCGTGGACACCATGAAATCGCGGATGGCGCCGAAAAAACCGAAGGCTTCGTCGCTGTCCGAACGCACCCGTTCCACGAACCAGAACAAAAGCATTCCCACCACCGCGAGAATCACGAGTATAAACAGATATCTTGACGGCATCTTCTTTTTCTGATAGCCGAAATAATAGACCAGATACCACACGACGAACAGCGCGACGGACGCAAGCACGGCGCGCCGCCCGATCAGAAGCTGAATTCCCCCTTCCACGACCGCAAAAAGCACGAGCACGACCAGCATTTCCCATTTTTTCGGGCGCGAAGCCAAGAGCAAAAAGGCAAAGCCCGGGAACAGATAGTTGCCCGCCTTGATCACGGGATTGACGTCGACGTTGATCAGATAGCCGTCCGTATAGGAAACGTCCGCCTTTTCGATCACGATTTTCAGCTGCATGTAGAACGAGCAGAGAAAGCAAACCGCGAACAAGACCCACAAAATTCTGCGGTAACCGCGAAAAAGCGCGTTCTGCCTGCGCTCTGCGGCTGCGGCGGCAAAGGCGTCGTCCTCGCGAAGGGGCGAAGCCTCCTTTTTGAAAAACTTTCTGCCGAACTGATACCCGAGAAACACAAACAGGATCGTCCCGTACATCAGCTGCGCGAATACAAAATATTCGTCGGGATCCAGTTTGAGAAACTGGAAGGTCAGATATTCGTCATACCCGCCCGTCTCGAAATAGACAAACATTTTCTGCCCCATCAGAAAGATGAAAAAGCAGGCAAAAAATACAAAGCACAGATAATGCAGGTTGATCCCCGCAAAAAGAAAATAGAGCGCGATCAGAAGAATGAGAACATAGCTGTTAAAGAACATGCATATATTGCAGAATTCTTTATCGAAAGCATGGAAAAAAAGACATAAAAGTTCCACGAGCCCCGAAAGGATCATGAGAACCTGTATGACCATGGTATTTTGATTTTTCCATGCCGTGTTCTGCTTCATTTTGCGTACTGCTCCAAAATCTTTACAAACTTTGCGACATACTCCGCGTTGTCCGCCCCTTTTACTTCCGTCGGTACCTCTTCGCGCAGGAGCCTTTCCTGCGGGCTTACGGCCGCAATGGTTTCCGCCCACGCATCTTCCCTGTCGCAGGCGGCCATGCGGCAGGAGGGCAAAAGCATACATTCTCTTGTCACCGTGTCGGACAGAATGCACGGCAGGCCGTTCGTCTGCGCTTCGAGCGCGCTCACGGGGAGCCCCTCGTGAAAGGACGGGAGCAAAAACAGATCCGCGCCGCTCAAAAGCCGCCCGACGTCCCTCCTGCTTCCCGCAAAAGTGACCCGCTCTTTCAAGCCGTATTCCCGCGTCTTTTGCTCCAAATCTTCCTGCAATTCCCCGCTCCCGACAAACAAAAGCTTGTACCGATCGGGAAGACGACGCATCGCTTTGAGCAAAAGCACGGGGTTTTTGACCTGCGTCAGCCGCCCGACAAAAATCATGCCCGTATCCTGCCCGCTCCAGCAAAATTCCTGCCGCACGCTCTCGCGCGCCTCTTTATCGAACACGAATTTTTGCACGTCGATACTGTTGGGCATGACGTAAACGCGGTGCGTTTTGCGGTACTTTTTACTGTAAAAATAGTTTGCCGAACTTTCCGAACACGCCATTGCGATGTCCAGGTTCCGATAAAACACGGGCGTCGTGAACAGCTCGATCAGACGGAACGCGATCCGCTTGTACAGCGGCCCTTCCACGCTCTCGCCGTGCGAATGCGCGATCGTCACCGCGCCGTACTTTTTCGCGATCTTAAAAATATCGACGTTTACCTTGCTCGTGTTATTGATCCACACGTAATCGAAATGCTCTTTTTGAAAGACCTTTTCCACGTCGCGGCGGTATCTGCGGCGGCTCTCGCCGAAGGGCGTCACCTTTTCGATGCGCACGTGCATCTGTTCGAGCGTCTTTCTCGACTCCGATTCGTACGTCATCAGAACCACGGGTTCGTACTTTGTGCGGTCGAGATTGCTCACGACGTTGAGTATTACCGCCCCGACGCCCGCCACGGTGCGGCTCATTCCCACAACCAGAATCTTTTTCATAGTCTTCCCTTTGCCAGCGCGCGCACGCTCTTGTACGCCGATTTTTCGGGCAGACACAGCAGCAGCGCCATACCCTTATACGAAAAGGGCATGCCCTTCCCGAACAGAATTTTCCAAAAACTTTTCTTTACGATCTTGCGGTATGCGGCGACATAGCCCTCTTTCTCCTCGCCGTACAGGATCCCGCGCACGGCAAACGCGATGACGCCTTTCAGATAATGCGTCCGCGCATACGCGCGGTTGCACGCCTGCGCCGCTTGCGCGATTGCCTTGCGGTTTTCCAGATCGAAAGTGTGACTTTCGCGCAGGCTCCCGTTCGACATAGATTGCATGTTCTGTCTGTAAAAATAGCCGTCGTAGTCGCTCATCGCGAGCACCGAACATTTCTGCCCGTAGCGGAAAATGAAATCCTGGTCTTCCCCGAGGCGGATCCGCTCGTCGAACCGCAGCGTCCCGAGCGTCTCCTTTTTGTACAGATACCGCACCACGCAGTACAGACGGTTTTCCCGCAGAAGATACCGCTCGACCTTGCTTCGGCCGCGGATCACTTCGCATTTTGTTTCCCGCGAGGCCTTTGGACACTCCCCCGAAAAATTGCGGTACGCCATTCCCGAAAGATCTGCGCCGTTCTTTTCGAGGTTGCGAACGAGCAGAGAGATCATCTCACTATCCACAACGTCGTCCGAATCGACGAACGCAAGGTATTCCCCCGCCGCCGCCTCGATGCCGCAGTTGCGCGCGCTGCTCAGGCCTCCGTTTTGCTTGTGAATGCACCGAACGCGCGCATCTTTTTTTGCATATTCGTCGCAGATCGCCCCGCTTCGATCGGGACTCCCGTCGTCGATGAGCAGAATCTGAAGATCTTTATACGTCTGCGTCAAAAGGCTTTCCACGCACGCGCGCAGATATTGCTCCGTCTTGTACACGGGAACGATCACCGAAACTTTCATTCTTGTCTTTTCCTTTCTTTTTTCTTCCCGCCAAAACGCCCTATCGCACGCACGGCGCCGACTTTTTGACAAAATTTGCGCTATACGTCCAGTGTTTTTTTGTCCGTTCCGCTCTTTTTCTGCTCTTTCAGCTTTTTGATCGTTTTAAAGCAGAAAAACCCCGCCAGCGTTCCGAATCCGTAAGAAAAATGCAGGAGCGGAAAGAGAAACGGGAGCACGAACAGGGCGCGCCATTCCTTATAATCTTTGCAGCTTTTCAAAGTCAGCGCGAGATCGAGCAGAAGATACAGCAAGACTCCCGCTACAAACGGAATGCCGAGCCAATACGGCAGCTGCGGCAAAAACGCGAGCGCGAACAGCACAAGGCACGCCAGGGCCGCCAGCACGAACGCAAACGGCACGAAGTGATAGAGCGAAAAAATTTTCGGCGTGAGCCCCGCCGACGTGATGCCGATCCACTTACCGTTGCCGTACTTTTGCCGCAGCATTCTTTTGAGGGTCGTGCGCGTCTGGTAGCGGGAGCGGATCTGATCGGACATACAGATCTTGTACCCCGCTTTGCGGATACGGTAATGCATTTCGTTGTCTTCCGAACGCAGGAGCGTTTCGTTGAACAGCCCGACTTTTTCAAACACTTCGCGCTTGTAGCAGGCGTGCGCGACCGTGCGCACGTATTTCTTTTCTCCCGCGGTGCGGTATGCGGCGATGCCGCTGCCGAACATGGAATTTTCCGCCATCAAAAGCACTTTCCTGCCGAACTGCGCGCCGTCCGTGATGTTGGTGCGCGGGCCGCCGCAGACGTCTTCGCCCCCGTCGATGCAGGCGACGTTCTGCCGCACGAAATCGGAAGGGATCTCCGCGTGCGCGTCCACGCGGATGATGAGCTCGCCGCGCGACGCGCGGATGGCGACGTTCCAGCCCGCAGGCTGGATCCTTTTGAGATTGTCCAAAACCTCTACCCGCGCAAAGGAAGTTTCCGCATCGCGGAATTCTTCCATCATGGCTTTCGTTTGATCGGACGAACCGCCGTCCACGAGAATGACTTCCATGTCCTTATGGTCGTAATCCTGCGCGCGGATATTTTCCAAAAGACCGCCGATGTATTTTTCTTCGTTCAAGGCGATCACGCAAAGGGATACGCGTACTCGTTGTTCCATTTGTTTACCTCAAAATCGCCGCAAACGTCTCGAAAATCAGCTTAATATCGTACCAAACGCTCATCTTTCGGATATATTGCAGGTTCAGCTCGATCTTCTTGGGCATGATCTCTTCGATATACGTTTTTTCGGGGTCTTCGCTCTGCCCGAGCACTTCGTTCTCGTCGCGGTAGACGATGGACGCAAGCTCCGTGATCCCCGGGCGCACCCGCAGCACGTTGCGCTGGTATTCGTCGTACATGCCCACATAGTGCGGCACTTCCGGCCGCGGCCCCACAAAACTCATCTGCCCCGCAAAAACGTTGAGAAGCTGGGGCAATTCGTCCATTTTCGTCTTTCGCAGCACTTTGCCGACAAACGTCACGCGGCTGTCCTTCCCCACCGTGATCTGAAGTCCCTTTTTCTCCGCGTCCGAAACCATCGTGCGGAATTTGAAAATGCGGAACTCCTTCCCGTTCTTTCCCACGCGCACCTGGCGGAAAAACACGGGCCCGCGCGAAGTCAGCTTGATCGCCAGCGCAATGCACAAAAAGGGCACAAACAGCACGATCAGCCCGAAAAAGGACGCAAATATGTCAAAAAACCGCTTGAAAAACAGCGTCGCCTTTTTCCTTCGCAGGATCTCGCCGAATTCGTCCGCTTCCCGATTTTCCGAAAGCGCGCCGGCTGCAAGATCTTCCGTCATTTCTTCGCGACCTCCGCCAGACATTCTTTAAAATTCTCTATGATATAGCCGACTTCTTCGTCCGTCAGCAAGGTATGCAGGGGCAATGTGATCTCGTTCGCGTACCGCTTGTAGGCGTTGGGATAATCTTTGACGGAAAACCCCATCTTTTTGTACGCCGTGAACATGGGCAGCGGCTTGTAATGCACGTTGGTCGCAATCCCCCGCTTTGCCATTTCCACGATCACAGTATTCCGCATTTGCTCGTCTTTTATCGCATACGCGTTCGTCATGTACAGATGCCCGCTCCCCGCGTGCGAAGGGCCGTAATGCTCCAAAACTTTCGCCTCTCTGCCAAGCCCCTCATTGTATCTTGCGATGATCTGACGCCGCCGCGCGAGCAAGCCTTCGTACCTGTTCAGCTGCGCAAGCCCGATCGCCGCCATGATGTCCGTCATGTTGCACTTCATGCCGCACATGGCGATGTCGTATTCCCACGCGCCTAGCTGGTTTTTCGTGAGTGCGTCCTTGCTCTGCCCGTGCAGCGACCAAAGCATGAACTGCTTGTACAGCCATTCGCTGTCCAAACCCTGTCTCTCTTTCCAGACGACCGCGCCCCCTTCCGCCGTGGTCAGATTCTTGACCGCGTGAAAACTGAACGAGGAAAAATCTGCAAAACTTCCGCTCCGCTTTCCGTCTTTCACCGCGCCGAAGCTGTGCGCCGCGTCCGCCAGCACGACGATCCTGCCGAATAAACGCTGCAAGTCGTTCTTCGGGCGGAACAGCGGTTTTTTCTCTTTTACGATCGCGAACACCTTGTCGTAATCGCACACGATTCCCGCAATGTCCACGGGAATGATCACTTTCGTGCGCTCCGTGATCAGCGAAGCGAGCTTTTCGTAATCCATTTGCAGGCCGTCTTCGCCGATGTCGCACAGCACGAGTTTCGCGCCCACGTGCTCGGCCACGCTCGCGCTCGCCGTATAGGTGTAGGCGGACGTGATGACTTCGTCTCCCTCCCCCACGCCCAGAATGCGCAGGACAAGTTCCAGTCCCGCCGTCGCCGAGTTCAGGCACACCGCCTTTTGGGTGCCGCAATACGCCGCGATCCGCTTTTCAAATTCTTTCGTGCGCGGCCCCGTCGTGATCCAGCCCGAGCGCAGCGCCGCAACAACTTCGTTTATTTCCGCCTCCGTTATGTCGGGAGGGGAAAACTTGATATTCATCTCTCTCATACCTCACTGTATCGTGTCTTTCGCAAATTTCTCTTTTAAAAACCGTTCCGAATATAGAAATACAAGAGAGCCGCCCTGCCCCGCCTTATGGCAATAAACAGGAAAATAACTCTCTCGCATACTATTCTAACACATTCCGTGCGGCAAAGCTATCGGAAGAGCGTTCGCTCAAAAAGTTTTTCCTTTCTTTCACAAAAAACTCTCCGAGCCGCCATATACTTTTCGCATTGCCGCTCTTTTACACGCATTTTCGCATACGTTATGCCTTATCCGCGTCGTCTTCCTTTTTCGGAGCGGCAGAAGATGCGCCCGCGGCCAATGCCGCTTTGTTCATTTTATAGGCGGGAAGATCGATGATGAACACGACGACGCCCGCGCATACGAAGCCGACCAAAAGCCCGCCGATGCCTGCAACGACCGAACTTACGCCGCCCGTCACCGCAAGTTTTTTGCTTTGCAGGCGGAAATACGACTGCTGCTCAAAAAACTTCATCTGTACGTTTTTGAAGATCTGCGTCTGCCCTTCCAATAAACTGCAATAGCGGTTGAGCTTATCGTCGAAACTCTTGTTCCGCGCCGCATTTTCTTCTTCCGTAAGTTTGACGTTTTCTTCGATCTGCGCCGCTTCCGTTTCGCAGGATACCTTTTCCTGATACAACTCCACAATCTTGATACGGATATTCTCCGTCAGCGCCGAATCCGCGCCGCTCGATGTCAGTTCGTCCAGTATAGTCTGGTACTGATCGATCTGTATCTGTAAATTCTTGATTCTCTGTTCCAGAATCTCCAAATTATCGGGTGCTTCCGCAATATATGCCGCAAGGTTGTAAATATACCCCTTTACGCTCAATTCATCCAGCACGGTTTTCTGCGTATCTTCATTGAACACAGCGTCGCAACGGGAACGATACGAATCCAGCGTACCGCTCACAGTTTTACCGTCCGCACCGACGTACGTGATCGTAAAATAGGCGCCCTTCGTCAGAATCAGCGCGTCGTACTGATTGAGAAGATATTCGTGCTGCGAAATCAGAAAATTGATCTTCTGCTCGTACTGCGTGACCTGGCTGTTGCGGAAATTGTTCAGATAGGTGTCGTACGCCGCTTCGCTGACCAAAGTCTGCGCGTGCGTCACGGGGTACTGCGCAATCTGCGAGAGAAATTCCTGCGCCTGCTTCGAATCTTTAAAATATTCCGTGCCGACCGTGAGTTTCATCAGCGCGTCCGTCTGCACGTCCGCCGTCGCCGCCGACGTGTTCAGATTCGTCTGCGTAATGGAAATATCGTCGTTCTCGAGCATCGCTTCCACGTCGACCGAGTCGAACGCGCCGCCCCCCTGCTCCTTGATCTGACTGAGAATCTCCAGAGAAATCGTGTCCTCCGCACGGAACGCCGTCCCGTCGGGATACGTGCTCTGCGACGGGCCTGCCGTCAGTCCCGGAAACGAAATGTAATAACTCATCTGATAATTCTGATGATTGCCGTTGTACCAGAACTGCACCAAACAGAAAAACAGAATCCCGAACGCGACGGTCACCGCCGCCACCGCCCAGATCCGCTTTCGGATCATGCGGAATATATCGCCGATCGTGATGATATCTTCTTCGTTTTCCATTCTACCGTCTCCTTTTCGCTTTTCCCCTCATTTCTTTTATTCCTGCGGCTTGTATGTAGTCACAAGCTCTGCGACAAGCTCCTTCATGTCGGGAGTCTCTTCATACGCCGCCTTATACAGTTTGTCCAATTCCGCCCAAAGAAATCCCTCGTCGATGTCGATGGGATTGGCAATGTTGATCAGCCCGTTCGCCGTCGTCTGCATGCCTTCCTCGTCCATCAGCCGCTCTTCGTAGAGTTTTTCGCCCGGACGAAGGCCCGTGCACTTGATCTCGATGTCCACCCCCGGTTCGAGCCCCGAAAGTTTGATCAGATTGTACGCAAGATCGTAGATACGTACGGGATCGCCCATATCCAGCACGAAGATCTGACCGCCCTTTGCGTAAGCGCCCGCCTGCAAGACCAGCGAAACCGCTTCGGGTATCGTCATGAAATAGCGGATGATGTCCTTGTGCGTCACGGTCACGGGGCCACCTTCCGCGATCTGCTTTTCAAACAGCGGGATCACCGAACCGTTGGAACCGAGCACGTTTCCGAACCGCACCGCCACGAAATTCGTCTTGCTGTGACGCCCGAGCGTCTGAATGATCATCTCACAGATACGCTTGGTCGCGCCCATGACGTTGGTCGGGTTGACCGCCTTGTCCGTCGAGATCTGCACGAACGTCTTCACGCCGTACTTGTCCGCGCATTTGGCGACGTTCAGCGTGCCGAACACGTTGTTCTTCACCGCCTCGTTGGGACTGGTCTCCATGAGCGGCACGTGTTTGTGCGCCGCCGCGTTGAAGACGATCTCGGGACGGTATTTTGCAAAGACGTCCTCCATTTTGCCCTTGTCGCGCACGCTCGCGATCAGCGTGAGAAGATCGAGTTCGGGGTGATGGCGCTTCAATTCCTGTTCGATGTCGTAGGCGTTGTTTTCGTAAATATCCAGAACGATCAGCTTTTTCGGTTTGTGAACGGCGATCTGGCGGCAAAGCTCGCTGCCGATGGAACCGCCGCCGCCCGTGATCAGAACGACGCGCCCCTCGATGTAGCCGACAATCTCGTCGAGGTTGACCTTGATCTGTTCCCTGCCCAAAAGGTCGATGATCTGCACGGGACGCAGGGCGGAAACGCTCGCCTCGCCCTTGACGATCTGGTAGATGCCAGGAAGGATCTTGACCTTGCACTTGGTCGTCTTGCAGATATCGAAGATTTTCTGTATCTTCTTTTTCGGGGCGGACGGCATGGCGATGAGGATCTCCTCGACCTTGTACTCTTCCGCTATTTTTTTGATATCGTTCGTAGTGCCCACGATCATGACGTTGCCGACGCTCTTGCCCTGTTTTGCGGGATCGTCGTCGACGATGCAGACGGGGTTGTAATCGATCTTGTCGCTGGTCTGGATCTCGCGCATGAGCATGGCGCCGGCGTCGCCGCCGCCCACGATCATCGTGCGGATCTTTTTCTCGTCGTCCTTTTTCACGATGTATTTATAGGCGGCGTAAATGCGCTTGGAAAAGCGGATCAACAGCACCAGAATGGTGAGCATGAGCGCATACAGTATGCACGTGCGCACGCCGCAGACCTCGTCGAAAAAGAAAATATACACGACGTTCATGCCGAGAACACAAAGTCCCGCGGCAACGACCTTGATGGTGTCGATGATTCCGACGGTACTCAGCGAGAGCGAGTACAGGCGGAAGAGAATAAAGAAGACGGCAACCGTCAGAATGTTGCACAGATACCAATATAAAAGATCCCAGTCCCAGATAATCTCCGCGTGCACGATGAGCATGGAGACGAGCATCGAAAGCGTCAGCGCGATAAAATCGCAGACGGCGATGATCACGATATCTTTTACTCCGGGGCGAAATTTACTCATAACTTTCTCCGTAAAATAACCCTTGTTTTATTCGACCGTAACGCTCTTGGCGAGGTTTCTGGGCTTGTCGACGTCCAGTCCGCGCGCAACGCTGACGTAGTAAGCGAGCAGCTGCAGCGGCACCACGGCGAGCACCGCGGAAAACAGCGGTTCCGTTTTGGGAACGTAGACGGTAAATTCGGCCTTATCCTCCACGAAATAGTTGCCCGCCGACGTGAGCGCCATCAGATAAGCGCCGCGGCTGTGTACTTCCACCATGTTGCTCAGCGTCTTTTCGAGGAGATCTTCCTGCGTGAGAACACCCACGACCAGCGTGCCGTCCTCGACGAGGCTGATCGTGCCGTGTTTGAGCTCGCCCGCCGCGTACGCTTCCGAATGAATGTAGCTGATCTCTTTGAGTTTCAGGCTTCCTTCCATGCTCACGGCGTAATCGACGCCCCTGCCGATAAAGAAAATGTCGCGGTTGTTGGCAATTTTCGCCGCAAACTGCTGCAACGCTTCCTTTTCGTCCAGAACCGCTTCGATCTTATCCGGCAAGCCGCACAGGCTTTCGATCAGCGCTTCGTATCTCTCTTTTTTGATCTCTCCGCGCACGTACGCGAACTGCACCGCCAGAAGATATCCTGCCGCCAGCTGCGTGCTGTACGCTTTTGTCGTGGCGACGGCGATCTCGGGCCCCGCTTTGGTATAAAAGACCATGTCCGCTTCGCGCGCGATGGACGAGCCTACGACGTTGACGATCGCAAGCGTCGCGGCCTTCCTGCGCTTTGCTTCGCGCAGGGCGGCGAGGCTGTCCGCCGTTTCCCCAGACTGGCTGATCACGACGACCAGCGTGTCTTCGTTCACAATGGGATCGCGGTAACGGAATTCGCTTGCAAGCTCCACCCGCACGGGAATGCGCGCCAGTTTTTCGGTCACGTACTGCATGACCATTCCCGCGTGGTACGCCGAACCGCAGGCTACGACCTGTATTTCGCGCAGGGCGCGGATCCGCTCCTCGGTAAGTCCCGTCCCCGAAAGATCGATCTTCTTCCCGCGCACGGCTTCGCCGATCGTGTCGCGCACGGCGCGCGGCTGCTCGTGGATCTCTTTCATCATGAAATGCTTGAATCCGCCGCGCTCCGCCGCCTCTTCGTTCCAGTCGATATGCACGCGCTCTTTCTGCAGCGCGTTTTTGTCCAGATCGTAAAACTCCGCCTTGCCCTTGTTGAGCCGCGCGATCTCCATGTTGCCGATATAATACACGTCACGGGTGTAGCGCAGGATCGCCGGCACGTCGGACGCAAGAAAGGTCTCCCCCTCTCCCACACCGATGATCATCGGGCTGTCCTTGCGCGCAACGAAAATTTCGTCGGGATATTCGTCGAACATCACCGCCATCGCATACGATCCGCGCACGCGCAGCATGAAACTGATCAGCGCGTCCAGCGGGTCTTTCCATTTTTTGAAATAGTAATCAATCAGCTTGACCGCCACTTCCGTGTCCGTCTGCGAATAGAAAGAATACCCCGCGTTCGTCAGTTTTCTGTAAAGGTCGGCATAGTTTTCGATGATGCCGTTATGCACGCCGAACAGCGTCTTTTCGTCGTTGTGATGCGGGTGCGCATTGGTCTCCGACGGCTCGCCGTGCGTCGCCCAGCGCGTATGCCCGATGCCGCAGGTGCCCGGAACCGTCCTGCCGTCGTCCGTCTTTTCGACAAGGCTTTTCAGCCTGCCCTTCGCCTTGACGAGCGTCACCTTTCCCGACGGCCCGCGCACCGCGATCCCCGCGGAATCGTATCCGCGGTATTCCAGCTTTTTCAGCCCGTCCAGAAGAATGGGCGCCGCCTGCCTGTTTCCCGTATATCCTGTTATGCCGCACATACCTTCGTCCTATACGGCATAGCCTTTTTTACGGATCGTCTCGGCGACCGATCCCGCCAGCCGCTCGCAATCTTCTTTCGAAAGCGCTTCCACCATCACGCGGATCACGGGTTCCGTACCCGATTCGCGCACGAGGATCCTGCCATCTTCGCCCAATTCGCGCTCCGCGCTCTTGACCGCCGCCTGCACGTCCGCATCCTGCCGCACCGCGGCTTTGTCCGCTACGCGCACGTTGATCGTCACCTGCGGATATACGTGCATGGGCGCCGCCAGCTGCGACAGCGTCGCCTTTTTCGCCATCATCACTTCCATGATCTTCAGGCTCGTCAAAATCCCGTCGCCCGTCGTCGCATATTTGGAAAAAATAATATGCCCCGACTGCTCCCCGCCGATCCTGCAGCCGTGCTGCTGCATATATTCGTAGACGTATTTGTCCCCGACTGCCGTCTTCGCGTATGCGATGCCTTCTTCGTCGAACGCCTTATAAAGCCCGAGATTGCTCATGATCGTCGTCACGACCGTATTTTTCAGAAGTTTTCCGCGCTCTTTCATGTACGTCGCGTAAATATACAAAATTCCGTCGCCGTCCACCACGTTTCCGTTCTCGTCCACGCAGATGCAGCGGTCGGCGTCACCGTCGTAGGCAAACCCCACGTCCAGCCCCTTCTCTTTCACCAGGCGGCAAAGTCCCTCGATATGCGTCGAACCCGCGTTCTCGTTCACGTTGAACCCGTTCGGCTCCGCATTGATGACCGTCACTTTCGCACCCAGCGCCTCGAACACGCATTTTGCGATGTTCCATGCCGATCCGTTCGCACAGTCCAGCCCCACGTGCTTGCCCTTGAACGAATACATTCCGATCGAGATCAGATACCCGATGTAACGGTTTCTGCCCGAGGCATAGTCCACCGTCTTGCCGATCTTCTCCCGCTGCGCGTACGGCACTTCGTCAACCTTCTCGCCGAACAGCTCCAGTTTCCCGTCAATGTAGTCTTCCACCAGCGAAATGGTCGCTTCGTCCATCTTTTCGCCGTTGTTGTTGATCAGCTTGATCCCGTTGTCGTAATAGGGATTGTGGCTCGCCGAAATCATGATCCCGCAGTCGAAATCGTCCACGCGCGCAATGTACGCGACCGACGGCGTCGTGGTGACGTGCAGAATATACGCGTCCGCCCCCGATGCGCACAGCCCCGCCGCCAGTACGTACTCGAACATATAGCTCGAGCGGCGCGTGTCCTTGCCGATCACGACGCGCGCAGGGGTATTCTCTCCCCTGCGCCGCCGCAATTCTCCGTAGTAATAGCCTAAAAATCTGCCTGTTTTATATGCGTGTTCCGCGGTCAGCGTCTTGTTCGCCTCGCCGCGGAATCCGTCCGTTCCGAAATATCTTCCCATCGTAAATTCCTTTTCAACTTTTTCTTACAACCGCGTCCGCGCTCTTGTAAATGCTCTCCGCAGGGACGTACCCCCGCACGCACGAAAGCGGATAAATGTTCGTATGCCTGCCCACGACCGTGCCGGGATTGAGCACGCTGTTGCAGCCCACTTCCACAAAATCTCCCAGCATCGCGCCGAATTTTTTGAGTCCCGTTTCCAGCTTTTCTCCGCCATAGCGCACGCCGACGGGCGTCTTGTCCGACTTCACGTTGGACGTCACCGACCCCGCTCCCATGTGCGACCTGTACCCGAGTATGCTGTCCCCGACGTAGTTGAAATGCGGCACCTGCACGTTGTCGAACAGGATCGCGTTTTTCAGTTCCGCCGAGTTCCCGACCACGCAGTTCTTCCCGACAAGCGCGCTCCCGCGCACAAACGCACAATGACGTACTTCCGTTTCCGCTCCGATAATGCACGGCGCGCCCAGGTACGCCGTCGGGGCGATCTTCGCCGTCTTATGCACCCACACCTGCGGGCGCACCTGCTCGTATTCCTCTTTATTCAGCCGCTCGCCCAGGGCCGCAATAAATTCCTTCAGCCCCGCCAGCGCTTCCCACGGGTATTCGAACCCTTTCAGATACTCCCCCGCCGCCGTGTGCGACAGGTCGTATAAATTTACGATCTTCAAACCTTCCCGATCATCCATCTTGTCAGTCACCATTCCGTCCGATTTTATTTAGAATAAACATTTTTTATGATATTAAAGGCACATCGATTTTACAATATTCGCGCGCGTTTGTCAAGGCGACCGTGACGAACGTGTCAACGTTTTGTGTCAGGCATCGGAATATTTCCGTTATTTTTCCCGTCCTGCGCGCAAGCGGGCACGCTCTGTGCGGCGTCCACGCCGCCCTGCGCCGCAGCGCAACGACCCGCGCACGCTTCGTAATCTTTTTCGCACATGGCGATCAGCATGGAGTACACGAGCGTCGGGAATACGTGGAACAGATGATTGTCCGCCATGCTCATGCCGCTGAGAATCAGAATCACGAGAAAGAAAAAAATGCGTTCCGCCGTAGGTTTGCGGAAAATGAGGATCGCCCCCTGCACGAGATGGAACGTGTACGCCGCAACGCCCAAAATCCCGCAGGACGCGAGCATCTGAATGTAGGTATTGTGATACATGTCGGGGAAAAACCAGTTTTCGATGTTGTAAGACCAATCGGGCGCGATGGGCGTATAGAACCCCACGCCGAAGACGGGCGCGCGCAGGAAATTTTTCAGACCGTTTTCCCAGATATACCGCCGTCCCGAATCGTTGAACCCGTGTTCGATGTAATATTTGAAGACGCGCCACAGCTCGTTCGGCACGAAGACAAAGCAGATCAGAACGATAACGAGGGCAACGTTGAAAATGCGGACAAAGCGCACGTATTTGCCCTTTATGCTCAGAAAGATCATGCAGGCGATGAGCACCGCCCCGCCCACAAACACGGACGTGCGGCTGAGCGTGAGCACCACCCCCGCAAACGAAACAAATCCGAGCACGTAAAATGCGGGGCCGAAACGGCTCTTGTAGGCGAGATAGAAAAAGGCGGGCAGAAACATGGCGAGCATCCCGCCGATGTTGTTGCTCATCCCCCACCCGAGCACGAACTGGTTTTTGTTCAGCGGATCGTCGAATATGAACATCTCCGCAAGCTGTACGAGGATGACCGCGCTCGCCAGAACGAGTACGCGCGCAATGTATTTGGGCGTATCCTGCGTCCACTGCGCGGTATTGTAGAAATAAATGTAAAAATAAAGGAACGAAAACGCGATCACGATCCCCAGCACGAGGTTCGCGATCGTATAGCCGCTGTAAAAAATGCCGTTGAGAATGAGCGCCGCGCCCAGCGCGAACAGTCCCCAGCGCGCCTTGGTCGGCGTGCGGAACACGTTGCCCGTCCCCTTGTATGCGATCATGCGGAAGATCGTCGCCGCAAGCACCAGAGCAAACAGAACGCCGAGCGTCGCTAAAACGGCGGGTTCGTTCAGATAGCCGGAGTTATACGGCGGCTGCGGCGTGTGCTTTTGGCTGACCGCGTACACCGCCATGACGAGCGGAACCATCAGCGATTTCGTATCGCGGCAGAAAACCGTTCCGAAGATCGCCGCCAGCGCCGTCAGAATATAAAACGGCAATTCCAGCCCCGTAAACGAACAGACGAGCGCCAATACCGCATACACGATCGGATACAGGTTCCCGTCCAGAAAATCTGTTATTTTATGCACGACCGTGTTTTCACGGATTTTTTCGATTCTTTCATAAAGCATAATCATTCTCTTGCGGCTCCCGTCTTTGCCGTTTCCTTTCTTTTTTCTTGCACCAAAAACCCGCTACGCCGCGGTTTTCCCGCCCCGTGCCTGCTTTTTCGGTTTCACGCTCTGCAAGGGCTTTTGCCATTTTAACATTTTCCCCGACAGATGTCCATTCTTTTGCACGGTATTCCCGCAAACGCGCCGCATTTTTACTGTTTCTTCTCTTCGGAAGGCTGCTCGGACGGCTGTTGAGGAGATTCTTCGCGCAGTATGTGCAAAATCGTCTCCTGTCTTGCGAGGATGCGGTTCATTTTGTTGTGCAGATCCTCGATCAGAATTTCCGTTTTCAGGTTGACCTTGTAGTCGTTTTCCGCACGGCGGCGGTCTTTTTCTTCCTGGCGGTTCTGGCTCATCATGATGAGCGGCGCCTGAATCGCCGCCACGCAGGAAAGCACGAGGTTGAGAAGAATAAACGGATACGGGTCGAACGCCTTCGAAGCCAAAACCGCGTTGATGACCATCCATGCGATGAGAACGCCGACAAACGAAAAGATAAACGCCCAGCTTCCCGCAAATTTGGCAATCTTATCGGCGGCTTTCTGCCCCACCGTATATTTTTTTCGGCTTTCCTTCACCGTATTCACCGACACCTTGCTGCCGGCCAGAAGATTCATGATCTCTTCGTCCGTCATGTCGCGGCGGACGTCTTCCAATATTTCGCTGATCAGCTTCTTGTTTTCTTTCATAACGTCTCCGAAGAACGCACGTTTGTCAGCGCGCGCGCCTGAAATTTCCGATCGTCTCGTACACCGTTTCGACGTATGCAAACGTATCGTCGTACTTTTTCAGAATGTCTTTGAACTCCACCAGCTGACGCTTGTTCACCACGCAGACAATCACGTCCCGCTCGGCATTGGTATATGCGCCGCGCGCCGTCAGACGGGTCGCCGTATGCCGGAGTTTTTCCATAATCTCGCGGTCGATCTCGTCCGCGTGCAGCGTGATAATGAAAAATTTATAGGCAGATTTGGAGCCTTTAATGATCATGTTCCCCACAAAACTCGACAAAAAACAGTAGAGCATGCAAAGACACACGGGTTTGTAATTGTAAATGAGCACACCGTTTTCGCCCGGCTGCGCGTACACAAAATACGAAGCCACCGCTATGACGGCGTTGATGAGAAAGTTGATCCAGAAAAAATTCAGAACAGGATCGACTTTGCTGACGTATTTCGCCACGACGTCCGCCCCGCCCGTGGACGAATTCCTGCGGAACGTAAGGCCGTACACAAACCCGCCGATCGCCCCCGAAATCAGCGCGGGGAATATGGTGTCCACCCCCTGCGCGTCATACTGAAACGCCGAAAGATCGGCCAGCCGCAAAAGCAGCAGCGCAACCGAGTACACAATCGAAAATACGCCCGTTTTGATTGCAAATTCGTGATTGATAAAGAAATACGCAAAAAGACAGAGCGGAACGTTCACGATCAGCGAAAAATACCCCACGCTGAATCCGCTCTTGTACTCGATCATCGTCGCAATCCCGTTAAATCCCGCGGGCGCAAATGCGTTCTTGACGATAAACAGCTGGTAATTGAGCGCAAGCAGCAAAGCCAGCACCGCCACGATCAGACAATCCACAATGTTCTGACGCAATCTCAGTCGATTCATATTCTCCTCCGCCCGCCCTGCGGGCCCCGCCGCACCAAACAGCCTTCTGTTTTGCGGTACCACTCCTTCCTATCTTAACATTTTTTTGCGGCGTTGTCAATGGCTCGCACCCATCTGCGGCCGCGCGCCCTATAATTTTCGCGCGCAATGCGCGCGGGCGCGCCGCCGCGCGCGCACGCCAAGCGCGCTTTTCGGGAATCTTTTTCCGCAAAAACATGGCGCAAAGCACACTTTGCCCGCCCAAACGTCCTTCGGTACCGCATTTTGACGGCGAAAAACTCCGCGCCCTTCCAAACCAACAAGCGAAGCCCTTGCGCGTCGGCGCAAGGGCTTCGCTTTTCTTTGTCGCTTATTTTTGCGGAACGGTGTACATTTTTCGCCGCAAACGCCTCCGCACGCGTCGGAAAACCGACGCGTGCGGCAAAACACATATGCGGCAAAACGCATACGGGCGTTTTTTTCCGCAAAAATGCCCGAAAAAACGAAATCTGCGCCGCCGCGCATATGCGCGGCGGCGCAGATAAGGAAAAAACGATGTTTTAAAACTGAGAAATGAGGCGCAGGTAAAACGCGACCGTGCGCACGATCTTTTCCAGTGGAATTTTTTCGTCGTTTCCGTGAATGCTCGCGCGCTCTTCTTTGGAGAGCGCCATCGCGGAAAAACGATATACGTGGTCGGAAATTTCGCCGTAATGGCGGGAATCGCTGCACGCAAGCATCAGATACGGGGCCACGAGCGTCTCTTTCCACGTCTGCGAAATCGCACGCTTCATCATGTCCCACGCTTCCCCCTCCGTTTCGGAAACGTTCGAAGGGTTCATGCCGTACACGACTTCCGTTTTGATCTCGTCGTCGCCGATGGTTTCTTTTAAGTATTTCACGCAATCGTCCACGCTTTCGCCGCACATGATGCGCAGGTTCGCCACCATTTCCGCGTACGGCGGAAGAACGTTCATGCCCTTGCTCCCGCTCATCTGCGTAAAGGCGACCGTCGTGCGCATGAGGGCGTTCAGCTCGCCGCCGCTCTTTTTGCAGATCGCGTCCAGAGCGCCGCGGAACAGCCCGAGATTGGCAAAGATCAGCCGATAGACAAAGGTGGAATGCCTGCCCAGCGTATCGAAAAGCTCGCGGGCGGGTTTGGAAATGCGGGCGGGAAAGGGACGGTTTTCCACGGCGGCGCAGGCCTTGCTGAGCTTGCCCACCGCCGTATGCGGCGGCGGCGCGCTCGCGTGGCCGCCCTTTCCTTCCACCGAAAAGCGCACGTTGCAAAGTCCCTTTTCCGCGATCCCGATGAGCGCGCACGGCGCACTGACGCCGGGAAAGACCTTGTCCACCACCGCGCCGCCCTCGTCGCACACGAGCGCGGGACGGATCCCCTTCTCTTTGAAATATTTTACGATGGTCGGCGCGCCGTACCCGTTTGTCTCCTCGTTGCCCGAAAAGGCGAGATATATATCGTTTTTCGGAACAAACCCCTCTTTGATCAGCTGTTCCGCCGCCTGCATCACGCCGTTGAGCGTCCCTTTCGTGTCCAGCGTGCCCCTGCCCCAGAGCACCCCGTCTTCCACGATCCCTTCGAATGCGGGCTTTTTCCAAAGCGACTGCTCCGCCGAAACCACGTCGTAATGCGCCATCAGCACGCGGCTCACCGAGGAATCTTTCCCCTTCCAGCGAAACAGAAGCGAGCGCTTGCTCAGTTTTTCAAATTCGCACACGCGGTATACGTTCGGAAAGAGCGCGGGAAGCAATTTTTCGAACTTTTCGAACTCTTTCTCGTCTTCCTTGCTCTCGTCCGTGTCCGAAACCGTCTTGCAGCGCACCATTTCCGCAAGATCCGAAACCGCCTTTTCCTCGTCGCATTTTACGGGAAAATCCGGATACGTCTCCTGCTTTTTCGGACGAAACCGCATCGCTCTGACGACGGGAATGCTTACCAGGATCAGAACGATCAGTACGGCGATCAGAACATACAGCCAGGTCATTTGTTTTCCTCCCCGCCCTTTCCGTTCTGCTCTTTTTTCTGCTCGCCCTGCTCCGCGGGCGCCGCCTGCACGCCGCCCTGTTCGCCCAGCCAGCCTTTTTTATACATGATCCGCGCCGACCCGACCGTCACGATCACGCCCACGGGTACCATGATCCCGATCAGCGTTCCCGCAAGGTCGCCGCTGCCCGTCGCGTACGAAGAAATGATGAACACGAGCAGCATCAGCACGCAGGGGATGACGGAGATCTTCCAGTTCTTGGAAATGTAGACGACCGCCATTCCGCCGAACAGCGCGGGAAGAACGTTGTCAAACGCGGGCGCAAGGCTCTCGTTTTCGAAAATGGGAGTGAGAAAACTGATCAGCACGACGCCGAGGATGAGGATCACCATCGTGACGATGGATGAGATTGCAATGGAAATGGTGGAGATGATCTCCGCCTCTTCCGTCCCCTTTTCCACGCCCGCCTGCTCCATGCAGTTGAGCGCGCAGGGAACTTTCAGGTTGGAAAGGTTCCCCGTCACAAAACCGAGGTACGTACCGCCAGAACCGAGCATGGGCGAGTAGGTAAAGGTCTCCACCGCGCCGACCGCGCAGTACATGACGATGATGGAAATTCCCGAAGCAAACACTTTCCAGTCGATGCCCGCTCCGAAAATCACCAGACAAATAAAGGGGTAAGACAGGATGAGCAGCGCCGCCACCACGCCCCAGATCCTGCCGAACAGATGCGTATTGTCGTCAAACGAACGAATATTTTTCATCGATAGTCACCTCCTCAACCCAACAGCATGGTAATGGGAACCGCCGAGATCATACCCACAATGATACAGAACGGAAGCGCGTAATCGTTGATCCAGCGCCATTTTGTCACTTTCAGCAAAAGGCCGCACAGCGCCATGACGATCGCGGAGACCAGAAAGACGAGGACGGGGATCCAGCCGTGCGAACCTTCCCCCACGCCCCCGAAAATATATCCCAAAAACGCGGAGATCATTCCGAGAAAGAGCGCGGTCATGAAGATTTCGCCCCATTTTTTGTCGCGCTGACGCATCCGCATGAGCCCGCGCTGTATCTTTTTGCCCGTAATGAGCGGCAGGAACATGGATACCAGCATTCCGCAGGTCATGACCAGTGC
Source organism: uncultured Clostridia bacterium (assembly GCA_944368925.1). Taxonomy (GTDB): domain Bacteria; phylum Bacillota; class Clostridia; order Christensenellales; family Borkfalkiaceae; genus Borkfalkia. The sequence continues at coordinate 97,213 of CALVXG010000004.1, read as the reverse complement.
AACGGTCACATAGATCGTCGCGTCGGTGACGTTGCCTTCAAAGATGTTGGCGGCGATCGTTTCGTAACTGAAACTGCCGATGACGGAAAGCCGCAGCCACGGCAGCGGTATGCCGAGCTTCTGCGAAAGGGCGACGATGCCCACGAGGATCGCCACCGCAGGCGCGACCGTAAATACGGCTGCCCGCACCATGGTTTTGTTGAGAACGGCTTTGGACATTCCGATCTTCACGCCGCGGCGATAGGCGCGCACAAGAAAAAACACCGCCTGCGCCACGACAACTGCAAGGATCAGCGCCACAATGACGTAAAGAACGGGTGCGTTCTTGTCAAACTGCGCCGCATTGAGCTGTAAAATCATAAAAAACCCCGCAATATTTTATTACAAAGCCAAAACTTTGCCTCTGTTAAAAAGTATACCACACGCCGCCCGCATTTACAAGTTATCTGCCGTATTTTTCGCCAATCTCACGAAAAATCGTGTGTTTCGGGCGGTATTTTTACAAAAACCGCCCTTTTCTTTCGCGGAATGCGCTTTTTTTAAAAAAAGGGGCAGGCGGAATAATTCCGCCTGCCCCTTTGCACGGCTCCCGCCGCGCCCGAAACGGGCGCGGCGCCGATTCTGTTTTTCGTTACATGCTCTCTTTGAGGATCTCGATGACTTCCTCTTTCGTGAGCACTTTGTATCCGCCCTGCATGATGTACGTACTGTCCGCAATGCCGGGGATCATCTCTTCCGTGACGCCCAGCGTCTTTAAATCCATCACGAGCCCGATGGAGCGCATCCACTGCTCCAACGCCTTCAGGCCTTCTTTTGCCGTCTCTTCCTCACTCTTTCCGTCCGGATCGACGCCCCACACGTTCACGGCATACCGCGCGATCTTTTTCAGCCCGTACGGGAGAATGTGCCGCATATACGCGGGCGTGACCGCCGCCAGCGTCATGCCGTGCGTCGCGTCCGTGTATGCGCCGACCGCCTGCCCGATCATATGCACTTCCCAGTCCGTCGTCTTGCCCATCGCCACAAACGTATTCAGCGCCCACGTCGCCGTCCACATGATGTTGCTGCGCGCTTCGTAGTCTTTCGGGTCCTTGACCGCTATGTTCGCGCTGTGAATGAGCGAACGCATCAGACCTTCCATCACGTAATCGCTCGTGTTGTCGTCCGTGCCCGAAAAATACTGTTCGTGAATGTGGCAGAGTATATCGAAAAATCCCGCGATCATCTGGTATTTCGGGAGCGTAAACGTATACTCGGGGTTGAGAATCGCAAATTTCGGGAATACGTTTTCCCCGAAAACTTTCCCGATCTTCAGCTTCTGCGCGTGGTTGGTGATGACCGAACCGCCGTTCATCTCGCTGCCCGTGCCTACCATCGTGAGCACCGCTCCCACGGGCACGACCTCACACGTCGGCTCTTCCATGCGCAGATAATATTTCTCCCAGAAATCTTCCTCGCAATGCACCGAAACCGACACGCCCTTCGCATAGTCGATGACCGAGCCGCCGCCGACCGCCAAAATCAGATCCGCTTTTGCCGCACGCGCCCGCGCGATGCCCTCTTTCATCTTCTCCGTCGTCGGGTTCGGCATGACTCCCGCATCTTCGAAGACGGTCTTCCCGCACTCTTTCAGCACTTTTGTCACGGCGTCATAGATCCCGTTTTTCTTGATCGAGCCGCCCCCGTATACCAAAAGTACGTTCTTCCCGTATTTGGGAAGCTCCTCTTTCAGCCCCTCCAAAGCGTTTTTCCCGAAATACAATTTCGTGGGATTGCAGTACGTAAAATTACCTAACATTTTCCATTCTCCTTTCCGCACGCTTCAACGCGCTGTTTTTTCTCTATTATAAAACTTAAAGCCGACTCCAAGTCAAGCATTTTTTCGATTTTTCCGAAATTTCTTTCCGCGACCGCCCTGCCCTTTGCGCGTTTTCTCTCCTTTTTTCCGTCTGCATTGCCTCGTTTTTGCTTTAAAAACCGTACAACGTACATAAATTTTTCGGCGAAGCCGAAATTTTTCAAAGAAAGAAGGCGGGCCTTAAAAAGGCCCGCTTTCATTAATTTTTGTCACACTTGTCCGAATTGCGAAACGGACAGCCGTCGCACTTGTTTTTGCGATGTTTTCTGCGGCGCACGAGGTAAATGACGGCGCACACAGCCCACGCGGCGAGAACCGCGGCGATGAGAATTCCGATCCACCACATGGCGCACCTACACGAACAGGCAGCCGATCTGGTAGACGGCGAACGTGATCACCCACGCCACGACCAGCTGGAACAGGGCGACAAAGCCTGTCCACTTCCAGCTTTTGGACTCTTTGTGAATGGTGGCGAGCGTAGCCGCGCAAGGGATATAGAGCAGGCAGAACACCATGAGACAGAAGGCGTTCAGCTGGCCGAACCCGATGGAAGAAAGCACGGACGCGAACTGCTGCATGCCCTCGGCGCTGCTCGCGTTGACGATACCGAAGAGGACGGCGCAGCTGGATACGACGACTTCCTTTGCGGAGATACCCGCGATGAGCGCGACGACGATCTGCCAGAACCCGAGTCCGATAGGAACGAAGACGGGCACGAGGAATTTGCCGATGTAAGCGCCGAAACTCGAAGACATATCCTCCGCAAAGCCCTGCGGGCCGAAGTAAAGCAGGGCCCAGATGACGATGGTCGCGATAAAGATGGTCGTGCCCGCTTTGACGAGGTAGTCTTTGACCTTTTCCCAGACATAGATGGCGACGGTATGCGCGTCGGGCAGCTTGTATTCGGGAAGTTCGATGATGAGGTAGTTGGCGTTGCGTTTTTTATCGATCAGGTGCAGGATCGCGGAAATACCGATCGCCACGAGGATACCGATGACGTACATGGAATACGCGGCGAGCATCGCGTAGCTGCCGAAGAACATTTCGGCAAAGAGGATATACACGGTCAGGCGCGCGCTGCAGCTCATGAACGGCGTCACGAGCATGACTTTGATGCGGTCGCGCTTGTTTTCCAGCGCGCGGGAAGCCATGATCGCGGGGACGGTGCAGCCGAACCCGAGAAGCATGGGTATGAACGCTTTGCCCGAAAGGCCGAGCCTGCTCATCAGACCTTCCATGACGTACGCCACGCGGGACATATACCCGCTGTCTTCCAAAAACGCCAGCGCAAGGAAGAGAATAAAGATGTTGGGCAGAAATGTAAGGATCATGCCGACGCCGCCGATGATGCCGTCCACGACGAGGGAGGTAATGATCCTGCTCGCCCCGACGGAATCCAGTCCCGTTTGCGCCGCGTTCGAGATCCAGCCGATCGCAAGCTCGAAAAAGCCCTTGATCCAATCGCCCACAAAGAAAGTAAGGAAAAACACCAGCGCCATGATCCCCAAAAATACGGGAATTCCCCAGATCCTGTGGGTCAGCACGCGGTCGATCTTTTCCGTCAGAATGTCCTGCTCTTTCTTGTGCAAGAGCACTTCGTGAATGATTTCCCCGATAAAATCGTATTTCTGGTTGATGATCTCTGATTCATAGTTTTTATCGAGCACGTCTCCCAGTTCTACGGGGCATTTTTCGCTGACCTCCTTATCCCCTTCCAACAGTTTGATCGCGTGCCAGCGATAGTTGGGAAGATCGGGATATTTTTTCTGCAATGCGGCGATAATCTTGTCGATCTTGTCCTCGATCTCGTCCGAATACACCATCGCGTATTCGGCGTGATCGTTCGGGTGCGCCGATTTGTACGCATGATCGTGCACCAACCCCTCGGAAGGCTTGTGCCCGCGGTGATGGATCGCCGCATGCAACAAAACGTCCAGGCCGCGGCGCTTGCGCGCCGTGACGGGGATCACGGGGATCCCCAGCATCTCCGGCAGGCGGTGCATATCGATCTCCATGCCGCGCTTTTGCACGATATCCATCATGTTCAGCGCCATCACGACAGGCTTCCCGAGTTCCAGAAGCTGCAGCGTCAGATACAGGCTGCGCTCCAATACCGACGCGTCCACTACGTTGATCACGACGTCCACTTCGTCGCTCAAAATAAAGTTCCGCGCGACCGTCTCTTCCATCGTATACGACGTCAGCGAATATGTACCCGGCAGATCCACCAGGTGAATTTTCTGATTGTGGTCGCGGATCGCGCCTTCAACTTTCTCCACCGTCACGCCCGGCCAGTTCGCCACTTTCAGGTTCGCCCCCGTGTATGCGTTGAACAGCGTCGTCTTCCCGCAGTTCGGGTTTCCGATAAACCCGATGGTCATCTCTTGCAATTCTTCGCTCATTCCGCTTCCCTCACGCCGATATTTTTCGTTATGTTGCTCCCGAGCGCCAGCCTCGTCCCGCGCAGTTTGATGATCAGTATCCCCTTGCCCTTGCGGTTTAATACCGATACGGGCGCATGATCGGTCATTCCCAACGCCTCCAGGTGCCGCTCCATCTCAAACGGCAAAGAAATGCTCTCCACTATGTACTTCCCGCCGATCTTCGCATCGCTCAACTGCATTGTTTACTCCTTTGCAATACCTCTTTTTTCGGTTACATATTATAACACCTCAAAAGCGCGGCGTCAACCAATGGCCGACGCCGCGCAAAAATTCTGACAGGTATTTCTTTCCGCTTTCCCGTCCGCGCTCCCCGAGGGAAAGCCGCGGGCAAATTCTGAAGGCTCATTGCGCGCCGCTTAAGCAGCGATAGAGCTCCACGAGGCTCTGCGTCGTCCTGCCGTAACTGCGCGTGCCGTCCTGTATCCCGTTCGCCTTCAAAAACAGATCGTTGAAAAACCCGGAGATCTCGTCAACGATCCCTTCATATTTTTTATAATGCTCGTTGGCGTTGCGGTATTCCTGCCGCACCTCGGGCAGAAGCTGCGCGTAGAGTTTTTCGAACTCTTCCTTCCCCAACGCGTTCAGCGTGACGGAAACCGCACTCATCAGACCGCTGTACTTAAGATAGCTGTCCTGCGAACGGATACACAATACATACGCCGTCACGTTCGCCTCGTTTTCGCGCGAAACGCCCTTCGCGTGCGTTATCTCGTGCGCCATCGTCACGGGCAGGGTATAACTCGGAATATTCGTGTTGACGTTGGCCTCCGCATAAAAGGGGAAATATATGCCCGTTATGCCGAGATAACTCATCGGCACCGAAAGCGCCACCCCCTTTACCCGAACGTTATAAGACGCAAAATAATCGCCGTAACCCGAAAATTCCGCATTGATCCGCCTTGCCGTCTCGCTAAAGGAATCGGGCGCGATCACGTTCCCGCGTTCATCGCGCGAAAACTCCCCCGCAAGACTGTTCAGCTCGCGCACATAGTATTCCGCCGCTTCCGATACGTCTTCCTCCGTGACCGTCCCGCCCGATGAAAGTTCCAACGCGCCGTACACGGACTCGCGCGCATACAGAGGCGAATACAAAATTCCGAACAGCGCCAGCACGATGAGCACCGCCATCGCCAAACGGTACAACCCGTGCAGAACGCGCGCGAATTGTCTCTTCCCCAGTCCGATAAAAAAGCGCACCGCCAGAAAAACGGCGCCCATTCCCAGCAAGATCGCCGTGATTTCATAAAACGACACCGAAAAAAGGCCCGTAATGCGGCTCAGCCAAAAGCCGAGCGCCCGCGTAACGCCGCGCGCATAAAAATATTCCGCGAGGAAAGGCACCTGCGCCGTCAGAAATATGACCGCACAGACAAGCCCCGCAACGCATAGTTTTTGCAGGCGCGTCCAACGCCGTCGGTACAATAACCTTCCTTTCATGCCTCCATTATACCATACTTTTATGAAAATCTTTGTAAAAAGTTTGAAAAAATTTATCCCGGCGCGATTAAGCAAACGACCGTAAAAAACACAGAATCTGCAAAAGCGCCTGCAAAAAATCAGCAGCAAAAGCGCCCGTCGGTTTCCCCGACGGGCGCTTTTTACCCCTGCCGCCGCCCGCAATGTGCATTGCGGGCGGTGGCCGTTTCAAAAGAGGCGCGGCAATAATCCGCGCCTCTTTCCATCGAAAAATTTATTTATCTTGGAAAACAAAGCCCGTCTTCCATACCCGTAAGAAAAAATTCCGCAAAAATTTTCGTCAGTTTTTTTCGATGACGTTTACAACGCAGCCTGCGGGAGCCTGCACGTTTGTCCTGACTTTTCCGTTTTCTTTCTTGCAGGAAATCTTCAATACGCCTGCGGGCGTAGGGATCTCCGCTTCAAGGAAAGTAAGCGAACCCAGATCGGGCGAAACGGTCACCTTTTTGTAACCCGCTTCTTCGATTTTGACGCCGACCACGCGATCGAGCAGGAAAGGAATGACGCCCGCCGACCATCCGTGGCAGAGGCTGTGCCGATAGCCTATGTAGCAATATCTTCCGAAATCGCCGTGAATGTCGCGTTCTCCTTCCTTGCAGAGACGATCTACGGGGCAGGAATTTTCCATCCAGTCCACGTCGAAGTCTTCCCAGAACGTCGTGGCGCCCATTTTCAGCATGCCGCCGTAATATTCTTTTAAAGCCGCAAGCGCTTTGTCCATGCCCGCGTTTTCGCTCAGCGCGCCGAGCAGGAAGTAACTCATGAACGTAGAAAAGCCTTTCGCCCCGTTTTCCACGAGAAGTTTTTTCTCGTCGGCGGAAAGCGCCGTATCCGAGAAATATTTCAGCGCGACGATCTGTTTTTTATCCTGCACGGGAACGTCTTTCTTATCCATCTTCTTGCGGATATGTCTCGAAAGCGACCCGTCGCGTCCGCAAAGTTTTTCCAGCTGTTCCGCACGGTCTGCGCAGAGCCTGCAAAGGCAGCGCACCCCTTCCGGTTCGTCCGGCTGTTCGTGCGTCGGCCAGTCGATGAAGTTCATTCCGAAATCAAAACTTCCGTCGTCCGCAATGCACGCGTCGATCTGTTCGAGCAGCCCCACCATATACTCTTTCTGCGCCAGGATATAATCGAGATTGCCCGTGATCTTATAATAATCGCACAGAATGATCAGCCACCACATGCTGTACATGGGGTAACTGTTCATCCACGCGGGCAAAGGCGTTTCGTTCTTTACAAAATCGAGCGATTTGGTGATGCACCCGTCATCCGCACAGACGGACAGGAGCGCACGCATTTCGGGATAAATATCCCCGATCCACACGAGACGGTCGCGCTTGATGCCGTCCCAGATATAGTCCTGCGCGCACAGCTGAACGGTATACGCCGCCGTATCGTAAATGCGGTTGATCAGTTCGTCCGAGCAGCGGAACGACCCCGCCTGCGGGCGCGCGTTGTGAATATACACCGCGTTGATCGCTTTGAGACGGAATTCCGTGTCCTCTTCGGGAAATTCGAGATACGCGAAACGGAATCCGCTGCAAAAGAATTCCATGTCCGACAAAATGGACAGCGGCACGGTCATGTCGCGCAGGCTGTGATTGTTTGTGCTCCCCTTCGTACCCAAAGGCGACACCGCCTCGCCGACCGATTCGCCCAACCGCATATGCACGGGCGAACCTTCCGTACCGTACCCCGTCACGATGCGCAGCGCACCGTGCAGTTCCTTTCCGAAATCCAAAAGAATACGCGCCTTTCCGTGTACTCTCGCAAATACCTTTTCATTCAATCCGATCTGATCCGCTTCGCGCAGAAGATTCTCCGCGTCGTCAACCCCTTCCGCCATCAAGATGCGGACGGGCGTCACAAGCGTACGGACCCTCTTATCCTCTTTCATGCTTGCCCCTCCCGGGAAGAAATACAATGTAGTTTCTGCCCCGCCATTCTGTTTTTTCATTTTCTTTTTCGCACGAAAATACGGCTTCCCCGTACCCCGTGTACACTCAACCGATTTTATTATAAACCAAATGCGAAAATTCCGCAAGACAACGCTTGACAAAAAAATAACCGATTTATAATATTCCGCATGTTTTCCCTGCGATCGCCAGATATTCTGCCGCGTCCGCATCTGAACCGTAAAGACGGAACAGGAAATACAGCCCGACCAGAACGCCCGCCGCAATCAGGATCGTGATGATCACTTTCAGCGGCGAAACGGGCGCTTTGCCCGTAACCTTGCCATTCAGCCCGTTCACGAAAAAATTATAGATTTTCGTATGCCATTTGCAATGCCCTACGTACACGGGAAGCAATATGTACTTGAACGTGATCCCCGCATACTGCGTGGAAATACGGAACGAAGAAACTTCGTCGTACACATAGCGGCTTAAAATGGCCGAACGCAAACGGCCCGCGATCACGTCCTTCGCCTCCTCCCAGCACTCCAAACCGCTCTTGCTGTTCTGCGTGGCGGTGTATCCGCTCAGGTACGCGCCCGTGTATTCGCGGCTGTCGTTCGTCTGAAAGGGCTGTAATTTGTTCAGCGATTTCTGATCGATGCTCCCGCTCGCCTGTATGAGCACGTCGTCAAAAAACATATCGAAATTGCCGCTCACCGTAAAATAACGGGTGCGTCTCTCCTGCACCGTCCTCCCGTTCACGCGGCGCGTCACGTAATAGTGCTTGCCCAGCACCGCCGTGTAGTAGGAATACGTCTGCGAATCGAAGGAAAACGCGGGCATATACACGCCCTGCATCTTTTCGGGTTTTGCGCTCTTGCGGAACTTCTGCGGCGCGAAAAGCCGCTTACGTACCCACGTTTTTACGGCAGAAGCCGCATCTTTGAGCGCCACGCGGAAAGGTACGACCGCGTTCGGACGGATATCGGGAAGCTCGGAAGTTTCCACAATGTTCGTCGCCCCGCAGAACGGGCATTGCTTCGCGATCTCGTTCTTGTCCAGAACCTCCTGCGCCCCGCAGTTTTCACAGCGGAATACGTGCGATTCCTTCCAGCCGCCTTTGTCCGTGAGCAGCCGCTCAAAATCCAGTTCTTCGCTCGTCTTCCCCGCGATCTCTTTCTGCGTTCCGCAATGCTCGCACAGAAGCTTCCCGCTCTCCGCGTCATAGATCATGTCCGCCCCGCAGGAAGGACATTTCATGACGGAAGTACGGTTTTCCGGATTTTCTCCCCATTGCCCGCTCGCTTCGCTCTGCGGCGCAGGTTGTTCCGCTTTTGCCGCATCGGACGGGACGATGTCGTCAAACAGATCCGAATTGTCTCTCATTCCCACTCTCCCGAAACAAATCTGACTTTTATTTATTATAAAATATTTGCTTTCCTTTTGTCAAGAAACTGCCAGTTTCCGCGCCAAAATTTTCAATTTTCTGCCCTTTTTTGTCCCGTTTTTCCCCTTTCTCTTGACTTGCCCCACCTTTTGCCGTATACTGAATGTAATAAAAAAGTATGACAAAATTTTCATCGGGCGGTGCGCCGAAAGGAGGAACGCATGGAAATTGTTGCGCAGAGGGTTTTCAACACCCTTTACATATACCTGGACACAGGTTTTTTGGTTTTGTTTTGCGCCCTTTTGTTTTTCCGCAAACGGCATCTTACTCTCCTGTTTGCGCTTGCGGGCGGCGTGCTGTATATGCTCGTGGACTACGGAATTTTTCACCTGCTCTGCCATGCGCGGAGCATCGAAGGCGGGAATCTTTTTTGGGTGCTTTTGTGGATGTCTTTCAGCTACGGCATCACAAACTTCGCTTTTTTATGGTTATGGATGAAAAAAGACGAGCATTTGCCCGAATGGTGTCTGCTGATCTGGGCATGGTGGCTGTGTGCGCCCATGCTGGCGGAGACGTTCGGACAAAACTTCCCGACGGTGACCATACAGCGCACGACGGGCGCGTACCACGGCTATATGGCGCTGATCCTGTTTTTGGGGTACGGGTCTGCGATCGTTTACAACTTTCGGCAGACGGAACGCGCGAAAAGGTTTCCGCTCGGGTGGCTTTTGGCAGGCGGGATCCTCGCGCAGTTTGCGTGGGAAGCGGCCCTGCTGATCGGCGGAATACGCAGCGCGGAATTTGCGTCCGCCTGGGACAAGCTGATGACGCTCGCCGTCAATTCGCTGCTCGAAACCAATCTGGGAGCCGTCCCCATTTTCTGTATTTATGCAAAGATCACTTCGCGTTTGGGCGAAAATCTTGCACGACGTACCCCCATTTCCTTTACGGAACGCATTGCCGAGCTGAACAAAAGAAAAGTGCGCGATGCGGAAATTTTCCTCCCTTACGACCCCGAAAAAGAAAAGAACGAAGCGGACGCGGTTTGCCGCACCGAATAAAAAAGCGGAATCTTCCGTCTGAAAAAGAGGGCGCGCCTCCCGAAATCGGGAGGCGCGCCCTCTTTTTCGGTTTTTGCTTGCGCGGCCGAAAAGCCTTGCATGCGCAGGGAATTTTTTGTCATGCCGCCCGCGTTGTTTGAATTTACACGCGCCCAAAACGCCCCGCAGGAACAAAATTTTTTCGTAATACTGCCCGCGCTGTCCGGATATGCGCACGGCCGAAACGCCCCACATGTGCGGGGAATTTTTTGACATGGCTCCCGTTGTTTGGAAAAGGCGGCGCAAAAATCATCGCCCCGCGCAAAAACGGCCGTTTTTGCGCGGGGCGAAAGAAAAAGCAGATCAGAGCACGTCTTTGTAGAGGTCGACGTTGTCGAAACGGATGGAATATTTGCCCTGCTCGATGCCGTGCACGATCTCCACCGTGCGCGCGTTGCAGGGAGTGGGAACGCCGTATTTTTTGCCGTATTCGCAGACGACGCCGTTGATAAAGTCGATCTCGCACATTTTTCCTGCGCGAAGATCCTGCAGCATGCTGGAAATCAGCCGCGCGTGTTTTTTCATCGCGACGGGAATGAGGGCAAAAGACAGCGCTTTTTTAAGTTTCCCCTTGTAATCGAACAGTTTGTCGATCTTGTGCCCCTGCACGGGTTCGATCTGAATGCCCGCGGCTTTGGCGACGTCGATGCACTCTTTCATGATGCGCTGGGCGACGGTGCGCGCACGTTTTTCTTTGGAAACCTCGCCGAACGTGCCACCCGTGACGGTGGAAAGGCCCGAAAAGGCGCTGTTTATGAGAAGTTTCGACCACCTGGCCCCGATAAAGTTTTTCTCCACGACGACCGTCCCCATACATTCGAGCAGTTTTTTTACGTCCTGCAAGTGGTTCCCTTTGCCGAGTGCCCCAAGCGAAAAGGTGAGAGCCGCGGGATCACTCGTCAGTTCGGAAACGCCCTTTCCGTGAAAGGTCGCACCCCAGGCGATCGCACACCCCAGCGTGCGATCGGCGCCGATCATCTGCGCGATCTTCGGTTCGGGCAATCCGTTCTGACAGGTGCAGAGCGCGCCGTCCTCTTTCAACTTGTCTTTTAAAAATGCGACGATGTCCGCATTGTATCTCTGCTTGGTCATGAGCAGAATGATATCATACTGCCCCGTCATCTCTTCGGGCAGCAGCGCGTTCACTTTCTGCGTGAAGTCCACCGTCCCGATAATATGCGCCCCGTTCTCTTTAAGCGCTTGAATATGTTCCTTGTTGCGGTTGACGAGATCAATCTCCACACCCGCTTTGGCAATGTATGCGCCGAGCACCGTACCCATCGCGCCCGCGCCGTAAATGGCACACTTCATACTCTTTTACCCCGTCTTTTTTTCTTCAGATTATACCATGCGCGCACAGATTTGTAAACGAAATCACACCCAAATCCCGTTTCTCCCGCAAATTCGGCCGCCGCAAAACGTACCGCAGGCGCCGCGCATTTTCATGCGCGGCGCCTGCGGCAGCTTTTTTAATTTTTCAGTTCCACAAAACGGGGAGCCCGCCTTCGTATTTCCAATAGAGGTTGCCGTCGTCGGGGTAATTGCCGTCCTCGCTGTAATAGGCGTACGGCGCCTTACCGGAAATTTCTCCCTCGCTCCACTGTTCGGGCGTGCCCTCGTAATAAGCTTTTGTCTGCCACCCGAAATACAACTCTTGCACGTTTTTTCCCACCACGATATTTTCGATATCATAACATATTAAGAAATTACCGTAAGCGGCATCGGTAAAGAGATATGTGATCGTGGGATTCACGATACTCGACCAAACGGAAACATTGCAGTCCGCGGCAATATACAGGCGCTCCACATTAAAAGAGCCTTCCATATACACATCCACACCCTCGATATGCACCTCTTTGAGGCGCTCTTCGCAAAGTCCCGAAACGACGCTGATCTTCAGTCCGCGCGGATCTGTTTTCGGGATCACCACGCTGCTGCCGTAAGCGACGTTATATCCGACGATCGTACAGCAAAAACCGTTTTCGTCGTACGAATATTCATAGGTGAACCCGTCCGATAAGGCCTTCGAGCGCAAGTACATATTTCCTCCGCTGTCGTAGCACCAGGTCTGGCGGCCGCCGCTTTCGCTGTAATAGTAGACGCGGTCATAATACTCGCTGAAGTTATTAAGCCGTGCATACTGCGAAAATTCCTCCGGCGTTCCGTCGTAACAGATATACACGTCTTCGCCCAGACTTCCCACGAACGTAACGTGTTTGGGGAACCAGATATAAAGATGATCAGATTTTGCCTTGAATTTTGCGTTGCCCGCATCGACGACGGTTTCTTCCGCTCCCTGCGGTGCGACGCCGATCCAGAGCTGTTCCAGATACGGAAGATCTTCGACGGAAGGCATCACGGTAAGGGTCGCGGGAAGTTTCAGTTTTTTCACGTTCACGCTTTTCAGCGATTTGACTTCTGTCGTGCCGTATCTGACTTCCACGTTTTCCCCTTCTCCGAAAAGACCGAGCATCGTGTTTCCGAGATAGATCGCGCCGTTTTCGGCAGTTTTTCCCTCCGCGAGGAAAGGCGTACCCTCAAAACATTCTTTCCCGAACGCGACGGCGTTTCCCAGCGCCGTAACCGCTGCGAGATTTTTACAATTATAAAACGCCTGATCGCCCACCTCTTCCAGATTTTTGTTGAGAGTTATTTCGGTAAGCGAAGCGCACGCAAACGCCTTTTCGCCGATAAATAGCAAGCTTTCGGGCAATTCGATCCTCTCGATTTCCGTCCATCCGAATGCATCGTTACCGATCGACAAAAGCCCTTCGGGCAGAATAATTTCATCGATGCTTGCGTATCGGAAAGCACTTTGCGGGATCTCCGTAAGTCCCGAAGGCCAAATAACGTTGTGCAGCTCACTATTGTAAAACGCATAATTTCCGATCGTTTCTAAACTTTGCGGAAGCGCAAGCGTCACCTCGGACAAATTTGCCGTAGAAAAGGCGTATTCGCCGATGCCGACGAGCGCTTCGCCAAATTCGATTTCAGAGAGCGTCGTTTGCGAGAACGCATACGCGCCGATCTGCTCCGTATTCTTTCCGACCGCAATGCGGCGCAGATATTCCGCGCCAAAAAAAGCACGGGCGGCTATCGAATTCACGCTGTCGGGTACGGTATAAGAACTTTCCTTGCTGTTTTTCGGGTAAGCAAGAAGTTTTGTGCCGTCCGCATTGAACAGAACGCCGTCCTGCACCTTCAAATACGCGCTCTCCTGCGCGAGCGCATAGGCCGAGACGGGCACGTCGTAGGCGCTGATGTTCTGAACATCCTTGTTCAGAAGCACGGTGCGGAATGCAGAATATGCAAGAATATTTTCCGAAAAGATCTGCACGTCGGAAATCCCCGCAGGGACGACGAGCGTTTCGTGTTCCTTCATCCATACCGACGGTAAGAGCGCCTTGCCCCCGACAAAGAGAACTCCGTCCGAAAGAGTGAATTTATCACAGCCTTCCGCCCGGGTATATCCGGCAAACGAAGAGCATTTCGACACCGCATCATAAGCGACAGACTCAAAATTTTCGTTCAGTTCGATCGTCTGCAGATCCGGGCACAAGTCGAACGCCTCCGATTGCAGACTGACTTTCCCCTCGGCAGAAAATTCGGTCAGCCCGTAGCATCTGTTGAACGCCCATTTTTCGATCTGCGTTCCGCTGCCGCGGACGATGACCTTCGGGCAATACGTCATATAAAAAGCATCTGCTTCGACTTTCCCTACGTCTTCGAGAATGATTTCCTCGGCAAGATTTCTCTGTAAAGCATACTTGCCGATATCTTTTCCTTTCAGCAAGATCGTTTCGCCCTCGGCATACGCACACGGAACGTAAATATACGAACTCTCGGTACAAAGTATGCCGTTCTCCGCAAAATAGCCGTCCGTCCGCTCTTCCGTTTCGATGGTTTTCAGCGCGTCGAAAGAATTGAGAGGATCCCAAACATTCGTTAAGTTTGCCGCCGCCCCGAAACGGATCGTTTTGACCCGTCCGCGCCACTCTCCGTACGACGGATAAGGAATCTCTGCCAGATCGTTGGTATTTAGCTTTTCAAAGACGAGCGGCCCGAACGGATCGCCCGACATCTGCGTCACCCCGTCGGGAATCGTCATCGTTCCGTCCGAAATCTCTTTGTCATAACGGCAAAGCATTCCGTTATCCGTACGATACACCCCGTCCGCACGCTGTTCGTACACGAGCGAAGCGCTAAGGTCCAGGCCGATTTCCATAGTCTCTTCATCGGTGTAAGCCCTCGTTGCCTGCAAAAACAGCGTATCACCCTGAAGTTGCGTATCCGCCGCCAGCTTCAACGTAATTTCCTTCGGACTGAACATTCCGAAAGAGATACGGTTTACGAGATCTTTTCCCTCGGGAAGCTGCACCACACTTTCCGAAGGATAAATCGAATCGATCCACCCCGAACCCGTTTCTTCAAAACGCGTTTGCCTGTATCGGACGTCAATTTCAACCAGCACGTTCTCCGCATCGGGCAAAAAACACGTCTCCTCTGCCGAATAGGTTCCGCCCTCGCTGTCCGTGCAGCCCGTATATTCCGCGTTCTCACTTTCCAACAGCTCTTTCATTCCGACCGGAAATTCCGCCACGCAGCCCGCGAACCGCTTTACTTCAAGCGGATCCGCTTGCTCCGCAGTACGATACACCGCTTTGTAAGAAATTATTTTCCCGAAATCGATCTCGTGTTCGCCCGAAAGATCGAACACCCGATTGCCGTTTACTGAAAAAGAAACCGTTTCCGGAGGACTAATCAAAGAAGGTATTATCGCATGAAACACGCTCACCCGTTCCAACAGATTGCGGCTGTTTCCTCTGTATCCGTCCGCATACACCGTGCAGTCCCGTATGTCTCCCCCGGCTGCAATCGCAAAACTTTGATATATGTTCGCGTCATCTTCTAACCCGAACCGCGTTCCGCGAAATTCACAGCGCAATACGCTTCCCGAATTCGACCCGAAATACCCGTTGCATGAAGTATCGCCGTAAATATCCGCTTCCACTTTGCAGTCGCAGACAACGCTGTATTGGTTCAGGCGAACGGCTACCATTCCGCCTGACATACCCGTCCCGTCGTTTTCTTGCCAATGAAACCCGTCTGCGTCCGACTTTACACAAAGCCCTTTTACCACGCTGTTTCGCTCTATCTCCTCAAACAGAGGAAAATCATCGGCGACTTCGATCGTGTGTCCTTCGGGGTTAGCCAATATGCCCGAAAAAGTCTTCAATTCGCTATAAGCGTCCCTATGAACCGTGAAATCTTTTGCAAGAATGTATTTCCCGTTCGGCGAACCCGTAAGATCCGCGTACGACTCTACGGGCTTGTAATCGTCAAATTCATAATCGTGTACGAGAAGATCTATGCTGGCAAGCGATTTTACGCTCGTCTTAAACAGCGCCGTATCGTACGTGACGCTCACATTGAATCGGTATATTCCCGCTTTCAATGCGTGCAGATTGCCCTGCGCATCCAAAGATACCGCTCCGTCAACTTCATTTCTGTACGCGTTGGACGTCAATTTTACCTGCCCGCCGTATTTGCCCGTATATTTTTGCAGATCGTACGTTTCCCCCACCTGCATTTCCAAAAAAAGCGAGTCTCCGTCAAACCCTTCGGAACGATGCACCCAATAGCTCGTCAGATACATACCGAAAAAGAAAAACGCAATACACAGCACCGCACCGATCGCCAAAGCCACGACGGCTGACTTACGATTCTTCCATCTCATTTTTGCACCTCCCCGCCACTTTCACAAAACCATAGTACAGAACCGCAAAACACAGTTCCCCCGCAATAAAGATCAGATTCAGTATCGGCGCCGCAAAATAATGTACGTTTTTCACGTCATCACCCCAAACTTCCGCCAAAGCAGGCACGACGGGCAGCACCGAATCGGGCGGCACCAGCCAGGATGCTTCCAGCAAAATTCCCGGCGATACGGCCGCACAATACACCATGTATTGGTATAAAAAAAGAAACCCGAGCATGAGCACCGTCAGAAGAATTTTGTAAAAGACGTGGCGAGGTCGGAGGACCGAAAGTCGGATAAGGTCATACATGACGTAAAAAAGCGACATCGTCACCGCCACGGACGGCGCAAACAACAGACGGTATACCCCGTGTTCGCGCAGGGAAAGAAGCATACATTGCGGCACCGTCTGTCCCCGTACGGCTTCCGCCCCCGCAAAATACGCAAAATCAAACGCCGTCGCCAAAAGCATGAGCGCGGCAAGAAAAATCGTCGTCCAGACAAACAGGTTGAAGAGCGCACCCTGCACAATCTTCCCTTCCGTCAGTCCCGCCTGCCGATAATAAGAGCGAAAGGCAAATATCGCCATCACAAGCAGAATAAGCGGCACGGCATAACTTGCAATGTTCAAAAACGCAAACACTCCCTCCGCCAGATCCGCACGATACCAGTCCTCCGCGCCGATCCCCGCCAACGAATACCCGATCACCCCGATCAGACAGACAATAAGTCCCGCCGCACAGACAAACGCGTGCTCTTTCCATTCCGTAAGAAATATTTTCCGCATCATTGCAGGCTACCCCCGTAAAACTCTTCCACACTCATCCCGCGCCCGCGCAGCTCCTCCACATCCGTAAGCGGCCCGAGCAACCCGTCTTTGAGCACCGTCACATGGGTAAACAGGTTTTCAAATTCCTTGATCTCATGCGTCGCCACGACGATCACGCGCTCCTCCATCGCCCGCTCAATCAGCGAATCCACGATCACCCCGCGAAAAACAAGATCCAGATTCGTCAGCGGTTCGTCCAAAAGCAAAACCTGCGAATCTACACAAAAATTGCATATGAAATTGATCTGCCGCTGCATTCCCGCACTCAGCGCACGCAGCCGCGCATTCTTGCGTATCGACGTGTTTTCCAACATACGTTCCGCCTTTTTACGGTCAAATTTGTAAAACCTGCCGTAAAAATCCAACAGTTCTTTCACCTTGCGCCATTCGGGAAAGGCCATGCGCGTGCGCATATACGCCACGTCCTTCCCCCGCACGGAAATCTCCCCCGTAAAATTGCGGTCTACGTTCCCCAAAATGTTCAAAAGCGTCGTCTTGCCCGTCCCGTTCAGCCCTAAAATTCCCACAAAACTGCCCGCTTCTGCGCATAAGTCCGCCCCACACAATACCTCTTTCTTTCCGTACCGCTTTTCGATCCCGCTGATCTTGTACTCTTTCATCTCCTCTCCTCATTGCCCCTTACGGAACACTTCCTGCAACATCTTCGTCACTTCTTCGCCGTCAAGCCCCGCTTCCCGCATCTCTCCCGCAAACGCCGCCGCTTTCTCTTCCAGAAACGCACGCTTCTTTTGCGCTATGAATTCCGCATCCGCCGTCACAAACTTCCCGTTCGTGCTGTCCGTGTATATCAGCTTCTCCTCCGAAAGCTCCGCATACACCCGCACGATCGTGTTCGGATTCACCCGACACTTCACCGCCAAATCCCGTATCGCCGGCAGCCGCGTCCCGCATCCGTATGAGCCCGAAAAGATCTGCTTCTTGATATATTCAGTTATCTGCGAATAAATCGTTTCGTTGCTCTTGAAATTCATCCTTGTCTCCTCATTATTGTACTACCTGAATAGTACAATATGTGCCGAAAAAAAGAACGCACGCGGTGCGTTGTACTACTTGACTGATACAAGCATAGCACAGATTCTGCGCTTTGTCAAGCCCTAAATAAAAAATTTTTGTGCATGGCTCCCAACAGGGCGAACGGTTCATAAATTACAATCGGCCCGCGCAAGGCAAGCGCTTCGGCAACCGCGACGCGCCCGCGCGAACTGTTCGGGAATAACGGCAGACCCAAGCCGCACATACCTTTTGGCAACCGCGACGCGCCCGCGCGGGGCAAGGTTCCGCGTTTGCGACAGGCTTGGGCCGAATAAGTTTTTCGGAAATTACGGCTGCCAGCGCGGGCGATTTGTCTCAAACGGCAAACGACCGCGCGGGAAATCTCTCCCGATTTTACAGATATAAAACGATCAGAACGAGCGCCGCGATCTGCCAGGCAAGGCCCAGAAAATTGACGGCCCAGAAGTACCAGTGCCTGGTTTTATGGCGAAACAGAAACATGGCGAGCGTACCGCCGACGGCTCCCCCGAAAAAAGAAAAACCGAGCAATACTTTTTCGGGAATGCGCCACGCACCTCTCTTTGCCTTGGCCTTATCCGAAGCGTACAGGAAAAAAGCGATCAGCGAGATGACGGCGATCACGCACAAATAAATTTTCCAGGCCTCCATAACTCCTCCTCTGCCCGCAACATAGGCGGGCGCTCTTTTCCGTTTCTTTCCGCGCTTTTTCGGCAGATTTTTCGGGCGGGTTTGCCCGCCCGCTTTTTTGCAAAGAAACGGTTTCTCGGGTATCAGTATAGCAAAATACGGAAAAAAGTCAACCGTGCGGCAAATTTTCCCGAAAAACGGCTTCGGAATGTTTGACAGAACGGTGAAAATTCCGTATAATTCAAAATGCAATGGATTTTTGTTGAAGGGATACCGGAGAGAAGTCACATGCAAATACCGACCACCCCAACGGGTTGAGGCCATACGGACAGCCGGGTCGAATGCCGATCGGCGGTTTTACCGCCTTATTGATTGAGTTAAAAGCTCAAATTTTATAAGTTGGTTACTTTATAACCGGTGCGATCCGCACAAAACTTGTGAAACGGTCAATAAGCGCATACGTATTTGCTATGGGACGCTTTTTTGTATGTCCTGAGAAGAACGGGTGTATTACGACATTTACAGGATAAAGCGGTTTGCTTTATCCTTTTTTTATGTCATTTTTACGGACGGTACTGCCATGAGAAAGCTAAAATTGTACGGATTCAACAATCTTACGAAGTCGCTCAGCTTCAATATTTACGATATCTGCTATGCGAAGACCCCGCAGGAAAAGAAAGAATACATATCGTACATCGACCATCAATACAATTCCAAGCGCTTAACGGAGATATTGACCAACCTTACTTCCATGATCGGGGCGAAGGTTTTAAACATTTCGGGCCAAGATTACGAACCGCAGGGGGCGTCGGTGACGCTTCTCATCTCCGATCTTGCCATGATCCCCGTCGAGGGAAAAACGCAGGTGGCGCATCTAGACAAGAGCCACGTGACCGTCCATACCTATCCCGAATACCACCCCGAAACGTCGCTGGCGACTTTCCGCGTGGATATCGACGTGGCGACCTGCGGCACGATCACCCCTCTTTCCACGCTCGACTATCTGATCGGGTCGTTCGATTCGGACATCATCACCATGGACTACCGCGTCCGCGGCTTTACGCGCAGCATGGACGGACGGAAAATTTTCAACGATCTGAAAATCAATTCCATTCAGAATTTTATTTCCCAACCCACCCTGCAAAAATACGACGCCATCGACGTGAACGTCTATTCCGCCAATATCTTCCACACCAAAATGCTGCTGCGGGAGATCGATCTGAAAAATTATCTGTTCAACCAGAATGCCGAAGAGCTTCCCCCCGCAAGAAAGCAGGAGATTCTCGACAGCCTGCGAAAGGAAATGATCGAAATCTTCAACGGGAGAAACATTTATTGAGCGGCAAACTCCCGCAAAGCCTGTCTTTGCAAAAACCGCGCCCGCGGAATTTTGCGGGAAAAGCGTTCCGCTCTTCCCCTTGCGGGGAACAAAATCATTGAGAAACTTAAAATACGAGTGCGCGGGCAAAGCATTTCCCGCGCGCAGATTGCGGCCGCATGCGGCGCACGTTTCCGATGCGGAAACGTATAAGAAAGAAGGAGACTGCGATGGATCTTGAAGCACAACAGAGGGCGCCCATTTACGAAGCGCTCGACCGATTCGGAAAAATGCGGGTCGTACCCTTTGACGTACCGGGGCACAAGCGCGGCAGAGGCAACCCCGAACTTGCGCGCCTGTTGGGGGAAAAGTGCGTGAGCATGGACGTAAATTCCATGAAGCCTTTGGACAATCTGTGTCATCCGGTATCCGTGATACGCGACGCGGAAAAACTTGCCGCCGACGCGTTCGGTGCGGCAAACGCCTTTTTGATGGTCGGGGGCACGACGTCTGCGGTGCAGAGCATGGTCATGTCCGTGGTGCAGGCGGGGCAAAAGATCATTCTGCCGCGCAACGTACACCGCAGCGTGATGGGGGCGCTTGTGCTTTGCGGGGCGATCCCCGTGTACGTAAACCCCGAATGCGACACAAGGCTGGGCATTCCGCTCGGCATGAGCCTTGCGCAGCTGAAAAGCACCATCGAGAGCAACCCCGACGCGAAAGCCATTCTCGTCAACAATCCCACTTATTACGGGATCTGTTCGGATCTTCGTTCGATCGTGGAGCTGGCGCACAGGCACAACATGCTCGTGCTTGCGGACGAAGCGCACGGAACGCACTTTTATTTCGGGGAAAATCTTCCCGTTTCCGCCATGGCGGCGGGCGCGGACATGGCGGCGGTCTCCATGCACAAATCGGGCGGGAGCCTGACGCAGAGTTCCCTGCTTCTGGCGGGGCCGCGGGTCAACGCCGACCATGTGCGGCAGATCATCAACCTCACGCAGACGACGAGCGCGAGTTATCTTCTCTTATCCAGTCTGGACATTTCGCGCCGAAACCTTGCCCTGCGCGGGAAGCAGGCGTTTGACGGCGTATGCGACCTTGCCGACTATGCGCGCGAGGAGATCAACGATTTGGGCGGGTGGTACGCCTTTTCCAAAGAGCTTATAAACGGGGACAGCGTATTCGATTTTGACCAGACCAAACTTTCCGTGCATACGCTCGATTTAGGGCTTGCGGGCATCGAAGTGTACGACATTTTGCGCGACGAATACGATATTCAGATCGAATTCGGGGATTTGGGAAACATTCTCGCCTACCTTTCGATCGGCGACAGGCGCCGCGACGTGGAGCGGCTGGTTTCCGCGCTCAGCGAGATCGGAAGGCTGTATTCCAAAGACCGCACGGGCATGATGGAAAACGAATACATCGCCCCCGACGTTGCGGTGACGCCGCAGTTTGCGTTCTATGCGCCCAAAGAATCGCTGCCCATCGAGGAAACCGCGGGTCGGGTGTGCAGCGAATTTGTCATGTGCTATCCCCCCGGCATTCCCATTTTGGCGCCGGGCGAACGCGTGACGGAAAAAATTCTCGAATACATACGCTACGCAAAGGAAAAGGGCTGCCAGCTGACAGGCCCCGAAAACGCGAAAATCGAACGGCTGAACGTGCTGATCGAATGATTTCGCAATAAAAATGCAGATACGTACCGTTCTTTTTTGAACAGACCTTACAAGGAGCCACTCAAAATGGATTTTTGGTTTTCCGAAAAACACACCAACGACGTAAAGCTGAGCATCCGCGTGGACAAGCAGGTATACAGCGCGACGAGCGATTACCAGCGCATCGATATTTTCGATACGCCCGCGTTCGGGCGCATTCTGGTGCTGGACGGATATCTCATGCTCACCGAGAAAGACGAATTTATCTACCATGAAATGATCACGCACGTGCCGATGGCGGTGCATCCGCACGTGAAAGACGTGCTGGTCATCGGCGCGGGCGACGGCGGCGTGATCCGCGAGCTGACGCGCTATCCCGAGATCGGGCGCATCGATCTTGTGGAGATCGACGAGGAAGTCATCGAAGCGAGCAAGGAATACCTGCCCTTTACTTCCTGCAAGATGGGCGACCCGCGCGTGAACATATACATACAGGACGGACTCAAATTTATCCGCCGCAAAAAGGACGAATACGATCTGATCATCGTAGACTCCACCGATCCGTTCGGCCCGGGCGAGGGACTTTTTTCCCGCGAATTTTACGGGAGCTGCTTTAAAGCCCTGCATGAGGACGGGATCATGGTCAACCAGCACGAAAGCCCCTTTTACGAACAGGACGCGCTCGCCATGCAGCGCGCGCACAAGCGGATCATCGAATCGTTCCCCTTTTCGCGCATTTACCAGGCGCACATTCCGACCTATCCGTCGGGGCATTGGCTGTTCGGGTTTTCCACGAAGAAGTATCACCCCCTGCGCGATCTGGACGAGGCGCGCTGGAACGCACGGGGTCTGAAATGCAAATATTATACGACGACGTTGCACCGCGGCGCGTTTTACCTGCCCGCGTACGTCGAGGAGATGCTTGAAGATGTTGAAAAAGAACGTTGAAACTTTCATGGGCTGCGACGCCGATTACAAAGACGCGAAAATCGTCTTATTCGGCGCACCCTTCGATTCCACCACCTCGTTCCGTCCCGGAACGAGGTTTGCGAGCGCGGCGATCCGCCGCGAATCGTACGGTCTGGAACTGTATTCCCCATACCAGGACAGAGAGCTTTCGGAATTTTCCGTCTTTGACAGCGGCGATCCCGAACTTTGTTTCGGCGACGCGAAGATCGCCCTTGCGGACATCGAAAAGCGCGCAAAGACGATTTTATCGGACGGGAAGCTCCCCTTTCTGATCGGCGGCGAACACCTCGTGACGCTCGGAAGCGTGCGTGCGGCGGTCAAAAAATACCCCGACCTGCACATTCTTCACTTCGACGCGCACGCAGACCTTCGCAACGATTATCTCGGCGCGCGCCTGTCCCACGCCTGCGTGCTGCGGCGCTGCCACGAGCTCGTCGGCGACGGCAAAATCTTTCAGTACGGGATCCGTTCGGGAGACAAATCGGAATTTGTCTGGGGCAAAGAACACGTCTTTACGCACAAATTCGATTTGGACGGCCTGGAAGATACCCTCACCGCCCTTCGCGGAAAGCCCGTGTATCTGACGGTCGATCTGGACGTTCTGGATCCTTCCGTATTCCCGGGGACGGGAACCCCCGAACCGGGCGGCGTGACCTTTGACGCGCTCCGCCGCGCCCTGACTTCGGCCTGCTCTTCCCTTCGCGTCGTGGCGGCGGACGTCAACGAACTCTCCCCGCATTACGACCAGAGCGGCGCTTCGACCGCCGTCGCCTGCAAGATCGTGCGCGAAATGCTTATCGCTCTCTCGGTGTACGGCGAAAAAAATTCCGCCTTGTAACCGATCTTTTGCGGGCCGAAAAAAGCCCTTCGCATTGCTTTGCGGGGGCACCAAATTCTTTGATTTTTCGCGCCGTTTGGGCGCAAAACTGATTTTTAATAAGAGGTATTATCATGGGAAAAGCACTTATTATCGGCTGCGGCGGCGTTGCGTCCGTCGCCATACACAAATGCTGCCAGAACAGCGCGGCGTTTGACGAGATCATGATCGCGAGCCGCACGAAATCCAAATGCGACGCGCTCAAAGAAAAACTGCAAGGCACGACCAAAACCAAGATTCAGACCGCGCAGGTCAATGCGGACAACGTGGACGAGCTGGTGGCTCTCATCGAAAAATTCCGTCCCGACGTGGTGCTGAACCTCGCCCTGCCCTACCAGGATCTCAAGATCATGGACGCGTGCCTGAAAACAAAGGTACACTACGTGGACACGGCGAACTACGAACCCGAAGACACCGCGAAATTCGAATACAAATGGCAGTGGGCGTACCGCGAAAAATTCAAGGAAGCGGGCATCTGCGCGCTGTTGGGGAGCGGGTTCGACCCGGGAGTGACGGGCGTGTTTTCGGCGTACGCGCTCAAACATCACTTTGACGAGATCAATTATATCGACATTCTCGACTGCAACGGCGGTGATCACGGGTATCCGTTCGCGACCAACTTCAATCCCGAAATCAACATCCGCGAAGTTTCCGCCAACGGTTCCTACTGGGAAGACGGGCATTGGGTGGAAACCAAACCCATGGAGATCAAACGCGAATACAACTTCGACGGCGTCGGCAAAAAAGATATGTACCTTCTGCACCACGAAGAGCTCGAAAGCCTTGCGCTCAATATCCCCGGGATCAAGCGCATCCGCTTTTTCATGACCTTCGGGCAGAGCTATCTCACGCATCTGAAATGTCTCGAAGACGTGGGCATGACCTCCATCAAACCCATTCTCTACGAGGGAAAAGAGATCGTCCCCCTGCAATTTCTGAAAGCGGTTCTGCCCGACCCCGCTTCTTTAGGGCCGCGCACGAAGGGCAAGACGAACATCGGCTGCATCTTCCGCGGCAAGAAGGACGGCAAGGACAAGACCTATTACCTGTACAATATCTGCGATCACCAGGAATGCTACAAGGAAGTGGGGTCGCAGGCGATCTCTTACACCACGGGCGTTCCCGCGATGATCGGAGCCATGCTTGTCATGAACGGCACCTGGACGAAACCCGGCGTGTACAACATCGAAGAGTTCGATCCCGATCCGTTCATGGACGCGCTCAATAAATGGGGACTTCCCTGGAAAGAAGACTTCAACCCTGTGCTCGTCGACTGATGAAAACGCCGTATTTTCTGATCGATGAGAAAAAACTCATCGAAAATCTATCCCTGCTCAAAGAAGTCTCGCAGCGCGCGGGCTGCAAGATTTTGCTCGCGCAGAAGGCGTATTCGATCTACCAGACCTACCCCTTATTTTCGCAATACCTTGCGGGCAGCACGGCGAGCGGACTGTACGAAGCGAGGCTCGCCAAAGAGAAATTCGGCGGCGAAGTGCACGTCTATTCCCCCGCGTACCGCAGGGAAGATATCCGAAAGCTGATAAAGATCTGCGATCATATCGTCTTCAACACGCCCGCGCAGGTAAAAAAGTTTGCGCCGCTTTGCAAAGCGGCGGGGACTTGCGTCGGGCTTCGCATCAACCCCGAATGCTCCACGCAGGAAGGCCATGCGATCTACGACCCCTGCGCGCCCGCGTCGCGCCTCGGAACGACGCTTGCAAACTTTGACGAGAGCGTGCTTCCCCTGCTGGACGGGTTGCATTTTCACACCCTCTGCGAACAAAACAGCGACGATTTGGAAACAACGGTACGCGCTTTTTGCGACAAATTCGGAAAATATCTGTACAAGATGAAGTGGCTGAACCTGGGCGGCGGCCACCATATCACGCGCGCCGATTACGACGTCGAAAGGCTGATCCGCATCGTGACGGAATTGAAAAAAGAGTACGGCGTGCACGTCTATCTCGAACCGGGAGAAGCGGCGGTGCTCAACGCGGGCACGCTGCACACGCGCGTGCTGGACACAATGAAAAACGGCATGGACATCGCGATTTTGGATACGTCCGCCGCCTGCCATATGCCCGACGTGATCGAAATGCCCTACCGCCCGCCCCTGCAAGGGAGCGGAAAAGCGGGCGAAAAGCCCTATACGTACCGCCTGGGCGGCCCCACCTGCCTTGCGGGCGATATCATCGGCGATTACTCTTTCGGCGCGCCCTTGAAAGAGGGCGACGAGCTGATCTTCGAAGACATGGCACTCTATACGATGGTCAAGACCAACACGTTCAACGGAATGCCCCTGCCCTCGATCTGTCTGCAAAAATCGGACGGCAGCATCGAAAAGATCCGCTCTTTTTCCTACAAAGATTTCAAAAGCAGGCTGTAAAAAGAGGCGTCTGTCCGCATTCAGTGCGGACAGACGCCTCTTTTTAAACATCGATCGTTTTTATCAAAACAACAGGGAACGAGACAAGAATCGGGCCGCCTCTTCCGCAGTTCCCGTATCCACCACAAATTTTACGGGGTTATTTTCGTACAGCGTGCCGAGAAAGGTTCCGTTTATTTTCGCCAGAATATTCTGCACGAACGCCGTATCTTCCACGATGCGGAACACCGCGAGCACCAAAAGGGTGAGAAGGAGCACCGCCGCCACCATGAGGGCCATGCCCAACAATTTATTGACGATGCGCATGGGCAATATGTCCGCTTCGAACACACCCGCCACGCACTTTACGATGATGATGCGCACGATCTGTACGGCAAAGAAGAGCACCACGTAATAGATCACGGTCGCAAGGTGTATGGTTTCCAAAAAGCTCCAGCTTTCCCCGAGTTTCGTATTTAAAAGGCCGATCCATTCCGCAACGGCGGGGATCCCCGCGATCATGCCGCCGAACGTCGCGCATACAAAGACGGACAGAACGACGCCGAAAATACCTTTCGTAAAAAATCTGAGCGTTTTGCCGAAACCGAGCAGCAAACCGAGCAAAGCCAGCACGATCGCCGCAATAACGGTAATAACGTCCAAAGTCTGCATTTTTTCCTCCAAATTCCGCGCACGGCGCGGCGAAACAATACAAAATGTATTGCCTGTCTGTACAGTTTTTAAACGAATCTCAGAATCCGTACAGGTCTTTGCTGCCGAATTCCGGTTCGCAGGTCAGATTGATACCCAGCTTGCGCACGACGGAAATGTCGCTTTCGGGCAGAATACAGGAAGCGTGCGCATCGCAGCCGCGCAGCTGCACGAGCATATCCATCGCTTTTTCCGCGACGGGGTTGGTCGCCGCACAGATCGAAAGCGCCGTAAGCACGTCGCCCAAAGACAGCTTCACTTTGTCTTCGCGCAGTACTTCCTTTTTCAGCCGTATGATCGGCGCGAGCACGACGGGCGACAAGAGCAGCATTTCGTCCGCTATGTTGGAGAGCGCCTTCACGGCGTTGAGCACCGCGCTCGAACATGCCGTCATCTGCTTGCCCGATTTCCCCGTGATAACCCTGCCGTCCTGCAATTCAATCGCAACCGCCGCGCAGCCGCTCGCCTCCGCGCGCTCCAGCGCACAGCGCGTCACTTTCCGCTCGGAAGACTCGATCTTGTTTTCGTTCATCAGAATACGGATGCGCTCCACCGCTTCCGCGCCGCCGTTTCCCATTTTATAATCACATTCCGCCTTGTAATAGCGGCGGATGATCTCCTGCCGCGCCGCTTCACGGCACGCTTCGTCGTCCACGATCCCGAATCCCGCCATGTTCACGCCCATGTCCGTCGGAGATTTGTACGTGTTTTCGTCGCCCGTGATCTTGGTCAGAATACTCTTTACGATCGGGAAACACTCGATATCGCGGTTATAATTGACCGTGGTAACACCGTACGCTTCCAAATGGTACGGGTCGATCATGTTGATGTCCCCAAGGTCCGCCGTCGCCGCTTCGTACGCCACGTTCACGGGGTGCCGCAAAGGCAAGTTCCAGATCGGGAACGTTTCAAACTTCGCGTACCCCGCCCGCACGCCGCGCTTGTATTCGTGATACAGCTGCGAAAGACAGGTCGCCAGCTTTCCGCTCCCCGGCCCCGGCGCCGTGACCACCACCAGCGGCTTCGTCGTCTCAATGTACGGGTTCGCTCCGTACCCCTCGTCCGATACGATCACGTCCACTTCCGTCGGATATCCCTTCGTCTTGCGGTGTATGTACGTCTTCAAACCGTGATTTTTCAGCTTGTTGATAAATTTGTCCGCGGCAGGCTGACCCAAATACTGCGTCACCACCACGCTGTTCATGTTCAGCCCCAGCCCGCGCATCTTGTCGATCAGACGCAGTACGTCCGTCCCGTACGGAATTCCGAAATCTGCCCGAATTTTGTTTCGCTCCAGATCCGCCGCGCTGATCACAAAAATAATCTCCGACTCGTCTTTGAGTTTCATCAGGATCCTACACTTCGCGTCCGACTCAAACCCCGGCAATACGCGGCAGGCATGCATATCGTCAAACAACTTCCCGCCGAATTCCAGATACAATTTGTTGTCAAACTTTTTGATCCTCTCCAAAATCTTCTCGCTCTGCAAACGGATATACAGATCGTTATCGAAACCCTTCTTCATTCGATTACCTCATTCACTCAAAAAAACTCCTGTCTATTATAGCACACGCCGAAAAAGATTGCAACGCAAGCGCGTTATTTTTTCTCCTTTTTCTCTTTGTTCCCTTTCACTTCTTTTCCCTACCCTCGCCCCCCATTCGGCCCTACGCAACGCTTTTTTTATAAAAAATTTCTTTCCCGAGTCCCCCATGCCCCGAATGCCGCTCACACCTGCCCGATCGTCCTTTTTTTTAGTAAAAAAATCATATTTCTATAGGCACACTTTTGTGCAAATCATGACATTTAGACATTTTTGTGTGATAATATTCACATGAATATCGCGGAATCACTCAAAGACAACCGGGAGCAGAGAGGCATGAATGCGTACGAGCTGGCAAAGGCGCTCGGAGTCAATCATCAGAATATTTACCGCTGGGAACGCGGGGTTGTCACGCCTTCGATCGAAATGTGCATCCGGATCGCCGATTTTTACGGCATCAGCCTGGACGAACTGATCGGAAGGCATATCTGATTTTGTTTTTCCCCGAACCCGAACGGCGCACAGGAGTGCGCTTTTTCTTTGTTCTTATTTCGGCGCGGCAAAAAGACGACAAACAGCACCGAATGGCATAGTTTACTTTGTTTCGGCAAAACCCGAAACAAAACGGCGCATAGGAGTGCGCTTTTTTCTTTGTTCTTATTTCGCCGCGGCATAAAAACGATAAAACGCACCAAACGGCATAGCTTTTTTTGTTTCGGAAAAACCCGAAACAAAACGGCGCACTTTTATGCGCCGTTTTGCCCTTGCTATTGCGATGAAATGAAATAAACGGGCCCCGCCCGCAGGCAAACCCCGCCCCCGCGCCGAAATCGGCGCGGGGGCGGGATTATATCGGGAAAACGCTCAGTCCTTCTTGTTCCCGAAGGACAGCTTATACAATTTTACGGAATTGTCGATGGTCTTTTCCTTTGCCGAAGCACCGTACTTATCCACGTCGACCACGTTTTTCGGGCCGTGGTTGAGGCACAGAGGGCCGTTGAGACAGCCGCCGTCGCACGCCATGCCCTCGAAAAAGTTTTCGCTCGCGCGGTTGAATTTGAGTTTTGTCAGCGCGGCGCGGCATTCGTCGATCCCGTTCATGGCGAGCGGGCGCACGCCTTCCACGCCCATTTCCTTTGCGACGTCCGCAATGCCCTGCGCTATGCCGCCGCTCTTTGCAAAGATCCTTCCGTAGAAAGACGCGTTGTCCAAGCTCGTCTCTTCCAAAGCCGCCACGTCGATATGGCGCGCGTCCAAAAACGCCTGCAGCTCTTCGAACGAAAGCACGGAATCGATGGCGCCCTGCGTTTTCGGTAGCTTGTATTCCGCTTTCTTGCTGGCGCAGGGGCCGATAAAGATCACTTTTCCCGTCGGGTCGGTGCGCTTGATGAGCAGCGCCGCTTCCACCATCGGGGATACGGAATGGCTGACATATTTGGCAAGTTCGGGGAAATTTTTCTCCACGAACATTACAAACGAGGGACAGCAGGAAGTCGTCAGAACCCCCTTTTCCTTCCACTCTTCCGCTTCGTGGTAGAGGGTGATGTCCGCACCGAGCGCCGCTTCGACCACCTGGTGGAAGCCGAGTTTGCGCATGCCCGTCACGACCTGTTCGATCTTCGCGTATTTAAACTGGCTGACGATCGAAGGGGCAATGACCGCATACACGTGGTATTTCTGATTGTTTTCGGAATTTTTTAAGATGTCGATGCTCTCGAGGATCATCGATTTATCGACGATCGCGCCGAACGGGCATTGGTACACGCACGCGCCGCAGGAAATACATTTCTGATTGTCGATGACCGCCTTTTTGTCTTCGCCGACGGAAATGGCCTTGACTTTGCAGGAATTGACGCAGGGGCGCTTCTGCGCGATGATCGCGCCGTAAGGGCAAGCCTGCGTGCACTTTCCGCATTCGATGCACTTGGACTTATCGACGACCGCCTTGTGATCGATGATCTGAATGGCGTCGCGCGGGCAGACCTCCTTGCACCGGTGCACGATACACCCGCGGCAGGCGGGCGTAACAAAGATGCCGCCGATCGGACACTCGTCGCACGCAATGTCGATCACTTCCACGACGTTCGGGTTGTTTTTGTCCCCGCCCTGCGCCAGCTTGATCCGCTCCTGCACGATGGCGCGCTCCTTGAAAATACAGCAACGCATCGTCGCTTTGGGGCCGGGAGAGATCTCCTTGGGAATGTCTATGTAAATGTTGTCGTAACAATGCTCGTATTCGTTGCGGATCACCGCTTTGAGCACGTCGTATTTGAGTTTCTGTACCGCCGTATCAAAAATTCGTTTGTCTGCCATGGTTTACATGCCTCTCTTCTCTGCACTATATTCTTCGAAGCGCCGCACGCCGATGCGGCCGCGCACTCCTTTCAATCGTAATCGATCAATACGTTTTTACCCATTTTTTTCAGGTTTGCGGCCAGACTTTCCACCAGTTTCAGTTTCATCGTGATGTCGATGGGAAGTCCCTGGTGCGCCGCATTGATGCTCTGCCCGACGTAAAAATGTACGTCCGTGGCCTCTTCGAACAGCATCTGCGCGAGCAAAGACGCGCCGTCTTTTTTCGTAAACGTTTTGGGCGTGAGATCTTTGGGAGATACGTACTTTTCGGAAAGCTCCAAAAGTTTGCGCATCGTCAAAACACCCTCCGTCGTGAGGTCGATGCCGTCGATAAAACCGATGGGCGGAACGTCGCGGTCTGGAAAATCAAAGGACGCGCGCACCGTCGTCTTTAAGTGCCTTGCCACGATCTGCGAGCTCGTACCGCCGCACACCACTTTCTTGCCCTCCCCCGACAAAAACCGCGAAATATAGAAATCGTCCTTCGATTTGTCGACGGGCGGCCCGATCATCAGCGATACGTTGAGCTTTTCGCGCACTTTCACCGCGGCGACCGTCGTATCGTCCCCCGGCTCGCCCAGATACAGATCGTTGCACACCCCCGCCAGAAGACAGGCGATCGCCCGCGCACTCATGCCGGGTTTGACGTTGTTGTCCAGAAATTCCATGACTTCGGGACGCTGCCAGCCGAGGTTGAGCGTCATGCCGATCCCCGCATGGATCACGCCGTCGCTCATCACCACCACGACGTCCCCCGCCTGCAGATCGAGCGCCGTCTTGTAGACCGTTTTTCCCAATACGTTCATCTCTTCCCGCGCAAAATCGCGGCACTTGCAGTCGCGGATAAAGATCGCCTGCGGATTGTCAAACTCGAAAAGATACCCCTTTCCCTCGCTGTTCATGTGTATGACGGAAAAGGTCGAATAGGCGACCCCGCGCACCTTGCACACGGGAAGACTGGACAGGATCGTTTCCACGCACTCTTCGATGTCGATCTCGTTGGATACCATCGTGCAAAGGATCTTGGACGTGAGCGTGGAAAGGATATTCGCCTTTACGCCGCTGCCCAGCCCGTCCGCCAGAACCAGCGTCGTATAATCGCCGCAAACCGTGCTCTCCACACGGTCGCCGCACAGCTCTTCGTTCTTTTTATTCAGGGACGTATACCCGCTTTCCAGACAAAGCGCCATCTCACTTGCCTCCGTCTTCGCCCTGCAGAGTCTTTTTCAGTTTCAAAAGGGCCACCTTCGTTTCCGCCGTCGTTTCCCCGAGCAGCGACGCGATCTCCTGCGCCACGCGCATCTGTTTTTTGATCACTTCGTCCGTCGTCGCAAGCGTCTCCAGCTTCACTTTGTCCAACTGCTCTTCCGATTTGGTCTCCTGCGTGATGTCCTTCATCACCGCGTACGTACCCTTCCCGTCTTTGAGAACGATGATCGTCAGTTCGATATAATTCCCCGTCTTTTCCAGAAATACTTTCTTGTTGTAAATATTTTTATTGTCGTTCGCAGCAAGCACAAAGTCCGTCGGATTGAAATAATGGGAAATTCCCTTGCCCTTTACGTCGTAATCGTGAATTCCTAAAAGCTCTTTCGCTTTGCCGTTGATCTCCATAATATTGAGATCGCTGTCCAGCAACACGATCCCGTTCGGGCTGGTCTGTATGATCTCGTACGACATGCTCTCCGCCCGCTCGCGCATGTACGGCACGCACATTTCGATGTTCGCGTACCCGTTGGCGACCGCCCATGCCTTTTCCAGACAGGTGTCGTATCCGCACGCGCCGCAGTTGAGCATATCTTCGGGTTTTGTCTTCCCCGTCTTTGCGAGGATCTCCTTCAGCTGTCGGTCGGTAGGTATGAAATCTTCCGTGCGCTTGCGCTCGTGCATGCAGGTAAAATCAATGTCCGTCACGGGCGCGTACTCCGCCGAAGCGTGCTCCTGCAGATCCTTGTTGACATACTTGCGGATATCCGCGTTCGCTTTGAGCGCTCCCGCCTTCAACGCCAGCGAACACGGCCCGTTCACGCACGCCGAATCACAGCTGTTCATTTCGATAAACATGCCCGAAAGGCTCTCGATGTTTTCCAGCACTTCCTTGCACTTTTTCGTCCCGTCCACCGCGACAAACTCATACCCGTCCACGTAATTTTCGAACGATTTGATGATCCCGCGGCTGATCGGATAGTACTTCGCGCGGTTCACTCCGCCCGAAGCATGCTCGGAAAGATGTGCGATCTCGTCCAGCACGATCCCCTTGTCCGCAAACATCGCGGCAAGATCTTCAAAGGTCAGCACGCCGTCCACAACGCCGCTCTCGTGCGCTTCCCGCTTTTTGGCAATGCACGGCCCGATAAAGACGACCTTCGCATTCTTTCTCTTTTTGCGGATCATCTTCGCATGCGCGATCATGGGCGTATCCACGGGCGCAAGATAATCCAGCGCCTTCGGATAGTACAGCTCGATCATCGTATTCACCGCAGGACAGCACGAGGTTATAAAATTTTTGTATGTACCGCTTTCCAAAAGTCTTTTGTACTGCGCCGTCACTTCCCGCGCGCCGATGCTCGTCTCTTCCGCGTCCGCAAACCCCAGCCTGCCCAACGCAAGTTTCATGACCGAAAAATCTTGCAAATTGAAGGAGGATACAAACGACGGCGCCACCGACGCCACAACGTTCCCGCCCGCAAGCAGTTTCTCCACTTCCGCACGCTCCGTATGCACGCTCTTTGCATTCTGCGGACATACTTCCGTACAATGCCCGCACAGTATGCAGCGGTTTTCGATGATCTTCGCATGATGGTCGACCACCTTGATCGCCTTCACGGGACATTCGCGCAGACATTTGTAACAATCTTTGCAGCGCGCATCCTTAAAATCGAGATAACGGATCATTTCCTCTCCCCCGCCTTTACTTTATGAGCGGATATACCTGCGTCAGAAACAATTCCTCGCAGTTGTCCTTGTTCGCATTGTGCAAGAGCATCTCGTCCGCCAATACGCTCACCCCGTTGGTACAATTCCCCACACAGAACGTCGCCTGCAGATCGACCTTGTCTTCCACTCCGTATTTCTTGATCAGCCGCTTCATTTCCTCGATCACGTCGTACGACCCGCGCAGATGACAGGAACTCCCCACACACACTTTCAATACCATCGCTTCCACCTCTCGATATGTTTTTTCCGCATCCCTCCGCGCCCGCACAACGCGCTCTCCCGCGCCGAACCGCTCTCTCGTCACACCTTTCAGGACACGCCGAAACCGCGCTTCGGCCTTTCCCCCTCGCGCGGCAATGATTCGATAAATTTTTATCGATTTTGTATCATAACTATTATAAACGAAAGGCGGAAAACTGTCAACGGTTTTTACAAATTCCGCCCTCCGTTTTTTACCCGTTTCCGCCCTGCCACCCGCACACCCTCTTATGCCCGTACGAAAGCCCTCCGTCTCCTCGCAATTTAAAGCGGCACGGCAAGTCCGATTTCCCGTCCTTTCGCGTACGGTTTTTTGCAGATTCACCTGCACCGCGACCTCTTTTGCCCGTTCAAAGGCCGCCCGCTTCCCCGCAATTTAAAGCGGCACGGCAAGTCCGATTTCCCGTCCTTTCGCGTACGGTTTTTTGCAGGTTCGCCCGCGTGCTTATTTTCGGACGTCAGATATCTTTGAGCCCCAGGATATAATTTGCCGAAACGTCCAGCGCCTCGCACAGCGCCGCAAACGTATCCAGGCGCGGCAGTTTTCCCGTCGTGCAATATTGCGTGATCATCTCGGGCGATACGCCCACTTTTTTTGCAATTTCCGCCTTCGTCATACCGCTGCGGAGAATCTCCTCCCGCAGTCTCTCCTTGATTTCGTTTGTTTTCATGCTCCTATAATATAACCAACGGTTAGTTTTTGCTTGACAACTAACTATTGGTTATTTTATAATAGTATAGATCAAAAGCACAAAAATCAACCAAGCAGGTTCTCCTGAAACAAATGAGAGTAAATACAGAAAGGGGCGGCGGAAAAATTTTCCGCCGCCCCTTTCTGTGCTTTTCCCGTTCTTTGCAATGTTTCCGTTCATTTTTCCCTATCCTCTCTTCTGCTTTTTTGATTTTGCTGTTTTTATAAATCTTTTTTTCCTTCTCATCGCTCGCGATTTTGTTTCGTTGCCCTGCTTTCCAGCTCTTTTTGCGCCATGCCCTTTTACGCTTCCAAGATCTTGCCTTACCTTTCTCCGTTTTCAGACGCGCCCTTTCCTGTCTGACGAAATTTTATCGATACCCCAAGAAGACAAAAAAAGTGTGCGTCTTGCCGAAAAAATGCGGCAAGACGCACACACGTATATCAATTTTTCAAAAAATTCAGCCGTGCCCGCCGCAAAATTTGCGGCGGGCGCGGAATGCGAAAGAGCAGGTCATGCCGCAACGGCGCGTTTTTTCACAAAAGCGCGGCGCAGCAGTTTGACGATTTCGTCCAACACGACGACGGAAACGGCAACGCCGAACACTTTGAGCCAATCGACGAATTCCAGAGGAACGGTATCGAACACGGCGCCGCCGAACTGCGTGATGAGAATCTGCAAGCCGAACGCGACGACAAATGCGCCGAGCATGAGTTTGTTTTTCGTAAGGTACGGAAAAATGCTCTTGTCGCCCAGCTCGCGGCAGTTAAACGCGTTGAAAAGCTGGAAAAGCACGAACATGGTAAACACGGCCGTGGAGACTTCATCGGCTTCGATGCCGATGAAATTCCATTTCATCTGCGCAAGGCACACAAGGCAGACGAACACGCCGTTCACGGCGATGCGCGCGAGCATTTCGCGGCTGACGATACTCTCCGTACGGCCTGTAGGCTTGCGGCTCATCAGATCGTCGCGGATAGGTTCCAGTCCCAGCGTGAGTGCGGGCGGGCCGTCCATGATGATGTTGATCCACAAAAGATCCAGCGCGGAGAAGGGAGATTCGAAGCCGTCCCAGAACATTCCGAAGACGGTGCATAAAAACACGGTCAGAACGGACGCCACGTTGACGGTGAGCTGGAACTGAATGAAGCGCTTGAAATTCTCGTAGATGCCCCTGCCCCACTTGACCGTCGTGACGATGGTCGAGAAGGAATCGTTCAAAAGCACGATGTCCGCCGCCTCTTTGGAAACTTCCGTTCCCGAAATGCCCATGGCGATGCCGACATCCGCATTTTTCAGAGCGGGCGCGTCGTTGATACCGTCGCCCGTGACCGCCACGACGTTGCCCTTGGATTTGAGCTCTTTCACCACCCGCATTTTCAGAAGGGGCGTGCTGCGCGCGATCACGCGCACGCTGGGCAAAACTTTGGAAAATTCTTCGTCCGAAAGGTTTTCGAGATACGACGCTTCCACCGCGATGTTCCCTTCACCCAAAAGTCCGAGTTCGTCCGCGATCGCGGTAGCCGTGACGATGTTGTCGCCCGTAAGCATCTTGACCTCGATGCCCGCCGTCTTGCAGGCGTGAACGGCATCTTTCACTTCCGCGCGGAGCGGATCGGCTATGCCTACAAACCCGTCGAACGTCATGCCGCTTTCGGCATCTTCGCGCGAGAGCGGACGCGCCGACACGTCCTTATGCGCGAACGCGAGCACGCGCCGCGCACGCTTTTGCAGGCCCACGATCGCCTCTTCGATCTGCAGCCGTTCGGGTTCGGCGACCTTGCACAGCGACAGGATCTTTTCCGGACTCCCCTTCGTATAGATCGTGTACCCGCCGCCGTTTTTCACGCACGACGTCATGTTCTTCGTATCCGAAGAAAAGGGGAAAAGATCGGAAATTTCTGCGCTTTCGCGCATTTTTTTGTAATACGTACCCGCTTTTTCCGCCGCAACGAGCAGAGCGCCTTCCGTAGGATTTCCCACGAAACGCACGACGTTTTCTTCCTCGTAAAGATCGGCGGTGCTGTTGAGACAGAAGTTCGTGAGCATGACGGGATCTTTGAACGACGCGATTTCCCTGAACGCCCCGCCCGACCAAATATCCGTGACCGTCATGCGGTTTTCGGTGAGCGTGCCCGTCTTATCCGAACAAATGACGTTGATACAGCCGATGGTTTCGCACGCGACCATCTTTTTGACGAGCGCATTCTGCTTCGCCATGCGCGCAATGTTGATGGAAAGGCTGATCGCCACAATCGTCGGCAACCCTTCGGGAACCGCCGCAACCATCAGAACGATGGACGTGATGAAGACGGAGGAAATGCTCTCGAACGTCGCTTCGCCCTTGGCGAGGAACACGATCAGCTGAATGAGGAAGATCAGAGCCGCAAAAAATCCGCCGATGATGGTGATCGTCTTTCCGAGCCGCGTCATCTTTTCCTGCAAAGGGGTCTGTCCGCCGCCGCCCGTCTGGATCTCGCGCGCGATCAGCCCGAACTGCGTGTTGTCGCCGACGTCCGTGACCACCATCTTGCCCGTGCCGCCCGTGATAAAACAGCCCGAATAGACCATATTCACGCGCTCCGCAACAGGCGTGTCGGGATTTTTCAGCACCGCGTCCGCATCCTTTTCCACGGGCGCCGACTCCCCCGTCAGCGAAGATTCGTCGCTGGTCAGCGATACGCTTTCCAACAGCCGTCCGTCCGCCGCTACTTTGTTGCCCGTTTCCAAAAAGACAATGTCGCCCACGACCAGCTCCTGCTGCGGCACATACTGCACGACCCCGCCGCGCACAACCTTGATCTCGATCCCCTCTTTGATCTTGTTGAGCGCGTCGAACGCCTTCGCGCTGCGGCCCTCCATCACGACGGTTAAAACCACCGAAATGATGATCGCCACAAAGATGCCAATACATTCGTATACGTCGAAATGCCCGCCCTTTGCGGCGCTGACCGCGTTCACGGCGATGGTGATGACCCACGCGAAAAGCAACAGGATCAGCATGGGTTCGGTAGCCGCTTCCCAGATTCGCCTCAAAAGCGACTTCCGCCCCGCTTTGGTAAATTCGTTTCTGCCGAATTTTTCCGCATTCTCTCTGACCTGCTCTTCACTCAGGCCGTTTGTCTTGTCCGCCTGCAACGCTTTGAGCGTTTCTTCGGACGTCTGATTAAAAAATTCCATTGCAATAACCTGCCTGCAATTATTTGACACCTTACCGCGCGGCCGCCTTTTCCAAAAAAAACGCCGCTCTTTCCTGCGGCGAATAAAAAAATGCCGCGCACGCCATGCGTACACGGTAAAAAGGACGGAGTTGTACCATATAACCGCAAACGCAAAAGCGGATTATATGAGTCTTGCCGTTTCAGACGAAGGCCTGCGCACAGGGCGCGGGATGAAGACCTTGCCGCGCAATGCGCCGGCTACTCCCTCACAAATTTGATTCATTTTTTTTATTATAGCGTTACAAAATCAATTTGTCAACTTCTGCGCGGCAAAATTCCGCATTTTTCTTTTCCTGTTTTTTCGCGGCACCGCGCGCAAAAAAATTTGCAGGTTTTAAGAATCTTAGTCGCCTTCCGCCAAAAATCCGCGCGCTTTCAAAAGCGCGCCGATCTCGTCGAGGATCTCTTTCGAAGCCGCCGACACCGTATGATAATGGTAGTTGCCCGTGATGTTTTTCAGCGGCGTGGACACGCCGCACGCGATCTTTTGCAGAAATTCGTCCGCCTTGCGGCGGGAATCGATCTTCATCTGCGCGCAGATCTTGCCGTAAACTTTGTGCCAGACGTACACGTCCTCCACGCAGCCGCCCGCATCCACGATCAGATACAGTTCCTCGCGCGTCTGTTCGTCGGTATGGCAGGCCTTGAACACCCGCTCGGCGCGCGGTTTCCCCGCGACGATATACCCGCGGTTGGTCGCAATGATCTTAGCGCCCTCCGCCCGCAAAAGCGCGATGTCCTGCACGATGACCTGCCGCGATACGCCCAGCTCCCCCGCAAGTTTTGTGGCGGAAAGGGGCGTGCCGCCCAGCATTTCCGCAATTTTTTTCCGACGCTCCTCCCCTGTCATGTCTCCTCCTTGCACTCTTACAGCGCGTGCAGATTTTTCAGCGATACGTCCAAAATCGGCGCGCTGTGCGTCAGCGCACCGCTCGATACGATATCCGCCCCGATGTCTTTCAGCCTCTCGATGTTTTCCGCCGTCACGTTGCCCGAAATCTCCACGACCGCCCGTCCCGCGACCAGCGCGACCGCCTGCTTCATCTGCTCGTGCGTCATGTTGTCCAGCATGATGATGTCCGCTCCCGCTTCCACCGCCTCTTTCACCATATCCAAAGTCTCCGTTTCCACCTCGATCTTCATGGTAAAAGGCGCGTACGCTTTCGCCATCGCCACCGCTTTCCCGACGCCGCCCGCCGCGCCGATATGATTGTCTTTGAGCAGGATCGCGTCCGAAAGATTGTACCGATGGTTTCCGCCGCCGCCCACGCGCACCGCGTACTTTTCAAATATACGCATGTTCGGCGTGGTCTTGCGCGTATCCACCAGCCGCAGCGAACTCCCTTCCAACAGCCGCACTACCTGCGCCGTGTACGTCGCGATCCCGCTCATGCGCTGCAAATAATTGAGCGCCGTCCGCTCGCCCGTCAGAATCGCGCGCATATCCCCGCGCACCGTCGCCAGTTTCTGCCCTTTCTTTACACGGTCGCCGTCCTTTGCGTAAAAAGTCACTTCCGACTTCTCGTCCAGAATCGCAAACACGCGCGCAAATACGGGCAATCCCGCGATCACGCCGTCCTGCTTGCACAAAAGTTCCGCTTCCCCTTCCGTGCGCTCCCGCAAAATGCAGGCGGTCGAAACGTCCTCGTTCGTCACGTCCTCCGCCAGCGCCGAACGGATCAACCCGTCCGCCTTTATCTTCAACGTAATTTCATCAATCACAACATTCCTCCCGCTCCGCTTCTTCGCGGATCATCTTCGCGTATTTTTTCTTCATTCCCGTATAGTCCGCATACGCGGAAAGATCGGTTTGCGGCATTTTCAACGATACGTCCGCCAATTTTTTCGTCATTTGCACCGCCGCACGCTTTGCCCAGATCAGACTCTCCAACAGCGAATTGCTCGCTAGTCTGTTCTTGCCGTGTACGCCGTTGCACGCCGTCTCCCCCGCCGCATACAGGCGCTTCATGCTCGTGTTCGCGTCCAGATCCACTTTCACCCCGCCCATAAAATAATGCTGGGCAGGCACCACGGGGATCGGCTGTTTCAACACGTCATACCCCTCGTGCAGACAGCGCCGCCGAATGGTCGGAAAATGCTCCAGGATCGTCTTTTCTCCCACGGGACGCATATCCAGCCATACGTACTTTGTCCCGTCTTTCTTCATCTGCGCACGGATCTCGCCCGTCACGATGTCCCGCGGCAGAAGTTCGTTGCAGAACCTGTTCCCGTTTTTATCCAAAAGCACCGCGCCTTCCCCGCGCACCGATTCGGAAATCAAAAACCTGCGCCCGTGCTTTTCCGAATAGAAGGTCGTCGGGTGGATCTGCACATAGTCCAGATGCTCCACTTCGATCCCGTTTTTGAGCGCGATCGCCAGCGCGTCCCCCGTCAGATGGCGGTAGTTCGTGGAGTGCTCGTACAACCCTCCCACGCCGCCCGTGGCAAGCAGAGTGAATTTCGCATACACCGTACCCAGTTCGCCCGTCTTTACGTCGCGCACCACTCCGCCGAAACATTCGTTGTCGCGGCAGACGATGTCCACCAGCTCCGTATATTCGCGGATCACGATATTTTCCCGCGTGCGCGCCAGCGCAAGCAGCTTGCGCGTGATCTCCTTGCCCGTTATGTCGTCGTGAAAGAGAATGCGCGGCCGCGAATGCCCGCCTTCCCGCGTAAAGCGGAAATTTCCCTCTTCGTCCCGCGCAAATTGTACGCCGTCCGCAACCAGTTCCGCAATCATCGCGGGCGACGACAAGATCATCTGCCGCACCGCCGCTTCATTGTTTTCGTAATGCCCCGCGCGCATCGTGTCTTCAAAATAGCCGTCGTAATCTTCCGCTCCGCGCAGCATGCAGATCCCGCCCTGCGCTAAAAACGAGTCGCTCTCGTCCGCCGCCGCTTTCGACAGCATCAAGACCTTCGCGTCCCGCGGCAGATTCAGCGCACAGCACAGCCCCGCTACGCCCGTACCCGCGATCAGAACGTCGCAGTTTTGTTCCAAAATTTCCATAACGTATCCTCGCTTTTCCCGCAATACTCACTTCGCCAGTTCCAACATACGCTCCAGCGGTCTGCGCGCGGCATCCATCAGAGCCGCTTCCATCTTCACTTCGTACCCGCCGCCGTGCAGGCAGGCAAGCACTTTCTCTTGCGTGACCTTTTTCATGTCCAGGCACTCGGGCGTGATCGGATAAAATTTCTTGCCCGCGCACCGCCTCTGCAATTCGTACAGCACCCCAGGCTCCGTGCCGAGAATAAACTCCTTCGACGCGCTCTTTTGCGCATATTCGATGATCTCCGACGTGCTCCCCACAAACGCCGCCTTTGCACAAACCTCCGCACGGCATTCGGGATGCACCAGCAATTCCGCATCCGGATGCGCGCGCAGCTCGCTCTCCGCATCGCCCGCCAACAGCACCGCATGCACGGGACAATACCCGCCCGAATAATAAAAGGTCTTTCCGGGCAATTTCTCGCTCACGTACCTGCCCAGATTTTCATCGGGAATAAAAAGTATATTCTTTTCGGAAAGCGACGACACGATCTTCACCGCGTTGGACGACGTCACACATACGTCGCAGAGCGCTTTCAGCTTTGCCGAGGAGTTGATGTAACACACCACCGCAAGATCGGGAACTTCCGCCTTAAGTTTTGCGATCTGCGCTTCCTGCGCCATGTGCGCCATCGGACAGTCCGCCGACTCGTCGGGAAGAAGCACGCGGCGGTTCGGGTTCAGAATCTTCGCGCTCTCGCCCATGAACCGCACCCCGCAGAATACGATCGTACCCTTGTCCGCCTTCGACGCGACTTTGGCAAGATAAAACGAATCTCCCACATAGTCCGCCATCGCCTGCACCTGCGCGTCCACATAATAATGCGCCAGAATCACCGCATCCTGCTCTCTTTTCAGTCTTTCGATCTCCTGCATATCCATTCCGAATGCACCGCCCCTCCCGACGAATCTTTTCAGCCGTCCGTTTTTTGTTACACTATACACTAAAAATTTACAACTGTCAAGACAATAGACAAGGCAGAAAAATTTTCTCTACAATGCAAAGCGCGCGCAAAAAATGTTTTTTGCGCGCGCTTTCCGTTCCCGCTTTTGCATAAAAATCTGTTTTTTTATCTTCTCTTTCTTTAAAATACGCCGCTTTCGGTATTTTTTCGCTGCAAACGGCGAAAAAAGATGCAAGGCAGGCAGACGGCGCGCCCGCTTTGCGTTTATATTTTATAAAAAAGGCTTATTTGCCGACGCGGCTTTTTGCGTTTCCGTTTTACATAAAAGCAGTTTTTTGCCGCCGCGCAAAAGGACAGGCGGGCAAGCCTCCCGCAGAACGGGCGGCCTTGCACGCCCAAAAAGAGCGCCCCTTTGCGGCCGCAAAGGGTTACACGAACAATTCTCCCATCTTGCCGATCCGCACCGCGCGCGCCCACCGAAAGTTTGGCTGCAAATAAGGACGGCCGCCGAAAGGCGGCCGTCCTTATTGATTGAATAAAAACGGCGAAAGGACAAGATTTTGTCCTTTCGCCGTTTAATTTTCAAAGAAAATAAATTCGATGCGGAATTTTGCAAGCCGCCCGAACAGTCTGGAAACCGAAGGTTCCATGTTGCGGGGCAGAATGACGCGGGTTATGCGCGGGCAATGCGCAAAGACCTTGCGCCCGATATTCGGTATAAACGAAGCGATGGTGACTTCCGAAAGGGCGGGACAGTTTGCAAACGCCTTTGTGCCCAGATCCGTAACGCCTTCCATGCGCACGCGCATAAGCTGCGCACAGCGGGAAAACGCGCGCTTTCCGATTTTCTTCACGCCCGGAGCAAACGACACGCGCCCGACCATTTGATTTTTATACGCCGCTTTTTTGCGCACCGACGCGATCTCGTCCGGCACGCGCACCGCCTCGCCCGACGCGGTGCCGCGGTATTCGGTCAGCTCGCCGTTCTGCGTCTTTGCCGACGAAAGGAGCCTGCGCTCTTCTTCCCGTCCGTCCGCACCGAACGCGTCGGCCGCGGTGCGCTGGCGGTTCAAGCCGAAGTTCGCCGCCACGACCCCCGCCCGTTCCTGCACGCGCGCGAGTATGCCGCGCATGCCGCCTTCCGCCTTTTCTTCCAATATGTACGTCCTGCCGCAGTACGGGCATACTGCGCGCCCGCCCCCTTCCGCTATGCGGAGCGCGCTTCCGCAGGAATCGCAGGTAATTTCTTTCTTTTCCATATCCTCTCCCGCTCGGCTCAGCCGTCCAGCTTCGCTTTCATTTTCGCGATCGCGTCCGCCCGTCCGTCACAACCCAGTTTCATATAAATTGCGCTGATATAATTGCGCGCCGTGCCGTCCGATAAATTCAGCGCCGATGCGATCTGACGGTTGTTGAACCCTTCATAGATCATCAGCGCGATCTCCACTTCCCGATCGGAAAAGCCGAACGCCCTGCGCAAACGGATCTCACGGTCGCTCGTGACCATCTTCGCCGCATCCGTGATCTTGCGCGCAATCTTCGCGGGAAGAATGGTATCGCCAGCATAGGCGTTGCGGATCGCCTCGATCAGCGCGGTCGCGCCGATATCTTTGAGCAAATACCCGCACGCACCGTTGTTGAGCGCGCTCAGAATGTAATCACTGTCATCGAACGTCGTCAGCACCAGCACCTTTACGTCTGGGTACCGCTTTTTGATCTCGCCCGTCGCCACGACTCCGTTCATCCCGGGCATACGAATGTCGAGCAGCACCACGTCGGGAACTTTTCCTTCCGCCATCATGTCCAGCGCTTCCTGCCCGTCGTGCGCCACACCGATCACGTCCAGCTCCTCCGACGTCGCAAGAACGCTCCGTATCCCCTCCGATAGGATCACCTGATCATCCACGATCATCACTTTAATTTTCATGCTTCCCCTCCTGTCGCTTCACGCCCGACGGCAAACTCAGCAGAATTTCGAATCCTTCGCCCTTTTC
This sequence comes from uncultured Clostridia bacterium, assembly GCA_944368925.1. GTDB lineage: Bacteria > Bacillota > Clostridia > Christensenellales > Borkfalkiaceae > Borkfalkia. The sequence goes on along the minus strand of CALVXG010000004.1, from coordinate 53,940 downwards.
TCCCGAAAAATGCACCATGCCCCCCAGCGATTCCGCTTTCGCACGCATTCCCGAAAGGCCGAACCCCTCTTTAAAGGTCTTCATGTCCACACCCGTGCCGTTGTCCGATAAGAGAAACTCCACATAGCTCCCCTTATCCCGCAGTTCGAACAAAAACGCCGTGCTCTTGCCGTGACGGATCCCGTTTGCAATACCCTCGCGCAGCGTGTTCGCGATAAACCGCTCCGCTTCGTCGCTGAGCTCCACATCGTCGATCTTGCTCCGTACGGTCAGCCCCGTCCCGTCCGCCGTCTCTTCCAAAATTCCTTCCAAATACTCTTTCAGCGTCGTGTTCTCATGCCGACCCGACAAGAGATGCACGGACATGCGCATCTGTTCCAGACACGTCTTCGCCTGCAAATTCGCCGCCGAAATGCGCCGCTTCGCTTCCTCGGGATCTTTGTCCACCAACAGCTTCGCCGCCTCCGTCTGCATGATCACCGTCGTCAGCGAATGCCCCGCCGTGTCGTGGATCTCCTTGGCAATACGGTTCCGCTCTTCGATCAGCGTCGCTTCCTCCAACTTGTCGTAAGCGCGCAAAAGTTCGTTGCGGCTCTCCTCCAATTCCCGTATGTTTTCTTCGATTTGTCTGTTTTTACGCCATACGGTCATCGAAAATCCGAACATGATAAAGTGAAGCGTCAGCACGATCAGCGCCACGAAATACCGCGACGTAATGTCAAAAGCGGTCGCAAACTCGTGGTTGATGCCCGCCCCGACCCCGTAGATAACGGTGTACACGACGACGTTGCAGCCGAACATGATCCCCGCGTCGCGCAGCGATGGCGACGAAAGATAAAATTCGGTGAATATGCTCAGATAACACAGATAGCTCAGATAACTGTACGAATTGCTGCTGACGATCGAATCGTCGTTCCAGCCCGAAAAGACGGTAAACAGAGCGAGAAAAATGCTGTCGATGACGTACCACGCAATTTTCTGTCTGAACGTGCGCATCACAAAAATTTTGATGCACATGGACAAAATCAGCATCAGCGCCGCAGGAACGGTCAGAATCGCGGGCGTAAACCCTTGCCGCACGAGCGGTACGGTCACCGCAACGCAGGACACGAGCAGGATCCCCAGCGCTATGAGCCGAAGCCAGTTCATGAACCCGACCGCCGTCATCATTTTGGCAAGGCGTTCGCCCTTGTGCGGTTTTTCTTTCTGCGCCGCGGGCGCTCCGTCCCTCGCTTTTTCGGGCGCATCGGCCGATGCCCCGACGCTTTGCTTTGCAAACTTTTCCGCTTTATCGGGCGTTTTGTTCCGATTTTCGGCGGACGTATCGGCAAATTCCTGCCGATCTTCGGCAGGGCGCTTCATTCGCGGAGAAACGCCTGCGCCTGTTCCAGACGCTTAAGGCAGCGCTCTTTTCCCAAAAGCTCCGCCATCTCGCTCGCACCGCCCGGGGTGTTTTCTTTGCCCGTGAGCGCCACGCGCACGCACCAGAGCACCTGGCCGTTCTTCATGCCGAGGCTCTGCGCCAATTCCACCAGCGCCGCGTACAGCGCCGAATTTTCATATTCCTGCATCTGCGCAAGCACTTTCTCCGCTGCGGGCAAAACCGTCTTTGCCACTTCCGCGTCCGATTTCATCTTTTTGTTGAAATACAATGCGGGATCGAATTTCCCGTATTCTTCCAGAAAATCGATCTTGGAAGGAATGTCTTCCAGAACTTCCACGCGCGGTTTTAAGATCTTGAGCAGCTTTTCGTCCGGATATTTGCCGTACGCCTTGCTCTTTTTGAGGAAAGGAAGCGCCAGCGCCGCAAACTTTTCGTCGCTCATGTCGCGGATATATTCCCCCGAAAGCCAGCGAAGTTTCGGCTCGTCAAAAATCGCGGGACTCTTGTTCAGACCCGAAAGAGAAAAGTTTTCTTCCAGCTCCGCAAGGCTCATCTTTTCCTGGTTGCTCTTCGGGCTCCATCCGAGAAGCGCGATATAGTTTATGATCGCTTCCTTGATGTACCCCTTGTTCACGAGATCCTGGTAACTCGCGTCGCCGTTGCGCTTGGAAAGTTTTTCGTGCGCGTTTTTCATGATCGGCGGCAAATGAATGTACACGGGACGCTCCCAGCCGAATGCGTCGTACATGAGATTGTATTTGGGCGTGCTCGAAAGATATTCGCTCCCGCGGATCACGTGCGTGATCCCCATCAGATGATCGTCGATCACGTTCGCAAAATTGTACGTCGGCATTCCGTCGCTCTTCAACAAAATACCGTCTTCAATGTCCTTATAGTCCACCGTCACCGTACCGTATACCATGTCTTCATACGTGCCGCTCCCTTCCGTCGGAACATTCTGTCGGATCACGTACGGCACGCCCGCCGCCAGTTTTTCCTCCACTTCCGCCTTCGAAAGATGCAGGCAATGCTTGTCATACCTGCCGACACCGTTTTCGTCTTTCAGACTCTCCAAACGCTCTTTGTCGCAAAAACAATAGTACGCTCCGCCCAATTCCACCAATTTCTTCGCATATTCTCTGTAAATCGGCCCGCGCTCGCTCTGAATGTAAGGGCCGTAATCTCCCCCGATGTCCGGGCCTTCGTCATAGCGGATCCCCGCATCCTTGAGCGTTTCGTAGATGATCTGCACCGCGTCTTCCACGTACCGCTTGCTGTCCGTATCTTCCAGGCGCAGAATAAATTTCCCGCCCTGCTTCTTCGCATACAAGTATCCGTACAGCGCCGTGCGCAGATTCCCGATGTGCATGTACCCCGTAGGGCTCGGCGCAAACCTCGTTCTCACTTCTTTCATCGTCTTATGTCTCCTTCTTTTCAGCGAAATTTCTCGATTCTGTTTTGTAAATAATAACTGTATGTGCTCTCTTTCGTGTAGATCGCACTCTCCCGCAAATACACCCCGTGCATGCGGCAGACCTTCCCGATCCGCTCCAACGCTTCATCGTCTTCCTTCGACGGTGTACTCTCTCCGCTCGGATGATTGTGCGCCACAATCAGACTCACCGGCTGCACTTCCGTCAGTATACAGCTGAGCAGATTGTCGTCTATGTCCACTTTCGATCCGTCCGCCGACGTCACACTCTTGGTACAGATCAGCACGTTCTCCGCATCCGTCATGTACAGATCCAGCCGCTCATACGTCAAACCCTCGAATCGGTTTCGGATAAAATCTGCCACTTCCCCGTAATTGTACAGCCTCGTAAACGTCTGCGCTCCCGCATTCACTTTCCCGAACAGCTTCCCCAATAAATACAGTTGCTCCGCCGTCTTCTTCCCGATCCCCGCCACAAGCATCAGCATGCGCGGCGTCGCATGAAATACTCCGTACATATCCCCGAAACAGTCCAGCAATTCGTGCGCGATCGGATTCGTATTCTTGCGCGTGATGAAATTATACAACAATGTCTCCAACAGCTCACAGTCCGTAAACGACTCCCCGTGTTCGAAAAGCCGCCCGTACATGCGCTCCCTGTGCCCTTCGTGCATTTTTTCCCTTTCACCCGTTTGTTTTCTTTTATTTTAACATATCCGCCCGATTTTGTACAGAGTTTTTATGTTTTCAACGGGCGCATTTTTCCGTTTCCGAAAAAATGCGCCCGTCCGCTCTGCACTCCCTCCCGCGCCCGTTTCTTGTATGCGCCGATCTTTTTGCGCCCCCTAACGTCTTTTCGAATAAAGCGCAAAACATCGGGAGTTATCCCCGTTTTACGCACACGGCGTGGAAAACGCAGAATATAGAAAAGTTTCAAGAAAAGCGGAGGGGCAGTTATTTCTGATTCCGCGCCCTTTTTGAGCGGAAATCGGGCGGAACGGCACAGCCGTTCCGCCCGAAAGGAGGAAGAATGATTTATTTTTCGTCGAGGTCGAGATACGTTACGGGATCGATGCTTTCGCCGTTTTCATACACGCCGAAATGCAGATGCGAGCCTTCGTTGTATTCGTTCCCCATGACGTCCGCCGCGGCGGATACCGTTCCGATCACGTCGCCCTGGCTGACCGAATCTCCGACTTTTAAAGAAGCGGAGACGTCGATGGACGCATATTCCGTCTTCAACCCGTTTCCGTGATCGATGACGACCTTTCCGCCTTCCAAAAGCGTGTCGGTCACGCTTTCCACAGTCCCCGCGTACGCCGCCGTGACCTGCGTGCCCGCGTCTGCTTTAAAATCGACGCCCTGATGCAGATTGTAGCGGTTCAGCGTGGAATTAAACCAGAAAGTATACGTCGTCGCCACCGTCCCGTCGTTTACGGGAACAGAAAACACGACTTCCGTGTCGCTGGGTTCGTCCGGCTCTTCCGTCACGTCGGAGTCGTCCTCTCCGTCGTTCGGATCGTCCGGCTGTTCCAGACCCGGATCGATAGGATTCTCGACGGGCGCACCCTGCGTCGCGAATATCACCGTCAGAACGATCGCCGCCGCCACGATCAGGGCGCACGCCGATACAAGCACATAATAAAGATTCCTGCGTTTGATTTTTACGGGCGACGATTCACCCTGTTTCTTTTCTTGCATGATTGCCTCCGAAATAATTTTTATATTTGAATTTTTGACGCTTTTCCGATGTTTATACATCTTCCGCGCAATTTTTTTAAAATATTTTTTTGATCAGTAACTTCCGAAAATGAGCGGAGAACCGATGCTTGCAGACGCGCCGTGCACCGCAACGTGCAGATTGACGCAATTCCCTTCCAGCTCCACGCCGCCGCGCAGGCAGGGAGAATAATAATAGTAGTCGGTCACGTCCCCGACGGTGCGCGAAAACAACAGCTTTGCGCGGTATTTCTTCACCTGCGCAAACGCATCTTCCGCCTTTTCATAGCGCGCGCTTTCCCCTGTCAGCGATGCGATGCCCCACTTTACGGCAAACGCTTCCGACGCTTCCGCCTGCACGATGCGCGCCTGCGAACTTTCGCTCTGCGCATAAAACGTGTAGCTCTGCGCCCCGTCAAACAGGAGCCCCTTATCCAAAAGCTGAGGAACCGCCAGCAACACCAGCGACAATACAAGCGCCCCCATCACCGTAAACCATCTGCCCCGCATGAGCTTTCTCCTTTTTCAGCCGCGCCGCCTTATCCATATCTTTTCGTTGTGCGCGCAGCGGATTTCACGCACAAATTATTGACCCGTTCGCTTTAAAATATACACGGCTTCCCGCAACCCGCTTTCCCCGCCGTTTTTCCCTCCGCCATTGCCGCCCGAAAACGTCCCGTCCGCGTATTTTCAATATAATAGCATTTCCCGCAACTTGTTGCTTTTCTTTATAAAGAAAGGGCGAGGGCGCCTGCAAAATTGCAGGCGCCCTCGCCTCGTTTAACCGAAAAAAGGCGGCGCATTCTGCGCCGCCTTTTTGAAAATTTGCGGCCGCGGACGGTTCGTCTGCGGCCGCATACTATTTTTTCTGCAAAGCAAAACCATGCGCTTTCCCGCCCGTTTTGCAACGATTTTTAAAAACGGTATGCGGAAAAACAAACAAAGCCGCGTTTTTTAAGAAGGAAAAAACCTTTTAAAAAAGCGTCACTGTTTTCCTTTTTTGCCCAGGGGAATGTGCGCGCAGGCATTGACGGAAAGGTCGGCAAAATCGCGCGCCTTGTAGCGCACGAGGCCTTCCGCCGCGATCATGGCGGCATTGTCCGTGCAGTATTTTTTTTCGGGCAAAACCGCACGGAGCCCGTTTTCCCCGCAAAGACGGACGAGCTTTTCGCGCAGATATCCGTTCGCGATCACGCCGCCGCCCGCCGCAATAATCTTACAGCCGTACTCCTTCGCCGCCGCAACGGCGCGTTCGGCCAAAACGTCGCACGCCGCACACTGAAAGGACGCCGCCACGTCCGCGCGGTTGTATTCCTCCCCTTTCTGCTCTTTCGTGTGACAGTAGTTGATGACCGCCGTTTTCAGTCCGCTGTACGAAAAATCGTAGCCGTTTCCCTTGAACATTTTCGGAAACGCAACGTTCGGTTTTCCCTGCGCCGCCAGCTTTTCGATGTTCGGCCCGCCGGGATACGGAAGCCCCAAAACGCGCGCCGCCTTGTCGAACGCTTCGCCCGCCGCGTCGTCGCGCGTCGAACCCAAGATCTCAAATTCGGTAAAACTTTTCGTATACAGAATCGCCGTATGCCCGCCGCTCGCAAGCAGCGTGATAAAGGGCGGTTCCAGCGTCGGGTCGGTCAGATACGCCGCCGCCATGTGCCCGCGAATATGATTGACCGCCAAAAGCGGAATGTTCAGCGAATACGCAAAGGACTTTGCAAAGGACAGCCCCACCAGCAGGGCGCCCAAAAGTCCCGCCCCGTAGGTGACCGCGACCGCGTCCAGCTCCTCTTTTTTTACGTTTGCCTGTTCGAGCGCCGAACGGACGGCCACGCCGATCGCGTCCGTATGCGCGCGCGAGGCGATCTCGGGCACGACGCCCCCGTATTTTGCCTGCTCCGCCGCCGACGACAAGATCACGCTGGACAAAAGCCGCCTTCCGCGCACCACGGCGGCAGCCGTCTCGTCGCAGGAGCTCTCAATCCCGAGCAGCAACGGCTCCTCTTTGCATTTCAGTTCGGAAAAACGCGCACCGTAATCCATAAAACACCTGCTTCCTTTTTCGCTTGCGTATGCCGCTTCTTCACATTTTTTGTGCCGAAACGGCCGACAATATCTCCTCACGCAACGGAATTTTGCGCAAATTCCGTTATACGTACCACTATTTTTTCGACGATTTTCCGTTTTTCGGAAATCTGTTCCGCGGCAGTCTGTCGTACACGATCACCCTGTCGCTGCCCTGAAAAATTTCGTCCAGTGCGGGTTTATAAAGCTCCGCTATATCCTCGAACACATAGACTTTTCCACAAAAACCCGACTTCCACAGTTCTTCCAGAAAGCCGAAATCCAAAACCGCGTCGGTGATCTTTTCCTTTCGGAAAGTGATGCCCGCCGCCGTGCGCTTGTCGCAAAGATCCAGCTCCCCCTCGTCCGCCGAACGCAGCAAGACCATAGCGGGGATATAGACCTCACCGTTTTGCGTTGCAAACTTGGCGGGCACAAACCCTTTCCCGCGGCGGTATTCGTCGTAAATGCACAACACCGCCGCGCCGATCTCCGCCGTGCGCACTTTATAGGGAATTCCACCCTTTTTGTAATAAAGATATTCCCCTTTCAGCCAATATCTTTCATACAACACGAACTGCGGCAAAATTGCCAGCAAAACGCCGAACGCGATGCACGCCACCGCGAGCGCGAGGATCTTTGTCCAAAAGATCGCCAATACTCCCAACACCGCAAAGATGCCGCCCAGCACGATAAAGAAAATGCTGTTGGGTTTTCGGCGGTATATTTTAAAATATTTTTTCATGGCACACCTTTTTCCGCCGCGCCGTATGCGCGCGAGGACGGAACGTATTTTTTCTCCATGCGGCAGATTTTCTCACTTTTTAAAACGAAAAGGGCGTTACCGCCCTTTTTTCCCGCGTATGACGCGGTCTGTTTTTCAAAAGCCGATTTAACTCTTTTTCAGATAATCGATGATAAACGGCTGGATATCGCCGTCCATGACCGCCTGAATGTTGCCCGTTTCGTATCCCGTGCGGTGGTCTTTGACCAGCGTATACGGGCAGAAAACATAACTGCGGATCTGACTGCCCCACTCGATCTTTTTGATCTCGCCCTTGATGCTCTGCTCGTTGGCGATGCGCTCGCTCTCTTTCAGCTCGATCAGCTTGCTGCGCAGCATCTTCATCGCCATTTCGCGGTTCTGGATCTGCGAACGCTCGTTCTGGCAGGACACCACGATCCCCGTCGGAATGTGCTGAATACGGATCGCCGATTCCGTCTTGTTGATGTGCTGGCCGCCCGCACCCGACGAACGGAAGGTCGTCACTTTCAGATCTTCGCTGCGGATCTCCACGTCCCCGTCGTCCTCGATCTCGGGCATCACTTCCAAAGACGCAAACGAGGTATGCCTGCGCTTGTTCGCGTCGAACGGGGATATGCGCACCAGTCTGTGCACCCCTTTCTCCGCTTTCAGATACCCGTACGCGTTTTCGCCTTCGATCTTGAAATCTACGCTCTTGATCCCCGCTTCGTCGCCGTCAAGGCGATCCAGCTCCGTCACCTTGAACCCGTTGCGCTCCGCATAGCGCGTGTACATACGGTACAGCATGGACACCCAGTCACAGCTCTCCGTACCGCCCGCGCCCGAATGCAGCGTCAAAAGCGCGTTGTTCGCATCGTATTTCCCGCGAAGAAGGGTCCGGATCCGCATGTCTTCCAGATCTTCTTCCACCGTGTGCAAAAGGGAATCCAGCTCCGGCACCAACTCTTCTTCTTCCGTCTCCTCAATCAGGTCGATGACCGAATTTACCTCTTCCAACGCCTTCTTTCCCTTTTCATAGGCGTTGATCTTGCTCTCCACCGAGGAGATCTCCCTGCCGAGTTTGGTGGATTTTTCAAGATTCTGCCAGATTTCCGGCTTCTCCTGCTCCGCTTTCAGCTCGGCAAGCTTTTTCACAAGTATATCGATATCCAGCGCCTCTTTCGTCTCCTGCAATGTATCCGAAAGCGCTTTCGCACGCAATCTGTAATCGTCCGCTTTAAACATATACACCTCTTCCTTTATCTTGTCGATTATACCATATATCGGAAGAATTTGTCAATCATTGTCGCCTTGCGCCTGCTTTTCTGACCCCGAAAGATAAGAAATCCCGTCGAAAAGCTCTCCGCAATCGAAACGTCACAGTGTGTTTCGCCTCCCACGCGGCCAATATACCGAAAAATTCAGCCGATCAAAAAGCCGCCGCAGCGGGCTTGCCCGCTGCGGCGGCTTTCTTCACTCGGTCTGCAAGAATACTTCGGCTTTACGCATATCCGTACGCCTTTAAATTCCGTCAGCACCGTAAAATTTACTCTTTAGTGTATTTAGTCCGAAAACCTCGGTTGGTCTTGGGACGAAGATCGTTCGGGAAATATGTATCCGTTTTAAGGTCGAGTACGATCTCCTGCAGTTTATTTACAATAAAATAACAGTTTTCAAGATCGTAAAGCACTGCCGCACTCTCTTTCCCCTTAATATAAATATCGCCGACTTTACAAATTCTGTCTATCAATCCGACTTTCAGGTTCACAGACGTGATATCGGCATAGTAAATGTTTTTAAAATCAATGCCGACAATTCCCGATTTGACAACGATCCGTTTATCGGTAAACGCATATTCCAGATTCTTGTGCTGGCGGTTTGCCGTAATCACGTGCGAAATCCAGATCCACACCGGCAACAGGTGAAAAAGAAAAAACACGCACATACCGATAATGACCGGGGTGGGAAGCTCCGGCCCCATCATACATAAAACTGTTATAAATCCGCCGTCAAACAATAGCCAGATCAGAGCGATCGGAAGCATTTTCAGAATTTTATTGAGAATAAACGCCGACTTTTTCGGCTTTCCGCGCCATAAGACCTGTTCTCCTTCCGCGAGAATACAATCGATCTCCCGATAATCTTTGCTTTCGTCAATTTTGAAAAAATTTTCATTCAGTCCGGACATATTTTTAATCCTTTTAAATTATTCCTTTGCTCATGCAAGAAGTTATAAAACACAGGAAAATTTTATCACTAATCTTTCGGAATGTCAATAAAATTTTTAAAAAGCGCCCCCGTCTGGGAGCGCTTTTTGCAAGACGTGATCTGTCTTTATACATTTTTACCGCAGCAGTTCTTGTATTTTTTGCCGCTGCCGCAAGGGCAGGGATCGTTACGGCCCGGAGTCTTTTGCGTATGCATGGCAGGCTTGGAAGCACCTTCGGGCGAATTCGTCGTGAGCTGCTGGTTTTCCGTGACCGCTTTGGGCGCCTCGATCGGCTGCACCATCGGACGGCTGACTTCGATACGCACTTTTAAGAGCATGGCGATCGTGTTGCTGCGGATGCGCTCGGTCATTTCGTCGAACATTTCATAGCCTTCCTGCTTGTAGGCGATGACGGGGTCGACGTTTCCGTATGCGCGCAGGCCGATACCTTTGCGCAGCTGGTCCATCGCGTCGATCTGATCGATCCAGTTTCTGTCCACGTTCATCAAAAGGAATCTGCGCTCCACGTCCGAATAATCGATGCCGAGTTCCTCTTTGACGTCGACGATCTTCTGTTCGTACGCCTTTTCGGTCGCTTTCGTGATCTTATCGAGCGCCGTATCCACGTCCCAGCGGTTGAGTTTTTCCTGCGTGATAAAGTTGCTCCCTTCGGGCAGCAAACGGTTTTCCAAAGCGCGGTTGAGCACGGCCGCATCCCATTTTTCGGGCATTTCGTCGATGTTGACCGCTTCGGACACGACTTTGCGCACGAAATCGGGGATAAACTTGACGACCTGCCCGTGCACGTCTTCGCCTTTGAGCACCTTCATGCGCTCCGCGTACATGACTTCACGCTGTTTGTTCATCACGTCGTCGTACTGCAAGACATTTTTACGGATACCGAAGTTCCTGCCCTCGATCGCCTTCTGCGCGTTTTCGATCCCGCGCGAAAGCATGCGCGATTGCAGGCAGGTATCTTCGTCCTTACAGAATACGCTGTAAATCCGCTTCAGACGGTCGCCGCCGAAACGCTTGATGAGATCGTCTTCCAGCGAAATGAAGAAGATGGATTCGCCCGGGTCGCCCTGACGTCCGCTTCGGCCGCGCAGCTGGTTGTCGATACGCCTGGATTCGTGGCGCTCCGTACCCAGAATGCACAGGCCGCCCGCTTTGACCACCGCTTCCTTTTCCGCATCCGTTTCCGCCTTGTACTTCGCGTACAGCTCATCGTACATGGCGCGGTATTTCTTGCGCTGTTCTTCCGCTTCGCCCTCCAATTCCGCATACGACGTCGCAAGCTCGATCATTTCGTGCTCCACGCCCTCTTCGCGCATGCGCTTCTTGGCAAGGTATTCGGGGTTGCCGCCCAGCAGGATATCCGTGCCGCGGCCCGCCATGTTCGTCGCGATCGTTACCGCGCCCAGGCGTCCCGCCTGCGCCACGATCTCCGCTTCGCGTTCATGGTTCTTCGCGTTCAAAATGTTGTGCTTGATGCCGTTCTTGCGCAGCATCTTCGCGATCTCTTCACTCTTTTCGACCGTCGCCGTACCGATCAGCATAGGCTGCCCTTTTTCGTGACGCTCGGTGATCTCTTTCAAAAGCGCACGCTTTTTCCCGTCTACCGTCGCATACACCGCATCCGGCATGTCCTTGCGGATCACGGGACGGTTCGTCGGGATCTCCAATACGTCCAGCGAATAAATGGTACGGAATTCGCCCTCTTCCGTCTTCGCCGTACCGGTCATGCCCGACAGCTTTTTGTAAAGACGGAAAAAGTTCTGGAAGGTGATCGTCGCATACGTCTTGTTCTCGTTGCGGACTTTCACGCCTTCCTTCGCCTCGATCGCCTGATGCAGGCCGTCCGAATAACGGCGCCCGATCATCAGTCGGCCGGTAAATTCGTCGACGATGATCACTTCGTCGTCGTTTACGATATAGTCCTCGTCGCGATGGAACAGCTTGTGCGCTTTGAGCGCCTGCTGAATATGATGGTTGAGCGACGCATTCTCGATGTCGCCCAAATTCTCGATGTTGAAGAAACGCTCCGCCTTCGCCGCGCCCTTTTCCGTGATCTGCACGGTGCGGTCTTTGCGGTCGATCACGTAATCCCAGTCGCCGTACTTCGCGCCCTTGGCAATGTCGTCGTAATCGCCGTACTTGGATTCCTCTTCCGGCTCTTCCTCTTCCGCCGCCTTCTTGCGCTTCTTTTTGGAGTCCTTATCCTCCTCACCCTGCGCGCCCTCGTCGTCGAAACCGCCTTCGAGCGTGCGCACGAATTTATCTACGCGCTCGTACAGTTCGCTGGATTTGTCGCCCTTGCCCGAAATAATGAGCGGCGTCCTCGCTTCGTCGATGAGAATGGAGTCCACTTCGTCGACGATCGCAAAATCCAGATCGCGCTGCACCATGCGTTTGAGATCCGTTTTCAGATTGTCACGCAGGTAATCGAACCCGAGTTCGTTGTTGGTCGCATAGGTGATGTCGCAGTTGTACGCGACCTGCTTTTGCGCGTCGTCCATGCCCGGCACGACCACGCCGACCGTAAGGCCCAGGAACTTATGCACTTTTCCCATCCATTCCGCGTCACGCTTGGCAAGATAATCGTTGACCGTCACGATATGCACACCCTTGCCCGCCAATGCGTTGAGGTACGCGGGAAGCGTTGCGACCAGCGTCTTGCCTTCACCTGTCTTCATTTCCGCGATACGCCCCTGGTGCAGACAGATACCGCCGATGATCTGGACATGATAATGTTTGAGTTTAAGTACGCGCCATGCCGCCTCGCGCACGAGTGCGAACGCATCGTAGAGAATGTCGTCCAGCGTTTCGCCCGCTTTGAGACGGTCTTTGAGGACGTTCGTCTGACTGCGCAGCTGCGCGTCCGTCATCACCGCATACTTGGGTTCGAGCGCTTCGACACGGCTCGCCATTTTATCCAGCTTTTTCAGGCTGCGGCGCCCGTCGCTGTTAAACATGTAGTTTATAAGTCCCATAACCTGCTCCCCTGCGCCGCGGCGCCATCCGCCCCGCGGCTAAAATAATCTTCAAACAACCGGTGATCCGCCGTAAAGCAACATCACCGCACACTAAATTTATTTTACACCATTTTCCCAAAAATGTAAAAGATTTTTCAACGGCTTTTGACAATTTGGCTCATTTTTACGTTAATTTTCACTTTCGCGGCAGCGTTACGGCGTTTGAACCCGCTCCGGCACGCTCGCGACGGTCAGAACCCACACGCGCAGCGCTCCCGCCCGCAAAAGGGCCCGCGCCGCAGCGGATGCCGTCGCACCCGTGGTCAGCACGTCGTCGATCAGAACAATGCTCTTCTCTCGGCAAAGCGCCCGTTCATGTACGCGGAAACTTCCGCTCAGATTCTTTGCCCTCTCCGCCGCCGAAAGCTCCTTTTGTTCCGCCGTGTCGTGCGTCTTGACCAGAATGTCTTCCTTCATCGGGATCCCGCTCCTCTCGGAAAGGATCTGCGCCAGAACCTTAGCCTGGTTATACCCGCGCGCTTTGACCGCCTTCGCCGTCATCGGAACGTACGCAAGAAGTTCCGCCCCGCGAAACTCCGAAAGAAGCAGCGGAAACATTCTGTCCGCAAACGCTTCGCCAAGATACCGCTCGCCCGTCTTGAATTCCCTGATGAGCCGCACGATCTCCCCGTCGTACACGAACGCGCTGCGCGCATAGGTAAAATCGGGCATGTGCGCCTTGCACTCGGGACAGACGGGATAATCGTCCGCGATCGGCCTGCCGCATTTGCCGCAGATATACCCCACGTTGAACGGCAGATGATCCAGACACCGTTCGCAAAAATATTTGTCCGAAAAGAGCTCCGCTCCGCAGCACACGCACGCGATGTTTTCGCCCGAAGTGAGCCGTACGGCGTATTTCGCCAAATCCGTGACCCAGCTTTTCAGATCCATATATTTCCCCTCATTGTACGCAAAAAGGGCGGTCTCCGCCCTTTTTTACGGCGCAGAAACTGCGCCCCGTTTATCGTATATATTCCGCCAGCTTTTCCGCCATGTCCGTCTTTTCCCAGGGGAATTCTTCCCTGCCGAAATGACCGTACGCCGCCGTCTTTTTGAAAATCGGCTTGCGAAGCCCCAGCTTGCGTATGATCGAAAGCGGACGCAGATCGAAATTCTCGCGCACGATCTGCGCCAGCTTTTCGTCCGATACCTTGCCCGTGCCGTACGTGTTCACAAACACCGATACGGGATTCGCCACGCCGATCGCATACGCGAGCTGCAATTCACACTCGTCCGCCAGATGCGCCGCCACGATGTTCTTGCAGATATAGCGCGCCATGTACGCCGCACTGCGGTCTACCTTCGTGCTGTCCTTGCCCGAAAACGCCCCGCCGCCGTGCGCGCATCTGCCGCCGTACGTGTCCACAATGATCTTGCGTCCCGTAAGACCGCTGTCCCCTTCCGGCCCGCCGATCTCAAACCTGCCCGTCGGATTGATAAAATATTTCGTGTCTTTATCCAAAAGTTTCGCTTCCACCACTTCGTCGATCACGTACTTGCGGATATCCTGCTTGAGCTGCTCCTGCGAAACGTGTTCGTCATGCTGCGCCGAAATTACGACCGTATCCACGCGCACAGGCTTCTTGTCTTCGTATTCGACGGTCACCTGCGTCTTTCCGTCCGGCCTCAGATAGGGCAAAAGCCCGCTCTTGCGCACCTCGGCAAGCCGCATCGCCAGCTTCTGCGCCAGAACCGCGGTCAAAGGCATCAGCTCCTCGGTCTCGTTCACCGCATACCCGAACATCATGCCCTGGTCGCCCGCTCCGATCTGATCCGCTTCCTCGCCGCCCGCTTTCTTCTCCAAAGAGTTGTCCACGCCCAGCGCTATGTCCGCACTCTGCCCGTGGATCGCCGTGATCACCGCCAAAGAATTATAGGAAAAGCCCTGCCCGTGCGTGTAACCGATCTCCTTGACCGTGTCGCGCACGATCCTGGATATGTCAACGTAACAATTCGTGGAAAGCTCTCCCATCACAAGCACCATGCCCGTCGTCGCACAGCATTCGATCGCCGCACGGGAATTTTCGTCCTGTGTCAGAACCGCGTCGAGTACCGCGTCCGAAATCTGATCGCATACTTTGTCGGGATGCCCTTCCGTCACGCTTTCGCTCGTAAAAAAGTACTTCATGCTTTATCTCCCCGGAACCGCTCCGCCTCCCGCGGCGGACAAAGCGCGGTTCAATACCGCGCTTTACGATCCCGTCTCTTTTTTGTTCTATTATAGTATGAATCGCCCGACTTGTCAATAATTTCCCGCCCGCCCGCAACAATGCTTTTCAAAACGGGAAAAATATGGTACAATCTCCTTATGGAAACAAAATGCAGGCTCTGCCCCGTCGAATGCGGGGCGGACAGGTCAATTCAATGCGGCGCCTGCGGCGCGGACAACACCGTGCGCGTCGCCAAATACGGGCTTCACCCCTTCGAAGAACCGTGCATTTCCGCAAAATACGGGTCGGGTACCGTCTTTTTCAGCGGCTGCGCCCTGCGGTGCGTGTTCTGCCAGAACTACAAGATCTCCCGCGCCGCCGCGGGCGAGGCGTACGACGCAAAATCGCTCGCGCGCATTTTCCGTGAACTGGAAGAGCAAGGCGCCGAAAACATCAACCTCGTCACGGCTTCGCACTACGTGCCCCAGCTTTTGCAGGCGTTTCGCGAATACAAGCCGAAAATTCCCGTCGTGTACAACACCCACTCGTACGAAAAGCTCGAAGTCTTGCAGGCGCTGGACAAGTATATCGACGTCTATCTCCCCGACATGAAATATTTTTCGCCCAAAATTTCCGCACGGTATACGGGAAAATCAAACTATTTCGAATACGCCTCGCGCGCGGTGGAATTCATGGCGCGCCGCGAATGCGAATTCGACGGCGAAAAAATGGTGCGCGGGTGCATCGTGCGCCACCTCATACTCCCGCTGTGCACGGACGATTCCTTAAAAATCGTGCAATGGTTCGCAGACTTGCGCTCCCCCGCCTATTTTTCGCTGATGGGTCAGTACACCCCCTGCGGCGACATCGAAAATTTCCCCGAGCTTAAAAGGCGCATCACCCCGCGCGAATACAAAAAAGTGCGCGATTTCGTCTTCGATTGCGGCATCGAACGGCTGTTTTTGCAAAAACTCGAAGCCGCCGATTCCCGCTTTATCCCCGATTTTTCCGCCGATACAAAGACGCTTTTCTGAAAAACGCTATTTTTCCGCGTTGTTATCAAAGAGAACGGCGCGGCGGGCTTTGACAAGTTTTTTTACGAGCGGCGCGACGCGGGAAGGAGGCGCCGCGGCGAGTTTTTCTTCCAACAATTCTATATCGGACATTGAAATTTTTTTCATGCCGCTATTTTGCGGAGTTTTACGAAAATTATGTTGATCTCACTGGAAAACGTACGCTTCGGCTACGACGACAAAATCATTCTGGACAATATTTCCTTTACGGTTTCGGAAAAGGAGCGCATCGGGTTTATCGGCGCGAACGGCGAAGGCAAGACCACGCTCATCAAACTGATGACGGGCGCCCTTTCCCCCGACGAAGGGAAAATCTATAAAAAGACGGGCCTGAAAATCGGCTGGCTGGAACAAAACGGCGGGCTGGAAAGCGACAAAACCGTTTACGAAGAAATGCGTTCCGTCTTTGCGTTTGTTTACAATTCGATGGAACGTCTGCGCGAAATCGAACAAAAACTCGCGTCCGTGCCCTTTCAGAGCAAGGAATATCTCGACCTTTCGGCAAAGTACGAACAGACGGAGCGCGCCATTGCGGCCGCCGACGGATACAACGCGGAAGTGAAGATCAAGACGGTTTTAAACGGCATGGGATTCGGCGAAATGTACGGTCAGAAGATCTCCACCATGAGCGGCGGCGAAAAGACGCGGCTCAAACTCTGCCGCCTGCTCCTGGAAGAACCCGAGATCCTGTTTCTGGACGAACCGACAAACCATCTGGACGTAGGCACGCTGTTCTGGCTGGAAGAGTATCTGAAAAGCTACCGCGGCGCGATCTTCACCGTTTCGCACGACCGTTATTTTCTGGACGCGATCGTTTCCAAGATCTTTGAACTGGAAAACTGCCGCATTCAGTCTTTCCGCGGCAACTATTCCAAATACAAAGTTTTAAAAGCGGAAAAATACGAGCACGACCTCAAAGAATACGAGCGCCAGCAGGAAGAGATCGCTTCGCTCAAAGACTACGTCGCGCGCAACATCGTGCGCGCGACGACCGCAAAGAGCGCGCAGTCGCGGGTAAAAAAGCTGGAATCGATGGAGCTTCTCGAAAAGCCCGTGCCGCCGCCCAGGCCTCCCAAATTTTCTTTCGAAACGACGCAAAAGAGCGAGGAACGCGCCCTTTCGGTGAGCGGACTCACCCTTTCGGCGGGCGGAAAGGTATTGTTTTCCGACGCGAATTTCGAAGTACACAGGGGCGAAAAAATTGCGATCGTGGGTGAAAACGGTACGGGAAAATCGACGCTGATCCGCACGCTCGTGCAAAAGCGCGACCCCGCCGTGCGCTGGGGACGGTTCAACGAGATCGGCTACTACGACCAGGAGAACGCCGACCTCGACCCCGACGAAACGGTTTTGGGCGCGCTCTGGCACAAACACACGGGCATGACGCAGACGCAGGCGCGCGCCCTGCTTGCCCGCGCAAAACTGACGGACGAGGACATGGAGAAAAAAGTCCGCTCTCTTTCGGGCGGAGAACGCGCAAAATTATCTCTCGTGCTTTTAGAGGCTCTCTGCGCCAATTTTCTCGTTCTGGACGAACCCACAAACCACCTCGATCTTTTGGCGCGGGAAAGTCTGGAAGAGGCTTTGAAAGCATTCGCAGGAACACTCCTGTTTGTTTCGCACGACCGCTATTTTATTTCCAACATTGCCGAGAAAATTCTGGAGATCGAAAACGGAAAAATCACCCTTTATCCCTGCCGATATGACGAATACACGGCGCTGAAAAAGGCGGGCGAAGAGGACAAGGCGTCCGCTTTAAAGGCGGAAAAAGCGGAAGAGCGCGCCGCGCAGAGCGCCGCCTCCTACCGCTCCAAAGCAGACCGCGCCGAAGAGGCGAAGAAAAAACAGAAGATCCGCGAGACCGAAAAGAAAATTTCCGACGCGGAAGAGGAAGTCGCTGCGCTTAACGAGGAGATCGCAAAACCCGAAATTGCCGCCGATTACAAACTTTTAAGCGAAAAATGTGCGCGCCTTGACGAGCTGCACGCCGCCCTGGAAAAACTTTACGAAGAATACGAAACGCTTTTATAAAAAACGTCGTTTTTTGCCTTTCGGCAAAAGCGACCTACCCAATACGGAGAATACGGGCGGGGTCGGGCAAAATTTTGCCCGGCCCCGTTCAAAAGGCGGCGCCCCGCGAAAAATTCGCGGGGCGCCGCCTTTTTATGCCCGCCCGAAGCCGCCTTTTCGGCGGCTTCGGGCGGGAATCGTAAAACGTTCGCATCGCACGCGAAAAGCGCGTCGGCCCGAAAATACTAAAAAAACGAAAAAATATCCGCTTTGCAGCGGCATACCTGCCCGCCGCAAAGCGGATATCGTTGCAAACCGTCCTCCGAAATTGCAAAGCGAAAATCGTTGCAAAAAATCGCATCGCTAAAATAGCTGCAAAATGTCCACCAAAATCGCGAAGCCGATGAGAAGGATAAAGCCCGCCGCATGAATGATCGCTTCCACTTTGCGGTTGATCGGCTTTCCGCGCACCCATTCGATGATGGTAAAGACGATTTTCGAGCCGTCCAATGCAGGGATCGGCAAGAGGTTGAACACCGCAAGGTTTACGCCGATAAACGCCGCGATCTCCAAAAATTGCTGAAAACTCTGCGATGCGATCTGGGACGTCAGCTTGATCGTCGTGACCGGCCCGCCGAATGCCGAAAGCCCTAAATCGCCCGTGAAAAGCTGGCCCAATACCTTGAAGATCGTGCCGCCGATCTGGAACGAATAGGTGAACGAGCGGCCGAGCGTTTCGAAAAACCCGAACCCCTTGTACGACGCCGAAGCGACCATGTGGATATACGTTTCCCCGTCCTCCGCATACTTGCGCGCGATCCCCAAAGAATCCCACAAGGCGCCCGTATCCGTCAGATTTTTAAAGTCCGCGTCACAGCGGAGCATCACCTTGATCTCCTGCTCGCTCCTGCCCGTTTCCCCTTTGCGCGAAACGAGAAAAGTCACGAGATCTCCCTCTTTTTTACCTTCCAGCGCTTCCATCAGATCGCTCGTCAGATAGATCCCCTTTCCTTCGCAGCGTATGATGACGTCTTCGTCCCGAAAAGAATACCCCGCCACGGCGATCCCGTTTTGCGTAAATTCCGAACCGTCCACCCGATAGGTCATCAAAAGCAGCTGTCCGTACGCGAAAAAGGAAGTGATGATCAAAAGCAGGGCCAGCAGATAGTTCATGAACGCGCCCGCAAACAGCACGATGATCCTCTGCCAGGGCTTCTTGTTGTTGAATGCGTCGGGATGGAAATTTTCCTCGTCCTCCCCTTCAAAAGCGCAGTAGCCGCCCAGCGGCAGCGCGCGCACCGAAAACACCTCGCCGTTCTTTTTCGTGCGTTTGAAGAGCGCGGGCCCGAACCCGATCGCAAATTCGTTAATCTTGAATTTAAAAATTTTTCCCGCAACGTAATGCCCGAATTCGTGTACCGTGATCATCGCCAGCAAAATTAAGATCGCCAGCAGGACGGAACCGATCGTCTTCATTACGTCCGAAAATGCGAGAAGATTGAGCGCCATACCTCTCCCCTTTTCCGAATTTCAACGCGCACGGCACTCAGCCGATCCTAAGCCGCGCTTTCTCGCGCGCCCTGCGGTCGGTCTCTTCCAACGCCCCGTAGCTCTCCGCTCCGCCGCCTATCTCCGCCGCAAGCACGTCTTCTATAATGTCTGCAATTTGCGTGTATTTTATTTGCCCGTTTAAAAAAGCAGATACCGCCACTTCCCCCGCCGCGTTCAAAATACAGGGGTACGTACCGCCTTTTTTTGCGCACAGAAGCGCCAGACGAAAACAAGGATACCGCTTTTCGTCCACCCTTTCAAAGTGCAACGCCCCCGCCCGGATAAGATCCAGCGGCGGCAGGCCGCAATCCAGCCGCTCGGGATACGTCAGCGCCAGCTGGATGGGAAGTTCCATCGAAGGCGCCGCCATCTGCGCCAGAACGGCGCCGTCCGCAAACTCCACCATCGAATGCACGATGCTCTCCCTGTGTACCAGCACTTCGATTTCGGAAAGCGCCGCGCCGTACAGGTGCATCGCTTCCATCACCTCGAACCCCTTGTTCAGCATCGTCGCGCAGTCGATCGTGATCTTCGGCCCCATCTTCCAGTTCGGGTGCGCGAGGGCGTCCTTTGCCGTCACCTCTCCCAATTTTTCGATAGGTACGTCGCGCAGCGCCCCGCCGCTCGCCGTCAGCAAAATTTTACGGAAAGGCGCCTTTCTGTCAAAATGCAGGCATTGCCAGATCGCCGAATGCTCGCTGTCCACGGGAAGAATGCGAAGCCCCTTCCGCTCCGCCAGCGGCATGACCAGATGCCCCCCGACGACCAGGCTCTCTTTGTTCGCAAGCGCGACGTCTTTGCCCGCCGAAAGCGCCGAAAGCGCCGCTTTCAGCCCCGCAAAACCCGTGACCGCTATGAGCACCACGTCCGCTTCCGCAAAGGCGCAGGCCTCTTCAAACGCGCTTTCCCCGCAGGCAAAGCGCGTGCCCTGCGGGACGCACACTTCGCGCTCCGCGCGCAGCGCCGCAAAGCGCGGTTTGTTTTGCCGCAGCTGTTCTTCGAACAGCGCGCCGCCCGTGTTCGCCGCCATCGCGACGATCTCAAACCGTTCCGGATACCGCCTGCACACTTCGATCGCCTGCCTGCCGATCGAACCCGTACTGCCGATGATCGCTATCTTTTTCATACGCTTCCCTTCCGTTCAATATATGCCGTCAAAAAAATTTTATGCGGCATAACTCCCGTTTCCGCCGAATTTACAGAAAACTTCGCCGAAAAACACAATCGGAGCGGCGCAAACTGCCACCGCTCCGCATTTTTTCTTTTCACGCCGCGCGCTCACATTACCGCGAGAATAAATGCGAGATAAATGAACGTACTGGCAAACAACGTACCGTCGATGCGGTCCAAAATACCGCCGTGGCCCGGCAAAAGCCTGCCCATATCCTTGATGCCGCACTTGCGCTTGATCACGCTCTCCACGAGATCTCCGAACTCCGTCATGAACGAACACAAAAGCCCGATCACGGCAAAGACGATCCAGGGCGTGCCCGCCCAGCCCGCAAAGATGCCTTCGTAGACGTACCCCGTCGCGAGCGTGTACAGCCAGTACAGCAGAATGCTCGCAATGCTCCCGAATACAATTCCGCCGATCGCCCCCGACACCGTCTTGTTCGGACTGATGGTCGGACAGAGTTTCTTGCCCTTGCAAAGGCTCCCCACGAAAAACGCGAACGTATCCGTCACGGGCGAGATCACAAAAATCAGCAAAAGCCCCAGCGCGGGCGCACCGTGCGGCGGAAGCGCGTTGGTCAGAATCGTCGTGGACAAAATCGCCGTCGGATAGAATCCGCACAACATCGCCGCCCCCGTGCCCTTGATATCCGTGTTTTTATGGTCGACCACCAAAAGGCAGAACAGCACCAGCGCAAACAGGAAGGACAGCGTCAGAAGACTGCGGAACCCCGCCCGTTCGTGCAGAAGATCCGCCACGTAAAAGGAAGGGGTAAAGAGAACCGCGTACGCGTACACGACAAATTTTTGCGATTTGCTCATGGGCATGGGCGGCTCCGACGTGTCCTGCGCGTTGACGTGCGGCCCCGACAGGGCATGCACCATTTCATACGTGCCGATCAGCGAAAACGCGTAAACAAGTATGCCGAACAGGCGGGAATCGACCGCGCGAAGCGCAAAAAATGCAACGATGATCGCAAAATAAACGGCACCCGTAATTATTCGTGTACGAAGCATTCCTTACTCCTCCTGCACGTTTCCGAATCTCCTGTCGCGGGCGGAATAATTTTCGATGGCCTTTTCCAGATCGCGCTTGGAAAACTCCGGCCACATCTTGCCCGAAAAATAAAGCTCGCTGTAAGCCGCCTGGTACAACAAAAAATTGCTCAGCCTGAGTTCTCCGCCCGTGCGGATGATCAGATCGGGATCGGGGATCCCGCCCGTCTCCAAAAGCGACGAAAAGCTCTGCTCATCCACAAAACGGCCGTACGAAACCGCCGCATTCACGGCACGGATAATCTCCTGCCGCGAACCGTAATTGATACAAATATTCATAAGCCCGCGCGTCAGATGCGACGTTTCGTCCATCATCGCGAGAATGCTTTCCTGAATGTCGGGCGGAAGCACCGTTATGTCGCCTACCACGTTGATCTTCACGCCCAATTCCTGCATTTTGTCCTTTTTCTTGCCGAAAAAGGTGCGGAACAGCTCGAACAGTTCGTCCAGCTCTTCCTTGGGCCGCGAAAGATTTTCCGTGGACAGCGCATACACCGTCACGATCCGCACCCCCAGCTCGAACGCGTGGGAACAGACCTTGAACATATTCTGCACGCCCATTTTGTGGCCGTATCCGCGCGGACGAAACCTGCGTTTCGCCCAACGGCCGTTTCCGTCCATAATAAACGCAATATGGACGGGCAATTTGATCTTTTTCATACCTTCGCCCCGTCTCAGACGGACATAATCTCTTTTTCTTTATCGGCGGTATGCTTGTCGATCTGCTCCATCGCCTTCGAAACCGTCTTTTCGACGTCCTTTTCCAGCGACGCGCATTCGTCTTCGGATATTTCCTTGTTGTTTTTCATCTTTTTCAGAGATTCCATCGCGTCGCGGCGAAGATTGCGCACCGCCACTTTCGCGTCCTCCGACAAAGATTTGATCTGCTTGGCAATGTCGCGGCGGCGCTCCTCCGTCAGATCAGGGAAAATAAGACGGATCACCTTTCCGTCATTGGTCGGATTCAGCCCGATATTCGAAGCCAGAATCGCCTTTTCGATCCCTTTGAGCAGCGACGTGTCCCACGGACTGATCACAAGACACTTCGCGTCCTGCACCGAAATGTTCCCTACCTGGTTCACGGGCGTCATCGCCCCGTAATAATCTACCTGGATTTTGTCCAGTACGTGCGGATTCGCTCTCCCTGCACGGATATTCGTGTACTCTTCCCGCAATACGCTCGCCGTTTTGTCCAGCTTTTCTTCCAAAAGCAACAGCATCTCTTCTACTTTTTCGCTATCGACCATGGTTTCCTCCTCTAAAAAATTTCTCGCGCACTGTTCCGCCGCGCATAGCGCCGCTCCTTCCGCCCCTTACCGCGCCGCCCCGCGCCGTTTTCCGCCGTGCGTGCGGAATTATTCGTTCGTTATGATCGTTCCGGTCTTCTCCCCGCAGATCGCGCGGACAATCGCGTCTTTCTCCGACAACGCGAACGCCAGAACCGGTATATCGTTGTCCATACACATCGTGATCGCCGTCGTGTCCATCGCCTTCAAGCCACGGTTGATCACTTCCATGTGCGTGATCTTGTCGATCTTCTTCGCGTTCGGATTGATCTTCGGGTCGCTGTCGTAAATCCCGTCCACGTTCTTCGCCAAAAGCAGAATGTCCGCGTTCGTCTCGCACGCCCGAAGCGCCGCGCCCGTATCCGTCGAACAGTACGGGTTGCCCGTCCCGCAGGCAAAGATCACGATCCTCCCCAGCTCAAAATGCCGAAGCGCCTTGCGCAAAATGAACGGCTCCGCCACGCTGATCATGTTCAGCGCCGTCTGCACCCGCACGGGTACCCCGCGCTGCTCGATCGCGTCCTGCATCGCCAGAGAATTGATCACCGTCGCAAGCATGCCCATGTGATCCGCCGTCGTGCGGTCCATGTTCGTCCCCTGCCTGCCGCGCCAGAAGTTTCCGCCGCCCAGCACGATCCCCACTTCCACGCCGAGATCGTGTATGCGCACCAGCTGGTCGACTACGCCCGCGATGATCTTCTCGTCCAGGCCGAATCCCTTCTCGCCCGCCAACGCTTCGCCCGACAACTTCAATATGATACGTTTATATTTCGGCTTTAATTCCATGTTCGCCCCCGCCGTATGAATTTGCGTTCCGTACCGCACCGCACCCTTTA
The DNA here is from genome assembly GCA_944368925.1 of uncultured Clostridia bacterium. Taxonomy (GTDB): domain Bacteria; phylum Bacillota; class Clostridia; order Christensenellales; family Borkfalkiaceae; genus Borkfalkia. Next base: position 30,217 of record CALVXG010000004.1, on the reverse strand, counting down.
CACGTCTTTGCGCACAAGCCCCGATACGGTTTCCGAAACTTAAAAGAAAGGCACACAAATATATTTTTGTGCGCCTTCTCTTGCATTAACCTTTCATCTTGGAAACTTGTTTCTCGACTTCCTCTGCAAGGTCGTCCTTTTTCTTTTCAATGCCTTCGCCCATCTCGAAGCGCGCGAAACGACGAACCGTGATCTTCTCGCCGATCGCTGCGATCGCTTCCGTGATCAGCGTGTTGATAGTCTTGGAAGAATCTTTTACGAACGGCTGCTCCAACAGGCAGAAGTCTTCGTAATATTTCTTGATCCTGCCCTGCACCATCTTCTCGGCAATCGCTTCGGGCTTCCCTTCGTTCATCGCCTGAACCTTCAGGATCTTCTTTTCCTCTTCCAGAACTTCTGCGGGAACTTCTTCCTTCGTGATATACAAAGGCTTCGCCGCCGCGATCTGCAACGCGATGTCGTGTACCAGCGCTTTGAACTGATCCCCGCGCGCCACAAAGTCTGTCTCGCAGTTCACTTCCACGAGCACGCCGACCTTTCCGCCCATGTGAATGTAACTGTCCACAATGCCTTCCGCCGCAATCCTGCTCGCTTTCTTCGCCGCGCTCGCCATTCCCTTCTCACGAAGGATCTCGATCGCCTTGTCCATATCTCCGTTCGCTTCCGTCAGCGCTTTCTTGCAATCCATCATGCCTACGCCCGTCTTCTGACGCAGTGCGTTTACGTCACTTGCCGTAATAGCCATTTTTCCGTGCCTCCCTTTTTTCTGTTTTTTCTCCGCTTCCGATTACTCTGCGTCCGCAGGTGCTTCTTCCGCCGCTTCCACAACGTTCTCGATCGATACGTCGCCTTCCGCTACTTCTTCCGCGGCCTGCTGCATCTCCGCATTCACCGCTTCGCCCTGGTTCGCTTCGATCACCGCGTTCGCAATCACGCCCGAAAGCAGTTTTACCGCACGGATCGCGTCGTCGTTTCCGGGGATCACATAGTCGATCAGATCAGGATCGCAGTTCGTGTCCGTGATCGCCACGATCGGAATGTGCAGCTTGCGCGCTTCCTTCACCGCAATCTCTTCGTTATGAGGATCGACGACAAACATGGCGCCGGGAAGCGTCTTCATGTCCTTGATGCCGCCGAGATTCGCTTCGAGTTTTTCCATCTCTTTCTTCAGCCCCAACACTTCTTTCTTGGGCAGAAGATCGAAATCTCCGTTCTCTTCCATTTTTTCCAGCTTGTTCAGACGCTCGATACGCGAACGAATCGTCTTGAAGTTGGTCAGCGTGCCGCCCAGCCAACGCGAATTGATGTAGAACTGTCCGCAGCGCACCGCTTCTTCTTTGATCGCTTCCTGCGCCTGCTTCTTCGTCCCGACAAACAAAATGCTCTTGCCCGCTTTCACGGTGTCTACGACAAATTCGTATGCCTTTTCCACAAGGCCGACCGTCAGCTGCAGGTCGATAATGTGAATGTCGTTGCGTGCCGCAAAGATGTATTTCTTCATCTTAGGGTTCCATTTGCGCGTCTGATGCCCGAAATGCACGCCCGCTTCGAGCAGCTGCTTCATTGTGATAACTGCCATAATTAAACCTCCGTTTTCTCCTCCCCCGAACGCTTTTCCGCCGCATACAGCCTGCCCTCTGAGATTTTGCAGGAACGGAACGCGGCCCGCCCGAGGTGTGAATTTTATAGCCTTACTATTTTACCATAATGCAATCGCTTTTGCAAGCAAAAACGATCGCTCTTAAAAAATTCTCCGCAAAGTTCCGCCCGCGGACATACAAACGCGCGCGCCCCGCTTTTCAAATGGGGCGCGCCCGCCGATCGCTCCGCGCTTTACAAAAAACTTCGCTTATTTCTCGTGCTTGTGATCGTGATTCTTGCAGCCGCACCCGCAGCCTTCTTCGTAGTCTGTGTCCAAAGACGCCGCTTCGTCCGCATCTTCGTCTTCTTCCATCACACGGCAGAATTCATCGAACACTTCGTCCAAAAGTTTGTCGTCTTCCACCGGAACAAGCTCCTCTTTTCCCTCTTCGCCGACAATCTGCAGGATCGTGACTTCCTCTTCCTCCGATTCCTCGTTCTCGTCCGCCGCCTGGAAAAATGCGTACCAGCCGCCCTTGTATTCGATCGTCCCGATATGATAACATTTGTGAACTTTCCCCTGATCGTCGATCAGCTCCACTACGTTCACTTCCTCGTCACAGCATTCGTCACAATCACATTCCGCTTCATGCAATTTCTTTTCTTCGCTCATTGTCGCCTCTCCTTTCTTTTTTTTGTTCAGATACCCTTCGAGTATATACGATGCGGCTATACTGTCTATCGTCTGCTTCCTGTTCTCGCGCCGTACCCCGCCGCCGATCAGCACCCGCTCCGCTTCCATCGTCGTGAACCGCTCGTCTTCAAATACGATCGGCACGTCCGTCTTCTGACCAAGCAATGCCACAAACCGCCGCGTCTTCTCCGTCTGCACCGATTCGCTCCCGTCAAAATTCAACGGAAGCCCGCATACGATCAGCCCCGCATCTTTCTCCTTCACAATCTTCGCCAAATTTTCGGCATCCGTTACGGCACTTTTCGTTCGGAAATAGGTCGTCCCGGGCAACGCAAACGTGTTGAACGGATCGCTCGCCGCCACCCCGATCCTTTTATCGCCAATATCAAAGGCGATTATTCTCTTTTCCATAACTCCTCCTGCCGCCAATTTTTAAAGCGTATATATAGTATACCATATACCCGCCTCCGCCGTCCACAGTTTTTTCAAACTTTATCCGTTTTCCGAAAACATTCCGCTCCCTTTCACCTCCCTTTCAACCTTTCTCTTCTCCCCCGCGTTCCTATGTAAACTCCCCTCTTACGTAACACCCGTCTTCTCTTATCCTTCTTTACTCCCTTTTCGGCTTTTTCCCGCCCTTGCTCTTTATAAACCGATGTTGCCCCCTTTTTCGGTTTTTTCGTTTTTCCCTCGCCTTTGCCCCTTGAAAACCGATGCCGAATTTCCCCTTTTCCATTCTTTTTTGCATCGCTTCTCGGCTTTCTTCTCCATCTTTTCCTCTATAAACCGATACCTGCCGCGCTACTCGCGCGGCAGGTACCGTAAGAAAAAGTTGTTGAGGGTGTGAGCAATTCAAATTCCCCGCACGGGCGCAGAGCCCACAGGGAAATACAGATCCAAAAAAACAGAGCTTTTCCGCCTCTGCAAAAATAGAACACAGTGCTTTTCCGCATCTGCATACACAGTATACCAAAGAATTGTCCACTAATTTTTTATTATTTGCAATAAATTTGTAAAATTCCGGATTTCTTAAATCTTTTTCCCTGCCGCAACGCAAAATCTTTTTGCAGTCGGAACGAAACACAGGCGGACGTCGGCGCGATTTTGCGCCGACGTCCGCCTGTATCTTTTTTAAACCCGACCAACCTTTTTACAAGCGATGCCGCCCTTATCCGACGGGACAGAGGCGTTTTTTTAAAGACAAGGCGGGCCGCCGCGAATTCTTCGCGGCGGCTCGCCTGAAAATCTTTTCAACCAAATCGCTATTTTTTAATCTTCCGAAGGAGCACTCTCCTTCGCATGGTCTGACGCGTCCTGCACCCCGTCGTCATGTTGCGGCGCGCCGTATAAAGGTACGTCTTTGCAGCGCACGGCGACGATAAAGAACGCAAGCCCTATCACGAACATAACAGCGAGCGCGCCGACGCCGAAACTCTGATTTTGGGTGACGTCCGTGACAATTCCGACCAACAGCGTGCCCATGAACGCCGCACCCTTGCCGAAAATGTCGTAGATGCCGAAGTATTCGCCCGCTTTCTGCGGCGGAATGATCTTGGCATAATACGCGCGCGACATCGCCTGTATGGTTCCCTGGAAGAGCCCGACGCAGACGGCGAGGATCCAGAACTCATAGATCTGATCGAGAAACACGGCATAGACCGTGATAAAGAAATACGCGACGATGCAGGCCATGATCAGATACTGCGGTTTGATTTTTCGGGACAACATTCCCAAAAGGATGGCCGAAGGAAACGCGACGATCTGCGTGACGAGCAGGGCGATAAGGAGCATCGTCGTATCCAGGCCCAGCGAAGTGCCGTAAGCGGTCGCCATGTCGATGATCGTGTAGACGCCGTCGATAAAGAAGAAAAACGCGATCAGAAAGAACAAAACTTTTTTGTTCAAAGCGACCTCTTTGAACACGCCGCCCAAATTTTTGAGGCCCGTACGGACGGGATGGCCGCACGGCTCGACAAAATGTTTTTGCCGATAGCTTTTCCAAAGAGGAAACGAACAGCCGATCCACCACGCCGCGATGATCACGAAAACGAGCAGCATGGCGGCGAACATACTCAAAAGCCCGAACATGGCATACAAGACGTAAATGACGACGGTCACCAGAAACGGAGCACAGCTTCCGATATACCCCCACGCATAGCCGCGCGAAGAGACCTCGTCCATGCGGGCGGGTTCGGTGACGTCGCAGAGCATGGAGTCGTAGACGACCAAACTGAGCGAATAGGCAGATTTTGCGAGCACGAAGAGCACCAAAAACCAAAGCCAATGCTGCATGAACCCGAGCAGAATACAGCCGACCGCGCCGCAAAGGATCGCCGCGGAAAAGATCTTGCGGCGCATGCCGCGAAGATCGGACACCGTGCCGAGAATGGGCCCCAAAACCGCCACGACCGCCGTGGAAATGCTCGTCGCGTACGCCCAATAGGCGAGATAGCTGTCTTCCGAGAGCCCCCCCGACGCCGCAACGCTGTTAAAAAATATCGGCAGAAGCGTGGAAACCAACAGCGTAAACGCCGAATTTCCCACGTCGTACCATACCCACTTTTTTTCCAGCGAAGTCATCTTAAACTTCATATTCGATTTCCTCTTGTTCGGAAAGCACCGGGATCTCCTTCCAGTTTCCGTTCGGGCCGAACGTGCGGTCGAACGTATCGCAAAGCGGCTCCTCTCCCTTTAAAAACCGCATAAAGTTTTCCGCCAGCTTCACGCACAGATCCTGCGCCTTGCGCATCAGTTTTTCCAGCCGCAGGTTGCTGTCCCTGCACGCCTCGATGGGCTTTTTCGCCATCATCATGCCGTGCATCTCCCGATAATTCCCCGATAAATGCAATACCGTTTCCACAAAAAAACGCTTGCACGCGTGCGGCGCGCGCAAAAGCTCGCTGATGCGGAGCATGGAACGCAGCGACTTCAAAACCTGCTGATCCGTGACCCCCGCAAAAAACGGCGCGATCGTCTCCGCATTCCGCTTTGACGCCACAATGTGACCCGTCAGCTTCGCGGACAGCGGGTCGATCCCCTGCTTTTCCAAAAGCATACGGTCAAATTCGCTCTCGATCTCCGTATGCCGCACGTTTGACACCGCTATTTTGTTCTCAATATAACTGTGACATTCCGTGTCCAGCGCAAAATGACAGAGAAAACCCAGCACATACGCCGTTGCCCCCTCTCGGTCAAACGAACGAAGACATGCTTCCTTCGCCCGCGTAAAAAATTCGCGCCCCGTCTTCTCGTGCGTGCCGAACCCGACTTTGTTGACCTTGTTCAGCCTCAGCGGATGATAATAAAACAAAATATCCGGCCCGTGCAGCCCGATATCGTACAATTCCCTCCGATCGCGCGCGATCTCCGCCAACTGCCGCGGAAACCGCTCCAGCATCTGTTTTCCGAATACATAATGTGCATACGTGGATGGCATACCGTTCTCCTTTTTCTACCCTTCCATTATAACACAGCTTTCTCTCTTTTCATGGATTTTTTTGTATTTTCCATGTAAAAATTTTGTAATATCCCTTTTCCTCCCCGCAAGACCCCTTACGCCCTTCTTTTGCTTGCCGATAAAAGACGGCTTTCCGCCCGTTTGCGCCCTTTTTTCTTTAAAAAAGGGCGCAAACCGTTTTGTTTTGATACAAAAAGAGGGCCGCGACCCTTGCGGTCGCGGCCCTCTTTTTGCGGCGTCTTTCTGCCGCGCCTTTGCAGGCGGTCAATTTTTTTTCTTGGTTTCGTCCGTACCGCCGGCCGAGCTGAGCGCCGCCAGCTTTTCGTCGATATAGGCGTCCAGTTTCGTCTTGAACTCTTCCTGGCCTTTCTGTACGAGCGCGCGGGTCTTGTTGCTGTTCGCGACCCACAGCGCGCCGAGAACGGCGCCTGCGGCCATTCCTGCTATGAATTTTTCCATACTGTGTTTCCTCCGGGCGGACGCAATTCGTCCGTATCCGAAGTATGTGCACAATCCGTGAGAATATACGGTTTTTAAAAAATCACAGAGCGGCTAAAATAATCACTTTGCGTTGCGGTTGGCGGCGAGCATCGCTTTCTTGACGCGGCTGGCGCGGCGCAGAAGCTCGTTTTCTTCCGTCAGACGGCGCACCGTTTCGCGCAGGCGGGCGTTTTCTTCGCGAAGCGAGATGGCAAGCCTGCCGTAAAGCGCGTCGATCTCCTCCTGCAGGCGCTTTTCCAGAAGTTTTGCGGGACGGCGATCCGACTGTACGGGCACTCCCCACTTTTCCGCCGCCGCGCGCACTTCTTCGGGCTGTTTTTTCAGCATGTTGCGGTACTTGTTCTGATAGCGGAGCATCTTCTTTTCGTCCCCGCCGCATACGTTGGCGATCGAACGCCGCACCGAAAAGCCTTTTCCTCTCTCCAAAAGAATTTCTTTAAGCATTTCCCTCCGCTCCTGTTCCGTAAAGGGACGCACCTGCTCGGCATGCAGGCCCTTCCCTTCCAGCACCTTTTGCGCAGGTTCGCTCTGCGTCTTCAAGAGCTTATAATAATAATTTCGGACGCTCCCGCCCGCCCTGCCGTGCTTCTTGCCGTATTCCGCAAACAAAGAGGTCAGCGTTTTCCCCTTCTTCTTCCCCTCCGCGATACAGCGGATCAGCTCTTCCGCTTCTTCCAATGCGTAGCCGTTGATCTTTTCCATACAAATTACCTCCCTTGGGTTTGTAACTTTATTGACATACTTTCATTTTTTTATACATACAAATATCAAAAGACGCCCAAAAGGGCATTACGGGAGTAAAAAATATGCGCATCTATTTTTCGGCGGCGCTGCCCTGCGTTTTGCGCGCGGGCGGAGCGCCCGCAGGCTTTTTGAGCGGAAACGAACTCTGTGCGGATATGGACGAACACGTCCCCGTCGAATTTATCCCCGCCGACGCAAATTTTCTGCCGCTTACCTTTGCGGCGGGGAAAAGTTTTTTTGAAAAGCCGCCCGCCTGCTGCGACGTGTACAGATGCGGCTGCTACAACATTATTTACGCGGCGCGCTTTGTGCCGCGCGGGGCGGGTTTCGACGCAAAATGCCAGGGACGGGGCGCGGGAATGCAGGCAACCGTCTTCGAATGCGGCGGGCCCTTTCTCTGCATTCAGGACGGCGAAGGTTTTGACACGTACCCCCTTCCGCAGGCGGGAGAGTACGAAATCGGCGAAGAGCGGATCGGAAACGAGGCGTTTCTGTGCGTGCGCGGGCAAGCGTGCGGATTCCTCGCGTTTTTCTCGGCGGGGCGAAGGCGCGCGCTGCAACTCAAAGCGAATTCATACGAATGCGGCGAACGTCTGCGCGTGACGCAGACGTTCGCCGACGTCGCTTGCCATACCGCGGAAACGGAATACGCCGCCCAGAACGGAGAACTTGTCCTTTTATCCAAAAAGGTACGGGCGCGCAAAGATTTTGACCCTGCGGCACTCGATGAGAAAATTTTGCCCTTTGCGTTCTTTCAGGAGATCGCCGCGGGCGGCGATTTCACCCCCTACCTTTCGGAATCGCTCGCCCAAAAAGCAGACCTTTTGTGCGAATACCTCGGCGATTTCTGCGCCGCCGCCATTCCCAAAGAAATTTTTTACCGCGTACACGGCAACGTCAACGCCGTCGGGCTTGTGTACCGCCGCGCCGAAAACAGCTTCGACATGAAGTTTTTCCGCGCCGAAACGCAGGACGGCCGCATCGTGAACGTCCTGCCCGTGGAATAACCTTTCCCCCTTTCTCTGCCTTACCGTAAATTTTTTGACTTTTTATTGCGTATGCTTTATAATACAGACAGAGGATAAAGTTATGTTTCTGGATATCTATTTTGTTTACCTGCTCTCGGGCATCATCTTGCTGCCCTGCATTCTGATTTCCGCATGGGCAAGCGCCAAAGTGCATACCACCTTTGCAAAGTATGACAGGCTCCCCACGTCCACCGACTGGACGGGCAGCGATACGGCGCGCATGCTCCTGGAAAAAAACAACGTGTACGGAATCTCCGTCGCGCGCGGAAAGGGAAGACTGACCGATAACTTCAACCCGAAAACGCTGACGGTCACCCTCTCGGAAAGCACGTACGACTCCAACTCCGTCTCCGCCGTCGCCGTCAGCGCGCACGAGGTCGGCCACGTCGTCCAGCGCGAACACGGGTATCTCCTGTACCGCCTGCGCGGCGCACTCGTGCCCATCACCAACTTCGGCACCATGCTCGCCTTTCCGCTGGTCATCGTCGGCGTTCTTTTGACTTGGGTCGCTTCCGTCACGGAAATCGGCAACATCATCGTGTTCATCGGGGTCTGCCTGTACGGGCTCTCTACCCTCTTCTCCCTTGTGACCCTGCCGGTCGAGCTCAATGCTTCCGCCCGCGCAAAACGCATGCTCGCCGAAACGGGCATTCTCGTCACCAAGGAAGAAAAAAAGGCGGCCGCCAAAGTGCTATCCGCCGCCGCCATGACCTACTTTGCCGCACTCCTCACTTCCCTGCTCATGTTCCTGCGCTTCCTGCTCTACGTCTTCGTGCTTTTGGGCGGAAGACGCAGAAACGATTAAAAAGATTTTTATCGGGGCATCCCTCGCAGGCAAAACATACGTGCCGCCGCTTTAAAAAAGCGGCGGCGTTTTTTAACTTCGTGCAGCATTTTTTCCTTAAGTAACAAAGCGTTCCGCCTTTTTACTGCACGCAACGATTCGCAAAAGCTACGTTTTGTAAAGAACGCAAGCAAAGCAAAGCGGGAGCAAGCGATGCGGGAGCAAGCGATGCGGGAACAAGCGATGCAGGAACAAGCGATGCGGGAGCAAAGCGGAATGAAATCGAAAAATGAAACAGGGCGAAAACGGCGGAGCGAAGATATGCGAAAAAGCGAAATACGGGAGCGGAATAAGAAAAAAACAGCGGGCGGCATACAAATCGTATGCCGCCCGCTGCGCTTATTTTACGGAATTTTCTCCGCGCTGTTCCATCTTAATATTTTACGACGCTGATCTCTTCGATGATGATTTTTTCGGTGGGAACATTGAACGTCACGTCGCAACGGCCGTCCGCCGCATACGCGTCCGTGAGCGTCACGTCCTTTTCCGTCGTGAAAGAACCGTTGTCGCCCAAAGCGTCCGTATAATCATTGATCGCCGTGATCAGATCGTTGAGAGCCGTCGTGGACGCTTCGTTCGCAAGCTCGCCGAATACGCACAGGTTCTTGTCCGTGGTCGAAGTCGAGCTCGTGTAAATATAGAACATGCTCGTCACGCTGTTGTAATAATATGCGTTGCTGCCTTCCGCGCCGCTCTTCGTGCGGTTCCAGTACATCAGCCTGTCGCTGTCCGACTTGACGTACGAATAGGTGCCGAGCGCGCCGAGTTGATTTGTCAGGCCCGAGCCGTTGTCGATGATATGGCCGCTCGCTTCCACTTCGCCGTACAGACGGTTGGTGGGTTTCGTGTGCTCCGCGTCTTCCCAGACCGACGCTGTGATCACTTTGACCGTTCCGTCGGAATTGAGCGTCGTGCCGTCGTAATCGAGCGCTTTGAGGTCTTCGACCGCATCGGACGTATCCATGCTGTCGTACGTGTAGCCGCCCCCTACCATACGGTCGGACTGGTAATCGTGAATGACCGTGTTGTCAAAGAAATTCGCGTCGATCAGAGCCATGTAATGGTCGACCGTCTGGCGATAATAGTCGCGGTAAAGCGTATAATTGAGTGTGTATTCCTCTCCGTTAAAGGAAATGCGGACGGAGATCTCGGGGCGACGGGTACTGCACGCCGTAAACATGAACGCACACCCGCAAAGAACTGCCGCCGAAACCGCAACGGCAAACAGCCGCACAAGTTTTCCGCCGATCGTTTTCAACATATTGCCTCCTCAGATTTTGCTTTTCCATGCGCAAAATTGCGCTTTTTGCCACTTAGAATGTGTACTTTCTTATTTTACCCGTTATTTTGAAAATCGTCAAGTACTTTTGCCCTTTTATGCAAATTTCGCGCAGATTTATCCGAATTTATCACAATTTTCTGCCCCCGACGCGTTCCCCTTCCTTCCTCTCCTCTTTTTTAAAAAACGCTTTCTCCTTTTTTAAAGGCAGACGTGGACGCGCATTTTTTAATGCGCGTCCACGTATCGAAAAAAAAGGCGCGGCTTGAAGCCGCGCCGAAAATTTTATTCCGCAGACAGCAAAAAAAACGGGAGTTTGCTCCCGTTTTTTGCATGATCCGGTGAAATTACACCAATTCGATGATCGCCATTTCGGACGCATCGCCGCGGCGTTCGCCGAGGTTCACGATGCGCGTATAGCCGCCTGCGCAATTCTTTTCGTCGTTGCGCTGTGCGTATTTGGGCGCGATCTCGTTGAACAATTTCTCGATCAGAGGGTGCGCAACGTCCTTCGTGCGAGCCTTGTAAGCGGACTTGCTCTCGTTGAACGCTTTGATCTCCTGCAGATCGTAGAGTTTGCTCATGATCCTGCGGCGTGCGGCAAGTTTCTTCGGGCCGTCTTTCACGACCGTAACCGTCACTTCGCGCTCTTTTTTGCCCGTTTTTTCGGTTACGACTTTGCTGCTTTCGATCGTATCGTCATACGAATTGATCGCCGCGGTGATAATTTTTTCGACGTAAGACTGCAATTCTTTCGCGCGGGCTTTCGTCGTTTCTATTTTTCCGTACCAGAGAAGGTTGGATGCCTGGTTTCTCAAAATGGCAATTCTCTGTTCGCTCGTTCTGCCCAGTTTTCCCGGCATAATGTTAGTCCTCCTTTTTTTCTAATGAAAGTCCGTAAGATTCCAGTTTCTGAATGACTTCATCCAACGACTTTCTGCCGAGGTTGCGAACTTTGAGCATTTCTTCCTCGGTTTTCTTGGTTAAATCTTCGACGGTGTGGATATTCGCGCGCTTTAAGCAGTTGTAGGAACGGACGGAAAGATCCATATCCTCGATCGCCATGGCGAGAACCTGCTGCTGTTTGTCGTCTTCGTTCTTGACGAGAATGTCCATTCCCTTGATCGAATCGCTCAGGTTCACGAACAGGCCGATGTGATCCTGCATGATTTTCGCGGCAAGAGAGACGATCTCTTTCGCGGAAAATGCGCCGTTTGTCCAAACTTCCATGACCAGCTTGTCGTAGTCGATGCTCTGCCCCACACGCGTGCTTTCCACGTTGTAGTTGACTTTCTTCACGGGCGTGTAGATGGAATCGACGGGGATATAGCCGATCGGATGATTCTTGTTCGATCCCGCACCTTTGTAGCCTCTGCCGCGGCCGACCGTGATTTCCATGTCGATCTTCGCGCCTTCGTCTACCGTGCAGATATACTGGTCTTTGTTGATGACCTCCACTTCCGCATCCTGTTCCAGGTCGGCACCCGTGATCACCACGGGGCCTTCCTTGCAGATGTGAAGCGTTTTGACGTAATCTTTGTCTGTCGTCGCCGTCTGTATTGCAAGCGTCTTCAAGTTGAGGATGATCTCGGGAACATCCTCCTTGACGCCGGGAAGCGCAGAAAACTCATGCTTCACCAGCCCGTCCGGATAGAACCGGATCCCTTGCACCGCAGCACCGGGAAGCGCCGAAAGAAGTATCCTTCTCAGACAGTTTCCTATTGTAAGACCGAAACCCTTTTCGAGAGGTTCGACAACGATCTTCGCGTAGCTTTTCGCTTCGTTCTCTTCCACCTCGATTTTGGGCATATCCATTTCGATCATGCGTTATTACCTCCTTGCTTCGGCGTTACTTATTACTTGGAGTACAGCTCGACGATCATGTGCTCTGCAATCTGGCTGTCGATGTCTTCCCTTGCAGGCAATGCGATTACCTTTCCTTCGAGTTTTTCGGGATCAAATTCCAGCCATTTGGGCAGAGTGCCGACTTTCGCGGATTTGATCTCCTCAAAATATTTATCTTTCTTTCTGGTTTCTTTGACGGCAATGACGTCGCCCGCCTTCACGATGTAGGAAGGAATGTTGACCGTTCTGCCGTTGACGGTGAAATGCGCGTGGTTGACAAGCTGTCTTGCCTGGGCGCGGGATCCGCCGAGCCCCATACGGAACACGACGTTATCCAGACGGCGTTCGAGCAGGGAGAGCATGTTTTCACCCGTGATGCCCTTCATGCGGTCAGCCATTTCATAATATTTGCGGAACTGGCCTTCCTGTACGCCGTAAATTCTCTTGGTCTTCTGTTTTTCGCGAAGCTGCAAGCCGTACTCGGACACTTTCTTTCTTGCCGCACCGTGCGCACCCGGAGCCACAGGGCGTTTCTCGAACGCGCATTTGCCCGAATAGCATCTGTCGCCCTTCAAAAAGAGTTTTGCACCCTCTCTGCGGCAAAGACGGCATTTGGAATCTCTGTATGTTGCCATTTCTTTCTCTCCTTAAACTTATACTCTGCGGCGTTTCGGGGGTCTGCAACCGTTGTGCGGGATCGGCGAAACGTCGGTGATCATCGTAATTTCCAGTTCGGCCGCTGCCAGAGCGCGGATCGCCGCTTCTCTGCCTGCGCCGGGGCCCTTCACATATACTTCGACGGAACGAAGCCCGTGCTCTTTCGCAATTTTCGCCGCGGTATCCGCTGCCGACTGCGCTGCGAACGGCGTGCCCTTTCTCGATCCCTTGAATCCGAGACTGCCTGCGCTCGACCACGAAATCGCGTTGCCGTTCATATCCGTGATGGTCACGAGCGTGTTGTTGAACGAGGACTGGATATGTGCCTGGCCCTTGTCAACTTTTTTCAGCTCTTTGCGGCGGCGGACTTGCGCCGTCTTTTTCGTTGCTGCTGCCATTGTTTCTTATCCTCCTCGATTATTTCTTCTTCTTCGCTACCGTGCGGCGCGGGCCTTTCCGCGTACGCGCGTTACGCTTGCTGCTCTGTCCGCGGACAGGCAACCCCTTTCTGTGACGGATGCCGCGATAGCAGCCGATCTCCATAAGGCGTTTGATATTCAGGTTCACTTCGCCGCGGAGTTCGCCCTCCACGCGCAAATTGTGATCGATATATTCTCTGAGTTTGGAAACGTCGTTTTCGTCCAGATCTTTGACTCTCGTGTCGGGATTGATGCCCGTCGCCGCAAGAATTTTCTTGGACGTGGTGAGCCCTATACCGTAGATATAGGTAAGCCCGATTTCCACCCGCTTTTCTCTGGGTAAATCTACACCGGCAATGCGTGCCATTGTCCTTTTGACCTCCGTTTGGATTTTTAATAATAATTGTTATCTATATGCCGATCGTGCGCGCGCAGACGCAAAAATTGGAATGACGCGGCTGCTTCTCGCGCATGAGATTGTTTTCGCTTTATCAGCCCTGTCTCTGTTTATGGCTCTTGTTCTTGGAGCAGATGACCATGACCTTGCCGTTTCTTTTGATGACTTTGCATTTGTCGCACATCGGTTTTACTGACGGTCTTACTTTCATTTTCTTATTCCTCCGAAAAAATTCTTTCGCTCGCGTTCCGCTCTGCGGATCGTCTGTTTACTGTGATCGTACGGGACAAAGTCCCCCGCCTTGGCGATCAGTTTTTGCTGCGCCAGGTGATCCTGCCCTTCGTGAGATCGTACGGGCTCATTTCCAGCTTGACCATATCGCCCGGAATGATCCGGATATAATTCATACGAAGTTTTCCGGAAATGTATGCCGTGATCACATGACCGTTGGAAAGCTGCACTTTGAACGTCGCGTTCGGCAACGCCTCGATGATTTTGCCTTCGGTCTCTATAACGTCGTCTTTGGACACAAAAACTCCCTCCGAAAATTGTTTAAACCGCTTTTGCGGTCGTTTATCAGTCCTGCCGCTCCTGCGCAACCCTTTTGAGCAATGCGCGGATGTTGCTGTTCTCGTCCTTGCCCGCCGCGATCCGCTCCGCCATCTCGCGGTCGAATACCGGCATGAGCCGGACGTGCCTGCGGTTTTTCTGCTTCGGATTTTCCGAAGTCCTGTACTTGCCGTCGGCAAGATACAGGTTTGTGCCGTCCTGCCGCACGATCAGATACAGCCTGCCTTTATCTCTTCCGGCAACGCTCTTGCAAACGCCGCCATTTTCCGGTTCCTGTACTTTCATGTCTGTTAAATCGTAAGGATCTCGACGCCGTCTTCGCGGATGACGACCGTGTTTTCGTAATGCGCCGCCGGTTTCTTGTCGCGCGTGACTGCCGTCCAGTTATCGTCCAGTACGTCCACAAACCTCGATCCCGCCAGGATCATCGGTTCAATGCAGAGCACCGTTCCCGCACGCAGCCGTACGCCCGTACCGCGTTTGCCGTAATTCGGCACCGACGGGTCTTCGTGCATCTCTCTGCCGATCCCGTGCCCCACAAACTCTCGCACCACCGAAAAACCGTTGGATTCCGCATGGCTCTGGACGATCGCCCCGATATCGAACAGAGGCGTTCCCGCCCGCAGGTTCTCCACCGCTTTCCAGAAACATTCCTCCGTGACACGGATCAGTTTCTGCTTTTCTTCGTCGATCGCGCCGACCGCAAACGTCCGCGCGCCGTCGCCGTGAAATCCGTTCTTGTACGCACAAAGATCTACGCTGATGATGTCGCCCTCTTTCAGGAATCTGTCCGGAGACGGGATCCCGTGCACCACTTCTTCGTTGACCGATGCGCAGATACTCGCAGGATATCCGCAATACCCGAGACAGGATGGTTCCGCACCCCGCGAACGAATGTATTCGCGCGCCAGATCGTCCAGTTCCTGCGTCGTTACCCCCGCCCGTATCTTCGTTCCGATATAGGTGAGCGTATCGCGCACGATCGCGCAGGGCTCGCGCATGGCGTCGATCTCTTTTTCCGTTTTGACTGTGATCATGACCCCAAACGCTTACTTTTTCAAAGCGTCGCAAATTCTTCCGAACACTTCGTCGATGGCGCCTACGCCGTCGATGTTGATCAACACTCCCTTCTTCGAATAATACTCGATCAGAGGCGCTGTCTGTTCGTTATACACTTTCAGACGGTTGCCTACCGTCTCTTCGTTGTCGTCCTTTCTCTGGTACAGCTCGCCGCCGCAACGCTCGCAGTCGGACTTGCCGTTCAGGAAATTCACATGATAGCTCTCGCCGCAGTTCTTGCAAACGCGCCGTCCGCAAAGACGGTCCATCAGAAGCGATAAGTCAATGTCGATGTTGATCACCGCGTCGACTTTGGAGAATTTGTCCAGCTCCTGCGCCTGGAAAAGATTGCGGGGAAAACCGTCGAGAAGATATCCGTTCGCGCAATCCGCTTCTTTCAGCCTGCCCTCCACGATCTTGCATGTCACTTCGTCCGGTACCAGCTGACCTTTGTCCGTATAGGATTTCGCCAAAAGCCCGATCTCGGTGCCGCGCTTGATGTTGTCGCGGAAAATGTCGCCCGTCGAAATGTGCGGAAGGTGAAACTTTTCGCTGATCCGGGTCGCCTGCGTTCCTTTGCCCGCTCCCGGTGCGCCAAGAAGTAGAATGTTCATGGAAACCTCTCTCATTTTTTATTTGTTTTGCCGCGCGCCGCATAGCGCGCGGCAAAATGCGTTTTTTGTATTCGTTTCCGGACAACGTCCCTGCCGTTTTCGGTCAGAACCCGCTGTTTTCTCTCCGGAAAACTTCTCGATCCCCTGCCGCGTACCTGCCTCTTTGGGTCAGATGCCGCGCCTTTCTTATTTCAGGAATCCTTTGTAGTTTTTCATCATCAACTGCGACTGCAGCTGTTTGTCAAACTCGAGCGCAACGGATACGACGATCAGGATACCGGTCGTGGAGAACACGTTCACGAACTGCTCGCCCGCAAAACTGAATGCCAGCGAAGGTACGAACGCGACCAACGAAAGGAAGATCGCCCCGAACAGCGTGATACGGTTGGAGATCTTGTTCAGATAATCCGCCGTAGGTTTGCCCGGACGAATACCGGGGATAAACCCGCCGTTCTGCTGAATGCTCTTGGATACGTCTTCGGGATTGAACTGGATCTTTGCATAGAAGAACGAGAACAGAAAGATCAACAGGCACAATACGATGATGTAGGCCCATGCCCACGGCCCCGTGCCGCCGCTGATGTTCTGCGCGTACCAGCTCTTGGAATAACCGCTCCAGAACAGACCCATGATCAGATCGGGCAGGCTGATGATCGCAAACGCGAAGATCAGAGGCATAACGCCGCTGCCGGAAATCTTGATGGGGATAACGGTGGACTGTCCGCCGTACATTTTTCTGCCCTTGACCTGCTTTGCATACTGCACCGGAATGCGGCGTTCCGCAAGGTCGACCGCAACGATAAGAGCAAAGATCACGATCGAGATGACGCAGAAGATAACGATGGAAATAAGCGTTCCCGCATCGAAACCGTTGGCAACCATTTCTTCGATCGGCTCGATGATGATCGTGATGCCTGCCGTGGAAATGATACCGACAAAGATGACCAGCGAAATACCGTTGCCGACACCGTATTCGGTGATGCGCTCGCCCAACCACATGGTGAGCATTGCGCCTGCGGAGTAAATGATGGTCATGTAGATGTACACGAGCCATTTGTTGCCTTCGCCGCCGAACAGAGCTATGATCTGACTGCTGATCGCACTGTCATTTGCAAAATTGATGATAACGCCGATCGCCTGCACGATGGCAAGGATAAGCGTGAGATATCGGGTGAGCTGCGCAATTTTCTTCTTGCCCTCTTCCCCCTCTTTGGAAAGCCGTTCGAGCGCAGGGATACCGACGCTGAGCAGCTGGATGATAATGGACGCGTTGATGTACGGCCCGATACCGAGCGCGAACAGCGTGCCGCTTGCCAGCGCGCCGCCCGTGACGGCGTTCATAAGAGTCAGGAAGTTGTTGCCTTCGATCACCGTTTCAAACTGCGCGCTGTCCAGGCCCGGGATCGGAATGTAGCATCCGAGACGGTAGACAAGCAGCAGAAGAAGGGTGATGAAGATCTTCTTCCTTATCTCTTTGACTTTAAATGCGTTCTTTAAAGTTTCGAACATCTTGCTCTCCTAAAAATGAAGTCACGCTCCGCGCAAGCCCCCGACGGGCGCGGAACTTACAGAGTTTCCGCCGTGCCGCCGGCCTTTTCGATCGCTTCTTTCGCGGAAGCGGAGAACTTCGCAGCTTTCACGGTCAGCGCGTTTTTGAGTTCGCCGCTGCCCAGAACTTTCAGGCCGCTGTTGTCCTTGACCTGCTTGGCGAGCTTGTTCGCCATGACATATTCGTAATCCACAACCGTGCCCGCCGCTACGTTTTCCAGCGCCGAGAGGTTCACGATCACATATTCTTTACGGAATTTGTTGTTGAAACCGCGTTTGGGAAGTCTTCTGTGGATCGGGGTCTGACCGCCTTCAAATCCGGGACGTACACCGCCGCCCGAACGCGCCCACTGGCCTTTGTGGCCCTTGCCGCTCGTCTTGCCCAAGCCCGAGCCGATGCCCCTGCCAAGACGCTTGGCGGGAGTGTTCGAGCCGATTGCGGGTTGTATCGTATCAATTCTCATAGTTACAACTCCTTACAGCGTCTCGACCTTCACGAGGTGAGCCACTTTTTTGATCTGTCCCTGCAAAGCGGGAGTATCTTCATGTACACGGAAAGAACGGATCTTTTTCAGTCCCAGCGCCGCTACCGTGTCTTTCTGCGTCTGCGTGCTGCCGATGGTGCTCTTGACCAATGTTACTTTTACCTGTGCCATTGTAAGCTCCTCCTCAGCCCAAAATTTCTTCCACGGTCTTGCCGCGGAGTGCCGCAACCTGTTCCGCCGTCTTCAGCTCGGCAAGTCCTGCGATCGTCGCTTTTACGCAGTTGATCGGGTTGCTCGTGCCGTGCGATTTCGTACGGATATCCTTGATACCTGCGCATTCCATGATCGCGCGGACAGGGCCGCCTGCGATAACGCCGGTACCTTCGGAAGCAGGAAGCATATATACATGGCCTCTGCCGAACTTTCCGTCCACTTCGTGGGGAATGCTCGTGCCGACCATCGGAACCGTCACCAGGTTTCTCTTTGCCTGTGCGGTAGCCTTTTCGATCGCTTCGGGAACTTCGTTCGCTTTGCCCGAGCCTGCGCCGACCCTGCCCTTGCCGTCACCGACGACCACAAGCGCTGCAAAACGCATGTTGCGGCCGCCCTTGACAACCTTCGTGACACGGTTGACCTGGATCAGCTTTTTAATGAACCCGTCGTTCTCTTCTTGTCTTCTTTGAGGTTTTCTTTCTTCTCTTGCCATGGAACTCTCCTCCCTCAGAACTTCAGTCCGGCTTCTCTTGCGCCGTCGGCAACACTCTTTACACGGCCCGTGTAAATGTAACCGCCGCGGTCAAATACGACCGTATCAATACCCGCCGCAAGCGCCTTTTTGGCAGCTTCCGCGCCTACGACCTTGGCTGCTTCCGTCTTGGTCAGATCCTTGATCTGTTCCTTGACCGATTTCTCCATCGTGGATGCGGATACGAGAGTTACGCCCTTTACGTCGTCGATGATCTGAACGTAAATGTGATTGAGACTCCTGTAAACGTTGAATCTGGGCGTTTCGGCAGTGCCGGAAATCTTTTTGCGGACGCGTGCATGACGCACGACTCTGTCCGCGTTTTTATCAAATTTAGAAATCATGGTTTACGCTCCTTTATTTGCCTGCCGTCTTGCCTTCCTTACGCTCGATCACTTCATCCTTGTAACGGATGCCGTAGCCGTGGTAAGGTTCGGGTTCGCGCAGCGCGCGGATGTTCGCGGCGATCTGTCCGACTTTTACTTTGTCGATACCCGTAACGGTGATCTCCGTCTGCGTAGGGCAATCCAGTTTGATGCCATCCACTTCCGCAAATTCGACCGGATGGGAGAACCCGATGTTCAGCACGATCTTGTTGCCCTGCTTTGCCACTTTGTAACCGACGCCGTTGATGACGAGGCCTTTCGAAAATCCCGCCGTAACGCCCGTTACCATGTTGTGCAGCAACGCTCTGTACAGACCGTGTTTTGCTTTCAGTTCTTTGGAATCGTTCGCACGAGTCAAAACGGCATGACCGTTTTCTACGGCGAGACTGATCCGCGCGTCAATATCCTGTTCCAGCGTTCCTTTCGGGCCTTTGACGAACATTTTGCCGTCTTTTACTTCCACCGTAACGCCCGCGGGGAGCGCAACAGGCATTCTTCCTATTCTGGACATTGCGTGTGCCTCCTTACCAGACGAAACAGAGCACTTCGCCGCCGACGTTGGCAGCCTTCGCCTGTTTGTCCGTCATTATTCCCTTGGAAGTGGACACGATCGCCGTTCCCAGTCCTCCCAAGACCTTGGGCATTTTCTCCGCTCCCGAATAGCTTCTCAGACCGGGTTTGGATACTCTCTTCAGACCGGAAATAACCGATTTGTTGCCCTCAGCATATTTGAGTTCGATCACGATCTTGCCCGAAAGTCCGTCGTCTACGAACTCAACGTTCTTGACGTAGCCTTCCGAAAGCAGGATGTTTGCGATCGCTTTTTTCATGTTCGATCCGGGAACTTCCACTTTCTCGTGTTTCGCCGTGATGGCGTTCCGGATTCTTGTAAGCATATCTGCGATAGGATCTGTCATGATGTACCTCCTTACCAGCTCGCCTTCTTCACGCCGGGGATCTGTCCCTTGTACGCGAGATTGCGGAAGCAAATACGGCAGATTCCGTATTTGCGCAGAACTGCATGCGGACGTCCGCAGATACTGCAGCGCGTGTACGCCCTCGTGCTGAATTTGGGCGTTCTCTGCTGTTTATTGATCATTGATTTCTTTGCCATAAGTCCGTTTCTCCTTATTTCTTGAAGGGCATTCCCATTGCCGCGAGAAGCTCTCTCGCTTCTTCGTCCGTCTTTGCCGTCGTGACAAAGCAGATATCGAACCCGCGGATCTTTTCCACCTGATCGTAGGAGATCTCGGGGAAGATCAGCTGTTCCTTCACGCCCAAAGCATAGTTGCCCCTGCCGTCGAAGGAGTTCGCGGATACGCCGCGGAAGTCACGCATTCTGGGAAGCGCGATGGACACGAACTTATCGTAAAACTCGTACATTCTGTCTTTGCGGAGCGTGACTTTCAGACCCACGCTCATCCCTTCGCGGACTTTGAAGTTCGCGACAGATTTTTTCGCCTTCGTGATGACGGGTTTCTGGCCCGCGATCGCTTTCAGCTCGTCGTGCGCGATCTGAACGCTCTTCGCGTTGTCTTTGATATCGCCCAGACCGGAGTTGATGACGATTTTTACGAGTTTCGGTACTTCGTTGATGTTTTTATAGCCGAACTTCTTGACGAGATAGGGAACTACTTCCGTTTCGTAAGCCGCCCGGACTCTGTTCTTTTCTTTTTCTGCCATTGGAAATTACCTCGCCTCAGTCCTTCTTCTCTTCGACCGCTTCTTCTTTCTTCGCGGTACGCTTTCTCGTTCTCTTCTTGGGCGCTTCTTCCGCTTTTGCGGCCGTCTTCGCCTGTTTCTTGTAAACCTTGTCGAGAACGGCGCCGCACTTGCATACGCGGACTTTCTTCATCTTGCCGTCCTGCTCGACGAACGAGTGTTTTACGCGGGTGGCTTTGCCGCAGGCATCGCAGATGACCATGACGTTCGACGCGTCGATCGCGCCTTCACGCTCCACGATCTGCGAAACCGCGTTCGCCTTTCTCGCTTTCTGATGTTTCTTCTGGAGGTTGACGCCCTGCACGGTCACGCGGCCCGCTTTGGGAGAAGTGGCGACCACTTTGCCCGTCTTGCCTTTGTCTTTGCCCGTGAGTACGACGACCGTATCATTCAATTTAACGTTCATTGTCCGGCCTCCTTACAGCACTTCGGGAGCAAGGGAGATAATACGCATATAGTCCTTATCTCTCAGTTCTCTCGCGATGGGCCCGAAAATACGCGTGCCCCTCGGCTGCTTCTGGTTATCTATGATGACGGCTGCATTGTCGTCGAAACGGATATACGTTCCGTCTGCTCTGCGAATGCCCTTGCTGGTTCTGACGATGACTGCCTTTACGACTTCGCCTTTCTTTACGGCGCCGCCGGGAGTTGCGGTTTTGACGCTCGCGATGATCACGTCGCCGATGTTGCCGCTCTTTCTGAACGAACCGCCCAGAACCCTGATGCACATAAGCTCTTTCGCACCGGAGTTATCCGCCGCTTTAAGCCTTGTCTGTGGTTGTATCATATGGCTCTTTCTCTCCTTATATTATTACTTCGCTTTCTCGACGATCTCGGCAACTCTCCAGTTCTTGTCTTTGGAAAGTTTTCTCGTCTCGACGATGCGGACCTTGTCGCCGACGACACATTCGTTCGCTTCGTCGTGCGCCTTGACTTTCTTCGTCTTGGTGATGGTCTTCTTATAGAGAGGGTGTTTGCTCTTGTCAACGATCGCAACGACGACCGTCTTATCCATTTTGTCGGAAACGACAAGCCCGACTCTTTCTTTTCTTAAATTTCTTTCCATGATTGATTAACCTCTCGCCTTGATCTCTCTCTCGCGGATCACGGTGTTAACGCGCGCGATGTCCTTCTTGCAGGACGCTATCGTCATCGGATTGTCGAGCTGGCCCGACGCATGACGGAAACGGAGGTTGAAAAGCTGCGTTTTCAGCTCGCTGAGCTTATTTTTCAGCTCCTCGTCTGTCATGTTGTGAAGTTCTTTCCCTTTCATTAACCTTCACCGCCTTCTGTAATTTTTTCGCTGCCTTCGGGCAGTTCGCCCGTTACGGGGTTGACCTGGCCTTTCGCCATGAATTTCGTCTTGATGGGCAGTTTGTGACCCGCAAGGCGCATTGCTTCGCGCGCCGCATCTTCCGGAACGCCCGCCATTTCGAACAGGACTCTGCCCGGTTTCACGATGGCTACCCAGTATTCCACCGCACCTTTACCGGAACCCATACGGGATTCGGCAGGGTGACGCGTGATCGGTTTGTGCGGGAAAATATCGATCCACACCTGGCCGCCGCGCTTGATGAATCTCGTCATTGCGATACGGGCCGCTTCGATCTGACGCGATGTGATGCGCGCGCCCTCGACCGCAACCAGTCCGTACTCGCCGTACGCCACTTTATTGCCTTTATGCGCCTGGCCCTTGATGTTGCCGCGGTGCTGTTTTCTTCTCTTGACTCTCTTCGGGATCAACATAATTACTTATCCCCTCCTTCATGCGCCTTTGCCCTGAGCACTTCGCCTTTGTAGATCCAGACTTTGACGCCGATCATACCGAAAGTCGTGTGCGCTTCCGCAAAACCGTAATCGATGTCCGCGCGCAGCGTCTGCAGAGGGATCGACCCTTCGTGATACTGCTCGCAGCGTGCGATCTCCGCGCCGTCCAGACGGCCGGAAACCATCATCTTGACGCCCTTTACGCCCGAACGCATCGCCTTGCCGATCGCCTGCTTCATCGCACGGCGGAAAGACATACGTTTTTCCAGCTGCTGTGCAACGCTCTCCGCTACCAGCTGCGCGTCGCCGTCGGGTTTGCGCACTTCCGTCACGTTGATGACGATGTTCTTGCCTTTCGTCAGTTTGGAAAGGTCTTTCTTGATCACTTCGATTTCCGCGCCCGCTTTGCCGATCAGAACGCCCGGCTTGCCCGTGCAGACGGTCACGACGATCCTGTTCGCGGCACGCTCGATCAGGATCTTGCTGATCGCTGCCGCATAGTACTTGTTTTTGATGAATTTACGGATTTCGTAGTCTTCTTTCAGGTTCTTGCCGAAATCCTTCTTATCGGCATACCACTGGGTGTCCCAGCCTTTGATGACGCCGACTCTCAGACCGTGTGGATTAACTTTCTGTCCCATGACAATTCTCCTTACTTACTCTGCACGTCAAGAATGACCGTGATGTGGCTGGTTCTTTTCAGAATGGAATGCGCTCTGCCCTTCGATACGGGGTTCATGCGTTTGAGCGTCGGGCCCTGATCCGCGAATGCTTCCGCAACGATCAGGTCGCCCCTGTCCATGCCGAAATTGTGCTCGGCGTTCGCCGCCGCGGACAGCAAAACCTTTTTCACGGGTTCCGCCGATACGATCGTCGCATATTCGAGGATCGCCGCCGCTTCGTTCACGCTCTTGCCGCGGATGAGCGCCAATGCCCTGCGCACTTTGTAAGGGCTCATGCGGATATGCCTTGCGGTCGCATAAGGACGTTTGTCCTTGTTTTCCGCGATACGTTTTGTCTTTTCACGCGTATTTTTAGCCATTTTGAACTGCGACCTCCTTTACTTCTTAGCAGCGGTGGTCTTGCCGCCGGAATGTCCCTTGAAGGTTCTGGTGGGTGCAAACTCGCCCAGCTTGCAGCCGACCATGTCTTCGGTGATATATACGGGAACGTGCTTTCTTCCGTCATGCACCGCGATCGTGTGTCCTACCATCTGCGGGAAGATCGTGCTCGCTCTCGACCATGTTTTGAGAACTTTTTTATCGTTTGCCGCGTTGAGCTCTTCGACTCTTTTCAAAAGTCTCGCTTCAACGTAAGGCCCTTTCTTTACGCTTCTGCTCATTTGGATGATCCTCCCTTAATTGATGCGTTTAAGAATGAACTTGCTCGTAACATTCTTCTTCTTTCTGGTCTTATACCCCAGAGCAGGCTTGCCCCAAGGCGTAAGAGGACCTGCATGACCGACAGGGCTCTTGCCCTCGCCGCCGCCGTGCGGGTGATCGCAAGGGTTCATGACTGCGCCGCGTACCGTGGGTTTGATACCCATGTGGCGCGTCTTGCCCGCTTTGCCGAGGCTGATGATCTCGTGCTCGACGTTGCCGACCTGGCCGATCGTCGCCCGGCATACCACCGGAACGAGACGCATTTCGCCGCTCGGCATTTTCAGGGTCGCATAAGCGCCCTCTTTCGCCATCAGCTGCGCCGCAATACCCGCCGCACGCGCCACCTGGCCGCCTTTGCCCGGCTTCAGCTCGATGTTGTGTACCATCGTACCGACGGGAATGTTCTCAAACGGCAGGCAGTTGCCCGCTTTGATGTCCGCGTCCGGACCCGAAAGAACCGTGTCGCCTACATTCAGACCGATCGGCGCGAGAATGTATCTCTTTTCGCCGTCCGCATACTGCAAAAGCGCAATGTTCGCGCTGCGGTTCGGATCGTACTGGATGCTCGCAACTTTTGCCGGAACTCCGTCTTTGTCACGCTTGAAATCGATGATACGGTATTTCCTGCGGTTTCCGCCGCCGATGTGGCGAACCGTGATCTTGCCTTGGTTATTTCTGCCGCCGGATTTGCGCATATCCTCGATCAGAGAACGCTCCGGTTTGGTTTCCGTGATCTCTTCGTAGGTATGCACCGTCATGAAACGGCGCGCAGCCGACGTAGGTTTATATCTTTTAATAGCCATTTTCTGTTTCCTCCGATTTGCTCACATTAAGACAGCGAATTGAAATATTCAATCGGCTTGCTGTCTTCGGTCAGCTGAACGACGGCTTTCTTGTAGGAGGATGTGAGGCCCTCGTTTCTGCCCATTCTCTTCAACTTTCCGCGCACGTTGCAGGTGTTCACGCTTGCAACTTTGACTTCGAAGAGTTCTTCGACAGCCATCTTGATCTGCGTCTTATTTGCGCCCTTTGCAACCTTAAAAGTGTATTTCTTCGACGCGATGCCGTCGTAACCTTTCTCGGTGAGGATGGGCTTAATGATGATGTCCTGCGCTTTCATTATGCTCCGTAGACCTCCTGGATTTTTTCAGCCGCAGCCTTGGTAAGAACCACTTTCGCATTGGCAACCACGTCGTAGGTGTTGATCTGTTCGACGGGCAAAGTGCTCAGCTTCTGGATGTTCCGGCTCGCGAGGATCACGTTTGCGTCGTTGCTGTCCATGACAAGCACCGTACGTTTGTCAAGTTTCAGCGCTTCCACAAATTTCACCATTTCTTTCGTCTTGGGTGCGGAAACTTCCAACTTGTCCACAACGATCAGTTCGCCGTCCGCCACTTTCTTGGAGAGCGCCGAGAACAACGCGCCGCGTTTCGCTTCCTGATTCATTTTCTTGGAGAAGTCGCGGCTCTTGGGTGCGAACACGACGCCGCCCTTGATCCACTGCGGCGCACGGATGGAACCCTGACGCGCACGGCCCGTGCCTTTCTGTCTCCAAGGCTTCACACCGCCGCCGCGGACTTCCGTCCTCGTGAGCGTGCTCTTCGTGCCCTGTCTGTCATTGGCAAGACGCGTTACCACCGCCTGATGAATCAGGGGTTCATTGTATTCCGCGCCGAAGATCTTGTCGGAAAGAGTCATCTGACCCGCTTCCGATCCGTCCATTTTATAGATTTTCACGATAGGCATTTCTCTTACTCTCCTTATTTGGACTTGACGCTGTCACATACCGTGACGATGCTGCCCTTCGGACCGGGAATCGCGCCCTTGATCAGAAGTGCGTTTCTCGCCGCGTCCACCTTGACGACTTCAAGGTTCTGTACGGTTACTTTTTCATGACCGTACTGTCCCGGCATATGCTTCTGTTTGAAAACTCTGCTCGGCGTGGAGTTTGCTCCCATGGAACCCACTTCCCTGTGTACAGGGCCGACACCGTGCGTCTCTTTCAGACGGCGCTGGTTCCATCTCTTGATGACGCCCGAAAATCCGTGACCTTTGGAAACGCCCGCAACATCCACTTTGTCTCCTTCCTTGAACGTGTCCGCCAGCACTTCTTTGCCGACTTCGTATCCCGAAAGATCCGCCAGACGGAACTCTTTGAGAACTTTCTGCGGCTTTACACCCGCTTTCTTGAACTGCCCGAGTTCAGGCTTGTTGATGCGCTTTTCCGTCGTTTCGTCAAAACCCAGCTTCAGAGCGGCATAACCGTCTTTTTCCACTGTCTTGATCTGCACTACGGGGCAAGGTCCTGCCTCCACTACCGTTACGGGGATCACTTTCCCTTCCGGAGTAAAGATCTGCGTCATGCCGACTTTGCGGCCGATGATTGCTTTATTCATTGATAAAGTTCACTCCTTAAATTTTTTTATCGCGAATACCTTGATTTTACAAAGTATTACATTGACTTGTTTTCCGCGCTTTCCGCGCTTTTCTGTATTATAAAAACAGAATCTTTTACAGCTTGATCTTGATGTCTACGCCCGCGGGAAGATGTACGCTGTCCAAAAGCTTCGCGTTGGGGCTGTAGATGTCGATGATCCTCTTGTGCGTGCGGATCTCGAACTGCTCGCGGCTGTCCTTATCCTTGTGCGGCGAGCGAAGGATCGTTACGATCTCCTTTTCGGTCGGCAGAGGAATGGGGCCGCCGATTTTTGCGCCCGATTTCTGCATCGCGTCCACAATACGCTGCGCCGCCAGGTCTACGAGTTCATGATCGTATGCGGCGAGTTTGATTCTGATTTTCTGTCCTGCCATTTGTCTGAATTCCTCCGTTTTTTATACTAACTTTACGTCAACTGTGCCGTGTGTGTCGGAGTAGCCGAGAAAAATAAATGCCATTCAAATATTTGATTGAATGGCTGTACTCCGGTTAGTCGCAGGGATCGAGTCCCCACATTTGTCGGCATAAATTATCTTCGCTTTGGGCGCAATTGTGCTGTATTTATCCTTGCAAACCCGAAGCGATTAAAGTAACTTTACGCCTCAACCCTATTACACAGCTTAAATATAATACCATATCCGTCAAGACTTGTCAAACGATTTGAAGCATATTTTTACCTTTTTTTACATAAAATATACGTTGGAAAAAGCGGGGAGGTTTTACCGTATTTCACGGCAAAACCTCCCCGCTTTTTCCCGATTGTTTTCTTCTTTTGCCCGCCCGATTTTTGCCTTTCGGGGCAAAAATCGGGCGGGACCCTGTCGCTTTCGGAACGTATTGCGGTTTCGGCAGTCAAAACGGCAACGAATTGCCTTTCGTTTTTCATCTCCCGCCCTTTGCGAGCGAACCGCAGTAAGGACAGACAGCGATCTCGTCCTGCGCGGCAAATTCCGCTCCGCAATGAGCGCAGCGCACAAGCATCGTCTGACGCGCCTGCTTATCCGCCCTTTCTTCCTCTTTCCCTTTCAGCCGATAATTTTCCAAAGGGTATATCCGCTCGTCCCGAAAAACATATCCCTTCAGATAGTCCAGCCGCAGACACCATTCCGTCCATTCGCGCGCCTTATTTTTTCCGACCGACAGTTCCTTTGCAAGTTCCGTGATATCACAGCTTCCGTTTTCATGTACAAAACCGACGATCCGTCTGTAACGACGCAGACGCAGAAGAATTCCGCCGCTCACACACGCCGCTGCCCCCGCTGTAACCCCCAACACTGCCAACACATATATTTTTGCCGCAAAAACAAGGATCCATCCCAAAACCGAAACCGTCGACGCCGCTACGAACGCACATACAAACAGTCGGAATTTGTTTCGCAACCCCATATCGCTTATGCCTTTGCCTTGTATTCGAGAACGATCGCTCCGATCTCGTCCAAAATCTCCTTCGCCATTTCTTTATTTACATGTATTTTAAATCCCGCCGTTCTGGGGAATAAGAAACCAAGCAACCTTCCGATCAAGCCGGGCCTGTCTTTGACTGCGTCCACCGCACCCCAGGCACCCGCCGTCATCGGTTCTCCCCTTCCGTCATTGGTTTTGAATTCAATAGTCATAAGGCACGCCCGCAATTTGCGCAACGCATTGATCAGAATCGGGATCCCTATAAGTACAATACACAGGATCGCTCCGAAAACCGCCTGCAATCGCAATAAAAGCGTCCTGTTCCTGCGGTATTCCGCCGAAATCCCCGTCACCGAGGCCAACGGAATTTCACTCCGCGACAACGATACCGCATTCTCTACCGTATGCACAATGCGCTTGTTTGTCACCGTCAGATTACAATCCGTAACCTTACGATCTGCCGTAAACTTACCGTGCGCATACTTCCAGTCTTTCAAAACTGTCTCGCCGCTTGCCAACTTCAAATCCATTTTTTTTCTCCTCCTTAATTTTTAAGAAGTTTTCTTCTTAATACACCAATTTTACATAAAATAAAGCGGAAAGTCAAGCACATTTTAAAACAAACTGACATTAATAAGAAGTTTTCTTCTTTGGCGTTGCTTTTGCACAAAAAATTTCTACAATATACATATGAGAATCGGAGAGATTATCAAAGAATTGCGTCAGGAAAGAAACCTTTCCCAGGCGAAATTGGCAGAAGCGATCGGCGTCAGCCAAAAGGCGATCGATTATTGGGAGCGCGGCCTGAACGAGCCGAAGGCCTCCTATATCGTGGCGCTTGCAGATTTTTTCGGAGTCACCTGCGACTACCTGCTGGGCAAAGAATAACGCCCGAATCCGCCGCCTACCTTTTGCCCGCAGGCTTTCCGAAAAGAAAGCCTTCCGAGCCTGTCGGCATTTAAGGCAAAACCGACAGGCGGTTTGCCTTGCTTTCAGACAGCGCCCGCCCGCAAATATGCGGGCGGGCGCTTTTGCTTTTTTGCGCGTTTTTATTTGGCAACGGTCGTCGGCGTTCCGTCGGCGGGCGCTTTTGTTTTTTGCACTCCCCTTTTTGCAAGCGGGCGATCCTGTTCCTGCGGGCGATCGTCGGCGTTTCCGAGAATAAAGAAATGCCGTTTTTTCAGACAATAAAAAAAGGTGCAAAAGCCGATTGGCTTTTGCACCTTTTTGAAGTTTCGTTTTTGGCGAAAATTAGTCGATCGTAACTTCTGCGCCAGCTTCTTTCATGCGAGCAGCGATCTTTTCAGCTTCTTCCTTGTTAACGCCTTCCTTGATCATGCCGAGGGACTCAACAAGAGCTTTTGCTTCTGCAAGGCCGAGGGACGTGAATTCACGGACAGCTTTGATAACTTCGATCTTCTTAGCGCCGATGTCCTTCAACTTAACGTTGAATTCCGTCTTCTCTTCAGCAGCTTCTGCAGCAGCAGCGCCTGCAGCCGGAGCAGCAGCCACAGCAACGGGAGCAGCAGCGCTAACGCCGAACTCCTCTTCCAAAGCCTTTACGAGCTCGTTGAGCTCAACAACCGTCATACCTTTGATCTCTTCGATGAACTTAGCGATATCAGCCATTTTAATATTCCTCCGAATAATTTTTAAAATAATTTTTTTTCGCTCTGTTTTACGCCCGAACGACGCGGCGGCGGCTTATGCCGCATTCACTGAAAAACTCAGCCGTTTTTCTTTTCCGCGATCGCGTTGAGCGCAACCACAACACCTCTGAGCATTGCGGAAAGCACACCTGCGAAATTTGCGATCGGAGCCTGCATGGATCCGAGCATCTTTGCAATGAGTTCTTCTTTCGAAGGCATCGTTGCGAGAGCTTTGATTCCGTTGACATCCACATACGCACCGTCTACATAGGCGCTCTTCGGGATGATCTTCTCGGGCATCGCCTTCACCGCATCCGCAAAAATCTTTGCGGCAGCCGTTTCGTCCGGGCTGAACGCGGTTGCGGTCGGGCCGTTCAGATCGTTATCGAAAGCAGTTACGCCGAGTTCGTTCATTGCTTTGCGTACGAGCGTGTTTTTATAAACTTTATACTCTACGCCGACAGCACGGAACTTGTTGCGCAATTCGGAAACTTCTGCAACCGTAAGACCCTTGTAATCGACAAAAATAACCGACTTGCTGTTCTGGATCTTCGCTTTGATCTCCTCGACTACCTGCTTTTTTGCCTCTAAATTAGCCGACATTGTTTACCTCCTATAAATATTTTTACTCGCGCGGTTCTCGCAAAAGAGTTGCTGCGAACCGCTGCGATCTAAGGGCGACAACAATGTTCGGGCTGTGCCCTCGGCATTGTTTTCTCCCTCTGCGCGATGCCTGTTACGGCTCTCCGTCTTTTACGCATCGCGCTTTCACCCTCTTTCATGAGCCTCACGGCAAATCGGGTGCGCGGGCGCAAAAGCGTCGTTTTGCTTGCGCAGTTGTTATTGAAAATTATCTCACAAAATTAGTTTTGAGCTGACAAAACTATTTTTCGTGATTCTCGCGCGATTCTCGCAAAAGAGTTGCAGCGAACCGCTGCGATCTAAGGGCGACAACAATGTTCGGGCTGTGCCCTCGGCATTGTTTTCTCCCTCTGCGCGATGC
>CALVXG010000003.1 GCA_944368925.1 uncultured Clostridia bacterium | reverse complement strand
TGCGAAGTGTGCGGAGAGAAATACGGCGCATTGGCGGCGCATACGTTGACGCATCATGCGGCGGAAGCTGCGACCTGTACGGAAGCGGGGAACACGGAATATTGGTCCTGCGAAGTGTGCGGAAAGTATTTTTCGGATGCGGAAGGCACGGCGGAAATAGCGGACAAAGCGAGCGTGGCGGTAGCGGCGCAGGGGCACCGCGGAGGCACGGCAAGCTGTACGGAACAGGCGGTCTGCGAAGTGTGCGGAGAGAAATACGGCGCATTGGCGGCGCATACGTTGACGCATCATGCGGCGGAAGCTGCGACCTGCACGGAAGCGGGGAACGCGGAATATTGGTCCTGCGAAGTGTGCGGAAAGTATTTTTCGGATGCGGAAGGGAAAAACGAAATTGACCTTTCTTCGACGGTGTTGTCACCTGTCGGGCATGATTATGTCGACGGGGAATGCAGTGTTTGCGGCGCGCAGGAACCCGGCGGGGAAGAGTCCGGAGACGGTGGACAGACGCAGGAGCCCGGCGGGGAAGAGTCCGGGGACGGAGAACAGACGCAAGGGCCGGGAGAGGAAGGATCCGAAGGCGGCTGCGGCGGTGCGATCGCGGGAAGCTTTGCAGTTCCTGCGGCGATTTTGCTGATCGGGGCAGCGGTTGTTTGCAGAAAAAAATGCAGACGGGAAAAGGAGTAAGGAAATGATTCAATGCGGCAGTATAAAACGGAAAGGAATTTTAATGGTGCTGATTCTGGTTTTTCTTGTATCCGTCGGCATGCTGACCACTGTACAATTGGCGAAGGCAAGCGAGGACACGGTAGCGGTCAAAGACGTATTGTTTACGGTTGCGGACGATTATAACGGAAAGCCGGCGTATGTAGTGACCATAGAGATGGAAAAGCCTTTTCCGTTGCCCGGGCAGACGAATCTGCAATGGGCAGGGAGCGGAGACGAATCGTTTCGGGAGAATGTAGTGATCAACGGGTATACGGTGGGAGAGATCGAATCGTTCAATTCGATCGCATTGCAGGCGCACCGTTATACAACCAATATTCTTATATACATATACGACGCATTCGGAAACCTTCCGTGCGGAGAGCATGCGACGAATGCGGAATGCACGTGTACGGACAAGAGGCCGATTCTGACCAGGGACGGGAGCGACGAAATACTGTTCAAAGCGGGGCTTACAACGGGCGGATTGGCGGCGAGTACAGAAGATTCCTTGTGGGTGCTCAAATATGACAGATGGTGGAAGGACGGAATCGTGCAGGAAGGAGGTTGGAAAGCATCGGATCCTGCGGCAGGAGGAGTGGAAGCTTTTTACGATTTTAACAAGACGCCTGCTTTGCCGTTTTTTGCGCAGAGGATGACGGGCGGAGAGGCTGTTTACGGAGAAAAGGTGAGTGCGGAAAGCGGTGTACTGGTGCAGGCGGTGCAAGCCGGTGCAAAGTCTTTCACGGTTCAACTGCTCAATGCACAGAATGAAGGTATCCGTGTACGTTATTACTCACAGGACGGCGTGGCTGCGCAGTTTGAGGTAGAGTATCTTTTTGAGGAAGAAATGGAAGAGACGGATCCGTCTCCTTGGCGGGAGAATTTCGGCGGAAGATGGCAGTGGGAGATTGCAAACCAGGAATGGGCGGTACATTCCCTGCTGCTCAAAAGAATAGGCGGGTACATGCGGGTCTACGTTGACAATATCGAGGTACCCATGCTTTCCGAGCTCTCCTACTTTCATTACATGGATCTGACCGGGCTGACGGTAACGGCGGAAAGCGATACGGAAATGCCCGGGGAAGTATGGTTAGCGGAGATAGAAGAGGGGAGCACGTCTGTGTTGGCGTTTTCTTCGATATCGGCCGTAAATACCGACGTGGAGGGATATCAGGCAGTATTTGCGATAAATTTTTCCAACATATTGGGCGGGTATAAGATCAATCTTCATATCGACGATTATTTTGTGCAGAATTATATTAAAATCAACGGCTTCAGCGTCAAAGAACTGAATGATAAAGTTTTCAATGCCGTTCAGGTGCATCGAAACGGAGCGACATTGCGTGAACTGAACGTATATATCAGTGAAGGTGCGCTCAACCCGCAGACGGACGGAAAACTTGCCGCCAGCGGAGAAGGGTTGTCTTTGGAGCTTTTGCAGGGGTTTGCCACGAACAGGGGCAGTATTTTGCAGCAATCCGTGGTGAGGTATTACAACCAGCCTTACGGGGGGTGGTATCCCGTCAAAGAATTTTTGCTGACGGAAGTCAATGCGGTGGAATACGATTGGCTGCTGGAAACGGGAATGTATGCGATCCAGGTCGGGTTTTCGGATGTGGCATCGGATACGGATATTTACGATGTTTCCGGGACCAAATCCGTTCTGGACGGAATCAAAGTGGACGGCAAACCGCTGCGGCAGATCCGTGACGAGCTGGGCAGTGCTGCGATCGGAGCGCATTGGCTGGGCGGGCGTCTGCATCTGTACGTGGTCAACCAAGACAGTTCGGGACAAAACAGAGTGCCGCAGCAACTGGAATTTACGACCGACCTTGTCACGCCGAACGGTAACCGTATTGCGACAAATCAGATCTACGAGCATAAAGACCATGCGTTGAACGACGGGCGCGAGTGCTGGGTGGAGCGGCCGAATGAAGAGGGGGTCGTTTTCGAGGAGCTGGAGATCGTCGGCATCTCAGCGCCGACGATAGACACCATCGGCAGTTTTCAGTTTTATGTGACGTTCAATAAGCCGATCGCGGAAAGGGCGCAGTTGTTTTTGCAGGGCGATCCCTGGTGGCAGGTAGCGGCGGGGATACGCAGTTACGACGAAGCGCGCCTGAACAATCTTGCGGGAGTGGGCGAGAGCGTGCGGGAAAAAATCTTTTTCGGAAGATACGTCGATACGGTCGATGCAGAGGGGAATGCTGTAAAAGAGTACCGGGAAATGTCCGTATTCGACATGCTGAACCAGGAAACCAACCTCGGTTTCCAGCAGGTATCCGTACAGGTACATATGGGGAACGGGGCTCTGAATCTTCTCAGTTTCATTATTGCGGGGACGTATGACAGCCAGCCGTATCGGGAGGATTATTCCAATAAATCCATCAATGCGGTGACGGATGCGGATCAGCCGTTCACGTTCAGGGTCGAGAAAGGATTCCGTTCGCTGCTTGGCGGTGAGACAAAAGAGTCTGTGTTCTATACATACGATCCGCAGGTCAAAATGTGGCTGAAAGAAGGAGAAACGGCAGGGGAAGACAGTGCTGAAGTCACGCACGTCAACTATAACGGGCATGCGATCACGGACGGAACGGTGATCCGGGTATCGGAGGATGAAAATTTTGACGAAACAATGTTGTATGTCGGTCTTCAGGATCCGAAAGCGGAATACGAAGTCGAGGGCAATACGGTGCTGACAGAGGGCAAAAACGAATTTGTTATTAAGATCCGTTCTTCGAGCGGGACAAAAGAGAATTCGATCCGTTTTTATCTGGAAAAGGAAGCGGAGGAAGAAAGTTCATGCGGTACGACCGCATCGGCATCCTGTTTGGTATTGTCGGCCGTTGTGCTGATGACGGCGGCACTGTTTGCGGTCAGGAGAAAAGAAAAAAGATGAAAAAGAGAATTTTGGCGTTACTGATTGTCCTTCTTTTACTGATAGGATCTGCTGCCTGTTCCAGCGGAACGTATGATTATCACTACAGCAAAACGTCGGAAAACATGCTGCGGTTTGAAAGTTCCGATAAAGAGCTGGATCATTTTCTGAACGATTTTTTACACCGTCATCTGCGTTATGACGATTACAGTATCGGGCCTGGAAGATTGGGTGAATCGGTGGTGTTCAACAAAGAGTACGAGGCGCTGTCCCTGCTTTGGTTCGATACGACGGAAAAGGCGCTCGGCGAAGGAGACAATCGTTTTGACCTTGTCATGCAGAGCATCGACCAGATCCCCGTGGACGATTACGGATATGCCTGGTGCGCGTTCAATCATCTGGAATCGCCTACCATGACGGCGGGAACATTGTTCGCGCAGGGGTGGCCTTTTCCGAATTATACCACGAGCGAGGGAAGAAGTTTCGGGTTCGAATTCAATACCGATGAAGACGATTGGACGACAAACATTGCGAAAAGCAAATGCGCGAACGGGCTTTTTTCTCTGACAGCGTACAATGAAGATACGATCGATTTTATCTCTCCCGATCTTCTGATCGACCGCAGGGGAAACCCGATCGATACGTATCATGCGCCCTACATACATATGGATCTTCGCATGACGGACAGGGTCGGGATCGGGGCAAACACGACGATCGGCGATATTTATATTTATTACAGACAGAAAGGACAGACGGATTTTACGGAAGAGCAGAAAGTGAGTTACTCGGAATTTGCTTCGATATCCAATCCGATCCGCGGCAATTTTGCGGAAAAAATGTACTTTCCGATGTATATATTGCCGGACTGGCAGAATATCGACAAAATAAAAATATCGATCCGTCCGAAAGAAGGGAAAAAACTTTCCGTGAATGCCGACCTGAATTATTTTCGGCTGGATTATGATTCCCGTAAGGGTGAAAACAACGCATTGATGCTCAACGCGGCAAAGACCATGCTGGAATTTACGGGTGATCTGTCCATGTTGGAACGGAATATGGACAGATTCCGGAAAATGACGTTGTTCATGCTGGAAGCGCTGAACGGGAAAAGCGGACTGGTGGATATGAGTTACTTTGTGGGGCACGAGGGCCTGGGCGGAGAAGTCGGTTCCAGCATCGGCGGCGGATATTTTGATATTTTTGCGGCGCCCGAAACGAGTTTTTACGGGAACGTATATTTTCTCAAGGCGATCGAATCCATGGCGTATATGGAAAAAGCGGCCGAGCAGGCTGGTTTGAATTTTTCGGCCCCGACGACGATCCGTGCGCCCTATGCCGAAACCAATGCCGAGCGGATCGAGTACGACTGGACGGCAGAGACTCTGAACGAGCTGGCGGAAAAGATCCGCAAATGTATGCAGAGAGATATCAAAGAACCTGTGCAGGAAGAGGACGGGAAATACACGCACAATCCCGAAGGCGGGTTCTGGGATCCGGAGAACGGAAGGTTCATAGAAGGGTTCAATACGCGCGGCGAGAAGATCGATTACGGGTTTGTGGTTTACAATCTGGAAGCGGTGGCGAGCGGCGTCCCCACCCCGGAGCAGAGCGAAAAGATCATGGAATGGATCGACGGAGACAGGATCATCGAAGGGGATCTTGCGCAGGGGAAAAAGGGATCGGGCTATGTCGATGCGGAAAATCCGAGTTCGTACGGTATTTACGATCTTGAATTTGCGCCGCGGACGACGACGATCAAAAACGACAAGCAATATTATTGGGGCTGGAACGGGAGCATGGTTGCGTATGGCGAACAGGTGCAGGACGGCGGTGCGATCATGTTTACGAGTTATTACGATCTTCTTGCGCGGATCCGCGTGCGGGGAGCGGACAACGCTTTTGAAAGGCTCAAAGAGATACAGGCGTGGTACAACAAGGTCGAGGAGGCGGCGGAACGCGCGGGGGTCGGGGTTTCCGTTTCCAATCAGGAGTTTTACCGTGCGTATTACCGTGAACAGGGCATACAGATGCAGGGCGGCGGCACTGCGGGCGGAATAGGATTGGACTTCGAATTTTTGGAATCGGCGCTCCTGTATGCGGCCATGCCGATGGGATTTTTCGGCATCGGATCGGACGGGCTGGACTGTCTTAATGTCGAACCGCAGATCCCGGGCGCGTTGGATTATTGGAAAATGGAAAATCTGCGTTTCAGGGATATTGATTATGATCTGACGGTCGGGCATAACTTTGTAAGCGTTGATTCCGTTCGAGGCGACACATCCGGAAAAACGATACGCATCACGATGCCCTGCAAAAAAGGCGGGCAGGTGTATGTGGACGGAGAAAAAGCAGAGTTCTCCGTGAACGGGTCACAGGCAACCGTGACGGTGCCGTTTGCTTCCTGCAAGATAGAAGTCAGATAAAAGGAGATTTTCATGTATAGAAAAATAGTGGTTATTCTATTGTCGTTGTGTATGTGTCTGATCGGTGCGGCGTCTTTTTCCGCGTGTACGGATCCGTTTGACGATGAAGACAATCAGATGAAAGTGGAAGGAAAAACGACGGTGAGGATCGTCGTGCAGGATGATCCGACCGAACGCGAACTGATGATGGAATGGAAAAGGGGATTTGAACAGCAAAACGACAAGATCAACATTTATGTGGAAAGTTTTTCGGGAGCGTATCAGAATGAGATGCTGCGGCTGATCGCGGCGAAGGATATGCCGGATATAACCTGGGTCGGCGGAAACGTACATGCGAATTTTACGTCGAACGGACATTATGTGGATTTGCGTCCGTATCTTGAGCGGGACGGGATCTCGGTTGATTCGTTCAATAAAATTTCCATAGATTCGACGCACTATAACAACGAGGACGAGGGAATATGGTTCATCCCGCGCGATTATAACGAGATCGTCACCTTTGTAAATGAGGATATGCTGCGCGCGGCGCAGATAGCGATCCCTTCGCCGGAAGAATTTACGGAAGATCTCTTTTATGAGATCTGCGGGCAGCTGCGGGAAGCGATGGATAACGATGTGGACCGCAGTGCCGGACTGTATTCGGCGAACTATCCGTTGCAGTTGGGTGCTGCATGGGATCCGATTGCAAAAGCGATTCTTGCTTCGTACGGCGGCTACGATTACGGGCCCCAAGGCGAACTGGGACTGGAAGAGCGGGAGGCGAAATTGGCGTACCGCAGGATCGGCGAGTATGTCATGCGCGATTATGCGCTGATCCCTTCGGGGAGCGAAACGGATTACTTCCCGGCAAAAAAATGCGCTTTTACATTCGGGATCCGGCCGTATTTGCCGAATTTTGTTCAATTAGGTTTCAGCGTGAACGTGCTTCCGTTCCCTTTTGAAAAGACAACGGCAGGATGCAGCGGATACGGCATCTGTTCTGTAAGCAAGGTGAAAGACGA
Source organism: uncultured Clostridia bacterium (assembly GCA_944368925.1). Lineage (GTDB taxonomy): Bacteria > Bacillota > Clostridia > Christensenellales > Borkfalkiaceae > Borkfalkia. The sequence continues at coordinate 229,464 of CALVXG010000003.1, read as the reverse complement.
GGCATGGGAATTCATCAAATACATCATCAGCGAAGAAGGACAAAATATTTTCGGTGAGTCCGGTATGGGGATTCCTTCCATCGAAAGTCAATGGGAAACCACAAACTGGAAGCAGTATTACAGGACGGAAGAGGAAGGGTTCAACCATAGCGTCTTTACGACGGAGGGGGATGAAGAAGGCCGCGTTCTGGACGTTAACAGCATCAATGTTTACGATCCTTCGAAGCATCTTACCATATTGCAAAATACGTGTGCTATTTTCGGAACATTGGGCAGAGAAGCGACCTGGAAGGATTCGCCTCTTACGAGGACTCCGATCCCTGAAAATGCGTACAGGATCCCTGCGGGATGGGATGCGTTGGATACAACAATCAAAGGGTTTCTGGATATCATCAAACAGGAAATAGCGAAGTAATTCAGAACGCGTTGCATTACGGAAACCGATGTGTAAAAGATCGGTTTCCGTATTTTACCAAACATTATGGAGAGAATAGCATGCTGATAAATACACAGACAAAGAAATGGAATGCGATCAAACGGGAAATTGTCGGGCATATCTTCATTTTACCGTTGATCGTATGCCTGCTTGGCTTTACGTTTTTCCCGATGGGGGTTTCACTGTATTACAGTTTTTTTGATTACGACATTGTAAGTCCGCCTCAGAATTTCGGGTTGCAGAATTATATCAATCCGTTTACGCTCGATTGGCACGGGTTCAGTTCGTCGCTGGCGATCACTTTTTTATACACGTTGGTCACGCTTCCGTTGAACTTTGTCATGACGTTTTCCATGTCATTGTTTTTGAATCAGAAACATATCAAAGGTGTGCGTGTATTTCGTGTCCTTTATTACATACCCTGCCTGATTCCTGCGGTCGTTGGGGGATTGTTGTGGCAGAATATCACAGACCCGTATTACGGGGTTGCAAATATGTTGTTGGGAAAATTGGGAATCCCGCCGTTTGATTGGTTTTCCAGTGCGGATACGGCGCTCGTCTCGCTCTTTATCACGTCTTTGTTCGGGGTCGGCGGAGGCACGATCATCTGGATCGCACAGATGAACGCCATACCCGAAAGTCTGTTGGAAAGTGCTGAAGTGGAGGGAGCTGGTTATTTCAGAAAGCTGTTCCAGATCATACTTCCCTGCTGTTCGCCCATGATCTTTTATTCTCTGATTACCGGCGTGATCGGTGGATTGCAGACGTTTTCGAGTGCATTTGTCCTGATGAATGATGCAAACGCATCGTCTCTGAACTTTTTCGTTGTGGGGATCTATACGCTTGCTTTCGGTAAAAATGCGTTCGGGTATGCGTGTGCACAGAGTTGGCTGCTCTTTGTGATCATTGCGGTTCTGTCCGTGTTCATGTTCAAATTGAATAAGTTTGTTCTTTACGGGGAGGATTTTTGATATGGACGGACAAACGCAGCGGAAACGGCCCGCATTCACGATGCTGACCGTTCAAAAAATCATATCTTATTTTTTCCTCATATTTTTCACGTTCTTTTTCTTTTTCCCGTTTTTCATTATGCTGTTCCGAAGCTTTATGACGAGCGACGAGGTGCTGTTCGATCTTCCGGAAAGGATATTCCCGAGTTCTCTGTTTCTGGGGGCCTACAAGGAACTTTTTTCCGTAAAGATGATTTATTTTTTCAAAAACACGCTGGTTATATTGGCTTTTAACGTGATCGGTTCTCCGCTTACGGCGTCCATGTGTGCGTTTGCGTTTACGAAGATCAACTTCAAATGCAGGAAGTTCTGGTTTTCGCTCATGATGGGGACGATGATGCTGCCGGGGATCACGTTGCAGATTCCGATGTATATCATCTATTCGATGTTAGGCTGGACGAGGACAAATCTTCCGCTGATCGTTCCTGCGTTTTTGGGAGGAGGTGCGGGGTCGGTGTTTCTGATCATGCAGTTCATGAAAGGGATCCCGAAAGATCTGCATGAAGCGGCGATCATCGACGGTGCAAACACCTTTTATATATACGTGCGCATCGTGGTTCCTTTGGCGCTTCCGATCATTCTGTATTTTGCCATCGGTACGTTCATGGGAGTATGGAATGACTTTATGGGTCCGTTGATGTATCTGCAAAAAGAGAGAAACTGGACGGTTGCGCTGGCGGTCTATAATATGTTTCGGGGTGAATTCAAAGGACAGCAATATTGGAATATGCAGATGGCAAGCGGCGTCATACTCAGTTTGCCGTGTATGGTGATATTTTGCCTGTTCCAACGCCAGTTGATCGCCGGGGTCACGTTCAGCGGCATAAAAATTTAGACTCCGTAAAAGGACAGTCCATAATACAATGCAAACGGAGAAAATCATGAAATTAAAGAATCCGATTCTGCCGGTTTCAGAGCATGTACCCGATACGGAAGCGCATGTGATGCCGGACGGAAGGGTATATTTTTACGGATCTTACGACAGGGACGAAGGAATATGGTGTTCCGATATCTATAAAGTGTTTTCGTCGCACAATATGGAAGATGTGCGGGATCACGGAATCTCTTTCCGGCTTTCACAATTGAAGAGCAATACGGCTGCGTTTATTTATGCACCCGATTGCGTATTCCGGAAAGGCAAGTATTATCTTTACACTTGCTGCAGGGATGACACGGAATGGGTTGCCGAATCGGACAGCCCGGCAGGGCCCTTTGAAAAACCGGAAAAGATCGAGGGGATCAAGGGGATCGATCCTGCGGTGTTTATCGACGACGACGGGCAGGCGTATTATTTTTGGGGGCAGTTTTCGCTGAACGGCTGCAAGTTGCACGAAGATATGCGCACCATCGATGAGAAAAGCATCGTCAAAAACATCGTTACGCAGGAAGAGCATTTCTTCCATGAAGGAAGCAGCATGCGTAAGCGGAACGGGATTTATTATCTGACGTTTGCGGACGTTTCGCGCGGGCCGAAAACGCCGTATGGGGGTGTGCCGACCTGTATCGGGTACGCCACTTCGAAAAGCCCGTTGGGGCCGTTTACATATCGCGGGGTCATCGTAGACAATGCGCAAAGCGATCCGAAAGCATGGAACAATCATGGCAGTATCGAGCAGATAGACGGGCAATGGTACGTATTTTATCATAGGCCGTCGCGCAACAGTCCGCATTTTCGGCGTTGTGCCTGTGAAAAGATCGATTTTGATAAAAACGGATTGATTCGGGAAGTGCCGATGACATCTTCGGGTGCAAACGATTTTCTGAACGCTTCCGAAGTCGTCTTTGATGGGGCTTTGGCATGCGGGTTTAAGGGCGGATGTTACAGCATGCCGTATAAAAGCGGGCAGGAAGAAAGTATTTGCGGAATAGAAAAAAATTGTGAAGCGGTATATCGTTGGATCCGCTTTGACGGCGAAAAGACGGCGGAAATCCATGCAAGCGGGGAAGGAAACATTCGTTTGGTGTTTCGCAAAGGAAAGCACGAGACGGTAATGTGTGAGGTGCGTTCGGAGGGCGGTGTATCCCGAAAAAAAGCAGATTTGCAGGAGGTAAGAGGCATAGGTGAATTAATCGTGGAATTTCGGACCCAAAAGGGCTTTCGGTTTGATCGGTTGATTTTCGCATAACGTGTTTTGATTGCACCGATTCAGGGGCATTGCGGGGGAACGCCCGAAAAAGACGTTTGGCGGTGCCCGCGGGAGCAGAATTGCTCCCGCGGGCACCGCCTGTATTTTGTGCGAAAAAACACAGACAAAACAGAAGAAGAAAAAAACAAATAACCCGCGGGGCCGCCAGCATTTCGCACGAAAAACGGCAGTACGTCCCGCAAAAATAACGGCGGCCGCGCAAATTTTGCGCGGCCGCCGCCCGAAAAAGTGAGCGCCGAAGCAATTCGCTTCGGCGCTCACTTCTTTTTCGGCGGATATTGTCAAATAGTCGGATTTTTATGCTATCGGCGGTTTGGTTTTGGGGGTGCAAACGGAACGGTAATACTGCGAAGGTGTCATGCGGGTGTACTTTTTAAAGAGATAGGTAAAATACGCGGGGGTGGAAAAGTATAAAAGTTCGGAAATTTGCGCGAAGCTGTGCGATTTTTCGCGGATCATTTTTTTGGCTGCGTTGATTTTCAGCTCCATGTAGTAGTGCATGATGGACGTTCCCGTCGATTTTTTGAAAGCGTTGCAGAGGAATGTTTTCCCGTAATTGGTGTATTTGCAGATATCGTCGAGGGAGAGGTCTGCGAAAACGTTTTCTTCGAGGAGGGAGACGATAGATTTGCACAGTTCGCTGTTGAGCTGGTTGTGCGGTACAAAAATTTCCGAAGGGTTTTGCGCGGAGGAATGGCGGATCAGGAGGATCAGAAACTGTTCGAGGGAGATGCGGATCATCTGCTGTCCGCCGAGGTTGGGGGAAGGGAGGAGGGTGAGCTGTTTCATGTAGGGGTTATTGACGGGCAAAGCGAAGGTCTGTTTTGCCTCTGCGATGATGGTGGCGATGAAGGGACGCAATTCTTCGGGGATATATAAAATTTTCCCTTCGAAAAAGGACATGGCTTTGGAGGTGCAGATAAAGGAAATGATGAACACGTTGGGCGGGACAGATTTATCCGCGGAAAGTTTATGAAATTCCATGGGTTTGTGGAAGGCCATATACCCTTCGTGGAGGACGGAGACGGAATCTTCGGCCTGAATGATGATGTCGTCTTTGTCGGCGTAGACGATTTCCCAAAAGTCGTGCGCTTCGCCGTCCGATTCGAAACTTTTGTCGAATTCGAAGTAGTGAATGGTGACGATATCGGTTATATTGATAAGATTTTCGATTTTATGCTGATAATAAATACTTTTTTCCATAATTGATCCCCCCTAGTAGGCAGGAAGATTATAGTAAAATTATCAAATAAAGTCAAATAAAAATTTTCATGAAAGAAAATGATAGTTTTGCAAACAAAATCGTATGGCTTTTTTTAGGCGGTTGTGCTATGCTTAAGATGCTATAAAATAAGAAAGGGAAGGCAAGGTAAAGAGCATGAGAGTAATGGCGATCAGCGCGCATCCCGACGATATTGAGATCAACTGTGCCGGGACGTTGGCGCGGTTTCGGGAGCGGGGCGACGAAGTTGTGATGTGTAATCTGTGCAACGGGAATCTGGGGCATGTGGTGATCATGCCGGAGGAGCTTCGGAAGATACGGAACGCGGAGAGTGAGCGTTCGGCGGCGCTGTTGGGAGCGGAGCATCTGACGATGGACGTAGGGGATCTGAAGCTGTATGCGGAGAGTGAAGAGCAGCGGAACAAGCTTGCGGATCTGATCCGTTATGCGAAGCCGGATATGATCATAACGCACACGCCCGACGATTACATGGCGGATCATGTAGCGACGAGCAAGCTGGTATTTGCGGCGTCGTTCTGTGCGAGTCTGCCGCACTATCATCTGGACGAAAGGGGTGTTGCGGACGTATGTCCGATCTTTTACATGGACAATTTAGGCGGATTCAAATTCGAGCCTACGGAGTATGTGGACATAACGAAGCAGATAGAACTGAAGATGAAGATGCTGGAGTGTCATGAGAGCCAGATGAAGTGGATGCGGGAGCATGACGGCATTGATTTTGCGGAGACGGTGAAGACGTTTGCGCGGATGCGGGGCCTGCAGAGCGGAGTTACATATGCGGAAGGGTTTGTACAGATGCGCGGCTGGGGGAGAATGACGACGAAGAGGCTGTTGCCGTAAAGGAAAGGAGGACAGGAAAATGGATTTTCGTTCGACGGTAGAGGGATCGATGCTGGAAGGGTTTTACCCTGCGGGATGGGATTTTGCGAAGATAGACACATGTTGTTCGCATAAGCCTGAGGAGATCACGGAGCGGCAGGCGGGGTGGAACGAGGGGTTCCGCCCGGTGTGTTGTGAAAATTTGTCGGATTTCGAAGTGCTGATGGGGCATGAGATCGCGCTGAAGATCAAAAAGGCGCGGGACGCGGGGAAGAAGATCGCGTTCATATTGCCGGTGGGGCCGATGGGGATGTACCGTTGGGTGGTATATTTTCTGACGCAGTGGCAGGTGAAGTGTGATCATGTGACGACGTTCAACATGGACGAATGGGCGGACAAAGACGGGAACACGCTCTCGTCGGAGAATCCCGCTTCGTTCGAATATGCGATGACGCACGCGCTTTTCGGGCCGCTCGGGGAGTACACGGTGCCGAAGGGGCAGCGGAATTTTGCGACGAAGGAAAATCTGCCGACCTATCCGCAGAAGATAGCGGCGCTCAAAGCGGAAGGAGCGGAGCTTGTTCTGGTATACGGGATCGGCAGGATGTGTCACATAGCGTTTTGGGAACCGCATTTTGCGGCGGACTATGCGAGCGCGGCGGACTGGGAGAAAGCGCCCTATCGTTTGGGAGCGAAGATCCATCCTCTGACGGTCGAGCAGAACGCGCAGACGAGTTTCAAATCGCGCACGTCGCTGGTGCCGTGCCGCGCGAACACGATCGGGCCGGGCTTATTTTTGCAGGCGGACTATGCGATCGGCGGGGCGGACGGCGTGTATGGGCGCGGGATGCAGTGGCAGGGCATGAGCCTTTGGATGACGCTCCGTTACGGAAAGACGCCGTGGGTGACGTCGACGTACATACCGACGCTTCCGGGGAAGTTATTTTTCCTCAAAGAGCTGGCGGGGCCGCTGGTTGCGGAGTGCAATTAAAGGCGATAAGGCAGGCGCGGCGGTGAGAGCATGAAAAAGATCACGATAGCGGGGAACAGTCTTGTCGACATCATCAAGCGGATCGACGAGTACCCGCGAAAGGGGATGCTGAGCAAGATCGGCAGCGTGATCCCGGGAGTCGGCGGAGCGGTGCCGAACACGGGGATCACGCTGAAATGTCTGGATCCGCAGGGGATCGACGTAAGCGCGGCGACGCGCATCGGCAGGGACGAAAACGGAAGGTACATGCGTTCGGTCTTTGAAAAGTACGGGATCGGGACGGAGAGGCTGACGGAAGACGCGCATCTGCCGACCTCTTTTTCGGACGTGATGACGCTGCCGAACGGCGAGAGGACGATCTTTTGTGCGGAGGCGGCGAACGATGCGTTCTGTGAAGAGGACGTGGGGGTGGACACGCTCGACTGTGAAATTTTTCATATCGGGTATCTGCTCCTTTTGGGCGCTCTGGACGCGCCCGACGAAGAGTACGGGACGAAGATGGCGCGGCTGCTCGCGCACGTGCAGGCGCGCGGGATAAAGACGTCCGTCGACGTGGTGAGCGCGGAGGGCGAGCGGTTCAGAGAAGTCGTGATGCCCGCGCTGCGCTATTGCGATTACATCGTGGTCAACGAGATCGAAGCGGGCAGGATCGCGGGGATCCCGCTGCGGGAAGGAGACAGGCTTTTGACGGAAAACCTGAAGACGGTATGCTGTTTTCTGCGCGAAGCGGGCGTAAAGAACACGGTGACGGTGCATTGTCCGGAGCTCGGGTGTTCGCTGGATGCGGACGGGAATTTCACGGTGGTGCCGTCTTTGGAGCTTCCGAAAGATTACATAGTCGGGGCGGTCGGCGCGGGAGACGCGTTCTGCGCGGGAATGCTTTATTCCTTCCTGTTCGGGATGAACGCGGAGGAAGGGCTGCGGCTGGCGTCGTGTACGGCGGCGTGCAACCTGAGCGCGGCGGATTCGATCGGCGGGGCGCGGAGCATAAAAGAAACGCTCGCGCTCGAAACAAAATTCAAAAGGCGGCGCACGGCGCGGTAAGCGGGCCGTAAAAGCGCGGAAATACGGAGAGGTAAGAGAAAAATGTTGGCAGGTCTTAAAGAGATCCTTGCGATAGCGGAGCAGGAGAAAAAGGCGGTCGGGATGTTCAACGCGACGGGGTTTGACAGTTTGCAGGCGGTGATCGGCGCGGCGGAGGAACTGAACGAGCCGGTGATCATCGCGCACGCCGAGGTGCACAACGTGTACAACGATATTTCCTATGTCGGGCCGGCGATGCTTGCGGCGGCGAAGAATGCGCTCGTTCCGGTGTGCGTGCACCTGGATCACGGCGTGACGCAGAAGATGATCTGCCGCGCGCTGCGCATCGGGTTCACGTCGGTGATGATCGACGCGTCGGCGCTGCCGTATGCGGAGAATCTGCGGGTGACGAAGGAGATCACGGAGATCGCGCATGCGATGGGAACGGACGTGGAAGCGGAGCTCGGCAGACTGGCGACGGGCGAAGGCGGCGAAGTGCAGACGGATACGGCGGATGCCTCGGCATTCTATACGCGTGCGGACGAAGCGGCGGAATTTGCGGCAAAGACGGGCATCGACGCGCTGGCGGTGGCGTTCGGCACGAGCCACGGGTTTTACAAAGCGGCGCCCGTGCTGAATTTCGACGTCGTGAAGCGCTGTGCGGAGGCGACGGGGTTGCCTTTGGTCATGCACGGCGGGAGCGGCGTGAGCGCGGAAGGGTTCACGAAGGCGATCGAAGCGGGGATCCGCAAGATCAACTATTATTCTTATATGTCGAAAGCGGGATACGAAGCGGCGCGGCGTGAGATCGAGTCGGGGCGTACGAACTATTTGCACGACGTGGAATATGCGGCAATGGAGGCAATGAAGGAAGACGTAAAGAAGGCGATCCGCGTGTTTGCGCACAAGGCATCCGCGGCGGAATAGATCAGAAAAAATCGGGAGGAAAGCGGAATGAAAAGGTGGTTGACGGTACTGTGTTCATTCTTGGCGTTGATGGGCCTCTGTTTTGCCTTTACGGCATGCGGTGAACAGAAGGAAGAGACGGTCTGCGAACATGAATATGCGGATAATTATACATGTCACGACCGTGAATGTATCAAATGCGGGGAAATTTTGCCCGCGACGACGGATCATAATTTTATATCGAGCGTGAAGACGGATCCGACCTGTACGGAAACGGGATACACGCTGCAGACGTGTGAATGCGGATATACGCAGAAAGTGGACATTGTGGCGGCATTGGGCCATGATTTCCAGAAAGTGAGCGAAGTGGCGGCGACCTGCACGCAGCCCGGCAAGACGGAATACAAGTGTTCGCGCTGTGATGCGACGGATACGGAGTATACGCCTGCGGAGGGGCATACGCCCAAAGCGGGGGAAGACGTAGTGGTGGCACCGACGTGTACGGAGCGCGGATATACGCGTCATACCTGCGAGAAGTGCAATACGACGTATGAAGATACATATGTACCTGCGCTCGGGCACAGTGCGGAAGCGGGGAAGGACGTGGTAGTGGAACCGACCTGCACGGAAGGCGGGTATACGGAGCATGTATGCAGCGTATGCGGCGAGACTTACCGCGACACGGTGACGGAAGCATTGGGGCATGATTTTGCGGTAGCGGAAGAGGAAGAGACGGCGACTTGTGAACATGCGGCGTACGTGATCGAAGAGTGTTCGCGCTGCCATGTGCAGGAAGTGAGCGTAACGCAGGCGCGTACGGCGCACACGTTCGGAGCGGACGGCAAGTGTGAAAGCTGCGGTGCGTACGTGACGGAAGCGAACATACTGAACGCGAACCTGACGGGAGACGGAACGGCGCAGCTGGTCAAGCAGGATGCGAAGTACGGTTACGTGGTGTATGCGGATCCTGCGGGCGGCGGGAACATTTACCAGCTGAACATTGACCGTGCGACGATCGACGCGCTCGTGGCGCAGGGTTACGGCAGGATCACGGCGAATCTGGGGAATCCGGATTCTGTGCCGCGTGCGTTCAGTTTCGGATACAAAGGTGCGTTGGATAATGCGATCAACAGCATGAATACGACGTACGGGTTCGGAAGCGGCGGAGAGTTTGACATTTATCTTACGGAAGAGGACGGCAGTCTCTGCGAATATATCGATGCGAAAGACGGGTTGAATCTTCTGGTGGCGTTCCATGCGTTTGACCGGGATGCGGACAGGTTTGCGATCCGCCTTGCGTTCGGCAAGACGGCAGACGAAGCGGATCCTGCGACGCTGGTCGGCGTGATGGGTGCGCAGACGGCATACGATGAAAGCACGAAGACGTGGACGGTGACGGGCATCGATCCGACCGAAGTAGGCGATTATCGTCTGTGGATCGCGGAAGCGGCGTGGAAGAATGCGGCGGGCGATCATACGGCGGTGAGCATTTCTCTTTGGGCGAAAGAGGGCCAGGGGATCGGCTTCAACTATGCACCCGCGGAGGGTACGGCAACCGCGGCCAACCAGTCCGTGACGTTTACGGTTGAGGTTCCCGCGGACGGAGATCTTTCGCTGCTGACGCTGTACATGAGTCATTTCACGGCGGGCGGAGCGGCGCCCGACGGGTTCAAAATGAAGATAGAGCAGGCGCACGAACTGACGGAGCTTGAAACGGTGCCGCCGACGTGCATATCCGAAGGATATACGCAGGGTATGTGCAAATACAGCGGAAAGACGGAAGTTCTGAATACGGTTCCCGCGGTGGCGACGGCGCACAAGTTTGTGGACGGTGTGTGCGAATACTGCGGCAAGAGCGTGACGGAAGCGCCGATCGTATCGGCGTATGTAGTGGGCGGCGACGGAACGGCGCAGCCCGTGGAACAGAGAGAAGGATTCGGATACGTGATCGGCGTGGCGCCGGGCAGCACGTATGCGGTGGCGATCGACCGCGCGACGATCGATGCGCTCGTGGCGCAGGGTTACGGCGTGGCGATCTATCGGTTCGGAAGTCCCGACGCGGCGGGGCGCGCGTTCACCTGGTGGGTGGACGGACTGGATCCGCAGAGCGGGAACAACGGAACGGCGAACGGATTTACGTCGTTTACGGAATTCACGGTAAGACTGACGGACGAAAACGGAGCGCTTTGTGATTACATAACGGCGAACGGGTTGTACGTGTACGTACAGTACGGGGCGCTGGCGCAGGGAACGGAGCTGAATTCGTTCGGCGTGAGCATAGCGTTTGAAGAAGCCGTGACGGAAGATGCGGCGACGCAGGTGATCGTGACGGGAACGGAGACGACGTACGACGAGAGCACGAAGACGTGGACGATCACGGGGATCGACCTTGCGAAAGCGGGAGATTACCGCGTATGGATCGCGAAAGAGGCATTGCAGGCGATGGCACAGGGATATACGGCCGTGGACATTGTCCTGTCGGCGAAAGACGGGCAGGGGATCAGCTTCAACTACGCGCCCGCAGGCGGCACGCCGACGGCGGCGAACCAGGTGCTGACCATCCGCGCGGATCTTACGGCGGGCGGAGACCTGGTGCTGGCCACGCTCTATGCAGGGCATTTTGCGGCAGGCGGAGCGGCGCCCGACGGGTTCAAAGTGCAGATAACGCCCGTCGTTGCATAGTGTGCAGTGAAAGGCATTGCAGTAAATATTGTTTGATAAAAAAGAGAAAGGTTGCAATATGGAAAAAACCGAAACGAACACGAAAGTGTCGCTGAAAAACAAAAAGATACGCTGGATGCGATTGTTATTTATTCTGTCATTTGTTATAATACCGGTCGTACAGTTTTTGCTCTTTTATGTGTATGTCAATATCAGTTCGGTATTCATGGCATTCCAGCGTCCGGAGAAGGGCCAGATCATTTTTGTAGGCCTGGAGAATTTTGAATGGGTGATCGACCGTTTCATACACGGCTCCGAGAATCTGAGCGACGATCTCGGATTTGCGTTGGGGAACACGCTGAAGACCTTCTGCGTACAGATCATCATGTTTGTGGTCGGCCTGTTCGTATCCTATTTTATTTATAAAAAGATACTGGGTTACAAGGCATTCCGTGTTATCTTTTATTTGCCGTCCATCATCTCGGGGGTGGTCGTGAGTTATTTTTATACGGCGCTGATGTCGTCGTCCAGTTTCTTCCCCGATCTTCTGGAGAGGTTGTACAAACTGGATTATGATCTTGCGTCGCCATTGGTGGACTCGGATTTTGCCAACAAGATGATCATGCTGAACATAATCTGGCTGTCCTTTCCTGCGAACATCATCTTGTGGGGCGGATCGTTTTCGAGGATTCCCGAATCGGTGATCGAATCGGGGGTGCTGGACGGAGCGAGCTGGCTGCGGGAGATGTTTCAGATCGTGCTGCCGATGGTCTGGCCGACGTTGGTTTTGTTGCTGACGACGAATTTTGCGGCGATTTTCGGGGCGACGGGGAACGTATTCCTGCTTACGAAAGGGGATTACGGGACGCAGACCCTGTCCAACTGGATGTATATGCGCATATACGAGGCGACGAATCCGTATGCGACGAACACGATTTACCGTGTATCGGCGCTGGGGCTGATGCTGACGATCATATCGTGTGCGATCGCGATCGTATGCAGGAAGTTCCTCAACAGCAGGGTAGAAGAGGTGCAGTACTGATATGTTTAAGATTCAAAGACATAAACTGATCAAGAAGACGCCTGCCGAGCAGATCGTGCGAGCGATCGTATTTGTGATATTTTGTGCGGTGGCATTCAGTTATCTGTATCTGGTGTTCTGGTGTTTTTATTCGGGGCTTCGGGACTACAATGCGATAGCGAAGAGTCCGTTCGGGCTGAGTGCGGTGCATTTTGAGCATTATTACGAAGTATTTACCACGCTGAACGCGAATGACAGCAGCTTTTTGGAGATGATCTTCAACAGCATGTATTTCTCGTTTCTCGGGCCGCTGCTGTGCATTTTTGTGACTTCGCAGCTTGCCTATGTGACGTCGAAGTACAAATTTTTCGGAGCGGGGAGCGTTTATTTCATAGTGCTGGTGGTGATCACGCTGCCCATTTACGGGACGCAGTCGGCGATGTACAAGCTGTTGTACGAGCTGAATTTTCTGAATTCGCGGCTGATGATCCTGACTTCGCTGAACGGTTTTTCCATCTACTATATGTATTTTTACGCATTTTTCAAGAACATGTCGTGGAGCTATGCGGAGGCGGCGCAGATCGACGGGGCGAATGACTGGCAGATCTATTACAAGGTGATGTTTCCGCAGACGCTTACGATGTTCGGGGCGTTGTTTCTGATGCTGTGGATCACCGACTGGAACTCGTACGCGACGGCGCTGATCTATTTGCCGGAGATGCCGACGCTTGCGGTAGGTATCTATCAATTCGGGGTGGACATGATGTACAGCGGCCGCAGCGATCTTTTGTATGCGGCGTGCGGAATATCCATGCTGCCGCCGTTGATTCTGTTTATATTGTGTAACAATGCGCTTGCTTACAGGAAGCTGATGTGGGACAGCAGTTTGTCCGCGGAAGCGCTGCTTAAGGAGTACACGGACATTTATTATGCGGACGGCGCGGACGCGGTGCGGGAAATGATGGCTTTGTTCCATGAAAATTACCGCAGGCTGGAGCAGACGGGGACGGAAGTCACGTTTATTACGCGCGGAACGCATGCGGCCGCGGAAACGAACCCGAAAGAGATGCTGGAAAAATGCGTCGGGATCATCGGAAAGGCGGAGCGGGACATACTTGCCCGCGACTTGCCGAAAAAGAGGAAGCAAGAACTTTTTATGCGCCTGGAAGGGGTAAAAGCGACGCCTTTCATGCTGTTGGCGGATCATTATGATTTTTATTATCCCGACTGCCCGCAGGAGAAAGAGGCTTTCCTGCGGAAATTCAGCGAATGTGTCCGCAACGCAAAGCTGGATACGTCGGGTGAAAAATGGTCTATGCGCCAGTATCTGGAGGAGATCGGTTATACCGAAGAAAGCAAAGGCTGATAAATCCGTAAAACGAAAAAACAAGATGCGCCCGACGGGAATTCCCGTCGGGCGCATGGCATATAAAGCCGCGCGGTATCGCAAAGGATTGCAAAAAAACCGTACAATTTTGCGAAGAACGGGCGTTTATTGAAAAAAACGAGCAAAAGATTTGCTTTGCGGACAAAAAAAAGTTATAATAAGAAAAATCCGTGCAGCGATTGCAGGAGGGGCGCAATGCGTGCGGCCCGCGGCGGGAGATAAGGGAAAAGCGTGCGGAAAAAACGAAAAAAAGCGGTGGCAGGATGTTTGAAAAGAGTAAGTGGATATGGGCGCAGGAAGCGCAGAAGAGAGATCAGTTTGTGCGGTTCAAGACGGAATTTACCGTTTCGGGTGAGGGGAAGAGTGCGCTGCTTCAGATTGCGGCGGAGACGAAATACTACATGTACCTGAACGGGGAGCTGATCGTGTTTGACGGCGGACTTCATCGGGAGAGCAGCCCCGGGAACGGGTACTACGACGAAGTGACCCTTCATACGAAGGCGGGGAAGAACACGCTGCTGATCGACGTATGGTATTGGGGCAACGGAGGACGGAACAATACGGCGTTTGCGCATGCGGGCGTGGTGTTTGCGTGCGACGAACTTGGAATTTACAGCGATGAAAACACGGAATGCGGTGTTTTGCAGGCGTATTATGAGCCGGAGGGGGAGCAGCCTGCCTATCTTTACGGCGGATACAACGTCGGGTTTGACGCGAACAAAGACGCGGTGGAGTACAAAAAGGCGCGCGTGACGGCGGAAGGCGCGGGAGGAATTTACGGGACGCCCTGCAAGCGGCCGATCCCGTTGTTTGCGTTCGGGGAGAATGTGGCGGCGGAATACGTGCGCGAAGGGGAGAATTGTGAGGTAAAATTGCCGTACGCGATGCAGTTTTCGCCCTATCTGAAAGTGCGTGCGAAGGGTGGCGAGCGGATCGGGATACGGAGCGACCGCTACTATGTGAACGGCGGCCCGGGCGATCCGGGCGTCTACCGCGGGCAGCGGTACGAATACATCTGCAAGGCAGGCGAGCAGGAGTACAGCGGGTATAACTACATATTCGGCGAAAAAGTGCTCTTTACCGTACCGGAGGGCGTGGAAATTCTGGCGCTCGGGTATCGGGAGAGCGGGTACGACTGTTCGATCGTCAACGTACCCGAGACGGACGACGCGCTTTTGAACAAGCTCTTGCAAAAGTGTGCACGCACGCTGAAAGTGTGCATGCGGGAGAATTTCATGGACTGTCCCGACCGCGAGAGAGGCCAATGGATCGGGGACGTATCGGTGCAGGCGCCGCAGGTGTTCCTGTGTTTAAGCGAGAGCGCGCAATTATTGCTGCGCAAGGCGATCGTGGATTTCTTCACGCTGCGCAAGGGCGACGTGCTTGTGGGGAATGTGCCGGGCGACAATTACAGCGAACTTCCCGCGCAGAGCCTGAACGCGATCAGCGAACTGGGAATGCTGGCGAATTACTATGAAAAGACGAAGGACAAGGAGATCTTGCGGCTTGCGTTGGAGCCTTCGGTGGCGTATCTGAAACTTTGGCAGATGGGGGAAGACGGGTTTATCGTCAACCGTGCGGGGAACTGGAACTGGTTCGACCACAACTACAACATAGACGGAAAGGTCTTGGAAAACTGCTGGTATTACAGTGCGCTGCGGTTTGCGCTGTACATGGGAAAAGAGCTTGGGGACGGGCGTTTTACGGAATTTCTCACGGCGCGCGCGGAGAGCATCGAAAAGAGGTTTGACGAGGCGTTCTGGACGGGGAGAGGGTATTCTTCGGGTTCGGTTACGGACGACCGCGCGAACGCGATGGCGGTGCTTTCGGGACTGGCGAAAGAGGAACATTTCGCAAGCGTCCGCGAGGTGCTTGTGACGGTGTTCAACGCGACGACGTACATGGAAGGGTACGTTCTGGAAGCGCTCTGCCGCATGGGTTACAGGGAAGACGCTTACAAGCGCATGCTGTCGCGCTACTATCCGCTGATCGTGAACGAAAACACGACCCTGTGGGAAGATTTCTACCTTTTGGGCACGCGCAACCATGCCTGGAGCGGCGCGCCGCTCACCATTGTGTGCAGGTATTTTGATGACCGTATCCGACGCTGAAATGCACAGACGTATCTGTATTTTGTGAGCAAAACCCTCCCTTATCCGCGCAAAATTGCGCGGATAAGGGAGGGCCGCTTGTGAAAAACAAATTTGGGGCGTTCCCCGCAAAACTTGCGGGGAACGCCTTCATATTTTCGCTTGCGAAGGAGAAAAGGCCGCGTATCATTTCACAAAAATTCCGCAAAAAATTTTTAAAAAAGCATTGACAAGCGGGCGGGTCGGTGCTATTATGTTCTCGTGAACATAAAGAGGAAATTGCCGATGCGAAAGGCGGCGCGTGAAAACGGAAGGGAGGAAGCGGATGGTTGACAGGGAAGAGGTAGCGCGGCTGGCAGGCGTATCTTCCATGACGGTGACGCGCGTCGTGAGCGGGAAAGGATATGTGGCGGAGAAGACGCGGCGGCGCGTGCAGAAAGTGATCGAGGAGACGGGGTACATACCCAACCGGATTGCGTCGGGGCTGGTCAGCCGCAAGAGCAACCGTGTGGCGATCATAGTGCCGGAGCTGTCCAACCCGTACTATTTGCAGGTTGTGGAAGCGATGATCCGTGAGGCGAAGAAATACGGTTACATATTGTCTGTTTTCAAGGCATACGGGGACGAGATGCCGGAAGTTTTGGAGGAAGTGATATCCAATCGTGTTGCGGGGGTGGTGAATTACTCGTCGCCCTTTCCGGAGCGGTACAAAAAGATGCTTAAGGAGATCGGGGCGAAGCTGATACGGGCGGACGACGGCGAGACAGATTTTCGCATGACGCTTTCGTACGACGGGGCGATACGGGAAGCGTTGGATCTTCTCTTGCGCCGCGGGGCGGAGAAAATTTTGTTTGTGGCGGGGGTGACGGGCGATTTTGCGGTGAACGACCGCAGGATCCCGTATTTCTGCAAATATATGGCCGAGCGCGGGCACGCGGTGAGTGAGGAAGATATTCTCGGCGGGGAGTATCCGATCCGCGATGCGTTTGCGGTGGGACAGAGTGCGGCGGAGCGGCTTTTAAAGAGCGGGCGCAGGGCAGACGCGGTGCTGTGTCTGAACGACATGATGGCGTTGGGCTTTATGCACGCGTGGAGGCGGGGCGGAAAGCGGATCCCCGAGGACACGGCGGTGATGGGGTTTGACAACATACGTCTGGCGGAGGCGTTCGATCCGGAGCTTTCGACGGTGGCGACGGACACGGAGAAAGAAGCGCGGCTGTACGTCGAGTATATCGCGGGGGTCGGAGCGGAAGAAGATACCGACCTGCACGCGAAATTTATTGCGCGGCGCAGTACGCAGTACGGGCAGAGTGCGGACGAAAAAGGAAAAGCGGAGGGCTGAGCGCCGAAAAGGCGGGGCCTGTGGCAGATAAAAAAGACAGAAAAGAAAGGAGTAAAAAAATGAAAACGATTGCGGACAAAGAGATTCTGGTAGGCGCGGATTTTGCGGGATTTCCCCTCAAAGAGGTGGTTGTGGAGTATCTGACATCCAAGGGCTGGAAGGTCACGGACGTAGGCGTGAAGAAAGACAGCGATCCGAAGGATACCGATCTGATGTTTCACCGTGTAGGGCTTCGCGTGGGAAGCATGATTGCGGAGCGGGAATTTGAGCGCGCACTGATCTTCTGCGGCACGGGCATGGGGATCCACATTGCGGCGAGCAAATGTCCGCACGTGCATGCGGGCGTGGTGGAGAGCGTGCCTGCGGCGCTGCGTGCGATCACGGGCAACGGGGTCAACGTTCTGGCGATGGGGGCGTTCTATGTGGCGCCGCAGATGGCGAAAGACATTGTGGACGTCTATCTGAACGCGCATTTGGGTTCGGGCTACGAATGGTGGCACAATTTCTATGAATTCCACAAACTGGCGATCGACGAGCTGGAAGCGTTCAACTACGAAGAGTACAAAAAGAACGGGTTCAAGGTCAAAAAGCTGGGCGATTTCGATCTGAAGCTGGAAGACAAACCCGACAATCTCTGATAAATTTTAAAAGTTGCGGCAAAAGCCGTAAAAGCCGCCGCAAAGCGGTGCTTTGCGGCGGCTTTCTCTGCGAGAAAAGTTTGAAAAAAGACAAAGAAGGGTGCGGAATGAAAGACATCATAGAAGAGATTAAGAGTGCAGATCTGAAAGAATATGCGGGGATCCCGTTCTGGAGCTGGAACAACGAGCTGGAGATCGACGCGCTTTTAAAGCAGATCGTGGCGATGAAAAAGCGGCATTTGGGCGGCTTCATCATGCACGCGCGGACGGGGCTGAAGACGCCGTATCTGGGCGAAAAGTGGTTTGCGTGTGTGGAGGCGTGCCTGGACAAGGCGAAAGAGCTGAACATGCGCGCGTGGGTGTACGATGAAAACGGCTGGCCGAGCGGGTTTGTCGGCGGGGAGCTGCTCAAGGACAAGAAAAATCTTGCGACGTATCTGACGTTGGAAGAGGGCTTTGACGGCGAAGCGATGGCGAGTTTTGCGGCGGAGGGCAGCGGATTCGAGCGGATTGATACGGCGGACGCGGCAAAGGGCAGAAAGGTATATTCGGTGAAGCTGAACTATTCTCCCGCGAACACGGACATTCTGAATCCTGCGGTGATGGACCAGTTCATCGGACTGACGTATGAAAAGTATTATGAACGGTTCAAGGACAGATTCGGCAAGGAATTTGCGGGATTTTTCACGGACGAACCGCAATATTACCGTTATGCGACGCCGTACTCGGTGGTTCTGGACGACGAGTACAGGGCGATGTACGGGGAAGAGCTGCGCGACGGGCTGATTCATTTGTTTTTTGACAAAGAGGAAGATTTTGCATACCGTGAGCGGTATTACAAGCTGATACACAGCGTGTACGTGCGGAATTTTTACAAGCGTTTGTACGACTGGTGTGAAGGGCACGGATGTGCGCTGACGGGACACAGTGTGGAAGAGAGCTGGCTGTTCACACAGATGTGGGGCGGCGCGGGAGTTACGGAGACGTACGAATATGAGACGATTCCCGCGATCGACGATCTTGCGGACAGTTTTTCGGCGCGGCTGTCGGCGAAGCAGCTGGGGAGTGCGCGCGAGCAGCTCGGGAAGCGGCAGGCGCTGACGGAGACGTTCGGTTGCAGCGGGTACGACACGCCGCCGCGCCGTCTGCGGGCGATCGGCGACGGGCAGTTTGTGCGCGGCGTGACGATGATGTGCCATCATCTTTACTCGTACAGCCTGGCGGAGCAGGGAAAATACGATCATCCGCCTTGCTTTTCGGAGCATATGCCCTGGCGGGACGATTTTGCGGATTTCAACGATTATTTCACGCATTTGGGGTATCTTTTGTCCAACAGTGACGAGCAGGTGAACGCGCTGGTGATCAGTCCGCTTTCGAGCGTGTACTTGCAGTACAAGCGCGACGACGAGGAAAAGGCGCGTATTTTCGATATACGTCTTATGGAATTGCAGTCGATTCTCAAGGAGAAAGGCATTGCCTATCATTTGGGGGACGAATCGCTTCTGAGCCGTCACGGGCATGCGGAAGGGAGCGCGCTGGCGTTTGGCCGCATGAAGTACAAGTATGTGATCGTGCCGTACCTGTCCAATCTGTACGCTTCGACGAAGAAAATTTTGCAGGAATACGCGGCGCAGGGCGGAAAGATCTGTCTGTTTGACGGAATTCCGCAGTACACGGACGGAAAGAAAGACGATTATTCGTTCTTGCGGCAGAATGCGACGCTGGACGAAATTGCGGCGGACGGCGCGGTGAAATTCAAGGCGAGCGTGCCCGTGGAATACACCTTCCGCAAGGGCAAAAACTTTGCGATGCTGTATCTTTTCAACGAGAGCGAGAATACGTCGAAGATCGAGCTGGAAGGGAAGTACACGAAGCTAAATCCCGTCACGCTGCGCGAGGAAAAGACAGAGGGCGTTTTGGAGCTTGCGGCGGAAGAGAGCGCGGTTCTGCTTGCGGACAGGGACGCGCGGGAAAGCGTGTTTTCGGCGGGAAAAGCGGAGGACGTCACCGATCTTTTCCGTTTTGTGAAGATCGGGGAGAACAATCTGACGCTGGATTTCGTGCAGATCTCGACGGACGGCAAGACGTACGGGGAGAAGCGGTATTTCAGCGAAGTGACGGAAGACTTGATCCGCAAAGATTACCGCGGGAAATTGTACGTACGCTATGCGTTTCCGGTCAAAGACAAGGTCGCGGTGCGGCTGATGCGCGAAAAGGACAGGGGCGGAGAATTCCGTCTGAACGGAAAGGAACTGTCGTTCGGGCAGAGCGCGTTCGACATGCTGTTCGAAGAGGCAGACATTTCAGATCTTCTCCGCGAGGGTGAAAACGAATTCACCTATTCGGTTGATTTTTACCAAAAACCCGAGGTGCGTTTCGCGCTTTTCGATCCCGAAGCGACGGAAAGCGTGCGTAACTGCCTCGTGTACGACACCTATATTTACCCCGTCTATCTGCGCGGCAGATTCGAGACGGACGCGCAGCGCCGTCTGGCGGCCTGCACGCACACGCCGTCGGTAAAGGATATCGCGGGGCAGGGCTACGCATTCTTTGCGGGCGACGCGGAGTTCGAAGCGCAGATCGAATCGGAAGAGGACGGGCGCTCCCTCCTGCGCTTTACGGGCGATTACATGACGGTGCATTTCACGGTGAACGGGAAAGAGTACAAGTGTGCGCTCGGTGACAGCACGGAAGTCGAATGGAAAAAGGGCACGAACAAAGTCGCGCTCAAAGTCACGGCGAGCCTGCGCAACATGTTCGGGCCGTTCCATCTCAAAGCCAACGAAAAGGACGGGGTGTCCCCGTTCAGCTTCACGATGAGCATGAGCTGGAAAGACGGCAAGAGCCAATGGTTCGATCCCGCCTATAAGACGTTCCCGTTCGGCATCACGAAGATCGAACGGATCGTGTCCAAATAAAAAAGACAGTCCAAGACAAAAAACGGCGCCGCAGCGCGGAATATCCGCGCTGCGGCGCTTTTTTTGTATCACGGATATGTTTTTTCTTTTGTAAAGGGGCGGGAGCGCTTTATGCGATCCCGCCTCTTGTATTGACGGAAAAATTTTCCAGTCTGCCGCACTTTTCCGCTTTGCGCGGAAATGCGGCAAGTCCCCGCGCAAAGCACCCTTTTTCCGACAGATCGTCCTGTCTTTAAAACCCAAAGGCCGCCGCCCGCGCAGAAAGCGCGGGCGGCGGCGGTTTATTAGCGGCGCGAAAGGTTGAGGTTCTGTGAAATTTTTCTGTATTTTCCGGGGGGCATGCCGGTGAGTTTTCTGAACTGGCGGTTGAAGTAATTTTCGCTTTCGAAGCCGCAGGCGTAGGCGATTTCGCGGACGCTGCGGTTGCTTTCGAAGAGCATGGAGATGGCCATATTGAGGCGTTTTTGGAGGATATACTGTTGCGGGGAGATTTTGAACTGTTTGGTGAACAGGCTGCTGAAGTAGGTCGTGCTGACGTACATGAGTTCGCTGAGTTTGGTATTGGAGATCTGGTTTTGGATATTGTCGTCGATGTATTTGAGGACGGGGACGAAGCGGGCAGAGCTGGCGTAGAGGGCGTCGCTGTCTTCGGGGAGGAATTTAGAGAGGAGGAAGCGGAGGAGACCTTCGCTGGCGAGCAGGTCAGAGATGCCCTTGTCTGGTTTTCGGACGATTTGGGTGAGCAGTTCGATGACGGGTTCGTCGATGGGGAGTGCGGGGACGATATTTTTTGTCTGGAAGACGGAGAGGTAGCTTGCGGTGGTGATATCGAGGTTGAAGTGAACCCAATAATGTTTTAAAATCTGGTCGCAGTGTGCGTCGAAGAGAGAAAAAGCGGGGATAAAATAGAGATTTCCGGGGACAAGTTCGAGCATTTTGTTGTTTTCTAAGAAGATGACGGCGTGGCCGCTGACGATGTAATAGATGCGGTAGTAGGGGAAGAAGGCGACGAAGCGGTGCCAGGAGCTGTCGACGCTGTCGCAGCCGGCCTCTAAAATTTTGGGTTTAATGCTCTCGAAGGGGTTGATTTTATCGTTCATGGCAGACCTCGGGAGAAATTTATTTTTTCGGGATCATTATACAGCAAAGCATTTATTCTGTCAATGCAAATGTGGAAACGTTTTCACAATTCGATCACTTGTTCTTAAATTAATATCATAAATAGGGAATTTTTAACAATGAAATCGAAAGATAGTGCAATTTTTCCATAAAATTATTCATTGTTAGTAAAGGAAGATCGCGTTATAATAAGGGTGTAAGAAAAAGTTATAAGGAGCAGAATCGGTATATGAAAAAGCTGCCTTTGGTTTTGGTGGCGGTGCTGGCGTTCGTATTGAGCGGGATACCATTTTTAAGAATAGAGACGCACGCGGAAGCGGAGAGTGAATCGTTGCTGTACGGACAGCCGACGGTGATCCTGGAAGCGGCGAGCGCGGAGGTACTCGGCTCGATGCAGGAAGCGGAGGGAGTGGCCTCGGTGAAATTCCTTTTAAGTTCGCAGGACGGGACATTGAACGTGACGGACGAATCGGGGAACGTTTTGGAGCTGCTGGAAGATGCGTATGCGAAGATGCCTGCGGGGGCCGCGGTGATCGGAGCGATAAAGGATGAACAAACGTTGGCGCTGTACCTGAATTTTGCGCAAGAGAAGTTGATAGCCGACGCGGCGGTCATGTCTTCGGACATCACGATCCTGAATTCGGCCTATTCGCAGCGGAGCGGTACGGCGCTTTATTATGCTCCCGCATCGGCGGCGACGGAGGCGGAATGTCTTGCGGAGATGGGGTATGCGAACGTATTGGGCATACAGGTGCTGGTTCTTTCGCACGCGGACGCGACGGCGGAGAACGTGCGATATCTGCAGGCGCGTTTCAAGAGCGTGTGGGTGGAGACGGACGGAAGTACGGTGCAGATTGCGGATGCGATCGGAGCGGGGGCGTACGGGATCATCACGAGTGATGCCGCGGCGGTGCGCGAGGTATTCGTGAAGATCGCGGCGGCTTCGGATACCGATGCGGAAGGGCTTCCGATGGTGACGACGCGGACGCCGTTTGTGGCGGCGCACAAGGGCGATCACATGCTGTACATGGAGAACAGCGCGGAAGCGGTGGCGGAAGCGGCGAAGATCGGGGCGACGCACGTGGAGATTGACATACGGCTGACGAAAGACGGGCAGATCGTGGTATTCCACAACGACCAGATCCCGTACAACGGGAAGAACGTGAACGTGAATTCGCTGACGCTGGAAGAGATCAAATCGCTGGATCTTGCGAACTCGAACGGGTGCAAAGTGCCGACGCTGGAAGAGGTGTTCGACGCGGTGCTTTCGTCGGGGAACGATGAGCTGGTGATGATTATCGAGCTGAAAGGCAAGGAAACAGATCTGGTACCTTTGTTTGCGGCGAAGGTGCGGCAGTACGACATGGCGGACAGGATCGTGGTGATCTCGTTCTACGAGAACCAGCTGGATCTTGCGCGGGAGTATCTGCCGAACACGTCGGTATCGCTTTTGCAGTACCTGACGGACGGCGACACGGCACTGACGGCGGCGAAAACGCGCGGTGCGGGCATCGATATGGCGTTCAATATCGACAGCAGCCTGAAAGCGACGAATATCCGCACCAAATACGGCAGCGGCACGACGAGCAGCGCATATCTGGACGTATTCCGTACGTTTGCGGACAGAGGGTATTCGCTGTGGATGTGGACATATGATTTGGATTCTATGACGGAAGCGTTCCGTTACGGGGTGACGGGCATCACGACGGACGATCCTCGGTATGCTTCCGATAAAATAGAAAAATTGCAGATCGGACAGGAAATTTCCGTAGAAGCGCAGCCTCAGAACGGCGAGACGATCGAGATCCCTGCACTGACATATAAGGGTGAATCGACAACCGTTCCTGCGAAAGTGGTCTATCTGAATGATGAGGAAACCGAAGCGGTGCTGGTGTGCCGCAGGGAAGGCGAAATCGGGCTGGTCAGCCAAAGTGTGACATTCCGTGTAGAGGAGGGCGGAAGTGCGGGCGGATGCAGAGGAGCCGCCGTATCTTCGGCGTTGATTCTTTCGGGTGTGTTGCTTGCGGCGGGAGTCCTGTTTACTGTTTGGAGGAAGAAAGCAAATTGAAAAAGAAATTGATTCGTTGGATTGCCTGTGTAATGGCATGTGCGGCTGTCGGGGTACTCGGGGCGAGTTGTGACGGCAGCGGGAAGGACGGCGGAGACGGAGGAAAGACCGATCTTTCGTTGTTTCCTCTCTACAACGCCGATTATCAGACGCTTACGTATTCCCAAGAGAGCTATGAGAGTGCGATGACGCAGCCTTACTGGCTGGGGAACGTCATGTACAATGAGATCGCTTTGCCGATTTCGTACGAAAACGGCGATGCGTATGCGAATTTGCTGTACACGCCTTTGAAGGTGGTGTCGGTGATGGATCAGAAACTTTCCAAGACGTACGAAGAGGGAACGGACTACGTCGTGGATGCGGAGAACAAGCGGTTGGTGATCCCGGAAGGGTCGTCGATCGAGCTTTTGTCGGAGAATGCGGAGCACGGAGTGGACATTCCGGAAGGGTATGAATACAGCACGGCGCCCGACGCGGTGAGCAAGTACACGGTGTGGGGCGGACAGCCGGGCGACGCGAGCGCGTACGTATACACGGAGAGCAGCCTGTTCTATGGAAGGTATCTTTCGGTGACGTACGTCTATGACGTAAGCGAACTTCCCGCGGGGCTGTTCAACACCTATGACGGGACGATGCTGATGAATTTCCGCAGCAAGCTTCAGACGGGGCAGGACGTGAGTGTGGCGTTTATCGGCGACAGCATCACGGACGGGAGCTCTTCGACGGGGGACAACCTGCACGTGGAGCCGAACACGCCCTGTTATGCGAAGCAGGTCTGTGCGGAGATCGAGCGCATTTACGGGGTGAACGTGACGTACACGAGCGGCGCGAAGGGCGGCACGGTGAGCGAATGGCCGCTGACGGGCGAGGGAACGCTGAGCTTTAACAGGGTTCTGGATGCGAAGCCCGACCTGTGCGTGATCGCGTACGGCATGAACGACGCGACGGCGGCGACGCCCGTATCGGCGATGAAATACCAGATGAACATCGAAGAGATCCTGCTCAAAGTGCGGGCGGCGTCTCCGACGTGCGACATCATTTTGGTGAACTCGTTCCCCTGCAATCCGCTGTACGAAAAGCAGGCGGGGCTGTTTGACAGTTACGGCGCGAAACTTGCGGAGCTTTCGCAAAAGTACGACGACGGCAGCGTGAAATACATCAACATGCAGACAGTCGGGAAGAATTTTTTGGAGATCAAGCGTTACTGCGAAATTTCTTCGAGCAACGTCAACCACCCGAACGACTTCATGCACCGCGTATACGCGATGAACATCATGACGGCGATCTGTGACTATAAAACGATCTGAAAAAAAGTTTTTTACTTTCCAAGTAAAAAGTCAGTGCTGACGCACTGACTGCCATATTAACAGAAAATCCGCGGCAGCGGAAAAAGATAAAGGAGAAGACAATGAAAAGATTTTTGAAGGTGATCCCTTGTTTGCTCTTGGCATTGGTAATGGTGATTGCGGCAGTCGGATGTTCATATAAACGTCCGGGCGACACGACTGAAGAAGTGAAATATACTGTAAATTTTGATCTTCCTGCAAGCACGCAGACGACGATCAAAGTGCTGATCCCCGACGACGAATATGAGCGCAAGATCATGAACGCGCTGATCGCGGGATTCAACCAGAAGTATCCGCTGATCGAGGTACAGATCAACACGCTGACGATCGAGCGTTACAACACGGTCGTATTCCAGCAGTCGCAGGCGGGAATCCTGGCGGACATTATCTGGACGAACTCATCCAACTTCTACTTTCTGATCAGCAACGGCATTTCGCTCAACCTGAACCAGTTTATCGAGCAGGGTACGCAGGCGGGCGTGTTCAATTATGAAACCGATTTCAATTCGGATTTCAAAGCAATGGGAACGGTCGGTGAGAACCGTTATGCGATTCCCCGTTCGATCGACTCGGTAGTATGCTTCTACAACAAAGAGATCCTGGAAAAAGCGGGTGCGGACATGACGTTGATCCAGGACGGCTGGACGTGGGACGATTTTCTGACGATCTGCGAATCTGTGCGTAATTTCTATGATACGACGACCGATTCGGATTACAATAACCGGGAATTCTATCCCGTGGATGCGAACCTGACGTGGGAATCGGTGGCATATCCGATCATCAAGAGTCTTGGCGGCGAAGTGCTGAACGAGAACGGCGAATTTGCTCTGACGAAAGAGAAGAGCGACGAGATCGTGGCGTTTGTAAAAGAACTTGTGGACAAGAGATATGTGGCGGGCGAAAATTCCGGCCAGTCGAGCTTTCAAAGCGGTACGGGTGCTTTGTATTTCCAGTCGACGTCGATCGACAAGCTGTACAATATGGCGGCTTTGGTCAATCAGGCGACCAAAGAATCCAAATTCGACGTCGTATCTTTCCCTCTGATCAACGGGGAAAACTCCGTGATCGGCAACGGAATTGCGGGGTATGCGCTGAACAAGGCGACTACATCGGATCAGACGAAACTGGATGCTTCGGCGGCATTCCTTGCGTACCTGATGAGCTATGACGGACAGCAGAAAGTAGCTTCGGACGGCGGACTGAACCTGCCTTCCATCCGCAGCGATCTTTCCATCGAGAATCCTGAAGCGAACTGGCACAAACAGTACAGTGCTTCTTTCAATATGGAAGCGTATGTATGGGGTGCGGACTATAAAATGGGACTTCCGTTCCTGGCGGACACAAAGCCCGAATTTACGAGCGGGATCGTGAATGCAATGAATACGTACGTCGGCGCGTATGCTTTGAAGGAAACGGCAGATACCGCATACAACCTGTTCAAAGGGGAAGTGCAAGATGTATTCAACAGTATCGTCTGAGGCAGAAGATAAGAAAGTGACCGAGAGTGCGGCGAAAAAGCCGTCGCCGCGCTCCGGTAAGATCAAACAGATCTGGAAAGAGAACCGGGAAGGCTGGATGTTTGTGGCACCTTTGGTCATCGGTCTTGCTATCTTTACGCTTTATCCGATGGTACAGTCGCTGATCTGGTCTTTCTTTAACTATACGGGCGCCATCTATTACTATCCGGTAGGCTTGGGCAATTTCCGTTATATGTTTGCGACCGATCCGGTTTTCTGGAAAGTTCTCGGCAACACGGTTTTCTATGCGTTTGTCAGTGTGCCGATCGTGCTGGTATCCAGCTATTTGCTGGCGACGCTTGTAAATTTACCGTACAAGAGTGTGGGCGCGTTCCGCGTGATTTACTATCTTCCCTGCGTGATCCCTGGCGTGGTATCGGGGCTTTTGTGGAAGGACATGTTTGCGGCGAACGGCGTATTCAACCAGTTTCTGGGGCTGTTCGGGCTGCACAGTCAGTTTTTTGAAAGCGAAAGTTCATGGACGGCGATCAGCTCCATTTTCCTGATGAATATGTGGAGCATCGGCGGCGGCATGATCTTATGGCTTTCGGCGTTCAAGGCGATTCCCGTTCAGCTTTACGAAGCGGCGAAGATCGACGGCGCGGGCAAGATCCAAAGATTTTTGAACGTTACCATTCCGATGAGCTTCCCGATGATCTTTTTCAACGTCGTCACGATGCTGATCGGAACGCTGCAATACAACGGTACGCTCACCTATGCGTACAACGGACAAGGCTACCGCAATTCGCTGTATATGTTTGCGGTACTCATCTACAACGAAGCGTTTGTGAACAGCAAATACGGTTATGCAAGCGCGCTGTCGTGGTTCCTGCTGATCTTTATCGGTATTCTGACAGCCGTCCTGTTCTTTGCCCGTTCGAAGATATACAGGGAGGACTGATCATGCAAGCGATAAAAAATTCATCTCTGGATATCAATACGAAAGTCAAGCGCGGCGAGATCGTTTTCAAAGTGCTGATGCACATTCTGATGATCATCATTGCGCTGATCCTGGTGTTTCCGTATTTTTACATGGTCATGAAGAGCCTGATGACGCAGGAAGAAGTTATTTCTTCCACGTTCAAGCTTTTCCCGTCGGTTCCGCAGTTTTCGAACTATACCCAGATCCTGCAGGACAGCGGGTATCTTGCGGCATTCGGGCATACGATGCTGGTGATCGTGTTCAACCTGATCGCGGTTCCGCTTTCGGCGACGTTTGTGGCGTTCGGATTTGCGCGCTGCAAATTTATCGGTAAAAACATTATTTTTGCGTTCATGCTCTCGACGCTGATGCTTCCGAGCGTAGTGACGCAGGTTCCGCTGTATGTCCTGTACTCGAAGATCGGCTGGCTGAACACGCTGTATCCGCTGACGATCCCGAACATTACGGGCGGCGGTGCGATCTACATATTCCTTGCGCGTTCGTTTTTGCAGAGTATCCCCAAGGACATCGACGATGCGGCGAAAATCGACGGGGCAGGGTCATTGCGCAGATATTTCTTTATCGGGCTTCCGCTCTGCAAGCCCATCCTGATTTATATCATGATCAACGTGTTCACGTCCAACTGGGGCGATTACTACGGCCCGTTGGTGTGGCGTCTGGACGACAGTTTCCCTGCGACGCTCGCGTACAAAGTGTTCTATCTTTTGCAGAACGGCGCGACGGGGAACGATATGGTTCACATCCGCATGGCGGCGGGCGTTATCATGAGTCTTGTGCCGGCGGTACTGTTCTTTATATTCCAGAAGCAGCTCATCGAAGGTGTTGCGATGGACGGTCTGAAAGGTTAGGAGCGACGGATGAAAGGAAAAAAATTTTTGAAAATGTTTACAGTATGCGCGTTATCGGCGGCATTTTTATGCGGCTGTGCGCGCGGCGGGAATGGCGGAGACGGCGGTACGACGGATCTGAAATACGATACGCGCGGTCTTACGCCGCAGGAATACAGTGTGGCGAACCTGGTGGCGACGGATGATTACGGCAGAACAGTGGAAGTGCGCGATCCCACGAACGCCGAAAAAAAATACGTAGGCGTGTTTTATTTCCTGTGGCTGGGTTCGCAGAGCATGACGGGCATCTATGACGTGAACAAACTGGAACAGCTGGGCGACGATTCGCCGCTTTACGATACGAACGATCAGACGGGGCAGAGTCCGACGGGGCAGTTCCATTTTGCGAGCGAGCCTTTGTACGGGTACTATTCCATGCGCGATCCGTGGGTGATCACACGTCATGTGGAGCTTCTGACGATGGCGAACATCGATTACATCATGTTCGATTGCACGAACACGCTTATTTACGAGGATGTCGTGGAACTGATTCTGGAAACTCTGCAAAAGTATGCCGATCAGGGCTGGAACGTGCCGAAAGTATCTTTCTACACGAATTCTTCTTCGGCGGACACGGTGCGCAGGATCTACAACGCGTTCTATGTATCGGGGCAGTACGACAATCTTTGGTTCCGCTTTGAAGGGGACACGCGTCCGGTGATCGTCGGCATTTCGTCCGCGAACATCGGCTCGACGGATCAGTCGCTCTCTTCCGGCGCGGCGACGGTCTTGCCGACCGGCGATCCTCTGTACAGCTATTACAATTTCTATGAATCGCAGTGGCCTTCGTCGTCCAAAGTGGACGATAATAAGGGTTTCCCCTGGATGCAGTGGGGATCTCCCGCGCCGCATCAGAACGGGAATGCGTCGGTGAGCGTGGCGCAGCATTCGGAGTCGAGCGTATTCTTTTCCGATCAGCTTCCCAATTCTTCGCGCGGCTACAACGGTTCCACGGTGGAAGAGGACTGGCGTCAGGGTGCGAATTTCAACTGGCAGTGGGAGCAGGCGTTCGCCTATGACAAGGCGGGCATGGTGAAGAACGTGTTCGTGACGGGCTGGAACGAATG
The DNA here is from genome assembly GCA_944368925.1 of uncultured Clostridia bacterium. GTDB lineage: Bacteria > Bacillota > Clostridia > Christensenellales > Borkfalkiaceae > Borkfalkia. The sequence continues at coordinate 199,885 of CALVXG010000003.1, read as the reverse complement.
GACGGCGATCAAGTCGGTCACGGGGCAGCCCGGCGGCGGAAACAGTACGAGCGGCTACACGGGCAAAGATATATGGTTCGTGGACGATTATAACGCGGAGTATTCGCGCGACATCGAAATGGGAACCGAGTACGGGGACGGATTCTATATCCAGCTTGCGGCGAACACGCGCAATCTGAAAATGGGCGAGAGTACCAAGTACAAGATGGTAACCAAGACGATCGACATACAGAATCTGGACGACTGGAAGAATATTCTGCTCGAATATGCGGATTTCTCGGGCGATGCGATGGCGCGAGACGGCGAAAATGCCGCAAACGTAGCGCATACGTATGTCGATAATTCCAACAGGAACGATATTGTTTCGATTAAAGTGGTGCACGATTCGGAATATGTGTATTTCCGTGTGGACACGAAAGACCCGATCACGGCGTATAACGGGACGGACACCAACTGGATGAATCTTCTGATCGGCGCGGGCGACACGACGCAGTCCTTTGCGGGGTTCAACTACATTATCAACCGGAAACCGGGCGAAAACGGGACGACGTCCATCGAAAAATGCACCCAAAGCGGTTTTAACTGGACGGATGCGGGGACGGCGGAGACGTACGTATCGGGGAACATGATCGTGTACAAGATTCCGCTTTCGGCGCTGGGCCTGAGCGGGGACAACGTATCGCTTTCGTTCAAAGTTTGCGACAACGTGCAAAAACAGGATGACATTTTAGACTATTACATCACCGGAGACAGCGCGCCGATCGGCCGTTTCGGTTACGCGTACGGGATGTGAAGAAAAAAATTTAAGGAGAGGAGAATTTATGAGCAGGACTAAGAAATTGCTGGTATTGCTTCTTGCGGTATGCATGGCAGTTTCGGCAATCATGTGTCTGACTTTCTCTGCGTTTGCGGAAGGGGAAACCGCCGCAAACGTGGTGAGTGTGACGACGAGTAAGGGAAACGGAAGTTTTCCCATTCGTATTCACGTCGATACCGACGTGAAAAGTTCCATCGGGAACGGGATGACCAATCTGAATACGACGGAAATGTCTAAGGTTACATTTCAACGGAACGGGAAGTCGGTCAGTGCAGGTACTATACAAGGTCACGGCACGCAGATGTATTGCTATTTCAAGTCGAGTACCGATCTTCCTTTGACGCTGAACACGCTCGCGCGCGGGGATATTCTGAATATCGCGGCGGGATTTGTATTCAGCACGGTAGACGGCACGACGACGTACATTATCAACGAGGAAGTCAACTATATTTACGACGGAGCGGCCTGGATTAAGGGCACGGAGCTTCCTTCCGAACCGCAGGAAGCGACGGCGAACATTCTCTCGGCGGAGAGGGTAAAGGGGAACGCTTCATTCCCGATGCGTGTGGACGTGAACACGAACGTGACTTCTTCGCTGGGCGATCAGGGCAACCTGTTGGGAGCGGATCTTTCCAAAGTGACGTTTGTGCGCGGCGACGTATCCATTCCCGCCAGCGTAATCCAGGGTCACGGCACGAAATTCTACTGCTATTTCGCGGTGGGAAACAGCGGGCTGGATCTGGCGACGGAAGGCGCGCAGGAAGGGGACAAATTCATCATTGACGAAACGTTCTCCTTCAAGTCCAAGGACAGCGCGTTCATTTACACGGTCGACGCGGGGCACACCTACGTCTATGACGGCACAAAGTTTGTGGAAGATTTCAGCGCGTTCACGGAGATCAAAGTGGAATCGATCACGACGAAAGACGTCGTGAACAACGATCTCGATTCGATCTTCTATGTCAACACGACGTCCGCGAACGAGACGAATTTCGGCCTCAACAATTACACGGCTACGAACATTCTGAACTTCATCACGTTCACCTTCCCCGACGGGAAGACGGGGGATGTATGGACTTGCCGTGCAAACGGTTCGGTGGCGCGTTTCTTTATTCGTCCGAGCGGCGGTTCCAACCTGAACATCAACACTCTGCCCGTGGGCAGCAAGATCACGATCAAACCCGGATTCCGCATTCTGGCGACGGAAGCGGTGCAGAAAGAGATTTCTTTCGTGTATGACGGGAGCGAATGGATCGAATACAAAGGCACGGCTCTCGAGCCGCAGATGCGTCTTTCCCAGGTGACGTTGGGCAGCGGAAATGCGTCGTATCCTGTCACGCTGAGCGTTTCCACGAACATGCTCAACCTCGGTTCGATGAGCAATCTTACGGCAGATTCTTCGAAAGTGACTTATACGCGCGGCAGCGCCAGCGTCAACGTCGGCGTGGTGCAGGGGAACGGCGGCAGCCTGCTCTTCTATTTCAAGAGCTCGGATGCGCTCACTTTGGCGCTCAACGCGCCCGAAAAGGGTGACACGCTGCGCATTGCGGCGGGATTCACGGTCAATTCCAATTCCGGCACGGCCATTTATACGACGGCCATCGACTACGTATTTGTATACGGTGACAACGGTTTCGAAGCGGATCTTTCTTCCTTTACGGACATGAAGATTCTCTCCGTCACGACGACGGACCCGAAGAACGGGAACAACGACACGGTGTTCTTTGTAAACACGGATTCATCCAATGAAAAGAATTTCGGCGATCCGAATTATACGGACACGGATATTCTCAACTATGTGACGTTCACGTTCCCCGACGGAACGACGGGCAACATTCATTATTGCCGCGTGAACAACACGGTCGCGCGTTTCTATGTGCGCAAGAAAGATGATTCGGGCAACATCGGCACGGTGGAAAAGGGCAGCATGCTCACGTTCAGCAAGGGATTCCGTATTCTGGCGAACGAAGCGCTCAAAGAGGACGTCTGCTACATTTACACGGGATCGAAGTTTGAGATTCTGTGCGAACCGACGGATTTCAGCATCGCGGCGGATCAGAAGAAGGAAGCGATCGTAGGTTCGACGCTGCAGATTAAAGTGGAAGCGGCGGAAGGCGTCAACGTCAATTACAGCTACAAAGTGGACAACAGCGAGTATGCGACGATCGATTACACGGGCAAACTGACTGCGAAAAAGGCGGGCAAAGTCACGGTGACGGTCAGCTACAAGGATATTTCCAAGACGGTGGAGATCACCCTGCGCGACGAGACGGCGGACGAAAAAGAACAGCGTCGGCTGGTCATCGAGCAGCCGGATAACGGGATCAAGTACTATGTACCGGTGAGCACAGCGGAAAAGCCTACGTCCATTCTGACGCAGGGATTCGATCTGCAGGGCAAGTACGTGTATGCGGACGGATCGGAGAGCGATCTTTTCGACATCAAGGACGAATGGATCAGATCTTTCAAGGAAGCGGACGCAAGCTACGAAAAACCGGGCGAATATCATCTGACGATCATGGATGACAACGAATTCGAAACGGAGATCACGGTTGTCGTATACGAATACAAGCAGATCGGGCTGTTCAACAGCATCGGCGTATCGGGTTACGATATCGACGATGACCGCAACCCCGGCGAAGGAACGTGGAACGGGCACATGATGATCGGGCTTTCGAGCTATTCCACGAACACGACCAACCTGCTTTCGCAGAGCGAACTGAACACGATCGCGTCGTACATCGAGTACACGACGGCGGAAGGGAAAGTATACCTCGGCAGCGGCGATGACAAGCGCATCGGCGTATGGCAGATCGGGACGAACATGCTGGTCATGATCAAGCCGGAAGGCGCGACGACCAACATGGGATATTCGTCGGAAGATCATTACAAAGGAACGACGTATGCGCCCATCTACAAACTGGGCGACAAGATCACCTTCAAAGCGGGCATGCCGATTTACGCATGGATCGGGAACAAGACGTCCGATCCGAACCGCCCGATCGAAGGGGAAGGATATCTGATCGTAGAAGGGTATCTGGATGCAGATTACACCTATTACTGCTATGAAGAAGACGGGACGAAGAGCCTGTGGCAGCTTTACAAGGAATACACGGACTTCCAGGTCGACGAGAGCATGACGCTCACGGTGGGCGGAACGGCGTCGGTGGGCGCGGTGCGTGTACCTTCCGATGCGACGCTCGGAACGTTCTCGTACGAGTCTTCCGATTCGAGCATTGTTACGGTAACGCAGCAAGGCAACATGATCGGTATGAAGGTCGGCACGGCTACGATCACGGTTACGCTTTCGGGCGGCGTGGACGCGGAAGGCAAGCCGATGGCGGACATTGTCAAGACGATCACGGTCACGGTGAAGCGCGGCATTTCCAAGGTTGGAGGCAGCATCGAAGTAAAAGTTGGCAGCGAGTTTGATCCTTCGGCGTACGAAGTGACGGTAACGTATTCGGACGGCACGACGGAGAGCATCAAGCTCAGCGACGAGCGCGTGGTGATTTCGACGACGGTAGACACCTCGGCGACGGGCGAACAGACGTACAGCATCGCTGTGACGATCGACGGCGAGACCAAGCGCGGCGAGCTGACGGTCAAAGTAGTAAACGGCGGCGGATGCAGCGGCGCGGCGATCGGCGTGAGCGCAGCGGCGGCGGCCGTACTGATCATGGCGGGCACGGTTTTGCTGCTCCGCAAAACGCGTAAGGAAAAGTAAAATAACGATCGGGCACGGGGAGGAATGCCGAAAAGGCATTTCTCCGCGGACCGTGCCGTAAATTAGGTTCTGAAGTTATGTTGAGAGTATCTGAAACAGCTTGTGAATATCAGATCGATCCTTTGGGGATCGACAGCAGAAAGCCGCGGCTTTTCTGGAAAACGGAATCGGACGGCGAAACGCAGTCCTGGTACCGTGTGATCGTCGCCTCATCCGAAGCGGAGCTTCGCGGCGGACGGGGAGATCTGTACGATACGGGCGCCGTGTTTTCCTCGTCGGCGTTTTACGCCGAATACAGGGGCGAAACGCTCCGTTCGCGGCAGAAATGTTACTGGAAGGTATATGTCGGATACGAGGGCGGAACGGCGGAGAGCGGCGTGAGCTTTTTCGAAACGGGTCTGGACGCGGACGACTGGAAGGGCACGTGGATGTCGATGCCCGTGAAAGACCAGGGCGGCACGACGCTTTACCGCAAAGTGATTCCCGTGAAAGGGAAGGAATTCACCCGTGTGCGCGCGTATGTATGCGGGGTAGGATGTTGTGAAGTGTACTGCAACGGGGTCAAGACGGACGACGCGGTGCTGGATCCGCCGATCACGGAATATGCGGAGCGGGTGTTGTACCGCACGCACGACCTTACGCCTCTGATGCACGCGGGCGACAATGTGTTCGGCGTGGAAGTGGGGCACGGCTGGTTCGGCGCAAAGAAGGTGCTCGTACAGATCTACGTGGACTATGCGGACGGCGAGACGGAGGAATTTCATTCGTCCGTAAACGGCGGCTGGTGGGTCGGCGGAAGTCCCGTCGTGGACAACAGTTTTTATGACGGCGAAGTTTACGATGCGCGCATCGAGAGCCGCGTTCCGAAGACGTGGGCGACGACGGAGTATGTGCCGACGTGGGATAAAGGCTGGATGTTTACGGTGTACACCTCGCCTCCTGCGGGCAAGCTGGAAGCGCAGACGATCGAGCCCGTGCGCGTGACAAAGCGCATCGCGGCGGTGAGTCTTACAAAGCGCGCGGAGCGCGAATGGGTCGCCGATTTCGGCGTGAACATAGCGGGCTGGGCGCGGATACGCGTGCGCGGCGAAAGAGGCGCGCGCGTCGTATTGAAGTTTGCCGAGCGGCTGAAAGAGGACGGCAGCGTGAACCGCTGCAATCTTCGCTGTGCGAAGGCGCGGGATATTTATATCCTGAAAGGCGAGGGCGAAGAGGAATACGCGCCGCGGTTTACCTACCACGGATTCCAGTACGTGCAGATCGAGACGGAAGGGGAAGTCGAATTGCTTTCCGTTACGGCGGAACACGTACATACGGACGTGCGGCGTGCGGGAACGTTTGAGTGTTCGGACGAAACGCTGGCGAAGCTGCACGCGAACGCGGTCGTGACGGAGCTGAACAACGAGCAGGGGATCTTAACCGATTGCCCGCAGCGCGACGAGCGTTTCGGCTGGCTGAACGATCTGAGTTCGCGGCTGTACCAGACGGTGTACAACTGCGGCATGGAGCGGTTTTTCCCGAAATTCACGCGCGATATTACGCATACGCAGCTGGAAAACGGCGCCATCGGCGACACGGCTCCCTATTATACGGGCGGGCGGCCGGCGGATCCCGTGTGCGTGGCGTATCTGCTGATGCCGTACTGGTCGTACGTGTATTACGGAGATAAGCGCCCCGCGCAGGAAGAATATGCGCATTGCAAGGCGTGGACGGAATATCTTTTGTCCTGTTCCGAGGGGTACATCATGAAGTATTCCTATTACGGGGACTGGGTCGCGCCCGATTGCTTCCGCATTCATACGGACAATCTGTACGTATCGACGCTGTCGCTCTTGTGGCACCTTAAACTGATGTCGCGGCTGGCGGCGATCGCGGGGTACGCGGAGGACGAAGCGGGTTACGCGCTGAAAGCGGAAAAGTGCCGCGAAGCGATCCACGAAAAGTATTTTGACAAAGCAACCTGCAACTATGCGGGCGGAACGCAGACGGCGAACGCGATGGCGTTGTCGCTGGGCGTTGTGCCGGAAAAATACAAAAAGCAAGTGACGGAAAATCTGGCGAAGAACGTAGTGAGCCTGGGGTATCATTCTTCCTGCGGGAACATCGGGTACAGGCATCTGTTCTATGCGCTCGGCGAGGGCGGTTACACCGATCTCGTGCTGAAAATGCTGAAAAATCCCGAATATCCGGGCTGGGGCTTCATGCTGGCAAACGGCGCGACGTCCGTCTGGGAGCGCTGGGAGAGCGAAATGAGCGACGAAATGGATTCGTTCGATCACCCCATGTTCGGCAGCTACGACGCGTTTTTCTACCATTTCCTGGCGGGGATCCGCATCGACGACGATGCGTTCGGCTGTGATAAAGTCACGTTGAAGCCGGTCTTTGCGAAGGGACTGGAACGCGCGGGCGCTGTGTTTTCGACGGTGCGCGGCGATATCGTGAGCCGTTGGGAGCGCAAAGACGGAAAAATCTTCTGTCATTTCGAGATCCCGTGTTCTGTCTCGGCGAGAATCGAGCTGGGCGGCAAACAGTTTGCGTACGGCGGCGGGAAATACGACATCACCGTCGACGAAAAAGATTGCCTCACGGAAGAGCAAGAAGAGCGGCACGCATCGGCCGTGTGATGCCGCAATAAAAGAGAACGTCGCCCTGCGGCGCGGTTTCACCGCCCCGCGGGGCGTTTTCTTATTCAAAAGGCGTTTTCTCGTCGCATTTTGCAAAAAATTTGCGGAAAAGGGGGACTTTGGCAGGGGGACGGGGAGACGCGCGCGAAATTTTTTGGAGCGGATATGGAAAAAAGCGTGCAAAAGGGGGGAAGAATATGCTATAATAGCGTTGAAAACGGAGCAGGGACAAAAAGGTTTCTGCGTTGTCTTCGTCGGCGCGTCCGAAGAATTCGGGGCGCGGCGCGGAGGAAAAAAGGAGAACGGTATGATAATTTGCGTCGGAGAGATATTGGCCGACATGATCGGCAAGACGGAAAACGGGCATACGGTGTATGAGCGGTATGCGGGCGGCGCGCCCTTCAATGTTGCATGCGGCATGAAAGATCTGGGCATGGAGTGCGGATTTTACGGCCGTGTGGGGCAGGATCTGATCGGAGATTTTCTTGCAGATTTTGCGGCTGCCCGCGGCTTTGATTTTCTGGACGTAGGAAAAGACGCGGAGCGGAACACGACGCTGGCGTTCGTGGAGCTGGACGAAAAGGGAGAGCGGCGTTTCAGTTTTTACCGCCGTCACACGGCGGACTATGCGCTGCCGCATTCGGCGATCGAGAAGATCGTTTCGGCGGCGGACATCGTGCATTTGGGCTCACTGATGCTTTCGGAGAAAGAAGGGCGGGCGTTTGCGGACGAACTGATCAAAAGCGCGCACGCGGCGGGCAAGAAGGTCAGCTTCGACGTCAACTACCGCGACGATATTTTTAAAAGCGAGGAAGAAGCGGTCGCCATTTACGGCAAGTATTTGGAGCAGGCGGACATCGTGAAATTGTCGGAGGAAGAGCTTTCGCTGTTTTCTTCGGCGGCGGACGCGGAGACGATGCTGCGCGAACGGGCGAAGGGCGGCAAGGTCGTGTTTGTCACGCTCGGCTCGGGCGGGAGCATGGTCTGTGCGGACGGGAAGGTCTGGAAGGAACCCATCCGCCCCGTACACGCGGTGGATACCACGGGCGCGGGAGACGCGTTCTTTGCGGGCGTACTCAGCGCAATGGCGGCGGGCGAACGGGACTGGAACAAGATCTTGCGCATGGGCAATGTGTGCGGCTCGCTGACCGTCACGCATAAGGGCGCCGTGGGCGGTTTCGACAAGGAATCTGTAGAACGTGCGCTGAAAAATTGACAAAACTGCCCTTTTTAAAGGGCGTAAAACGCTGCCGAAAAGCGCGCTTTCGGGCTCCCTTTTTCCCGAAAAAGCTGTCTTTTTTGCGGCGACGATTGCCATAAAATAAAAAAGGCCCCCGCGCATCTGCTTTTTGCGGATGCGCGGGGGCTTTGCAGAAAAATCGCCGTGCCGCAATATTTGCGGCACGGCGGCTGTTTGTCTTTGATGGGCAGGCCGAAAGGGCAAAACGCCCGCATTCCTGCTTGCCGCAAACTTATTTTTGCGCGGCAAGAACGGCGTATTTTTTGAGAAGGCGTACGTACGTCCTGTAATTGTCGATGGAAACGTCGGGCGGGGTCTGGTGGTCGCAGGAAAAGAGCACTTTCCCCGCGCGGGCGGAGGGGAGAAGCCTTTCGAATTCGCGCGTCATGGCCTCTTCGCCGAACTTCATGCACATTTTATCGAAGTGTCCGATAAACGCCATCTGCGGCTGTTTGCGGATGTATAGGGAAACGTCCACGCCCGCCTGGCGTTCGAGGGGGAACATGCCGTCCGCGCCCGCTTCGGCGTACCAGTCCACGGCTTTGGTGATGTCGCCGTCGCTGTCCACGAAGCAATAGGTATATCCCTTTAAGAGGGGCATCGTCTTTTTGTAATAGGGGAGCAGGAACTCGTCGAACGTCTCCTTGGAGAGCATGGGCCCGTTGTTGTAGCTCATATCCTCGGCATAGCTCATAAAATCAAAGGGGAAGACGTTCATGGCGTATTCGAAAACGCGTTTGAGCCATGCGGCGTTGTCTTCACAGATGCGGTGGTACAATTCGGGCTGGTCGTAAAAACTGTAGAGGTGCGGTTCGATTCCCAGCAAAACGCGCGGCTGCCAGAAAAAGCCTTCCACGGTGAAAAAGTGCAGGGTATCACCCTGTGCGCGCGTCTTTTTCAGCCATTCGATGTGTTCTTTCGGCAGAGAAGGTTCGGGATACAGGGTGGGCAAGATCTTTTCGTAATCTGCCTCGTCGCGTATGATCCCGTGCCCGTATTCCTTCGGCTGGGGCGTCTGGGCGGTCTGCCAGGTGAAGTAGCTCTGGCAGCATTTGTCGAGCCCGAAATAATTCTGAATGTCATAGACCGAAACGCATTCAGCGGGCAGGCCTTCTTTTCTCCAACGGTCGACGGTCAAAGGCCAGAACGGCGCCCATTCGATAGCGGGCAGACGGTCGATCGGTTTTCCTTCCATAAAATTTTTGAAACGTTCGTACATTTGCATGACGGTAATTCTCCCCTCGTTTTTTTTCAGTATAGCATAAAGAAAGATACAAGTAAAGAAGCAGCGAAAAAAAAGAAAAAATCAAAAGATACCAAAATTTTAAAAAAATATACCAAATTTTCGGCGGGCGTGGTATAATGGAAAAAAGGGGGGCGGCATGAAGACGGTTTACGACGACTGGGAGATGGAATCGGGTTTCAGTTTTTTTCTGGAAAAATTTGTGTACACGCAGGATACCGTGATGGAAGACGCGCATTTTCACAATTATCTGGAAATAACGGGGGTACGCGGGGGAAAGATCGTGTACCGCTTCGGCGAGCGCGAAGTGGAAGCGGGCGACGGCGACACGGTCATCGTCAATCATATCGAGCCGCACGCGGTGTGCGGCACGAGCGAGCGGGCGGAAGTGATCGTGTTGGGATTCCGTCCCGAATTTGTCTGGCAGGGCGCGGACGAAGTGGACTACCGATACATAGAAAATTTTTTCAACAGCGAAGAGGTGTTTGCAAACCTTGTGCCGTCGGGCACGGCGTACGGGCGGGAGATCGCGGGGCTGATCGGCGAGATCGCCGCCGAATACGGCCGCCGCGAAGACGGATATAAGCTGATGATCAAGGCGAAACTTTTGCAGCTTCTTACGCTCTTATACAGGCATCATCTGCGCGTATCGTCGGGAGATCGGTTCCGCCATGCCGACAGGCTGAAAGCGGCGATCGATCTTGTCGGCGAAAATTACGCAAGGCGCGTAACGCTTTCGGAATGTGCTGCGGCAGCGGGGTATTCGCCCGCGTATTTTTCGGTGGTGTTCCGGCAGGTGCTCGGCAAGCGCTTTTGCGACTATCTTTCGGGGGTGCGCGTGGAAAAGTGCTGCGAATTGCTCCGACGAAGCGATCTCCCCGTGCAAGAGATCGGCAGACGGTGCGGCTTTTCCAACCCCTCCAACTTTCTCACCATCTTCCGCCGCGCAAAGGGAGTCACCCCTTCGCAGTATCGGAAAAACCAAAACAAATAAACCTCTTTCGGGGCGGGCGGCAATTTTGCCGCCCGCCCCGAAACGTTTTTGAAAACGCACGCCCTACGAATTGTTTTTGCCTCCCGCCGCCGCATACCGCGGCGGCGGGAGGCAAACCTGTACGAAAAAAGACAAACGTTTGCCTGTAAAAAAGCGTACGGGAAAAGCAAAAATTTCTGAAAGAGAAAATCAAAGTTTTCGGAACTGGTTGGGGGTGATGCCCGTGACCTGGCGGAAGGCGCGGATAAAGGCGGAGACGTCCTCATAGCCGACGCGTTCGGCGATCTCTTCGACGCTTAGGTCGGTAGATTTGAGAAAAGTCTGTGCCTGGGTGATGCGGAAGGAGCGGAGGTAAGCGACGGGAGAAAAGCCCGTATGCAGGCGGAACAGCCGCACGAAATAGAATTTGGAGAGGAAGCATTCGGCGGCGAGGCTGTCGAGGGAGAGGGGTTTCGCGTAATTTTTTTCGATGAGCTCTTTGGCTCGCAAAATGCGTGCGCGGGGGAGAACGTGGGGTTCGGCGAGGTTTCGTTCATCGAGCAGGAGGGCGAAGGCTTCGCCGAGCGCGCCCGCGCATTTCAAAAAGTCCTGCGGCAGGACGATGCGCGGGCAGGAAAACAGTTCGTTGAGGGCAGCGCGGAAGGAGACGGAATTGCGCACGGGCAGGACGAAATTTTCGCCCGCGGTGATGTTTTCGTAGAGGTATGCGGCGGCGGTTCCGCCAAAGTGTACGAAGCGGAAATGCCAAAGGGAGCCGTCGGTGCGGTAATGCTGCCATTCGTTGCAGTCGATGAGCATGACGGTATCGGGGCAAACGGCGAACGCTTTGCCGTGATAGATAAGTTTTCCGCGCCCGCCGAAGGTATAGAGGAGAAGGTAGCAGTTATACCCTTCGCGTTCCGTGAGATAGTTTTCTCCGCAGCGGAATTCGCCCGCGCTTACGGGCGCGAGGCTCAAAAGCGGGTACAGATCGTTCTGCGTGGCGGCAAAAATGTTGTGCTGTTCGCGCACGTCGTTGTGAAATTTCAAAAACATGGCAGTCTCCGAAAGAGGGTATTCGTACAGCCATTATAACACGCGCGCGAGGTTTTGAAAAGCAATTTCTGCATATTTTTGCGCAAGTGCGGCTATTGTAAAGGCGTAAAAAAGATGATACAATACAAAAAAATCAAGAAGGGAGAGGAGACAAAAGGATGACGAACCGTGAAAGGGCGTACAATTTGCTGCATTATAAGGGGGTAGACAGGCTGCCTGCGGTGCATTTCGGGTATTGGAACGAGCTTTTGGACGAATGGGCGCAACAGGGACATATCAGCAAGGAGCTTGCGGCGGCGTGGGCGGACGGAAACGACGCGGATGCGGAGCTGAACAAGATTCTGGGCTGGGATTTTAACTGGTACAGGGTGCGGTGCGGGAATTTCGGGTTGAATCCCGGGTTTGAGACGAAAGTTTTGGAAGTGCTGCCGGACGGATTCAAGCGGGTGCAAAACAGCGTGGGTCTGATCGAGCGGGTGCGCGACGGAGCGGGTTCGATTCCTGCGGAGGACGATTATCTGTTGAAAGACAGGGCGGCGTTCGAGGAGTTATACAAGCCGAAGATGCAGTTTTCGGCGGACAGGGTGCCCGTGGAATATTTCAAAGAGCAGTTTGAGAAAGACCGCGGGGACACGCCGATCGGCCTGCATTTGGGGAGCGTGCTCGGGGATATACGGAACATGCTTTCGGTGATCGGGATGTCGTACATGATCTGTGACGATTACGATCTGTTTGCGGAGATCATCGACACGTACGCCGAGATGCAGTATCAGGTAGCGGAAGCGGTGCTCAAGACGGGGGCGAAATTTGATTTTGCGCATTATTGGGAAGATATTTGTTTCAAGAACGGGCCGCTGATTTCGCCTGTAATGTTTGAAGAACTGTGTGCGAAGCATTACAAAAAGCGTAACGAACTCTGCAAAAAATACGGATTGGACATTATTTCGCTGGACTGCGACGGCGTGACGGAAAAACTTCTGCCGATTTGGTTCGAGAACGGGGTGAACACGATGTTCCCCATCGAGATCGGGACGTGGGGCGATCAGTTTGAGCCTGCGCGCAAGAAATTCGGGAAAGAGATGCGCGGCGTGGGCGCGGTGGACAAAACGGCGCTTCGCAAGGACAAGGCGGCGGTGGACGCGGAGATCGAGCGTATCCGCAGGCTGGTCGATCTGGGCGGATACATTCCTTGCCCCGACCATCGTCTGATGCCGGGGACGAAATGGGAACTCGTGCAGTACTATATCGACGAGATCAAGAAGATCAAGCCGTAAAAAACGGCGATGCGGGTGCGCCGCCGCAAAAAAGTACAGAAAGAGCAAGATTTTACTATTTAAAGAGTTGCAAGGCCGAATACAGAGCAAGATATTACTCTTTTGCGACAAGGGAAGCCATATCTTTTTGGAAGAGAAGGGTGTATAATAGTGGAAAGAATTGCATGGAGGCAATACGGGAGATGGCAAAATTTGAAGAAATGTCGGCTTTGCTGCAGCGCGGCAAGGCGAAAGATCTGGCGGCGCTGGTGACGGAAGAGCTGGCAGCGGGGACGTCGCCGAAGGATATTCTGACGCAGGGACTGATCGTCGGAATGGGGATTGTCGGGGAAAAGTTCAAGAACAATGAAATTTTCGTACCGGAAGTTTTGATTGCGGCGCGCGCGATGAATGCGGCGCTGGCGGTGTTGAAACCTGCATTGGCGGAATCGGGCGTAGAGCCTGTGGGCACGGCGGTGATCTGCACGGTGAAGGGAGATCTGCACGATATCGGCAAGAATCTTGTGAAGATGATGATCGAGGGCACGGGGATCCGCGTGATCGATCTGGGAGTTGACTGCGATGCGGACAAAGTGGTGCAGGCGGTGAAGGACAACAATGCGGACATCGTATGTTTGTCCTCGCTTCTGACGACGACGATGATGTATCAGAAAGACATTATCGAAGCGCTGAAGGCGGCGGGCTTGCGCGACAAAGTGAAAGTGATGGTCGGCGGGGCGCCGGTAACGCAGGCGTTTGCGGACGAGATCGGTGCGGATGCGTACACGCCGGACGCGGCGAGCGCGGCGGAGAAAGCGCGTTCGTATTTTGACTGAGAGATCGGTGTAAAAAAGGCGGCCTTTTGGGCTGCCTTTCTTTTATAAAAAAATAAAGAAAGGACAAGGAAGAATGGGGAAGCAACTTTTGTTTGACATATTGGAGCACAAGAAGGCGGCGCGGCCTGCGTGGGTGCCGTTTGCGGGGATCCATGCGGGGAAGTTGACGGGGGCGACGGCGATCCAGGTACTCAAAGACGAAGACAAACTGTACGATGCGCTGATGGAAGTGAACAAGCTGTATCGTCCGGACGGGCAGCCGGTGCTTTTTGATCTGCAGGTGGAAGCGGAGATACTCGGGTGCGAATTGCAGTGGTCGGAGGACACGCCTCCGACGGTGAAGACGCATCCGTACGACGAAGCGCGGCTGATACCGTGCCGCTGCAAGATGCCGACGAAAGAGAGCGGCAGGCTGCCGATGATCCTGCGGACGATGGAGCGGCTGAAAGCGAGCGTAGGGGAGACGACGGCTCTGTACGGGCTGGTATGCGGGCCGTTCACGCTGGCGTCGCATCTAAGGGGGACGGAGATATTCATGGACATGTTCGACGAACCCGAATATGTTTCTGATCTGATCGCGTATTGTGCGGATTTTATCATCGCGGAAGCAAAGTTGTACGTGGAAGCGGGGATGGACGTCATTGCGGTGGTAGACCCGTTGGTATCGCAGATCAGTTCCGATCATTTTGAAGAATTTTTGACTGCGCCGTACACGAAAATTTTTGAAGAGATACGCAAGATGGGCGTATACAGTTCTTTCTTTGTCTGCGGGGACGCGACGCGGAACATCGAATGTATGTGCAAGACGAATCCCGATTCGATCTCGGTGGACGAGAATATCCGCATAGCGGACATACGTCCGATCACGGAGAAATACAACGTGGCGGTCGGCGGGAACATACCGCTGACGACGGTGATGCTGCACGGATCGCAGCAGGACAACATGAAATACGTGGTGGAGCTGATCGACAGCGTGAAGGACAGCAACCACAATTTTATCGTATCGCCGGGTTGTGACATGCCGTACGACGTGCCCGTGGAGAACACGATCGGCGCGGCGCAGGCGGTGCTCGAATACGAAAAGGTGAAGGAGCTCGTCAAAAATTACGAAGCGACGGATTACAGTAAATTCGACATCGTGATCCCCGATTATGCGCATCTGAAAAAGCCTTTGATCGAGGTATTCACGCTGGATTCGTCCAGCTGTGCGGCGTGCACGTACATGATGGGCATGGCGAATGCGGCGAAGGAGAAATACGGCGACAAGATCGACGTCGTGGAATACAAATTCACGGTGAAAGAGAACATCGCGCGCGTGATGAAGATGGGGATCAAGCAGCTGCCGAGCATGCTGATCAACGGGGAGCTGAAATACTCGTCGATCATACCGGGGCTGGACGAACTGAGCAAGGAAATCGAGGCGAAGCTCTGATGACGGAAGTGTGGTTTGTGCTGGGGTATCTGGGCAGCGGGAAGACGACGTTTGTCAAAGATTTTCTGGCGCGGCACCCGGGGCGGAACGCGGTTTTGGTAAACGATTTCGGGGCGGAAGACGTAGACGGCGCGCTGCTAAAACACGCGGCGGTGAAAGTGGAGAGTATTTTCGACGGGTCGGTGTTCTGCAGCTGCCGCAGCGAAAAGTTTGCGGAAGCGATGATCGCCCTTTCGGAAGAGGGGTACGAGCGCGTGATCGTGGAAACGTCGGGGCTTTCCAATCCTTTTCAGATGCGGAAGATTCTGGCGTTTATCAACGGGCGGGTGAGAGAGCCGTACCGCATGCGCGGGGCGGTATGCATCGTGGATGCGCGGAACGCGGAAAAAGTACTCTATGCCCTAAATGCGGTCAAGATGCAGATCGCGGCGGCGGACGTCATTTTGGTGAACAAGACGGATCTTGCGGACAAGGCGAGCCTTGTGCGGCTGGAAGGCGCGGTGCGCGCGCTGAATGCGGACGCGCCGCTGTATTTTACGACAGGGGCGCGTCTGGAAGACGAAAACTTTGCGGTCAAAGAGCGCACCCTGCCCGCGCAGATCGAGGACATCACCGTGCAGAAGGCAAAAGCGGAATTTCAGGAGATCCTTTCCGCGGAAGAGCTCTGTGCGCTGGGCGAAAAGCTTTCGGCGTTCTGTCATCGGATAAAGGGGATCGTTCGCCGTGAAAACGGATATACGGTATTCGAATTTGCGGACGGAAAACCGCATTGGGAAGAGACGGACAAGGAAGGGAATTTTCTCATTCTTCTGGCGGCGGGGAAGTTTTCGCTGCGTGAGAGAGCGGGGCAGGTTTTAAAAGAGAGCGGGGTTGCATATACGTTATGCTGAATTTTTCGGAAGAAAAGAGGACGGACAAAGCGGAAATTATCCGTTTGCTTTCGCTGGATACGCATTCGGCGGAATTTTACGAGCTGTTGGCGGAGTCGGAAGCGTATGCGCGCCGCACTTTCCGCAGGGGGTACGTTTTCTGCCAGGTGGGGCTGGACAGCAATCCGTGCCCGGGGAACTGTTCGTTCTGTTCGATGGCAAAATCGCACTTCGTGGTGGGCGGCAGGTTCACGCGCACGGCGGAAGAGACGCTGGCGGAAGTAGAGAAAGCGATCACGCCGCAGGTCAGCGACCTGTTTCTGATGACCACGGAATGTTATGACAAAGAAGCGTTTCTCGGCGTCGTCAAAGCGGTGCGCAAGGCGATCCCGTCCTCGATGCGCCTTGTGGTGAACACGGGCGATTTTGACGGTACGTATGCCGAAAAATTGCGCGAAAGCGGCGCGACGGGCGCGTATCATATCGTGCGTCTTCGCGAGGGGACGGATACGGATATTCCCGCGGCGCGGCGGGAAAAGACGCTGGAAGCGATCGCTTCGGCAGGGCTCGATCTGTACTATTGCGTCGAGCCGATCGGAAAAGAGCACACGTACGCGGAGATCGCGGACGAAATTTTGCGCGCGCAGCGTCTGAATGTGAAATACATGGCGGCGATGCGGCGCGTGGGGGTGTGCGGCACGCGCAAGGAGCGCGAGGGCGAGATCAGTTCGCGCGAGCTTGCGAAGATCGCGGCGGTGGCGATGCTCGCGGTGCGCCCGCCCGTGTCCATGAACGTGCACGAAGTGAATCCCGTCGCGATGCTCGCGGGGGTGAACCAGTTGTATGCGGAGTACGGCGTGAACCCGCGGGACACGGAGACGGAAACGTCGCGAGGGCGCGGTTACAGCGTCGAAGACTGCGTGAAACTGCTTGCGGAAAACGGTTGGGAAGTGCCATGCTTATAAAAGTTTTATCGGGTTCGAAGATCAAGGAATACGACTGCGGAAAGGGGGAAAATCTTCTTTCCTTTTTGCAGGGGAAAGGATATGCGATCGCGGCGCGCTGCGGCGGCAACGGGAAGTGCGGCAAGTGCCGCGTGCGCGTGATCGAGGGAACGTTCGAAGGGGAAAAGGACGGGTACGTGCTGTCCTGCCTTGCGAACGTGGAAGGCGACGCGTTTGTGGAAGTGTTCGAGACGGAAGGGGGCGGCCTCACCTATACGGCGCCGACCCGTACGGAAACGGACGGCGAGGAAGGGTACGGCGTGGCGCTGGACATCGGCACGACGACGCTCGCGTTTTCGCTGACCGATCTCAAATCGGGGCGGGAGCTGGACAAATTCGGGACGCTGAACAGGCAGGGCGCGTACGGAGCGGACGTATTGAGCCGCATAGCGGCGGCGGACGAAGGCAAGGGAAAGCAGATGCAGGAATGCGTGCTGGCGCAGACGCGCGAGGCGATCGCGCGGTTTGCCGAAAAGTTTGCGTTCAAGAAGCTGAAGCGCCTTGCGGTGTGCGGGAACACGACCATGCTGCACCTGTTTTTGGGGAAAGACGTGCACGGGATCGGGCAATATCCTTTCCGTGCGGAATTTCTGGACACGGTGCACCTTTCGGGCGAAGAGTTGGGGCTTTCGGCGGAAGAGGTGGTGGTATTGCCCTCGACGTCCGCGTATTTCGGGTCGGACGTGGTGGTCGGCGCGCTGACTTCGCGCGTGGAAGAGGGGGTAAACCTTCTGGCGGATATCGGCACGAACGGAGAAATGATCCTGCACGCGCACGGAAAACTGTATGCGACGTCCACGGCGGCTGGGCCGTGTTTTGAAGGGGCAAACATCGAGTGCGGCACGGGCGGCGTGGCGGGCGCGATCGACAGCGTGCGCGAACGGGACGGAAAGATCGTCTGCACCGTCATCGGCGGCGGCGAAGCGACGGGCATCTGCGGCGCGGGGCTGGTGGATGCGATCGCGCTCATGGTGCGCAAGGGCATCGTGGACGAGACGGGCGCCTTTACGGACGGGACGAACAAATTTTATATCAGCGACAAGGTATATATATCGCAGGCGGACGTGCGCGCGTTTCAGCTTGCCAAGAGCGCGATCTGCGCGGGCATCAGCGTATTGCTCTCCACGGCGGGAGTGCCGTACGACGCGCTCAAAAAGCTGTATGTCGCGGGCGGGCTCGGGTTTTATCTCGACAAGAAAAACGCGGTCGGAGTGGGGTTGTTCCCCGCGGCGCTTGCGGGTAAGATTGAAGCGGTCGGAAACACGGCGCTGGCAGGGGCGCGGGAGTGCCTTTGCCGCAAAGAGAGCATAAAGGCGGCCGAAAGGATCGCGCGGGAAGCGGAGTATATCGACCTTTCGGCGTCGCCCGAGTTTATGGACGCGTACATCGAAAACATGAATTTCGGAGAGGAAAATGCGTAATTCTACGAGAGAGATCCTGCAGGCGGCGGGAAAGGAGATCTGGCAGTACGCGGAGCTGAATTTCGCGGATATCGAATTTTCGGAGGAAGTGGTGGCGGCGTGCCGCGCCAATTACTGCGGGAATTACAACAAGTGCTGGCAATGCCCGCCCAACGTGGGAACGCTGGAAGAGCTGAAAGCGAAATATTCGAAGTATCCGCAGGCGTTCGTGTTCACGACAAAGCACGAAATCGAGGACTGTTACGATCTGGAAGGGATGGAGCGTGCGCGCGGAGAGCACGAGAAGACGGAAGATCTGATCCGCCCCGTCCTGCCGAAGGGAAGCGTGATGCTGGGCGCGGGCGGCTGCAACGTGTGCAAAACGTGTGCATATCCCGCCCCTTGCCGTTTTCCCGAAAAGGCAAAAAGTTCGGTGGAGGCGTGCGGGATCAACGTCGTATCCCTTGCCAAAAAGGTAAAAATCAATTATACTAATGGGGAGAATACGGTAACGTATTTTACATTGGTGTTTTTAGGCGGAAATGAAACTGAATGATGCGGGACTCAAACAGATCCTGAATTTCAAACAACTGGAAAAACTGCTGCGGAACTTTTCTTTGACGAGCGGGCTGGACGTGGCGCTTTACAATGCGGAAGGAGAGGAACAGTTGTGCGTACGCAACCCCGGCTGTATCTGTGAATACGGCAAGGGGCATTTTGCGTGCCGTGAAAGCATCGTATTCAGCGGAAAGAAGGCGGCGGAGATCCGTTCGGCGTACATTTACGAGACGCCGTGCGGGCTGATCATGTGTATCACGCCGATCCTTTTGGAAGAAGAGTTGTTGGGATTCATCACGACGGGGCCGGTCATCTTGTGGGACAAGGACGATTTTTTTGCGGAAGAATTCCGTAAAAATTGTGAAAAGGTGGGGTTGGACGCGCAAAAGTGCGACCCGTCGAACATACGCCAGATCGACTGCAAGAGCATGACGAGCGTAGCGGAAACGCTGACCATGCTGATACGGTACATGCTGCAGGAAGAGCGCAAGTACATAGAACAGCGGCTGGAAATCACGAAAATGAACATGGAGCGGCTGCGCGCGGCGAAAGAAATGCAGATCCGCGAATCGCAGCCGCATTACAACAAATACCCGATCGAGCTGGAAAAGGAGCTGATCGCTTCCGTGCAGATGGGGGACAAGAGCCAGGCAAAGCAGATCATCAACCGTTTTTTAAACGAAATCTTTTCGTATGCGAGCGGTGATTTGGAGATCGTAAAGGCGAAGCTCTACGAATTTACGGCGTTTTTGTCGCGCAGCGCGGTCGAGGCGGGCGCGCCCCTTTCCACGCTGACGGGCGTGATCAAGAAAAGTTCGCGCCTGCTTTTGGAAAACGCGGATTTTTCGGATATCTGCCGCGAAACGGTGGAAATTCTGGACGGGTTTCTCGACGCTGTCTACGAAAGCCGCGGCAAGAAAAACACAAGCGAGCATCTGTACAAAGCGATCCAGTACATCAACGCGCATTACTTCGAAGATCTGAACCTGGACATTCTGGCGCAGAACGTGTTTGTGAGCGGGTATTATTTAAGCCACCTGTTTCGTCGCGAAATGGGGGTAACGTTCAGCGATTATCTGACCAAAGTGCGCGTCAGCAGGGCAAAAGAGCTTCTGATGGAAGGCAGGTCTGTGGAAGACGTATCCGATTGCGTGGGATACCGCGACGGAAATTATTTTATCAAGATCTTTAAAAAAATAGTGGGCGTCACGCCCTCCAAATACCGCAAGAGCGTCCTCGGCTGACGTTATTATTCTGCTTTTTATCGAAAAACCTTCGGATAATAAATTTATAGAGCGGTAAGAGTTTTTCTTGCGGAAAAACAGGTGAAGAAAAAACGCTTCGGATAAATTAAACAGCCTAGCCCTGCAAATTTTTGCAGGGCTAGGCTGCTTTTTACGCAAAGCGCCGCCGAAATTTTGGCGGCGCTTTGCGTCATGCTGGGATCAAAAAAGCGAGTGCGCCCGCAAACGGCGGCTCGAAAAAACGCGCGTTGTCTGCAAAAGACGCCTCCCGCGGCGTTTTCGGTTGTGCTTTGGAAAGCAAAGCGCATGAAAAAAGTGTGCGTTTTTTCGTGGGTTATGACGAAGATCAAAAAGATCGGAGCGCTAAGGGCACGTCAAATATTTGCAATTTCTGGTTAACGGGAGGAGTAGAAAAGGCGGGAGAGATTTGTTATAATTCCTGTGATATACCGAAAAAAGGCGAGGATAGGGGCCGTGAGCGAAACAAAAGAGAGCGAACGTTTGCGGTTGACCGGAAGGAGAGATTATGCAATTTCAGAAAGCGATTCCCGTATGGCTGGAAAAGGAAGAAAAGACGTTGAACAGTATCTGTGCATTCTGTGTGCGCTTCAAAAGGGCGGAGAATGCGGAACTGTTGATTGCGGCGAGCAACTGTTACAAGGCGTATTTGAACGGGGAATTTCTTGCGTTTGGGCCGTCACGGGCGGCGCACGGATATTTTCGGGTGGACAGGATCCCTTTGCGCGGGCTGAAGGAAGAGAACATATTGTTTATCGAGGCGGCGGGGTACAATACGATGAATTATTGGGTATTGGACCAGCCCGCGTTTTTGCAGGCGGAGATCACGGAAAACGGGCAGGCGCGGTATTGGACGGGCAGAGATTTTTATGTGCGGCGTTATACGGAGCGGTTGCAGAAGGTGAGCCGTTTCAGTTACCAGCGGGCGTTTACGGAGAGTTATGTGTTTGCCGAGTCGCCCGTCGAAACGTATGCGCGCGGGTTCGGTGAGAATGCGGCGCTGCCCGTAGAGGTCGTTTCGGGGAAGTTGTTGCCGCGGGTGACGGATTATCCCGACTATGCGTGTGCGGAGGCGGAAAAGATCGAAGACGGCACGTTTCGTGCGGGAGAGGGGGAGCCGTACCGCAATATTTGCATGGAGATCGAAGAGCTGCGCATATATCCGATCGGGGAATGGCAGAGCAATCCGTCCGATTACGTATGCAATCTTGTCTATGAAAAGAGCGGAAAGCGGGAAGGATTGCAGGCGGGTGCGTATGCGGTGTATGATTTCGGGCGGGCCGAAACGGGTTTTATCGGGATAGAGGTAAAGGCGGAAGAAGACGCGCATCTGTACATATTGTTTGACGAGATGGATCTGCGCAAGACGCCGGAAGGGCCTGCGGAGGTATTGCCGTACCGAAATGCGTGCGTCAACATTATCGAATACCGTCTGAAGGCGGGGGAATACAGACATTTTACGTTTGAGCCGTACACGGCGCGGTTTGTGAAGGTATTGTTGCGGCAGGGGAAGACGGGTACGCCGCGGGTGTATATGCAGAAGTACGAAAATCCGGACACGGGGCGGTTTGCGTTCGAGTGTGCGGACGAGCGGCTGAACGCGATCATGGACGCGGCGTGCAGGACGTTCCGTCACAATGCGGTGGATCTTCTGACGGACTGTCCTTCGCGGGAGCGGGCGGGCTGGTTGTGCGATTCTTATTTTTCGGCGAAGGCGGAGCAGCTTTTCACGGGGGAAAACAAGGTGGAAGCGGCGTTTTTGCAGAATTATGCGATGAGCCCGCATCTTTCGTACATACCCGACAAGATGATCCCGATGTGTTATCCTGCCGATTTTGTGAATGCGCAGTATATACCGAACTGGGCGATGTGGTACGTGGTGGAGTTATACGACCAGTATTTGCGGAGCGGTGATTTTTCGGTGGCGCAGGCGAGCAGGGAAAAGGTCTACGGCGTTCTTTCGTTTTTTGAAAAGTACCGCAACGAATACGGGCTTTTGGAGAATTTGGAGAGCTGGGTATTCGTGGAGTGGAGCAAGGCGAACGACGAAGAGTTTATAAAGGGGATCAATTTTCCGTCGAACATGTTGTATGCGAAGGCGTTGGAGAGTGCGGGACGGCTGTATTCGGACGGTGCGCTCCTGGAAAAGGCGGATAAGGTACGCGCGGCCGTGCGCGAATATTCGTTTGACGGGGAATTTTTCGAAGACAACCGCGTGCGGTGTGAAGGCGGGACGAAACTTCTCGGGCACATTACGGAGACGTGCCAGTACTACGCATTTTTTTCGGGGGTGGCGACGCCGCAGACGTATCCGAAGCTGTTTCAATTACTGACGGAAAAATTCGGTGCGATGCGGGACGTGGAGGTGACCTATCCGCAGGTATACAAATCCAACGCGTTTATCGGGAACTATCTGCGGCTGATGATGTTGGCGCGGTCGGACAAACGGGCGCAGCTGCGGCAGGAGTGCGTAGATTTCTTTTACGGCATGGCGCAGCGGACGGGCACTCTTTGGGAGAACGACAACCCGTGCGGGAGCCTGGATCACGGATTTGCGTCCTATGCGGCGAATCTTCTGGTCGGGTACGTGAGCGGATTTGCGGGAGTGCATGGGAACAAGATCCTGTTTACGGACGCGGCGGAAAAGATCGATTGTCGCATCCGCATACCCGTAGGCAAACAAGAATTGGTGTTCGAGCGCAGGGACGGGGTCGAGAAGGTGCGGATCCCGCAAGGGTATGAGCGCGCGGACGTTCGCGAAGCGTTCTGAAAGAGAGGTGCGTATGATCACATACAATGCGCGGTATTTTGAAAAGGACGGGGAGCCGTGGTTTCCCGTGATGGGGGAATATCCGTACAGCCGCAGCGATTGCAGAAGCTGGCGGGAAGATCTTGCCAAGATGAAGGCGCTGGGGGTGGATATTGTCTCCTCGTACTGCTGTTGGATCCACCACGAAGAGACGGAAGGGCATTTTGATTTTCGCGGGAGCAAGAATTTACGGCGCTTTGCGCAAGAGGTAAAAGCGGCGGGAATGTATTTGTGTCTGCGGGTAGGGCCGTGGGTGCACGCGGAAGTGCGCAACGGCGGGTTTCCCGACTGGGTGGAGCGCAAGAAATATCGTGCGCGCTCCAACGATGCGGGGTACATGGCGGATGTAGACAGGTATTTTACGCAGCTGTGCGCGCAATGTGCGGGGCTCACGTACAAAGACGGCGGGCCGATCGTTGCGGTGCAGGTGGAGAACGAATACAGCCAATGGGGCGTGCAGGGGAAGGGGATCGGCGACGAGCACATTGCGGCGCTGATCGCCATGCTGAAAGAAAAAGGGATGGACGTACCCCTGTATTTTGCGACGGGCTGGGGGCAAGCGGCGACGGGGGAAGCGATCCCCGTATGGGGGAATTATTGCGAAGCGCCGTGGGAAGCGCAGACGGGCGAGCTTGCGCCGATGGACGGATATCTGTTTACGGACAATCCGAACGACGCGAACATAGGCAGCGACACGGGCAGAAAGGAGATGGAAGCGACCATAGCGCATTCGGCGTACCCGTACGCGACGGTGGAACTGGGATCGGGGATCCAGGTGACGAAGATCCGCCGTCCCGTGATCACGGGGGAAGACTGCGGGGCGATGGCGCTTTGCAAGATCGGGAGCGGCGTGGCGATGCTGGGGTATTACGTATTTCACGGCGGGATCAATCCGACGGGCGCGCTGACGACGATGCAGGAATACCGCGACGAGAAACATCTGCGGGCGGGGTTTTGCTGCGATCTTCCCGAATTCAACTATGATTTTCAGGCGCCGATCGGGCAATACGGCGAGATACGCCCGAGCGGTCGGGAGCTGAAATTGTGGAATTGTCTCATACGCGGTTTCGGACGGGAGATCTGCACGCTGCCCGTACGGCTGATGCCGGGCAATCCTTCCGATCCTGCCGACCTGCAATCGCTGCGCTGTGCGGTGCGCGGGCAAGAGGAAGGCGGGTTTGTGTTTTTCAACAACTATGTGCGCCATTATCCGACGAAGGAACATCGTTTGCACGCGTTTTCGCCCGCAAAAGGGGTGACGTTCCCCGATTTTACGCTCAAAAGCGGGCAATGCGGAGCGTTTGTGTATGAGAGAACGATCTGCGGGACGTATTTTCGGTATGCGCTCGCCACGCCCTTTTGCACGCTCAACGGCAGGGACGTCGTGTTCTGGGCGGACGAAGGACTGGGGCAGATCGAAACGGCGGGCGACCCTAACGGAAAGATTCTTCTTCTCACCAGGCAGGAGGCGCGCGACGCCTGGCGTTTTTGTTATGAGGGAAAAGAGCGGCTGTTCATGACGGACGGGGAAATGTACGAGACGGAAGGCGGGATCGCGCTCTTGTGCGCGGCCGACGCGCGGCTGAAAATTTATCCGAAGCCGAAAATTACGCCGCGCGGATTTGTCTGTACGGGCGAGGACGGAGTGTTCGGTTTGTACGAAAAAAAGATGAACGTACCTGCGTTTTCCGTGCAAATCTGCAAAGAAGAACAAAAAGACGGGTACACGGACTACACGCTGCAATGCGGGGAGATTCGGGGAGACGTGCACGGGGCGCGGCTGGTGATCGGCTATGAGGGCGACCGTGCGGAAATTTTGCTGGACGGGGAAAAGGTGGCGGACGATTATTACACGGGCAGGCCGTACGTGTTCGGCCTAAGCGGGTACGGGTATCCTTCACGCGTGACGGTGCGCGTGTATGAAATGCGGCAGGACGCGTTTGTCTATACCGAACGCCCTCCCGTTTTTGAAAACGGAAGGGCGTGCAGGCTGGTTTCAGTAAAAGCGGAGACGCAGGCGCGCGTCTTTCTCGAACCGTAAAAAAAAGACCGCCGAAGCGGTCGGATGTGCGCGTTTCAGGCGGTGCCGAACACGCGCATGCGCCAGCGGTGCGGCGAGACCTGGTATACCTTTTTGAATGCGTTGATGTAGGCGCTCTGGGAGTTGTAGTTGAGCCGCATGGCGATGTCGAGCACGGAGAGGGAGCTGTCCATCAGCAGAATGGTGGAGTAGACGACGCGGCTCTCGTTGAGGCATTGCACCATGGTTTTGCCGACGTTCTTTTTGAATTCGCGGCAGATATAGCCGTGGCTGTAATGGATATCGCGGATGATGTCCTGCACGTCGCGGCAGAGAAAAGATTCGGATTTGAGGTTGTCGAAGAAATTTTCGATCCAGTCGGGGTATTCGCGTTTCTGGCGGATCTTGTGTTTGAGTAAAATTCCGAGGATCTGAAAGACGACGGTGGTGTGCAGCTGGTCGAACAGATCCATGTGGCTGGAAAAGGAACTTTCGTAAACGTTGAAGTAATTGAGTGTGTATTCGAAAGATTCCATGTTTTCGTTGATGGTGTCGATGACGGTGACGGGGGACTGGCTGAGGGTAGCGTAGAGGTTTTTGTCGAGCATGGCACAGAGTTTTTTCATCTTGTCGACGGTGACGTAGATATCGCGGTGCTGGAGGGGCGCGGCGCCCTGCACGGGCAGATCGACGGGGATCATTTCGTGGGTCACGCCAGGCTGAATGAGGACGATTTTGGAAAAGGGGTGGCATTCGACGGGGGTGCCGTTGACGTAATTTGTGACGGTGCCGTTGACGGAATAGGTAAATTCCCAGAAAAAGTGAGTGTGCGGCGGAATGTGCTGGTTGAACAGCAGAGTGGTATAGGGGGAATTGGCCACGGTTTCGGAAGTATAATTTTCGATCATGGATACACCTTCAGACTAAATTAAGAGGGTAATTTTTATGTAAACAGAGTGTTTTTTGCCTGTCTGTATGTTATTATATAATAGAATGCGCGTGAAAACAAGGGAAATTCGGAAAAAAGGTCAAAAATTTGCAATTTTACGATAACGAACGGAGTAGATTTTCCGATTTTTGTCTGTTACAATACAAAAAGAAAGCAAAAAAAGCGAGCGACGGCGGGAGATGAGGAGAATGAGCATAAAGAGGGTATGTCAATTTCTGGCGCTGATGATGGTACCGGTCTTGTTGGCGGTGGGGTACGGATTCAGTGCGGAAGGGAGCGCGGCGATCGGCTATAACGGAAAGGGAAGCGCGGTGCTGACGTTTGAGAGCGAGCTTGCGCCCGCGGAATTTCGGGAGGAGCTGGACGAAGCGCTGTACGGGTTCAACGTGGTATCGGGGGACGACGACATGCTGACGGCGGAAGCGGTGGAGCAGACGCAGACGGGGTATGAAGTGACGGTGCGGTTCCGTCGGCTGGACAAAATCAAGCTGAACGGAGATTTTTATCTGGAGCGATGGTCTGAGTACGTAGCGGAAGGGAGTGAATCTCTTGCGCTTTTGGAGAAGCTGGACCGCGGCAATTTAAGTTGCACGGTCTCGGCGCATTTTGACGGAGTGCTGGGGCAGATCACGGTGCCGCGGTCGACGACGGAGCGGATCTCGCCGTACACGGCGGCGGGAGAAGCAACAGAGCTGGAAGCGTTTGTGGCGGAAGGCCGCGCGTCGGCGGGGAATGCGAAGATGCTGCTGTTCCGTCTGTTCGGGCTGGAGGGTCTGACGCGGGCGGAGGTGACGGTGCCGGGGCAGATACGCGCGTACGGCGGGAACGTGAACCTGCTGAGCGGAAACACGTTCGAAGTATTTCCGGGCGAAGTCAATGCGACGGTACTGCGCAACAAGCTGGTTGTGGACGAAAACGGCACAGAAAAATTCGAAGCGGAAGTGACGAACGAAGCGGTGAGTATGCTGGTCGGGTATATAGTTTTTGATCAGGATGTCGATCCTGCGGTGTACTGGCTGATCGGGATCGCGGCGGCGGTCGTGGTGGGACTATGCGTTGCGGTGTATGTTTATTTCCGCCGTGCGGGGCTGAAAATACTGCAAAGTGAGGGGCAGAGCAAGGAGGGAAAAGAGAATGGAAACGGAGAAAACTGATCGTCTTGTCAAGTCAGTGCGTCGCGGCCCGTTCCGTACGGGAGTGCATGCATTCCTGACGGGAAAGACGTGGCAGGGTATCGTGCGGCACAAGATGCTGTATCTTCTGCTCCTGCCGGCGATCGTTCTGATCTGTATTTTCTGTTATGCGCCGATGTTCGGCGTGATCATTGCGTTTCAGGACTACCGCCTGCTGGAAGGGGTATTCGGGAGTGAGTTTATCGGGTTCAAAATGTTCTATAAAATCCTGTTCGATCCCGAGAGTGCGAGTTATCTTGAATTCCGCAATACGATCTACATATCCCTGATCCGGATCTGTACGAACTTTCCGATCATACTGATCTTTACGCTTTTGCTGCGTGAGATCCATAACCGCCGTGCGCGCGGATTTGTGCAGGCGGTGGCGTACGTACCGTACTTTATTTCCTGGATCTCGATCGGCGGTATGTCGTACAATTTGTTTGCGGTGGACGGCGGCATACTCAACCAGGTATTGGCGGCATTCGGCAAGGAACCGATCACCTGGTATTCGGAAGAGAAATACTGGTGGGCGATCCTGACCATCTCCTCGCTTTGGAAGGGGATGGGCTGGTCGACGCTGATATATATGTCGAGCCTCGGTTCGATCGACGAAGAGCTGTACGATGCCTGCGTGATCGACGGAGGCGGACGGTTCCGTCAGATGGTGACGGTAACGCTGCCCGGGATCATGAACGTGATCATGCTGCAGATCATTCTGGATGTCGGCGGGATCATGTCGGACAATTACGATCAGATTCTGGCGATGGTCAACGGATCGCAATCGCTCAACAATGTGACCAGGGTGGTCGGCACGCTCGAATACGAGGCGATCATCGGCGGGAGTCAGTATTCCAAAGCGACGGCGTACAGCCTTCTGCGCGGGCTGATCGGCATGGTGTTGGTGCTGATGGCGAACCGCGTCGCGAAAAACTCGGACAATGAGGGGATACTGTAATGGCAAGGCTCAGAAAAATCGACGCGTTTTCCGTCGTAAACGGATGTATCATGGCATTGCTGGTAGCGGTGTTCATTCTTCCGTTCTGGATCATTCTTACGACATCGCTGAGCGAAAATCTGCAGGTGCAGTCGAACGGAATTTCCCTCTGGTTTCAGGGATTTACCTTTGCCGGCTACATATTTCTGTTCGGGATGAGCGATATTTTTATCCGTTCGCTGGGTATCTCCCTGCTTACTTCGTTCACGGCGGCGGCGTTATCTGTGATCGTATGCACGGCGGCGGCATATGCGCTTTCCAAAAAATATCTGGTGGGCAGAAAGTTTTTCAACGTGTTTTTGATGATCACAATGTTTTTCAGCGGCGGTACGATACCGACTTACCTTATCATTCGCGGAGTCGGGATCTACGATACGATCTGGGCGCTGATCCTGCCTGGCGTCGCCTCCACATACAGCATTCTTCTGCTGCGCAATTATTTTTACGGGATCCCCGAGGCGCTGGAAGAAGCGGCGTATCTGGACGGCGCGAACGATCTGCAGCTTTTGGTAAAAATCTTCATTCCGCTTTCGATGCCCATGATGTTCACGATCGGAATCATGACGTTCGTCGGAAAATGGAACGAATGGCTGCCTTCGCTGTTGTACCTGGGCGCGACGAACAAATCGCTGTGGACGGCGCAGTACGTTCTGAGACAGATGCTGCAGGATATGCAGACGCTCTACGGCAGCTCTTCCACGGGATCGATCACCAATGCGCCGCTCATTACGGCGAAAAATGCGGGCATTGTCATCATCGTTCTGCCTCTGGTCGTGCTTTCGCCCGTCCTGCATAAATATTTTGCGTCGGGACTGATTGCAGGGTCGGTCAAAGGCTGAAACCGAGGGTTGGAATCAAAGAAACGTCGGGCGGAGATTTGTATCCATGCCTGTACGTTGCGGAAATAAATTTCGGATAAGGAGAAAAACAATGAAAAAAACGGCGGCGGCAATTCTTGCCGGGGTGTTGTCCTTTGCGATGTTGTTTGCGTGCGCGGGGTGCGGAAACAGGACGACTGAAAACGGAGGCGGCGGAGGCAACACGAACGTAAACCGTCCTGCGGGGACGAAAATAGTTATCTATGCGGGCGGATCCAGCGAATTTTCGTGGGTTGCGGGAAGCAAAGAGACAGAAGTGATCGAATACATTGAGAACGCCTATTGGGAGGATACGGGGAAATCTTTGGATTTTGAGATCGCGTACCTGGGCGAGGATATGCAGACAAAACTTGCGAGTGAGCTTGCGGCGGGGTCGCAGGTGGATATAGTAATCTCGCACACGCGCGGCGGACAGGGAGTGGACGACAAACTGAAAGGAGAAGATTCGCACTACAATCTGTATGATGCGATCTATGATTACGCCCCGAATTTATACGAAGCGGTGAAAGGTGCGCCGTTGAATTGCATGACGACGGTAAAAAATGACGTCGTGGGGATCCCTTCGGTGATCAGTCCGTACAAATTCGGGATCCTTGTGCGCAAGGATTACATGGAAGCGTGCGGGTACACGGACGATCCTGCAAAAGCGGGAACGCCTTTCAAGGACGGAAAAACGTACGAACTTGTGGATAATCTGGACACGTTTGCGGACATGTGCCGCGCGATGAACGCGATCACGGGCAGCAGTTATGCGGTGACGGGCGCGGCGTGGGATCTGGAAAAGGTACTGACGCTGGGCGCATACGGCGACGCGGGGTATTTTTCCAGCGCGCTCGTGGAAGAGAACGGCAAAGAATTGATCATGACGGGCGGGAGTACGCAGGCTTACAAAGATGTGCTTGCTCTCGAATACGAATGGGCGACGACGGGCGTGATCTCAAAGGACGGAAATTCCATTCTTTTGGAAGAAGGGGAATCCATCTTTATTTCGGGCAAGACTGGCGTATTTGTGCTTGATCCTACCATTCAGCACCTGATCAAAGTGGCGCGGATGACGAAAAATAACGATCCGGACGCAGAATTCACGGTATTGGGCCCGCTGAAAGCGCACAAGGACAGTCCGGACGATCAGAAAGGGTTCATGCGCAACCCGACGGCGACCTTTGCGGCGGCGATCACGGGATCGAGCAAGTATGTAAAGGAGATCATGGGCTTTCTGAACTGGGTGTATGCGAGCGAGGAGAATTACAATCTCTGCCGTTACGGTGTGGAAGGTGAGCATTGGATCAACAACGGCGACGGGACGTATTCCTATCCGGAGGGAAAGGAGAGTTATGCGACGGAAGCGCCCTATTCGGGGATTCTGACGCTGGTGGAAAACCAGAACATGAGCAACCTGATCTATGACGGGTATTCGGAAGAGGAGCTGCATTGGATCAACGATATAGCGGGCAATCCTGAAAACTACATTGACAACGACGTAATGGATTATATGTTTGTATCGACGGACAGTTACAACACGATCGTGGCGAATGCGGGTGCGACGCTGTACCAGATGGCGGTGGACGCTTGGACAGGAAAGACGGATCCTTTGTCGCTTACGTCGGGAGGGGTTACGGTCTTTGATTCGGTTGCTTCGGCGTACAACCGCGCGACGCTGGAAGTGCAGGAATATTACACGACGCAGTACAAGACCATGAAGGCACAGAGGGAGCTGGAACTGCAATGACGGCGTGGATCGTCTTTCTGGTGTACATGGAAATTTATTCCGTGGGAGTGACGGTTCTGGCAAAAAAGAGCGGGATGCAAAGATACGGGTTGTGCCTGATCCCGTTTGTTTCCTTCTTTTTTGTCGACCGCATAACGGGCGGGTTCAGCGTATGCGGGATCCGCGTCAGGAGCATGGGAAAGCTTGTGGTAAAACTTGTGATCGTATGCTTGTTTGCGACGGTGTATGCTTATTGGGGACTGGCACACCTGGCGGCGGACGACAGTGCGCCGCTCGTGCAGGTCATGTGGGTGCCGGCGGCATTCAGTATGGTAGTGTTTTGGCTCGCGACGGTATTTTCGGCGGTGCGGATTCTGTTTTTGTTCCGCGCGAGTTTTCGTCTGGACTGGCTGGTGTGCGCATTGTTCGTAACCGTGCCGTTCCTGTTTATGTTTATGCCCAACCGCGGGGAGCGGGTTGGGAAGAGCGCGGCGCAAAGCGCCTGAAATCTATTTATTCATTGGGGAGGAAATATGAAATTATTCAGCAAGATCCTGAGCGGGATGCTGGCCGTGTGCCTGCTTTTCGGAACGGCGGCCTGTACGCCCGCAACCGATCCGGACAACGGGGACGATCCGAACGATCCCGGCACGGGGGATATCGTGACGCCGATCACGACAGAGTATGTCGACAAAGTGAAATCGCCCGATTATCCGGAAATTTCGCAGCAAATCGAATATACGGTGTATTATTTTGATTCCGAAAACGGAAGTGATTCGAACAGCGGTCTGAGCGAATCGGCTCCGAAAAAGACGCTTTCCGAAGCGGAGAGGCTGATTTCGGCAGTGGAAGAAGATGTGCCGACGAAGATCCTGTTCAAGGCGGGGAGCGAATACGAAAACGATACGTTCACGATGACAGGGTTCAACGCGGCGGAGGAATCTCCGCTCATCGTCAGTGTCTACGGACAGACGGAGGAGAACCAATACGTCAGGATTGTCGGGCCGGAACTTGGGAACTGTGCGGAGATCAAGAGCGGCAATATCCGCGTAAGCTATCTGGAATGCACGTCGCCTTTGGGGTATCGCGGTATCCACGTCACGACCAATAAGGGCGGAGCGATGAAAAACGTTGTCGTATCCGATTGTTATGTGCACGACATCAACTACAATCTGGAAGGCATCACGCTGCCGGAAGGGGATGAAATGCCTGATTCGGCAACGGTGCAGGAGATCTGTCCGAACGGCAGGTTTTCATACAACTGCGGCGGCATCATATTCGAAGCGGATACGCCCAAAGCGAAGGGTGCAAGCTGGTACGAAAACGTGTGGATCGACAACAACCGCATCGAGCGGGTGGCACGCACGGGGATCTGGGTATTTTCCAACTGGGCGCAGCGTCCGGGCGTAGACTGGGGCAGAAATCCGTATTATGACGACGAAACAAACTGGTTCCATCATTCCAACGTCAACATCCGCGGCAATTATCTCTCGCATACGGGCGGCGACGGGATCATTCTGGGCGTGACCGTGGGCGGATTCATCGAATACAATACCTGCTATCATGCGCAGTACCTGGGCAGGGCAAATTATTACTGTGCGGCGATCTGGTCGCATTCGTGTAAGGATCTCGTATTCCAGTACAACGAAGCGGCGTACACCCATACGGGTTACGACGGGCAGGGATTCGATATCGATATCGGAAACTCGAACATTCTGTTCCAGTACAATTACAGCCATCACAATGACGGCGGCGGACTGCTCTGCTGTCATACGTCCACGAACATTGCGCAGTACGATAAGGACGGGAATCTCGTTCTGGACGAAGACGGGCTGCCCATCATTGAAAAGAAATTTTCCGATTGGTCGAACGTCATCGTTCGCAACAACGTGTTTGCGGACAACGACGTGGCGGATCTCATACTGAGCGGGCCGGTGCGCGATATATGGTTTGAGAACAACACGGTGATCAAGAGCGGTATTATCGAAAACGAGAAGATCGTCGATTCAAAAGATTTCGGCGGAACGAGAATACCGGGCGAAAACTTTAATTTTTCCAATAATATCTTTTTCAGCAGACAGGAGAATTCAGCGCGGTTTGCGATGGAATTCACGGCGTCCTACTACATTGACAACAACGTTTATTACGGATTCGGGGATGCATTCGAAGCGTATATGCGCGACGAGATCGGCGAGCAGAATTATATTTCGGCGGATCCGGGATTTGCGTCGGATCTTGCGGCGCAGACAGGGTATGAGAATGCGAAAGTGTTTGTTCCGACGAACACGGCGCTGTTCAGCAACGCAAAGACGCTGGAGACCATGCTCAAGTACGATTTTGCGAACACGAACGTGGAAGGACAGCATTATTACGGCGCGTTCGGAAAAGCGGCGTAAACGCGGATATGGGAGGTAAAGAATGAGAAAGATCTATCTGTACATAGCGGCGTTTCTGCTTACTCTGGCAATGGCGGCGGGGTTTGCCGCGTGCGGGGAAAAGGAGACGGAGGGAGGATCGGGATTTACGCTTGCGGAAGGAGCGAACATGGTCTGGCTGGACCGTTACGAGGAAGCGGAAGTTGCTCTGGCGAGCGGCGATGCGGCGGCGCTGGACTGGTCGTCTGCGAACGAGTCGGTCGTGACTGTTGAGGACGGGCTTCTGATCGCGCAAGGCGAAGGAGAAACGACGGTCACGGTAACGGACGGCAGTACATCGGCGGAAATCTCCGTCAAGGTGCGCGATTCGGGCATTAAACCGCGGTTTTCATTCAGCGCAACGGACGCGTTTTTGAATGTTTCGACGGCGTTCCCGAACACGATCACTTACAACGATAAAATTTACACGCCCGAACTGGACTATACGATCACGTTCGAAGACGAGACGTATGCGACTTTTTCGGACGGAATGATCAAGGGTCTGAAGCTGGGCAGCACGAAGGCGGACATAGCGGCGCAGTACAAGGGTCTGACGCTGGAAGCGACGGTGACGGTAAACGTCAAGGAGCCGCTGAACCTTGAATTTGCGGAAGACGCGATCGAGCTGTACAACGTGGAAGGAAAATTCGGCGAAGCGCCGCTGAGCGCGAAGGCGCTGTATTTAGGGCAGGAAGTGGAAGGCGCAAAGATCGAATACGAAGCGATCGAGGGAGCGGAGTGCGTATCTATCAAAGACGGAGTACTTTATGCGGAGAAAGAGGGTACGGCGATCGTGCAGGCTTCCTATACGGACGGCGTTCATACGGCGCAGGCGACGCTGAACGTCACGATCCACCCGAATTATGCGGAGACATCCTATGAAAACGTGAGCTTCCACGACATTATCTGGGCGGAGACGAGCGAGACGATCGGCGGCCGCACGGGCGTCATGGAATACAAGGCGGGGGCGGACATTACGCCCAACACCTGTTTCGATCACCGCGTGGTGGAAGCGCATTCGGGCGAGAAACTTCTCGATCTGTATGCGGACGGGTACAGGTATTTTGCGTACGATCTGTATTATACGAGCAATCAGAATCTGATGGTCGGGTGCGGCGCGTTCACGTCGTGGCTTTCGGTGGGCGACTATTTCCGCAAAGATTATTTCAAGATCATTTCGGACGGAAAGGTGACCAACACGCTGGAAAAGAACACGTGGATGACGATGGTGTACGATCTGAAAGCACTGTGGATGATGGACATGGGCAAGACGGCGGATTTCTTCTTCTTTGTGAACGATGCGACGACGTCGCAGTACATCACCGACGTGCGTTTCTACATGGACGATGCGTTCATACCCGACGAAAATCTTGTGTACGAAGACGAGGGGGACTACGTACAGGCGACGAACGACGAATTTGACGTCATGGTTCCCGTTTCGAAGAATTACAGCATGGATACGGGGCTTCCCTCGACGGTGGTAGATCCCGAAAAGGTTCCGTTGTACGGATTGTACGGCGAGACGGTGGGGGACAGGAGCGGCGTTTACCGTTATGAGACGAGGAACGCGGACGGCTGGCTGAATTCGCTGATCGTGGCGACGTCGATGAACGAAACGTACGACGACAGCATGTATGCGCTCAACAGCCGCGGGTCTTATCTGACCTTTGATATTTATCCCGCGCAGGAAGAAACGCTGGTATTCCGCATGAATTATCTTGCGAACACGGCGACGGTCAAGGTCGGTTCGACGAATCTCGGCCAGTTTGACGGCTGGCTGTGCGTGATCCGCGACGGAAAGGTGCAGAACACGATCGAAGCGGGCGTATGGCAGACGGTGTGCATCGCCTATGCGGACAACTATTCGGAGGATGCGATCGGCGGCTCCATCACCTTCTCGGCGGAAGAAGAAGGCAGTGTCGTGTATATTGACGACGTACGCTATCGCAAAAACGGCGACTTTATTCCCACGGAATACGCGGAAGAGACGTATGCACCCGTGCTGGATAAGACTTCGGCGGACATTTCGCTCGAGCGCGTCACGACGGGTTCGTTCAAGGGCGCCTACCTCTACAAAGACGGCGAAGGTTCGGCGGCTGCGGAAAACGGGCTGACTTTCAAACAGCTGATCGGTGCGGACGGTACTGCGGGCGAGTTTTACAAAAACGGTTATAAATATATCCGCGTTCAGGTTTATTTTGCGGAGAATGTGACGTCGCTCGTGCTGCGCGTTTCGGGCGGCGGACTGAATGAATACACGAAAGAGATCGTCCTGGGCGAGACGTTTGACGGGATCCCCGTCTTTACGGAAGACGGTCTGCAGGCCGCATCGCTTTCGGCAAAGACGTGGTACGAACTGTACATTCCCGTGCCGTACGACGGCGAAGTGACGGGAGAAGCGGACGTACGCATGGGCGTCAAAGGCGGCAGCAGTGCGGCACCCGCGTCGGTGTATCTGAAAAACGTGAGCTTTGAAGTGAGCGTACAGACGCCTTATCTGCGTGAAGGAACGAGCGGCGTATCGCTGGCTCTGGAGACGGAAGGGACGTTCAAAGGTGCATGGAAATATGTCAACCGCACCAGCGGCGAAGAAGAGGGCGAAGGTCAGAACTGGGGCGAAAGCGGCGTCTTGTTCAGCCGCGTGACGAAGTCGGACGGCAGCGGGCCGGATGCGTTCTTCACCGAAGGTTATCATTGGATCAAAGTGGACATTTACGCGGCGGAAAACGTGAATTCGATATCCGTGCGTTCGACGGCGGACAGAAATTACAGTTCTTATTGGGAACGCCAGGTCGGAGTCGGCGCATCGCTTTATAACTTCTCTCTGTACCTGTTCGACGGGTCGGAGCGCGTGGACCGCTTCGAGCGTGATACCTGGTACACGCTGTATATCCCCGTGGAGTATACGTCGCTGGATATCGGCTATGTGTACATCATGCTTTACAGCAACGGCGGCAGCAGCGCGGAGCCTGCGGTGATGTATCTGAAGAACATTGAGTATGTCAAAGATTTTGATATGCCCGCGCTTGTGATGGACGACGGCACGCCGATCGGCCGTACGAACGACGGCTGGGATGCGTATGTGTCCGTGGAAGAAGTCACGAGCGGCGAATTTGCGGGCGCGTATGAGTATGTCAACAAGTCGGGCGGGCAGGACGCAGATGCGGTGAAAAACAACTGGGGCGAGAGCGGCGTGTATTTCTACAACGTCGTGAACCCGAACAACAGCGCGATCGGCACCTTCTTTACGGACGGCTATAAATGGCTGAAAGTTCCCGTGTATTTCGTGAGCGGCGCGGATACATTCTCGATCAGCGTTCATGCCGATCGCAATCTTACGTTGTACTGGCCGCAGCTGATCCCGATCGGTGAACCTATTCCCGAAACGATGAAAGGGCAGGTATACGCGATCGATGCGGACGGCAACCGTGCGGAAATCATCGAAACAGGCGAGTGGTACGACCTGTATATCCCCGTTGATTACACATCGACGGATCTGGGCTATGCGTATGTAAATATGTACACGAACGGCGGAACGGAAGAGAACCCTTCGATCATGTATGTAAAGCCGGCGGTATTTTTGGAAAGCTACACCGCGCCCGCCTATCCCGAGCCGGAAGTCCCCGTCGACCCGAGCGTGGGGAACCTGTATGTACGCGACGAATTTAAAGAGAAAGGAGTGAGCGTCGGGCAGGGCGAAGACGGCGTGTGGACGTACACGAACAAAACGAACGGGATCGACGGCGGAGAAAACGCGAACTGGGGCGAATCGGGCGTGTTCTTTATGGAAATTTCCGCGTCCGACACCTTCTTTACGAACGGATACAGTCTCATTCGAGCGCAGATAAAAGTAGGAGCAAACGTAAACTCGATCACGCTCAGATTCGGGCAGAATCCGTCCAATTCGTACTGGGTGGAGAAGATTGAAGTAGGGCATCCTCTGCCGCAAAGGGCGATTTACCTGTACGATATGAACGGAAACATGGTACAGAGCCTGGAACGCGACACATGGTACACCATTTATATTCCCGTGGAAGATAAAACGGCGTTCAACTGTATTCAGACCAACGGCGGAAGCAGTGCGGCGCCCGCGGTGATGTATCTTAAAGACATAAAATATGTCAACGCGATCACGGAGACGTCGTCGTATGTTTTGGGCGATGGCGTGACGTCAAGCGGAACGGAGCAGACGTTTACGTCAAACGGTACGGAAAAAATGTATGTAAGCGGCTTGCAGCATCCCAACGCGTTGTGTGCTTTTGAAAGCATGGGCGAGTTCTACCGCGCAGGATTCCATGTCGTGAAAATGGATGTAAAATTCGGTGATAATGCTTCGGTTCTGACCTTTGTTCACCTGGGTGATTCCACCGGTTGGAGCAATGAAATGCGTTATACGTTCACGATCGGGGGCGGCGTTGAAGGCAATGCTCTGATCCTGGACGAAAACGGTTACGTTGTGGAAACGATCGAGCGCGGTGTTTGGTACAGCATTTATATGTATCTGGACTATTCCGCTACGGAAGGCTGGGCGAATTTCTATGCGACGCTCTCGTGCGAAGCGGCGGGAACGCCTGCAACGCTGACTGTCAGTGACGTAATGTTTATGAAAGAACTTCCTGCGGCGGAAGAAAAGCCGCAGGAGCCGTCTGAGGCGGCGGGCAACCTGTATGTCAGGGAAGAATACAAGGAGAAGGGCGTGAGCGTCGAGCAGGGTGAAGACGGCGTGTGGACGTATACGAACAAGACCAACGGTATCGACGGCGGTGAAAATGCGAACTGGGGCGAATCCGGCGTATTCTTTATGGAAGTTTCCGCATCCGATTCTTTCTTCACGAACGGATACAGGCTCATCCGCCTGCAGGTCATGGCTGGAGAAAACGTGACTTCTCTCACGCTCCGCTTCGGACAGAATGCCTCCAATTCTTACTGGGTGGAAAAGATCGAAGTGGGGCAGCTGTTGCCCGCACGGACGATCTACCTGTACGATGCGGAAGGCAAGATGGCGGAAAGCCTGGAAAGGAACGTTTGGTATACGTTGTACATTCCCGTGGAAGATAAGACGGCGTACAACAGCCTGCAGTCCAACGGCGGAAGCAGCGCGGCACCCGCGGTGGTGTATCTGAAAAACGTGACGTACGTCAATGCGATCACCGAAACATCGTCGTACGTGTTCGGCAATACGGTAACAGAAGGAGAGGAAGGCAAGGTGTTTACATCCGTCAACGGTTCGGAAACGATGCTGGTAAACGGGGTAACGCGCAGTGGAGCGGCCATGGCTTTTGAAAGTACGGGCGAATTTTTCCGTGCGGGATTCCATGTCGTCAAGATGGACGTCAAATTCGGTGAAAATACTACGTATCTCACATTTATGCTGAAAGGAACGGTTACCGGAAATACGGAAGCGTGGTATTCCTTTACGGTAGGCCAGGGAGCAGGTGCGAATACGATGATCCTGGATGAAAGCGGGAATTCCGTAGGGGCGATCGAGAAGGGTGTCTGGTACAGTATTTATATGTATCTGGATTATTCCGCAACGGAAGGCTGGACGGATTTCCTCGGGTACTTGGGCGGCGGAAGTGACGGGGCCCCTGCAACGCTGACCGTTCGGGATGTAGAATTTCTTGACGATTTTCCTCAGCTATAATATAATAAAGAAAACTTTACTGCCGCAGGCTTTGCCTGCGGCAGTTCGGGGGTAAAGCCTAAATGGAAAAATTTGAATGTTTAACGGTAAGCTGTCTGGAAAAAGTATTCGCACAGATGCGGCCGCAAATACAGGAGAGTGCGAATACTTGTTTTTCCAACGAAACATTTTCTTTTCAGGTTGCGTTTTGCAATCACGGCATTGATCCGATCTTGCAGCGCGGCAGCTGGGAAATTGAGAGCACGCTTCGCGAATTTATCCGTGTGCGTCCCGTATACAGTGTTCCGTGTACATTGCCGCACGGATATCTTGCAGACGATTATTATCTGACAAAAACGGCGGCATTGGTTCCGGATCTGTTGGCGGAGGAAGATTTTTTCGGATTGCGGATCGGGCAATGGGGCGCGCTTTGGGTGACCGTCAGCGGCGCGTTGCCCAGCGGAAGGCATACCGTCCGCATTGTTTTGAAAGTCAACGGCGAAAAGGCGGGCGAAGCGGAGTATGTGCTGAACGTGCTCGCGCAAAAGCTGCCCGAAAGCGACTTTCGCTATGCGCATTGGATGCACTACGACTGCATTTCGCAAAAGCATCATGCGCTCCCGAACGGGAAAAAGTACGAAAAAATCGTAGCACGGTATCTTAAAAATGCGGCGGAGCACGGTGCGAATGTGTGCTTTGTGCCCCTGTACACGCCGCCGCTCAACACGGCGGTAGGGCTGTATCGGCAATGCGTGCAGCTGGTGGACGTGGAAGAAAAAGAGAACGGTTGGACTTTCGGCTATGACAGGGTCTTGCGTTTCATGCGCCTTGCGGAAAAGTGCGGGATGAAGTACTTTGAAATGTCTC
The DNA here is from genome assembly GCA_944368925.1 of uncultured Clostridia bacterium. Lineage (GTDB taxonomy): Bacteria > Bacillota > Clostridia > Christensenellales > Borkfalkiaceae > Borkfalkia. The sequence continues at coordinate 160,154 of CALVXG010000003.1, read as the reverse complement.
ATCTCTTTACGCAATGGGGCGCCGAACACCCGCCTTTGGTCATGGCGGAAAAGGACGGCGTAAAGAAACAGATCTTCGGCTGGCAGGATGATTCGCTGGGAGAAAGGTATGTCGCCTTTTTGCGCGAATTTTTGACAACGTTTGTCCGTTTTTTGCGCGAAAACGGCTACGGGGAAGACCGCGTGCTGTTTCATATTTCGGACGAGCCGAATTGCAACCATCTGGAAAGGTATCTGAAACTGCGCGGGATCGTGAAAGATTGTCTGGGCGGCTATAAAGTGCTGGACGCGCTTTCCGATTACGAATTTTATGCGAAGGGCGGCGTGGACATTCCCGTTTCCACGACCGATCATGCGCGCGTCTTTCTGGAAAACGGCGTGGAAAATTTATGGGTGTACTATTGCTGCGGGCAGGGAGGGGAATACCTGTCCAACCGTTTTATGGCAATGCCGTTGCAGCGGACGCGGATTTTGGGGTATCAGCTGTATCTGGCGGGGTGCAAGGGCTTCCTGCATTGGGGGTACAATTTCTACAATTCCGCCCTGTCCGAACGGGGGATCAATCCGTACCTTCTAACGGACGCGGACGGAAGTTTTCAGAGCGGTGACAGTTTTATCGTGTACCCGGGCAAGGGCGGGCCGCTCGATTCGGTGCGGCACGAGGCGATGGCGGACGCCGTTCAGGAGTATCGCATGCTACTGCTTTTGGAAAAGCGCCTGGGCAGGGAAGAGGTCTGCCGCTTTCTGAAAAGCGAAGGAGTGCTCTCCTTCACCGAATACCCGCGCGACGCGAACTGGCATAGGGCCGTCCGTCAAAAAATCATCGGCATGTGCGCCGCAAACGCTTAAGTTTCATGGCTTTATAAGGCGCACAAATAGGTGTAAAAAGGCGCTTTTAACGCCGAAAAGAGTTTCTTTTAATGAGTATTTATACGCACAAGCGGACGGAATCAATTCCGTCCGCTTGTGCCTAAGTTGATTGTTTTCAGATATTTTTCAGTTTTTCTTTCAGTTCCGAAACTTTTTTTTCGATTGATCTGATAATGCGTATAAATTCTTTGTCCGATTTGCCCGTCGGGTCGTCGAGGTTCCAATTTTCCGTGTGTTGCGACGGGAGAACGGGACAATGTACGTTGCACCCCATAAGAATGACGATATCGGGTGCAGGTATGGCGGAAAGCAGTTTGGGATGCTGTGTTTCTTCCATATCCGCTCCGTAAATTTCTTTCATGAGCCTTACGGCGTCCGGATTGATACGGTCTTTTGGCTCGGTTCCTGCGGAGTAACTTTCAAAAACGTCCGACGCAAGCATTTTTCCGAGACATTCCGCAATCTGGCTGCGGCAGGAATTATGCACGCATACGAACGCTGTTTTGGGTTTGATGCCGTCATGCGTAAGGCGAGCAATGTTTTTTTGCGTATTCATAGCCGATCAGCTGCGTTCGCGTATGAGGTTTTCGATCTGTTCTACGGAAAGCATTCTGCCCGTGGAGACGACGGTTCCGTCGATCACGAGTGCGGGAGTCATCATGACGCCGTATTTTAAGATCTCGTTTATGTCCGAGACATTGACGGGTTCTTCCACACCGCAATTTTTTGCGGCAATGACTGCATTCTTATGATTTTGAATGGACTTTTTGCAACAATTTCCCAAAGTTATGATTTTCATAAAATTACCTCCGTTTTATACAAATAAAAAATTCAGCGCGTTAAAAATATATCCGATCGCCATGATTCCGAGCACGACAACGACGATAAACCAACACAGCAGTTTCGGTTTGACCGCTTTGGACAGCATGATCATGGAAGGCATGGAAAGTGCGGTCACGCTCATCATAAAGGACAGAATTGTTCCCACGCCCACGCCTTTTAAAAACAGCGCTTCGGCAACGGGGATCGTTCCGAAGATGTCTGCGTACATGGGAACGCCTACGACGCTCGCAATCAGTACGCTGTACCATTTATCCTGTCCAAGAATCGCCTGAATCCATTCCGTCGGAATGAAATTGTGGATCGCAGCCCCGATTCCGACACCGATAAGAATATAGATCCAGACTTTTTTCAGAGTGGATAACATCTGATCTTTTGCGTACAAAAGCCGGTCTTTTCTTTTAAGTTCCACGCCGAGCGTTTCGGTAATCGTGCCTTGCAGAATAAAGTCCCGCACATTTTTCCCCACGCCCGTCTTTTCGATGATCGTCCCGCCGACAACGGCAAGCACAAGTCCGACAACGACGTAGGTGATCGCAATCGGAAAACCGAATACGCTTGAAAGAAGAATAAACGCTCCCAAATCTACCAAAGGACTGGAAATCAGAAAACTGAACGTTACGCCGCTTGAAAGTCCTGCCCGCGTGAATCCCATAAATATGGGAATAGAGGAGCAACTGCAAAAAGGGGTAACCGTTCCGAGAAGCGCTCCCATTGCATTTGCCCAGATGCCTTTGTATTTCCCCAGCAGCTTTTTCGTGCGTTCAGGCGGAAAATAACTCTGTATATACGAAATAATGAAAATTAACAGGCAAAGCAGTACTATAATTTTTATCGTGTCATAGATAAAAAACTGAATCGCTCCGCCCCAACGCGTTGCCATGAATTCAGCTCCGAATATTGCCGTACATGCCAAGCTTAAAATCGTATTCAGCCATTTCATTCCGAGAATCTGATCGGTGATAAAGTTCCCGAGCGTTTGAATCCCTTTTATACCGTCTGCCAGCGCGGCAATCGCAACTGCAATTCCGATCGCTGCCAGTACGCCCAAAAAAATCAATAGTTTTTTATGCCGTTTCGCAAAGATTTCTTTCTTCTTCGGATTTGTCTGCTCTTCTTCCGCAAAATTTATCGGTTCGTCCATTTTTCCTTCCTAATATATTGATAAATATCTATATGAAATCCAAAAAAATATGCACTAAACGTGCATATTGCATTTTGTATGCCCTAAAAACGCGATCAATTCTTTGAGCTTTTCACAGTTCAACGAATAATGCACCCATTTTCCCTGCCGTTCGGCGAGTACGATTTTACTTTCGCATAAGATTTTCATGTGGTGTGATAGGGTGGGCTGCGTTATGTCAAATTTTTCCTGTATTTTGCAGGCGCATAAACTTCCGCTGCGCAGCATTTCGAAAATCGCAAGCCTGGTGTCGTCTCCGAGCGCCTTTAATATGAGCGCGTATTCCTGTATATTCATGATACTCCCGTTCCAAAACATTGTCACATAGATGATCTTCTATATTATATGCAATACATAGAAGTTTGTCAATCAATTTTTATAAAAAAGTTCTGAATTTATTTCAGGCGGCATTACGCAAGAAAGTAAGAAAAGAATTGGAATTATTTTTTGTCGCGATATGTAAAACGAACAAGAGGGTATTTTATTTGCTTTCCGATCTCTTTTCTTTTTTCAAAGCGGCAAAAAGATAGATCGCAGACATAAGCAACGAAAGTACCGTCATGAGAATAAAAATCGCTACGGCTGTGGGGCCGTCCGATATAAACGCATTTCCTTGGGATTTACGGGTGAGCCAGGAAATAAAACCGATAAGCCAAACAACAATGATAAAAGCGGAAGAAAAAACAGAGCCGAAAATCAACGGTTTGACGGAATAATAACTGCTGTGAACAAGAGCGGTTGCAATAATCAGTAAAATTAAGTAATATACGCTTAAAAGTATCCCGCCGGACATTTCTTTTGAGTTTGCGGCGGACTCTCCCCAAACAAAGCATACGTCTCCGAATAGAATACAAAATGTAACAAACGCCAATATCGCATTTACGATGCAACACTTTTTTCTCATCTTTCTCTCCCTTAAATTTGTTAATGTCATTATAGCATATAATTAAAAAAAATCAATAGGTTAAAAAAATCGGTGCGCTGCCATTGAATCATAGGTTCGTCTTAAAAAAGACAGCATTGAGGAAAATACGAAAGGGCTTGCGGAAAATCCGCGGGTCTCTGCTTTTTTTACGGAATTTTATTATAATCTATTCTTTCACTTCCAAACCGCTGGCTATATAATCTTTATACGGATCTTTCGCGCAGCCCGTAAAAACAGTTATTAAACTTAAAAATATAAAAACAACTGGCAACAAAGATTTTCGCATAATACATTTTCTCCCTTATTGTTTTGCAGTACACAAAAATTACCCGATAGATAAGAATCTTCTGTCATAAAATTCAAAAAAGCCAATAGGCTGAAAAAATCGGTATGTTACCATTGAAGAAAATATTCGTCTTTGCAATTTTAGAATATTTATTAGAACAGAGTCATTTTTGGCTTTTAGAGGACATAATTATTTATACAATGCAGTCGGTTTTTGTTCTAATAAAACTTGATTGTTCTTGATAAGTATTTTTACACAATTATCTTATAAGGACGGAAAACAGCAAAAAACATAGAAAAAATGGTCAAATCGACTGATTTTAACTGTTTTTGGCTTGATTTAGGGAGTTTTGCCCCCCCCCGATGGGGGCAAGGTCTTCGACGCGAATAGCTTGTCCCTGTAGGGGACAAGCAATACGAGCATGCTTCCGACACACAACAAAAAGAGCGAATGGATTTATCCATTCGCTCTTTTTGTGGCGCGCCTTAAGGAGCTCGAATCCCTAACCTTTGGTTCCGTAGACCAACGCTCTATCCAATTGAGCTAAAGGCGCATGTACTTCGTTTAGCGTACTTATATATTATACTCCTTTTTTCGTATTTGTCAATGATTTTTAAACTCTCGCCGCAAAAAATAACTTTCTTTTTTCAGCTTTCTTGATTTATGAACACTTGTTCCTTGTTTTGTGAATAAAATTTCTTGACTTTTCCAAAAAATTTGTAATTTAAAGTGTTTTCAAGAGGTTTTGTGGATAAATGTGGATAAAATGTGGATAACTTTTTTCATCTTTTTTGACAGGAAGGCTTGAAATGTCGTTTTAAGCACCTTTTGCTGTGGATAACCCGCAGTTGTGCACACTAATCCACAAAGTTATACACAAAGGACAGGAAAAATCCTTTCAAATCGGTAAGATTTTGACGTTTTTCTTTGTGTATATTTCTATATAAAAGTATATATTTGTATAAATATAGGAGAAGTTTTACACAAAATCGCGCTTTTTGGTGCAAAAAATGCATTTAAAATGGCGTTGCAGGGTAAAGTCGGAAAAAGTTATCCACAATTACACAAGGGAAAACTGTGAATAATTGCGCCATGCAAGGGACGAAAACGGCGCGGTTTTTTATTAAAAAAGAAAAAAAATGAATTGTTTTTTTGTGTACGGAATGGTATAATAAATATAAGGAAAATAATTGTGCGGAAAGCGTTCTGTGTTTTTCGCGAAAAAGGAGAAATTTTTATGGCTAAAATTACAGCGGATACGTTGATTGTCGATTGCCTGAAACTCAACCCGAATTCTGCGGAGATTCTGATGGGATACGGGATGCATTGCCTCGGATGCGCGATGGCGCACGGCGAGTCGATCGGTGAAGCGGTGAGCGTTCACGGGAAAGACCTCGACGAGCTTTTGGAAAAGCTCAACGAAGGTGTGCAGGACTGACAAAAAAGAAGGGCGGCACGGAAATTCAACGGTTGTCGCAAGCAAAGCGCCGCATTGAATGCGGCGCTTTGCTTTATTGCGTGCGGGCGCCGCGTCGCCGATAAACGGGGCAAGCATCGGCGCGGGAAAATGAGCAGAAACGTTTGCGGCGCCTAAAAACCGAACGCGGCAGCGGTCTTTTGAGCCGTAAGGTTTTCACGCCTTGCCTATCAGAAAGGGACGGCTGTGTTGCTGTTAAAATAAGGAAGCATTGCCGTTAAAAACCGAAAGGACAAGCAGGAAGGCGGAGCATTTTTATTTTTTCTGCGAATTCGCATACGAAAGAATTTTCGGTGCGTGCGAAAAAAGAGAGAAAGAACCGTCGTGCCCGTAAAACGGGCGCGGAGAAAAGAAAGACGGGAGGGGAGGTAAGATGTATACAGAAAAGGAAATTTTGCAGGCAGGCGAGCTGATTGAAAAGGCGCGCAGAATGGTATTTTTCGGCGGTGCGGGGGTGAGCACGGAGAGCGGCATACCTGATTTTCGTTCGCAAGACGGACTGTACAGCCAAAAGTACAAATACCCTCCGGAGCAGATACTTTCGCACACGTTTTTTGAGAGGTACCCCGAAGAATTTTACAAGTTTTACAGGGATAAAATGCTGTTCCCGAATGCGGAGCCGAACGCGGCGCATCGGAAGCTGGCGCAATGGGAGCGGGAAGGAAAACTTTCGGCGGTGATCACGCAGAACATAGACGGACTGCATCAGAAGGCAGGCAGTAAAAGGGTATTGGAGCTGCACGGGAGCGTGTGGCGCAACCATTGCACGCGCTGCGGAAAGTCGTACCCGTTGGAAGCGGTTTTAGAGAGTACGGGCGTGTTGCGGTGTGAATGCGGAGGGATCGTGAAGCCGGACGTCGTGTTGTACGAAGAGCCTTTGGACGGTGCGGTGTTGGAAGCGGCGGTCAAAGAGCTGGAACGGGCGGATCTTCTGATCATCGGCGGGACTTCGCTGAACGTATATCCTGCGGCGGGTCTGATCGATTATTTCGGCGGAAATAATATAATCGTGGTCAACAAAGGAGAGCCTGCGCGAAGACGAAACGGGGTTCTTTTCCTGGACGGGAAGATCGGGGAGATCTTTTCGAAATTCGATTAAAGGCTTTTTCGCACGCCGTCTGCCTGCGATGCGGGATAGCTGCGTGCGAAAAGGCATGGGTATTTCAGATTCTGTAAAAGGCGCCGCCGTCCGCAAATTGCGGACGGCGGCGCCTTCTTTCAAAAAATTCAGAGTCAATCAAACCGAACGGAGTGCGTTGTAGGCGGTAACGAGGAGGTAAGCGATGTAGCTGGAAAAGCCGTGGTTGCAGCTGGCGACGGTTGTGAGGTTTTCCCAGAGCGTACCCGTGCGTTCGGCCATGGGCAGGTAGTAAGTTTTTGCTTCCTGCAAGACGGCGGCGTACTCTTTTTCGCGCAGGAAATAGTCCATGCGGAGCAGTCTTCCGATGAACGCGTTAGAGGGGAAGACGTCGGGGTACACCGTATCGGGATCTCTCTTTGCGAATTCGAGGAGCATTTTTTTATAGAGATCGGGATAGGTGTTTTTATCGGCGACGCCAGTCCAGAAAGCGTAGTATTGGCAAGTTTCCGTGACGTTGCGGGTGATGATAAGTTTATTTTGCGCATCGCGCAGGGCCTGATCTGTGAAGAATTCGCCGTTATAGGAAAGCTCGCGTATGGTTTTCTTCATTTTTTCGGCGCGCTCGAGAAGTTTTGGATCGTTGTAAAGGCGGCCTGCGCACGCGAGGGCGAGCGAATACATCATGTTGCTGGGGAAGTTGAGGCCGTTCACGAATTCGTTGGATTTGCTCCATTCGACGAAGATCCAGCTTTCCAGGTTTTCCAAAAGGCCGTATTCGTTGAGGAAGCGGTCGAGGAAACGGATCACGCCGTACACTTTCTCCTTGCATTGTCCGACGAAATCGCGTTCGCCCGTGCGTGCGAGGAAGTCTTCCAGTTCGACGATGTACCACATGGCCCAGTTGGGAATGTAGGTGCCGTCGGGGTGATCGGAGGGGTAGCACATGGGAAGCATGCCTTTTGCGAAGGGCAGTTCGGGCGCGAGCAGGTAAGCCTGCAAAAAGTTTTTTTCGACGCGGTTGGAGCCTGTGAGAAATTTTTCCGCGCGCGAGGTGAAATAGCTGTCGCACAGCCAGCCCGCGCGTTCGCGGGAAGGGCAGTCGGTGAGAACGTCGACGGCGTTCTGTCGGAAACTGGCGCGCGCCGCGTCGATCACTTTGAGGAGATCTTTATCGTCGCAGGTAAAAGAGAGGGTATCGTCCGGATTTTCCAGCGTGATCATGCCGAAGCTGCGGATCTGCGCTTTTCCGTCCGAAACGACCGCGCGCACGTATTTCGCCGTGTAGGGGGCGAAGCTGACAAGATCGTATTCGCCCGCTTCGAGGACGTATTTGACGGCATTGCAGCATTGCAGGCGTGTAATGTCTATGAAAAGGCCTTCTCCCTCTTTCGGGGTCACGATCTCGTCGAAGAGGAGATAGAGCACCGTCTTTTCGCAGGCGGAGACCGTAAAACGGAAAAATCCCGAGGTGTTCCTGCCCAGATCGTAGGCGACATAGCGGCCCGCGGTCAAAGAGTCGGTATGTAAAGCATCGGGACGGCAGACGATTTTGCCCGCTTCGTCCACGAGGATCTCTTCGAGTTCCTCCACGGGGAAGCGCTTGTAGGAGCGGTCGCAGTTGATGCCCGTAAGGCTGCGGTCGTGATAGACTTCCCTGGCGGGGTCGGTAAAGGCCGTGCCCGCCTCGATCGCCGTGCCCGCCGTAAAGCGGTAAGCGGGTTCGGATAAGCCCCCGTCGGACAGGAGCGTGTTGCCCTCCACCTCTTCCGTTTCGACGCGCGGGAAGCTGCAGGGCATTCCGTTTAAAAGTTTTTGTCTTTCATCGGAAAGGCGGTAGCTCTCCGTAAAGGTGCGCTGGAAGCTGTAACGCTGTACTTTTTGCAGACGGTCTGTAAGGCGGTACGCCGCAAAATCGGAGGAACGTGCTATGATTTTTCCGTCGAAACTGAGCTCTGCCGCAAAGAAAGGCGGTTCTTCCACCCTGTCGTACGAGTTGACCTGCGCGCTGCAGACGATCACCGTCGCGCACACTTGCCCGCGTTCGTCGGGGAAAAGCGTGTAGCTTCTCACGTGCGAATAGCGGTGCGCGCTGCGTAAGGGGCCGTACGCCGTAAAGGTTCCGTTACAGAAGACCTGGTATTCGTTGGAAGCCGCAAGCTTCAACGTAAGGGCCTTTTTGCTTTCCGTTTTATATACGAACGCCAGACTGACGTTCTTTTCGCCGATCGATTCTTTGTTCCAGATTTGCTCCATGATCATTCTCCGTTTATCATAAGTTTTTCCCTTTTTCTCCCCGCGCGGGCGGGAAAGAAAAACGCGGGGCGTTTTCTGTATTTTCAAAGGGTATGGCCGCTGTTCCGCTTGTTGTTAAGTATAAAACATTTTAATAAAAAAGGCAAGGCCTGCACAAATTTTATGAAAAATATTTCTGTTTTTGCCCGTTTACGGCTGATTTTTCTCGCTTTGCGGCGGAAGGAGCGCCAGCGCCCAACGAAAGGCGGAGGGCAGGGAGTAATCTTTCTCGATGCTCTCCCTCGTCGCAAAGACGAGATCGGAAAAAGGCGTATGCCCGACGGGCGTTTCGTCGGAGCTTTCAGGTATCGGAGAGGAGCCATCGGAACGGCTTTCGGCCGACGGAGCCGAAATTTTTGCAAGAGCGGCGAGGTTTTCGCAGAATACGGGGTATGCCGTCATGTGCCATTCGAGGTGCGAAAAGACGTGTTTGTGCGCGGCGGGCGTTCCGATACGGAAGGGATCGGAACAAAAGCTTTGCAAAAAAGCCGCGGCGCCGTCTGCCGACAGTTTGCCTTCGACGGTAAAAAATCCGTACGTGCCTTTGAGCACACCTTCCTTTCTCTTGCAGACGGCGATCCGTGTTTCGTCGTAAAAAAGGAGCAACGTTTTCTCAAAAACGCGCCGAACCGCCTTTTCCTTGCGCAGGGGCAGGGCGTCGCTTCGCGTCTTGCAGAGGGAAAAGAGCGGGCAGGTCAGACACAGCGGGGAGAGGGGAAGGCAGACCGTGGCGCCCAGTTCCATAAGGCTCTGTGTGTAATCGCCGCATCTCGTTTCGGGATACGTTTCCCGAAGCAGCTGCGTAAATTCCCGCCGCAAAAGATCTTGCCGTCTGCCGTCGCCGAAAAGCCTGGAAAGGACGCGGATCACGTTACCGTCGACGGCGGGTTCGGGCTGTCCGAAAGCGATGGACGAAACCGCGCCCGCCGTATATTCCCCGATCCCGGGGAGAGCTTTCCATTCCTGCGCGGTCGCGGGGAACCCGTTTTGCGCAATGATCTTCGCCGCCTTTTGCAGGTTTCGCGCGCGCGAATAATAGCCGAGACCTTCCCAAAGTTTTAAAAGGCGGTCTTCGGGGCAGTCGGCGAGGGCCTGCACGGTGGGCAGTTCCCGCAAAAAGCGGATATAGTGCTCTTTTGCGGCTTCCACGCGCGTCTGTTGGAGCATGATCTCCGAGATCCAGACCCTGTACGGGTCGGTATTTTCGCGCCAGGGAAGATCCCGCTTGTTTCGGTCGTACCACGGTAGGAGCAAAGCGGGCAGTTTTCGTGCCGTATCGGTTTGTGTATTGTCGGGACAAAATTCTTTCATGCGTTCAGTTTACCACACAATGGCGGGAAACGCCAACACAATATTGACATTTTGCAAAAAAAAACGTATAATGAACGGGACAGTGCAAAGGAGCGGCGCGCACGGCGCGTCGGGCGGAAGGAATGAAGAACATTGTATTGATCGGGATGCCTGCTTCGGGCAAGAGCACGGCGGGCGTTTTATTGGCGAAGGCGATCGGGTACGGGTTTATCGATTGCGATCTTCTGATTCAGAACAGCGAGAAGGCGCTTCTTTGCGACATTATCGCGAAGAAGGGTACGGAGGAATTTCTGCGCATCGAGGAGCGCGTGAACGCGGAGCTTTGGGCGGAGCGTTGCGTGATTTCGACGGGCGGCTCGGTGATCTATGAAGACAGGGCGATGCGGCATCTGAAAGAGCTGGGGACGGTCGTGTATCTGAAACTGAATGAAAAGACGCTGGAAAAGCGTTTGAAAAACATATTCCGCAGGGGGGTCGTGATGCGTACGCCGGGCGAGACGGTGGCGGATCTTTATGCGGAGCGGGTGCCTCTGTATGAAAAGTATGCGGACGTGACGGTCGATTGCGAGGGGCAGACGGTGGAAGATACGGTGCGGGCGATAGCGGAAGCGGTTTCGCTGTAAAAAGATGATCGCAATGCTTGTGTGAACGGGCGAAGCGTGGTATAATAAGGAAAAGAAAAATTCGGAGAAAGTCATGAAACTGTATAATACCTTGACAAGAACGGTGGAAGAATTTATTCCGCACGAAGCGGGAAAAGTGAAGATGTACACCTGCGGGCCGACGGTCTATAATTTTGCGCATATCGGGAATCTGCGCACGTATCTGATGGAAGACGTGCTGGAAAAATATTTTCGGTATGCGGGATATGACGTGACGCGCGTGATGAATATAACGGACATCGGGCATTTGTCGGACGATGCGGACAGCGGGGAAGACAAGATGCTTTTGGGGGCGAAGCGCGAGCACAAGACGGTGCGCGAGCTTGCGAAGTTCTATACGGACGCATTTTTTGCCGACTGTGCGCTTTTGAATATCAAGCGGCCGGACGTAGTACAGCCTGCCACGGGGTGCGTGGACGAATTTATCCGCGTGATCGGCGAGCTGATGAAGAAGGGGTACGCATACAAAGCGGGCGGCAACGTCTATTTTGACACGTCGAAAGTAGAGCAGTACCATAAATTTTTCAATTTCAAGGAAGAAGACCTGGAAGTGGGCGTCCGCGAGGGTGTGGACGAGGACGAGAACAAGCGCAACAAGAACGATTTTGTGCTGTGGTTCACGAAATCGAAGTTTGAAGACCAGGCGCTCAAATGGGACAGTCCCTGGGGCGTTGGGTATCCGGGCTGGCACATCGAATGCTCGTGCATCGCGATGAAGTATCTCGGCGAATACGTGGACATTCATTGCGGCGGCATCGACAACGTATTCCCGCACCACACGAACGAGATCGCGCAGAGCGAAGCGTATCTGGGCCACGAATGGTGCCATTATTGGTTCCACGTCCTGCATCTGAACACGGCGGGCGGCAAGATGAGCAAATCTTCGGGCGGGTTCCTGACCCTGAAAAAATTGCAGGAAGACGGGTATTCTCCGATGGAATACAGATTTTTCTGCATGCAGTCGCACTACCGCAACGCGCTGGTATTTTCGCACGATTCGTTCGAAAATGCCGCCAACGCCTACCGAAAACTCAAACAGCGCATTCTCGCGATTCCCGAGGAAGGCGCGGTGGACGAAGCGAAATTTGCGGAATACAAGAAAGCGTTCTGCGATGCGATGGACGCAGATCTGAACACGTCTTTGGCGGTGACGTGCGTGTATGACGTCGTGAAGGCGAAAGACATCGGCGGCGCGACGAAGCGCGCGCTTTTGGCAGATTTCGACAAGGTGCTTTCGCTCGATCTTCTCAAAGCGGAAGAAGCACAGGAAAAGAAGGCGCAGGGGATTTCCGCGGAGGAGATCGAAAAGCGCATTGCCGAGCGTGCGGCGGCGAAAAAGGCTAAAAACTATGCCGAAGCGGACAGGATCCGCGCCGAGCTTACCGCGTTGGGCGTGACGCTCATCGATACGCCTTCGGGCACGACTTATAAAATCAATTAAAGGACATTTTTGTACGGCTTTCAAATGCGGGACGGAATGATCCGCAGCCCGCGTAAATTGATGCAGGCTGCGGATCTGTATAAATCAGGGGGGAGAAAGGTGGAAGAGGACAAAGAGAAGGAAGTTTTGCAAACCGCATGCGCGCAGGAAGAGAAGGAAAGCGCGCCGCCGCAGGAAAAAGAGCCTAGTGAGGAGATGCGATCGCAGAAATGCGCGAAAGACGAGGCCTTGTTTTCGTCGGTGAGCGAGCTAGGCGAGCGGGAAATTGCGGTGCTGTCGCGGTATTATTCGAACAAATTCATTGCTTTGTTCGGCGTCATATTTCCGCTCGTGTTTTTGCTGCTCGCTTTTGCGATGGGTTTTTTGGACAACGATCCCGTTTTCGGGATCGTCATGTGCGTGATCGCGGCGGTTTCCGTGCCGCTGGTCGTGTTCGGGTTTCCCGTGATGGTGAAAAAGAACTCTTTAAAAAACGCGACGATGCTGGGTGCAGAATCGGAAGTTCTCGTCACGAAAGACAAGATTCTGCTCCGCGATGCGCGCGGCGGGGAGACGATCTCTTCGGCGGCGTATCCGCTGCAAAGCCTTTTCAAAGTGGTGCGGTACCGCGGCTTTGTGCTCTTGTTTCTGAGCAAGATGCAGGCTTGCATGATGGACGAAACCCGCTTTTTGAAAGGAACGGCAGAGGAATGCCTTGCGTTTTTCGCGTCTTGCAACATACCCGTTTACGGGAAAAGACGTTGATCGGGATAAAATTTTTATAAAACTTTTTATAATCTGCAGCGCCGCGCAAAAATTTGCGCGGCGCTGCAGATTTTTGTTAAAAAACACGAAGAGGGAGGACGGGCCGCGTCCTCCCTCTTCGTGTGCGGAAAATTTTCGGCGGAGCTTTCCGCACGTTCGTTGTTTTTCGGAAAAAGGCGGTATGCCTTTTGCAAAGCGGGCGCGGAAGATTGCCTGCGGGCGGCGGCATAATTGGGGCGGATGCGGCATACGCATAAGAGAGGAAAAGGAGAACGGTTATGAAAAAATTGTTGGCGATGCTGCTTTGTGCCGCAATCGTGTTCGGGGCGGTGCCTCTGTTCACGGCGTGTGCGAAGGGGGGAGAAAGAAACGAATACCGCATCACGGCGGAGCTAAAAGAAAACGTGGTGACGGGGACGGAGGAGTTTACCTTCCGCAACGACGAGGACACTTCTTTTACGGTGTTGAAATTCAATCTGTTCGGCAACGCGTATCGGGAGGGCGCGAAATACGCGCCGATTTCCGCGGCATACGTTTCGGCTTACTACGACGGAAAAGATTACGGCTCGATGGAAATAAAGAGCGTGCAGCCCTGCGCGGACTGGAAAATAAGCGGGGAAGACGAAAACATTCTGGAAGTGACGTTGGAAGAGGAACTGTTTCCCAGGGAGAGCGTGTGTCTTGAAATCGGATACACGCTGACGCTTGCCAAGGTAAATCATCGGACGGGGATTGCGGAGCGCGCCGTAAATTTAGGGAATTTTTATCCGATCCTTTGTGCGTACGAAGCGGGGCGCGGGTTTTACGAGTGTGCGTATTACGCGGACGGGGATCCGTTTTACAGCGAATGTGCAGACTACACGGTGACGTTTACGGCGCCGTCGGAATACACGGTGGCGGCGTCGGGGCAGACGGTGACGGCGCAGGAGCGCGGCGGGAAGAGGACGGCGACGTACGAGTTGGAGAATGCGCGGGATTTTGCGCTGGTGTGCGGCAGGGAATTTGAGGTATACCAGACGGATGCGGGCGGCGTGCAGGTGCTGTATTACTGTTATGCGGACGATGCGGCGCAAGAGACGTTGGATCTTCTGGCGGATTGTATGGAGTACTATGCGCAGACGTTCGGGGCGTATCCGTACAAGACGTATTCGGCGGTGCAGACGGGATTTTGTTTCGGAGGAATGGAATACCCGGGGTTGGTGATGCTGTCGGACGCGCTGACAAAGAAAGATTCTATGTACACGGCGGCGCACGAGACGGCGCATCAATGGTGGTACGCGGCGGTGGGGAACAACCAGCTGGAAAACGCGTGGATGGACGAGGGACTTGCGGAATATTCCTCGTATCTGTTCTTTTCCGAACGCGTGGAGTACGGCGTGGACGCGAAAGCGCGCATGGAGACGGCACACACGGCGTACAATGCGCTGTGCAGCGTGCAGGAGCAGGTATTCGGCGAAGCGGACACGAGCATGAACAGAAAGCTGGGGAGTTACGGCGGCTACGAATACGTGGTCATCGCGTACGACAAGGGAATGTTGCTGTTCGATACGTTGCGCGACGCGGTGGGCGACAAGCGGTTTTTTGCGGGGCTTAAGCGCTACTATAAAGAGTACGGCGGGAAGATCGCCGTTCCCGAAGAGCTGGCGGACTGTTTCAAAAGCGCGGGCGCCGCGGGCGTGATCGCATCGTTTACGGACGGGACGGCGGTCTTATAAAATCAGCCGCGGTCTTTTCGTCCGCCGCAGCGTCCGAACGGATACGGCAAAAAAACGGCGCACCGCGTAAAGTGCGCCGTTTGCGGCGGGTTTTCCCGTCGCGAAATTTCAGACTGCGTCGGTCAATGACAGCCGCCGCAGGATTTGCAGTTTCCGCTGCATTTTTTGGAAGGTTTTCCCGTTGCGGAAAACATTTCGCCGCTCCAGTCGCGCACCGCCTGTTCTTTGCAGACGGGGCAGAAGACGGGGTCGTCGAATTTTTGCACGAGTTCTTCGAATTTCTTTCCGCATTTTTCGCATTTGTACTGTAAAATAGGCATACGTTTCACTCCTTTTCTGACGAAACGGTATTTATTTCAGGGCTGAAATCGTCTTTCATGAATCCGATCAGCAATGATTTTTTGGTGAGAATGTGCGCAAGATAATGGAGGACGAAAACGATCGCGCCGAGAAGATTGCAGATCATGTCTTCCATGGTATCGCGGACGGGCGTCACGACGGAGCCGTCGGGCAGGGTGACGTGTGCGCCCTGAGCGGTATTGCCCAAAAGCACGTCGCCCGAAAATTCAAAGATTTCCCAAAGCGCGGCGAACATCATGGAAACGGCAAAGCAGACGAGCATGACGAACGCGGGTTTTAATTTGTTTATATCCGAGAGTTTGCACGTGAAAAACAGGCCGATGATGCCGCCGAGATACCCGAAAAGGGTGTGCATGAGAAGATCGTACCATGCGATCTTCGAATAAAATCCGAGTACGGATCCGAGCAGGGACGCGAAAAAAGTGAAGACGGCAAAAACCGCGTAGACGGATTCGCTGATCTTTTCGCGGAAGATGGGCCGCAGGATGAAGGGCAAAAGCCAGAGCAGGGTATTTGCGACGAGCACGGCAAACCGGTCTGCGAGCGTTCCGCGGGCGGCGCGGTACAGGAAGATCCCGACCATGACCGCAAACGCGGCGGCGCAAAAGATATCGACGAAGAGCCGCAGGGCCTTGTTTTTTTCTCTTTTTCGGGTTTTTTGCATTCCGTTCCCCTTGTGTTTTGTGCTTTTGCGGCGCTTTCAAAGTTTTCTACGCCGTCTTGCGGCTGAAAGATTGAACAGCCAGCCGTCCGAAATATGGAAAGCGCAAGGCGGCCTTATAAGAAAGCCGTAAAAACCAAGCTACGCGGCAATTATAGCACCCGAGGGAAAAAATCGCAAGCGAAAGCGGGGAGAAAATACGCGCACGGGCGCGCAAAAAATGTGGAATCGGCGTGAAAGGCGTCGGAAGGAGAAAGGGATGCGTCTGTTTGAAGAAATTCTCTCGTCGGTCGGGGTATCGCCCGACGTTGCCTACGGGGGTGCGAAATTCGTGGTCTACGCGGGCAGGTGTGCCTGTTTTGAAAACGTTGCGGGGATCTCTTACCTCAGCAAGGAAGAGATCGGCCTGCTTTTAAAAAAGGGCGAGGTGCGCGTGTACGGGAAAGATCTGCATATAGCGCGCTACGGCATGGGGGATCTTGTTTTGACGGGGCAGGTGCAGAAAGTGGAGATGGGGGAGAATACGATTTGAAACCGTTGTTTTTGGAGGAGCTGGAGATCCGCACAAATATGCCGCTGGCGGCGCTGGATAAGATTGCGGCGGCGGGGATATGCGTGTATTCCGTGGAAAAATGCGGGGTCGGATGCCTGAAAATCCTTGTAAAATCAAAAGAAAGCAAAAAAATTTTTGCAATTTTCCGCAGTTCGTGTTATACTGTAACAAGAAAGAAAAGCGCGGGGCTCAAACGCGTTGTGCGCATGCTGTTGGCGCGGCCCGGCGCGGCGGTGGGCGCGCTGTTGTTTTTGCTCATCTGTGCGGCGGGGAATTTCTTTGTTCTTCGCATCGACGTGCAGGGGAGCGCGGCGCGCTATGCGGACGAGGCGAAGAAGATCCTTGCGGACAACCGTGTGGGCATGTATTCGTTTTACGACGCGGACGCGGCGGAGCGTGCGCGCGCGTCCATGATGCGGCTTCCGAACGTGGTGTTTGCGTCGGTGGAAAAGACGGGGAGCACGGTGACGGTCACGCTGGAAGAGAGTGCGGAAACGCCCGTTCCCGAACGGGAGACGTCGCTCGTAAGTCCCTGTGCGGGGATCGTGGAAGAGATCGCGGTGCTTCGCGGCACGGCGCTGGTTTCGGAGGGCGACGCGGTGACGGCGGGGCAGGAGCTGGCGGGCGGCTGGCTGGAAACGGAGGAGGGAGAAAAGATCCCGACGTTTGCCGTCGCGCGCGCGAGTCTGTTGTGTACGGGCGATTTTACGTACACGGCGGAAGAAGAGAGCGATGCGCAGCGCCGCAAGGCGTTGGCGGCGGCGTATCTTGCCGCGGGCGGGGAACCCGTTTCGGAGGAAGTCGGGGTACAAGCGCAGGGCGAAAAAACGGTGTATACGGTGCGGCTGACCTATCGGGTGCGGATCGCGGTGAATATGGGATAAAGCGCATGGGGTGCGCAAACAGAGGTACTATGGAGCAAATAAAGAGAACGATCGATGCGGGCAATCTGGACGACATGCAGAGATTGCTCGGCACATTCGATGAAAATCTGAATATCGTGACGCGCGAGCTGGGGGTACAGGCGTCGGTAGACGGCGTGCTTTTGAAGCTTTCGGGGGACGAGGAGAACGTCACGCTGGCGGCGCGGGTGCTGGAAGGGATACTGAAACTCATCCGTGCGGGCGAGACGGTGGACAAGTCCCGCATCGTGTACTGTATCGAGCTGGCGCGGGAAGGGAACCTGGAAGGGATCGAGCAGGTGATGAGCGGCGTGGTGGCGATCACGTCGCGCGGAAAGCAGATCAAATGCAAGACGGTCGGCCAGAAAAAGTATGTGGACGCGATCAAGAAAAACACGGTGGTGTTCGGCGTGGGGCCCGCGGGTACGGGGAAGACGTATCTTGCGGTGTGTCTTGCGGTGAGCGCGTACAAGGGCAAGCAGGTGGAGAAGATCATTCTGACGCGGCCCGCGGTGGAAGCGGGGGAAAAGCTCGGATTTTTGCCGGGCGATCTGCAGACGAAGGTAGACCCGTACCTGCGCCCGCTCTATGATGCTTTGCAGGAAATGTTCGGCATGGAGACGTATCTGAAGCTGATGGAAAAGGGGAGCATCGAGATCGCGCCGCTGGCGTATATGCGCGGCAGGACGCTTTCGAACGCGTTCATCATTCTGGACGAGGCGCAGAACACGACGTGCGAGCAGATGAAGATGTTTCTCACGCGCATGGGCGACGGGAGCAAGATGGTGATCACGGGGGACGTGACGCAGATCGACCTTCCCGAAGGCAAAAAGAGCGGATTGAAGCAGGCTGTGTCGATCCTGAAAAACATAGAGGGAATCGAGACGGTGACGCTGACGGCGAAGGACGTGGTGCGGCATCCGCTGGTGATGCAGATCGTGCGCGCGTACGAAAAGGAGAGCCAGCGCCATGAGAGCGCGGGAGGTAGAAAATGAGATATGCCGATCCTTCCGAAGTAAAGAAATTCGGCAAATCCGAATGTGTGGCGAGCGTCTTTATCTTTTTGCTGAACTATCTGATCCTTGTCTGCATGGTCGTGCTGTTTTTGTGGATGGACACGCAGGGGCAGGCGCAGTCGTTCGGGGGGTACGTCGCCGAAAATTATAACACGGTGATCTATCTTCTGGCGAGCGTATTTTTGCTTGTTCTGACCATTTATTTTTATTACGTATTCGAAGACAAGACGCTTCTGGCGTCGCCCAAGAGCATATGGCTGGTGTTTATGCTTTTGGACGTGTGTATTCTGATCTGTTATTTTTTCGGGTATTTTTTCAACATTTATTCGCGGCCGATCGCGTTGCTGGCACTTTTGGCGCTGATGCTTTTGAGCCGCAGGGATGCGATCTTTCTCAACGTGATCTTTGCGCTGATGATGTTTTCCATCGACCGTTTTTCCAATTTTTCGAACATTGAGCAGTACGGGACGGCGCTCAGTTCCACGCCGCTTCTGACCTTTTCGGCGGGCATGGTGGGGATCTTTGTGGGGAGCAAGGTAAAGACGCGCCTGCGTTCTTTTCTGACGGGATTTGCGGTGAGCATCCCCATTCTCGTGATGATCGCGTGTCTGGAATTCAACCGCGGAGTGGGCGTGGTGTATCTGATGCTGTACGGGCTGGAAGCGGGCGTATTGTCGTCGGTGCTGTTCATGGCGCTTCTACCCGTATTCGAAACGCTGTTCAACCGCATCACTGATTACAGATTGCGCGAGCTGACCGATCACGACGCGCCGCTCATGCGCGAAATGAAAGAGCGGGCGATGGGCACGTTCAACCATTCGATCGTGGTGGCGCACCTGGCGGAAGCGTGCGCGATCGCGCTCGGCGAAGACACGGCGCTTGCGCGCGCGGCGGCGTATTATCACGACGTCGGGAAATTGCGTCAGCCCGAATATTTTACGGAAAACCAGACGGGGTATAACCCGCACAACGAGCTTTCGCCCGAGCTTTCGGTGGACATTATCCGTTCGCATGCCAAAGACGGGTATGAACTGATTTTGAGCAAACGTCTGCCCAAAATTTTGGCGGACATCGCGGTACAGCATCACGGCACGATGCCGATCAAGTACTTTTATGCGAAGGCTCTGAAAATGTCGGACGGGGAAGTGAACATCGAAGAATTTTCGTATGGCGGGCCGAAACCGCAGACGAAGATCGCGGCGATCATCATGATCGCGGACGCGAGCGAAGCGATTTCCAGGACGCTTCCCGACCGTTCGCCCGAAAAGGTGGAAGGGGCGGTGCGCGACATCATCGAGGAGCGCATGGATCTCGACCAGTTCGACGAATGCGACCTGACGATGAAAGATCTGACGGTCATCAAGGAAACGATCGTGAGCTGTCTGACGGGTGTTTATCACAGCCGCGTGCAGTATCCGAAACTGAAACTCAACCGGAAAAACGAGGAAGATAAGGAAGATGCGTAAACTGATCATAGAGTGCGAAGATGAAGATTTCGATACCTCTTTGCTGGAAAAATTTGCCGCGGAAGACGTGGATACGGACGCAACGCTTGCGGCGGAGCTCGTATTCACGGACGAAGAGGGGATCCGCAAACTCAATGCCGAGACGCGCGGCAAGGACGCGGTGACGGATGTTCTGAGTTTTCCGAACCTGGACGGGATCCTTGAAAAACCCATCCGCAAAGCAGATTTTCCGTTCGATGCGGACGAAGAGGGCAATTTATTTTTGGGCAGCATCGTGATTTGCCGCAAGCGTGCGGCGGAGCAGGCGGAAGAATACGGGCATTCCCTGCGCAGGGAGCTGTATTATCTGGCGGTGCACGGGCTGTGTCATCTGCTCGGGTACGATCACGAGAGGGAAGAGGATAAAGCGCAGATGCGCGCGCGGGAAGAAAAGATTCTTGCGGCGATGGATATTCCGCGCGATGCGGGGGAGAAAAAGGCATGAAGAGCGGGTTTGTGGCCGTGATCGGCAAAGCGAATGCAGGCAAAAGCACGCTCGTAAATGTGCTCGTAGGCGAGAAAGTGGCGATCGTTTCACCCAAACCGCAGACCACGCGCGACCGTATTCTGGGCGTTCTGAACGAGGAAAACGCGCAGATCGCCTTTGTGGATACGCCCGGGATCTACAAATCGAAGACGGCGCTTTCGGATATGATGATGCGCACGGCGGAACAGTCCGCAAAGGACGTGGAGCTGATCCTGTACGTGCACGACGGGCATAAGGGCGTAAGCGATTCGGACGTGGAGCTGATGAAACATTATCTTTCGTTCGGCATTCCGATGATGATCGCGTACACGAAGACGGACATCATGCCCGAAGAACAGATCCCGTCGGACGTGAAGCGGCTGTTCGAAGAGGGGATCGAATGCGACATCGTGCCCGTATCGGCGCGGAAAGGGAAGAATATCGGAAAATTGAAAGAGGCGATTCGGGAAAAATTGCCCGAAGGGGAGCCGCTGTTCCCCGAAAACGTGCTTTCGGACAAGAGCGAGAAGTTTATGATCGCGGAGATCATGCGCGAAAAGATCTTGCTCAAATACGACAAAGAGATCCCGCACGGCGTGGCGATTCTCGTCAACACTTTTAAAAAGCGGGACACGGGGAATATTTACGACATCGATCTGGACATTATCTGCGAAAAGGCAAACCACAAAGCGATTTTGATCGGAAAGCAGGGTAAAGCTCTCAAAGAAACGCTCTCGTTCGCGCGCAAGAGCATGGAAGAGTTTCTGGGCAGCAAGGTATTTTTGACGGCGTACGTAAAAGTCAAGGACGACTGGCGCGACAAGGCGAACCTTCTCAAAGAGTACGGGTACGGCGAAAACAACGAGTTTTAAAATCAAAATTTATGGGAACGTTGTAACAAAATTTAGACGAAATCTGAAAAAGCGCGGCGCAAACGAGCAAAGTTTGCCCGCCCGAAAAAGAAAAAAAGCCCCCGCGGCAAGTTTGCCGCGGGGGCTTTCGCTGTAAAATTCTTATTTTTTCTGCTGTTCTTTTTCTTTTGCGGCATAAGATTGTGCCGCCGCGATTTCGCCGTTTGCGTTTGCATCGGCGGCCGACGCGCTTGCGTCAGCGGCCGCGGTTTTCGCTTTTGCGGCGGGGAAAACGCTCGGGCGCAGCATGTGCAGCAGGGTGTCCAGCGTGCCGGTCTTTGCAAGAAGCACGAACACGATCGCGCAGATCGCACCGTCGGGAATGACGTAGACAAGCTGGTAAATGAGGGAATACACAAAGGCGTTCGGGGTAGGCAGATCCACCCAGATCGCGTCTTCGACGAAGTAGATCATGCCCGAGAACAGGTGCATCACGAAGCGGGCCAGAACCGCGATCGTGGTACCGATCAAAACGTTTGCGAGCGTCGAACGGGTAAATTTGCGCGCAAATCCCATCAACCCGACCATGGCGAACGCGAGGATATAATCGAGCACGAAGGTGAACGGCGTCAGAATATAGGGGCCCGAAATAAAGTTAAGCACGCCGAAGATGATGCCGACCACAAAACCGCGCGGAGCGCCGAACGCGTACGCATAGAGCAGTACGGGTACCCAGCTGGCGAGCGTGATCGAACCGCCGTACATGACGGGCGAAACTTTGATGAAGGAGAGCACGAACGAAGTCGCAAGGCAGACTGCGGCATACGCGAGCACTTTCGTATCAAACTGTTTGCCGCGGTTGGCGAGGCACACGCAGAGCACGATGATTGCGAGAAGGGCGACCGCACCGATGGCGATGTACTGCACCAGATCGGTTGTCTGTTCGCTCACTTCGAGAAGGGAATTGAGAAACATAAAAAAACCTCCTGTGATTTCCGCCGACGACGGTCAAAAATAAAACACGCCCCCGAAAGGGCGTGCCGATATAGCGTCTTTGCAACTTCCGTTCAAGGATTATCTTGTCCGGTTCAAAGGGTATAATCTCAGCTTTTTACAGCACCCCCGGCGGATATATTGTATTCACAAATTTTCTTTTGCGGGGCAAAAGAAAATTTCGTGATCGGATGGACAAACCGATACGTGCCGCCCAAAAGCGGCCGATATCGTTTTTTCCCTCTTTGCGCCCTGTAAATAAGGCGCATACGTTGTGGAAAGGGCGCAAATTCACCCTTTTGTTTACGCCGCCCGCGCGGCATAAGGTGAAAAAACAAAAAGAGTGATTTTTGTTTTTTCAGAAAAATGTATTCACAAATTTTCTTTTGCAGGGCAAAAGAAAATTTCGTGATTCAACGTTCAAACCGATACGTGCCGCTATATAAAAGCACCGATCGGTTTTTTAAGGTTTCGCGCTTTTCCTCACGCTTTGCCAACAAATTGCGCATTGTAAAAGGAAAAATTTTTTTGTGAAAGCACATTTTTGAAACCGCGTATTATTATAATTCAAATTCGATTGAAAGTCAACAGGATTTATGCTACAATGGTTGTAACTTTTTACAGGGGAACGGGTATGTATAATTTTTATGCGTTTTTGGACAGAATGAAGTATATACGCCGCTGGTCGCTGATGCGGTCTTCGCGGGAAGAGAACATAATGGAGCATTCGCAGCAGGTGGCGATGTTTGCGCACGCGCTGGCGGTGATCGACACGGAAGTGTATCACAATAGCCCCGATATTGCGAAAACAGTTCTGTACGCGTTGTATCATGAAACGAGCGAAGTGATGACGGGGGATCTGCCGACGCCCATCAAGTATTTCAATGCGGAGATTCACGGGGCGTACAAGCAGCTGGAAGAGAGGGCGGCGGACAAATTGCTGAACATGCTTCCCGAAGCGGTGCAGAAGGGTATTTCGCCGTACGTGAAGGCGGACGGAAACAGTTACGAATACAAACTTGTCAAGGCGGCGGACAAACTTTCGGCGTATGTGAAGTGTCTGGAGGAGCTCAAGAGCGGGAATGCGGAATTCAAGCGTGCGAAGGAGAGCATCGAGGCGGAGCTGAAAGCCAAAGAGATGCCCTGCTTGCAGTATTTTATGGAGCAGTTCATACCCGGCTTTTTATTGACGCTGGACGAAATGGAGAACTTGTAATTTTAGCAGATTTTCACAAAAAAGGGCGGACTGAATATTGCTTTCGGCGTCGTGGTATGCTATAATTGTAATGAAATAATATTACTTTTGGTAAGGGATATGACAAAAAAGGACTTGCGCAAAAGGCAGGCGGAGTTAGAGAGCAAGGGGCAGTACGACGTTGACATGAACGAGGAGCATCGCACGTTTGACGCGCTGCCGATCGACGGAGATTATCATTATCTGCCCGTAAAATTTTCGGAGAAGTTCCGACGCTTGTGGCTTTTGACGGTTGTGAAGATCTTGGGGCCCGTGATCACGTGGTTTTCGTTGGGAGCGCGCGTGAAGGGTCGGAAAAATCTGCGGGCACTGAGGGGCAAAGGGGCCGTCTCGGTATGCAATCACGTACACACGCTGGATACGCTTTTGGTGAAGAACGCGCTGGGTTCGTTTCGGGTATTCAACACGGGTTCGTATTATCTGATAAAGCGCGGCTGGGCGGGTCGCATCTTCAAGGCGGGCGGATTTTTGCCTGTCGGCACGACGTTTACGGATATGAAAAACCTGCAGGAAGCGATCGGTACGCTCGTGCAGAGGGGCAAGATCGTGAATTTTTATCCCGAACACGCGTTGTGGCCGCGGTATGAGAAGTTGCGCCCGTTCAAGCAGGGGGCGTTTCATTACGCGGTGAAATTTGACGTACCCGTGCTGCCGCTTTTTATTGAATTTCGCGAAACGAAACTTCGTAAATTTTTCCGCATGCAGAAAAAGCTGATCGTGCACATACTTCCCGCCGTCTATGCGGACAAAGAGGGAACGCCGCGCGAGCAGGCAAGGCGGCTGGGCGAAAAGGTGTTTGCCGCCATGAGCGAGGCGGGCGAGCGCTGTTACGGCAGGCCCATCGCGTACAACGCGCAGGAAGAGTCGGACGTATCGCAGGAAAGCGCCTGCGCGGACGCGACTGCAGATAAAAAAGAGAGAAAATCGGCCAAACGGGAAGAGTATCGGGCCGATTCTAAAGAGAGCGGACTTGCAAAGGAGTCGGCGGAAAATACGTGAAAAAAATATGTAAAAGCGGAAAGGTCAACCTTTCCGCTTTTATGTTTGTCCTTCGGCGGAAATGCCGAAAGGGCATTTTTGCCGCACAATGCCGCGCGCCTGCTCACCGCCGTACACGAAGTCTGAAAAGTCAAAAACGGGAACAAAATCCGCCGCGGGCAAAATTTTGCCCGCGGCGGCTTTCATGCAATCGTAAAAAACGAGGTCGAAAGAAGTTAAGAAAACGGTGCGCCCGCGCTCATGCTTTACGCATGAGCGCGGGCGCATATTTTGTTCGGTTTACGAAGAATTGCCGAAAATTTACGGATTCGGCGTGGGAATGCCGTCCACGTATTGCCATTCGCCGGCCCAATAGACGGTGGCGGTGTCGGGCAAGGTCACGTTCCATGCGGAGGTTTGCCGATCGTCCTCGCACCAGATCGTTTGGATATGGGAATAGAGGAATACATCGGCAGACACGTTTTGTGACCCTGCAGACAGGATAAGCGTCTGCAGACTTTCACAGCCGCTGAAAATCGACCATCCGACCGATTGCAGGGCGGGAAGTCTGATCGATCTGAGTTGGCTGCACGAGGCGAAAGCCATGTTTCCGATGGTTTTCAGACTGTCGGGAATGGTAATTTCCCGAAGTGCCATGCAATATTCGAAAGCGGCAGCCCCGATGCCTGTTACGCTGTTTCCGAGCTGTACGCTCTGGAGCGTTTCGCAAAATTCGAACGCAAATTCTCCGATCGATTGTACGGAATCGGGGAGGGTAATGTCATCGAGCGCATTGCATCCGGAGAATGCGAAACTTCCGATCGCGCCGGTGTCCTGCGGAATGGTTCCGTAGCGGTTGGCGCGGACGAGGACTTTTCCGTTCGTCTGCATCAGACAGTTGTTTTCAGCATAAAAGGACGTGTTATCAGGGGAAACGGAAATGGTTTCGAGGTTTCCGCAAAGGCTGAATGCCCCTTCGTCGATGAAGGTAAGGCCGCTGCCGACGGAAAGGGAAAGCAAGTTTTCGCAATTTTCAAAAGCGAGCGGATCCAGATACGTGACGCTGTCCGGCAGGTTTACGCTTTGGATCCTGCTGTTTTGAAAAGCGAGGTTTCCGATGCTTTTGACCCCTTGCGGAATGATGCTCGTGTTGCAGCCGCTCACGAGTTTTTGATCGCTTTTGCGGATCAGACAGTTATTGACCGAATAAAATACGGGATTTTCGGGAGAAACTTCAATGGATTCGAGATACGGGCAGAGGGAGAAGGCATCGGGTTCCAGAAACGTTACCCCGCTTCCGATATGGATTCCCGTGATGAAAGTATTATGGAAGGGATTTTCACTCAGGTCCGTGACCGTATCGGGCAGGGTAATTTTTCCGCCCGAAAAGTTGCTCATGGCGGTGCGGCCGACTGAAACGACGGGCAGACCGTTATAAGAGGCGGGAATGCTTACGTCTCCCTCGGTGTACTCGGAAAACCCGATAAATTTCAGGGCATTGCCGTTGATTTTTTCAAACCGGAGCAAGCCGTCGCTGCGGGAATACCCGCAAAAGGTGCAAAAATCCCCGTCAAACGTGTGCGAAGCATATTCTGACATTTCATTGCAATAGCTGCAATTTTTCCAATGATAATTTTCATTGTAGCTCCATTGATCGAAGCTGTGCCCGGTCGTCAGAATTTCCGAATAGGTTGCATGACAGCGCGTGCATTCATACGCAATGAAGCCGGGTTTGGTGCAGGAAATCGGATCCTGGGAGGAGACTACCTTGAAATCGTGCCCGAGCGCGGGAATCTCTTCCTTATAGTAGGAGTCACAGCGGCTACATTGGTAATTCTCGTATCCCGCATACAGACAGCTGGGCTGTGTAGTGCCGGAAAGATAATAATCGTGCCCGAGCGCGGGAATCGGCTCCGTCTGCTCTTTTTTACAACCTTGGCATACGCGCAGCCGCATTCCGTCTTTTTCGCAGGACGGCTGTTGAAGAACTTCCCACTCGCTCCAGTTATGTTGGATCGTGGAAGGGTCGGGCCTTTTGCATGCCGTCGCAGCCGTCAGGCACAGAAGCAAGATAAGAAATATTCCAAAAACTTTAATATAATTTTTCATATTCTTTCCTTTCGGGTTTTCCGTGTACACTATCATAGCACAGGCAAACCGTTTTTTCAACCCGTTTCTGAAAAAAGGTTTTTCGTAAAATTTTTTGAAAGGTTTATAAAAAAGCCCGGCAGAAAAGCCAGGCTTTGAGAAAAGGAATAACAGCGTTATTTTGTCAGTTCGTACACGGCATCCGTATAGATGTCGAGGAGTTTTTGTACGTTTTCCAGCGTGATGTATTCGTCTTTTTGGTGAATGGTGGAAGGCTCGTCCGAAAACTGCGGGCCGAAGCCTGCCCCGTTTTTGAGGGCGCGCGCGTACGTTCCGCCGCCGATCGCCAGAGGTTCGTCCGTTCTGCCCGTGTGTTTGCGGTACACTTTCTGCAGGGCGGAAATGAGGAACCCGTTCTTGTCGTTGTAGAGGGGATCCTGGCAATGCAGGAGGGTATAGGGCGCGCCGAATTTATCCAAAAGCGCGCAGATCTGTGCCTGCGTATAGGTGGCGGGGTAACGGATATCGGTCACGACGCAGACTTTTCCGTCTTTGTATTGTACGGTGTTGGGCGACATGGTCAGATATCCCGTCTCGTCGTGCAGTTTTTTCAGCCCGAATTTGTCCTTGAAGAGTACGTCGTAAATATACTGAATGTCCTCGTTTTGTTCGCCGAGGCAGGCGAGCATTTTTTCCAGGGCGTTCACCCCTTTTTCGGGCGTGGAAGCGTGTGCGGACACGCCGTGCGCGACAAGTTTTCCGTCCTGCGAAGTAAGGCCGTATTTGGCCGCGGGGAGCGCTTCGGCGTTTGCGCCTTCGGCGCAGACCATATCGCACACCATGTTGGCGCGTTCGCCGCCGTACAACGCGGTAAAAGGCGCGTTTTTCACGGGGAATTGCATTTCAAAGTGCAAAATTCCCTTTTCGGCATAGATGGCGGGGAAATCGGCATCGGGTGTAAAACCGTAATCGGGCATGTGCGCCACTTTTTTATAATGTGCCATGCATTCCCAACCGCTTTCCTCGTTACAGCCGACGATGAGCTTGATTTTTTTCGAAGGCGTAAATCCGGAATCTTTGAGCGCTTTCAGTCCGTACAGACAAATAACGGCAGGGCCCTTATCGTCCATGGTGCCGCGGCCGTACAGTTTCCCGTCCGCAATTTCACCGCCGAACGGATCTTTTGTCCAGCCGTTGCCGGCAGGGACTACGTCCAGATGCGCCAATATTGCAAATTCTTCGCCTTCGCTGAAGATCACGTCTCCGACATAGTTATCGTAATTGTGCGTTTCAAACCCGAAAGATGCCGCAAGATCCAGAAAATATTTCAGACTGTCCGCCGCACCCTTGCCGAAAGGCATGGAGGGCAGGGCGGGCGTCTGCGAACTGTCGATGCGGACAATTTCGCGGATACTCTCCACACATGCGTCAAAATAAGGTTTCGTATTCATATTTCTGCTCCTTTTTATTCCGATTGCAGGCATATGTCCGTCAAAGGCATGTGTCCGCGCGTTTTTATATTTTCCGCCAAAGGCCTTGCGCCTGAGGCGCAGATGCCCGAAAGGGCATTTTTAAAAGTCTCGGGCGCCGAAAGCAAGTCAGCGCAGGGTCGGGACTTTTTCGCCGTTCTCGAAAATGGATCTCGCGATTTTCACGTCGGCGTTGGCGTCTTTGCAATACCAGTCGGCGCCGATCTTGCGGGCGTAGTCGGGGTTGAGTACGGCGCCGCCCACCATGACGCGGCATTGAGGGCACCGCTCCCGCAGGAGACGGATGGTTTCTTCCATGGACGGGACGGTCGTCGTCATGAGTGCGGAGAGGCCGCACAGCAAAACGTGTTCGCGTTCGCACGTCTCCGCGATCGTCTCGGGCGGGACGTTCCTGCCTAAGTCGATGACCTTGTACCCGTAGTTTTCCAGAACGGTTTTTACGATGTTTTTGCCGATATCGTGAATGTCGCCGCGCACGGTCGCGAGCACGATCTTGCCTCGCTCGGTGCTCTCGCCGGGCAGAAGTTTTTTCACTTCGTCGAAGCAGAGCTTCGCGCTTTCCGCCGCCGCGATGAGCTGCGGCAGGAACAGCGTTCCCTTTTCGTATTCGTCGCCCACGGCGTTGAGGGCGGGGATCAGATAGCGGTCGATCAGCTCCAGCGGCGGAACCGTCCGCAGCATTTTTGCGGCGATCGCGCCCGCTTCGGGCAGGCCCTTGCGTATGGCGTGGGAAATATCGTCCGAATCTTGTGCGGCGGGCGCCGCGGCGGAAGAGGTCACGGACGTCGCAATTTTCACGGCACCGTATTTTTCGGTGTAGGCGACGCAGTTTTTATCCTCGCCGCCGAGCACTTTGTACGCCGCCACCGCCTGCATGTTCTCGGGAATATTCGGGTTGATGATGGGGCAATCCAAGCCCGCAAACATGGCGGCGGTCAGAAAGGCGGTGTTGATGATCTGGCGGTTGGGCAGCCCGAACGAGATGTTGCTCACGCCCAATACGGTCTTGACGCGGTATTTTTGTTTGATCTCGCGCATGGCGCGCAGGGTTTCTTCCGCCTGACCCTGTTCGGCGCTGGCGGTGAGCGTGAGGCAATCGATGTAGATATCCTCTTCGGGAATGCCGTATTCCGCGCAGGTTTTTATGATCTTTTCGGCGATCTCCACCCGCTGCGCGCAGGTGTGGGGGAGTCCGCGTTCGTCCATGGTCAGTCCCACGACGGCGGCGCCGTACTTTCGCACGAGCGGCAGAACGGAATGCAGGGTCTTGTCTTCGCCGTTGACCGAATTGACGATGGCCTTGCCGCAGTAAATGCGCAGGGCGGCGGCGATGGCTTCGGGTTTCCCGCAGTCGATCTGCACGGGCAGGTCGCTGACCGCCTGCACTTCGCGGATGAGCCGCACGAGCGTCTCTTTTTCGTCGATTTCGGGAAGTCCCGCATTGACGTCGAGGATATCGGCGCCCGCCTCCGTCTGTTCGATCGCCTGGGTGCGGACAAAGGCGTAATTCTGTTCGAGAAGCGCCTGCTTCATCGCCTTTTTGCCCGTGGGGTTGATTCGTTCGCCGATCACGCGCACGCCGTCGACAAAGACGGCTTTCGTCGCGCTGCAAACGCAGGAACGGCGCGCGTGCGCGAGAGAAAACGGTTTGCTTCGGTCTGCGATCGCGCGCAGTTTTGCAATGTATTCGGGCGTCGTGCCGCAGCACCCGCCGATGATGCGCACCCCTTCGCGCACGAAAATTTCATAGCTTGCGGCAAATTCTTCGGCGCCGATGCTGTAATGAAGATTTGCATCGGGAAGACCCGCGTTCGCCTGTACGATGACGGGCTTGTCCGTATTGGCGAGAATGGTGCGGACGACGGGCAGGAGCTTGTCGGGCCCCAGCGAACAGTTTACGCCCACGGCGTCCGCGAGCGGCGATGCCGTCACGGCATAGCACACGGGGTCGCACCCTGCGAAAGTCCTGCCGTTTTCCTCGAAGGTCATGGAGCAGAGGACGGGCAGGTCGCTGTGCTCTTTTGCCGCCAGAAGGGCGGCGCGCAGCTCCTGCAGATCCGCCATCGTCTCGATGAGAATGACGTCCGCGCCCTCTTTTCCCGCTTCGACCACGTTCGCAAAGACGTTGTACGCCCCTTCGAAAGAGAGGCTGCCCATCGGCTCCAGAAGCTGTCCCGTCGGGCCGATGTCCAGCGCCACGAATTTGTGCTCTCCCGCCTCTTTGCGCGCAAGGGCGACGGCCGCCCGTACGATCTCTTTGCAGAGAGAGGCGGAGCCGATCTTGAGCTCGTTCGCACCGAAAGTATTGGCGGTGATTACGTCCGCGCCCGCGCGCGCGTAGTCGCGGTAAATTTCGGAGATCAATGCGGGGTTATCCAGGTTCAGTCGTTCGGGAATCGTGCCTACGTTCCCCGCTTTTTGTTGCAAAAGCGTACCGAAGGCGCCGTCGAAAACGACGATGTTGTCTTTTAAAAATTTCAGAAAATCCATAGCGGTTACTCCGTTTTACGGAAAGCGCAGCCCGCGTTTTTACAGGCGGAACACTTGTGCATGCAGCGCACGGGCGCTTTCTCGGGGACATAGGGGATACGGCTCACGCCGATGACGGCAGTCACCGATTTGCGCGGCGTAAGCAGGTAAGATTCATCGCAGCACAGCCCGATCTGCGAATCGGTGCGCAGCAGTTTGCAGATATCTTTCTGCGCGGTGAGGGGAAAATCTCCGTACCCGCAGGAAAAGCGCGCGGTAAGCAGAAAAGGGCACTCCTTTTGCAGGTCGTCGCACACGTCGTCGCAGTAGCTCTCCACGGCGCAGCTTGCGGCGGTATCGAAAAGGAGCGCGGCGTTCGCGCTCTTTTGCGAAAGGCGGAAAAGCTCCCGTTCCATGCCGATCCCGACGGTCGCCGCCATTAAATAGATCTCTCCGCACCCCGAAAGGTGTGCGCGGATATCCTTTCCTTCGAGGAAAAATCCCGTGCCTTTGAGTTCGAGCGCGTCGGTGAGTTCAAACTTTCTCACGACGGAGCGCGGCGTCGCCAAAGACAGGCAATGCTTTGCGGCTTCGTCCAATTTTTCAAGGAACGTATCGTCCGTTTTCTGACCTTTCCAGCCGAGATAGCGTAAAAATTCCTCGCGGTCAACCTGCATTGATCTCACCTAAAATGTTTTTCACGCTGTCGCTGATGCGGCGCGCCACATAGGGGTTGTTCATGACGTAGAGGTGAATGCCGCGCACGCCCGCCGAGAGCAGGTCGACGATCTGGTCGACGGCGTAGGCGATGCCCGCTTCCATGAGCGATTCGGGCTTGTCGTAGAAATGGGAGATCATGCGCGAGATTTTCGCGGGGATCTTGGCGCCCGAAAGGGAGATGATGCGGTCGACGTGCCCCTTTTTGACGAGCGGCATGATGCCTGCCTGGACGGGCACGTCGATGCCCGCAAGCGAGAGCATGTCGCGGAAGCGGAAGAAGTCTTCGTTATCGAAAAACAGCTGCGTGTTCAGATGCGTCACGCCCGCGTCCACTTTTTTCTTTAAATTGCGGATATCGGTGAGGATGTCCGTGCATTCGGGGTGGCATTCGGGATAGCATGCGCCCGCGATATCGAAAGTGTAGCCGTTTTCGCGGATAAAGCGCACGAGGTCGGATGCGTGTGCGAAATCTCTGCTGTCTTCGGCGCCCGCAATGCGGTCGCCGCGGAGCGCAAGGACGTTTTCGATTCCGTCCGCCTGCAGCGAATCGAGCGCGGCGCGGACGGATGTTTTATCCGAATTGATGCAGGTCACGTGCGCCAAAGGTTCGACGCCGCAGCTGCGTACCAGCCGCGCGATTTCGCCGGTGCGGGAGTTTCCCGAACCGCCCGCGCTGCAGGTCACGGAAATATAGTCGGGGTGCAGAGAAGAGAGCTCTTCAATGGTACCCTGCACGGCGGAAAGTTCCGCCGAAGGTTTGGGCGGGAAGATCTCGAAAGAGTACACCGCCTTCTTTTGTTGAAAAAGTTGGGAAATTTTCATAATGTATATACCCGAAGAATAGATTTAAAGGGATGGAAAGTGCCGCGGTGCGGGTGAAGCCCGTAAAAAAGCGGCTATTCATATTATACAGGAAAATTCGAAAAGGTGCAAACAAAAACGGAAAAAATTCAAAAAACAGTTCTGAAAGGGAAAAAAGGCGCATACAATACAAATACAACGAACAAAAAACGGAGGAAATGAGTTATGAGCGAAACCATCGACTATGCGGAGATGCTCGAAATACCCGTCAACACTCTCAATGTCACGAAAAAGCGCAGCAAGCGCAAGAAGGAGCCGGCGGAGCTGAAAGAGCAGGTCGTGGAGACGGTCAACGAGCGTGTGGAGAACGCGCAGTATGACGAGCGTATGGCGGAAGGGGAGAACATCACCGATTACGGTGAGCCGCGCGTGTACGGCGAGGAAGAGCCGAAGGCGCCGCGGAAGAAATTTTTGGACGGCAAGGTGCTGATCGCGGAATTTGTGGCGGTGTGTGCGCTGTGTGCGGCGATATTGCTGACCAATCTGTTCTGGGAGAACAGTGCGATCAACACGTTTTTCCGCGGGCTTGTGACGGAAGGGACGCCCGCGGCGGTGCAGGACGACCGTACCTATTCGGAACTTACGCTGTATCCCGTGGTGTCCGATTCGGAGATCGTCTGCACGGTTTCGGATACGGGGGTAGTGACTTTCCAGGGCGAATGCAGCGTGTATGCGCCGTACGGCGGCACGGTGTCGAACGTGGCGCAGGGTGAAAACGGCTACACGGTGGAAGTTTCGCACACGACCTCTTTTTCGACGGTGATCACCGGCCTTACGCACGCGTACGTCGAAGCGGGGGATACGGTTTTTGCGACCATACCCGTCGGGTTTACGGACGGCGCGGCGCCCGTTTCGGTATCCATGTACGACGCGGGTTCGCTGATCACGTCGTTCACGGTCAACGAGAACAACGATATCGTCTGGAACGTATAGAGAAATTTCGGTGCGGTCGGGGCAAAAATGCAAAAATTCATGAAAAAGTTCGCGGCGTTTTTCCGCGGCGGGAAAAACGCCGCAAAGCCCGAAAAAGAGCGGTTCACGGTTTCCGTGCATCCGCTCTTTCTTTTGTTCGGACTATGGTTTTTCTACAAGGGACAGCTCTTTCTGTTTTTGGTGTATACGCTCGTCGCGGTGATCCACGAATTCGGGCACGCCGCATACGCGGCGCGCATCGGGTGCAGGCTTTCGCGCCTGCGGCTTTTGCCCTGCGGGGCGATCGTTTCGGGGGATATCGAGGGCATCCCTCTTTCCGACGAGATCCGTCTGGCGCTGGCGGGGCCGCTCGTCAACGCCGCGTGTGCGGCGGGATTCGTTGCGCTCTGGTGGCTCTTTCCCGATACCTATCCCTACACCGACACTGCGGCGATCGCGTCGGCGTTTCTTGCCGCCGTCAATCTTCTGCCCGCGTACCCTCTGGACGGCGGGCGCATTCTTTGCTGTTTTCTCGTCAAGTGGAAGGGGGACACCTTTGCGCGCAGGTGTATGCTCGGGGCGGGGATCGGTTTGTCCTGCGCGCTGGCCGCGCTGTTTGCCGCGAGCTGTTTTTCCGCTCCCAACGTGAGTATTTTGTTTTTCGCGCTGTTCGTGCTGTTCGGAACGTTCGGCGCACGCGACGAGCGGTATACGCGTTTTTTTCAGGATTTTTCGCGCGGGCTTTCCCGCGGCATGGCCGTCAGGCGGGTGGCGCTTTTGCAGAGCAGTCCCGTGCGGCGCGCCATAACCTTTCTCGAACGCGGGAAATACCTCGAGCTTCTGCTCTTTGACGAGAGCGGCGAACTGGTGTGCGTGCTTTCGCAGGACGAGTTTCTGAAAATCGTGACGCGGGCGGATATCCGCGCGCCCATCGCGGCGTATCTGGACGAGGACGCGGGCGCAATCGGGGAAGAAAGTGTTGATGAGCCTTAAAAAAGGTAAAAACAAGAAAAAGAAAACGTTTTTTCGGAAAAATGCGAGGTTTTTTTTAAGAACTCTTGCAAAGGCGTATATCCTGTGGTAAAATGATAAGAAGACGGGAAGTATTCCGCAAGTTGGTATTTTATTTTCGCGCCTGCGGGCGCGGCAAGGTTTATAGATGCAAAAGAATATGTATTTTGACTACTTCGGGGAAGACTGCTTTGCGGCGGTGACCGAGGGGAGTCAGCTTGTCGAATTTCATCTCGACACGGACAGTTCGACGGAGATCTCGGGGAATATTTACAAAGGCCGCGTTGTCAACGTACTGGAGGGGATGCAGGCGGCGTTTGTGGCGTTCGGACGGGAGAAGAACGGGTATCTGTACGCGGGGGACATACCGGCGGAAGCGGCGGGCGCGCAGGTCGGGCCGCTGAAGCTGAACGTGAAGGCGGGCGACGAAGTGATGGTGCAGGTAGCGAAATCGCCGATCGGGAGCAAGGGCGCGCGGCTGAGCATGTGCCTTTCGTTTGTGGGAAAGAACGTGATTCTGCTTCCGAACGCAGATTTTTGCGCGGTCTCACGCAAGATCACGGACGAAGCGCTGCGCGAGCAGATGATGAAGCTGGCGGAAAAGCTGGCGGGCGGCGACGGCGGGATCGTCATGCGCACGAACGCGCCGAACGTAAAGATAGCGGATCTGAAAGAGGAAGTGAAATATCTGCGCGGGCTGTATGCGGAAGCGGAGGAAGCGTACAAGAATGCTTCGGTGGGCGATCTGGTCTACCGCGATGCGGACGTACACGTGCGGCTTTTGCGCGATTTCGATCTTTCGGACGTCGACAAGATTTATATCGGGGACGATAAGAGTTACCAGCGTGTGGAAGCGGCGTTCCGCCGTACGCGGAGCAAGAGCAAGCTGGTGCGTTACGAAGGGAAGCGCGAAATGTTCGAGTTTTTCGGGCTGGAAGAGCAGGTGTACCGCCTGATGAGTCCGCGCGTGCCCCTTCCGAACGGGGCGTATCTTATCTTCGACCGCACGGAAGCGCTGACGGCGATCGACGTGAACACGGGTAAGTTTACGGGCGGGTCGGGCCTGGAAGATACGGTGTTCCGCACCAATTTGCTGGCGGCGAAAGAGATCGCGCGGCAAGTCCGCCTTCGCAATCTGGGCGGGATCGTGGTCGTGGATTTTATCGACATGGTCAACCGTGAACATCGCGACGCGGTGGTGGCGGAGCTGGAAAAATATCTGCGCGAAGACCGTTCCAAGTGCAACGTGACCCCCATGACCGAGCTGGGGCTCGTGCAGTTCACGCGCAAGAAAGTCAAGAGCGACAACGTTTCCATGCTCACAAAAAAATGCTCGCATTGCAAGGGATCGGGGTATATCATTTCCGATTCGTACATGGCGTTCAAGATCAAATGCGCGATCAAGAAATGTTTTTCCGAAGGGTACGAGAACGTGATCGTGGAGCTCAATTACGGGTTGTTTGCGTACATTCTTTCCCGCCGCAAGTTTACCGACAGCGTCAACGGCGAGTGGAGGGGAAAGCGCGTGTACATGATCCCGCACAAGACCTATCACGACGAGTATTTCACCGTGCGCGGCGACAACAGCGCGGTCATGACCCTGCCCGAAACGGCGCGCCTTCTCTACTGACAAAACGCGTACTTTCGGCGGAGCGTTATAAAATAAAAGGGCCAAATCGGCCTAAACAGCAGGCAAAATCAGAATTATAATATAAGAAACGGCGGACAAGCGGCGGCGCTTGTCCGCCGTTTTTGTGTTGTGAAAAGTTGAAAAACAATTTTTCCGTGAAGGTATAAACGGGGCGCGGGGCGGCAATAATCTTTTCACAAATCGGAGGGGAAGCGAGGCATGAAAAAAATCTGTATAGTTTTCGGTGTTTTATTCATACTAATTCTGACGGCGGCGGTAACGATGCGGGAGGCGGCTCCGCAGGCTTCGGCGTATTTACGCATGCACGTACGGGCAAATTCGGATTCGACGGAAGACCAGGCGGTCAAGTACGAGGTGAAAGACGCCATCGTGCAGTTTCTGATCCCCGTGGCGGCGGAATGCGAAAGCAAAGCGGAAGCGATGGATGCGCTGGAAGAAAATCTTGCGGCCATCGAAAAGGTGGCGGACGAAGTGCTTGCGAAGAAGGGTTTTTCTTACAGGGCGAGAGCGCGCGTGTGCAGGGAGGAATTTCCCGACCGCGTCTATGAAGGCGTCACGTTGCAGGCGGGGATTTACGATGCGCTGATCGTGGAACTCGGGACGGGTTCGGGCGCGAACTGGTGGTGCGTGGTATATCCGCCCCTGTGTTTTTCGGGGGAAGCCAAGGGAGACACGATCCGTTATCGTTCCAGATTGCTGGAACTGATCGGGAATTTTTTCGCAAATTAAGGTGAGAACCTCCTTTTTTTGCGGAAACAAATTGTTTTGGAAAGGAAGGAGGAAGAATGAATAAGATGATTCGTGCGGGCGCGTTGGCGCTCACGCTGGCAGTCGCGTTTGCGGCGATCGTGCTGTTTTCCGTGCAGCAGACTTCCAAGCTGGAAGATGCGGCGGCATACGGGCAGGATATCGAAGCGGCGGTGCTCAAAGAGGGCAGCCGCGGCAGCGACGTGAAGACGGTGCAGGACAAATTGCGCCGCTGGGGGTATTACACGGGCAACGTAGACGGGATCTACGGCCCGAAGACCAAGGAAGCGGTCAAGTATTTTCAACGCAAAAACGGGCTGACGGCAGACGGAATTGTGGGCAAAAAGACGTATGAAGCGTTGGGGATGATGCAGCAGGCGGGCAGCGGAACGCAGAGCGGCGGCAGCGGGTATACCAATGCGGACACCTATCTTCTGGCGCGCTGCATTTACGGAGAAGCGCGCGGCGAGAGTTATACGGGCCAGGTAGCGGTCGGGGCGGTCGTGCTCAACAGGGTACGGAGCAAAGATTTCCCGAACACGATCTCGGGCGTGATTTATCAGAAGCACGCATTTACGGCGGTGAGTGACGGGCAGATCAATCTGACGCCCGATCAGACGGCGATCAATGCGGCGAAGGACGCGATGAACGGCTGGGATCCGACAGGCGGTTGTCTGTACTATTACAATCCCGTGACGGCGACGAGCGAATGGATCTTTTCGCGGGAAACGGTCATTACGATCGGCAAGCACGTGTTTGCGATTTAAGGAGGGCGGAAGATGAAAGACAGAGAAAGAAAGTGTTCGGGCGGCTGCTGCAACGGCGGGTGCGGGCATGACGATGCGGACAAGCGGGAAATGAACGAAGAGCTTGCGGCGGCCGAAGCGCGTTCGGCGAGACTGGAAGAAGAGGCAAAGAGGGAAGAGGAGCGCGCGCAGCGCAGGATCGAAGAAGCGCAGAAGAAGGAAGAGAGAAAGCAGGCGAAGATGGAAGCGGCGGCGGAGCGTGAGCGTATGCGTGCGGAGAAGCTGGCGGCGCGTCAGCAGGAAAAGCGGGAGCGCGCCATGCGGGAAGAAGAGGAAAAGCAGCACCGCCGTGCGCGCAAAGCGGAAAAGATGGCACAAGAGAAGCGCAGGCGCGAAGAGCGCGCGCAGAAGACGCCCGGGTTCGGCGGCTGGCTGGCGGCGGTGGTATCGCTGTCGGTGGCGGTGCTGGCGCTGGGTGCGATCGTGACGGTGGGGTATTTTGACCTCGTCAACACGAAGAGCGCGTCGCTCAGCGGATACCAGGAGAACGTATACGAACTTTCCGAGCAAGTGGAAAAGCTGGACGCAGATCTTGCGAAGATCCGCATCGCGCAGGGGAATTATGAGACGCAGAAACTTCTGGCGGACATACTCGTGCGCAGCAGGCTTGCGGAGCGTTGCGTGGAGAATTTCCCCGTGGACAGTTACGCGGCGGCGAAGCTGACGGCGTTTTTCAACGGAGCGGGAGATTATGCGTCGGCGCTGCTCAACAAGGTAGCGGCGGGCGGCACGCTGAACGAGAAAGAGGCGGAAGCCATCGAATACCTGTATGTGTCGACGGAGTCGGTGCGCTATGCGATGCCGGCGCTGATCGAGAGTGCGGGAGCATCGAGTGCGGAAGCGATGTGGAAGACGGACGGAGAATTTGCGGCGAATTTCGAACGCCTGACGGCGGGCATCGGGGAAATGAGCGAAGCGGTGCGCGGCGAATTGGAGAAAAAGGGCGCGGCGGATCATCTTATGAAGCTGGAAACCATTACAGAGGAGCGCGCGACGGAGCTTGCGAACGAATATTTTTCCGAATATAAAGTGAACGGATTGCGTTGCAGCGGCAAGTCGGAAGGCGCGTATGCGGCGTACGCGTTCGAATTCACGGACGACGCGGGCAGGGCATTTTCGGCGCAGATCACGGAGCACGGCGGTCTTTTGGCGATGCTGGACAGTTGCGGACAGGATGGCGCGGAAAACTTCGACGCGCGGCATTGCACGCATATTGCGCGCACGTTCCTCAAAAAATGCGGGTATGAAGGGCTGCGGCCTGTGTTTGTGAGCGAGGCGGGCGGCGAATGCTGCATCACGTTCGTGTACGAGCAGGACGGCGTGCTGATCTATCCCGACCGCGTGATGGTGAAAGTTTGCCGTGAACGCGGCGCCGTGACGGGTCTGGATGCGCACCTGTATCTGAAAAACCATTGCGAGCGGCAGATCGGGGAAGCGAAAGTGCCGATGGAGCGCGTCGAGCGCAACGCGGCGGCCAAGATGGAACTGGACGGCGTGAGCAGGGCGATCATACCCGTCGAGGGAGAAGAGCGCCTCGTCTACGAAGTGCGCGGGGTATACGGCGGAAGAATGTACTTTGCCTATATCGACGCGATGACGGGCGATACGGCGGAGATCCGCATCGTGACGGAAACGGACCGCGGCATGTCGCTCATGTAACAAACCTTTTAATAAGAAAAGCCGCCGCCGAAAAGATTTTCGGCGGCGGGGGCGGCGTCGGCCGCCGCAAAAAAGGAGCGGTACGCGCGGCGTACCGCTCCTTTGCGCAGGGCATATTGTTTTTCGCGCAGGGCAAACTTTTGCTTTGCGCGCACAATGCCGCGTGCGTCGCATTGCTTTTCGGCGCGCGGAAAAACGCATGGAGCGGCGGGAGCGGAAAAGAGGGACAAACGGTGCGAAAAAATACGGGATGTGAACGAAAATACAAACTTTTTCGGGCGAAGCGTTGACAAATGGGGCGGCGGAAAGTATAATATTAAGTGCAAACACAGAGCGCATTCCGGGGAATTTCTGCGGAGCGGCCGGGGTTGCGCAGAAAATAAGGACGGAGACAGAAGTTATGCAGAAAGTAGATTTTACGCTCAAGGGGATACGGGCGGACGAGATGAGTTTCAAACTGAATGCGATGCGCCCGCAAAACGGCGGGAAGATGGAGCTCAAACCCACTTTTTCGCGCAAAGTGCGCAGGGCGGTGGAGAATGAGCGGCTTTGTTTTATTACGCTGACGGTGAAGATCGAGAAGACGGAAGATTCACCCAAGCCGTTTGATCTGAACGTGACGTTTACGGGGGTATTCGAGTCTTCTGCGGAGACGGACGAAGAGCGCCGCGCGGTGGTCGTTGCGGGCACGGCGGTATTGTACCCGTATCTTCGTGCGGCGGTGACGACGCTGACGACGACGGCGCTGGCGGCGCCGGTGGTATTGCCGGTAGTGAGCGGGCCGCTTTTCCCGGAAGACAGGGAAAAGAGCGAAGGGATCGTTTCGTGAGGCGAGCGGAAGGACGGGAACAGAGATGAACAGAGAAGAGATCAAGGAAATACTTCCGCACAGGGAGCCGATGCTGCTTTTGGACGAAGTGGTGATCAACGAAAACGGGGAAGCCGTGGGGAAGTACACGATCCGCGGGGATGAATTTTTTCTGCAGGGGCATTTTCCGGGCAATCCGATCGTGCCGGGCGTGATCCAATGCGAGATGATCGCGCAGACGGCGGTAGCGCTTTTACCCGACTGCAAGGGCAAGACGCCGATGTACACGGGACTGAACAACGTGAAGTTCAAGAATCCGCTTTTGCCGGGGAAGACGGCGGTGATGACGGTATCGCTGACCGCGCGCAAGGGGATTTTCTGTTTTGCGAAAGGGAAACTGGAAGCGGACGGAAAGCTGTGCACGAGCGCGGAATTTTCTTTTGCGATCGTTCCGAAGCAGGCGTGACAATTTTACGGGAGTATCAATGCGTCCGTTTTTTTGTGAAACGGGCGCATTTTTTGTTTTATTTTTAAACATTTTGGCGGGTTGTGTCGTGGTTTTCCGCTTTTTCGTGTGAGGGCTTGACTTGCACCGTCAAATTTACTATAATAAGGAAAGGAAAACGGCGCAAGCGCTGTTTTTTGTCAGCATAGCATATCCGGAGGCAGACAGAGTATGTCTTTTTATATTGCGGGGACGGGCAGTGCTCTTCCCGAAAAAGTCGTAACGAACGATGATCTTGCGAAGTTTCTGGACACGTCGGACGAGTGGATTTATACCCGTACGGGGATCAAGAGCCGCCATGTGCTTACGACGGAGCGCCTGGACGATCTTGCGATACAATCGGCGAAGAAGGCATTGGAAGATGCGGGCGTGGAAGGGAAGGACGTAGATCTGATCGTGTGTGCGACGATGCGCGGTGACACGTACACACCGTCGCTTGCCTGTATCGTAGGCGAAGCGATCGGCTGCAATGCTCCCGCGTTCGATCTGAACGCGGCGTGCGTGGGCGTGTTGTATTGTATGGAAGTGGCGGACGCATTCATTGCGTCGGGCAAGGCGAAGACGGTTCTGATCGTATCAGCAGAGGCGATGAGCAAGCTCGTCGACTGGACGGACAGATCGACGTGCGTCCTGTTCGGGGACGGAACGGGTGCGATGGTCGTCAAAGCGGGGCGCGGCAGGCTGGCGGGGGAACTTTCTTCCGATCCCGATTCGCACGTGATCCGCATGCCGAACTTCGAGGGACTCAACAGTCCGTACAACCGCAACGAGCAGGAGAAACTCGCCATTTACATGGACGGCGGGGAAGTGTATAAATTCGCGGTGAACGCGATGGGCAGGAACATCGAGGAAGTTTGCCGCAGGGCGAATCTCACGCCTGCGGACATCGACTGGTATCTGCCGCACCAGGCGAACGTGCGCATTATCGACGCAAGCCTGAAAAAATTCAAGATCGACAAGAGCAAGGTGCTTTTGAACATTGCGGGCTGCGGCAACATGAGCGCGACTTCCATCATGGTTCTTCTGGACGAATTTGCAAAGAAAGGAACGTTCCGCAAGGGCGACAAACTTCTTTTTGTGGCATTTGGCGGCGGGCTTACGAGCGGTGCCGCGATCGTGGAATGGAATAAAGACTGATCATACAATATTACTATTATAAAATAAATAATGAAGGAGATTAAAATTATGACTACGTTGGAAAAATTGAAGGAAATTCTGAGCGAATGCAAGGGTGAAGATCTGAACATTACCCCTGAAACGACATTTGACGAGCTGGATTTTGATTCTTTGGACAAAGTGGACATTGTCATGCAGATCGAAGAGGCGTACGACATTTCTTTGGGAGACAATATGCAGCTTTCCACGGTAGGCGAGCTGATCGCGAAGATCGACGAGGCGGTTGCGAACAAGTAAGCAGGCGAAAAAATGCAGACAAAACTTACGAAACTTCTGGGTATCAAGTACCCGATCATTCAGGGAGGCATGGCGTGGATCGCCGATGCCTCTTTGGCGAGCGCTGTTTCCAACGCAGGCGGGCTGGGGATCATCTCGGCGATGAACGCCAATGCGGACTGGGTGCGCGAGGAAATTCATAAATGCCGTTCCATGACGGACAAACCGTTCGGCGTGAACATCATGCTGATGAGCCCGCACGTGGAAGAGGTCGCGAAGATGGTAGCGGAAGAGAAAGTGCCCGTCGTGACGACGGGGGCGGGCAACCCTTCGCGGTTCGTGAAAATGTGGAAGGAAGCGGGCATCAAAATTTTGCCCGTGGTGGCATCGACGGCGCTTGCGAAGATGGTCGAGCGCGCGGGCGTAGATGCCGTGATCGCCGAAGGCGGCGAGAGCGGCGGGCACGTAGGCGATCTGACGACGATGGCGCTGGTGCCGCAGGTTGTGGACGCGGTGAAGATCCCCGTGGTAGCGGCGGGCGGCATTGCGGACGGCAGGGGTATGGTCGCGGCGTTTGCGCTGGGGGCGTGCGGCGTGCAGATGGGCACGCGGTTCCTTGTGGCGAGCGAGTGCACGGTAAGTGCGGAATATAAAAAGAAAGTGCTGGCGGCGAAAGACATTTCGACGATGGTCACGGGCAGAAGGCTCGGGCATCCCGTCCGCGCGATCAAGACGGCGTATACCAACCAGTACGCGAAGCTGGAAGCGGATTCCAACTATCCGGACGAAAAGCTGGAAGAATTCGGCGTGGGGTCTTTGCGCAAGGCGGCGAAAGAGGGCAACGCGGAGGAAGGATGTTTCCTTGCGGGGCAGATCGCGGGCATGGTGAACAAAGAAGAGCCTGCGGCGGACATCGTCAACGAGGTGATGGCGCAGGCGGAGAAGATGATGGAGGGCGTCAAATGGGACGTATAGCCTTTCTGTTCGCGGGGCAGGGCGCGCAGGTGCCCGGCATGGCTTCGGACGTGAAAGATCTTCCCAGAGTGAAAAAGCTGTTCGATCTTGCGGAGAGCATACGGCCGGGGACGGTGGAAAAGATGCTTTCGGGCACGCAGGAAGAGCTGAACCGCACGCTTTTGACGCAGCCGACGATGTTTTTGGCGGATCTTGCGTACGCATACGCGAAAGAAGAGGAACTGGGCGCGCCCGAATGTGTGTGCGGTTTTTCGGTGGGCGAAGTGCCCGCGCTTTGTTTTGCGGGGGCGCTTTCCGAAGAAGAGGCATTCCGCACGATCGTAAAGCGGGCGGAGCTGATGGAAGCGTACACGCAGCGCGTGGCGGGGTGCATGATCGCGGTGATCGGGCTCTCGCCCGAAGCGGTGGAAGCGCTGTGCGACGGCGTGAACAGTCATCCTGCGAATTATAACGGTTCGAAGCAGACGGTCGTGGCGTGCAGGGCGGAAGCGGAAACGGAATTCACGGCGAAGGTGAAGGCGGTGGGCGGCAGAGCGATGAAGCTGCGCGTTTCGGGAATGTTCCATTGTCCCGAGCTTGCGCCCGAGGCGGAGAAATTCAAAGAGTTTTTGTGCGGTCTGCATTGGAACGCGCCCCGTATGGACGTGTATGCGAACCTGACGGCGCAGCCGTATGCGGGAGATTTTGCGCATACGCTGGCGAAGCAGATGTGTTCGCCCGTGCGGTTCACGGCGACGGTTGCGAACATGAAAGCGCGCGGCGTGGAAGAATTTGTCGAAGTAGGCCCGGGGAAAGTTTTGACGGGACTGGTGGCGAGAGGCTGAAAAGGCCGAGAGGTTAGTATGGATAAGAGAGTAGCCCTCATTACGGGAGCAGGCAGGGGGATCGGCGCGAAGATCGCGCTGACGCTTGCCAAAGAAAATACGGACATAGCGGTCGTCGATTACAGCGATGAATCGGCGGCGAAAGAGACGCTGGAAGCGCTCGCGCAGGCGGGAGTGACGGCGCGGTATTATAAGTGCGACGTTTCCGATTTCAACGCGGTCAAGACGGTTGTCGATCAGATCGTGAAAGAT
The DNA here is from genome assembly GCA_944368925.1 of uncultured Clostridia bacterium. GTDB lineage: Bacteria > Bacillota > Clostridia > Christensenellales > Borkfalkiaceae > Borkfalkia. Next base: position 116,618 of record CALVXG010000003.1, on the reverse strand, counting down.
TTCGGGAAAATCGATATTTTGGTGAACAATGCGGGGATCACGGCGGATAAGCTGATCCTGCGCATGGAAGAATCGGATTGGGACAGAGTTCTGGACATCAATCTGAAAGGTTGCTTTAACATGATCAAGCACGTGACGCCGTACATGATGCGCAAGCGTTACGGCAGGATCGTGTCCATCAGCTCGGTCGTGGGCATGATGGGAAATGCGGGGCAGGCGAACTATGCGGCGTCGAAGGCGGGCATTATCGGCCTTACGAAGACGGTCGCCAAAGAATTCGGCCCGCGCAACATTACGGCGAACGCCGTCGCGCCCGGGTTTATCAAGACGGCGATGACGGACGCTCTGACGGAAGAGCAGAAGCAGGCAATGTACAAACAGATCCCGCTCGGATGCCTGGGTGAAACGCAGGACATCGCGAATGCGGTGAAGTTCCTCGTTTCGGACGATGCGCGTTACATTACGGGCGTCGTGCTGAAAGTGGACGGGGGGATGTATATATAACGTTCTTCGCGCATTTTTCGGCAAAAGAGATGCCGAAAAATGCTTGAGAGGAGAGAGACCCCGACGTTCGCCTACGGCTCTGCGTCCGGTTTTCTCTCTGCGCGCTATGTTTAGGGCTCACGTTTAAAAAAATAGCGCGCATTCACTCATTCCGCTTGCGCCGCCCGTGCGGCGTGAGGGGAAAAAGCCAAAAGCGCGGTTTCGGCTTTTTCGAAAAATCGTATTTGACTTTGGAACGCGCAGAAAGATTTTTTTCTGCAAGAGCCTTGCTGCAAACACGGTGCGCGGGCACAAAAGCGTGGTTTTGCTTGCGCTTATATTGCTCACATTTTTTCTTGTGTCAACTCGCAAGAAAAAATCGTGATTCGCGCCGAGCTTTTTAAAAGTTTTTAAAAAAGTATCCGTTTTGCTTATGCGGCAAGCGGGGCGCGCGGTACGGAAGAAAAAATCCGTTTTTAGATTTGAAAATAACGATCCTGTCCGTTTTTGCAGGGATGCGGGGGCGGGCGAGAAGGAGATTTTATGGATAAAAGAGTTGTTGTTACGGGATTGGGGGCGGTGACGCCGCTCGGCAATGATGTGAAGACAACGTGGGAAAATATGAAAAAGGGCGTATGCGGCATCGATACGGTGACGAAGTTTGACGCGTCCGAATACAAATGCACGCTGGCGGGCGAAGTGCGGGATTTTGACCCGACGCTGTATATGCCGAAGGGAGATGTCCGTAAAACAGACCTTTACACGCAGTATGCGGTAGCGGCGGCGACGCAGGCATATGAAGACAGCGGCATGACGGCGGAGAGCATTGCGCCCGATCGGTTCGGTGTGTACATCGGGTCGGGGATCGGCGGGATCCATACGCTGATTGCGGAGCATACAAAGCTGATTGAAAAAGGGCCGGGGAGGATTTCTCCCTTTTTCGTACCGATGATGATTTCCAACATTGCATCGGGCACGGTGGCGATCAAATACAATGCGCAGGGGCCGAACATCGGGATCGTGACGGCGTGCGCGACGTCTACGAACAGCATCGGGGAGGCGTACCGTGCGATCAAACACGGGTATGCGGACGCCATGCTGGCGGGCGGAAGCGAAGCGGCGATCACGCCTCTTTGTTTTGCGGGATTTATTTCCTGCCAGGCGTTGTCGCAGAGCACGGACAAGAACCGTGCGTCCATACCGTTCGACAAAGAGCGTGCGGGATTCATCATGGGCGAAGGCGGCGCGGTGGTGATGCTCGAAGAATACGAGCACGCGAAGGCGCGCGGCGCGAAGATCTACGCGGAAGTGGTAGGGTACGGCTGCACGAACGACGCGTATCACATGACGGCGCCCAATCCCGAAGCGATCGCGTCTTCCAGGGCGATCGAGCTGGCTGCGCAAGAGGGCGGCATCAAGGCGGACAGGGACGTGTATGTGAACGCGCACGGCACGGGGACGCCGCTCAACGACAAGACGGAAACGACGGCGCTCAAGCGCGCGTTCGGGGAAGACGCGTACAAATTGCACGTATCGTCCACGAAGTCGATGACGGGGCATATGTTGGGCGCGGCAGGCGGGATCGAGGCGATCGCGTCGGTGCTTGCCCTGCACGAAGGGATCGTACCTCCGACGATAAATTATCGGGTAAAAGACGAGGAATGCGATCTGGATATCACGCCGAACGAAGCGGTGAAGGCGGAACTTCGGTATGCGCTTTCGACGTCGCTGGGATTCGGCGGGCATAACGGATGCCTTGCGTTCAAAAAAATGTAGAAGATACGGTTGCGTTCCGTTTCGGGAAACGGGCGCGATTTACACAAAATAAGAGAGGAAGGAGAACCCGGATGGACAAGAAAAAGTTACGCGAGATCATAGCGGTATTCAAGGAAAGCGGACTTGCGAAGATGGAGATATCCGAAACGACGGGGGAGGAGAATTACTCGATCCGTTTGGAGAATGCGACGGCGCCCGCGATGCCTGCGGCGGTGCAGTATGTGCAGACGCTGCCCGAGAGCAAGCCGCAGGAAGAGGAGACGGCGCAGATCAAAGATTATAACAAATACCGTGACATCAAGTCTCCGATGGTCGGAATTTTTTACACGGCGCCCTCGCCGGAAGCCGAGCCGTTCGTGAAGGTAGGCAGCAAGGTGAAGAAAGGGGACACGCTGTGCATCATCGAGGCGATGAAGCTGATGAACGACGTCGTGGCGGAAGAAGACGGAGAGATCGTGGAGATCTGCGCGGAGAACGGGGCGTTGGTCGAATTCGGACAGATCCTGTTCAAGATTTTTTAAGCGGCACGGGCGCGCGGCGGAGGAAATCTGCGGCGGAAGCGTGTCAAGCGGCGTCGAAAGGCGGAAAAATTCTTGAAGTGAGGGAAGCATGTTCAGTAAAATATTGATTGCAAACCGCGGCGAGATCGCCGTGCGGATCATACGTGCGTGCAACGAGATGGGAATACGCACCGTAGCCGTGTATTCGGAAGCGGATGCGCAGGCGCTGCACGTCAATCTTGCGGACGAAAGTTATTGCATCGGGCCGGCGCTTTTGAAAGACAGTTATCTGAATATGACTGCCATCATCGACGTTGCGATCGCGACGGGGTGCCAGGCGATTCATCCGGGATACGGGCTTTTGAGCGAGAATCCGCGTTTTGCGGAGCTTTGCGAGAAGTGCAACATAAAGTTTATCGGGCCGCACTATTCGGTGATCGCGAAGATGGGCGACAAGGACGAAGCGCGCCGCACGATGAAGAAGGCGGGCGTTCCGGTGGTGCCGGGCCTGGACGAGATCACGGACATAGCGGAAGCGAAAAAATTTGCGGGTGAGATCGGTTATCCCGTGATCGTGAAGGCGAGTGCAGGCGGCGGCGGACGCGGGATCCGCATTGTCTGGAAGGAAGAAGATTTTGAAAACGCGGTGCACACCGCGTCGAGCGAAGCGAAGAGCGCGTTCGGCAACGGGAAAGTGTACCTTGAAAAGTATCTTACGGACGTAAAGCACGTGGAAATGCAGATCGTGGCGGACAACCAGGGCAATGTGGTGTGTCTGGGCGAACGCGATTGTTCCATGCAAAGAAAGAATCAGAAGCTGATCGAGGAGAGTCCGTGCGTGACGCTCCGTCCCGAAGTGCGCGAAGAAATGATGCGCTGTGCCGTTCTGGCGGCAAAAACGGTGAATTATACCAGCCTCGGAACGATCGAATTCCTGCTTGACAAAGACAATCATTTCTATTTTATGGAAATGAATACGCGTTTGCAGGTCGAGCATCCCGTCACGGAATACGTTACGGGTATCGATATCGTGAAGTGGCAGATCCGTATTGCGGCGGGCATCGAATTTATCTACAAACAGGAAGATATCCGTTTCCGCGGCTGCGCGATTGAATGCCGCATCAATTCGGAAGATGCGCGCAATAACTTCCGCCCGAGTTGCGGACAGATCAAATTCATGCACATTCCGGGAGGGCCGTGGGTGCGGTTTGATACCGCGATTTATCAGGATTACGTCATTCCTCCGTATTATGACAGCATGATCGGAAAACTCATCGTATATGCGCGCGAGCGCACGGAAGCGATCCGCAAAATGCAGGCGGCATTGTGCGAGCTGGTCATCGACGGCGTGCACACGAACGCAGAGCTGTCCAGCGATATACTTGCGCAGCCCGAATTCAAAGACGGCACGTACTGCACGAATTTTTTGGATAAATACTTAAAAAATTATAAATAAGCGGCGGGTGCGCCGAATGCTCGGTAAAAGGAGCGAGGAAAGCGCCGCGTCCTCGTACATAGCGGCGGGTTTTCACGAGAGGACGGGGCAAGAGCGGGCCGTTCGGGAGAGCGGATGGCGGTGTCGGAAGGAGAAGACAAGTGAATTTTGAGGATTTAAAGAAATTTTTCTTCAAAAAGCCGAAGAATGCGTTGGAGGGGACGGAAGATTCCGCGCCGCAGAAACCTGCGGAAGCGGCGATTCCCGATAAACTTGCGGAAAAGTGCGAAAAGTGCGGCAAGATCATTCTTTCGGATGAGATGCGGGAGAATTTCGGGGTATGCCCGAAATGCGGGCATTATAAAAAGCTCAGCGCGCGCGAGCGCATCGCGATGTGTACGGATACATTCTGCGAGTTGTTTTCCGAAGAGACGGGCGGGAACATACTGGATTTCCCGGGTTACGGCGAAAAGCTCGAATCGCTGCGCGAAAAGACGGGCGAACAGGACGGCGCGGTCTGCGGGGAAGCGGAGATCGGCGGCGTGAAGTGCGCGGTGTTTTCGATGGATTATCGGTTCATGATGGGCAGCATGGGGCATACGGTGGGCGAAAAGATCACAAAGACGTTCGAGTATGCGACGGAAAAGAGACTGCCCGTGGTCGGGTTTGTGCTGAGCGGCGGCGCGCGGATGCAGGAAGGGATCGTCTCTCTCATGCAGATGGCAAAGACGAGCGCGGCGGTAGCCAAGCACAGCGAAGCGGGGCTTTTGTACATTTCCGTGCTTACCGATCCCACGACGGGCGGCGTATCCGCGTCGTTCGCGTTTGAATCGGACATCATCATGGCGGAAAAGGGCGCGCTGATCGGGTTTGCGGGCCCGCGCGTGATCGAGCAGACGATCCGTCAGAAACTGCCCGAAGGGTTCCAGCGTTCGGAATTTCTGCAAAAGAAAGGGTTTGTCGATCTGATCGTGGAGCGCAGGGAAATGAAAGAGAAGCTGGCGGCGCTTTTGAAGCTGCATTGTGCGGAGGCCTGAACATGAACGCATACGATATCGTTTTGAAGAGCCGCGAAAAGGGCAGGCCTACGGCGGCAAAATACATCAAAAAGCTGATAGACGGCTTTATCGAGCTGCACGGCGACCGCCGTTTTTCGGACGACGCCGCGATCATCGCGGGCGTCGGGTATCTCGGCGGGAAGCCTGTGACGGTGATCGGCATCGAGAAAGGCGAAGACACGAACAGCAAGATCGAGCACAATTTCGGGTGCGCGCATCCGGAAGGGTACCGCAAGGCGGTGCGGCTGATGAAGGAAGCGGAAAAATTCCATCGTCCCGTGCTGTGCCTGGTGGACACGTCGGGCGCGTATTGCGGGATCGGCGCGGAAGAGCGCGGACAGAGCGAAGCGATCGCGATGTCCATTCTGGACATGATCCGTCTGAAAACGCCGACGCTCACCGTCATCATCGGAGAGGGCGGCAGCGGCGGAGCGCTGGGGCTTTCGGCGGCGGACGAGGTATGGATCACGGAGGCGTCCACCTATTCGGTGATTTCGCCCGAAGGCTGCGCCTCGATCCTTTGGAAAGACAGCGCGAAAGTGGCGCAGGCGAGCGAGTGTCTGAAACTGACGGCGCAGGATCTTTTATCCCTGCACGCGGTGGAGCGCGTCATCGAGGAAAAGGGATTTTCCGATGAATTTTTCGACGGACTGAAAGCGGACGCGGCGCAGTTTTTTGCGGAAAAGAGCAAAATTCCCGCAGACGAACTGGTGGAAGCGCGCTACAAACGGTTCCGTAAATTTTAGGAAACGACGAAAACGAGATTAATAAAACGGGCATACGCCCATGTCCGCATGCCGAAAATGCGGGCAAGGAGGAGAATATGATCGCCATCGTAACCGATTCGTCCGTAGGGTATTCGGCGGAGGAAGTATCCAGCCGCGGGGTGTTGAGCGTAGTGCCGCTCAACTATCAGCTCGGGCCGAATTTTTACGAAGAATACACCGCGGGACGCAACGGAAATTATATGCAGATGATGAAACAGCTGAGCCCCTGCAAGACGGCGCAGCCGACGCTGAACCATTTTATCCGCACGTTTTCCTCTCTGGTCGAGGACGGGTACGAAGTGATCTGCATCGTGCTTTCGGGCGCGCTGTCGGGGACGTATTCTTCGGCGTGTTTTGCGGCGAAGCAGGTCGGCGGGCGTATCCGCGTGATCGACTCGGCGACCATCGGGGCGGGCATGCACCTTCTGGTGGACGAAGCGGTGAACATGGTCAAATGCGGCCTTTCTTTCGACGAGATCGCGCAGCACCTGGAAGGACTGAAAAAGAAGATCGGCATCGTGTTCACGGTGGAGTCGCTGGAGCGGCTCGTGTTCGGCGGCAGGCTGAACAATGCCAAGGCGAAAACGAATCTGAATCTTCGCCCCGTCTTTGAACTGAAAAGCAAGATCGTCTTCAAGGGCAATGCGCGCGGCGCGCACGAGCGGCTGGAAGAGATGGTCTCTCTCGTTCCCGAAAACACGCGCAGGCTGATCGTCTGCCGCTGCGGCGAGGGGACGGACGTATCCGAGTTTACGCAGATGCTCAAAAAGCGCCTGCCTTCCGTCTATATTCACCAGCGCGTCACGGGGCCCGTTTTGAGCATTCACGTAGACGAAGGCGCATTCGGTGCGGCGTATATACTCAAAGACTGACGAAAGGATATTGCGGTAAACACAGATGCCGCCGGCAAGGCCGGCGGCATTTTAAAAAGAGGGAGAAAGATGCCGATGCAAGCGAAAATGCTGTACATGCGAAAAACGCCCGGGGAGAGTGCGGCGATCCTGTATCTTCTGACGGCGGGGTTCGTTTTGTTTCCCACGCAGTGGATGGGGGAACTTTTCACGAAAAATCCGATGCTTTCCCAAATGCTGGGGCTGGGGATCGTGCGCATTCTCTGCGCGGCGATCATGATCGTGCTTGCGCTGGAAATGGGGATACGTCATGTGTTTTTCGTGCAAAAAGGGGAGCGGAAGGCATTGCTTTTTGCGATCCCCGCGCTCGTTGTGGCAGTGAACAATCTGCCGATCGTCGCGCTTTCGAACGGTTCTGCGTTTTTGACGGGAAGCGGCATATCGTTTTTCGCGTTTGCGATCGAGTGTATCGGCGTGGGACTGTTCGAAGAGACGGCGTTCCGCGGCGTAATCTTTCCCTTCGTTCTCGGCAAAACGGGAACGGGCAAAAAGGGTCGGTTTGTCGCCGTCATCGTATCGAGCGCGATGTTCGGCGGCCTGCACCTTGTCAATCTTTTGGGCGGATTTTCGGGCGGCGTATTTTTGCAGGTCGGGTATTCCTTTCTGATCGGCAGCATGCTCGCGATCTGTATGTTCCGCGGGGCGGGCGTCTTTACCTGTGCTTTTATCCATGCAACGTTCAATTTTTGCGGCAATATCATCTCCAACGAACGAGGCTTAGGGTTCGGCGCGTTTTCGGACGTTTGGTGCTGGCAGGAGGTCGTGTTGACGGCCGTCGTCGGCGTCGCCGCGATCGCGTACTTTGTGTGGCTGTTGTATACGAGTAAGCCTGACGTTGCGGAAAAATTTGCGGTGTATCCTCCGCAAAGCGCAAAGACGGAAAATACTTTGTCGGAGAAAAACGAAGAGGAAAATGCGGATCCCCTTGAAAGCGCTTGTAAAACTCCGCACGATCCCTGCGGCGGGAACAGCGCGGACGGGGACGAGTCGGACAAACAAGACAAAAAATAGAAACGGCGAATGCCGCGGCGGGCAAGATATGCCCGCCGCGGCAATTTTTTTGCGTGCAAGACCGATACGGATATTTTGCAAACGGCAGGCAAATGATAAAAACTCCCGTCCGCAAACGGCCGACACCATTTTTCGCGGCTTCCTTTCTCCTTTACAGGCTTTTTGCAAGCGCGCGTAAAAGGGCAGCAATGAGCGAATCTACTCAACAGAACGGAAAGGGAGAGCCGCGATGATTTCAACGCGGCTCTCCCTTTTTTCGTGGCTTTGATCGGAAAAGGCTCGCTTTTTCTCGGTGCGGAACGTCCGCTCCGGGAAAGACGCCGTTTAAAAATTTCAGAGAAATTGGTTGCGGGATTCGTCGTAGGAATAGCCGATTGCCTGCATTTTTTGTGAGATTTCCTGCTCGTTCAGACAAAGATCGTCGCAAAGGGCGGCGAGCGATGGGTAAAAATCGCGCAGTTTCGTATTCAGAAAACTCAAAAGCAAAAAGGGATCGTGCGGTATATTGTCCATAAAACACTCCGTATTAATTATAAAAGTTATGAATTAAAATTAAAAATGTCAGTCTTTTTGCCGATAGGCGCGGCGCAGGAGAATGGTCGTAAGGGCGACGAATAGGACGGCAAATCCCGCGAGGATGCCGAGGGAAAGAAAGACGTTCAGATCGTAGAGCTCCCTGCTCACGACGGAGGGATACCAGCTGTTGAGACCGCAGATTTTTCCGAATACGGCAATGCCCCAGGCGGACGGCGTGATATAGCGCAAAAACTGTGCGCCGCCGTCGAGAGAAATGAGACAGTCGCAGAAAACGACCTGCATGATAATGATCATCAGTACGGGCAGGACGGCGCTTTCCGATTTTTTCAAAAGGGCGGAGATGAGCAGACCGAGCGCCGTAACGCAGATATTGGTGAGTGCCATGGCGGCAAAGCAGAGCAGGGCGTCGGGGACGGGTTTAGCAAAGGCGAAGTCGATAAAAGCCAGGCTTCCGCCGAACAGGATGGCGCATTGCACGATTCCGATCACGGACAGCACGAGCATTTTCGAGAGCACATAGGCGGGGATATCGAGGCCGCCGTACACTTCGCGCGACAAAATTTCCCGTTCCTTGCAGATTTCCCGATAGCTGTTGAGAAGTCCCATGAACGCCGCCATGACGACGAGCATGAACGCGACGAGGTTGGCTTGGGTGATGTCTTTTGCCGTAAAGGCGTCCTGTTTGCAGGAAATGAAGAGAATGATGAGCATGACGGGCGCTTCTAAAATCAGGGGCAGAAGCGTCGAAAGGTTGGTAAAGATCTGTCTGAAATAGCGTTTGGAAAGGACGCGGAAGTGCATCATGTTCATGCGCGCCGAACGCCGTCTGAATTTTTTCATTGCGGTTTCTCCTTCTCGTCGGGCGCGGCAGAACTGCGGCGGGCCTTACTTTTCCCTTGTTTTTCCGAAACAGTTTCCGCAGGCTTTTCGTCCGCTTTGCTGTTATTTGCGGGTGCGGAGCGCAGGCGGAGCGTTTTGGGGAGCGCGCGCGGCGGCTTTTCCCAGGCGTGGCTTTCGGGCTCGTCCTTTTCGGGCGACAAAATGCAGCCGGCGCCGTATTCTTCGCAAAAATCTGCGTACAGTTTTTTATAGTCCTCGCTGCGGCGGTATTTTGCGGCGAATTGTTCGCTGATCTTTTCGTCGGTGAGGGCGGCGAAAATTTTGGAATAGGAGCGGCGGTTGAACCAGCGGAAAGCGCCGTCGCTCGCGCCGTAATAGCACAGTCTTCCGCCTCTGCCCAAAAAAGCGACGCGGTCGCATTTGTCGAGGTTTTCCATGGCGTGGGTGATGACGACGATCGTGCGGCCCTTGCGCGAGAGATCTTTCAAAAGTTCCATCATTTCCAGGTCGAGGTCGGGGGAAAGCCCGCTGGTCGGCTCGTCGAGGAAGATGACTTTGGGGTCGGACAAAAGTTCCATGGCGATGGAAACGCGTTTTTTCTGCCCGCCCGAAAGTGCGCTGATGCGCAGGTTTTCTTTTCCCTGCAATCTCACGTCCGCTATGGCAGATTGTACGCGGTCTTTAAGTTCCTGCGGCGAGATATCGGCGCGGGTGCGCAGCTGTGCGGTGTAGCGGAGTGCGGCGCCGACGGTGAGGTCGTCGTGCATGATGTCCTTTTGCGGTACGTAGCCGATGACGCCCTTGTAGGAATTCATGTTTTCGTAGTAGTCGTTGGTATCGTAATAGATTTTTCCGCCGGTTGCGGGGCGCATGCCGTTGATGCAGTCGAGCAGGGTAGATTTACCCGCGCCGCTCCCGCCGACGACGGCGACAAACTCGCCCGCGTCGATGCGCATCGACACGTGCGTGACGAGAGAAATTTTTCCGCGTGCATTTCTGTCGGTCACTTCTTTTGAGATATCGGCGGCGTCGATGCGGATCCCGCCCGCCGCGGTGGAGTAGAGGAGCCTGTTGCGGAAAAAGATATACGCCGTTCCCGGAATGGAAATGCGGTCATAGTCGCTGAGTTTGCTGCGTTTGATCTTGCGGTTGTTGACGTATGTACCGCGCAGGCTGTGCGCGTCTTCGATGAAACAGTTTTCGCCGTCGTACACGATAAAGAAGTGCCGTTCGGAAACGAGAGGGTTTTGCGCGCGGATGTCGCATTTTTCGCCGCTGCCGACGACCGTCACGGTTTTTTTGGTCAGATCGAAGCCCGACCCGCCCTTTTGCGGGCGGATCTGCCGGACGCAGGAAATTTCCGCGATCGGGGTGTCCTTTTTTTCGCCCGTACGGCGCAGGGTCAAAGGCGCATCGAATTTCAGAATCGGCTTTTTAAAGGCCTTTTTGCCGAGCAGGACGGTGCATTTGCAATCGGGTGCAGAGAGATCTTCCGCGTACCAGACGCCGTTTTTGCACAGCAGACGCACCTGTTCGGGCTGGACGCAGGGCGATTTGATGACAATATCCGCCGAACGTTTGCTGCCGATGAGAAGTTGCGTGCGCTCCTCGCCGTTGTAAAAGCGGAACAGCTCGCCTTCCTGAATTTTGAGTACTATGTTTTTCATGGTGGAACTATTATAGCATAGGCAGGGGAATGAGGCAAATATTTTCCGAAAATTATTGCGGGCGGCCGCGATTTTTGTTGACTATGAAAAATGTGCGAGTATAATAATACTGTTATTGTCGGGAAGGTTCAGATATGGAAAAAGAGGAGATGCAGACGCCGTCGCGCGGGAAGCGCTTTTTGTGGACGGCAGGGCACATATTGCGCGGGAACGTGGTTTTGCTGGTCGCATTGGCGGCGGCGGCGATCACGTGCTTTTTCGTTCCGTTCGATCGGGAATATTTGGGATATTTTGATCTTCGCACGCTTTCCTGCCTGTTCTGTACGCTGGCGGTGGTGGCGGCGCTGCGAAATATCAAGTTTTTCGTGTGGCTGGCGGACATCATCGTGCGCCGCTTCAAAAATATGCGCAACATCGTGCTGGCGCTCGTGTTCGTGACCTATTTCGGGTCTATGATCATGGCGAACGATATGGCGCTCGTCACCTTTCTGCCGCTCGGCTGGTTTGTGCTGGAATCCTGCGCAAACAAGCGGCTCGCGGCGTTTACGTTTATCATGCAGAACATTGCCGCAAATCTGGGCGGCATGCTCACGCCGTTCGGCAATCCGCAGAATCTCTATCTCTATTCCTATTACGAGATCCCGACGGGCGAATTTTTTGCGATTATGTCCATTCCGTTTGCGGTGGCGTTCGTTCTGATTTTGGGCGTTTGCCTTACGGTAAAACCCGAACCCGCACAGGTGCAGTCCAAACCGAAAAAGGCACCCCCCGTCTGGCGTACGGTCGTGTATGCGGCGCTGTTTGTACTCTCCGTTCTGATCGTATTCCGCGTATTTCCCTATTATTGGGGTCTTTTGGCGGTGTTTGTGGCGCTGTTGATCCTCGATTATAAATCGATTTTGCACGTCGATTACGGCCTGCTTTTGACTTTTTGCGCGTTTTTCGTCTTTTCGGGAAATATGGCGCGCATTCCCGCCGTGGAAAATTTCCTCGGCTGGCTGATCGCGCTCGACCCGCTTGCGTTCGGGACGCTTTCCTGCCAGTTTATTTCCAACGTTCCCTCGTCCGTGCTTTTGTCGCGGTTCACCCAAGATTACGCGCGTCTGCTCATTGCGGTAAATATCGGAGGTTTAGGCACGCCCATCGCCTCGCTTGCCAGTCTGATCACGCTCAACACCTTCCGCCGCGTGAATCCGGGCGAAACAAAGCGTTACATCGGAAAATTTTTGCTTTTGAATTTTTCGTTTTTGGCGGTGCTTCTCGCTTCGGGATATTTGGCGGCGGCAGTCGTTTAAAGGGAAGGGTACGCGCACGGATGCGGCGGCTGTTTTGAAAAGTTTAGATCGGGAAGTTCTTCAAAAAAATGAAGGCCCGCAGCATAAGCTGCGGGCCTTTCAAGAAAGAGGGGGCGGCGCACAAAGTTTTGCGCGCCGCCCCTTAGATTTGTGATAGTGGAAAGACGGCGGCCGAATGATCTGGTGCCGCCCTCCGCTTTCTTATAGGCAAGAGGCGGCACCGAAAGATCGGGCACTACATTTTTTCACGTTCTGCAAGGTTGTCCAACGTGACGTTGAGATAGTCCGCAAGTTCGATCAAAGACAGGACGTGAGGGCCTGCTCCGTTTTTCCAATCGACAAAGTGCGAGGACTTGATGCGGGTGGCTTTGTTGATCTGATTGCGCGCTATACCTTTCTTTTTCATAAGTTCCCGCAAATGCGGGTAAAAGGGCGGGCATTCTTTGGGCTGAAAATCGAGAATTTTATCTGTCCGTCCGACAAGGAACTCGATGGAGCAATGAAAATATTCGGCTATTTTGACGATTGTGCTCAAGCGCATATATTTTGCATTGTTTTCCCATCTGCTTACGGTAGACAGGCTTACCCCGACCGCTTCGGCAAAGGTTTTATTGTCAATATTTCTTAAACTAAGCAATTCACGGATGCTTTCACCGACTTTCAGCTGTTCTTCCATGCGTTCTCCCAAAGATAACGGAAAAAAGGCAAAATGAAGCAGGATCGTTGCAGACAAAAAATAAAAATCGCCGCAGGGTATCCTGCGGCGATCGGTTTTTGAATTACTCTCCTTTGAAAGGCAGAAGAGCTACGATGCGCGCCCTTTTGATGGCGTTGGACAGCTCTCTCTGGTGCATAGCGCACACACCGCTCATGCGGCGGGGGAGAATTTTTCCGCCTTCGGTAATGAACTTTTTCAGGCGGTTTACGTCTTTATAGTCGATCGCTTCGACCTTCTCCTGGCAGAAAGCGCAAACCTTTCTGCGGGAAGTTCTCTTCATGGGCTTTCTGACGGTTTTTTCTTCCATGATACTTCTCCTTTAAAAATTTTGGTGCGGCAGGCATAGCAAGAATGCCGCAAATTGTAGTCTTTTGTGTACGCGGCGATCAGAACGGAATGTCCGAATCGTCGTCGAACGCTTCGAGGGCGGGTTTTTTCTTTGCGGCGGGAGCAGGGGCGGAATAATCGTCGCTGTCTGCGCTGCTGCCCTTCGGCGTTAAAAATTCCACATCGTCTGCGACGATGTCGACGTAAGTGCGTTTCTGTCCGGCATTGTCCTCAAAATTGCGGATCTGAATGCTTCCGGAGACGGCAACTTTGTTGCCCTTTTTGCAGAAACGTGCGACCGTTTCCGCAAGTCCGCGCCAAGCGGTGCAGTTGAAGAAGTCGGTCTGGCGTTCCGCGTCGCCGCCCTGCGCAAATCTGCGCGTGACCGCAATGCCAAAACGGCATACCGCAACGCCGCTGTTTGTTTCCGAAAGTTCAGGATCGCGCGTCAGGTTTCCGATTAAAAATACCTTATTCATACGCTTTCACCGTCCTCAGATCGCTTTCGTGATCATTCTGCGAAGAATGCCGTCCGTAATGCCTGCGATACGGTCGAGTTCTTTGATAGCGCTGCCGTCCGCTTCGAACGTCATCAGCACATAAAACGCTTCGGTCTTGTAGTTGATGGGATAAGCGGTCTTTTTAACGCCCCACTTGTCCGTCGAAACCACCGTGCCGCCCAGATTCTTGACTGTGTCTTCGAATTTGGCAATCAGCGCATCGCGTGCTTCTTCCGCGATCGACGTGTCGATCAGATAAAGCATCTCGTATTTCATTGATTTCACCTCCCGGTCTTATTCGGCGTATCCCTCGGATACGCAAGGTTTGCGCTCTTTTACTTTGCGCATTACTCATTATACCGCTTTTTATCGGATAAGTCAATCTTTTTTATGTATGCTTTTAAAAGAACGCGTGCGGACAAAAATAATTTTGTCCGCACGCGCCGATTAACAAAAGGCGCGCGGCTAAAAAGCCGCGAGCCTGCTGTTTTTCGGTTAAATTTTCTCAGCCCAGCATGCTGCCGAAATCATTGATCTTCGAGATCATGGCGAGTGTAAGGTTCAAAAGATCGTTCATGCCAAGTTCGCCGACCGTCTCCGCACCGCCGAACGCCTCTTTCTGTGCCTCCGCATTCTGTCCGTAAATGATTTCGTAGGGGATCGTTTCGCTCAGAATGGAAGGTTTGGAGATGGTCACCATTCCGTCCGCGTACAGCTCGTTGAGCGTGAGGGCGTTCATGTTGGTCTTTACGTTGGAAACGAGCGAATCGATGTTCTGAATGCTGCAGTTTATTTCCGCGCCGTCGTTTGTCAGAAGGTATTTCCATACCCCGCGCACGGTTCCGTATGTGTAGAGGGGCGTTCCTTCCGCGAGCGCGTCGTCCGTAACGGTATAGGTGATTTTACCCGTTGCTTCGTCCTTTGCGGAAGTAAGCGGCACGATCACCCACAATTCTTTCGCCGTATCATAGCGGTACAAATTTCCCTGTTCGTACACCGTGCCCGCGCTGTAATTGCCTACATAGGAAAGCCGCGTCAAAAGATTTCCCGACGCTTGCGCCGCAAGGCCCGCAGGTTCCAGGGAAACTTCCTTCATCTTGTCGGCGGAAGCGTCCCAATACCAGAGCGTATCATGGGAGAAGGTCTTGGAAAGATCCGCCTCCTGCACGTTTTCCGCCGCCACCGTGTAGGTGACGTTCCCGTCCTGCTCGTTTTTTGCGTACAGCGTCTTGCCCGTCAGCGCCGCCAGCGAACTTTCGGAAAGTTTCCATTGATTGGTTGCGGTCGCCGTCACGATTTTGCCGTCATCGCAAATATAGAGCGGAACGTTCTGGTAATTTTGCGTGTCGGTCAACAAAAGATAGGGGCTGTAAAGCGCATTGCCCGCAAAGTTTTTTGCCGTGGCGGCAACATAATCGCCGTTTTGCAGGATATACAGACTGTCGCCGTAGATCGCCTGCAATTCTTCAAAGCGCGCGGCGGAATCTGTCGTTTCGACGGAATAATAGGTATAGATGCTGTCGGCGTACATCTGTTGCACGGACAGTTTTTTCAGATCGTTAGCCAGCGTGTCGAGTGTGGAGTTCGAAAGATTGCTTAAAATGTTCGAATCGCCGACGTCGAGAATGTCTTTGAGCGCGAGCGAATTGATCTTGCCGCTGATCTCGCCGAGCGGAATGTTTTCAAGAACTTGCAGAATGCGCGGCGCAGAGCCGTCGTCCGCGATGGTCAGAACGTCGCCCAGCGTAAGCGAATCGATTTTGGAAGAATTCCCGATGTCGTTGAGCGTCCAATCTTTGATCGCCTGCAAAAGTTTGTGAGAGTTGTCGTCCACGCTGACGACGGAAGACACGGTCAGCCCGTCCAGCGATCCCGTCAGTTCGCCGATCTTGCGGCGCCCCGACTTATCCAGCGTGCCGTCGTCGTTGAGCGTGTAGCCCGCAAGATACCGCAGTACGGCAGGGGAATTTTCATCGACGGAGATCACGTCGTCCACGTAAATGTTGTTCATTTCCGCCGTCATGGAAGTTGCCATGTATTTCAAAGGCACGTACTTAATACTTTCGAGCATGGCATTGTCCATGGAAATGCCGAAATATTCGCCCATCGAATCGAGCGTCATCGTCTCCGTGTTCAGGAAAGAGGAAAGCGCCGAGATCCCGTACGTCACGGGCAGATCGCCGATCCCGTTCGTGCATATAAACAGAGGCGTCTCCGCATTCGCGGCGGAAGCGTCCGCTTCCGTATAGAGATAATCAAGGCGGTAAAGCGTCTGATCGCCGTACTCGTCGCGGATGACAAACCCGCCGTTTGCGCTGTCCACCACGTAGCCGTTCTCGTCTTGCATGGTCGCAAGCACGTAGTAGCTCCCTTCGGATTGGATAAAATCTCCTTCGGAAGGCGCGGCATCCAGCTTTGCATAGAGGGGCGTATAGCGGTAATTTGCGGCAATCACGGGCAGATCGTCGTTCCCGACGGCCTGCGCGGGCGTTATGTCCTTATATCCTTCTGTAAATTCGCCCGAAACTTCCGTTTCGACGATCGCGCGCACATACAGTTTTTCGTTTTCCGCGAGCGCAAATTCCGCGCTCCCGTCCGCTTCGTTCAGGGAATAGAGCGCGTCGCTGTTTTTGGTCAGCTGCGCGTAGGAAACGGAACCCGTTTGCGAAGTCCTGCCAAGATACAGCGTTTCCCCGTTTACGGTCAGTGCGTTTCCTTCCGCCGCGATCCCCGCAAGCTTGTAGATCTTGCGTTTTTCCCACGTCACGATGGGCAAAGATTTCTCTCCGTCCGCATCGGTATAGGTATCGGAAAAGCTTTCCGTCCGCGTGTAGTAGGTGTAGGGGGTCGTGCTCATGGAAAACGCTTTGGCGATGACCCCGTTTTCCGTCACCTGCGTGTAGACGTTGAGCGGCGTCTCCGCGTTGCCCGTGATAATGTCCAGATCGGGCAGCGTGAAGTTCAGCGTCTCCGCGAGATCGTTCAGCGATGCCGTGATGATCAGAAGATCGGAAAGATTGGACGTCAGCTGATTGACCGCGGTCGAGTAGAGCGTGTCGCGGTCGACGGCAAACAACCCCGCGTTTTCGAGGTTGGAAACGATGTCGTCCATTTTATCCCCGAGCGCGGGGGAAATATCCGCGAGCGTCTGCAGGGTGATCTCGCCGCTGAGCGCCTGCGAAACCTTTCCGATGAAATTTTCAATGGTATCGTCATACGATTCGGAAATCCAGTTCTCCTGCCCGATGAGTCCCGCAAGCGTGCGCACTTTCACGTTTTTGTACACCGCAACGAGCGCTCCCGCGATCACGCCGAGAAAAATAACCAGCGTCAGAAAGATGGTGAGCAGTTTCCCGCCCAGACTGAATGTCGATTTGACCATATTTTCTCCTTATCCGCGCAGCACGATAAACGTGCATGCGCCGTTTACTTCGTACTCTCCGCATTCCTGCACGAGAAAAGTTTCGCCCGCCGCGAAATTTGTTTCGCCGCGCGCCCATTTGAAATGCCCCTGCCCGTCGAGAATGCAGACCGTATCGGTTTTGTCCGTATAAAGTTTATAGCGGCGCGGCGATACTATGTAAAGATCGTTGCCCGCCTTTCCCAGCCGCGCGCCCTGCACCGGCTTTTCGGAAAAAATAAAATCTTTTTCCTGCGGCAGCTCCCTGCCGAGTTCGGTTTTCGTAATTTTCATACTGCTATTATAATATATCTCCCGAAAAAAATCAATGGCTTTTATTGTTTGTATTATGAAAAAACAAAGTAAAAATATGGTTGAAAAGGAAATCCGCTTTTTGCGCGCACGCGCGCAGACAAAGCGCTGTTTCCCGAATTGCGGTTTCCGCTTTTCCCGTTTTTTGCGCGCAAACGTAAACTTTACGGAAAGCATTCCCGATCGGCCGCGCCGGTGCTCTGCATAAGTTTTTCTGCAAGGAGGGGAAAACGGGGCAAAAAAACGGCGGCGTTTGCCGCCGCTTTTTTCGTGCGGCCGAACGCAAAGGAGAGTAAATTACGATTCGGTTTCGTCGTCGCCGCCGAGCAGAAGATTGGCGCGTTCGTCGGTAATTTCGGATACGTTCTTCAATTTTTTGTCGATGGTGCGCGTTTTCTTGGCTGCGTTTTCGATGGTGTCCTGCGCTTCCTGCAATTTTTTCTGCGCCTTTTCGAGGATCTGCACGAAGTTGCGGAACTCGTGGCGGAAGGCGGAGAGCAGTTCCCAAAGCTCGCCCGATCGCTTTTCGATGGCGGCGGTCTTGTAGCCGATCTGCAGCGTGGTGAGCAGGGCGCCGAGGTTGGTAGGCCCGCACGCCATGATGCGGCGGTTCGCAAAATATTCCGCAAGCCCCGGCATTTTCAGACTTTCCGCATACAGTCCTTCCAGGGGCAGGAACATGACCGCAAAATCGGCTGTGACGGGGGGCAGAATGTATTTTTTGGCAATGGTGTCCGCCTGCAGTTTGAGGGCGCGTTCCAGATTTTTCCCCGCGCGTTCGGCCGCTTCCTTGTCGCCCGAATCGCTCGCGTCGATCAGGCGGCGGTACTCCTCGATGGGGAATTTGCTGTCGATGGGAAGGTACACCGTCTCGCCCTCTTTGGAGGGGAGAAGAATGGCGTATTCCACGACGGAATTGTCGAGCGGGTTGAGCCGCACGTTGGCGCGGTATTGCTGGGGGGAGAGCATCTGTTCGAGCAGGGCGGAAAGCTGTACTTCGCCCCATGTCCCGCGCAGTTTGACGTTGGTGAACACTTTTTTGATGTCGGCAACGCTTCCTGCGAGCTGCTGCACTTCGCCGATGCCCTTGTAGACCGCTTCCAGTCGCTCGTTGATGATGGAATAGCTCTTGTTGAGCCTGTTTTCCAGGGTGGAAGAAAGTTTTTCGTCCACGGTCTGGCGGATCTGTTCGAGGTTGTGCGCGTTTTGTTCGGTCATGTACTTGATCTCGCCCGTGACCACGCGCTGGATTTCGGCGAGCCTGCGCTCCGTGTTCGCGTTGAGCGCTTCCAGTTTTTCCTGGATCCCTTTGAGGTTCGCGCTCTGCTGTTTGGACATGAAATCCATGTAATCTTGCGACGTGCGCGCCGTCTGTTCGGCGATGTAGTTGGTGCGCTCCAACAGCTGTTCCAGGCGGGAATTGTCTTGATTTTGACGGTACGTACCGTTATTTTTCTGATATTTTAAGATAAATCCGCTCACGATGAGCGAAAGGGCGGCGCAGACCGCCGCGATGATGCTGAATATTTCCGTCATGCTTTTCCTCCGCGTTCATATTCTTGTGCGAGTCTTTCCGCTTCCCTTAAAAGTATGTCCGCGCGGTTGCGGGAACCGTCATACGCGCAATAAAGGAGCAGGTCTTTCAATATTTTTGCGCGCAGTACGGCGGGAACGAATTGCAGGCTGTCTCCGCGCACGGCGAGCTGCCGCAGGGTAAATGGAACGTTTTCTTTCTGCATGCCCGCAAAAATTTTGTTCCATTTCAGAATCGTCGGGCAGACGTTCAGATCGTCCTTGCAACCCGAATAATCTGCCTGCTTTAAAAGGAGCAGGAGGGGATACACGTCGTAATTTTTTACGATGAAGGCGCGTATCTTGCTTTCGCGCGTTTTTCCGTCCAGGTCGTACATGTGCAAAAGGGTGAGCTTCGCGGCCGTTTCGACGGTATTTTTCGGCGCTTTGAGCCGTTCGAGAATGCGCCGCACGATCCTTTCGCCGACGACGTCGTGCCCGTGGTATTTCCCCGTCTCCGCGTACACGGCGGGCTTGCCCGCGTCGTGCAGAAGCGCCGACAGGCGGATGCGCGTGTCCGCGTATTTGCAGGCGCGGAAGGCGTGTTCCAACACGTCGTGGTCGTGAAAATCTTTGCGCTGGGGCATGCCTTTTCCCGCCGCGAGCTCGGGCAGAATATAGTTCAGCACGTCTGTCCCTTCCAAAAGTTTGAGGCCCTCGTAATGTGCGTATTGCCTGTCGTATTTTTCGTCCGCATGCAGGATCAGTTGTAATTCCGCAAAAATGCGCTCCTGCGAGATTTTGGCGATGCACGCCGCATTAAATTTTGCGCCGAAAATACATTCGAGGTCGGGCGTGAATCCAAGCTGCGCCGCCAGCCGCGCCAGCCGCATGAGCCGCAGACCGTCTTCGGAAAAGACTTCGTCGGCGGGGCGGGTCGTGGAAATGCACTTGTTTTCAATGTCGGTTACCCCGCCCAGCGGATCGACGACGCACTCATTTTTAAGGTCGTAGTAGACCGCATTGCACTTGAAATCGCGGCGGCGCGCGTCCGTTTCGATATCGTCTGTAAAGACGATCTTTTCGGGCGTATGTTCCCCGCGGCGGTAGACGTCCGTGCGGAAGGAAGTAAATTCGAATTTGTGCTCCCCGTCGCTCAGATTGACCGTCCCCGTGTTTTTATACGTCCCGTTGACCGTGAATCCGTTTTCCCCGGCAAGACGTGAAAAAGTTTCGGCGTCGCACGGCGCACAGATATCCCAGTCCTGCGAACAGGGAAGCTGTGCGAGCGCGTCGCGCACCGCGCCGCCCACAAGATACAGCGGAAAGGGCGCTTTCTGCGCCAGATCCGTCAGTTTTTGAGGTACAGTTATCCGCATAGGTTTCCTTCGCGCCGTAATCGCGCAGAATTGACAAAATTTTTCTTTGTGTCTATTATAACAATTTTCAAAATAAATTGCAATCATGTGCGATTTATTATATAATAATAGGGTAACAGGCAAAATGATCGGATAACGAGCAAAAGAGGAAAAACGGATGATCAATATAATTCTGAATCCGATGTCGGGAGAGGGTAAAAAGAAAAAACTGCATCGCCGTGCGCTGGAGCGGTTTTCCGGGCGCAAAGCGGAGTTTCGGGTATTCGAGACGGAAAAAGCGGGGCAGGCAACCATTCTGGCGCACGATCTTTCTAAGGAGGGCGGCGACCTTGTCGTGATCGGCGGAGACGGCACCCTGCACGAAGCGGTATGCGGCATGACCAACTTCGAAAACTGTGCGCTGGGCCTCGTACCTGCGGGGACGGGCAACGACTTTGCGGCGGCGGCGGGGATCCCGCTTCGGCCCGAAGATGCGGTGGATCTGATCCTCGATACGAAGCCGAAATACACCGAATTTATGCAGATGCCGCAGGGCGTGCGCGGCATTAACGTGGCGGGCACGGGCATCGACGTGGAAATTTTACAGCGCTGCCGCGCATCGAAAGTACTGCGCGGGAAATTTCAGTATATCGTCAGTCTGATCATATCTTTGTGCAAATTCAAAAACTACAAGATGAAAGTGCGCGTGAACGGGAAAGAGAGCGCCTACAACGCGTTGATCGCGTGCGTGGGGAACGGTTACAGGATCGGCGGCGGGATCCCGATGTGTCCCGAAGCGAAACTCGGCGACGGGCTTTTGGACTTCGTGGTCGTGGACGACGTGAAGAAACTGGCCGTGCCGCCCGCCTTCATCAAGCTGATGAAGGGCAGAATTTTAAAGGAAAAATTTACTTTTTTTGAACGTTGCGAGCATATCGAGATCGAACCGGAAAAACCTCTCACGCTGCAGGTGGACGGGGAATTGTACGACAATCTTCCGTTCGTGGTGGATATTGTAAAAGATAAGCTGCGTATGTACAGGGCATAAGGGGCGCGGCGGACGCGTACCGAGGGAGAATAACATGGAATACGTCTATTTGCTGTTGCTGCTGGGGGTGGTGATCGCGCTGTGCGTGCTGATCAACCGCATGACCGATCGGCTGAAAATACCTTCGCTTTTGCTGTTTATCGGACTCGGAATCGTGTTCGGGGTTCTCCTGCGCCCGAAAATCGGGAACTTTACCGATTATGCTTTGGGGAACGTCGTCTGTTCGATCTGTCTCGTGTTCGTCATTTTTTACGGCGGGTTCGGAACCAATTACAAGGAAGCGCGGCCCGTTGCACCGCGTGCGGTGCTTTTGTCTTCGCTCGGCACGGCGCTGACGGCGGGCATTACGGGCGCGGGCGTGTACGGGATCTTCCGCATTTTGCCCTTCGGCGGGATCGGCTGGGCGGAAAGCATGTTAATCGGGAGCGTGCTGTGTTCTACGGACGCGGCTTCCGTCTTCAATATCCTGCGTTCGCGGCGTCTGAACCTCAAATACAGGACTTCTTCCCTTCTGGAAATGGAATCGGGCTCCAACGATCCCGTATCGTACATGCTGACGGCGGTTTTCGTGACGGTGATCATGGCAGAAAACGGTGCGGGGAGCGCGGTCGGCGGCTGGCAGATCTTCGGAATGCTGTGTGCGCAGATCGGTTTCGGCGCGGTATCGGGCGTTCTGTTCGGCCTGCTGGGCATCGCGGTTTTGAAGCGCTTTTCTCTGTCGATGGGGCAGAGCAGCACGATTTTTATTATTGCCGTGGCGATGATGGCGTATGCAATGCCCACGGTTCTTCCCGGCCTTTGGGCGGGGAACGGCTATCTGGCGGCGTATATCTGCGGGATCATGCTCGGGAATGCTCACATTGCGCAAAAGCGCGACGCGGTGCGCTTTTTCGACGCGCTGACGGGCGTAGCGCAGATGGTGATCTTTTTTCTGCTCGGACTTTTGGCGACGCCCGAATGGCTGATCCGCCCGCAGGTGCTTGTACCTGCCTTGCTGATTTTCCTGTTCATGACACTTATTTCCCGTCCTGCGGCGGTTTCGGCGCTTTTATTGCCCTTCCGTGCGAAGGGGAATCAGATCTTCGTCGTGTCCTGGGCGGGACTTCGCGGCGTTGCGTCCGTTGTGTTCGCCGTGTATGCGGTAGGCTTGATCGGGGAAGATTCTCTCCCGTACGATCTCTTTTCCATCGTGTTCTGCGTCGTTTTGCTGTCCATTCTCGTACAGGGCACGCTCTTGCCTCTGCTTTCCAAAAAATCGAACATGCTGGCCCCGGGCGGCGACGTCTTGCGCACGTTCAACGACTACCAGGAAGAGGGATCGGTCAGCTTTGTCAAGATCGTGGTGAACGAGAATCACCCGTGGGCGGGCAAAAAACTCAAAGATTGCGTCATGCCGCGCGAATTTCTGATCGTTCTGATCGTGCGCGGCGAGGAAGTGCTCGTCCCCAACGGTGAAACGCAGGTGAACGCGGGCGACTTGTTGGTGACGGCCGCTCCAGAATTTGAAAACCACGAAGAGTTTGGCATGTACGAAGAATACGTGGGCGAAGGCCACGATTACGAGGGGAAAGCGATACGGGATCTCCATCTTCCGCAAGGCGTTCTGATCGCCATGATCAAGCGCGGCGGCGGTACGGTCATTCCCTACGGCGCAACAAAACTGCAGACGGGCGATACGCTCGTATGTATCCGTTTGTCATAGAGCATAGCTTTTCACGGGGGCGCGCACAGATCTGTGCGCGCCCCCCGTCGCTTTGTTTAAGTACGGGCAGGGGTTAAACCACAAAAGAAAGAAGGCAGGTTTGGTAACCTGCCTTCTTTCTTGGTTCAGTGTAATTCTCGCATCTGCTCCCCATAGGAGCAGTGTAAAAGATAACGAATGGAATTTATTCCGAAAGTCGAACCGTTTGCGGGAGCTTTCGGAAAATTTTGTGCCGCGCAACAGGCGGTTTCAGAACGGGCGTTTTGCCGGAAAACGCGTCCGAAAAACTTTCGGGATGCGTTATTTTTGGTCTACGCCGTCGGGGGTAAAGATATACATATCTTTTTGCAGGAGCGCCATACCGCCGCCGAGCGCATAGATCGCGCCGCTGAGCATATCGGTCACGCGCATTGCGGTAGATTCGCTCAGCTCGTTTACGTATACGATGACGGTCAGATTGTCCTTAAAGCGATCGATGATCTCTTCGACGTCCGCAAAAGAGCGCGGGCGGCGAATCTGCATGGGGCGGCTGCCCTCTTCGCGGCTGAAATGTTGTTTTTCGGGCAGAGCTTCTCCGGGAATCGACCGTTTTTTAAATTCGTTCTTTTGTCTGAAATTATCAAACAACCCCATGTCTCCCCCTTGCTTAGATCAGTCGTTCACAGGAGCCTGTATTTTTCTGGGCCCGAACAGGGAAGTCCCCAAACGGATCATGTTGCTTCCGCATTCCACGCACAGTTTCCAGTCTCCGCTCATGCCCATCGAAAGATGGCAGATATTCTTATCCTGCTCTTTTATTGTATCATAAATTTCGCGCATAGACAAGCATAATGAACGTAAATATTGCGTATCTTCGGAAATTGGCAGCATTCCCATGAGCCCGCGGATGCGGATATTGGGGTATTTTATCAGATTTTGGTAAGCGTCCCGTACATTTTCGAGGGAAAACCCGCTTTTGGAAAGCTCGTTGCCGATGTTCACTTCGATCAGGCATTCGGCCGTCCAGCCTGCTTTTTCCGCCCGCTTTTGCAGTTCGTCCGCCAGTTCGAAGCGGTCGAGCGAATGAATGAGGTAACATTTCCCGATCAGATACTTTACCTTGTTCGTCTGTAAATGCCCGATAAAATGGCGGTTCGCGCCGTGTACGAGGTCGAACTTGTCGCGAAATTCCTGTACCTTGTTTTCGCCGATGTCGGTGACGCCCGCGGCGATCGCCTCGTTGATCTCTTCGGGCGTGCGCGTTTTTGTCGCGGCGACGAGCGTTATCTTTTCCCCGTAAGGGTTGCCGCCTGCAATTTCGGCGAGCGTCTTTTTAACGTTTTCTGCTATCATAGGGCCGCCTCGTTCAAGATTTTTTACGAACCTATTATACCGCACGCGGAGAACTTCTGTCAACCGCACAAAAACGGTTTGCCCGTACGGCCGCAAAAATTTCCCTGCGCCCGCATCGAAAAAATCCCGCCGTCTGCAATTTTTGCAGACGGCGGGCTTGTTTTTCGCGGTTCGGCCGAAAGCCGAACCGCGTTCGGTTTGCTGTAAAAAACGGTTAAATTCTTTCGAGGATAAGTTTGGTCATTTCGCTGCCTTTGACCTGGGTCTTGCCTTCGCTCATGATATCGGCGGTGCGGTAGCCTGCGTCCAGCACGTCGTTGACGGCTTTTTCGATGGCTTCCGCTTCCTTCATCATATCGAAGGAGTCGCGCAGCATCATAGCGGCGGAAAGGATGGTCGCGATCGGGTTCGCGAGGTCTTTGCCCGCGATGTCGGGTGCGGAACCGTGGATGGGTTCGTACAGGCCGCGTTTGGTCGCGCCCAGCGACGAGGATGCGAGCATGCCGATGGAGCCCGTGATCATGGCGGCTTCGTCGGAGAGAATATCGCCGAAAATGTTGGAAGTGAGCACCACGTCAAACTGCGACGGGTTTTTCACGAGCTGCATGGCGGTATTGTCGACGAGCATGTCGGTCAGCTCGACGTCGGGGTAGTCTTTTGCGACTTCGTGTACGACCTCTCTCCACAGACGGGAAGATTCGAGCACGTTCGCCTTGTCGATGGAAGTGACGTGATGGCGGCGTTTGCGCGCCAGCTCGAACGCGATCTTCGCGATGCGTTTTACTTCTTCCACGCTGTATTTTTCGGTGTCGTAGGCGAATTCTCCGCCCTCGCCGACGCCTCTGCCGCGTTCACCGAAGTAGATGCCGCCGATAAGTTCGCGCACGACCACGAGGTCGATGCCTTTTTCCGCAATGTCCTTGCGGAGCGGGCAGGCGCCCGCAAGAGCAGGGAAGAGCCTTGCGGGGCGCAGGTTGGAATACAACCCGAGCGCCGCGCGGATCTTCAAAAGTCCCGCTTCGGGACGAAGGTGTCCCGGGAGATTTTCGATGCGCTTGTCGCCGACGGCTCCGCCGACCGCGCCGAGCAGAACGCTGTCGGACGCGAGGCAGCGGTCGATCGTGTACTGGGGCAGGGGTTCGCCCGTCTTTTCGATGGCACAAACGCCCATCAGAAGCTGTTCGAATTCAAATTCGTGACCGAATTTTTCGCCGATCTTTTTCATCACCGCGATGGCGGCGTCTGTGATCTCGGGGCCGATCCCGTCGCCCGCGAGTACTGCTATATGTTTTTTCATAAATTTACCTCTCTTTGGACTTTCGCTCATAATTTTGCGGTACGTTCTTCAAAAAAGAAGCAAAACGCACCGGATGCGAACGGTTTTCGGCCTTATTTTGCCGCTTTGATGGAAGCGATCAGGCCGCCCTTGTCGATGATGTTCTGGATAAATTCGGGGAAGGGTTCCGCTTTGAATTTCTTTCCCGTCGTTTCGTTGACGATCTCGCCTTTGGAAAGATCGCAGGACACGACGTCGCCCGACTTGATATTGGCGACCGCTTCGGGGCATTCGAGAATGGGAAGCCCGATGTTGATGGAGTTGCGGTAGAAAATGCGCGCAAACGAATTGGCGATGACCAGCGAAATGCCGCTCGCTTTGATGGCGATGGGGGCGTGTTCGCGGGAAGAACCGCAGCCGAAGTTATCTTGCGCGACGATGATGTCGCCCTTTTTGACTTTCTTGACGAAATCCTTGTCGATGTCTTCCATGCAATGGGAAGCAAGCTCCGTTTCCGAAGTGGTGTTGAGGTATCTCGCCGGAATGATGACGTCCGTATCGACGTCGTTGCCGTATTTAAAAACAGTGCCTTTAACTGTCATAATAGTCTCCTCTTTTAAAATTTCAAAGTTCCGCCGCTTGCGGAATACGTCGTATCAGATTTCGTCGGGGGTAGCGATCTTTCCAGCGATCGCGCTTGCCGCCGCAACATAAGGGGAAGCGAGGTACACTTCGCTGTCCACGTGGCCCATGCGTCCGACAAAGTTGCGGTTGGTGGTGGCAACGGCGCGTTCGCCCGCCGCCAGAATGCCCATGTGTCCGCCCAGGCACGGCCCGCAGGTCGGCGTGGAAACCACGGCGCCCGCATCGATGAACACGTCGAACAGTCCTTCGTGCATCGCCTGTTTCCAGATGGTGTTGGTCGCAGGGATCACGATGCAGCGCACGCCTTTGGCGACGTGTTTGCCTTTGAGTATTTCTGCCGCAATGCGAAGGTCGGAAATATGTCCGTTCGTGCAGGAGCCGATCACGACCTGGTCGATCTTCACGTCGCCCCATTCTTCGGGCGTTCTCGTATTTTCGGGCAGGTGAGGGAAGGCAACGGTGGGTTTGAGGGCGGAAAGATCCACTTCGATCACGCGCTCATACTCCGCGTCCGCATCCGCTTCGAACACGCGGATCTCGCGCTTGAACCTGCCGTTCAGATATTCTCGCGTCACGTCGTCTACGGGGAAGATACCGTTCTTCGCGCCCGCTTCGATCGCCATGTTGCAGATGGTGAAACGGTCGTCGATGGAAAGGTACTGTATTCCGTCGCCCGTGAACTCCATCGATTTATACAGCGCGCCGTCCACGCCGATCAATCCGATGATGTGCAGGATAATGTCCTTGCCGCAGATATACTTTGCGGGTTTGTTTTTCAGAACAAATTTGATCGCCGCGGGAACTTTGAACCAGCATTTGTTGCTCATCATGCCCGCCGCCATGTCCGTGGAGCCGACGCCCGTCGAAAACGCGCCGAGCGCGCCGTAGGTGCAGGTATGGCTGTCCGCGCCGATCACCAGATCGCCCGCGCCGACCAGTCCCTGTTCGGGCAGGAGCGCGTGTTCGATTCCCATTCTCCCCACGTCAAAGAAATTGTCTACGCCGTATTTGTTGGCAAAATTGCGCACCGTCTTGACCTGTTCCGCCGCCTTGATGTCCTTGTTCGGCGTAAAGTGGTCCATGACCATGCTCACCCGCTCGGGACATTTGATGCAGGAAAATCCCGCCTTTTCAAATTCTTTTACCGCCACGGGCGAAGTGATGTCGTTGCCGAGCACCATGTCCAGCTCCGCGTTGATCAGTTGTCCCGCTTTCACGCTGTCGAGCCCCGCATGGTAGGCAAGGATCTTCTGCGACATTGTCATTCCCATAGAAATTGTATCTCCTTCGAAAAAATTGTTTTTTTCTTCTCTTTTTTGTTGCTCTATTATACCACATATGATATAATTTGTAAACGATTTATAAAATAGATAATTTTAATTATGTTAATCGGCATTTTCGATTGTAAACGGAGGAGGGGGCGATGAACAGCGAATCGATCAAGACGTTTATCATGCTTTCGAAGCTGAAAAACTTTACGCGGACGGCGGAGCGCATGTACGTGGCGCAGAGCACGGTGACGAACCGCATTGCGGAGCTGGAGAACGAGACGGGGCAGAAACTTTTCACGCGCAAGCAGGGGGGCGTGGAGCTGACGGACGAGGGGCAGTTGTTTTTGAGTTATGCCCTGCGCATCAACGATCTGGAAGAAAGTTTTATCCGTGAAGTGAATTCGGCGGCGCGCTACGACAAACAGCTGCGCGTGGGGGCGATCAACGCGGTGTACGAGAGCAGTTTGTATCCGCTTCTGAGCGGTTTTTTCAGCAACCATACGGACGTTGCTCTCAAAGTGGTGCTGGGGCATTCGCTGGATCTGTTGCAGATGATGCAGGACAATCTCCTCGACGTGGCGTTTTCCTATCTTCCCTTAAAAAAGACGGGATTTCTGAGCAGGCGGTTCACGACGGACAAACTGGTGCTGCTTGCCGCCCCGTCCGTCAACGCCTATAAAAACGGGATACGGAAAGAGGAACTCGCGTCCTGCGAATACCTCATGTGCAATTTCGCGTTCGGCGAAGCGGGAGAATTCATACGCTCGCTTTTCCCGCCGCGGCACGCCTTCCGCTTTGAGATCGACAACAGCGGCAAGATCACGGAATACCTTTTAGGCGGCCTCGGGTACAGTTTCCTCCCGCAGAAAATGGCAGAAAAACAGATCGCAAGCGGCGCGCTCGAAGTGATCCGCCCGCTGGATTTTACGGTGCCCGAAGTGGTGAGCTATTGCGTCTGCCGCCGCGGCAATGAGCTGGCGGAATCCTTGCTAGGCTCTCTGTAAACTGCGCATAAACGATCGGTAAGCCGTTGTCGCATTTGCCTTAAATTGCTTATCGTGCGGTGTGAACGGCTTTTGAGCGGGCGATGTGGACAGCTTCTGATCGGACGATGTGAGTGCGCGGAAGAGGAGAGATGTTTTCGCGTTTTCGTTTTGTTTTTTGCGGCGTGTTGTGAACAAATCTGCGTGGAATTGTGGAAAACGTTGTCTTAAAATTGTGAAAAATGTATAAGAAACGTTTAAAGAACGCCTGCGGAATCTTTCCGCAGGCGTTCTTTGTGGAAATTTCAAAAAGTTGACTCCCTTTTTTATGTTTTAGTTCGGTTGCGCACAAGAAAGTACTGCGGCATAAAAAAACGCCGCTCCGCTTTTTGAAAGCGGAGCGGCGGGGAAAAAGCATTATTTTCCGCGGCGCATGAGCGCGTAGTCGATGGAATCGGTGAGGGCGAGCCAGCTCGCTTCGATGATGTCTTCGGAGACGCCGACGGTCGTCCAGCTGTCGCAGCTGTTCGCGGACGTAATGAGCACGCGGACTTTTGCGGCGGTCGCCTTGTCGGAGTCGAGCACGCGCACTTTAAAGTCAGTCAGCGAGACCTGCGCGATCTCGGGGTAAAACTCGGAGAGTGCGGAGCGCAGGGCAAGGTCCATGGCGTGGACGGGGCCTTCGCCGTCGGAGGCGGAGATCTTGGTCACGCCGTTCACGCGCACCTTGATGATCGCGGAAGCTACTTTGCCTTCGATGGCGGGCTGTTCGTTGATGACCTTGTAATTGATGAGATCGAAAGAAGATTTGTATTTTCCCAAAATCTTTTCGACGAGCAGGACAAAGCTCGCTTCGGCGGCTTCGTACTGGTAGCCGAACAGGGCGCGTTCTTTGAGGGCGTTGACGATCTCGCCCATTTCCTTGCCGTTCTTGTCGAGGGAAGGGAAGTAATTTTTGAGTTTGTCGAAAATCGCGCTTTTTCCGGAAATTTCCGAAAGAAGGAATTTGCGTTTGTTGCCGATGATTTCGGGATCGATGTGCTCAAAAGAAGAGGAATATTTCAACACGCCGTCCGCGTGCATGCCTGCCTTGTGCGCAAACGCATTCATGCCGATGTAGGGCTGATTGGCGGGGATCGCCATATTGGCGGTATCCGCGATGGTAGCGGCGCTTTCGTAAATATCTTTGAGATTTTCGGTCGGGATGCACTCGTAGCCGCGTTTTAATTGCAGATTGCAGATGATCGTGGAAAGGTTTGCGTTTCCGCAGCGTTCGCCGAAGCCGAGGAAGGTGCCCTGGATCTGCCGTGCGCCCGCTTTGACCGCTTCGATCGAGTCCGCCACGGCGAGTCCGCCGTCGTTGTGGCAATGGATCGCCACGATGCAGCCGGGGAAGGTATCGGTCACTTTTTTCGTGATCTCGTATGTCTCGTCGGGGAAAATGCCGCCGTTGGTATCGCAAAGGCACAGGCAGTACGCGCCCGCCTCGTGCGCGCTTTTCAGAGCGGAAAGCGCATAAGCGGGGTCGGTCTTGTAGCCGTCGAAGAAATGTTCGGCGTCGAAAATGACCTTTTTCCCGTGCGCGGAAAGAAATTCCACGCTGTCGCGGATCATGGCGAGGTTTTCTTCGGGCGCCGCCTTGATGACGTCCGTCACGTGGCGGATATGGCTTTTCCCGAAAATGGCGACGTATTCGGTGTTGGCGGCGAGCAGAGATTTAAGGTTGCTGTCTTCTTCGGCGGTGATGCCCTTGCGGCGGGTGGAACCGAACGCGACGATCTTCGCGTGCGAAAGTTTCAAGCCCTGGATCCGCTGGAAGAACTGCATTTCGGCGGGGTTGGAAAAAGGGTTGCCCGCCTCGATGAAATCAATGCCCAGCCCGTCCAGCGTTTCGATCACTTTGATCTTGTCGTCGACGGAAAAAGAAATGTTGGCGCCCTGTGCGCCGTCGCGCAGGGTAGAGTCGAATATCTGTAATTTTTTCGTGTTTTCCATGGTGCTCCTCATAAAAAACGCGGCCGTGTCCTGCGCGGCGGCAGACTCGATCTGCCGCCGCGGGGCGAAATTATTTTTTGAAAATTGCGCCGCGGCTCGCGGAAGTGACCTGGGCGCGGTAGCGTTTGAGATATCCGTCCACAGGTTTTTCGATGGGTTTGAAATTCGCCATACGTTCTTTCATTTCTTTGTCGGAAATGCGCAGATCGAGCGTGCCTTTTTCGATATCGATGTCGATGATATCGCCGTCGCGCACGATGCCGATGGGGCCGCCCGCCGCCGCTTCGGGGCAGATATGGCCGATCGCCGCGCCGCGCGTGGCGCCCGAGAACCTGCCGTCCGTGATCAGCGCGACGTCGGCGCCGAGGCCCGCTCCCACGATCGCGGAAGTAGGGGACAGCATCTCGCGCATGCCGGGCCCGCCTTTGGGGCCTTCGTAGCGGATAACGACTACGTCGCCCTTCACGATCTTGCCCGTGGAGATCGCTTCCATGGCGGCTTCTTCGCTGTCAAATACTTTTGCGGGGCCGCTGTGTTTGAGCATGGCCGCGTCGACCGCGCTCTTTTTGACGACCGCGCCTTCCGCCGCGAGGTTGCCTTTGAGAATGGCAAGCCCGCCCGTGGGCGAATAGGGGTTGTTCATGGGGCGGATGACTTCCGCGTCCAGAACGCGCGCGTTTTTCACGCGTTCGTGCTGGGTGATGCCCGAAACGGTCATGGCCGAGCCGTCGAACAGTCCCGCTTCTTCGAGCTGGCGGATGACGGCGGAAATGCCGCCAGCCTCGTTGAGGTCTTCGATGTAATGTTTTCCCGCCGGCGCGAGCTTGCAGATATGCGGCACTTTCGCGCTGACTTCGTTGAAGGTATCCATGGAGAAATCTTTTTCGCTCATGCCCATCTCGTTGGCGACCGCCAGAAGATGCAGCACGCTGTTGGAAGACGCGCCGATCGCATTATCGACCGCCACCGCGTTGCGGATGGCCTTCGGCGTCATGATATCCGAGGGACGTATGTTGTTTTTCACGGCGTTCATGATCGCTTCGCCCGTCTCTTTGGCGAGCATGATGCGGCGGGAATAGACCATGGGAATGGTTCCGTTGCCGGGGAGTGCGATGCCGAGCGCTTCGGTGAGACAGTTGAGACTGTTTGCCGTAAACATACCCGAGCAGGAACCGCAGGTCGGGCAGGCGGTGCATTCGTATTCATGCAGTTCGTTTTCGTCGATCCTGCCCGCGTTGTAGGCGCCGACTGCCTCGAACATGGAGGAAAGGGAAAGGCGCTGACCGTGCATTTTGCCTGCGAGCATGGGCCCGCCCGAAACGAAAGCGGCGGGCAGGTTGAGCCGTACGGCCGCCATGAGCATGCCGGGGATGATCTTGTCGCAGTTTCCGACGAACACGAGCCCGTTGAAAGCGTGGGCGCGCGCCAGAATTTCCGCGCTGTCGGCGATGATCTCGCGCGAGGGCAGGGAATAGCGCATGCCCGCGTGGCCCATGGCGATGCCGTCGCAGACGCCGATGGAGGGCACGACGACGGGCTTTCCGCCCGCGGCGATGACGCCTTCTTTGACCGCCTCTGCGATGCGGTCAAGGTACATATGCCCGGGGATGATCTCGCTCTGCGCGCAGATGATCCCGATGATGGGCTTTTTCATTTCGCTGTCCGTCCAGCCGAGCGCGCGCATGAGCGAGCGCTGGGAAGACATAGCCGTTCCTTCCGAAAAAATATTGTTCATATCCGTACTCCTTCGCGCGCGCAGAAAGGGCGCGCCGCGCAATTTTAATGAGAAAAGCGCCGTATGCCGACGGGGGCGTACGGTGCGCCGTGTCGATTCAGATGAGTTCGTTGTAATCGGTCAGATCGTTGAGACATTTTTCGCCGCGGGAAAGGGCTGTCAGTCCCGTCCGCGCCATTTCGAGAATGCCGTAAGGCTCAATGACTTTGATGAATCCGTCCAGTTTATTGGGTTCGCCCGTGATCTCCAGAATAAGCGTTTCGGGGGATAGGTCGACGATCTTTGCCTTATAGACGTCCTTGATCTCGATGAGCTGTGAACGCTTTTGGGCTGGAGCAGAAACTTTGACCAATAAAAGCTCGCGGTAGATCGATTCATCCTCGTTTGCGAGCGCGATCTTTTTTACGTCGATAAGTTTATCGAGCTGTTTTGTCAGCTGTGCAAGAATGTATTCATCTCCGTTGAGAACGATGGTCATGCGCGAAAGCGCCTCGTTTTCCGTCGTGCAGGCGCACAGGCTTTCAATGTTGAACCCGCGCCGCGCGAACAATCCGGAAATACGCGTGAGAACGCCGCTCTTGTTGGAAACGAGCGCCGTAATGGTATATCTTTTCATGCTATCGTCTCCTTTAATCCAGATTTGTGATGATGTCTTCGAACGATTTTCCCGGCGCGATCATGGGCAGAACTTTATCGTCGATGCCGATCTTGCAGTCTACAAGCACAGTCCCTTCCGCCGCGAACGCCTTTTTCAGGACGGGCTGAATATCTTTTTCGCCTGCGATCGTCAGTCCCGTTGCGCCGAACGCTTCCGCCAGCCGTACATAATCGGTCTTTCGGTCGAGTGTGGTCTGCGAATAGCGTTTATGGTAGAATAACGTCTGCCATTGCCGTACCATGCCCAGACAGTTGTTGTCCATGAGCAGAATGATGAGAGGCAAATGATGCGATACCGCCGTACACAGTTCGTTGAGATTCATGTGGAAAGATCCGTCGCCCGTGACGAGCACGGTTTTCCTGCCGCTGCCGATGCAGGATCCGATCGCCGCGCCCATGCCGAAGCCCATCGTGCCGAGGCCGCCGCTCGTGATGAACGTGCGCGGCTTTTCGAACGGGTAATACTGCGCCGTCCACATCTGGTGCTGGCCGACGTCGGTCGCAACGCGCGTGTCCGCGTCGGTAAATTTGCGAAGCGCGGAGATGATTTTGTACGCGGGCAGTCGGCTGTCGAAGTGGTTGGCTTCGTATTCTTTGTAGGCCGCGACTTCTTTGAGCCATTCTTTGCGCTCGCCCTGCGCGAGCACGGGCAGGAGCGCTTTCAAGATTTCGTCGATGTCCGCCATGACGGAGAGATCGGTCTGTACGTTTTTGTCGATTTCCGCGGCGTCGATGTCAAACTGAATGACCGTCTTGCCCTCTCCGAAGCGGATACGGTTTCCCGCAACGCGGTCGGAAAAGCGCATGCCGCAGGCGATCACGGTATCGGCGCGGCGGAATGCCTTTGCGGCGGCGTCCGAGCCGTGCATGCCGATCATGCCGAGGAACTGCCCGTCGGAAGCGGGGTAAGATCCCAGTCCCATGAGGGTGGAGCAGACGGGTGCCTGCAATCTCTTTGCGAGCGCAAAGAGGTTTTCGGACGCATCGGAACCGATGCAGCCGCCGCCCGCAAGGATGAGCGGACGCTTTGCTTTTTCCAACGCGGCGCAGACCGCGTTTAAAGACGACGCGTTCACCGCCTTGGGTTTGTACGCGGAAGCGGGGGCGGGGGTAAAATCACAGATCTCCGTCTGAATGTTTTTGGGAATATCGATCAGCACGGGGCCTTTCCTGCCCGCATTGGCGATATAGAACGCTTCGCGTATCGTCGCGGCCAGTTTGTGAACGTCCTTGACGATATAGTTGTGTTTCGTGATCGGCATGGTGATGCCGGCAATATCCACTTCCTGGAAGCTGTCCCGCCCGAGATTGGAAACCGTGACGTTTCCCGTGATCGCGACCAGCGGCACGCTGTCCATGTACGCGGTGGCGATCCCCGTCACGAGGTTGGTCGCGCCCGGCCCCGACGTCGCT
This sequence comes from uncultured Clostridia bacterium, assembly GCA_944368925.1. Lineage (GTDB taxonomy): Bacteria > Bacillota > Clostridia > Christensenellales > Borkfalkiaceae > Borkfalkia. The sequence continues at coordinate 82,154 of CALVXG010000003.1, read as the reverse complement.
ATGCAGACGCCCGTCTTTCCCGTGGCGCGCGCATACCCGTCGGCGGCGTGCGCCGCTCCCTGCTCGTGCGCGGTCAGTATGTGGCGCAGCGATCCGTCCCGATAGATCGCATCGTATATGTCCAGCACGCATCCGCCCGGATACCCGAACACCGTGTCGACATTCTGCTCTTTTAAACAGCGGATAAGTATTTCCGCACCGTTCAGATTCATCCGAATCTCCTTTTAGTATGAAAGTATAGAATAGTTCATTTTTTATTTTAAACGAAAAGACAGAGCGCTGTCAAGCAATTTGATTTTTCCGCAGGGGAGCGGGCGGCATAAAATAAAAATTTTTCCGTAAAATCGCCGCAGAAAGATCTTCCAAACAAAATAAATCGAAAAATGAGCCAAAAAACAGTTGACAAAAAAAACGCAATACTATAAAATTATAAAGCACTTTTGAGAAAGGCAATCGATATCGCGGGGTGGAGCAGTTCGGTAGCTCGTCGGGCTCATAACCCGAAGGTCGCAGGTTCGAATCCTGCCCCCGCAACCAATTTTTTTTCGGCGCCGATACAGAAGATGAGTTTTGTACCTACGCCGGGTTTTCTTTGCTTGGCATACCAAACAGAATATGGCGGCGTAGCTTAGTTGGTTATAGCGATCGGTTCATACCCGATAGGTCGTAGGTTCGAATCCCACCGCCGCTACCAGTCAAAAGGCGTTTTCAAAACGCCTTTTTTCATGCCTTCGGCCCGCGTTGCATACGGGCCGAGCCCCGTTCGCCGTCGGCAAAAGATCGTAGGGGCAAAGTTTTTGTTTTTGTTTTGACAGCGGACAGCGCAAAGTTTTTATTGCGGGCAGGGCAATGCTTTGTCTTGGCGGCGCATTTTTTCGCATCTTGCGAAAAAATGCGCGAAACTTAAATCGGCAAAACTTTGCCGTCGCTGTTTCGCTTGCCGCCGAAGGAGCGGCAAAAAAATGCGGAAAAGTCAACGCGCCGTAGCGAGCAGGGGCGAAAAAGAAAGACAAAGGGCGGGGCATGGCGTTGTCATTTTCAAAAAAATTTGCTATAATGGACAAAGAAAAAGAGCAGAGGAGACGGGGATATGCAGGCAAATTCGGAGCGGAAGGGAAAACTGAAAAACGGGGCGTCGCTCGTGACGTTTTCCGCGCTGCAGCTGCATTCGGCGGCGTTTGCGGTGGTATTGCCGTTCGTGCCGGACGGGACGCCGGGGATCTATCATCTGATCGAGCATTTGCTTTTTGAGAAGGCGGGGGCGCGCCGTGCAGACGAGATCAATGCGGAGATGACGTCGCGCGGAAGCGAGATCATGGGGTACACGTCCATTCAGTACATGTGTTTTAATTTTACCTGTCGGCCGGAAGTGTTCCGCGACCAGCTCCGCCTGCTGTTCGATATGTTGCGCGAGCGTGATTTCGGGCAGGAGGAATTGGAGAAAGTACTGCCCGTGATCCGCAACGAAATTTTCGAATACAATTTTTACGATTCGCGCGCGAGCGATCTTTTGCGGGAATTGTGGTTCGATTCGAGGTTTATCAATTCCGTTCTGGGGAGCGCTTCCGTGCTGGAAGGGCTGACGCTCGAAGAGATCAAAGAGGAGCGGGAAAAGCTTTTTACGAAAGAGATGTGTCTGTTTCTTGCGGGGGCGTTCCGAAAGGAAGACGTGCAGGAAGTTCTGGACACGTTCGGGGAAATTCCGCTGCATACGGTGAAGCGGGAGCCGCCGCGGCAGGAAGAAAAGGTGACGAAAGAGATCAACAAGATCGGGCACGGCAGGGAATTGCAGGTGCTTGTGACCTATCATGTGGAAAAGGCCTCGCGGGAGCTGAAGATGGCGGTGCATTGGCTCAGGAGTGCGCTCTTTGACGGACTGGACGCCGCTTTTTACCGTTTTTTCAACGACAGGGGGTTCCGTTTTTATTCGGTGGACGGGAATTACAACATCCGCGGGGACGAGCTGATCTTTTCCTATCTGGTGCATATCGAGAAAAAGGACAAAAAGCGTTTCGAACCGCTCATTTACGAATTTGAAGAGTATGCCGCAAAGACGCCGTTTTTGCGGCTCGTGAAGCCGTACCTGCACGACAACATCGTCTTTTTGTACGACAATCCCGAGCGGCTTTGTTCGCATTACGTGGATACGTGGGCCGATTTTTCCGCCCCCGTCACATTGGAGGAGAGTCTGGAGGTGTGCGGCGCGTTTACGGACGAAAAACTTGCAGAGTTCTGGAAAGAGATCTGTTCTTCACTCCGCCGCATCTTTTATATCGGCCGCTGAAAGGCCGAAGGAAAAATCGTTCGGCGTATTTTTTGCCGCATAAAGCGGCAAACGGGAGGGCGCTCCGCTTTTGCGGAGCGCCCTCCCGTTCTTTGAAAATCCGACGTTATTTTGAGGGTACGTTGCTTTGTTTTTGCGTTTCGGAAGGGGTGTTCATGCGTTTTTTGAGAATGCGCGGGAACACGATGAGAAACACGACGGTGGAGAGGACGGCGGAAAAGATATCGGCGGCGGGTTCGGCGTAAAAGACGGCCTGCACGCCGAAAAACAGGGGCAGAACGAGGATGCAGCCGAGGAAGACGACGAGTTTTCGCATCATGGAGAGGGTGATGGCAAACTGCGGCTGGCCGAGGGCGGTAAGGCCGTCGACGAAGGCGTATTGGAAGGAGAGGGGAACGGCGCCGAGCATAAATACGCGGATTCCCCAAACGCTCTTTTCCACGAGATCGGGGGTATCGGTAAAGAGGGAAACGAAGGGTTTTGCGGCAAAGAGGGAGACGATCGTCATGAAAACGGTGAAGACGAGGCACATACAGACGATATACTTTTCGGCGCGGCGTATGATCTTTTCGTTTTTTGCGCCGTAATTATAGCTGAGTACGGGCTGCGAACCCGTGCTGATGCCGAGCATGGGCATCGTGAGGAGCTGGAAAAACGCCTGCACGACGGTGGAGACGGTGATCCACTTGTCGCCGTCCGCGCCGCCGTGCGCCTGCAGTACGGCGTTGGAAACGATGATGATCACGCTGTCGGTCGCCATGATCAGGAAGGGGGAGATCCCCAGCCGCACGATTTTTCCGATGACGGCAAAGTCGGGTTTCTGCACTGTAAGGCGGATTTTCGTCCCTTTCAGCCGCAAAAAGACGAGCACGAACACAAAAGAAAGGAATTGGGAAAGTACGGTGGCGGCCGCCGCTCCCGCGACGTTCATGCGGAATACGAAGATAAACAGCGGGTCGAGCGCGATGTTTGCCGCTGCGCCGATGAGCGTGGTCGCCATGCCGATGCCCGCATAGCCCTGCGCGGTTATGTATTGGTTGAGGCCTACGGCCGTGATGGAAAAAACCGAGCCCGCCGCATAGATGAGCAGGTATTGGCGGGCGTAGCCGTACGTCGTGTCGCTGGCGCCGAACGTGCGCAGGAGGGGTTCTTCGAAGAGAAATACGAGTGCGGTGACGAGGAGCGCGAGGGCGATGAGCGCCGAAAGGGCGTTGGAGAGAATGGAAGAGGCGCGCGCTTCTTTTTTTTCGCCCAACGCCATGGAAAAGAGGGGCGCGCCGCCCGTGCCGATCAGAAAGGCAAAGGAAGAGATGAGCGTGGCGACGGGTGCGCATACGCCCACCGCCGCGAGGGCGGTATCGCCGATGCCCGCAATGTTGCCCACGTAGATGCGGTCTACGATCGAATACAGCACGTTGATGAGCTGCGCGATCATGGCGGGTATGACGAGCCGTAAAACGGTGGATAAAACTTTTTGATTTCCCAAATCGAGAGCTTTCATAACGCACTCCGAATGCTTTGATGCTGCATAATGATAGCAGTTTCCGATGATTTCGTCAACGGAAAACGCGGCGGCGGAAAAAGAATTTTCCGCCGCCGCGTCTGAAAAATTTAAAGGTACGATTTGAGTGTCTGTTCGTACGTTTGTTCCATGTGCAAAAGCTCGTCGGCGATCGCTAAAATTTCGCGGTCGGCGCCCGTGCATTCGTTCATGGAGCGCGTCAGCGCCGTGATCCCCATGACGGTACCCTGCGTCATCATTTCGGCGATGTGCGCGCGGGAATTGTCTTTGAGCGTGCTCATCTTGATGGAACCCCACATCATGGCTTTTTTGATGGGCCCGGGTTCTTTGATCTCGATATTGTTTTCGTGCGCATAAAGCGCCGCTTTTCCCGAGATCTTTTCGTACCCGTCGTGCATTTTTTTGAGTTCTTCTTTCAGCGCTTCGTCCTCCGTTTCGGGCAGAATGTCCGATATGGACTGCAGCGCGTAGTGCGTATTCCTGTAAACTTCCGCGAGCAGTTCGCTCCCGGATTTCATTTCTTCCATGACAGCCTCCGTTGCGTATTTTCGCACTTTCAGTTTGTGCGGACGCAAAATTTTTATGCGTGCATACTCTTTCAGCGCCGCCCGACGTTGAGCGCTTTTGTAAGTGCGCGGTCGTAAATTTCCTCCAATTTTTGCGCCGTCATGCGGATATCGTACCCCGCTTCGCGCAGTTTTCGTATGCCGCCGCTCCTTCGTTCGCGCGGCAAAAGCATGCGCTTTGCCCACAACTCTTCGTCAAGGGGCAGAAATTCGGCAAAGCGGCAGATATCCGCGCCGCGGTCGATCTTGTCCGAAAAGAGACAGGGCAGGTCGACCGCCTGGGCCTCCGCCGCCGCGACGGGCAGACCCTCGTAGAGGGACGGAAGTACGAACACGTCCGCCGCCCGATACCATGGCAGGGGATCGCATGGCGGAACAAACTGCACGCGTTTCCCAATGCCGAGTGTTTCGGCAAGCGTTAAAAGGTGCGTTTGTTCGGGGCCGCCGCCCGCAAGTACGAGCGTCGGCTTGTGCAGGCCCTTTTCATGCTTTTCGGGGATATCATTGTAAGCGCACAGCCGCGCAAAGGCGCGGAGCAGAAAGGCAAGGTTTTTCTGACGGACGAATCTCCCGACGAACAGAAAGGTATAGCCGTCAAGGCTCAGCTTTTCGCGCAGCGCCGTCCGCTTTGCGGCGGAAAGGGGCTGAAACCTTTCAAGGTCGATCGCGTTCGGGAGCAGGACGGCTTCGTCCGCCCGCTTGCGGTACAGGCTTTTTGCGGCGAGCGGCCCGCAGGCAAGCAGTACGTTTGCGGCTTTTGCCGCAAACGGGCGCAGGGCCGCCTTGATCGGGAAATGGTCGGAATGCCTGTCAAAGGTGCTGTGCGCGTGGCAGATGCGCACAGGGACGCCCGCACTTTTTGCGGGCGGCAGCGCGAACGCCGAAAGGACGCTCATGTGCGAATGCACCACGGCGTAATTTTCGCGTTCAAACAGTTTTTTCAGAGCGGGTACGGCCCGATAAAATTGCGTGTCCAATCTCGGAATTGTGAAGATGCGCGATTGCGCATCGATCTTTTTAACGCGCTCTTCAAAGGAAGATAAAGAACTTTTTGCCGCGTTTTGCTCGGTACGCATTCCGTTTTTTTGCGCGCTCGGCAAAGGTTCGTACACAAAAAAATCAAATTGCCAGCGCGATCTGTCCATGTGCGCGTAGTAGTTAAGAATGCTCTCCGTAACGCCGCCCAACGTGCAGTTTCCTATGATCTGCGCGGCGAGAAGCCTGCCGCTCTTCGGGTACACAAAGGCCATGACGTTTACCTGTCCGCAAAGGTGGAACGCAGGTGCGCCACCGTCTTCGGCCGCACGGTGTAACGGCGCTCGACTTCGCGCTTTAAACGGCGGTATTCCTGCCTGCCGACGGGCCGCAGGTATTTCGCTTCTCCGAACGCGATTACGCCCAGCGTGCGTAAAAATATTTTAATGTCCAGCTTCAGCGACGCGTGCATCGCATAGTAGGCGTCGTAATATTTTCTGTCTTTCATGGTAAGGTATCCGTTCCCGCAGACTTGTCCCAATCCCGTGATTCCGGGGCGAATTTCGAATTTGACCAGCTCCCACGGCTCGTAGTCGCCGTCGTAGACGGGAAGGAGCGGGCGCGGCGCGATCAGACACATCTCCCCCTTTAAGACGTTGACAAGCTGAGGAAGCTCGTCGATCTTGAACTTGCGCAAAAATTTGCCCGTTTTGGTCAGGTGAGGATTATCTTCGCGGATCACGCTCGCGTTTTTATCGAATTCGATGTCGGCGCCCGTCATGGTGCGGAATTTATAGCAGTAAAATTTTTTTCCGTATTGTCCCGTCCGCCGCTGCCGCAGGAGCACCCGCCCTCGGCTTTCGCATTTTATGGCGATTGCGGCTCCCAACAAGAGCGGCGAAAGAAGAACCAATCCGAGCAGCGCGAAAATAAAGTCTGCCGCATATTTGAATTTTATGTATCCCGTGTTCATAAAATCGCCTTCCCTTTATTTTTTCGTCGAGTGGGTCTTTCCTTGTCAGTTTGCGTGAAATCCTGTCGAAATATGCAGACAGAGACGGGAAGTCCGAATAAACGGGCAGGCGGAAAGGTCGAAGAAGCCACATTTATGAAAGAAAGAAGAATGCGCGTTAAAAGAAAAAAGGCGACTGCCATGACTTATGAAAGCGGTGCAACAAAAAATCCCGTGCGCCGTCTGCGGGGCAGACGGCGCACGGGCGGCAAAGTTTTGAAAGGAACGGGCGAATATTTGCGGAAAAGATAAAAAAGGCCCGCAGCGCGTTGAGCGCTGCGGGCGGGAAAGTTCTTTTGCGTTATTCGGCTTCCCTGGTGTGCGTTGCGGACGTAAGCGTGTAGAGCATGCCGAACGTGAGGCTGGGAGATTCGATATGCAGGGGCAGGGCATAGTAGTCGCTGCGCGTATCGGAAGTCTTCTGCGCGATGAGCAGTTTATGGGCGGCGCCGTTGTTGGAGCCGTTGCCCGACAATGAGACGGATACGTTGGCGCAGCTGATGCTCTGGTCGGAAAGCTGTGTTCCGTCGAGCAGGAAATTGCCCTTGCTTTCCACGATTTCCGAGCAGGAAGCGGTGAGGGTCAGCGTATTCAGGTTGGTGCTCACGGCAGTCGTGGCGAGGGTCGTGGAGCTGTTTTCCGAGTAATTGATCCCGCGAAGCGCAAAGAATGACTGCGCGTCGTCGACGAACGTATAGTTTTTCTGAAGGTTGGAAATTTTCGTGTCGATGGCCGAGGCGGAGGTCTTGGACAGGTAGTCGTTTACCTTGCGTTCTTCGGCGGAAAGGTCGCCCCAAAGATCGGTGCGTTTGACGGTCGCCGTCGTGCATTCCGCGTCGTAATCGATCTCATCGACATAAGAATAGAGATCGACGTGGCTGCCGTTCATGCCCGTAGGGGAATAGGAAAACACGGTCGTCTTGCTGTAAATGGGCTGCAGATCTTTGTCCGCCGTGTGGAAATACACTTCGCGCACAACGGAGGCCGCATTGTCGAAGTCGTTGTCGGACGTGTCGTTCTCGCCGCCGAAAGAGACGACTTTCATTTCGTTTCCGTTTTTGTCCACGTAGTAATAGGTGGCGCTGAGCGTGAGCGTGTAAGTCATTTTATAGACGTTTGTATAAGTCTGTCCGTTGCGGGAAAAACTTGTCTTTTCGGTTTCCAGAACGAGACTGCTGTGATCGGGATCGACTTCAACTTTGGAGATGCTCTCCTTGACGTCGGAAGAAGAAGTGCCGACGCTGTAGACAAGTTTTTCGTAATAATTCGGGTCGTCGACGCTGCTCGGGTTTTTCAGCCAGTTGGCGGAAAAATCGGTGGGGACCATGGCGGTGCAGGCGGCAAACAGGAACACGCCGCACAATAAGACCGCTAAAATTGCTGCTTTCTTTTTCATGTTTCAATACTCCGTTTCTTTCGAGAGAAAGATATCAAATACAAGTATAGCATAAACGGGAGATTTTGTAAAAACAAAATACGGGGAAATACTTAAAAAATCGGTGAAAATATGTTATAATGAAAAAAATACGGCCGAACGGCGGGGAAAAGAAAGAAATGAAAGTCAGAATATACATAGCGCCGACGCTGAACGCGCTGACGGATCATCTGAAGAATCTTGTGCGGGGGCGCAAAGTTCTCGTATTTTGCGAAGACAGGCTGACGCTGGAAGCGGAGCGGGCGGCGGCCTCGGCGCAGGGGGCGGTGTTTGACGTGAGGGTGACGACGTTTGCGCGTTTTCTGGATGACGGCACGCCGCGGAAAGTGCTTACCAAACAGGGATCGGTGCTGGTGGTCGGGGGGATTGCCTCGCACCTTGCGGGGGAGCTGAAATGTTTCGGCAAGAATCCGTCGGGGTGTGCGGCGGGACTGTACGAGACGATTGCGCAGCTGCGGGCGGCGCTGGTCACGCCCGAAATGCTGGAAGAGGCGCGGGCGGAAGCGGACAAGCTTTTGGCGGAAAAATTGGGAGATATTGCGCTCGTATACCGCGAATACCTCGCGTTTTTGGACAAGGGGTATCTGGACGAAAGCGGGGTGCTGGCGCTGTTGCCTGCCGCGATCGGAAGGCAGAAGCTGAAAGGGGCGCACATCTGTTTTGCGGGGTTTTCCTCCTTTACGCGGCAGGCGGCGGAGGGGATTTTGGCGGCGTGCCGCAGCGGGGCGGAAGTTTCGGCGGTGCTCATCGGCGGAGAGGAGTCCGTCTATACGAACGAAGCGGTGCTTGCGTTTGAAAAATACGTACGGCGCGCGGGCGCGGAATGCGAAAAGATATTTTTGCCTTCCGATCTTATACCCGAAGCGGAAGCATTGCGGCGCACGCTGTTTGACCCCGCGTATCCGATACCGAAGGAAACGGGGCGCGTGCATATTTTCGAGGCGTCCGATCCCGAAGACGAATTGCGGTTCATAGCGGCGGCCATGCGCGCGGAAGTGTACCGCGGGGCGCGCTGGAAAGACATCTCTTTGTACCTTTCGGACGTGGCGGGCTACGGCGTGAGCCTTCAGAAAATCTTCGCCGAATACAGGATCCCGTACTATGCGGACGTAAAGAAAAGCGTCGCCAAGCATCCTCTGTGCAGGTTTGTGCTGGGGTGGTTTTCCATGCTTTCGGAAGGGTTCGACCCCGCCGACGCGGACGCGTTTATCGGGAATCTGTTTTTTGGCGGTGAACGCAAAAACAGGGATACGTACCGCAATTATTTGTTACAATTTGCGAATTTTCGCGGCGGATGCAAGCGCGCGGTCAAGGAGATCGCGCAGGAGAGCAAGGGGGCGGAAAGGCAGCAGGCGGAAGCGGAGCGGGAAGTGCTTTGCGCCGAGCGGGAAAGGCTGCTTTCGGCCTTTGAAGGGGCGTCGGCGAGCATGACGGGCGGCGAGTATTGCCGCCTTGTGCGAAGGCTTTTGGATAAATTCTCCTGCGAAGAGACGCAGGAGAAGCTCGCCGCGGCGCTGGAAGAGCAGGGGCTCTTGGCGGAAAGCAGTTATTTTTCGCGCGGGTTGGAGAGCATATTGCGCGTTTTGGACGAAGCGGAGGAGTTGGCGGAAGATACGAAAATGCCCGCGGAAGAGTTTGCGTCGGTATTGGCGCAGGCGCTGGATGCGTTGGAGATCTCGCTGATTCCGCAGTATCTGGATGCGGTGTTTGTGGGGGATATCAGCGAGAGCAGACGTCCCGCGTCTGAAATCGTGTTTGCTGCGGGGCTGACGGACGATGTGCCGATGTACGGTGCGGACACGGCGCTCATTTCGGATCGCGACATCGACCGCCTGCGCACGCTGCAGGTGGAGGTCACGCCGAAGATCCGCGAGATCAACGCGCGCACGCGCGAAAACGTGGCGCTGGCGATCTGCGGTTTTACGGAGCGGCTGTATCTGAGTTATCCGCTTTCCGAAGGCGGAGAGGAGCGCAAGCGCAGCGAAGTGATCGGCGAAGTCTGTGCGCTGTTTCAAAGGCAGGACAAAAAGCCGCTCGCGCCGATCAACCGCGCGGTGCTTTCGCGCGGCGGCAGGGAAGGGCATGCGGCGTACGTGCGGTATCTGGCGGACACGGCGTCCGAATATATCCCCGCGGTGCGCGAACTTTTGCAGCGAGCGGACGAATTCCGCCGCGGGAAGGGAGATTTTGCGGAGCATACGGGAATATACGCGGCGCTGAAAGAGCGCGGCGCGGCGCCCGATCCGCTGTTGTTCCCCGCTGAGCCTGCCGCGCCCTTTTCGGCGGAGGCGGCGCAGGTGCTGCTGCGGGGCAGGGCGCAGGTGGCGCCCACGCTGGTGGAAGGGTATTTCGAATGTCCTTACCGCAATTTCGCGCAGAGAGGACTGCGGCTTTCCGAGCGCGAGGAGATGAGCGTGCGGCCCGCGGATACGGGGGATTTCATGCATGAACTTTTGCGGCGCGTGGCGGAGAAAGCGGGCGAACTTCCCGACCGCGATGCCTGTGCGGAGTTTACGGACGGGCAGATCCGCGAACTTTTGGCGAAGCCGCCGTACAGTTATCTTGCCGACACGCCGACGGGCGGGTATTCGGCGGAATCGTTGCGCAGGGAAGCGATGGAGATCTGCGGGAATATGTATGCGTCGCTGGCGGATTCGGAGTTTCGGGTGTATGCGGCGGAGAAGTCGTTCGGGTATAATGATTCGCTGTTTGCGGGGATCCCGCTGACGGACGGGATCGCGCTGGCGGGGAAGATCGACCGTGTGGACCGCGGGGGAGAGTACACGCGCGTGATAGATTACAAGACGGGCGTGTTCGACGCGAAGCCCGAGCCGTACTATACGGGGCGGAAATTGCAGTTGGAACTGTATTTGTCGGCGGCGTCGCGCGGTTCGAAGCCTGCGGGGGCGTATTATTTCCCTGCGAAAGTGTCTTTCCGCGACAAGGCGGAAGATGCGGCGTTCCGCATGCAGGGGTACACGTTGGAGAGCGACGAAGTGGTGCGGATGAGCGACAAGACGGTGGAGCAGGGCAAGAAGAGCCGCTATATCGACGCATATTTCGGAAAAAAGGGTAAAAAGATGCTCAGCGAAGCAGATTTTGACGCATTTTTGTACTATTCGGTGTTGGCGGCGCAGCAATGCGCAAAGGAAACGGAAGCGGGGTGCATCGCGGTATCGCCGTACGAAGGGGCGTGCAAGTATTGTCCGTACGGGAGCGTGTGCGGGTTCGAATGCGGCGGCGCGGCGCGCACGGAGAGCAAGGTGACGCAGGAAGAGATCATCCGTATCGTACGGAGAAGGAGGGGAGAGATATGAGCGTTCGCGAACCTACGCCCGAACAGCGCGCGGCGATCGAAGCGGAAGGGGAAGTGCTTGTATCCGCGTCGGCGGGCAGCGGAAAGACGTTTGTCATGGTGGAAAAGCTGATCCGTCTGATTCTGACGGAAAAGGCGGACGTATCGTCGGTTTTGGCGGTGACGTTTACCAATCTTGCGGCGGCGGAGATGAAAGAGCGGCTGCGGCAGGCGCTGGTGGCGCGCATCAACGAGGAGTCGGACGCGGCGGTGCGCAAGAGGCTGAAAGAACAGCTTTCGGAGATCGCGACGTCGGACATCAGCACGGTGCACTCTTTCTGTACGAACGTGATCCGCCGTTATTTTTACGAGAGCGGGCTGGACGGGAATTTCCGCATTGCGGACGAGCAGGAAGCGGACAAGCTGAAAGACCGCGCCGTTTCTCTGACGTTTGACGCGCTCTTGGAAAGCGCCGACGATCAGTTTTTGCTGCTGTGCCGCGCATACGCGGGCAGCCGCGGTTTTGCGCGGCTGAAAGAAGTGCTTTTGCGCTCGTACAACAAGGTGGTGGCGCGGGCGGAATACGCGGATTTTCTGCGCGCATTGCCGCAGATGTACAACGAAGAAAATTTTTCAAAACTTGCACAAGAGGTGTTTGCGCCCGTAAGGGGTTCTGCGCAGCGGATGCTGTCCGAATGCGAAGAGCTCGGCCCGCAGGTCAAAGAGGTCATCGAAGCGGGGATCTTTACGGCAAAGCACGCGGAATTTCTCGCCGAGCGCCGCGCGCTTGCGGAGCGGATACTCGCCTGCAAGGACGTTTTCGAATGCGCTGAATTGTTGAATGAAATCTCGCTTTCGTCCAAACCGCGCAATACGTCCGTCAAAAAATCGGGCGATGCGCGCGCGATGGCGCTGGACGAATCGCTCGCTGCGTTCAAGGGCAGGATCGACGGCATGAAAAAGGCGGTCGGCGAAATTTCGGAACGCGGGCAGGAATACGAGGCGTTTTTGAACGCGGGGAAGATCGCCGCCGCGCTGGGTGCGCTTCTTGTCGCGTTCGATGAAAATTACGCGCGGCTGAAACGGCGGGCGGGCGTGCTGGATTTTTCCGATTTGGAACACAAATGCCTGGAACTTTTGTCTATCCCGCACGTGCGCGACGAAGTGCGCGCGCGCTATACGCACGTCTTTATCGACGAATACCAGGACGTGAATCCCGTGCAGGAGAAAATACTCGGGCTTGTGTCGGGGGACAACGTGTTCATGGTGGGGGATGCGAAGCAGTCCATTTACGGGTTCCGCGGCTGCAGCGCGGCGTTTTTCACGCAGAAATTCGAGCGCCTGCGTAAGACGGGCAGGGCGCTGACGCTCAACGGGAATTTCCGCAGCTGTACGAACGTGCTGAACGCGGTCAACGATCTCTTTTCGCAGGCGATGACGGAAAAGAGCTGTTCCATCGATTACAAGGGCACGTCGATGATGCGTGCGGGGTCTTCGTCGCAGGAAGGCGGGGACGTACACATCGAATTTGTGCCGGAACCGCCCGAAGCGGAGGAAAAGGAACGCGACGTATATTCGGTGGCGGCAAACCTCGGGGCGGAGTCGGACGACGTTTCGCCCGAAGGGGCGCTGATCGCGGATCTCGTATTGCAGGAGCTGAAAAAGAAGCGCAAAGATCCCGTTTTGGGGGAAGTGCAGAACGCATACGGCGACATCGTGGTGCTCACGCGCAGCAAGAAAGACAAGATGGAGAACATCGTGCGCGAGCTGGTGCGGCGGGGGATCCCCGTGGCGGCGTCGGCGGAAGTGAACATCTGCGACTATCCCGAAGTAAAGACGCTTATCGCCGTTTTGCAGTATCTGGACAACGGGTTGCAGGACATACCGCTTGCGGCGTCGCTTAAAAGCGCGCTCGGGGGGCTGACGGACGGGGAGCTCGCGAAGATCCGTCTGAACGATCCCAAGGAAAGTTTTTGCGCCGCCTGCGAGGCGTATGCAACATTGCAGGACGAAACGGCGGAAAAACTGCGCGCGTTTTTCGCACTTTGCGAGCGTTTCCGTATCCGCTGTGCGGCGCAGAGCGCCGCGCAGGTTCTGACGGACATTCTTACCGAGACGGGCATGGAGCTGGATCTTCTGGCGCAACCGTGCGGCTCGGAAAAGGTGCGCCGCGTGAACAGGCTCTGCGCGGCGTGTGCGGATCTGAGCGTTCCCGAATTTTTGGACAAGCTCAAAAGCGGCGGGTACAAGATCGGGTTTTCGGAGAGCGGCGGTGAAAACGCGGTGCGCGTGATGACGATGCACGCGAGCAAGGGCCTGGAGTTTCCTGTCGTGATCGTGGCGGGCATGAACGCGCCCTTCAGCGGCGAAGATTTGCGCGGAATTTTGTTTGACGACGAATGGGGCTTTGCGCCGCAGGCGTACGATTTTGAAAATTACACTTCTTCGGAGACGATCTTGCGCGCGGCGGTGCGGAACCGTCTGCGGCACAAGCGTGCGGAAGACGAGATGCGCATACTGTATGTGGCGCTCACGCGCGCAAAGAGCACGCTTCACATGATTTTCTCCAAGGAAAAGGCGTACGATGACGACGAAACGAAGAGTGCGGGGAGCTTTGCAGATTTTGTGGATCTTTCCAGACTTGCGGATCTGATCGCTCCCGTATTCGGGTCGGAGATGCAGGCGCCGCCGCCGCGCGTGCTGACCGCGGGGGAGACGGACGAGGAGACGAAGCGGGCGATGCTGGAAAGGTTCTGCCGTCCGTATGCGTACGAGGAGAGCGTATCGCTGCCCGTCAAGACGTCGGCGTCGGCGATCTTAAAGCGGCGGGCCGAACAAACGGAGACGGAAAATATCCGAACGAGTGAGGAATTCTACGCTTCGGACGCGGACGCGCGCACGGGTACGGCGTACCATGCGTTTCTCGAACGCGCCGATTTCGGCGCGGAAGCGGGGGCGGAATCTGCGCGGCTGTGCAAGGAGCTTTCGGCGGAAGGTTTTGCCGTGGACGAAAAGAAGGGCGAGGAAATTTTAAAATTGCCCGTCTTTGCGCAGCTGAAAGGGTACGAGCTGTTCAGGGAGCGCGAATTTTTGCTGTCGATGCCCGCGGACGTCTTGTTCGAGACCATGTCGCGCGACGAAGTTTTGGTGCAGGGCGTGATCGATCTGATGGCGGTGCGCGGCAGCGAATGCGTGATCGTCGATTACAAATATTCCTCGCACGATGCGGCGCGCCTTCTCGCCGATTACACGCCCCAGCTGAAAATTTATGCGGCGGCGGCAAGAAAGAGCGAGGGGGTGGAAAGGGTTTCCGCCTATATCTTAAATATTCTGCGCGGCTTTGTCGTGCGCGTACCTTTGGAATAAAAAATCTTGCCTTTTAAAGGCGGCGGTTAAACGAAAGGGACAATCGACGATAAAACGCGCGATTCGTCAAAAACAGAGCAAATCTATCGAAATCCGCGCGTATTTTTCGTCTATAATGGATACGGAATTTATTCTGGAGGTAGACCCGTGTCCCTTACGTTTTGGGAAAGCGCGCTGTCGTTCGCCGAGGCGGCGGGCGGATATTTCAACGATATTACCGCGCTTTCGCTCTTGCTTTTGCCCGCGGGCGTGTTTTTGGTCTGGGTGATCGTGTGCGCGTGCAGCCGCAAAGTGCGTGCGCGCAGCAAAACGGCATACCTGTTTGTTTCGGATATCGGTATTTTTCTCTTTTGTGCCTTGGCGCTCTTTGCAAGGCAGGATCCTGCGCAGGTCGTCGGGGTCGCGCTCGTGTTCCGTGCGGCATATTTTCCCTTTTACGGAATTTTGTGTCTGTTCCGTCCGAAAGAGGGAGACGCAATTTCGAAGAAACGGGAAAAGAAAAAGCAAAAAGAGAAATTTTCTTTGCCGCAGGAGCCTTCGCCCGCGACGGTTTCGGCTCTGCCGCAGGCGGAACCCATGCCGCGCATGGTGCGCTGTTTCGAACGCGCCGAACCGGGGATCGTGGTGGAGCAGGACGTGCGGCTGGGGCATATCTTTTCGGTGCTGGAGCGGCTGAAAAATCTTCCGCTCGGCGCGGGAGACAGGCTGGAAGTGCAAAAGTACGAAGAGCTTCTTTCCGTTTACCGCAACAAGGGGAATCTCTCCTCCGCCGAAGCGCAGACGCTCAACGATATTTTGGCGTCCCTTTTGAAAATGATGGCAAAATACGGCGTATGACAAACGGTTTTCCCAAAATATTCGGGCGCCGTTGCGGGGTACCCTTTTAAAGAGAGACAAAGAGAAGAACGTAAAATAAAAAATTTAGAAAAATGATTGCGTACAGACAATCCGAAAAAGCCGCGGGGCGGCGCGCAAAATTTGCGCGCCGCCCTGCGGCTCGTCTGTGTCTAAAAAGCCAACTCAGCGGAAGCGTTCCCAAAGATTTGCGTTTCCGCAGCAAAGCAACGTCAGTTCGAAAAGTTTATCGTGCTCCATGGCTTTTCGGATGGTCTGCGCGTTGACGACGCTTCCCGCTTTGGCGAGAATGTTACCGCGGGCGTCCTTTAAGTCGCGCGGCAGGATTTTCCCCGTCAGAAGGCCGCGCCCTGCGCGAAGGTGCGGAATATCTTCCGCAGACTCTTGTTTGCCTGCGGGGGAAGCGGCCGCGGCCGTCGCGGCGATTTCTTCGCCCGTACGCGGCGCCTTTTCGGCAGTGATGACGAAAAAGGGCTCTTCGTTTTGCGTTTCCCTGAAAGTGTCTTCTTCCGTCTTTGCGGTTTTGTCCGTTTTTTTGCGGTACGTACCCGCATTTTTCTGACCTGTGCGCGTTTTGGCCTTTCTTTTTCCGCTCGGATCGACGATTGCTGTATCCGTCACCGCAACGAGCTGTACTACGGGAATGGTTGTTCCGTCCGAGAGGAGGAGGGCGTCGATCTGCTTATCGCTGCGCAGGAAGTCGTCGATCTGGCCGAGCAGCGCGCCTTCGGCAGAGTAGACGGGCATGCCGAAGGGTGCGGAGATGCAATTTTTGCAGGGCGCCGCCGCAAGGCTTTTCACGACGGCGGCGTCTTTGCCGAAAGACGCGAGGGCGGAAAAGGGGAGCAGGAATTCCTCTTCATCGTCGTCGCAGCATTCCAGATTGCGCGCGCGGGTCATTTTTGGGTCGGTCTGGATATTTTTTACATAGCCGACGCATTCGCCGCTCCGCGTGAGAACGGGTTTGCCGATAAAATCGCTTAAATATTCTTGCATACTTCACCTCGTCGTTCGCCAAGATCCTTTGGTCGTTTTTTATTACTCTATTTGGCAAATGCCGAAAACAGACCCGAAAATTTTGACGGGTTTTGGAAAAAAATGTCGGATTTGACGGAATCAGGCTTCGGGAATGAATTGACAAGTTTTTTGTAAAGCAATATAATAAAATCAAAGGAAGAAAAAATGGATAAGATGTTTGTTTTGGTGTCTCCGCAGGAATATGCGCAGCTTGCGGAAAACATCAAGAAAATGTGGCACAGCGCATACGATGGGTTGCTCGGGGCGGAGCAGGTCGATTACATGACGGATACGATTCAGAGTGCGTCCGTCATTGACGAACAGGTTCGGAACGGCAATTATATTTATTTTTACGTTGTCGACGGAAAAAAGAAGATCGGGTATTGTGCGGTCGAAGCGGAAGAGGACAAACTTTTTCTTTCCAAGCTGTATCTTGAAAGCGAATACCGCGGGAAGGGGATCGGTCAGAAAGCGTTGGCGGCCGTTGCGGAAATGGCGAAGCGGCTGGGGCTTTCGTCGGTGTATCTGACGGTGAACAAGCACAACGCGCGGGCGATCGCGGCCTATGAAAAATTCGGGTTTGTCCGTACGGACAGCATTGTCACCGATATCGGCGGCGGCTATGTCATGGACGATTATGTCTATGAATACGCCGTGTAAAAATATACATACTTGAATTTATGTCGGGCGCAGAAATTTCTGCGCCCGATTTTTGGCTTAAAAGTTTAAAGGGCGGCGCCCGCAAATGCTTTGCGGGCACCGCCCTTTTCAGGTATAAATATTTTGAATACAAGGGTTAAGAAAGAGCAATACGAGCAATTTAAGAAAAAATATTGACAGGTCGGGCGGAGTATGATACAATCGCATCATACTTTAAGCGCGACGACAGGGAAAAGTAGTGCGGAGCGGGGAATTGCAGAGAGCGGCGGGCCAGCTGAAAACGCCGTATTCCTTACCGCAGGAAAAACACCCGAGAGCGGCGGGGGCGAACAGGGAAAAACCTGCGTAGTTTCCGACGGGTAAGCCCGTTACAGCAGAGGCCTTTGGAAGAAGGCAGGAGGCGTTAGCCGCAGGAAAGCGGCGGCGCGAAATCAGGTGGCACCGCGAAAAGACGCTTTACAGCCTTTCGCCCTGAAAAGACAGGGCGAAAGGCTGTTTTTTTGTTATACGAAAAGCCGAAAGCCCACGGGAAAAAACAGGCGAATTGCCGCAGGGAGCCGTGAGGGCGAGCGGCGGCAAAAAAAACGGAACGAATGCGCACGGGAAAAAGCGGTGCGCGGTATGTGGAGAAAGAGATTATGTGTTCGATATTTTGTTGTACGACGAGGGATGCAGACCAGAAAGCGATGCTGGACGGATTTTACAGGACGGTATCGCGCGGGCCGGACATGAGCCGTGTGGAAAAGACGCCGTCGGGGTTTATGGCGTTTCACAGGCTGGCGATCATGGGACTGAATGCGGCGGGGATGCAGCCGTTTGCGATGGGCAAGGATAAGCTGGTCTGCAACGGAGAAGTTTACGGATTCCGTCCGATGAAGCGGCATCTGGAGGAATTGGGGTATTCGTTTTTATCGGACAGCGACTGTGAAATTTTGCTGCCGATGTACCACGAATTCGGTCTGAAGATGTTTTCCATGTTGGACGCGGAATACGCGATGGTCTTGTACGACGGGGACAAGGACGAGTACATAGCGGCGCGCGATCCGATCGGGATCCGACCGCTGTATTACGGCAGGCTGAGAGGGGGAGCGATCGTCTTTGCGAGCGAGCCGAAGAACCTTATGGGGTTTGTGACGGGGGAGATCTGTCCGTTCCCTCCGGGGCATTATTATTATAAAGGGAAATTTCATCGTTACTGTGACATAGCCGAGAGCAAGGAATATCTTGCGGACGATCTGGAGACGGTATGCCGCAACATACGCATCAAGCTGACGGAAGGGGTGCGCAAGCGTCTGGACGCGGATGCGCCGGTAGGATTTTTGCTGTCGGGCGGGCTGGACTCCTCTTTGGTGTGTTCGATCGGGGCGCGCATACTGCATCGGCCGATCAAGACGTTTGCGATCGGGATGGATAAGGACGCGATCGACCTCAAATACGCGCGCGAGGCGGCAGATTATATCGGGAGCGAGCATCGGGAGATCTTCATGACGCGCGAGGAAGTGCTCGCGTCTTTGGAGCGTGTGATCGAACTTTTGGGCACGTACGATATCACGACGATCCGCGCGTCGATGGGAATGTATCTTCTCTGCAAGAAGATACACGAGATTTCGGACGTGCGCGTGCTTTTGACGGGCGAAATTTCGGACGAACTGTTCGGTTACAAATACACAGATTTTGCGCCCGACGCCGAGGCGTTCCAGAAAGAGTCGCAAAAGCGCGTGCGCGAGCTGCATATGTACGACGTTTTGCGTGCCGACCGCTGCATTTCGGTAAACTCGATGGAAGCGCGCGTGCCTTTCGGCGATCTTGATTTTGTGAAATATGTCATGCACGTTTCGCCCGAGCTGAAACTCAACCGTTACGGAAAGGGCAAATACCTGCTGCGCAAGGCGTTCGAAGGCGATTATCTGCCCGATACCATTCTCTGGCGTGAGAAAGCAGCATTTTCGGACGCGGTGGGGCATTCGATGGTGGACGACTTGAAGGAATATGCGGAGACAAAATACGGCAGTGACTGGAAAAAGATCGCGCAAAAATATGCTTATCATGCGAAGCCGTTCACGAAAGAGAGCCTGTTGTACCGCGAGATATTTGAAAAATATTATCCGGGGCAGGCGAGAATGGTGAAAGATTTCTGGATGCCCAACAAGCATTGGGAGGGCTGCAACGTGAAAGACCCGTCTGCGCGCGTGCTCTCCAACTATGGCGAAAGCGGAAAATAATTGAGAAAAACGAACAAGCGGTGGATGCGGCGAAGCGCACCCGCCGCTTGCGTTTTTGTAGAAAAGGTGTTACAATGGACGCATGAATAAACCCGACTACAACAAACGGATGCTGGAAATGTGCGCCGCGGCGGGAGAAGGGAAAAAATTGCTGCTGCACAGCTGCTGCGGCCCCTGTTCTTCGCGGTGCATCGAAACGCTGAAAGAATATTTTTCCGTCACCGTACTCTTTTACAATCCGAATATCACGGATCCTGCCGAATACGAAAAGCGCAAAGCGGAGCAGATCCGCTTTCTGCGCGAAACGGGCTGGGCGGACTTTCTCGACTGCGGGTACGATCGGCAGGAATTTTTCTCGGCGGCGAAGGGCTTGGAAGGGGAACCCGAGGGCGGCGCGCGCTGTTATGCCTGCTACAAACTGCGCCTTGAGTACACCGCCCGCCTTGCAAAGGAAAAGGGTTTCGATTATTTTTGCTCCACTCTCTCCGTCAGCCCGCACAAAAACGCGGCATGGCTCAACGCCATCGGCGAAGAACTGCAGCAAAAATACGGGATCGCCTGGCTGTATTCCGATTTTAAAAAACAGAACGGCTATCTTCGTTCCGTGCAGCTGGCCGATCGGTACGGCTTATACCGTCAGAATTACTGCGGCTGTGTCTTTTCCGATTGGACAAAACAGCATTCCTGAAACGCCTTGCCGACTTGGCTTTATCCTTTCAGCCTGATGAAAGGTACAAACGAGCATAAAAAAGAGGATCGCTTTGCTCTTTGCGCCGATTTTCGGCATTTTCAGAGGACAAAAAATAAAACGCGGCAGGAGGCGCCGAATGTTCGGCGCCTCCTGCCGCGTTTTTTACGGGAGCCAATGCTTTTTGCGGAATACCGCTTTTTTTCGGGTGCCGCCGTTTACGGAACATTTTTTTATTGGCGGCACATTTTACGGAATACCGTTTTTTACGCCCGCCGCCGCAAAACATTTGCGGCGGCGGGCGCCTGTTTTTTGCCTTTTAAAAAAATTCGAAAAAATGCCGAAAAAGAATTGACGAAACGAAAAAGGTACGCTATAATAAATGCAACTAAAATAGTAGCAATTAAGAATGTCGGCAGGAGAGCGAGTTTAAAGGAGGTTACGGGTATGAGACTTTCATCGAAATCGCAATACGGGTTGAAGGCATGTTTTTTATTGGCGCAGAACTATCCGGATAGGTGTGTGAGTGCGTCTGCGTTGGAAAAAGAAATCGCGGTATCGAGTAAATATATAGAGAAGATCATGCGCATGCTGGCGGGCAAGGGGATTGTCATGGCGGAGCGCGGGGCCACGGGCGGATACAAGCTGACGCGTGCGCCGGGAGAGATCACGATCGGGGACATAGCGCGAGCCTTAGAGGACAACATGGAGATAGCGGACTGCATCACGTCGACGTGTGAGAAGTGTGCGACGGGAGCGGTATGGCGCAAACTGTATGCGGGGATCAATGACGTGCTGGATTCGATGACGCTGCAGTCGATGCTGGACGATCACAGCGAGGTAGGAGTATGCAAGTGCAACACGGCGGAGCATGCGCACAGCTGTCAGTGTAATCCGGTGCAGGCAGACAGGTGCCAATGCGAAGCGGTGTAGAGAGAAGCGGCCGCAGAAAGGAGGAGACGGGCAATGGAACACATTTATTTTGATCATGCGGCGACGACGCCGGTGGATAAACGGGTATTGGAAAAGATGCTTCCGTATTTTACGGAAAAGTTCGGGAATCCGAATTCGCAGCATTGGTTCGGGAGAGAGACGGTTGCGGCGGTAGACGAAGCGAGGGACACGATCGCGAAGCTGATCGGGGCGAAGCCTTCGGAGATTTATTTTACGTCGGGCGGAACGGAATCGGACAACTGGGCGCTGCGCGGGACGGCGCACGCGTACAAAGACCGCGGCAGGCATCTGATCGTGAGTGCGGTGGAGCATCCTGCCATGATCGCGACGGCGAAGGAGCTGATAAAGGAAGGGTACGACGTAACGTTTGCGGAAGTGGACGAATACGGGAAAGTGGACGTAGAAAAGCTGAAAAAGGCGGTGCGGAGCGACACGATCTTTATCGGGGTAATGACGGCGAACAACGAAGTGGGGACGATCCAGCCGATCGCGGAAATTTCGGCGTTTGCGAAAGAGCGGGGCATTCTGTTTTTCACGGATGCGGTGCAGGCGGCGGGCGCGCTGCCGATCGACGTGAAATCGCCCGCGGTGGATATGCTGTCCTTTTCGGGACACAAATTTTACGGGCCGAAGGGGATCGGCGTGCTTTATATCCGCACGGGGGTAAAGCTGGGAAGGATCATCACGGGCGGACACCAGGAACGCAGCATGCGCGGCGGCACGACTAATGTACCGCTGATCGTGGGCATGGCGGAAGCGTTGCGGCTGGCGCAGGAGAAATGTGCCGAAAACGCGGCGTACGTCGCTTCGCTGCGCGATAAGTTTATTGCGCGCGTGAGCAAGGAGATCCCGTTCGTAAAACTCAACGGGCACCCGACGGACAGATTGCCCGCCAATGCGAATTTTTCCTTCCGCTATGTGGAGGGAGAATCGCTCCTGTTTTCGTTGGATCTTGCGGGGATCGCCGTATCCAGCGGATCGGCGTGCTCGTCAGGGTCATTGGAACCTTCGCACGTACTGCTGGCGATGGGACTGCCGGAAGGGCTGGCGCACGGGAGCATCCGTTTTTCGTTCGGGATCCACAATACGCCCGAACAGGTGGATTACGCCGTGGACAAACTCAAAGAGATCATCGTGAAATTGCGTGCGCTTTCGCCGCTCTTTCCCAAAGATCTGAAAAACGAAGTATTCGAAAAGGAGATATAAAATGTATACCGAAAAAGTAATGGAAGCGTTTCAAAATCCGAAGAACGTAGGGGAAATCGAAGATTACGACGGAATGGGCATGATCGGGAGCGAGGCATGCGGCGACATCATGCAGGTTTTCATAAAGGTGAAAGACGGGGTCATCACGGACGCAAAATTCAAGACGTTCGGCTGTGCGGCGGCGATCGCGACCTCCTCGACGGCGACGGAAATGATCAAGGGCATGACGGTGGACGAGGCTTTGGAAGTGACGAACAAAAAAGTGATCGAAGTGCTCGGCGGGCTTCCTCCGCAGAAGATCCATTGTTCCGTTTTGGCGGAGCAGGCGATCAAAGCGGCGATCGAAGACTATAAAAAGAAGCAATCGGCGTAAAAAGGCGGGTACGTTATGCGAAAATCTGAACGCGAAGTCGTAAGTTTTGAAGAAAAAGCGGAGATTCTGATGCGCTGTAAAAGCATGACTTTGGCCTTGCAGGAGGAAGACGGGCCGTATCTTGTCCCGCTGAATTTCGGTGCGGAAAAGCAGGGCGAAAACCTCGTGCTGTACTTTCATTGTGCGGTGGAGGGGAAAAAGCTTGCGCTTTTACGGAAGAACGCAAACGTCGGCTTTTGTGCGTACACCATGTTCCGCGTGTTCAACAAGGGCGTGGCGCCCTGCGGCTACACGACCGATTACGAGAGCGTAAGCGGCAAGGGAACGGCGGAGATCGTCACGGACGAAAAGGAGCGCATGCACGGACTGAAAGTGCTGATGGCGCACTATACGGAGGGAAAATTTTCGGACGAAATGTTTTCCGCGAAGGCGCTGGCGATCACGACCGTCGTAAAGATAACGGTGCGGGAATGGACGGGAAAACGTCTCGTTCGGGAAACTGTTTGATTCATAAAGAGCCGAAAGGCGCCCTTATGCGGCGGTAAAGCCGCGCAAGGGCGCCTTTTTGACGTTTTCGTTTTTTTAAAATCAGCGGGCGGAAAGCTCGAAAAGAAGGTCGGAAAGTGCTGCAAGTTTTTCGGGAGAAAGCGTCTCGCCGCGCGCTTTTTCGGGAATGCCCGCGCGCATGAGTACGTCTTGCGCGGTTTCCCTGGAAAGGTGAAAGGCGTTGACGAGGTTGTTTTCCAGCGTCTTTCTTCTCGAAAGGAAGGCCGCGCGCACGGTGTCGCGAAAGCAGGCGGCGTCTTTGACGGGTATGCGGTCTTTTTCGAAGGTGAGTTTTACCACGGCGCTGTCGACGTTCGGGACGGGGTAAAACATTTTGCGCGGCACGTATTTGATGATCTGCGCGGACGCGCGGCGTGCGATCGCCGCAGTGATCGCGCCGTATTCGGGCGTGCCCGCCTGCGCGCAAAAGCGCTTGGCGACGTCGTCCTGCACCATGATGATCACGGCGTCCGCCTTTTCCGCTTTTTCCACAAACCGCATGACGATGGGCGTCGTGATATAGTAGGGCAGATTGGCGACCACGGTATAATGTCCCAGTTCGCGCTCCAGCTCCGCAAGATCGGCCTTCATGAAATCGCGGAAGATGACTTCCGCGTTTTCGACGCCCGCAAGCGTTTCTGCAAGCACGGGCTGCAATTTTTTGTCGATTTCGAAGGAAACCACTTTTCCTGCGGCTTCGGCAAGCTCGCGCGTGAGGGTACCCGCCCCGCACCCGATCTCCAGAACCGTCGTGTCCTTATCGATCCCCGCAAGCGACACGATGGATTTGAGCAGGTTGGTGTCCGATATGAAATTTTGCCCGAACTGCTTTTTGAAAGAAAAGCCGTTACGCAGCAGGATCTCTCTTAAATTTTCCATAATCTTCCTGTCAGAAAAAAGTATAAACAACGCTTTGCCGCACAAACTTATGTTGTAAACTTTGAAAGCGAATGAATGACTGCGCAATGCAGAAGAATGTTTGCACAAATAAGTTTACGGAACAAATGAAAAGAGAAAGGATTTTAAAAACGTCTGTTTTTGAGATCCTTTTTCTTTTTTTGCTGTTTTTCCGCCGCGCCGCAACGAATACCGCTTTTAAAAAGCCGCAATCTTCACATACGGTTTATCCGCGGCCTTGAAAGAATGGCGGGCGCGCTTTGTTGAATGGAACCGATATTTGCAAAAGCCGTATCCTTTTAAAGGGTGTCTTTTTACACCCGAAAGGGGCGCTTTTTTGGCTGCGGGGAGGCTTAGTCGCTTTCTTTAATGTAGGGGCGCACGCGCAAGGTCACGCCGCATGCTTGGGCGATTTCGCGGCACTTTTCGATTTTTTCCGCGCCGATGACGTCCACGACGGAAAACCAGGTCTGAATGCCGCGCGCCGCGCATTTTTTCGCAAAGTCCTGCAGACCTTCAAAGGCGGCTTCCCCGTAGGCGGGGCGGCAGAGTTTTACGTAATCGCGGGCGTTGTCGTCGTTGAGGCTGACGTTGATCTTGTCGACGGCTTCGGCAAGATCTGCGGAAATATCCCGCCCCGCGATCATGCTGCCCTGGCCGTTGGTGTTCAGCCGCACGGTAGCGTCCCGTTTTTTCAGTTCTTTTCCGATCTCGCACAGCGTTTCCAGGCGCATGGTCGGTTCGCCGAAACCGCAGAATACATACTCCTTGTAGCGGGAAATGTCCTGCGGGATCTGATCGAGAACTTCTCGGGCGGAAGGTTCGCGCGAAAGCCAAAGTTTATACCCGAAATAACTCGTGTGTTCGTTGCGCACGCAGAACGTGCAGTCGTTCGTGCATTTGCTGGTCAGGTTGATGTATAAATTGCCGTCCAGCTCATAAGTAAACGTTTCGTATTTTTCCATTTTATTTGCCTGTTTCGTTTAATTTTTTGAATAACGTATGCGCGTTTTTGTAAATCTGATCGGACAATGTTTCCATTGTCTCGCCGCGCAGGAGCGCTAATTTTTCATAAATTTTCACCACATTTTTCGGGGTGTTCAATGTGCCGCGGAAGGGTTCGGGCGCAAGATACGGCGAATCGGTTTCCGCAAGGATCCTGTCGGACGGAATGATCTTCGCCACTTCGTCGACCCGCCTCGCGTTTCGGAAAGTGACGGGCCCCGCAAACGAAATGTAAAGGCCCAGCCGCAAATATTCTTTCGCCGTCTCTTCGCTCCCCGAAAAGCAGTGCATGACCGCTCCGTATGCGAGAAACCGTCGGTTTTGTTTTAAAATGTCCAACGTGTCGGCGGCCGCGTCGCGGCTGTGCACGATAAAGGGAAGTTTCAGCGTGTACGCGAGCTCCATCTGTGCGGCAAACGCGCGCTTTTGGGCGGGCTTGTCCGTGTTTTCGTAGTGGTAATCCAATCCGATCTCGCCGACCGCCACGCCCTTTCGCGAGGCGAGAAGGGCGGCCGTCTTGTCAAAGTCGCCGTCTTTGTATTTTCCGAGGTTGGAAGGGTGGAACCCCGCCGCAAAATAAAGAAAATCGTATCGCTCGGCTTGTGCGGCCGCGTAAGCGGAAGAATCGTAATCCCACCCGACGTCGATGACTTTGTCGATGCCCGATTCTTTCAGATCGCGCATCAGCGCGGCTTCGTCGCCGTAACGGTCGGCATAATTCAGATGTGCGTGCGTGTCGATGATCATGCTTTTTCTCCGTGTCGCAAGGCCGAAAACCGTGAAAACTTCGGCCCTTGTGCAATATTTTACGCTTTTTTGGCGCATTCGTCAAGAAAAAAGCCGCGCGGCGCAAAAATGCGCCGCGCGGCAGCCGTAAATTTGCAGGGAATCGCGTTCGCCGCGGTCAGTTTATCTTCGTGACGGCGAACCCTTCGTCGCTGAAAGTGTAGAGGAATCCTTCGACGATGGAGCCGCGGCAAAGATCGGGCGTTCCGGGAAGGGGAATTTTTTGCTCGCCGACAAGTCCGTAGCCGTCGAATTGCAGGAGAATGTAATATTCGGATTCAGCGGAGGAAGTCCCGTAATCATGCACTTGCAGGCCGACGTAACCGTTCTCGGCGTCCAGGAAATAGGCTTTGAACTCTTCGGAAAAATCGCAGGGAGAGAGCAGGAAAGAATCGATGCCCGTAAGGCCTTTTTCCGTTTCCGCATAGAGCTCGATTTTCAGTTCATCGCGCGTTGCGCCGTAACCGATCCCCAAAAGCGTTCCGTCTGTGAACGGGAGCAGGGTGGTGGAATATCCTTCGATGATGCCCGTATCCGTGTGCACGCTGATGTTTGTCGGGTCGGAAAGGTCGATGATATAGACGGGGTCGGTGTAGGAGATAGTCTCCGCCGTGCAGATATATGCGGCATCGCCTTCGAACCATGCAGCGGTGATTTCTTCTCCCGCGGGCGCAAAGTCGGAGAGCGAACCCAAAATAGAAAAATCGTTTAAATCGATGCACCAGATCGCGGCATTTTGGGCGATTCCGATAAAATCGGCAACGGTTCCGTTTCCGCCCGGCGTTACGGTTTCGCGCAGGGTGGAGGCGACGCGCAGTACGCCGTCTTTTTCGTCCATGGAATACTGGTCTTTGATGCTCCCGTTTACGGTCACGGTTCCGCGGTAGGTGAGCGTATCGCCGTAGGAAAGGCAGCTGATATCCGTTTTTCTGACGCTATTACTTGCGTTGTCCTCCGTGTAGCGGTCAATGTAACTGCAGGTCAGAAAGATATTGCTTTCGGAAACATAGATCTCCTGCGTGTAAGAGAGAAACGCGTAATGCGCATCGACGGAGTAATCCTCTCCGTCGACGCGGCAGACGACGGTGTATCGTGCCGCCTGTGCGTTTTCGGGGCAGAAAATGTTGCTTGCGGGCAGGCTGACGAGGGCGTCTTCGGGGCCCGCCTGCGGAAGATATTGCGATTCGTCCGAAAAATCGGGGTTATTCGGGACAAAAAATTCGTTCATGATCAAAAAGTCGCCGTCCGTGTACCGCGAAGACAGGTATTGCCCCGATACGTACGATCTGCCGCTTTCCGCTATGTTTTCGGGGTCGGAAACGTCCAGCCCGATCAGTACCGTGTAGCGCCGCCCGTTCATCATGACGGGCGCGACGACGGTCGCTTGCGTGCCCGCATCGTTCAGATACAGCTCTGCGGTCTCGTCATAACCCGTAAAACGTGCGTTTTCTCCCGCCTGAATCGTGTATTCCGCTTTCAGCACGGTGTCCTGCCCCGAAATGGGATAGTATTGCAGTTTATAATCGCTTGCCGCGACGTTCAGATAAAAGAAAGCGGTGCGGGTACGCTTGAACAGATCTCCTTCGATCACGCCCTCTTCCTGGTTGAGAGTGACTTCTTCATAGCCGCTTTCAGAGTCGGATGCAGTCCCTGCATCGTTTATCTCCGGGGTGACTTTCGAACCGGAGAAGAGATCGGAAAACCATGCGTCGAAATTGTTCTTGTAACGGGGCGGCGTATAGGTGAGCTCGTTCAGCCTGCAAATAATGCCGTAATATTCGCTGTCCTTGTATGCGGATACATCGGGCAGCGCCGTGGAATAGGGGATAAACAGCACGAGGTTTACCGCAACGAGAATGCTCAGACAGATCGCGCCGACCGACGCGATGCGTATTTTGCGGCGCTGTTTTCTCTTTTCTTCGGCACGGCGGAGAATGTCCTGCGTACGCTCTTTATATGTCTTCATACGAAATACCTTCCTTGCAGAAATTTTCTTTGAGGGTGAGTTTTGCGCGGGAAAGCAGATTGTAGACCTGTTTTGCCGATTTGTGAAGTATCTTGCAGATTTCCCCGACGGAAAATCCGTCGAAATAGTGCAGTTGCAATATTTCCGCGTATTGCGGCGCCAGCTTTTGCAGCTGCTCGCCGAGAACGCGCTCTTTTTCGCGAAGAAGCATCGCATCTAACGCGGAAAGCTCCTTTTGCGCGCATTGTTCGGAAAGGGGAAGCTGTTTCTTTTGTGCGCGGAGAACGTCGATCGCCTTGTTCCGCGCGATCGTGTACAGGTATGTCTTGAATTGTGCGGCCTGTCGGAATTTTTTCCGCTTGATCATGAGCACTGCAAAAGTGTCCGCCATGATGTCTTCCGCATCCTGCAGATCGCGCACATACCCGTAGGCAAAACGCACGAGCGCATCGCTGTATTCGCGTACCATCTCTTCCAAAGCGACGGCGTCGCCCGCAAGAAACCTGCGGTACAAAGTTGCCCCCTTGTCCATCATACTCACCTCTCTGCCCTTTAAACGGAGTAAAAGGTATTTTTACTCAGAAAAAAATGCCGCGGCGCAAAATGCGCCGCGGCATAAAAAGCCGGATTATTTGTTTTCTGTCTTTTTGTGGTTCGTCTTGTCCAGACGCGATGCGCACCATACCGCAAAGGCGGCGAGCCAGGCGAGCAGGATAATCAGGAACACGACGGCAGACGTGCGCGTGAAATCAAGGATCAGCATGGTAAAAAAGCAGATCACCAGCGCGCAGGTAACGACTGCGAAAATAATATTCATAAACAGATACGAATTATGAGAACGAACCTTCATAATATTCCTCCTTGTTTTAGACCGATCGTTTTCCGCAAAGACATTCACTTGCGGAACTTGCTATGTTATAGTTACATTTTATCACAGGAAATGTAATTTGTAAAGAAGGTTTATGAAAAAAAAGAAAAATTTTCAAAAAAAAGAGGGAAAAACCAAAATTTTAAAAATTTTTCCGTCGTCTGAACAGAGGGAAGAGGCTCCCCGGGAAAAAGAAAAACCGTATTGCAATGACCGCGCCTTCGGTTACGGATTTTCTTTTTCCCGGACAGCGATATGACATTCCCATCGTTTTAGGCTGTCCCTTATCGCGGACAGGAAGGGCGCGGCCGGAAAATTACCGTAAAGAAATTCTGCTGAAAAGCATACCTTTATTGTATGCAAAGGCGCGGAAAAAGTCCACCGTTTCTTCTTGACAAAATGTCAACAAAACGTTACATTTTTAAAATTTATCGGATTTTAGCAGGCCGATAAAGATAAGAACGGTAAACGCAGTGAACATGACGGCGAGAAAAATGACGACCGCCAGGACGAGGACGGGGGAGAGGGGAACGACCAAAAAACCTTCGTATATGCCGCCCTGCGGGCCGCCCGCGCCGTCGGCAAGATAGCTTGCCACGTTGTAAGCGGCGATGACGGAAAAACACACGAAAACGGCGCAAAACAGCGCCACAAAGGACAAAAGAACGCGCTTATACCGCTTTTTTCCGCTTTGCGCGGCCGAAGAATCGGCCGTATTTTCGGTTTCCTGTTTTATTGTTTCGCTCGGTTTCGCATCGTTTTTTTCGGTACGTATATCCGTTTCTTCGACGATCGGCTTTTTTTCGACCCCGAAAAGCAGGTAATCTGCGCTGACGGAAAACAGTCTGCAGAGGGCGTGCAGGTTATAAAGCTCGGGGAGCATGGCTCCCGATTCCCATTTCGAGATCGTCTGGCGGGAAACGCCCGTGCGGTGTGCGAGGTCTTCCTGCGACAGGCCCGCCTGCTTGCGCAGGGTAAAAATTCTGGTTCCGAGTTTATCCATAGTGAATCGATCCGTGTTTCAGCCGGCACGGCTCAGAAAATGCCGCTTCCGTCTTCTATGTCCGTCTCGGGGGCGAGCAGACACAGGTCTCCGTTTTCGTTTTCCGCGCACAGGATCATGCCTTCGCTCACGATCCCGCGCAGCTTCGCGGGTTTGAGGTTGGTGATCATGACCACTTTTTTGCCGACCATCTCTTCCGGTTTATAGAACTTTGCAATGCCGCTGACGACCGTGCGCGTTTCGCTGCCGATCTGTACGGTCGATTTGAGCAATTTATCGCTCTTTTCCACCTTTTCGCAGGCAATGACTTTGGCGATCTGCATTTTCACTTTCGCAAAATCGTCGATGGTGATCTCCGCGGGGTATTCGGGCGCGTGCGCTTTGGCGGGTTTTGCCGCCTGTGCGGCAGGTTCCGCTTTCGCCGCCTGGGCGTGAATTTGTTCGTATTGTGCCTCTACGTCCTTGTAATTTCTGCGCAAAAACAGGTGCGTTTCGGTAGGGGACACTTTGCTGTTTTCAGGGATCAGCCCGAATTTGTCCAGCGCGTCGTAAGGGCGCAGGGAGGTGTTGAACTGCGTTGCGATCTTCTGCGCCGTTTCGGGCATGAAAGGCTGCAAAAGGCTCGCTGCGATCACGATGCTTTCCGAAAGGTTGTACAACACGGTGGAAAGCCTGTCCTTTTTCGATTCGTCTTTGGCGAGCACCCACGGCGCGGTCTCGTCGATGTATTTGTTGCAGCGGCGCAGGAACGAGAAAATTTCCCCGAGCGCGTCCGCGATCTTGAATTCGTCCATCTTGGCGGCCACTTTTTTATACAGTGCCGTCGCCATGCTCTTAATCTCCTCGTCCACGGGTTCGGCCGCGCCTTTGTCCGCAAGACAGCCGTCAAAGTATTTGAGCGTCATGGCGGCCGTGCGCGAAACGAGGTTTCCGAGATTGTTCGCAAGGTCGGAATTGACCCTGTCGTTGATCAGCTCCCACGTAATGTTGCCGTCGTTGTCGAAAGGCATGTCGTTGAGAACGAAATAGCGCACCGCGTCCACGCCGAACACTTTTACGAGTTCGTCCGCATAGATCACGTTCCCGCGCGATTTGCTCATTTTGCTGCCGTCCATCAGAAGCCAGGGGTGCCCGAATACCTGCTTGGGCAGGGGAAGACCCAGCGCCATCAGGAAGATCGGCCAGTAGATGGTATGGAAACGGATGATGTCTTTGCCGATCACGTGCACGTCTGCGGGCCAGTATTTGGAGAAAAGTTTGTCCGAATTTCCGTCCGCGTCGTACCCGAGGCCCGTAATGTAGTTGGTGAGCGCGTCCAGCCAAACGTAAACGACGTGTTTGGGGTCGAAATCAACGGGGATCCCCCAGCGGAACGAGGTGCGCGAAACGCAAAGATCCTGCAGTCCGGGCTTTAAGAAGTTGTTCACCATTTCGTTTTTGCGCGAAACGGGCGTGATGAATTCGGGATGCTCGTCGTAATATTGCAAAAGCCTGTCGGCGTATTTGCTCATTCTGAAGAAATAGGCCTCTTCTTTTGCGGGTTTGACCTCTCTGCCGCAGTCGGGGCATTTTCCGTCTTTGAGCTGTGAGGGCGTCCAGAACGCTTCGCACGGCGTGCAATACATTCCCTCGTAGGTGCCTTTGTAAATGTCGCCCTGTTCGTACAGTTTTTTGAAAATTTTCTGCACCTGCAATTCATGGTCTTTATCGGTGGTGCGGATAAATTTATCGTAGGAAACGTTCATCAGATCCCAGATCTGCCGTATTTGCGCGGCCACGCCGTCCACGAACTGCTTCGGCGTGACGTTGTTTGCCTTCGCTTTTTCTTCGATTTTCTGGCCGTGCTCGTCCGTGCCCGTCTGAAAGCGCACGTCGTAGCCCTGGTTGCGCTTGAACCGCGCGATCGCGTCCGTCAGAATGATCTCATACGTGTTGCCGATGTGCGGCTTACCTGAAGTATAGGCGATCGCCGTCGTAATATAATAGGGTTTCTTTTCTGCCATGGTTCCCTCCGTAAAAATTACCGTACAATTATTTGCATTATTATACTCCATTTTACGGATAAAGTAAAACTATTTTGAAAGTTTTTTGCGCGCCGACTCCCTTTGCGCGCCGAATTTTTGTGCGGCGTGCCGATTTTTGCGGGAGGAGCGGCCGCATATCTTGTCCATTAGGCGCATATTTTTAGCTGAGGGAGTAAAACCATGAACGTGATTTTTGTCTTTGTGTTTGTCGCCTCGGGCGTACTTCTGATCGTGCGCGACCCGAACGCGTTTTTGCCCGCCATGCTGGAAGGCTCGAAAAACGCGCTGATGCTCGGCGTGACGCTCGCGGCGGTGTATGCGGTATGGCTCGGATTTTTGAAAGTTGCGGAAGACGCGGGGTTTCTGCGCGGCTTTTCCAAATTGCTTCGGCCTCCGATCGCAAAAATTTTCCGCACGCGCGACGAAAAGGCGGCGGAGCTGATCTCCGTCAACCTGGCCGCCAACTTTCTCGGAATGGGCGGTGCCGCGACGGGTGCGGGCGTCACCGCCATGCGCCTTCTCGGCGACAGGAAAGAACAATACGCGCGCACCATGTTTTTTGTCGTAAACTGCGCGGGTGTCCAGCTTCTGCCGACGACCGTCCTGTCCCTGCGCATACAGGCGGGGTCGGCGGCGCCGTACGACATCGTGCTCCCCGCGCTCTTTGCCGCGCTTACGGCACTCGTAATCGGCGTGCTTTCGGTCAGACTCGTCTGCGGGAGAAAAAAATGAAATTCGCCGCCTACGTTCTCCCTGTTCTTTTTGTTGCGGCCATCCTTGCCGCCGCTATCCGCCGCGTCCGCGTCTACGACAGCTTCGCCGCGGGCGCCGCAGGCGCGCTGCCCCTTTTAAAATCTCTCTTTCCGTATATAGCCGCCGTGCTCATCTTATCCGAATTGTTCGAAGCCAGCGGCCTTTCGCAGGCCTTCGCGAAGGCGCTTTCTCCGCTTTTTACCGCAGTCGGGATCCCGACGGAACTTTCTTCACTCGTTCTCGTCAAACCCTTTTCGGGCAGCGGCTCTCTGGCGCTCGTCTCCGACGTCTGCGCCCGCTACGGCGCCGATTCCTATATCGCGCGCTGCGCCTGCGTTCTGTACGCTTCGGGCGAGACCGTGTTTTACGTCTCCGCCATCTATTTTTCCCGTGATAGAGGCAAAAACGCGCTCCCCGTCCTCCTTGCGCTGGTTGCAAATTTTTGTGCGGCCGCGGCGGGCTGCTTTTTCTGCCGTCTTTTCTGATAGTGGGGCAGGGCAGTTTACTTGGCCGCGTTTGTTTTTTGTACTCCCGCAAGGGCGGAAAAAGGAACCTTTTGTCCGCGGATAGTTTTTCCGCGTTTTTCTGCGCCCGACGCATTTATTTTCTTGCTTTGCGGAAGATGAGATTTATTGCCTGCGGCGGGTGTCTTTTGTTCGTGTTTTTACTTGTATGCTAAAAATGTTAATTTTGTGAAAAATGAAAAAGTGAACGGCTTTTTAGGTGTGCAATATTGAAAGAATGTTAGTAATTAACGCAGTTAACGGTTTTTTCGACACGTTTCGAGCAAAAATGTGAAAATATAACAAAAAATGAAAAGAAAATTTATTTCAAAAAATTTTAAAAAAATAAAAAAAAATACTTTACAATTTTTTTTATAGGCTATATAATATGCGTGTAATCAAACGAAACGCGCAACGCTTCCGCTTGGTTACATTCAATAGCTCATCATTTTCCCCCTTATCATATATGGGTTGACCGCAGGGCCGCAAGGTTCTGCGGTCAATTCATTTTTTAAAAACTTTGCGGCGGCGCGAATTTCTTCGTGCCGCCCTTTGTTTTTGGAAACTGTCCGCGGCAGGGGATCGGGTAAGGAAAAGGTTTATGGACTATCAAATCGCAAATAATAAGCGAAGACAAAAAGCAAGGCAAAGTTATGTCTGCGGTTGACAGAAGAATAAAATATGGTATAATAATCGGGTAAAAAGCTGTCCGTATAGTTGGGTGAACGCAGGAGCATTCGGCCGAAGGAAAGAACGGGCAAAGAAAAGAAAGGAAGGTAAAGGTATGCGGTTCAAGATGGTTCATGAAAATTACAACGTCAGCGATCTGGAAAGATCTCTTCGGTTTTACAAAGAGGCGTTGGGGTTGGAAGAGGTACGCAGGAAATCGACGGATGATTTTACGATCGTGTATGTGAAAAACGCGGAAAGCGATTTTGAGCTGGAGCTCACCTGGCTGAAAGATCATCCGCAGAAATACGATTTAGGGGAATGCGAATTTCATCTGGCGTTTGTCGTCGATGACTTTGAAGCGGCGCATCGCAAGCACAGTGAAATGGGGTGCATCTGTTTTGAAAACGAGAAGATGGGCATTTATTTTATCGAAGATCCCGACGGCTATTGGCTGGAAATCATTCCCGCAAACCGCTGACGGGACGTAAAAAGGGGAGCCTTTTTCCGAGAACTTACAAGGAACGCCGACCCGGCGTTCCTTGTTAAAAAAATGGACGTCCGCGTAAAAAGACAAAGAAAGAGGGAGTGCGTCCGCGCAAAGCGCGGACGCACTCCCTTTCTTTATAATAGAATAGGTTATACAATTATTTGACGAGCATGGCGAGGACGGCCTTGTTCATATGCAGGCGGTTCTCGGCCTGGTCGTACAGGATAGATTGTCTGCCGTCGGCGACTTCGGCCGCCACTTCTTCGCCGCGGTGCACGGGCATGCAGTGCATGAAGACGGCGTCGGGTTTGGCGTGCGCCATGACGTCTTGCGTGACGCGGTAGCGGGAGAGGATATGTTTTTTATGTTCGTCGTCCTTGTCGTTCATGGAGATAAAGACGTCGGTGTAGACGATGTCTGCGTCGCGGACGGCTTCGAAGATGTCGTCGGTGATGGTCACGTTGCTGAACTGCATACCACGTTCGACGATGTTTTGATGGGGGCTGTAGCCGTGGGGGCTTGCGAGCGAAATATCCATATTGACTTTCGAGCAGCCGAGGATGAGGGAGTTGGCGACGTTGTTTCCGTCTCCGATGTAAGCGAGTTTGAGGTTATCCAGCCTGCCTTTGACCTCCCATATGGTATAGAGGTCGGAGAGGATCTGCAGAGGGTGCGCGGTATCGGAGAGGCCGTTGATCACGGGAATGGAAGTGTTTTCGGCAAATTTTTCGATGCCGTTATCGTCAAAGCCGCGCAGGACGACGGCGGCGATGCCGTAGCGTTCGAGCATGACGGCGGTATCGCGGATACTTTCGCCGCGGGAGAGCTGGGTTTCGTTTTTGGGCAGGTAGATGAATTCGCCGCCCAGCTGACGGATCCCCATTTCAAAGGTGATGCGCGTGCGCGTGGAAACGTTGCCGAACAGCAGGGCGATCGTTTTGCCCCGCAGCGCGGGCGGATTTTCTCCGACGCGGAATTTCTTTTTCATGGCTTTGGCGGCATAGAGGTATTCAAAGATCTCTTCTCCGGTCAGATCTGCCAGATGAAGAAGTCCCGTATGCGCCGTTCTATATTTCGGTATATATTTATTGATATCCATATTTCTTTCACCGCGGAACAGGGAAGATCGGAAAAATTGTTCCGCGCCTTTTTTTTATTATAGCAAATCGGGCGGCAAAATACAACCCCGTATTGTAAAAATTTTCACATAATTGTCATAAAACGGGTAAAAAGGCGCAGTTTACGGACAAAAACGCCGAAACAGTTGGGCAAAATTAACAGATAAGAAACGATTATTTGTGATTATTGCCCATTGCGTTTTCAAAAGAAATGTTGTAAAATATTTATAATAAGCAAAAAAACTTTATCGTAGGGAGGAAATCATACAATGGCAAGCCTTTTACTGAAAGGTATTTACAAGGTGTATCCGTCCGGCGTAACGGCTGTCACGGATTTCAATCTGGACATCAAGGATAAAGAATTCATCGTATTCGTCGGGCCTTCCGGCTGCGGAAAGTCGACGACGCTGCGTATGATCGCGGGCCTGGAAGAAATTTCCAAAGGCGAACTGTACATCGACGGGAAACTGGTCAACGACGTTGTGCCGAAAGACCGTGACATCGCGATGGTGTTCCAGAACTACGCTTTGTATCCGCACATGACGGTGTACGACAACATGGCATTCGGTCTGAAACTGCGCAAGGTGCCCAAG
Source organism: uncultured Clostridia bacterium (assembly GCA_944368925.1). Lineage (GTDB taxonomy): Bacteria > Bacillota > Clostridia > Christensenellales > Borkfalkiaceae > Borkfalkia. The sequence goes on along the minus strand of CALVXG010000003.1, from coordinate 46,503 downwards.
CAGATCATTGACGAGCGCGTGAAAGAAGCGGCGGCGATTTTGGGTATCACGGATTATCTGACCCGTAAACCGAAGGCGTTGTCCGGTGGTCAGCGTCAGCGTGTTGCGTTGGGCCGTGCAATCGTCCGTGAGCCGAAAGTATTCCTGCTCGACGAACCTCTGTCCAACCTCGATGCAAAACTTCGTGCGCAGATGAGAACGGAAATTTCCAAACTGCACGCAAGACTTGCGACGACGTTCATTTACGTTACGCACGACCAGATCGAAGCAATGACGATGGGAACGCGTATCGTCGTTATGAAAGACGGCTTCATGCAGCAGGTTGATACGCCGCAGAACCTCTACGACTACCCGATCAACCAGTTCGTTGCGGGCTTCATCGGAACGCCGCAGATGAACTTCTTCCCTGCAACGCTTACGCAGTCCAAAGGCAAAACGTACGTTGAATTCGTCAACAACAAGATTTTGCTGCCGAAATCGGTGGAAGCGCGTATCCGCAACATAGAAGATTACGCAAATACGGGCAAACCCATCACGTTGGGCGTCCGTCCCGAAGATATCCACGAAGAAGAGAGCTTTATCGCGGCTTCGCCCGACACGGTCATCAAAGCGTTTGTCGAAGTTGTCGAAAAACTCGGTGCGGAAACGCTCATTTACTGCAAACTTGACTTCAAGGAAGGCGAAGAAGTCAACAGCATCATCGGCGATTCTTCCAATATGATCGCGAAAGTGGACAGCCGCAGCCTGGTTGTCCGCGGCGAAGTGACCGAACTCGCTCTGGATGCACGCCATATCCATATCTTCGACGGCGCTACGGAAATGTCCCTGCTCGCCCGTGACGAAGGCTACGAGATCACGCCCGAAAATGAAGCGTCTTCCGCGTTTGTTCCTCTGACCCCGCAGGAAATGCAGGCGATCATCGAGAAGAACAAAGTCGTCACGAAAGAAGAAAAAGCGGCTATGCGTCGTGAAGCGCGCGCTGCTGCAAGAAAAGAAAAAGCAGAAGCAAAGGCGGCTGCGGAAGCAGCGGCTGCTGCGGCGGCGGCTCAGCCCGAAGAAAAGGAAGACAAAGAAGAGCCGAAAGACGAAAACAAATAATTTCCTCATACGGTTTCAAAACTCCCCGAAAATTTTCGGGGAGTTTTTGTGTTACTTTTTTTGCAACCTGTCCGTCTTCCGCGTCCGTTTATGCAATTCGTCTCATCGTTAGTTTTTTATATGAGCTAGTGCGGCCGCACGTTTGTACTGTTTTTTTGAACGGCGGCCGATCGGTCTTGTCGCTTGTTTTTGTATAAAGCCTGCGTGTCGGACACGATGTCTGTTTGGCTTGTATCGATTTTTCGCGGGGGCGGCGTTTGTCGGAAAGTGCGGGCTTGCATTTTCAGTGCAGACAAGGCGGCAGAAGGAACTGAAAGACGATAGAAAGGGGCGATTTTGGGGGCGTAAACAATTCGGCGGCAAATTTGCGGGTGTCGGAATCGGAAAGATCGGGCCGAAAGGGGACGACGGAGAGGAAAAAAGAAAAAGTGCGTGCAAAACGCTTGCGTTTTGCGGCGTGTAGGGGGTATAATCATTGCTCAATAAGGAGAGAGACGGGAGAGACGGAGTATGGAAGAGATAGTGCATATTCTTGTGCATGCGGCTTTGGACAGTCTGAAAGTTTTTCCGTTTTTGTTTTTGATGTATGTTCTGATCGAGTTGTTGGAGCACAGGACGAACATAACGAAAAACAAGAATGTTCTGACAGGAAATCTTGCGCCGCTTTTGGGTGCGGCGACGGGGATCATACCGCAATGCGGATTTTCGGTGATGGCTGCGAAGCTGTACGACAAAAAACTTATACGGACGGGAACGGTTCTGGCGGTCTTTTTTGCGACGAGCGACGAGGCAATCGTGCTTTTGCTTTCGAGCGGGTCGGGTTCGAAGACGGTAGCTGTCATGCCCGTGATCGCGATTTTGTTTGCGGTTTCGGTGGCGATGGGGTATTTGTTCAACGCGCTGTTTCGTAGGGAGCCGCTTGCCGAACTCGGCGAGGGCGAAGAGATCTGCGGCACACCCTGTGGACACGACCATGATCACGACAACAACCTGCACCGTTATTTTCTGCATCCGCTCGAACATTCGCTTCAGATCTTTGTGTATATCCTCATCGTAAACATTGCGTTCGGGTTTATCATGCACTATGCGGAAGGAGCGATCGAGAGCTTTCTCTTGAGCGGAAAATGGTACCAGCCGCTGATCGCCGCCGCGATCGGTCTGATCCCGAACTGCGCGGCAAGCACGGTCATTACCCAGGCCTATATTTTAAACGGTCTCACGTTCGGCGGGTTTATTGCGGGGATCTGCGCAAACGCGGGACTCGGACTCACGATCCTGCTCAAAAGCAAAAAGAATATCAAAAAAACTTTGCGCGTGATGGGGATCATGTATGTCGTGAGCGTAGCGGTCGGCTATGCGGCCATCGGCATCATGCAGGCTTTCGGACTTTAAACGAAATTTTATAACGGCTGCGGGCGCGGCGTCAGAATTTTCTGACGCCGCGCCTTTTTTTCGTTTACCGCCTCCACCGCTTTTTCCGCGGCTCTTTTTGCCCTCTCTTTTCAGTCTTATCCGCTTTCTGCGGCTCTTTTCGCCGCCTTTTCAGTCTCCTTCGCTTTTTGAAGCTCTTTTTGCCCTCTCTTTTCAGTCTTATCCGCTTTCTGCGGCTCTTTTCGCCGCCTTTTTAGTCTCCCTCGCTTTTCGTGGCTTTTTCCCTCTTTTTTGCCTCTCTCGTTTTCCGAAGCGCTTTTGTCCCGTTTTGCTTCCAAAAATTTTTGGAAAAATTTTATAAAATGCTCTTGACAAAGGCTCATTATTAATATATAATATCAATAAGAAATTAATATTGATAATTTGCGAAGGAGGAAAGGCATATCGGCGAGCGGCGGAAAAGCCGCGAGAAGGCGGAAGGCTGCGGGAAAGACGGCCAAGCGCGCAAAGGGTCAGAATTTCTTAAAAATCTAAAAGAGTAGGAGATTTATTTATGAGGAGCATCACAAAAATCGATTTGCAGTACGCGCACAGGTTTTACGAGTTCAAAGGAGAGGCGCAGTATTTGCACGGGCACACGGGCGTGCTCACGATCGAGGTGGAGGACACGATCAACGAAGGCGTGAACATGGTTTTTCCCTGCAACGAAATTCAGAAGACGGCGTGGGACGTTCTGAAAAATTTTGACCATGCGTTGATTTTGCGGGAAGACGATCCGTTGCTTCCGGCGGTATTGGAAGTCTACGAGAAGCAGGGGATCAAGGACGGCGCGCCGCAGAATCAGATGAAGGGGGAAGCGTTTAAGACGGAGCTTGCGACGGCGTATCCCGACTGTCGTCTGGTGGTGACGAAGGAGACCATGACGGTCGAAGGGATGATCAAGATCGTCTATTCGCTTTTGAAAGACAAACTGAACATAGCCAAGCTCACCTTTACGAGCGGGGTGAATGCGGCGTCGCAGGAATTTGAAACGCGGAACAAGATCGACCGTTGTCCGCTTTGCGGGATCGCGCTGAACGAGGAAGGAGTATGCCCGAAATGCGGCTATAAAAAGAGATAAACGGAACAAAATTACATAGGAAAAGGGGCGCGATCGAAAGATCGCGCCCCTTTTTATGAAATCGAATGCAGAAAAATCGTAAAACCTGTTGAAAAGGGCGCGCGAGTATGGTATGATGAATACATATTTTAAAAAGGGAAGGGCGGATATTTCGCAGGGAAAGGCGTGGTATCGTGCCGTAAAATAAAAAATCTGGGAGATAAGGTATGACGATCAGGGATGTGGTCAGGCTGCTCGATGCGGAGATTTTGTGCGGGGAAGAGCATCTGGATACGGAAATTCATACGGCGTGCGGATCGGACATGATGAGCGACGTATTGGCGTACGTAAAAGATCAGTCCGTATTGCTGACGGGGTTATTGAATCCGCAGGTAGTGCGCACGGCGGAGATGATGGATATGCTTTGCATCGTATTTGTGCGGGGGAAGAGGCCGGAGCAGGAAGTCATTGATTTGGCGAGGAGCAAGGGGATCGTACTGCTCAGCACGGAAAAGCGGCTGTTTGTTGCCTGCGGGATACTGTATACGAACGGGTTGGGCGGCTGATCATGCAATGTATCCGACTGGAATATGACGTTGACGGTGAAAATTTTTCATCGGCGGGGAATGCGAGTGAGAGTGTGAAGCGAACGCTCAAACAGATGGGAGTTGCGCCGGGTTCGGTGCGCAGGGTGGCGATCGCCATGTACGAGGGAGAGATCAACATGGTGATCCATGCGCACGGCGGGAAAGCGGTCGTGGAGATTTATCCCGAGCGGGTGGACATATATTTAAAGGACAGCGGGCCGGGGATTGAGAATATCGAGCTTGCGATGAAAGCGGGGTATTCGACGGCGACCGAGAGCATACGCAGTCTCGGGTTCGGGGCGGGAATGGGCCTTCCGAACATGAAAAAGTACAGCGACGAAATGCGGATCGATTCCACGGTCGGCGTGGGCACGACGGTCTTTCTTCGCGTCAATTTTGAATGAACGTAATGTGCAAATCATGCACAAAGTCAGGTAAGGGGAAAAAGAATGGCAACGCTCAAGACAGTCGTTTTGGACAGCGAGAAATGCATCGGTTGCATCACCTGTATGCGCAGGTGTCCGACGGAAGCGATCCGCATCGAGAACGGCAAAGCGAGAATCATCTATGACAAATGTATCAACTGCGGGGAGTGCGTGCGCAGTTGCAAGGGGGGCGCGAAGCGTCCCGTCTACGACAGTTTTGATCTCGTTTCCAGTTACAATTATAAAATCGCGCTCCCGTCGCCCTCGCTGTTCGGGCAGTTCAACAATCTGGACGATCCGAATTATGTGATCGAAGGTTTGCTGGCGCTTGGTTTTGACGAGGTATTCGAGGTAGGGCTTGCGGCGGAGCTTGTGACCGATTGTACGCGCAAGCTGATGCAGACGGAAGATCTTCCCCGTCCTGTGATCAGTACGGCGTGTCCGGCGGTGGCGGAGCTGATCCTTTTGAAATTCCACGAGCTTGCCGATCATATGCTCAACGTCTACGCGCCCGCGAAGATTGCGGCGAAACTTGCCAAAAAGCAGGCGTTGGAAAAGGGGATCCATCCGGACGACATCGGTATTTTCTTTATTTCGCCCTGTCCCGCGAAGGTGTATTCGCTGCACAAGGAAGAAGTCAGCAACGAGAAGTACATATCGGGCGTATTGTCGCAGAGCGACGTCTATTTTCGCCTCGTGGAAAAGATGAACAAGATCAAAAACCCGCGGAAACTGGGCCGATGCGGATACTCGGGGCTCGGCTGGGGCTCTTCGGGCGGGGAGAGCAATTCTCTGGGGCTCGGAAATTACATACATTGTTCGGGAGTCCGCAACGTGTTGGGGATTTTGAAGGAAATGAGCGACGGAAAGCTGGACGAGGCGGAGTTTGTGGAGCTGAACATGTGTCCCGGCGGCTGTGTGGGGGGAGTTCTGAACGTAGAAAACCCGTTTATCGCGCGCAATCATATGCGGCAGCTGGCGGAAAAGCTGAAAATTCCGCCCGCGACGATGAAAGATTACGGTTTGGACGAGAGCTTTTTTATCTGGGACAAAGCGCCGGAGCCTTCCACCTCTTTCCGGTTGGATTCCGATCGGTTCACGGCGATGCAGAAGCTGATGCAGGTGGAAGAATATCTGAAGAAACTGCCGGGCATCGATTGCGGCGCGTGCGGCGCGCCGACCTGCCGCTGCCACGCGGAGGACGTCGTGCTCAGCGGCGGCGTACTCGATTGCGTAAAATTGGAGGAACGAAAATGACGGTTTCCGAATTTGCGGAAAAGAGCGGCTTTGCCGTCTTTTGCCGCGGGGAAGACCGCGCCGTAGAAAGCGGTTATTGCGGAGATTTTTTGAGCAACATTATTTCGCGTGCGCCCGATTCCTGTTGCTGGCTGACGGTCATGAACAACGTCAACGTGGCGGCGGTCGCCACGTTGATCGACTGCGCCTGCATCGTGCTGTGCGAGGGAACGGAGCCGGACGAGGCGTTTTACAAAAAGGCGCAGGAGCTGAAACTTTGGGTGCTGGGCGCAAACGAAAATGTTTTCGAGGCTTGCAAAAAGGTCGTAAAATTGTGTAACGTATAGCGTTTTTTGCGGCGAAGCGTTATAAAACGGAGGAGAAAAAGAGGGGGGGCGGAATGAAACTGTATTATGATTTTCATATTCATTCGTGCCTGAGCCCTTGCGGCGACGACGACAGTACGCCGAACAATATCGTAAACATGGCGCTGATCAAGGGACTTCACGCGATCGCGGTGGCCGACCACAACACGGGGCGCAACGTGCCCGCCGTGATGGCGGCGGGAAAGCGGAACGGCCTGATCGTTCTTCCCGCCATGGAGCTTACCACGAGCGAGGATATCCACATTCTCTGTCTCTTTGAAAAGTATGAACAGCTGGAAAAGCTGGAGCAGCGGCTGGAAAATACGCGTCTGAAAATACGGAACAAGCGGGAGATTTTCGGAAAGCAGCAGATTATGGACGAAAACGACGAGCCGATCGGGGAGGCGGAAGATCTTCTGATCGTAAGTTCGGGCGTTTCGGTGGAAGAGGCTGCAAAGCTCGTGGAAGAATTGGGCGGAATTCCCGTGCCTGCGCATGTCGACAAGCAGGCGAACGGACTGATCGGCGTTTTGGGTGCGTTCGATTTTTCGCTGGGGTTTCGGCTGGTGGAAAGCAAGGAAGATCCCCGCCTCGGCCTGCCGTATATTACAAATTCCGACGCGCATTATCTGTGGGATATTTCCGAAGCGGAGCATTTTTTGGAAGCGGACACGTGTTCCGTGCACGGCGTCTTCCAGGCGCTGAAAAGAATGTGCGCGGGCGGCGGAGCAAAAGAAGAATAAAAAGTGGAACGGACGTGAAAAAACGGGGGAGTTTTGTCGAAAACGGTCGGCGCGCGCTTGAAAAAGCGCGCGCCGCTTGACATTTTATTCAAAAAACAGTATGATAAAACAACAAGAAAAAACAGGTGCGCGTATGAAGAATTATTTGAGCAAAAAGGCGCGGGAGATCATCCCGTACACGGCAGGAGAACAGCCTGCGGACAGGAAGTATGTCAAACTCAATACGAACGAGAATCCGTATCCGCCCAGCCCGAACGCGCTTCGGGCGTATCGCGAATATGATTTTTCAGCGTTGAAGCTGTATCCGCCCCTGCGCATGGACGGCCTTCGCAAGGCCATTGCGGCGGCGGAGGGCGTGCGGGAGGAGAATGTGTTTTGCGGAAACGGGAGCGACGAAATATTGGCGTTCTGTTTTCCCGCGTTTTTCGATCCCGACGGAAAAGGTGTTGCGTTTGCGGACATAACGTACAGTTTTTACCCCGTTTTTTGCGATTTCTTTAACATTCCGACGCATATCGTGCCGCTGGAAGAAGATTTCACGCTGGATCTTTCCAAACTGGCGGCGGCGGAAGCGCAGGGCGTCGTATTGGCGAACCCGAACGCGCCGACCGGAATGGGGATTCCCTTGTCCGAAATGGAAGCGTTTGTTGCGAAGAACGACCGCATCGTGATCGTAGACGAGGCTTATATGCCCTTTTTCGGGGAAAGTGCGGTGCCGCTCACCGAAAAATACGGCAATCTTTTGGTCGTGAAGACTTTTTCCAAGGGATATTCGCTGGCGGGGATCCGCTGCGGGTACGCGATCGGCGACAAGGCGCTGATTTCGGGCTTGGAGCGCTGCCGCGACAGTTTCAATTCGTATCCCGTGGACGGGGTGTGCCAGGCGGTATGCGCGGCGGCAATTTCGGACGCGGCGTATTACGCGGAGAAAAATGCGCTCGTCATTTCCGAGCGGGAGCGCCTGGAACGGGAACTTCCTCTGCGCGGGTTCACGGTTTTGCCGTCCAGGGCGAATTTCGTGTTTGCAAAGCACGCCGTGAAGGACGGAAAGGAAATTTATCTCGCCCTGCGCGAGCGCGGAGTGCTGGTGCGGCACTTCGAAAAACCGCGCATTTCCGATTTTAACAGGATCACGGTGGGGTCTGCGTCCGAAAACGACGCGCTTCTCGCCGCATTGGACGATCTTTTGAAAAACTGAAAAAGAACGCGCATTTGCACGTTTGCGGCGCCGAACGGCGCAAAAATAATGCCCGTCGGCGCAATACTTGCGGGCGGGGTATCCGATATTTTCGGCGGCGTTTTAACAGGCGGCGTTTTATCCGCCGACAGGGCGGCAGACCTTTTTACGAAACACGAAAGAAGAGAAATCGAACGGTGCGGGAAGAGATTCCGGAGTCAGCGGATGAGATCGCTTTTGAAAGATGTGGAAAAAGAGGTGTGCGCTTTTGGCGCCGAAACGAAAATAATACCCGCAGAAGCGGAGCTTGCTCCGCTTCTGCGGGCGTGCATTCCTGCGGGGTGCCGCGCGGTGTTTGTGTATTCGGAGAAAGAAAAGCAGGCGTCGGCGGAGTATATTTTGCGCAGTCTGCAAGGATTTGCGCCCCTGTGCGTGTGCATAAAGGACGACTGGACGGGGCTTTTTTCGATGCCCGACGAAGTGCGTGCGGCGGTCGGATACGGGAGTGCGGCGATCTTTGCCGCCCGTTTTTTTGCAACGGTGCGAGGCGGCGTGAGCATAGCCGTACCCGACGCGCCTTCGGCGGAAGGGTGTTTCGGGCGGGAAGCGCCCGCTCCGTTTGCGGGGTATCCGCTGCGCTTTCCGGACTTCGTGCTTTTAAGCGGAAATTGCATGCGGCACAGGTTCGGGCAGGCGCTCGCCGAAACCTCGCTTTACGCTCTTTGTGCGGAAGAGTTGCGCACGGACGCCCTTTTTTCGGACAGGCGGTACGATCTTTCCCCTTTGGAGAAGATCGTGGAAGCGGCGGGAGAGTGCGGGACAAAAGAGGAAGAGACTTTGTTTGCGCTCTTTTATGCCTCTGCGCTGGGAGATCTTGTCCGCGGAAAATTTCCGCCTTTTGCGTGCAGGGGAATGGTTGAATTTTTAAACGGACGTATGCCGCAAAACAAAACAAAAAGCGCGTATGCCGTCTTGCGCTTCTGCGCGGAGCGGTACCTTTCGTTCTGGGCAAAAGCGCGGCCGCGGCCCTTTTACGTGCCCGACTATGCGGGGCGGATACGCCGCGCGGTGATGGAAACGGGCGTGCCTTCCGAAAAGGTATTCGGCAACGTCCGCGTGCCGGGCGCGGAAGAGAGCTTTGCGCGCGTACATATTTTTTCGGAGAGCAGGCAGAAGATGTACGTTTCGGCGGCCCTGCTTTCGGAGTTTGTCCGCAAGACGGCGCGCGGGTATTATGCCGCGGAGCGGACGGCCCCGCCGCAGTTTCCGCTGGCGGAGGCGTACGACCTTTCGGCAGAGCTTTCGCCCCTCCTTTCGGTACCCGCATTGGAGCGCGAATTCGGACTTTTGGGTGCGGCGCGCGGGAGCGCGGACAAAGCGGCGGAGATTTTTGCCGTAAACGGCAAGTGAAACGCAAGGGGATATGAAAAATGCCATTTGTACAGATGAACTGCAGGAATTGCGGCGCGCCGCTCGAACGGCAGGGCGACGCGTTTGTCTGCGGACATTGCGGCGCGAAAGTCGTGCGGATTCTGGACGCGCGGATCGACGGCGCGGAAGCGGTCGCCGTGAGCACGGAAGAATTCGAAAAAGCGGTGCAGGAACAGAAAAACATTGCGGAGGCGGAAGTCGGGGGCGGATTGCATCGGTTTGACTTCGGTTCGGGACTTCTGAACGCGCAGTTAAAACAGGCGGCCATGCTGTTGCATGACGGGAAGGCGAACGCGGCGGAAGAGGTGCTCGAGGGCGTTCCCGACACGGTATTTGCGGCGGAGCGGCTGCGCCTGCTGGCGGAAAAGGGCGCGAAAGACGAGCTGTCCCTGTCGTTCTGGGCGGGCGATCTTCGCGCCTCGGAGCATTTCGAACGCGTGACGGCGCTGGGCGATTTTGAGCAGAAACGCCTCTACGAACGCATTGCGGCGGCCTGTGAGGAAAACAAAAGGATCGCGGACGAGATCGCGGAGGGGTACGCGCTTTTGAAAGCGCAGGCGTACGGCGACGCGGTGCGGTATGCGGCGGTGATGTGCGGGTTTTATCCCGCAAAGTCGCGCGCGTGGGAGCTGCTGATCGCGGCGCACTGCGCCGCGGACAAAGAGTACGATCCCGCACGCGATCTGGAATTTTTATTGCGCTGTCCCGATTTCGAGATGAATTTCGGACGGCCGCTTTCGGGTGTTCTGCCGCAGGACGTAAACTCCCTTATCCGCGATCGGGTGCGCAGCATCGAGAGCAAAAAGCAAAGATCGGCCGCTCTGTGGAAAAAAGCGGTCGCCGCCGCGGTCACGGTGGCAGGACTTGCGGTACTCGCGCTTGTGTGGGCATTGCTGGAAAAACTTCTTTCCTGATCAAAACAAACCAAAGGGCCGCGCTTCAAAATGCCGTGCGGCGAAGGCGTGGAAAATTTGCCGCAGTAAGGAAAAAAGGGGAACGTCTTTAAAAATTACGGACGAAAACCCTGAAAAAGACAAAAAGAAAGGGCGAGGCGCGCAAAGGTCTTTGCGCGCCTCGCCCTTAAAAACGGTCAGCGGCCATCTGCAATTTTTGCAGACGGCCGCTGTTTTTTTGAATTTAATCGTCCGTGCGTTCTTCGAGGGGAACGTATTTGCGGCGTTTTGCGACGGCTTGGTAGCCGGGGCGGATGATCTTTCCGCCGTTGGTGATCTCTTCCATGCGGTGGGCAGACCAGCCAGCGATGCGCGAAACCGCAAAGAAGGGTGTATAAAGTTCGCGGGGGAGATTGAGCATATCGTAGACGAACCCCGAGTAGAAGTCGACGTTGGCGGCGACGCCCTTATAGATCTTTCTCTTTTCGGCGATGAGTTCCGCGGCGGCCTGCGCGACGTAGTTGCGCATTTCGAATTCTTTTTCCATGTGTTTTTCCTCGGCGAGTTTTTCCGCGAACGAGCGGAGGATATCGGCGCGCGGGTCGGAGAGGGAGTACACGGCGTGCCCCATGCCGTACACGAGACCCGAGTGGTCGTAAGCGTCCTTATCGAGAATGCGCGCGACGTAATCTTTGAGTTTGCCGCGGTTGAAATCGGGCACGTTTTCCTTGATGTTGTCGAACATTTCGCATACTTTGATGTTTGCGCCGCCGTGTTTGGGGCCTTTGAGGGAGCCGAGGGACGCCGCGACGGACGAATAGGTATCCGTACCCGAAGAGGTGACGACGTGCGTGGTGAACGTGGAATTGTTACCGCCGCCGTGTTCGGCGTGGAGAACGAGGCACAAGTCGAGCACTTCCGCTTCCAGTTCGGTGTATTTGCAGTTTTCGCGGAGCATGTACAGGATATTTTCCGCGGTGGAGAGTTCCTTGCGCGGTTTGTGAATGAACAGCGAAGCGTCCGTATGGTAGTACTGGTACGCTTTCTGGCTGTAAACGGTGAGCAGGGGGAACTGAGCGATCAGCTGCAGGGACTGGCGCAGAACGTTTTTCTTGGAAGTGTCGTCCGCCTTCAAATCGTACGAGTACAGGGAAAGCACGCACCGTGCGAGCATGTTCATCATGTCTTTGGAGGGCGCTTTCATAATGATATCGCGCACGAAAGAGGGAGGCAGGGTACGGAAGTCGCCCAGGATCTCGCAGAATCTTTCCAGCTGCGATTTTGTGGGGAGCTGTCCGAACAGGAGGAGGTACGTCGCTTCTTCGAAGTCGAAGCGGCGGCCCGTTGCGCCTTTGACGAGCTCGCGCACGTTCACGCCGCGGTAATACAGCTCGCCGTCGGCGGGGATCTTGTTTCCGTCCGCGTCCTTTCCGAACGCGATGATCTCGGAAATTTCGGTCAGACCGCAGACGACCCCGTTTCCGTTGATGTCGCGCAGTCCGCGCTTTACGTCGTACTTTTCGTAGAGCTTGGGATTGATTATGTCGCTTTTGCTCGCCATTTTGGTGAGCTCCATGATGTCCTGTGAATACTTTGAATATTTGTTCAGAACGTGTTCGCGGATTTCGGAATATTCCATGACAACCTCCTTGCGGCAATATTTTTGTTTTTACTTCACAATGTTGTAAATTTTAACCATTATACCATATTCGCGCAAAAAAGTCAAGTCGGGGCATCTTTTGGAGCAGATTCTGGGGAAAAGAGGGGGCAAAACGGGGGAGAATCGCCGGAAGCGCTGCAAAAAACGGCGGAAAAAGTCAAATGCGGGCACTTTTTGGCAGGAAGACGGAGAAATGCGGGAAAAGCAAGCGGGGTTCGGGGCAGGGGAGAGAAGAAAAAATCTTGACGGGGAGGGTCAATATATTCAAAAATTTATTGAAAAATGTTTATCATTGTGATAGAATAGAAGTGTTGAACAATATAATACGGGCAAGTCTACGCTTTGCCCGATCACATCGGAGGTAGGTTTCATTGGCTAAGAAAATCGACGTGCCGTTTAACGGGACGAAAGAGCAGGAAGAGAAGCTGCGGGCGGAGCTTGCGCAGCTGAAGAAGCGCGGCGATAACGGCTTGATGATCGCAGCGTTGCAGAAGGCGCAGGACATTTACGGATATCTGCCCGAAGCGGTACAGCAGATCATAGCGGACGAACTGGGGGTATCTTTGGCGGAAGTGTACGGAGTTGCGACGTTTTACGCGCAGTTTTCGTTGTTTCCGAAGGGGCGCTACAAGATCGGGGTATGTCTCGGTACGGCGTGTTATGTAAAAGGATCGGGAGACGTATACAAAAAGATCTGCGACACGTTGAAGATCGAAGGCGGGCAATGCACGGACGATCTGAAATTTTCGCTGGACGCGACGCGGTGTATCGGGTGCTGCGGGCTGGCGCCTGTCATGACGGTGAACGACGACGTTTACGGGAAAGTGAGCGCGGAAGAAGTCGAAGGGATCCTGGCGAAGTACGGCGACTGAAAAGATGCGTGAACTTGCGCTGAACATTCTGGATATTGCGGAAAATTCGCTGTCGGCGGGGGCGAAGAACATACAGATCGGGCTCAAGGCGGATACGCAGCGGGACGAGATGGAGATTCGCATTGCGGACGACGGCTGCGGAATGGACGCAGAAATGCTTGCACGGGTCACCGATCCGTTTACGACGACGCGCACGACGCGCAAAGTCGGGATGGGACTGCCGCTGTTTCGTTTTTCGGCGGAGAGTGCGGGCGGAGATTTTTCCGTAAAGTCAGAGAAGGGGAAAGGGACCGAGGTATGCGCACGGTATAAAATCGGCCACATTGACCGTATGCCGCTGGGGGATTTCGGCGGGGTGGTATTGCAGCTGATCACGATGAATCCGGACGTAGATTTTTTTGTGACGGCGGAGTTTGACGGAGAGAAGGGCGTACTGGACACGAAAGAATTCCGTGCGGTAATGGACGGGATTCCGCTGAATGCGCCGCAGGTGCGGGTATTTTTGCGGGATTACATTCAAGAAAATTTAGTTACCATATATGGAGGTAGGTTATGAAGAGTTTGGAGGAGCTGCGGGCATTGCGCGAGAAGATGAAGTCGCAGACGGACAACCGCAGTGTAGCCGGGGCGGACGAAACGGTTATAAAAGTGGGGATGGCGACGTGCGGGATCGCGGCGGGAGCGCGGCCCGTGCTGGACGCGCTTTTGGAAGAAGCGGACAAGCGGCATCTGCACAACGTGAGCATATCACAGACGGGGTGCATCGGGATGTGCCGTCTGGAGCCGATCGTGGAAGTTTTCAAAGACGGTCAGAAATATACGTATGTACATATGACGGCTGACAAAGCACGCAAGGTCATGAACGATCATGTCGTGAACGGGAATCCGTGCAAGGAATACCTGATCAGCGAGAATTAAGGGCGGAGGAGATTAGACCAAATGTTCAGATCACACATACTCGTTTGCGGCGGTACGGGCTGTACTTCCGGCAATTCCATGAAAGTATACGATGCGCTTGTCGACCGTGTTCAGAAAGCGGGACTGGAAAACGAAGTGCATGTCACCAAGACGGGCTGTTTCGGGCTTTGCGCGTACGGGCCGATCATGATCGTCTATCCGGAAGGGGCGTTCTATTCGCAGGTAAAAGTGGAGGACGTCGATGAAATTTTCAACGAACACATTGTAAAAGGGCGCATTGTGACGCGGCTTCTCTACAAAGAGACGGTGGGGGAAGACGGGAGCATCAAGGCGCTCAACGACACGAATTTTTATAAAAAGCAGCACCGTGTGGCGCTCAGAAATTGCGGCGTGATCAATCCCGAAAAGATCGAGGAATACATCGCGTACGACGGGTACGAAGCGCTCGGCAAGGTTTTGACGGAGATGACGCCGCAGGACGTCATCGACGTGATTTTGAAATCGGGACTGCGCGGCCGCGGCGGCGCGGGCTTCCCGACGGGCAGGAAATGGCAGTTTGCGAAGAATTCGGTCGGAAATAAGAAATACGTGTGCTGTAATGCCGACGAAGGCGACCCGGGCGCATTCATGGACCGTTCCATTCTGGAAGGTGATCCGCATGCGGTCATCGAGGCGATGGCGATCGCGGCGTATGCGATCGGCGCCGACCAGGGTTACATTTATGTGCGCGCGGAATACCCGATCGCGGTGCAGCGTCTGACCATTGCGATCAAGCAGGCGCGCGAATACGGGCTTCTCGGTAAAAACATTTTCGGAACGAAATTCAATTTCGATCTCGATATCCGTCTCGGCGCGGGCGCGTTCGTCTGCGGCGAAGAGACGGCGCTGATGACTTCCATCGAAGGGCATCGCGGCGAACCGCGTCCCCGTCCTCCGTTCCCGGCGGTCAAAGGGTTGTTCGGCAAGCCGACCATTCTCAACAACGTGGAGACGTATGCGAACGTTCCGCAGATCATTTTGAAGGGTGCGGACTGGTTCGCTTCGATGGGTACGGAAAAGAGCCGCGGCACGAAAGTGTTTGCGCTCGGCGGCAAGATCCACAACACGGGACTCGTCGAGATCCCGATGGGTACGACCATGCGCGAGATCATCTACGATATCGGCGGCGGCTGCCCGAACGGGAAGAAATTCAAAGCGGCGCAGACGGGCGGGCCTTCGGGCGGCTGTATTCCCGCGCATCTGATCGACACGCCCATCGATTACGACAACTTGATCAAGATCGGGTCGATGATGGGATCGGGCGGACTGATCGTCATGGACGAAGACAACTGTATGGTCGACATCGCGAAGTTCTTCCTCGAATTCACGGTGGACGAGAGCTGCGGAAAATGCACGCCCTGCCGTATCGGAACAAAGCGCCTGTACGAAATGCTCTGCAAGGTGACGGACGGGACGGCCACGCTGGAAGATCTCGACAAGATGGAAGAGCTTTGCTACTATATCAAAGAAAATTCTCTGTGCGGGCTGGGACAGACGGCACCGAACCCCGTTCTTTCCACGCTGCACTATTTCCGCGACGAATACGAAGCGCACGTACGCGACAAGCGTTGTCCTGCGGGGGTATGCAAGAAATTGCTGCGTTATCAGATCGTGGCGGACAAGTGCAAGGGCTGCACGCTTTGCGCGCGCAACTGTCCTGCCGGTGCGATCACGGGTACGGTCAAGGAGCCGCACGTCATCGATCAGAGCAAGTGCATCAAGTGCGGCGTGTGCATGGAAAAATGCCGTTTCGGCGCGGTCATCAAGGCATAAGGGCGGAGGATTACAGAGAGTATGGTACATTTGAAAATAAATAACATTCCCGTAGAAGTCAAAGAGGGTACGACGATCCTGGAAGCGGCGAAACTTGCAGGCATCAACATTCCGACCCTGTGCTACATGAAAGAGATCAACGAGATCGGCGCCTGCCGCATCTGCGTTGTGGAAGTGAAGGGCGCGCGCTCGCTCGTGGCGGCGTGCGTATATCCCGTCAACGAAGGGATGGAAGTCTTCACCAACACTGAAAAGGTGCGTAAATCCCGCAAAACCACGCTGGAACTGCTCCTTTCCAATCACAAGAAAGAGTGCCTTTCCTGCGTGCGTTCGACGAACTGCGAATTGCAGAAACTCTCCAACGAATACGGCTGCGACGAGAACCGTTTCAAGGGAGCGCATACGGAATCTGAACCGGATACGTCGACGAGTTATCTTGTCCGCGACAACGAAAAGTGCATTCTCTGCCGCCGTTGCGTGGCGGTCTGCAAGAAAGTGCAGGAAGTGGCGGTCATTTCGCCTGCGCGCCGCGGTTTCAATACGCACATTGCATGTGCGTTCGAAGCGGATCTGAACGACGCTCCCTGCGTGGCATGCGGACAGTGCGTGGCGGTTTGCCCGACGGGTGCATTGCACGAACGCGAAGAGATCGACAACGTCCGCGATGCGATCAACAATCCCGAAAAGGTCGTCATCGTGGCGGCGGCACCTGCGGTGCGCGCGGCGATCGGCGAAGAATTTGGCTATCCCATCGGCACGAATACGGAAGGAAAAATGTTCACGGCCATGCGCATGCTCGGCTTCGATAAGATTTTCGACGTCAACTTCGGCGCGGACCTCACCATCATGGAAGAGTCGACCGAGCTTCTCGACCGCGTGACGAACAAGGGCGTTCTGCCCATGTTCACGAGCTGTTCGCCCGGCTGGATCCGTTACGTGGAATACTATTATCCCGAGCTGATCCCCAATCTTTCCTCCTGCAAGTCGCCTATGCAGATGACGGGTGCGGTGGTAAAGACGTACTGGGCGCAGAAAGAGGGGATCGATCCGAAAAATATTTATTTTGTCGGCATCATGCCCTGCACGGCGAAAAAATTCGAAAAGACGCGCGGGGACGAAAATGCGAGCGGCTATCCCGATGTCGACGCGGTGCTTACCACGCGCGAGCTTGCAAAAATGATCAAGACTTCGGGAATCCTGTTCCACGATCTTCCCGACAGCACGTTCGACAATCCTTTGGGCGAATTTACGGGCGCGGGCGTCATTTTCGGCGCGACGGGCGGCGTGATGGAAGCGGCTCTCCGCACGGCGGCGGAAAAACTGACGGGCAAACCGCTGGATACCGTAGATTTCAAAGCGGTGCGCGGCACGAAAGGGATCAAGGAAGCGGAATACGACCTCAACGGCGTGAAAGTTAAAGTGGCGGTGGCGTCCGGTCTTACGAACGCGAAACAGCTCTGCGAAAAGATCAAGAAAGGCGAGTGCGACTATACTTTCGTGGAAGTCATGTGCTGCCCCGGCGGCTGCGTGAACGGCGGCGGACAGCCGATCCAGAGCGCGTATGTGCGCCGCAATGTCGATTTGCGTTCCAAACGTGCGAAAGCATTGTACGACGAAGATAAGAAGGCAAAGATCCGCAAGAGCCATGAAAACGAAGCGGTCATGGCATTGTACAAAGAATTTTTCGGCGAACCCGGTTCGCACAAAGCGCACGAGATCCTGCATACGTCGTACGTCGACAGGAAACATAAATAATCGAAAACGGATAACCGAAAGGTTATCCGTTTTTTTATAAAAGGGGTGAATTATACTATTAAGTGCAACACATAAAGAAAAAAAGGAGTTCATACAAATCTGTGGTAAAATAGGGTTGTTGCATTCAAACCGCGCTCGGAAAGTTGCTGCCGAAGTTGTTGCTGTATTTTTGCAAAGGCGATCCGTCAGCCTTTATCGATCAGATCCTGGATCAAAAGCTTGATATGCGCGATTTCCGTATCGCTCAGTCCCCGAACGTCTATGAGGTCTTTTTCGTCCAGATCTAAAAGATAGTCCGTGGACACGTTGAAAAATTTGGCTATTTTGATCAGCATTTCAATGGACGGCTGAACGTTATCGTTTTCCCAGTTAGACACACACTGCTTGCTTACATCCAGCCTTTTAGCAAGATCAACTTGGCTCAGATTATAGGAGATACGTAATTTCTTAATTTTTTCATTTAACATATCAAACCGCTTTGCCTATAAAATTGACTATAATTACAATACTATTATATAAAAATAATTGACAATTTAAAAATACAATAGTATACTAAAAATAGACAGTGGAGGTATGAAATGAAAAAGTGTGGTAAATGTGGCATGATGATGACGGATGACTGTGCTTTTTGCCCTTCTTGCGGATCATCGATGGATACAACGACAAAAACGTCGGGTAATGAAGTAAACTATTCATCCGTGCAGGTACCGCAGTATATGGTAGTGCAAGCACCGCAAAAGCCGACGAACGGGGTAGGATTGGCGGGGATGATTATAGGTATCTTGTCTTACCTGTTTTGCTGGGTGCCTGTACTGGATCTTATTTTAGGGGTGGTTGGTATTATTCTTTCAGGTGTGGGATTACACAGGAAAGAGCGCTACCGTTTAAACGGGTTTGCCATAGCGGGATTGGTTCTGAGTATCATCGCCTTGGTGTTCAGTGCGATTTATGTGCCGGTATTTTTTGTTCTGCTGGGCCAGACGACATAAAAATTCAAAATTTCAGATAAAAAGACAGGCATTCTATGCCTGTCTTTCATTTTGGCGCGGAGCACTTGTTGTTTATCTTTCAGCGAGGAAAGAAGCATCAGAAGTTTGTCCGATTTATTTTTACGGCGAGCCGAAAGGTGAAAAAGTATTCTAACAAAGAAAAAAGACGGAAAGGGTAAAAAGATGAGTATCTGGGGAAAAGATCTTTATGAGACGCTGTTGTACAGCAGCGGGACGCGCAATCTCTCGTACAGGTTTGTGACGGCGGACGGCGGGGAAGCGGATCTGCTGTGGGGGGAGTGCAAGGCTTCCGTCGATTATTATGTCGAGAGCAATTTTATCGAAGACGTTAAAAACGAAGCGCGCTTTTTCGTGCTTGCGGATTATGTGACGTATATACCGTACGGTGCGGCGGGGTATGCGGCATTCGGGCAGATGCAGCGCGAATCGGGCAGTGCGAAGAGCGTTTGGGAATTCAAGTATGCCAGGCTGAAAAAATATCTTGACAAGGTGATGCCGCGCGTTTCGCAGGCGCAGAGCGGCATTGTCCGTTCCTTTTTTGAAGAGTATAACAAAGATTGCATCGACCTGAAAAATCTTTCGGACGTCGCTTTGCTTTTCTGCCGCTTTCATCATGAATGCGAAGCGCGGTACCGTACGGCAGGGTTTATCAACTATATGGACATAAGCAAGGTGACCGACGCCTTTGCGCGGAAAATTTCCTGCCTCGTCGAAACGGAGACGAAAATCAGCGCGAAAGAATATCTGAGCGCCTTTCCAGCCATAGAGCCGCTAAGCGCAAGGCAGATTTCTTTTCTGCGTTCTTCTCTTTTATAAAAGCACAAGGGGCGCGGGCAGTTTTGCCCGCGCCCCTTGCCGCATATGCCGCCGAAACGGTCGGCATTTTTTTATGAGTTTCGGACGAAAATTTTCAAAACAGGCGTGCGCATGCGCATTTTTTGTGGTAAAATGGATACAACGCAAACAGACGGAAAGGCGGAACCGATCGGGGAAAGACAGGAAGAGAGTTTATAAGAGAGGAGAAAAGGGGTATGTTGTATCTGGAAAAATTTATTTTGCCGGACGATGAACAGGAATACGCGATTGCGCAAAAGCGCCGTGCGGAAAACGGCGGAGCGTTCGGGTATCTGGAAAACGGGTATCCCTGCATGCTTTTTCCGGGGCGGGGACTGTACGAATTGGATTTTGAGCCGATCACTATTTTTTATGGGGGAAACGGCAGCGGGAAAAGCACGCTTTTGAACGTGATCTCGGAAAAATTCCGCCTGCCGCGGAATGCGCCGTTCAACGGCGGAGAATTGTTTCCCCGTTATGTGCAAGAATGCACATTTCGGCTCGGGTATGACGATGAAGGGGAACAATTTTTCGCTCTTCCGCGGGAAAGCCGTGCGATCACGAGCGACGACGTATTTGAATATATGCTTGCTGCCCGCACGCGCAACGAAGAGATCCATGAAGACACGGAAGTGTCAAAGGAAGAATACGCAAAAATCAAATACGGACAGACGGTGCGGTTTACGGGAATGGAAGATTACGAAGCGGCGAGAATGCAGCTTTTGGCGCGTCAGAAGAATTTATCGCGGCGGAAGTTTCTGCATCGGGTGATCGGTAAGCAAGTGCGGCTGCACAGCAACGGAGAGACGGCGCTGCAATTTTTTGAAAATTCGCTGCGAGGAAACGCGTTGTACTGTCTGGACGAACCGGAAAACAGCCTGTCGCCGAGATTGCAGCTGGAAATGAAGAATCTTCTGGAAGAGAAAGTGCGGCTATACGGCTGTCAGCTGATCCTCGCCACGCATTCTCCCTTTCTCTTGTCCATGCAGGGCGCGAAGATCTACGATCTGGACAGCGATCCCGTTCTGCCGAAAAAGTGGTGGGAGCTGGAAAACACGCGCACGTACTTTGAATTTTTTGACAAAAACAGGCATCTTTTTTTAAACCAAAAATAGAGAGAGTGGCGCAACGAACCGTTGCGCCACTCTCTTTATGCCTTGCCGAAAAAATCATGCTTTGGCAGGGCGTTTGTTGCGGAGAAAGAGGAGAAGAAACGCGCTCAGGGCGCAGGCGAGTATCTGGGAAAGGGATACGGAGATCCACGTCCCCATGATGCCCAAAACGTTTGGCAGAATGAGCAGGGAAATGAGGAGAAAGACGGGTTCGCCGTAGATCAAAAGGTAAGCGAATCGTACCTGTTCGGTCGCGTAAAAATAAGCGGTGGTGATGCGCGAAAAACCTGCAAACGGAAGCCCGATCAGAAAAACGGGCATGATTTTGGCGACTTCGGCCGTCACTTCGTCGCTTGCCCCGAAGAGGGCGGGAATGTCTTTTCGGAAAAACAAAATGACGACGCACAGCACGACGGCCGTAGCGACCGAAAAGAAAAAGGCGTAGGTGCGTATTTTTTTGGCTTCGGCCTCTTTGTTTTCTCCGTATAGTTTGCTGATGAGCGGCTGGGCGCCGTCGCTGACTCCTTGCAGGAGCAGGAGAACTACGCATGTCACGTAACTTACGGCGGCATAACAAGTGACGGCGAAATCGGAAGCGATGGCAGAGGCGCTCTTGTTGACCAGGATCAGCACAAGGTTTGGCGAAAAGGTCAATCCGAACGCGGAAAGTCCGACTTTTAAGATTTTTCCCGCCATCGGAAGGGCGTCCTTTCCCGCGCGGAAAGAGGGCGCTTGCCGTTTGATCAGAAGGAACAAAAGGCAGACGAGAAGGGTCACGGCCTGGCCTACTACGGTCGCCAGGGCGGCGCCCGCCATCGCGAAGCCGAGAACCCATACAAACGTCCAGTCCAGGGCAATGTTGGTGGCAAATCCCGCGATCATGGCGAGCATGGCGGTAAAAGAGCCTCCCATGTTCCGTATAAAGGGGACAAGCCCCGTCCCGAGGATCTGAAAGAGCGAACCGTACGCGATGACGCGGATATATTCTTCGCTCATGGCGAGGACTTCGCCTTCCGCGCCGAACAATTTCAGCACATACGGCCCCGCGCATAAAAATGCGGCGGTCAAAAGGGCAGCAAAAAGAAGCATCAGAATGCCGGCGATCCCGAAATAGCGGTGTTTTTTCGCGTTGTCGCCCGCGCCTTCGCTGATGGAGTACAAAATGGCGCCGCCCATGCCGATCCCCGTTCCTGCCGATTGCAACAGGGCGGTCAGCGGATAGGCGATATTGATGGCGGCCAGGGCGTTGTCACCCAGCGCGTTTCCGACAAAAAAGCCGTCCGCGATCGCATACACGCCCGACAGGGCGAACGCCAGCATGGAGGGAATCACAAACCGAAAAAATTCACGCCCGTTCTGCATTGTGTTCGGCCTCCTCTCTGCGCGATTCTTCCCGAAAACAGGCGCTGTATTTTTCCGTGAAAAGCAGCAGCGCTTTTGCCTCTTTCTCTTGCAGTCTGTTCCATACGCGAAGTTCCAGATCGATCAGTCGTCGCATGACGGGCCCGAATTTTTCTTTCCCCTTCGCGTCGAAATAGATATGTTTGCTGCGCTTGTCCGTTTCAGATCGCTGCAAAATAATATACCCGTTCTTTAAAAATTCGCGCAAAATGCTGTGAACCGTCTGTTTGGGAATACCCCAGCGCAGGACGATTTCACGCTGCGTGCAGGGTGACAGCCAGATCGAGTATGCCGTCACCAGTTCGTGGTAGGAGATTCCTTGTTTTTTCGCCCATTCTCCGTATTGCGCGATGATCTCGCACCAAAGCGCGTCGTAACGCAATACCTCTTTGAGCGTTTCCCGATCGGGTTGCGCCGTCTTCTCGCCCTTTTCCATTTCTCTCTCCCACAGTTAATAATTAGTATGAAATCGGACTGATTATAGCAAAACTCATTTGCAAAGTCAACCGTTCAAAAGCGTAAAATAATTGCTTTGTAAAAAAGACGGAAGGTTTCATGCGGCACGGAAGTTTTTGGCGGAAGGGGGCGGATAAAAACGAATTTCGGCATTGAATCGTTTTCGGCGGCAAATTTTTGCGCGGAATAAAGGGGGAAAACGGGAAAGAAATTTTGACGCTTGCGTTTGGAAAAAAGAAAAAGCAGGAGGTGCGTCCCGAGTTTCGGGACGCACCTCCTGCTTTAAAATGTGTCTTCGCAGAAATTATCCTGCGAAGGAGACGTCGATGTCTCCGAGAGAGGAGCGGATGGTGATGCGCTTTTCTCCGCTCTGATAAGGGTAAAGGTTTGTATTGCCCATCTCCCACGTTATGTCGGCGCTGTAATCTTGCTGCGTTCCGCGCAGTACGGCGCGAATGTCTCCCATCTGTGAGGAAAGGGAAACGCCGTCGGCGTCGATGATCCCGTCGGAAAGCTCGAGATCGCCGAGGTCTGTGGAAAATTCGGCGCTGTCCGCTTCGAGCGTCCCCGCAAGGGTAATGTCGCCGAGGTCTGTTTCCGCCTTCAGATTCGCGCATACGATGTCTTCCATGCGGATCGCGCCCGCGTCGGTCTGCATCGTCAGGGCGGCGGAATGTAGGCGCGCGGCGCGTATTTCTCCGTTCTTTGTTTCAAAGGCGGCGTCGCCGCTCAACACGAGATCGCCGGCATCGATGTTGCCGTTTTTCGTGACCACGTGCAGCGTTTTCAGCTCCGATGCGGGCACGGTCACGGTGAGGACGGGAGTGCTCAGCTGCCAGCTGACAAGTACAAGCCGCGCTTCTTCTTGGATGCGCAAAGTTCCGTCTTCTTCCGTAACGGTCACCTTTGTTTGCGCGTTTGTCACGCGGTCCGTGCAGACGGGATAAGAAACGTGTACAGATTTTGCCTGTTCATCGCCGAGGAGGCGCACGTCCGCATTGTTGTAGGAAATTTCCAGGGACGTAACCGATTGGTTTGCCGTATAAGTTTCCTGTCGGTAAACGGTCGTACTCAATTCGTTGAAGTCCCAGCCCGCAAGGCTCATGCCCGTCACAAAGAGGACAAGCCCCAAAAGGAGCAATACGAGCCCTGCGACGACAAAAAAGCGATTGAATTTTTTTCTCGTCATGTCAGGCCCTCCTTTTTTCGCAGATCAGGCGCGTAGAAGAAGTGAACATTTTGGCACACCCTTTAAAGATCCATTTCAGACAGCGCAAAAAGAGCGGTACCAGCAAAAATCCGAGGCCTGCGGCGGCAACGCCGATCCCGATCTGCGCCAAAAACCCCGCCGAAAAGCCGTAGATCAGCTGAACGATCAGAAAGTACAGTGCCTGCGCCGCTCCCGCCGCGATCATCGCAAAAGCGGATACGAGCAGGGCAACAGCCGTAACACCCAGTACAAAAATGACCACAAGCACGGGGATCCCCACAAACACAAACAAAAGAGTGACGGCAAAGAACCTGCCCGCCGTCAGCCCGCCGCTGCTTTGGTAGGCGATTTTCGAGTACTCGTTCTTTTCACAGGCGATCGCAACCGCCGCTTGTTCGGGACTTCCGAACGTGTTGATGATCTCCGTCTCCGATTCGCCTCTGTCGATGCGCTCGTTGAATAGTTCCGTATAGTATTCGACGGCCGCTTCCTGTTCGCCGCGCGGAAGGGCGGAAAGTTTCTTTTTGAATCTCTTTAACCATTGTTTTTTCGTCATTTCTCTTCTCCAAGACATATGAATCGGTAAATTCTCTCAAACTCTTTGACGTCTTCGGTAAATTCCCGTATCCGCTCTCGCCCTTTTTCGGTGATGCGATAGTATTTCCGCAGTCGCCCGTTAAATTCCCTGCTCTGCGTCGTCACGGCGCCCGTGCTTTCCAGCCTCTTTAAAATCGGGTATAGCGTCGATTCGGAAATGGCAATGTACGGCGCTATGTCCGTTATGATCTTGTACCCGTACGATTCGCCTTCCCGCAATACGGACAGCACACATACGTCCAAGAGACCTTTTTTCAGTTGTGCGTCCAAATGCAGACTCCTTCTATACCTTTTTATACATTATACTATACATTGCATAGTATTGTTTGTCAAGCATTTTACGCAAAAAAACAAGGAATCCGATCAAAAATTAAAATTCACCGCTTCGGAGGGAAGGTTTGCTTTCAAGCGATTACAGAATGCTTCGGAAAAGCCGAAGAGGAAAGCGCTTTGCATATGGTAAGCAGAGGCTTTGATCGCAGGTTTGGCGCGTTCGGAAAAGTCAATGTGGGGGAACGCCTTGCATATTGTAAATCAAAAGTTTTAAATGCAGATTTTGTGCGTTCGGAAAAACAAAGGGGAAAGCGCCTTGTTCCGCGTATACAGGGCATTTTCCGAAAGCGGGAGAAGCGGGCAGGGGAAAAGATATGACCGTAAAAAAGAAAACGCCCGAAAGCTCGTCTGCGCTTTCGGGCGTTGAATTGTTTTTTCAGCGGATGGAGTTGCTGTAATTATAGATTTTCTCCAACAATCCGTCCGAGATGACGTTGCGGTATCTTCCCATGAATACAAATATTTTGGTGAAGAATTCGCGGTTATCGCCGCCGATGCGGTAAGCGGGCAGGCGTTTGTTGTCGCCGTACACCCTGGAAATGAACAGACGGTCGAACTCATCTTTTTCGGCGGGGGTCAGGCTGCTGATGAACCCGTCGGGGATGAAGCCCGCATTGTAATAGTTGGCGGGACCGGGCTGTGCATAGGGCTGCTGGTACGCGTTGCCGTAATAGGGCGGAGCTGCCTGGTAAGGCTGCTGCGCCGTATAATCGGGCTGCGGCTGTGCCGCCTGTTCGGCGCGTTCCTGTTCGGCCGCAAAGTCGGCGTACTGGCGGTTGAATTTTCCGTCGTATTTTGCCTGGTTGAAATCGAACGGTTTTTCTTCTTCCTGTTCGTGAACGGGTTCCGCTTCGTCGCGGATCGCGCTGTTGTAGGAAGAATCGTCCTGCTGAGCCTGTGCGATTTCGTCGAAAGAGATCTGCGCTGCGTCTTCGAATGCCTTGTTGGCGGTTTCGGCGTCGGGGTTGACTTCTTCGGCAGGCTGTGCGTCCGCAGCGGGCGCCGCATCGGGAGCCGCCGTTTCCGCGGTTGCGGCAGTATCGGAAGGCTGTGCTTCGGCTGCCGCAGGCTGACCTGCAAGGCCTGCAAACGTCATCTGGTTGTTTTCGTCAAACACGAAAGCGTTCTGCGCGGATTCTTTTTCCGCCGCCGATTTTTTCCTGCGGGCATGGAGCACGCAGACGACGATCAGCCAGAAAATAAACTGCGCGAGCGCGACGCCCGTAATGCCGATCAGTCCGATCGTCTTGAACAGTTCGCCGAACGAGGAGCGGACTCCGAAGAGGACGCCTGCCGCGACGGCGAGCACGAGCATGATGCAGGAACGGATCAGATCGAACGTGCTGGTGCGGCGTACGGCGAAAGCGAGTACGGCGAGCGCCAGGTTGGCAAGTGCCGCCCAAGCCAGAATGCGGAACACATACGTTGTGATCGTTGCGAGCAAGCCGCTGCCGAGCGTGACCGAACCGAAAAGGTCTGCAAAAGTATATGCGTCGATGAAGGTATAATAGGGGAAGACGAAGAAGCCTGCCGCCAAAAGTGCGCCGAAGAGTTTCACGACGCCCTTGCCCTTATAGGTTGCGATGGACAAAACCGCGAGCGCGACGAGTCCGAGAACCATGGAAAGGCTCACCGAATTGAGGGCGAGGTATGTTTTCGGGTCGTAGAAAATATCGGAAGCGGTGAGATCGAATTCGCGGATAAGCGCGCAGGCGAGAAAGGCCGTCACGGCGACGGCTACGATCGTCTTGACAAAATTGAGCGCTGCGGCCGCTTTCCGGCAGGTAAAGAGGGACACAATCGTGCAAACGAGCAGGACCGCGTACATACCCGTCGCGGCGTACATGGCAAATTTGGTAAAGTCCGAACCGATAAACTCGTTTTTGAACGTGTTCAGTATCTGCGTAAACAGACTGGTTTCGTAAGCGGCGAGGTCGGGCACGAACAGAAACACCGCAAATCCCGCAAAGATGAGCAGGGAAAGTACGATTTGTAAAACTCTTCCCTGTTTTGCAGCGGGTTTCTTTTCTGCCGAAACATTGCTTGTCATAATATTTACCCCATAGTCTTTGATTTTGCGGACGGGAATTTTCTCTTGCAAAGGGAAGGGAAAAAACCTAAAATTCCACAACTTAATTTTACTATATAGAAACGGAAGTGTCAAGTATAAAACGAAAATCTTATTTTTTCACTTTATGAAAAAGGAGGCGGGGGTGCGGCGGGTTTTCGGGGGAGGGATACGGTCAGCATGTGTAAAACGCGCAAAAATTTGCGCAGTCGGGGGGCGGAAACGGGAAAAATCATTGATATTTATGCGTTTATGCGCTATAATAGAACGCGACAGACGGCGCAAAGAGCAGCGCGGCGGGGTGGATATGAACAGCGAACTGAAAAAGACATTGCGGAACATCAGTGAAAACACGGGGATCGAACTGAGCGTCTACACGGCGACGGGGATACCCGTCGCATCGCCTGCGGGCGAGGAGATTTCGCCCGATTTCGAAGGAATCGAGCAGGTCGGCGGCCGCACGTATTTCAAGGCGATCTTCAAGGCGGAGCAATATATATTCGGGATAGAGGGTGCGACGCACGTGCAGAAAAACTATGCGTTTCTCCTGGCGGACATGATCGAAAACTCTTCCAGCAGGGCGGTGAATCTGCCCAAGGGCGAGTTTGTGCGAAGGATCCTTTTGGGAGAATGTAACGCGGCGGATGTGCAAAAGTACCGCATCAAGTATGCCGTGCCGGACAGGTCTTGTTTTGTTCTGGCGGTGGCGGCGGAGGGAAAAGTTTCCGACGTGATCACATTGTTTTCCCAATACGGCGAAAACGACGCCGATTGCGCCGTTTCCGTTTCGGGAAAGGACTGCGCGTTCATCAAGTTTGTGGAACCCGATTCGGAGTACCAAAGCTCGGTAGATTTTGCGTCTTTCCTGGCGCGGTCGCTTTGGGAAGAGTTGGGAATCCGCTGCCATATCGGCGTGGGAGGGACGTTCCGTCACTTTGAAGAGATCGGCGTTTCCTACCAACAGGCGAGCGCGGCCCTGCGCATGAGCACTTTGTTCAATTCCAAGGGGTACGTGCACAGCTATCGTGAATTTCTTCTGATCAAAATGCTGGAAGACATTTCTGAAACGAAGCTGGAAGAATATCTTTCCATTCTTTTGGAAGGGGATGCGCGAGAGCTTTTAAAAGACGAGGACATGGTCAACACGGCGGAGGAATTTCTGGAAAATTCGCTGAACGTGAGCGAAACGTCGCGCAATCTGTATATGCACAGGAACACGCTGATGTATCGGCTGGACAAGATCGAGCGGGTGATGGGACTGAATCTGCGTAAATTTTCGGATGCGGTGACGTTCCGCGTCATCACGATCTTAAATAAACTTGTTTAAAAAAGGCCCGACGGGCAGGGAGCTTAAAAAAATGGACGTTTACGAAAAATCATTGGAGTTGCACAAAAAACTTCGCGGCAAATACGAAGTGCGGTCTTTGGTGGAGGTAAAGGACAGGGAATCGCTTTCGCTGGCGTACACGCCGGGTGTGGCGCAGCCTTGCCGCGAGATCGCAAAGGATCCCGACGCCGTGTACGTATATACGCGCAAATGGAACACGGTGGCGGTCGTTTCGGACGGAAGCGCGGTGTTGGGGCTTGGCAACATCGGCGGATTGGCGGGGCTTCCCGTGATGGAAGGCAAGGCGATCCTGTTCCGTGAATTTGCGGGCATCGATTCCGTCCCGATCGTTTTGTCGGGACAGGACGAAGACGATATCGTGAAAGCGGTGGAGATGATCGCGCCGACCTTCGGCGGGATCAATCTGGAAG
The DNA here is from genome assembly GCA_944368925.1 of uncultured Clostridia bacterium. Lineage (GTDB taxonomy): Bacteria > Bacillota > Clostridia > Christensenellales > Borkfalkiaceae > Borkfalkia. The sequence continues at coordinate 18,282 of CALVXG010000003.1, read as the reverse complement.
ATATCTGCGCGCCGAAGTGCTTTGCGGTGGAAAGAAAACTCAAAGAAAAGCTGGATATTCCCGTTTTCCACGACGATCAGCACGGCACGGCGATCGTCGTGACGGCGGCGCTTCTGAACGCGCTCAAACTTGCGGGCAAGCAGCTTCAGAGCGTGAAGATCGTGATCTGCGGCGCGGGGAGCGCGGGAATCGCGATCTGCAAACTGCTTTTGGAAAGCGGCGCGGAAAATATCGTGATGACGGACAGACAGGGGATTGTCTGCGAAGGGGAAAGCTGGCTTACGGACGCGCAGAAGGAAATCGCGAAAAAGACGAACCGTGCGCACCTTCGCGGGGAGCTCAAAGACGCGGTCGCGGGGGCGGACGTGTTTATCGGCGTCTCCAAACCGGGTCAGCTGAGCAAAGAAATGGTCGGGAGCATGGCGGAAAAGAGCATTGTGTTTGCGATGGCAAACCCCGAACCCGAAATTTATCCGCAGGACGCGTTGGATGCAGGCGCTTTCGTGGTCGGTACGGGCAGGAGCGATTTTCCCAACCAGATCAACAACGTGCTTGCGTTCCCCGGCGTTTTCCGCGGCGCTCTGGACGTGCGGGCAAAGGACATCAGCGTGGGAATGAAAGTGGCGGCGGCGCGCGCCCTGGCAGACCTTGTCGGGGAAGACCTTGCGCGCGACAACATCATTCCGTCCGCGTTCGATAAGCGCGTGGCGCCCGCCGTCGCAAAGGCGGTGGCGGCAAAGGCGCGTGAAGAAAAAATCGCGCGCATCTGATTTTGTCAGAAAAAGAATCGTACGTATAGCGGTTTTTCTTATAAAAAGAAAGGGAAAGGGGAAAAATGATGACATACGAAGAAATGCTGGAGCTGGCGCGTTCGAAGCTGAACCCGCAGCGGCTCGGCGAATACGATTCGACGGGCCTTGTCGCGGCGGTTTTGGAGGGCGCGAACGGCAAATACTATGCGGGCGTGAACATCGATCTCGCCTGCGGGATCGGGTTTTGTGCGGAGCGGAGCGCGGCGGCGGCGATGGTCACGGACGGGGAGCGCACGGTGCGGCGCTTTGTCTGCGTAGACGCAGAGGGCAAACCTTTGCCGCCCTGCGGGGTGTGCAGGGAATTTTTGCTGCAGCTTTCGCCCGAAAACGCGCGGGCGGAATTTCTGCTGTGCGAAAAGCCGAAAAAAATCTGTCGGCTGGAAGAGCTGATGCCGCATCCCTGGTACAGGATGGGGCAAGATAAATAAAGGAGCGAGACTATGTCACAATCGGAAAGCAACGGAAACGGCCGCGGCACCATGTACGAAACGGATCCTTTTTTCGATGGGCCGCAGGATATGCCGCCGCAGGGCGGCGGGGTGGACGTGCCGCCCGAAAAAGGGGCGAAGACGCCCCCTTCGAAGGGCGGGGAAGATGCAAAGCGCAAGGGCGCGGGCAAGAAAGTGCTCGCCGTCGTGCTTTCGGTGGCGGCGCTGGCGATCGCCTTTTTATGGGGGATCTACTGTTCGAGGTTCTTTTACGATGCGGGCCTGAAATCTTTGCTGTGGTTCAAAGATCGGGTGCAGTCGGAATATTATGAGGAAGTTTCGGACGAAGAATTCTGGCAGGCGGCGATCGACGGGGTGGAAGCGTCGCTGGATCCCTATTCGCAGTATTTTACGTCGGACGAATACGACGAAGTCGTCAATTCCAACAAGGGGATCATGGACGGCACGGGGCTTTCTTTCTTTTCGGGGACGAACAAGCTCGTGCGCGTCGCGCTCAATTCGCCCGTGTTTTACGCGGAACACGATCCCGATTTTCCGATCGAGACGGGGTTGTCGCTGACGGGGATCGGCACGTCCGAAGGGGAGCTTGTCGGGATTTTTGACAGCAAGACGCTGCAGACGGAGCTTGCGAAATACAAATCGGGCGATACGGTTTACCTTCGCTTTACGAAGGAAGACGTAAAAAACGAAGCGGCGCTGGCGGTAGCGCACAGTACGGTGATCAGCGTACAACTTTCGCAGTATGTGGAAAGCTACGTTTTGTACGCGGCGAAAGGGAAGGCGTGGATCATGGCGTACGAAAACGGGTCGGCCGTCGGCGTATGGAAGGACGTGAGCGGGTACGTGTCGACGGACGAAAAGGTAACGGCGGACACGGCGTATCTGAAACTTGTGGAATTCAATGCGGGCGCGGCGAGCGAGTTTACGCGGGCATTGGAACAGTTTCGGCAGGACGGCTGCGATACGCTGCTGTTTGACCTTCGCAATGACGGGGGCGGTTCTCTTTCGGTCATGCAGAACATCAGTTCGCACCTGCTGAAAAACGCAAAATCGGCAAACAAGATCGTGCTTACGGCCGAGTACAGGAGCGGACTGAAAGAAAATTATACGGCGTCCGGAAACGATTACAATACCTATTTCGAAGGGAAAAAGATTTACGTGGCGGCAAACGGGAACACGGCTTCCGCTTCCGAAGCGCTGATGGGCGCGATGATCAGCTACGGAACGATCGGGTATGAGGATATTTTCCTGACCGATACGCCGAGCGAAAATTATCCGGGCGGCGACGGGTTCGCAAAGACGTACGGCAAAGGGATCATGCAGAGTTATTTCTACAATTCTTCTTTGGACGAAGCGGTTAAACTTACGACGGCGCAGATCTACTGGCCGAACGGCACCTGCATTCACGGCAAGGGAATCACCACGGAAGACGGCGAGGACGGCAAACACCCGACGGCGGTCTTTGCGGCGAGCAACGGCGTATACGGCGATCCCGAACTGGATACCATTCTGAGCAAGATCTCTTAAAGTGCTTTGCCGACGGATCATAAGAAAGGCGGGGCGCCGTATGGCGCCCCGCCTTTCTTTTCTGTGATAAAACCGCCGTCCGCAAAGAATTTTGCGGACGGCGGTTTTTTACTTTGCGTTTTGCTTTTTCGTTTTTCATTTCGGGCGTTTCCGCAGACTTTGAAAAACAGATAAAATTTTGTGCTCTTTTTAAGGGTTTCGTGTTTTCAGCTTGCAAAGGCTGCAAGGTAAAGCGGGGCGCGCGTCGGCGGGGCGGCGCAGATCGGTTAAGCGAAGTAGCGGGTGAGCGCGTAGACGATGTCTTTGTCGGCGATGTCGGCGACGGGCGCGAGGGGGGTGGTTTCTTCCTGCGCCTCTTCGGCCGCTTCGGGGGCAGGGCCTTGGCGGAAGAGTCCGGAAAGGTCGCCGAGGTTTTTTACGGTATCGGGGGAAAGGATGGCCGCCAGTTTTCCGAGGTCGGGCAATTTTCCGTCGGCGACGGCTTTCAGTTCGCCCGCATTGCGGCTGATCGCCGAAATGGCGTCGTAAGCCGCGAGGATATCTTTTCCTTTGAATTTTCCGATCTGCATCTGTCTGAATTTTTCGTTTTCGGCGAGTTTGCGCACGTCTCCCGTTTCCAGAAAGTCGGCAAACGGTTTGAGCTGGGTAAAAGCGGATCTGTTTTTGGCGTCTGCCGCCGTCAAAAGCAGCAGGGTAAGAAGGATAATTTCCATGGCGAACTCCTTGCAGGGGCAAAAGTCGGCCCCGTCGCATATGATATGACTGTGTAATCTTTATCGGAGGTGCTTATGCAAGATTTCAACGATTATGTAAAAAATTCCAAGGGCAAGACGGAAGGGATCCCGTCCGATGTAAAGCAGACGGCGGATACGATCGCCCGCGCATTCGAAGGCAAGGGCGAGGCGGATATTCTGCGCGCGATCTATCTGGAAGCGGAGCGCGGCAGAAAGGCGGGTACGCTGACCGATGCGGAACTGGATAATTTTTACCGCGCCGTCGCGCCGATGCTGGACGGAGCCAAGCGCAAAAAGCTCGACCAGATCGTCAAAAAGCTGAAAAAAATGTAGTACATATCCGATTGTCTTTCGTTTGTTTTCTTGTTTTTTCGCGGCGCATCCCTTGCAAGGGATGCGCCGCGAATTTTTTTAAGCCGCCTTCGCCGCCCTGCGCGCAAAAAGCGCGCGGGGCGGCGGTTTTCCGTGCGTTTAAGAGAGCGGGCCGGCGTCTGCGGCAATTTCGCGCACGGCGTCCAGAAAGATGCCGATTTCCGCTTCCGTATTGAATTCGCTCAGGCTTGCGCGGACGAGCCCGTCCCGCGAGCCGAGCGCTTCGTGCATGCGCGGCGCGCAGTGCAGGCCGCCGCGGACGGCTATATCGTAATCGTCGGAGAGTCTCTGTGCGAAAAATTCCGATTGCAGGGTATCGGAGGAAAAGGCGACGATCCCGAAGGGGTTTGCGGAGGAAAAGACGCGTATGTTCGGGATCTGCTTTAGACCTCGGATCAGCGTTCCCGTCATTTTTTCAAGGCGGGCGCCGAGGGCGGGGAGTTTTGCGGTCAGGTATAAAATTCCTTCCGCGAGGGAGGCGGCGGCGGGGCAGGAGACGGTTCCCGCTTCCAGGCGGTCGGGGTAAAAGTCGGGCATGTCGGGATTAAAACTTTCGCTGCCCGTCCCGCCGAATTGGAAAGGCGCGGGCGAATACCTTTCGGAGAGGAGAAGGGCACCGCTTCCCTGGATCCCGTGCAGGCCTTTGTGGCCCGCAAGGCAGAGAGCGTCGATACCCGAACCCTTCATGTCGATGGGAATGTGTCCGCCCGCCTGCGCGCCGTCGCAGAGCATGAGAACGCGTTCGGGCAAAAGCGCGCGCACGGCGGAAGGGTCGATGCCCGTTCCCGTCACGTTGGAAGCGAGCGTGAACACGGCGGCGATCGTATTTTCCCGAACGGCCGAGGCGATGGCGGCAGGAAGAATTTTTCCGCGTTTAAGCGGAACGAGCGTGATCTCGGCGAGTCCTTCCCTTTCGAGATAAAAGAGAGGCCTTAAAACGGAATTATGTTCTGCGACGGTGGAAACGATGTGCGGTTTTTGCGGGGACGTTGCAGCGTTTTTGTGACGAAACAATCCGAAAATCGCTTCGTTGAGCGCTTCGGTGCAGTTTTTTGTCAGAATGACGCGCTCGCAGTCGGGCGCGTTGAAAAATTTTTGCAAAATTTTCCGCGTGCGCAGTACGTCCTGCGCGGCGGCAAGGGATAAGGCATGGCCGCTCCTGCCCGGATTCGCGCAGTACCCTTGCAGGGAAGCCGTCACGGCGCGGATCACGCTGTCCGGTTTTTTTCCGCCCGTCGCGGCGTTGTCAAAATAGATCATCCGAATCTCCTTTTCCGCCTTTCGGGCGGAGAATTTTTTGCGGCGCGCAAGGTCTAAAAAAACAATTTGCGCGCCCTGTTTCATATACTGTAATATATGCCGCAAAACTTAAAAATTGCAAAGGCGGCGCAACGAAGGAGAAAAAATGAATACGATTCTTGCAGTTTTCCGTTCGAGGGCGCAGACGCTCGAATACGTCATGCGTTTAAAGTCGAACGGGATCAATGCCGCGGCGGTTTCCACGCCCCGCGAGGCGAACGTAGGGTGCGGTCTTTCGGCCAGGATCGGCGCATACGATCTTGCGCGGGCGCGCAGGGTGCTGGCGTATTGCAGCCGTTCGGCGTTTGTGGGGTTCTTCCGCGTGGAAAATAAATGCGGCAGAACGTACGTGTATCCCGTGTAAAGCGGGCATTTTCCGCGCGGGCGCGAAAATTTCGGGAAATACGCAAAAATTCTTGTTTTGCGTACCGATTTGTGTTAAAATAGCGGCATGGATGAACAAAAGAGAAAACAGGCGCTCGAAATTTTGTCGCGCATCTACGCCGATGCGCGACCTGCGCTGCATTATAATACCGCTTACGAATTGCTTGTGGCGGTCATATTGTCGGCGCAGTGTACGGACGAGCGCGTGAACAAGGTCACGGCGGAGCTTTTCAAGGAGCACAACACTCCCGAAACCATGCTGAAACTTTCGCAGGAAGAATTGGAGAAATACATATTCTCCTGCGGATTGTATAAGAGCAAGGCGGCGCATATTCTGTCCGCCTCGCGCGATATTGTGGACAAGTTTTCCGGGCAGGTGCCCTCCGATTTTGCGCAGTTGAAATCGCTTGCGGGGGTGGGACAGAAGACGGCGAACGTGGTTTCGTCGGTGTGGTTTGAAAAGGATGCGATCGCGGTGGATACGCACGTATTCCGCGTGAGCAACCGACTCGGATTGGCGAAGGCGTCTACGCCCGCCAAGACGGAAGAACAGCTGAAAGTGTCCATTCCGCAGGCAGATTGGTCGAAGGCGCATCATTGGCTGATCTGGCACGGGAGGAAGATCTGTCATTCGCAGAAACCGGATTGCGGGAACTGTCCGCTTTCGGGCTGTTGCGATTATTATGCGGACAGGCAGGACGGGCAAAAAGGAGAGGAATAACATGGCATCGTTGTTTACGGATAAAGTAAAGATTACGATCAAGTCGGGTGACGGCGGCGACGGAATGAACTCTTTCAAGAGTTTCAAAGGCTTTGCGAACGGAGGGCCGGACGGCGGCGACGGCGGCAAAGGCGGCGATGTGTATATTGTCGGGGACAAGGACAAGAACGATCTGATCGATTTTCGGTTCGGGGCGAAGTTCACGGCGGGCGACGGAGAGCGCGGCGGCACGAACAACCGTTTCGGAAAGGGCGGGGAAGACGTGGTGATCTCGGTGCCGCTCGGCACGCTCGTGCGGGACGCGGAGACGGGAAAGGTGATCTGCGACGTCTATACGGACGGCGAAAAGAAACTGCTTGCGCGCGGCGGAAACGGCGGAAAGGGAAACGTACGCTTTACGACGGCGCGCCGTCATGCGCCGCATTTTGCGCAGAAAGGGCAGAAAACGCAGGTGCATACGCTGATTTTGGAACTCAAAATGATCGCGGACGTGGGGATCATCGGATTCCCGAACGTGGGGAAGAGCACGCTTTTGTCCAAAATTTCGGCGGCAAAGCCGAAAATCGCGAACTATCATTTTACCACGCTTTCGCCCAATCTCGGGGTGGTGCGCTATTACGACAAATCGTTTGTGGCGGCGGATATCCCGGGACTGATCGAGGGTGCGGCGGCAGGTGCGGGGCTCGGACACGATTTTCTGCGCCACATCGAACGCACGCGCATGCTGGTGCACGTGGTGGATATTTCGGGTTCGGAAGGGCGCGACCCGTACGAAGATTTCAAGAAGATCAACGCGGAACTGAAAGAGTACAGCAAGACGCTCGCGTCGCTTCCGCAGATTGTCGCGCTCAATAAATGCGACGTTGCGGGTGCGGAAGAAAACGTGAAGGCGTTCAAAAAGAAATGCCGCAAATACAAAGTGTTCCCGATCACGGCGGTCACGGGAGAGGGCACGAAAGAGCTCATCGAAGCGATCTTTGCCGTGTTGGATACGCTTCCGCCCGCAGAGCCGATCCCTGCCGACGAGTTTGAATACGAAACGCCGAACGTCAATGAATTTTTCATCGACAAGGACGAAGAGGAGAACGTCTGGTACGTCACGGGCGGATTGGTGGACATGCTGGAGAGAAACGTGGTTTTGTCCGATCCCGATTCGATGGCGTATTTCCAGAAAGTTTTAAAGGACAAGGGCGTGATCCGCGAGCTGAAAAAACGCGGCGTTGCGGAGAACGATACGATCGTCGTAGGCGACGTGGAATTTTTGTTTAAAGAATAAAAAATAACCGAAAAATGCAGGTACGTACCCGCATTTTTCGGTACAATAAGGAAGAAAATATGCTGACGAGCAAACAGAGAAGCAATTTAAAGAGCATTGCGGCGAATCTTGACCCCGTGGCGCAATGCGGCAAAAACGGGATCGGGGAGAACATGGTTAAGTCGCTTTCGGACGCGCTGGAAGCGCGCGAACTGATCAAAGTAAACGTTCTGACGAATGCGGAGGACGACGCAAAATCGCTGGGAGCGGAATTGGCGTCGGCGCTGCGGGCGGAATGCGTCGCGGTGATCGGCCGCAAAGTGATCTTGTACCGCCGTTCTTCGCGCAAAGATTTCAAGCACATCGAATTCTGATCGGGCCCGCCGCAAACGCGTTCCAAGCGCTAAGGCGGGAAGAATCGGATTTTTATAAGATCGCAAGGCGATAAGGGGAGAATATGAGTAAAACTTCAGATTTCATACGCGAAAAGCGCGAAGCGCTTGGCATGTCGCAGGAAGAACTCGCGGAAAAAACGGGAGTATTCGTAAGCGAAGTGCGCCTGTGGGAAAGCGGTATGCTTCCCGATTCGAAACATTTGTTACAACTTGCCGAGGCTCTGCAGGTGGGAACGGACGAGATCCTGCGAGGGGAAGAGGAACCGAGTGAAAGCGTTTCGGAAAGACTGCCGCGGCAGGAGATTGTTTCGGACGGACACGAGCCCGAACAGGCGCTTTCCGATCGGCAGGAAAACCTCGTAAAGGAGGAGAGCGAAAACCCGCAGACGGAACAGGAAGCGGCGCAAGAAGACGAGAAGGAAAGTGCGGACGAGACGGAAAAGTATTCGTTTTTATCGGAGCAGGAAGAGGACGAAGACGATTTCGAACCGATCCCGGAAGATTTTGACGAATCGCTGAGGCGCAACGGGTTTACGAAGAAGGAACGCGTTTTGGCATACGTGGCGGGCGCGTTGTTCATTTTGATCGTGCTTGTGAACCTCATTTCTTCGGGCGTCGCGTATCTTAATCGCGACCGTACGCTTGCGATGGAAAATTATAAAAACTACATAGAAATTGACAGCGATCCGGTCGGAAACGTAAACGTAGATACGGTTGAAATCACGGTGAAGTTCAAGGCACACGTGACGGATTTTGATCTTACTCTTACGGTTAGCTTTTCTCCCATGTTGGTGGGAAATGAGACGTACACGACGGAGATATCCTTTTCACAAAGAGACTGTCAAAAAGGCAAGGTCTTGAGCAGACAGATCACGTATGGAGAGTATTACGAATATTCGCCTTTTGCACATATACAGGTAAATTCCGTATCGGGAGGTTTGGATTGATGAAATATCGCAGCAGAAATTTTTGGATGGTGCTTTTTCTGTGCGTGGTTTTGGCGTTCGGTCTCGCGAACATGATCGTGAACCGTTCGTTTGTGCTGATTCCCGTATTTTTGATTTTCGCTATTCCGTCCGTACCTCTCCTTTATTTTAATTACAGCCTGGTCAGATGGAACGTCCGCAGGAACGCGAATTGGGATACGGAGGCAGGGGCAGACGGGGTCGAACCGAGCGAGTTTCGGCTGATTATGGGAAAGGTCGGAAGTTGGATATTTTTTGCCTTTGCTTTGATCGTCGCTTTGATTCAGCTGTAAACGTGAAAAAAGGAAAAACGAGCGGGGCAGTATTCTGCCCCCGCTCGTTTTGTATGAGAACAACGCGCCGCGCCGCACATGACATGTACGGCGCGGTTTTGTCCGTTTTATGCCCGCCTTGCGTTGTCATCGTCTGCCGTCGTGCGTCGCATTTACGGTCTGCTTTGTGCCGCTGCCCGCTGATGCGGGAGGCGGCAGTTTTTTACCGTCCGCGCGGGTGGATAAAAATATCCGCGGACAAAAAGTGCGGGGCGTCATTCTTTTTTCCCGAAAAAGCGGATCAGCGCGGACAGGAGTAGTAAAACGCCGCCCGAGACAATATAATAGACAGGGAAGATGGTGATCAGGGAAAAGAGCAGCAGGAACGCGCCTGAAAAGGCGTAGCCGCGCCAGGCGCTTTTTCGGATGCGGAAAGCGAATTTTTCTTTAAAGCCGCGCTTTTCGGCGGGCGGGGCGATGAGGTGCTCGGGCATACAGCCGCTGTCTTTGACGAGAGAATACACGTCGTCCGCGTCTTTGAGCGCGACGCCGAAGGCTTTGGCAAGGCCGTACGCCTCGTCGGTGAACGCCGCGGCGTACACGGTTTTGTTTTTGCCCTCGCCGCGGATCACGGGGCAAAGCTCGTCTGCCGTCACTTTTTCAAACTGAAATTTTAAAAAGCTCTCGCCGCCGTCCCGCGTGTAGACCGTTTCGTCGCCGATTTTTGCATACGGTGTATTGTTTTCTCTGCAAATTTCATCTTGCGAGCCGTCTTCTTTGTCTTGTCCGTGCAGGGCGCAAAGACTGTTTGCGATGAGTTTTGCGTTGTTTTGCGGGGAGTCCATGGCAAGATGGAATGCAAGTTTTCGGACTTCGGAGCGTTTGTTTTCCTTGCCGAATTTTTTTCTGTGGCGGGCGCGCCGCCACAGATGCAGTAAAACGCTTGCGGCCGCCGCAAAAAGGGCGGACGCCGCCAATGCCGCCCAAAGCTCGGAAATATAGAGCCGGAAAATGCAGAGAGAGAACAAGAATAAGGCGAAAAAGGAAAAGGCTGTATCCGACCACAGAGGAAAATCAAATTTTTTCATGGTATGAGCCTGCCTGTGTGAAAGTACTTTCTGTATATTTCTCCAATAATTCGGCGTTTTAAACCTTGCAACGGACTAAAAGTTGTGTTATACTGTTAAAAAGGAAAATTTTTCCGCTTATGTATAGAAAAGAGCGGAAATTCCTATACACAAACGGACGATGAATCTACGGACAGGTACTATGAAGATTGCGCTTTTCGGCGGGACGTTCGATCCCGTTCATTCGGAACATATCAATATCGTGAAAGCGGCGAAGGAGAAGCTGCAGGCGGACAAAGTGATCGTGATTCCGGCGTTTATTCCTCCGCACAAGCAGGGGAAGCTGTTGGCTTCGGCGGAAGATCGGCTGAACATGGCGAAGCTGGCGTTTGCGGGGATCCGCGGCTGTGAAGTCAGTCCCTATGAAATCAACGCGGGAGGAACGAGTTATACTTGCCGTACGGTGGCGCATTTCAAGCAAAAATATGCGGACGCGCAGCTGTATTGGCTGGTGGGCGCGGATATGCTCAAAGATTTTTATACCTGGCGCGAACCCGAAGAGATCCTTTCGATGGCGGAACTTGTCGCCTGCGGGCGGGAAGGGGAGCATGTGCGTTTTAAAAAAGAGCAGCTGCATTTTTTTGCGAAGTTTCACAAGGGGTTCCGCGTGTTGGAATATACGGGGCGGAACGTTTCTTCCACGAAGATCCGCGTGCTGAACGCGTTCGGGGAAGATCTGCGGCCGTACCTTGCGGAAGACGTGATCGCATACATTCAGGCAAAGGGCCTTTATCGGGTGGAATGCGTGAAAGAGGCGATGCGGTATCTTAAACCCGTGCGCAGGAAGCACACGGTGCGCGTGGCGCTGATGGCGGCGGGCGCGGCGGCGGCATACAAATTGGACGAACATGCGGTCATCCAGGCGGCGGGATTGCACGACGCGGCAAAAAACATGGAGCTTACGGCGGCGGAGCTTTTTGGGTTCAAGGCGCCCGAGGCGGACATTCCGATGCCCGTGATGCACCAGTACACGGGGGCGTATCTTGCGGAGCATGTGTTCGGCGTGACGGATACGGACGTGCTGAACGCGATCCGTTACCACACGTCGGGAAGGCCGGGAATGAGCACTCTGGAAAAGCTGATTTTCCTTTCGGACATGCTGGAAGAGGGGAGAGATTTCCCGCACATCGAGCGTTTGCGCGCGTGGTTTCACCGCGATCTGGACGAGTGCATGTACCGCTCGCTGAAATATGAACTCAAATATTTAAAGAAGGGAAAGGGCGCGATTTATCCGCTCACGTTCCGAGCATACGAATACTACAAGGAGTTAAGGAAAAAGTAAATGGAATCTTTTGAACTTACGCAGCAGATCTGCAAATTTTTGTCTTCCAAGAAAGCGGAAGACATACTGACGGTGGACGTCCGTGAAAAGACGGTGATCTGCGATTATTTTGTCATCTGCAGCGGCAGGAGTACGACGCAGGTCAAGGCGCTGTGCGAAAATTTGGAAGAGCATCTTTCCAAGGCGGGCTTGGAGCCGCGCAGGACGGAAGGGGTGCGGGAAGGCCGCTGGGGCGTGATGGATTACGGCGACGTGATCGTCCATGTTTTCAACGACGAGTCGCGCCTGTTCTATCATCTGGAAAGGCTCTGGGACGAAGGGAACAACGTTTCCAGGTTTGAGGACTGAGCAATTCGGCGCCGCGCGCAAAGTATTTTGCGCGCGGCGCCGAAACCGATTATTCGAAATTGATTTTTTTGGGTTTGGAATAATTTTGCTTGGGACGTGACCTCTTTTTTTCGACGATATAATAGACTTCTTTGGGTTTTGGCTTTTCGGCCTGGGCGGGTTTTTCGGTTTTTTCGGGCGTAGGATTTTGTTCCTGGGGCGCGTTTTTTGAGGTTCGGATCCGCTGTTGCAGGAGCCGTACGCCGACGACGCCGCCGAAGCACAGACCGAACAGGATCAGAAGGTAGACGCCGCCCCAGAGGGTGGAAGCGAGCAGATTCATAGAAATACTCCGTGGCATTTTTTTGTATTATACCACGGATACGGGGGAGCGCTTCGGAGGAAAAGGACGAATAAGGGGGAGTTTTGTCGCATGACGGCATACGATATCATAGAATTAAAAAAACGCGGCAAGCTATTGAGCGAGGGGCAGATCCGCGCGTTTGTGGACATGGTGACAAACGAGAGCGCGTCGGACGCGCAGATCGCGGCGTTTTGTATGGCGGTGCTTTGGCGGGGCATGACGGACGAGGAGTGTTTTGTGCTGACGGACGCGATGGCAAAGAGCGGAGACTGCGCGAAAAAGCCGTCCGCGGCGGGGATCTATGCGGACAAACATTCGACGGGCGGCGTGTCCGATTCGACGACGCTGATCCTCGTGCCAGTGCTTGCGTCCCTGGGCGTGAAGTGCGCGAAATACTCGGGCAGGGGACTGGGGCACACGGGCGGAACGCTGGATAAGATGGAAAGTTTTCCGAACCTGCGGGTGACGCTTTCGGCGGAAGAATTCGAAGAGCAGGTGGATAAAGTGGGGGCGGCGATTGCGGGGCAGACCAGGAGCACGGTGCCTGCCGACAAGCGCATGTATGCGGTGCGCGACGTTACGGCGACGGTGGACAGCATACCGCTGATCGCGTCGTCCGTGATGAGCAAAAAGCTGGCGTCGTTTGCGGACGTGATCCTTTTGGACGTGAAATACGGCGACGGGGCGTTCATGCGCAGGCCGTCGGACGCGGTAAAGCTGGCGGAGCTGATGGTGCGGATCGGAACGGCGGCGGGAAGAAAAGTCGGCGCGGCGGTCACCTGCATGGATACGCCGCTGGGGGACTGCGTCGGGTGCAATGCGGAAGTGCGGGAAGCGATCGAAGTTCTCAAGGGCAAAAAGAACGCGTTGGCGGCGCTTTCGCTGTACCATTGCCGCAAAATTTTGGAAATGTCGGAAGGACTGACAAAGGAGCAGGCGGAAGAAAGGACGGAGCGGACGGTAAAATCGGGCGCGGCGCTTGAAAAGCTCAGGCAGATCGTTTCGGCGCAGGGCGGCGATGTGCGCGCGGTCGACGATTTTTCCCTTCTGCCTATGGCGCCGCGGCGCTTGCAAGTCTGCGCGCCGCGCGCGGGAAAACTGCACGTTTCGGCGCTGGCGCTTGGCAAGGCGTGTTCGCAGCTGGGCGGCGGGCGTGCGAGAGAGGGAGATCCGATCGATCATACGGTCGGGATCGTTTTGAAAAAACGTGCGGGCGATCGTGTGGAAAAGGGAGAACCGATCGCGGAGATCTTTTACAGAAAGGAAAATAAAGATGCGATTTTATTGGCGGAAAGCGCGTTTTCGGTGAAAGATTCTTACCGTGCGCGGCCGCTTGTCTACCGGTTTATCGGAAAGGAGAATAACTGATGTTCGGATTCGGGAAGAAAAAAGAAGAGACGCCCGCGCTTGCGGAAGCGGAACAGACGGAAAAATTGGCGGAGCACGCACAGGCAAAGGACGCGGAGGGCAAAGCGTCGATCTCTGCGGACGAAATGGCGGAGTTTGAGGAATTCAAGCGGCAGAAAAAGATTCTGGAGATCCGCAGGCTTTTGAAGACTATCGACCATACTCTGCTCAAACAGACGGCAAAGCGCGAGGATATCCGCAAACTTTGTGCGGAAGCGGTGGAGTACGGTTTTTATGCGGTCTGCGTGCAGCCCGTCTACGTTTCCGCCTGCAACGAGTTTTTGAAAAACGCGCCGCAGATCAAAATTGCGTGCGTCGTCGGGTTCCCGATGGGGGAAAACAAGACGGAGACGAAAGTCTTTGAAACCAAGCGCGCCGTCGCCGACGGTGCGGACGAGATCGACATGGTCATCTGCATTTCCGCCGTCAAAAACGGGAATTATTCGTATGTGAAGCGCGAGATCAAACAGGTCGTGAAAGCCGCAAAGGGCAGCCCCGTAAAAGTCATTCTGGAAACCTCTCTCCTCACGCGCGAAGAAATGGTCAAAGCCGCGCTCTGCGCGCGCGATGCGGGCGCCGCGTTTGTCAAGACCAGCACGGGCTATTTCGGGGAAGGCGCCAAAGTCGAAGACGTGAAGCTCCTCAAAGAAACGGTCAAAGGCGCTTGCAGCGTCAAGGCGTCGGGCGGCATCAAAACCGCGGAACAGTTCCGCGAAATGCTCGCCGCGGGTGCCGACCGCATCGGGACAAGCTCCGGCAAAGAGATCGCCGATACCTTAAAAGTCAATATGTAACCTTTGCCGCGGAGCTTAAAAAGCTCCGCGGCTCTCTTTTTCAAAGTGTGTTTGCGCTCTTTGTTGCCCGCGCGCGGCTTTGCATAAAACGGCGCGGCTTCGTGTAAAGTTAAGCCGTGCCGTCTTTTCCGCGTTCGAATAGTCCTCAGGTTTTCGAAAAATTTTATAAAGCGAAAAAAATCTGAAAAATAATTAACTAAGGTTAATTTTTATTTGACAAATGCCTTTTCATGTGTTAAAATAGGGACAGATAAACGATGAGAGAAAGAGCGGACGGGCCGCTTCGGAAGAGGAGACTTTCTGAAAAATACGGCGGCAACAGAGCCGAAAAACATTCAATTTGCTTATACCCATTGTAAATACCTACCGATATGCCGAAGGGGGACGCGCCGAAAAGCGCGTCCCCCTTCGGTATGATAGGCATCATGCCCATGTATAAAAGGAACGCAAACCGCAGAAAACAAACAAAGAGCATTGCAGAGGCAGGGGGCGGCGTATCGCAATGGCTGCTATCATCAAAAATTTCCGCCCTGCACGTTTTTTCGTAAAAACCTGATCTGTGCGCCTGCCCTTGTCAAACCCAAAAGGGCTTTTTCGCAAGCTGCGGTAAAACAAAGCCTTACGTCGTGCACGTTTTTTCGTAACAAACGACCTGTGTACCTGTCCTTGCCAAACCCAAAAGGGCGTTGTTTGTAAGCCGCGGTAAAACAAAGCCTTACGCCCTGCACGTTTTTTCGTAAAGAACAGAGCTTCGTGTCCGTCCTTGCCAAAGGAAGAAGGGCATTTTTTTGCAAGAGACGGTAAAACGAAACCTTCCGCCGCGCGGCTTTATCTCTGCAAACAACCGCTCTGACTCCGCGCGTCTTGTTCTGAAAGGAAAAAAGCCGACCTGTCTGCGCATCTTATTAAAAAAACGTCTCATGCGCGCGCGACTCTATTAAAGAACAAAAAATTAAAAAAATTTTTCGTAAAGTCAAGTAAATTTATAGAATTTTTTTGAATTTTCAAAAAAAATTTTTTCGGTGCGGTATAATGAGGGCAAAATCGCCCGTTTCAGACAGAAAATAAGGCTTATTCCAAACAGGAATAAGCCTTTACCGATTTTCCGTGTACGCCAAAACAGCCGTCTTTCGGCGGCTTCTTGAAAGTGTACTTTCAAACTTACTGTAAAGCGGCTATCTGCTCGTCAAACCGTTCGGCAGACGTAGCGTAACCGAATATCTCGCGCGGATAGGCGTTTACCCAATCTTCGACCGCCCGTATCTCATCGTCAGTAAACTTCGATATGTCCGAGCCTTTCGGTATGCGCCGCCGTATTTCGCGGTTAAGCCGTTCGTTTGAGCCGCGCTCACACGACGTGTACGGGTGACAATAATATACGCGCACCCGCTTGCCGCGATAGGACGATTTTTCCATGCCGCTAAAATCGGAGAACTCCGAGCCGTTATCGACCGTTATTGTCTTAAAGACATTACGGAACAATTTACCGTACCGCCGTTCCAACACGTTCAGACAACGGATAACGCTTTCCGTCTTTCTGTTCGGCATACGGAATATCACTTCTTTACGCGTGAGCCGTTCGGTCAGAACCAAAAGGACATGGCGGGTACTTTGCTTTCCGACCACACAGTCCATTTCCCAATGCCCGAACTCTTTGCGTTCGGCTACTTTGTTCGGACGCTTTTCAATGCTCGTACCTTTCGGCGGTCGCTTCGCCTGCGCTTTTCGGTAATGTTTCTTCCGCAAACCGACGGGCAAGTCTTTCATCGTGATATTCATAAAAATGCCGTCCGCTATGTACCGATACAGCGTCGCTTTGCTTATATCGGTGCGGAACATCTTATTGCGCTTGATTTCACCCAATACGGCGCAGGGAGAAAGACCGTCCGCAAGCACCCGTTTTTCGACGTAACGGACAAAAGCGTAATCGTTGCCGAGTTTCAGCGGGCGACCTTTCGCCGTCATCGCCAAATCGTATTTGTCCTGCGCAATCTGCGCGCTATATGCGGGTACTTGCTTATAATGAACGTCACCGTAATACCCGTGCCAACTGCGCACCTTTTTGTAATACAGTCCACGCCGTATCTCTTTATACACCGTGGAAAGACAAACGCCGAGTTTTTCGGCAATCACCTTTTTGCTCAAACCCGCGTTCACGCAATCTTCGAGCATAAGCCTTTGCGTCCGCGTTAAATTTTTCGTTCCTTTCCGTTTCATTTCCTTACCTTCCTTTCGTTCAAAACTAAATCATTTTATCACAAAATCGTTCTTGATACTTACAGCGACTTGACACACAGCCCGAATTAAAGTAAAATTATTACGCTACACAAACGAATATATCAAACGAGGAATACCGTCAAAACTGTATTCTTTTTTTGCCATATCGTTTGATATGTTTGTGTAGCAACAAGCAAAAAGAGTACGTTTTGGGAGAGGTACGCTTTTTGCGTATCTCTTTTTTTTATGGAGGTGTAATATGAACTGTCAAATCTGCGGTAAACCGAGCGGCTTTTTCCCTTTATGCAAAGAATGTAACGCCCTAAAAGAAAAAGGGAAAATCATCAAATGCGAAAACTGCGGCAAATGGCACTACGCAAACAGACCTTGCCCCGACTGCAAAAAACCAACGGCAGAGCAAACCGACGAGTTAACTTGCATAATCTGCGGAGAAAACTCCAACGGAAAACATTTTTGCAAAAAATGCTATGCAAAATACAAAGACAGGTCGGTAGATATTCGTATCACCCATTGCACCGAAACCGAAATACTTGACGAATACGGCAACCTTCAATACAAATGCGACGACGGACGAAAAGTCAGAAGCCGCGCAGAAAAAATCATAAGCGACTTTTTCTTCAAAGAACGTGTCCGCGCCGTTTATGAGGAAACCATTTACTACTCCGAAAACGGAGAAGATAAAACGCTACACCCCGACTTTTTTCTGCCCGATTACGATATGTACATAGAATACAACGAACTAAAAAACAAACCGTATCTTAACAGCAAAGACTACACGCAAAACATCTATAAGAAACTAAATAAAAAAGTTTTGATTATAGATGACAGCGACTTACGCGACATTGCCGCTTGCTTAAAGCCAAAATTAGGGTTACATTAACCCCCAAATTGTTTACAGAGAGCAATACGCGCCACCTTGTACTATACGAGTGCCGCGCTTCGCGCGGCAGTACAAGGTGGCGCGTATTGCCGAACCCACAACCGCCTTTTTGCACCGCAAAAAGGGCGGGTTTCGCGCTAAATCGCTTGCGAAACGCCGCCCTTTTATTTTTGCGCTACTGAAAAGCGGGGTTTCCGTGGGGCAAAAGCCACCTCGTTTCCGTTTTTCGGCAACGCCAAAATGCGCCGTATGTAAAGCCACAGGCGCAAAACAGGTCAACTACATTGTATCACCGCAAACCGCGTATTTTTACGCGGTCTGCGGAGTTCGGCTCAATAAGTCAAGCATGGACAACTGCTTCGGCTTATAGTGCATTATATCCCGTTCCCAACTCACGGTATCGTCGAACAACACGAACTTGCGCACAAAATCGACAAAATGCGTGACGATTTCCCGTGCGGGCAATTTCATGCAGATTTCAGACGGAATACCGCGGCTGTAAACAATGCGCTCTCCCGTTTTGCTTATGTACTTTAACAGATAATCGACGGCGTTGCCGCTTTTCAGTTCCATAGCGTCTAATTCCTCAAAATCGTTTCTTCCGAACGCTTCTTCAAAAAACGTGTTCGGGTATGTTACTTGCATTTTTTCCTGCGCGGTACTGTAATCTTCCCGCCT
>CALVXG010000002.1 GCA_944368925.1 uncultured Clostridia bacterium | reverse complement strand
CCTGAACAAAGCGCGAGAGAAAACGGGCGCTTTGCAAGCGGATCAGCGCAAACGCCCGTTCTCCGCGCTTCAGGTTTGCATACGCATACATTGTTTTGTTGGCAGTGTGTGCGCTTGGTCGGCGGCGCGCAGCGCCGCCGCTTGTTAATAACCAAGCGCACACACTGCCGTCATTTGTGAATTTTTAACAAAATTTTCATTTGTTTTTTGAAATTCAAGGGATAAGTGTTTTGACGGACAGATGTCTTGTTAAAACCAAGCGCACATACTACAGCCATTCGCCGTTTTGATGATAATTTTTTGCTCATAGCTCGCACTTTTTCATATCCGAAAAAAGCGTCTTTGAAGTAAATTCAGGAATCGCCTCAAAAAACGCTTTCTGAAACGCAAACATCCGTTTGTGATAAATACTTGAAAAGAGTTTTTTCTTGCCATGAAGGGGCAAAAGAGAGCGAATTTCGGGCCCTATAAATTCATTTTTCAAGTTTCATCAAAACGCGATCGTCAGATGTTTCCGATATATGCCTGATATTTGGATCGGATCTGCCTTTTTCTGTAGCAGATACTGCCACGTCCGATCCCGAGTTCCGCGATGATTTCCGAACGCACCAGTCCTCTCAGAACGCAGTCAAGCACGGCAAGTTCCATCTCATTCAGATGCATGGCTTCCAGGATCGCATCCGCTTTGGTGTAATCAATCTGCTCTTTCTCGAAACAGTTTACGGGATCCATGGGCAGAGCCTTATAGTGCGTAAAGTCTATATACTCCGTTTTTTGCGCTTTTCTTTTGGAACGCTTGAGCTCGCGGTTCAGTTCACGGTAACAGGCAAGTTTAATCGTGATCTCGATTCCCTTACTGTCTTTCCCATAGATGTCCGATACTCTTTTGCCGAGAAACTGATACAGGAAACAGATCGCCGTCTGTGCAACGTCGTAGCCGTCCGATACGATATAATCGACTTCTCCCATGTGATGGAGATCTTTGATGAGCCCGATATAATATTGATCCGCAATTTGCCAATCATACTTTTTCGCCGTCCGCAAAGATTGCAAAGCGATCACTTCGCCCATCAGCTTGACGTTATCCACTTTGATCGGTTCAGCGAAGAGTTCACCTTCGTTGCGATATTTTCCATTTGAGAACTTTGTAACCAACATTTCCATCCTGACACCTCTGAAATTGTATTCGCCGGGATCCGGCAGAGGCGCCAAAGGCATAGGTCGATCAAGAGAAAGATATTTTTAATAAAAGCAGGCGGATGTCAACGGAAAAAAATCAAAATCGTTGCATACGTATGCTAAAACATGAAACGAAAAAGCCGAGCAAGAGACCCTTGCCCGGCTTTACATATAGTATAAATTTTAGTTTTCAGCGACGATTTTGCGGCCGTTGACATCCGCAAAGAACTATGCCAAAATCGCCTCAACGGAAACGGCATACAATTGAAAAAAATCAGACTTTTATCACTGACACTAGTTTTTCGCGCTGTCAGTCCAAAGATTAAAGATTTGCAACCCTTTCCTTTGAGCATATCGCAGGGCTGTCTTTGCACCGCTCTGATAGGTGCCCTCATCGACATAACAGATAAGCGTGTCGCATTCATCGATCATTTTTTGATTGCTTACAGTGATGCGACGCTTGTAATGAACTTCTTCAATTTCATACAAAACAGTCTCTATATCATCGTATCTTTGTCCAAAATTATCGGTATTCACCTCACGTAAACTTGTTATTACGACTTCAATAACCAGCTGCGGGTATTGTTTTCGCAATGTACGACAAGCAGACAAAGCAAGACGATCAAATTCTCCGTGCGAACCGACAATAAAATGAGTACATCCCGATTGAATTTGCCTCTCTATAGTCAAAATCAATTCCTCTACAAGATTATTTTGATGAATCCGTCTGTGACCGATAAAAGCCGTTTTGCGCATAATAAAGCTCCTTTTTTTCCATTATAACACAAAACAGAGATATAACTCTCATATTTTGCATAAGTAATTGCTAAAATATAAGAGATATATCTTTGGTACAGTCAGATGAAATTAGAAGAAGCGATCACAAAGCGCATATACGATCTATGCGAAGAGCGAAAAATTTCGCCAAATAAACTTGCAAGCATGGCGGGACTTCCGTCCGCGACGTTGCGATGTATTTTTTACGGGCGCAGTAAAAATCCCGGTACGCGCACATTGCTGGACATATGTCAGGCACTGGAGATCACGCTGTACGACTTTTTCAATGATCCTCTTTTTCAAACGCAGGAGTTAGAAGGAAGTTATTAAAAATATAAGCGGAGCCAAACGGCTCCGCTTTATTTTTACGAAGGAAATACAGGAAAACATCTAAGAAAACATATAAGAAAACATATAAGAACTTACTATTTTTACTGAAATATTGCATTTACTGTTTAATTTTGCTAAAATAATTTAGGCAAAATAATGACAGTTGATTCAGCATTGTGATTTTCTTGCAACGGATATTTCTGGAACATCTTAAATAAATGTGAATTTGATCTATGTATCCGTACGACAAAAAAATACAAAACACCGAAAAATACTCGTTTTTTGTTGACGGAATCCGCCTTGCCGCCGAACAAGGAATTTCTAAAACCGTACAAATCATCTGAAACTTGAAAGGGAGAAAAAGTATGAAGACATTGACAGCAGGAGATTTTATCTATGGGCACAGCTATGCCGACATGATCAATAAAGCGATCGGTACCAAATTTAAAGGTTATATGCGCAGTTTGGTAGAACTTGACGATTTCGGTGCCGCAGGAGTCGGTGCCTGGTTCGTATATATGAACGGTATGGAACATGGCTCGGAAGATAATTTGTGGGAAAATTTTAAAAGCTCGGATGAGACCTTCATAAAAGAATTCTGCGTAAGCCCCTCTCATAAAAAGATAATGGAAAAACGAGACAAAGAAGGATTTCATCCTTTTCGGTTAGCTTTTCAAATCGATCCGTATGATACAGACGACAGCCCGACTTGCTGCAAATTTCTCGGTGCCTTTTGTTTTTCAAAATTTTTACGGGAAGATTTGACGGCAATCGAATACAAAAAGATTTCCGACATCTTTCGCATTAACGGTAAAGATGAATTCGGGGCGCCTTGCAGCACCCGCGTCGATCTGTTAGAAATCGATGATCCCGTCATTAAAAAATTTCTCTCTCCCATAGATGAGCTCCGATTGCCCGAAAAAATTTACCAAATGCTGAAAGGCGCCGAAATAAAATATGCGGGAGAACTTTTAGAACTCGGCCTCGGAACGGGAAGTTACAGCACAGAAATACGAAAAAGTCTTTACGGATTTTTCCACTGACACGCAGGCGGCGCGAGGGCTCATTGTCCTCGCGCCGCTTCACTAAATATAAAATCATTTTTACAAAAATTTTTGTCGCTTTATAAGCCGTACCTTTTGCTTTTACTCCGCGTTATCTGTCCACATTTCACATTGCAACATTACAGTTTCAATGGCATTATCGTATTTTTTGGACGGGTATTTATATTTTTTCAATAATCGTTTAACCATAATTCGCATTTTGCCCGCTAAATAGCTCCTCGCATAGCCAAAACCGAAAACTTTTTGTACCTCAATGAGATATTTTGATACTTTTTCGGACAAAGCGTTCCATATCAAAAGCGCCACATTGGCGCAGAACAAGGAAAGCAAGGGCAAACCACAATGCAACTTCCCCTGCCAAGCACCAAAAACGGGATGGAAGATCTTGAACAAAGCGCGAGAGAAAACGGGCGCTGTGCAAGCGGATCAGCGCAAACCCCATACTCCGCGCATTAGGTCTGTTAGTGTTGTCTTGCAGGCAGTGTGTGAATTTTTAACAAAATTTTCATTGGTGATTTTTACCATTTATGGAACTTAAACAACCCTTATTTCGAGGCAACATCAGCCCCTTATCGTCATTTTTTTTGCCGACATCTCTTCGCCTTTTTACCTGTTCTCTAATTCACCCCGTAAGCAGTCTTAAAAAACGCAAACATTTATTTTCGACTAAAGACTCGAAAAATTGTATTGCGTGGCAAGAAGATGCCAAAGCAGGCGAAATTTAGGCACTGCAGCGCTACTATTTTCTTAACAAAATCCTTTATGATGTAATACGTACCAATAGATAGGCAGTTGAATTGGAAAAGCCGTATCGAATATAATTCAACACGGCTTGAACACCATTAAGGTATATGCTTATTTCCATTTAATTTCTAATGAGTTGACAATATAGTTAACTTTAAGTAATTAGTATTTGTCTTAATATATTGACTATTTGTTCTACCTCTTTAAATGTATTATCTTTAGATAGCGAAATTCTGATCGTGCCGAGTGCATACTCTTTAGGAACTTTCATAGCTTCTAATACATGGGATACTTTTATCTCTTTTGAATCACAAGCTGCCCCAGTTGAAACAATAACACCCATCAAATCAAGTCTATGCAAAATCATTTCTCCATCTTTGCCTCTAAAGGAAAGACTTATATTACCAGGAACATGCTCTCCCGCTCCATTTCTCTTAAATTCAATTCCTGTTTGAGATAACAATTTGAGAAGTTCTGTCTCCAAATTCCTCACATATTCAATATTAGCCGACAAGTTGATTACGTTCTTTTGAAGAGCTGTTGCCATTCCTACAATCGCCGCAACATTTTCTGTTCCCGCGCGTAAACCTTTTTCCTGACCGCCACCGCAGAGATAAGGAAGAATTTTTATTCCTCTTTTTATGTATAGGAAGCCAATACCTTTAGGACCATTGAATTTATGGGCTGATGCAGATAAAAAGTCAATGTCCAAGTCTTTTACGTCAATCGGAATATGCCCTACTGCTTGAACCGCATCCGTATGGAACATTACTCCTTTACTATGCGCGAAATCACAAAGTTCTTTAATCGGTTGTATTGTCCCCACTTCATTGTTCGCCGTCATCACCGACACAAGATTTGCCTTGTTTGTTAAAAAACTTTCGAGAGCCTTTCGTTGCACAATACCATCGTTGTCTGCAAACATATAGGCAACAGGATAACCTCTCCTCTCAATACTTTCGCATGTTCTCAAGATTGCATGGTGCTCAATATTATCTGTGACAATAGCTCCGTGAGTATGATTCAGGTATGTCGTTCCATTTAATACCCAATTATTGCTCTCAGTTCCTCCTGATGTAAAATAAATCTCATCTGGTTCAGCATGAATGCATTTTGCGATTACTTCCCTTGCTTCTTTAATTGCTTTTTTAGGCATGCGAGCAAATGAATACGGTTGTGACGGATTCCCATATTCCGTCAAGAAAAATGGAGTCATCGCCTTAAATGCATCTGCATCTAATTCTGTTGTTGCCGCATTATCGGCATAGATTAATCTTGCCATGTTATCCTCACTTAAACAACGCGCAGCCTTCTTCCTTAAACTCTTCGATTTTATCACGTAATTCATCTGTGGTTACACACAAATATTCAGCCAAACAATCAATGCAATAAAATGTTGTCGCATCCCGAGATATAAGTTTTTTCGTTAAACCGATTTCGTCTTTAGAAAGATTCTCTTTACCACAGGATACACACTTGTATTTATTCATCCTCTTTTTCTATCTCCCTAATAGAAAATTTAGGAATATCTTTACCACGATATTCTTTGTCTAGTATGCCCATCTGATATTTGATAATAGATCTCATATTTACCGCAGGTCTTACACAATATTCTTTAAAATCTTTAGGTGCTATATCCTTTGCTGTCCGTACATTGGGGAACAATAATTTCATAAGACCCGTTGCAATACGCTTTACCGCTTCGACATCTCTTGTATCAGAGTTTGCATCATATTCGAGCAATTCATCAACAACAGCGCGATAACTAACGTCATCCCTTAAAATATGAAGGATCTCACAAAAATACGCGGTATTTAATGCCCAGCCACAAATTTTCATGTTCTCACTCATTCTCGGAATATCCCACCCTTTAATAAACCCATGGAATCTATCAAGCAATGCACTTTCTCTAAACAATTCCGGTAATGATCCAAACATTGGTACAAATTCATTCATGCTATCCTGGGGAATATTTCCGAGTAGAATTATGCCAGCCTCGGGAGTTCCAGTATGTCCACCAAAAGATACAATACCCTGTTCCATATACCCTTTTAATGTTTGGCTCATTTCATCAGGATCGGCAAAAGCAAGCTTTTGTATTTCATCAAATGCAACATAATCATTATTATAAATTAAGCCATATGTCCGTTTACTCAAATCATAAAATAGTTTTGCGCGCGACATCACACCTGCAGTCAAATTGCCATATTTACTAATCCGTCCAAAAAGATATGATTTCCCTGTACCTTTTGGCGCTAACTCAATCAAGTTGATCCTTTTTTCGACAAACGGAAGCAACCTTGAAATCATAGCAAGTTTTGCTTTATCATTTTTATATCCGTCCGCATTATAATCTATTGCTCCAAGAAGAACATCTATCCATTCTTGAGTTGTAAATTCATTACGGATATCCTTATAGAAATCTGTATCTATTGTATAAGGGCAGAAATTGGTGAATTTCGTTAATTTTATCTTTCCCTGTTTTCCACCTTTTGCTTTCGTCCCTGTTTGATTATCTTCCCAGCTTATATCAAAAGCATCAGGGGATCTATAACCCAATTCAACAATACCCCAAACCTCTTTACCGGCCACAAGTTCAGAGCTATACTGCTGCCACACATGCTCTTCGATTATTGTTTCTTTGTTAGTTAGACCAAACTCGGGCAACGAAAAAGTAATTTCCTGTGTCTTAATACTTATATCTACACTTATTTTTGTTAAAAATTTTACTCTTTCATTTTCACAAATAATCCTATTTTTAATACTGACCCAATCATCTTTTCTGGGCAAGTATGTCTTTATAAAAGAGCTGACTTCTTCAATGTCATAATTACCGCTTTCGTCTTCAAACTTTTTTAATAACCAATCACGCAAAAAAGACGGCAAGCTCAAAGCTGAAAAGAAATTACTTTTACTTAAATCTTTATAGACAATCATTTGTCCAAAGCATTCTTGAAGTTTTTCAATCAATCCCTCTTTCATCTTAGTTACCCTCGCTTACAGTATATCATTATCAACCATACCTGATGATTTCAGTTTAAACTTAAGATTATCAATTCTAATATTGCTATCGGCCATCACTTCAAAAATATATTCCTTTTCTATCCGAACTCCTTGCAATTCAACACTGAAATGCAAATCATCTTGACTATCTGCAAGGTATTCTCTCTCGCCTATTATGATTTTTACATTATGCAATTTAAAACTTGAAACAAACTTCAAAACAGGCTTTACCTTATAACCAGTATTTACAATCTTCGTTAAAACTTCGATGCTGATATTATCTGGCATTCTTGTAAATTCAAGTATAGGAATGGTCACTTCTTCCAAAGTTGCTCCCCCATGTACTTCCACGGTGCCCTGCCTTCCACCTTTAAACAGGTCATAATTGGCTAAAACCCAATAGCCATTATCGTCAGCCATAAATTCATTACGTACATCAATAATATTATCGGATTTTTTACAACACCGTCCACAATGTTCGCCTTTATTTAACATTTCCCATTTTGTTTCATGATTTTGCAATACCGCAAGCCTACTCGCCCCATGATCTGATATAATGTATGCTCTCTCATACGAACTGCCTATTTTTGCATTTATTTGCTCTAAAACATCAGAAATTATGGAAAGCTCATCCGCAAGATATGTAGGGTATGGACTTTTTGAATAATTATACTCTAAAGCCCCCGAATGTTTTATCTCATCTAATCCCTTAATATTATCAACAATATCTGCTTTCGATTGTTTGAATACATCAAGAAACTCTTTATTCATTGATGTAATTGACGGAATTTCAGATCGACAAATTGTAACATCCATCATTAAATTCAACTCGGCTGCCTTTTGAGCAATAAAACTTAAATATTCAACTCCTAAGGCATCAACAAAATATAAAATAGAATCTTGTTTCTTAAGTTTAGAGAGATAATCACTTCTGGGAGAAAGAATACGATAAAAATTTCTCTCTTTTGCTTCTTTCTCTACTCTCTCCAAAAATTCCGGCGTAATATGGTTTAATACTTTTAACCATTTATATTCGTTAAAATATTCATCTAATTCCTTAATTTTATAATTGTAGTTCTTTAAATATGCCCATAGATTCTTATACGTAAATTTAAGGACACCTAAAACTTCCTTCTTATCGACCTGATCTGCATAAAGTGATAGAAGTTTAATAATCAATTTCCTTTCTGCTTTCGTTAAATCTGTTAAAAAATATAACCCCCTTAATCCAAATGATTCAACTATGTTACAGAACTCATTGGCGCAGTGTTCAGAAGGACCTATAGCAGCAAGCAATACTTTTCGTTCATCATACTTCTGCCAAAAATCTTTTAATCTATAATCATAAACTAAAATACTTTTGTAAATTTGAATCTGTAAATCTGAAATTTTTTTGCAGTTTCCTATCGCAATTTTAAGAGAATTATTATTGCATTTATTTGCATTCGTTTTTATTGAAATAAATAACAAAGCTTTTTTTTCATCACTTAGCTTTGTCCAATTATTCACATACAAATCAATTGAATGCATATCCCCGATTGCTTTACGAAAATATCCTTCTATGCCATTGTTCTTCTTGCAGCCTTCTGCAAAAATGCGCCATTGTTCTTCATTAAGCAAGCCTTCATCCTCTAAAGATAAAGAGGGAAGAAATTCTTTCTTAACAATTTCAAAAAATGAGCTCATTTCTTCAATTAAGTACAAGCTATCAGGAAAATCTTCTTTTGTAAAATGTGTCTTTACAAAAATTTCTGCCGACCCTTCTGTTTCAATATTCCGAATCAATGTAGATAGACCTTTAATGACGTAACTATCAAGAATGTCCGCCACTTTTTCTTTAACAAAGATAATTTTAGGTAATTCTTGCTTGTTTCCCTCCACAAAAAGGATTTGATTTTCTACCCTTGGATCTTTATTTATGGTCTCTTGTAGAATATCATCGCATTGATAAAGCAGTACCACAGCCTTGGAAGAAAGCTGCGTATTAAGCAAAAGATTGATATTAGTTTTTAATTGCTTCTGGCCACCCAATCTCGAATAAGCGCTAATCCCCTCAATAAATACAACATCATGAAATGATTCAATTAGATCCAACGTTTCATCTAACGTTGGCATCTCATCTTTGCCTTTTGTTGCGACGTTGACAAACGAATATCCAACTTCAAAATGTTCTTTAATGGCTCTTAGATCTTTGTCATTATTTATATTGACATAAAGAATCCTTCGATTATCTCGATGATTGCGCTTTTCGATTTTTTCAATACATGATTCTACTTGCATAAACCCTTACCTTTTGTTTTTTAAGATTTGAATCCCCAATAAAACATTATCCTGTGCCAATCCCATCATATATTGCTTTAATTCAGCATCGCCCATTCCTTGAATAATTTGAATTACTTCATGGTTTTTCGATATTTGATATTCATGTTCCGCATACGATTTAATACGTTCTTCGACAATATTATCACCATACCAATCGTATACGTTCAAGAAATATTTCAACAAATATTCCCTGACTTCATTGACGTTTGTTAAAATCGTTGCGTATTCTTTTAAAATTTCTTTCTTAAATGCTTCGTCTCTTAATGTCTGATCTGTTAAGTCGTTAAAAAACTTTGCCATATCAAAATAAGTCAACGCATCTTGTATATCCGTATCGGAAACCACTAAACTCTCAAAACAACTAAAAGCCTTCTTTGCCTTTTGCAGCTCTTCTTTTGGAATCATACAAAGTATCGGCGTTTTATATTGTTCAGACCAAGCCCTTGGAGAATCTGTACCAGTCTTTTCCTTCCACAATTTTTTGAGTTGCTCTTTCTTCTGGTTTTTCTTGTAATCGGATACCAAATCATCAACTAATTTTATATAATCTGCTTTTGTCATAATGAAAGCATTTCGTTGAGGACTGATACCCTTGAAAATATCATCTATTTCATCCTCATCCACTCCTTCAAGAGAGAATGAACATATTTCTTTAAACAACACTTTCTGAACATCAAAGAAAGATTTAAATTCCGCCTTATTAAGGATTAATTGGGTATAAAAATCATTTTGCTTGGAAGGGAGCAGCTGGCCAATACTTTTTAACTCTTTCAACAGGGACATAAATTGTGCCAAGGCTCCAATTTTATCCTTCATCGCATCAAATGAAATTCGAATTAAATTACACTGATTTTTCCAAGATTCTAGAGCAGTCTTCAAATTATAATTGGTAGGCCCTAATAATTTATTGGTCTCGTCAATGATTTTATATTCTACGATGACCTCATCAATTCTTTGATTTGCCGTCCCCTGATTCCATACCCAATTCGCAGCATCGGCATCTGTAAATTTTCCTGCTACAACATTAAGATATTGTCCTTCATCTTTTACTCTTTGAGATAAACTGATCAATTCCCCATCTTTATACCCGGACAAATATTTTGCCATACCTTTTCTACAATTTTCTTTAGTCACGAGATCTTTTAAGTCTGAAATTAAATTTATCTCGGAGAGTGAGATTTTCCCAATTTGATTAGCTATGTTAACTTCGCTGGTATTTCCACTGTTCGCAAGTTCCGAAAGCAAATCGATAACCACATCAATGGTTTTTTTATCCGTTGATGCATATTCCCTATCATCTACATATTTTAACGTCCAAATAGGGAAAGAGAGCACTTTCATTTTATTTCGTACCCTATCCCTTGTAATCTGAATAGATGTACAGAGCTCAAGCGGAATATCAAAAACAATTGATGCAAGGCGGTGGAATTCTTTTTCTTCCGGAGTCATGGTTACAATATATTTATCCCTGTAACGTTTGTCCGGAGTTTCTTGGTTTTTAATGATTTCATCAATCATTATTTGTAAATGTAAAGAACTCATTACGTCCGATGTTTGGTCATCGGTATAACGATATTGATCTGACGTATATTCCCTTAAAACAAAACCTAAGATAAAGGCAGTAAGATTACAAGGCATTAAACCAAACGGTTTTGCCTTTGCTATTTGGTATATACTGCTTATCGACACTCTTCCGTCCGCCTCAAAATCGGCATGAATTTTCTCTTCAATTTTACTTTTAAGAGCACTGATTGGCAAACCAGGATTAGTTTCCCAATATTTATCATCAAACGAAGTTCCCCAAGCCGCATCAATCACTTGCTCTGTCAGCATCATCTTATTGGGATTTCTAAATGTCCCTTCGCACACGCCGGCAACAGCACTCTTAACACCTTGTTTTGCTTGTAAATATGATTTGTACATATTAGAAGCAACGGAATATCTCCATTCAAATCCATAGGGATAAAAATCACGATCTACCGTTTGCAACATATACGATTTCAATGCTGCAAAATCGGAAATAAACTCATGGACAAATTCACCGTTATTCTTTTTCCAATCAATGTCAAAAGTCCCGGCTTCAATTCTTGAGCCCCATTCTAGGTTTAAAATTTTTAATGCTTCCTTCCTCCGCTCGGCCTCACTACCTTTATCGTTCCCCGCAAACGTCATACTATCGGACAAATTATCCTTATAGCGGTTATAAAGATCTGCCCCGAGAGGTGTTTTAGATATGATGTAGATGATATTGCATTCATCATACTCTGAATTATTAAGGTATTCTTTTACCAACTTGCTAAGAGTTGCACACTCTACATCGCTTTTTGCAAACCCCAAGATTGTATAAATTTTGCCTTGAACAGGATTATTCCTTATCATCCTTACTCTTTGTGAGAAGGAATCAACTCCCGTAAGAATAATCCTAAATCTATTTGCAAGTGGCGAAGTAAATAATAGTTTTCCTGTCGGATTTTTTATACCGTCTTCACTATTAAATCCAGCATCAT
The DNA here is from genome assembly GCA_944368925.1 of uncultured Clostridia bacterium. Taxonomy (GTDB): domain Bacteria; phylum Bacillota; class Clostridia; order Christensenellales; family Borkfalkiaceae; genus Borkfalkia. Next base: position 224,774 of record CALVXG010000002.1, on the reverse strand, counting down.
CAACTAATTTTGTTGTTGTATATTGATCGATCTGAGCCTCATACTCGACTTTTTTACTGGTATCTACAGCCGCCATTAAAGGAGCAAAGCATTCTTTATTATCCTTCAGCTTTTTCCTGTACAAAATATGCTGCTCTACTAAAGAGCGCGCAGCATTGATTGCCTGAGCACCTTCCATATCTTCAATCCCTTCAAAGGCATTGGCTACATTGGAATCCGTAGGAATAAATAAATCCACGCTATCACCCAAAGATTGAGATATAGCAGTCATTAAAAGAATCGTTTTTAATACTCTTCTTTGTGTTTCAAGTAAATAATCCGGATGTGAATTATTATAATGGTTCAGGATATTCTTAACATCGCTTGCCAACTGCTCTTTCCCGTTCTCATAAAAGAAGTTCCAGAGCATATCGATCGTTAATAACGGATTATCATCTTCAGGCCCATAATTCCGTATATACCATTGAAATCCATGTATGTCATCGCCTTTATCATTTTTAATAAAGTCAAACATGCTTCTTTGATTAGAGGCGAATTGTGCAGATAAATGTTTTAACAGCAATGCTGCATACGGGTGCATAGGTAATATACGCCCCATATCCTTAACGGTAAATTTCGGATCTCTTTTCTGTAACTGTTTTAGGACCAAATCTCGCGATACATCTGTTCTATTATATAAATCAACAACCATCTCATTCCATTCTTCAAGAGCAGCTGGATCTTTGGTTTTTTCCATCGCTTCTGCCATCAAACGGAATGCCATCGTATCGGGCAACTCTATTAAGCAAGTCGGGCTAACGAATCTACCCAACAACTTTTTATCATTATCGTTTTCAGCAAAAATGCCTTCCGATTTGTGCGTAACAATAACCAAATAAAACGGATCTGTTTCACTTAATTCTGCAAGTTTTTGGAACGTGGTCAAATCACTCATATTGTTTTCAAAATATTTTGTGAATTCGTCCCATATGAATACTATAGCACGAAGGTTATTAGTTTTAATAATATCCTGTATCCATTTAACCATCCCCTCTTTATCAAGGGTCATAGCCCGAATACCTTTTTTTCTTGCAACCTTAAAAATCTTATTCATAATTACAATAAGCTTGTCCTGCGAATAAGATTCCAATTTCTCTATAATTCTGTCTACGTCATCTCCACCAAATTCAGTCGGAAATTCTTCATTAATAATATCGTTAAAATATTTCTTATTTGAAGAATTAGACAGCCACTTGATGACAGATTCTTTTAATGAAACCTCTCCCTTATATTCAATGCCGTTCGCTTCCAGAGCCTCTTTTATGCTCTCCTGCACCGCCAAAACAAGATCTTGCTCATTGAGAATCGACTGTGCCCCATAACGGTGTACAGTAATCAATTTCTGCTCTTTATTTTTCTTCAATCCAAGATACTTATTGAGCAAATCGATGTCAAGATTGTATCTTTGGAAATAGGCTATCGTCTCATCCTCATCCGCTTCAAGAAGCTTCTTCAAGGTGAGTACTGCATAAGATTTGCCAGTACCATAAGCGCCTTCTACCCAAATCGACAGATGCTGCCTTGTTAAAACGCTATATGTATCTTTCAATAATTTTACAAAGGTCTCATGAGGGAAAAATTTGTGCCAATCGACCTTTCCTTCCTCAATGAGTTCTTGATTTACTGCAGAGAAAAACTCTTCGTCAATATCAAAATAATGCGCATATTTGTTTGTTTCCATTTTTTAATCCCCCTCAAACAGAGACAATACTTCCTCAGATGTTTTTTCTTTCAGATTAATATTATCAAGATCAAGCGTAAAGGCTACTGAAATAAAATCCGGATAGTTATTTGCCAAGCCATTCAGAATTCTTTCCATTGTCGTCCGATCAAGTCCAAATATTTGTGTCGGACTAATCCCATCGCTCTCAATTTCATGATTTAACAATCGTGTCAATGAGAACTGTTTATAATTATCACACGCCTCCGAAAATTTATATAAAGCATATAGAATGACTTTGGGTTCGGGGGTACGCCAAGAAATCCTTGTAAACCCAGTAAATTTACCATTATCTTTATGAGGTATACCTAATCCAACATTAGAAAACGGTAAATCTATAAATCTTGAATACGCACTCCATATGTCGTTTACCCAACTTTCCTTTGCACCATCATCAACCAACAATGATAAAATATAATTTCTTTCATAAAGCTCACTAAATCCAGTATGTTTTATAAACCAACCAATTTGAGGCGTATACGCCAAATTTGTTAACATAAGTGCCCAAGAAGCTTCATTATCCAAACCAAGTCTTTCAACAATCTTTGCAAAACGAGAAAATCCGTTAAGATCAATGAGTTCAGCATCTCGTAAAAATCTTTTAAAAAAGCTATACATTTGTGAGCCTAAATCATGATTTGCATCAAATTCGTTTTTATACATGAAGTATTGATTTATCCACTCCATTTTGGGGCCGAAATGTGAATAGCAATTCAAACTCATTTGTTTCATACTAAACCCTCCTTTGGGCATTTCTATAGATTTATAAACCAAACAGCCTTTTTCGACCTTATGACATTCTGAACAATGTTTACATTCATTGCTAACAGTTACTTTACCTTTCTCGATTTTTAAACATCCATTATGGCAATCGGCCTCACATTCCCTACACCCCACACAACAAGCTGCCTTTCTAAATACATTTTTTAATAGCTTTACAAAAAGAGGATTTTGTTTGCAGATCGCTTGTGAAAATAAAACCTGTATAGTTTCATCTTTCTCCTCCAGTTCAAAGGAATACCGATTTCCTCTAAACAATATGGTATACGGAGACGTATCACTTTCTAAAATGCCAATAGTCTTAATCCATTCTTTCCAGTCAGTTTTTGGTTTTTCAACACGTAATGTAATCCCTTTTGCTGTAGATAATTCAGTATAGTTCATTTGAACATCCAAATCTCTACCGTTTTTTCTTGCTTTCCATCCTCCTGAACTTACAAATTGTTCAAGTCGTTCTTCTGTAGGAAAACTTTTACTATATAAAGATTTGATAATAGACGAATACTTTTTTACTTCCTCCGGATAACAGGCATTACTCATATACTCGTTACGTTCTGCTGCTCTTGGACAGATTAAACATCCAGCGCGTCGATTTCCCTTTTTGTATGCTGCATTGAGATATAGATTATTTGTATAGATATATAAATACAATTCTGCTGTATTCCACTCTATAATCGGATTACAACTATACTGTCCTTTATGTTTTTCTCCTAAACTAATATAATCATATTCACTTCTTGCTAAGCTTTCGCTTGCCCTGACTCCAATAAATGCCATACCTGTGAAATTAGATTTATTAAGGATTTTTCTTAAAAGGATAATTTGCGGAGAAGTTTTATGAACACTGCAACACCATCTTGTTACTGTAGACGGTGGGCCAAACAGTCGCCAACTTTCTGATGGATCAAAATGCGATGAAGCTGTTATAAAATCTATACCGTCATGTTCGCATTTTTCTTTTATAACTTCAACAGTTTTATAAGTATCTGGGAACTCCATCTTTGTATCCCCAAATAACACTTTAAACTCATTATGGGGTAAAGTTCTTTGCACTAAATCAAGCGTTACTATACTGTCTTTACCGCCTGAAAAAGCGACATAAAAAACATCTACTTTCTTTTGATATGCCAAATATGTATTATAAATTTTTTTTATTGTTTCCTGAGTCAAACTTTCCAATATACTTCTGTTTTTTTCGATCATCGCCGGTATATCGACAAATCTTAATTCAGTTCCGTCCGGTTCAGGATTTTCAAGAAAAATTAACTCGGGAGCCTGGTAAATCGATCCACCTTTTGTTTTTGCGACTAACTTACCTCTGTAATAATAATTATTGGCTTCCGCCCACATGATTGGATAAGCATCTGATTTCGGATATTTCCATTTAGCATTAAACCCTAAAATATCAAGTTCTTGATAATAAACAGGTCTGGGTTCTTTACTAAATGCAAGAGGTGTCGAATTCAGGATATATCCGCCTGTAGCAGAATCCCACTCATATGAATACATTGATTATTTTCTCCTTTTTGCCTTTGCAACAATTAACAAGTCTTCAATATTTTTATAGCGCTTTCTTGCAATGTATCCATCTTCGACTAATCCACTTAATGCGTCATTCCCTGATTGAATTTCTTCATGTAAAATAAGATATTCAATTATAACTGCATCCATTGAATCAATTTGCGACGATCTTTTTACAATTGCCCCTGAACATTTACTTTCTGCATAACAAACGTGCAACAATTTAAATTTTTTACTATATTTTGCAACGTAGCTTTCAAGTAAATACTCCGTCCAAGGATAACAAGTGCTTGGATAAACAGCAAAATTACTTGCCTCTTTTATAGAAGCCATATTGCCTGTAATAATCTGCTCCAATAATTCATCTATGGTATTTACATTAAACACTAAAGCTTCATTTGGAACAAAATCATTGGCATTTATTCTTGAAGCCACTTCATTTACATTATCAAAATAAATATTTCCTATTCCGATTTGATCTTTCAAGGCGATCAAGGCTGCCAGGCTGAAATATCGTTCAGTTTTTGCAAAAGATCTAAAGACTTCAGCATTATCAATATCCACTCCGATATTGCAAATAATATTTGAGTTAAACTTAAAAATGCCCTTTAATTTGTATGCCACTGCGCCCCGGATTCCTCTGTCGCCAAAATCTTTTATGCTTTCATACAGATTGGGAAGCTTGCTTTTTATTCCATTAAGAAGCTCATTCCCAAACATACAATTATGCTCCTGAAGAACTGTATCGATAATTTTTTTAATCGCGTTTACGTCATCGTCTGTCAACCCCATAGAATCGATATGAAAACGATCATTATTATTGGTTACTATTATCTTGTCATCAAATATAATAGTTTTCCTAATCGCATCTTCCGTTAGGTGCGGCAACAAGGCACATATTTTTTCAAACGATATGGGATATACTGAATCAAGTAGCACTTGTTCTACTTCCTTGTTAACGTCAATTTTGACATCACGTGATCTTGCCATGTATTCTTCAAAATACACATATTGACGAAAAACCTTGCTTAAATATTTCTTTAACAACTCAGAGTCCGGAATATGTTCAGTCAATTCGTATCCGAAATTGTCCATAATCATTTTATAGTAAACATATCCATTACTATTAATGCAATTTTGAATATATTCTGCAACTTTATTCTTTAACTCATCTTGCATTAACGCGTCTATTGCATAGTATTTCCCATCTAAGAATATACAAGTCTTTCTTAGCGATTTTTCGATTGCATTATTCTCAATCGTTAATTGTTTTGCGTAAATTTCCTCATAATAGCGACGTATTTTTTTGAAATTGATAGCGCCTATAAGAAATCCGTTTAAATATTTTGTTTTAATCACATCATAGATTTCATTATCTAAATCAGACACCCCCTCTATTAAAAGGTCATTATCCAGATCGGAGATCGTCTCACCCTGTTCATCATTAGATTGAAAATTTTCGTTTGCATCATTTACAGTCTTATTTTGATCAACCAACACATATCTGATCACAACGTTTTCATAGTCAACATTGCAAATATCAAGTAATTGTCTAATAGCTTGTCCTAAATCCGTCGCGCTTCTATTTCCTTCTGCAAACAATGAAGATGTAATTTCCATCGCATGTCTTAAACTTTGTTTATCATAAGAAATAGTAGTAAATTCCGGATCCTCTGCTAATCCCTTTATGATCGAAGGATAATCTTGCCACAAAGATAAAAGGACCGAGCAATATACGTCACTCCAACTTTGTACTTTTGAATTTATTTCTCCAAAATACATCACTAACAGTGGTTTTGTAAAGCCTAAAAAAGTATTTTGTTGAAAATCATAAACTTTGATATTATCTTCTTTTTGCTGATAGTCTTTCTGCGGTTTACGTTTTACTCCTTTATCAATTACATCAGTTAGAGGTGGAAGTTCTACTTTAACTACAAGGTCCTCATCTTGCTTAATACCTTCCCCACACTTCTCTTTCGCTTCAAGTAAAATTTTATCAAAACCTTCCTTGTCAGACTTATACAATGAAACAACGTCAAGAAAAACTTTCGCCGGCTTTCTGCTTTCATCAATTTGCCCGGTCATTGCCATTCTCATTCGATCCATCTGTAATGTAATCCCATTTATATTACGATAAATTTCATCTATTATAATACCTGAATGAACAGCCATTCGTCGAAGCATCTTTGATAGCCTTTCAATTGTCTTTTGCTTATCCGCCCCTTTACTAATTTCTAAGTATCCTTTGAGCAACAAAGCTGCTTCATATTGATTCCAAACCGGTTGCGTTTTCATCGTCTTAATTTCTTTTGCAAATATTAAATTGCGTCGTTCCTCCTCTAACCTTTTTTCTTCTTCAGCCTTGAACCCATGTTGTTCCTCCGGTTTTTCCTGGCTTACTTTTTGTTGACGAATAGTCCCTTCCACCTGTAATTTTTTCTGCTCTTCTCTTTTAGTGTATTCATCCTCATCCATCATTTTAAAAATGTCCGTAGCTGAATAAACTTTATTCATAGAAATCATTTTAGCATACATCTCTTTTTCTCTGGGAAATCCGGCAAAACGTACTAAATACAAGAATTTTGAAGCATAGAAATGAGATTTTGTAGTATTAGAAAATTTAATCGTCGCTTCACCGTCTCCCCTAAACGTTAAAACAACTATCCCTCTACGAACAATATACGTGGCCGGATTATAAGTATACCGCTTGTCGGGTCCTCCCCTTTTCCTTTCATGCAAGTATTTTAAGCCAACAATTTCATCATCAATTGCCGGTTTAACGCTATATCCCGTTGCTTGTAATTCAGTTGTTTCTGTAACGCCTAAATCAAAATAAGGGCAAATTTTGACACCATAATTTTTTGACATTAGATAAAAGTTTGCACAAAAAAAGATTTTTATTCCATTATCTAATCTACAAGAATTTAGATTTTGCAATAGTTCAGAAAGAGCATCATCCGATGTTGTTTTAAAATAGTTAAAGTCGTTTAATGAAGCTATACTTTTATCCTTACCAATTGGGTTTAAATTTACAAATTCGGCAATAATTGCATTTTTATCCTTATTTAATTTTACAATCTCTCTATATATTTGTTCAATTTCTCCCGCTTCTTTAGAAATCTCTTCATTTTTTCTTAAAAATTTCAATGCTTCTTTTCGATTGTTATACCACTTTATCAAATTCTGGCAATACTGAATTTGATTTTGGATCTTTTGAAATTGATTTAGCGAGGACACGAGGAAACCAACAAGCGCATATTCTTGACTTGTCTTCCATGCTATTGTTTTCTCTTTTACTGGCTTCTCAATTAAAAGCGTTTGCGTCGCTTTTTTCCTTTTTTCTAAATAAACGATCAACAAAATCACTAACAGCACAACGATCAAAAATATGAACAGTATTAAACCTTCCATTAGTCTTCAACCATATCCATAATATTTTCAATACCGCATTTTAATGCAGCACATATCCTCACTAAATTATCCGTCGTTACGCTTTTATCATAATTCAGCTTCTTCAATGTATAATTGCTTATACTTGACATGCGAAATAGATCCCTGTCCTTCAAATTTTCATCTATAAAGAGTTTCCATAATTTCTTGTAACTGATTGTCATATGTCTAATATCCTAAAACTACCCAATCTATTACATTATAGCACGCATTACACGATATTTCAATATAAAGTGAGTATATCCTATATTTTTTTAATATTTGCTCATTGCGCAATAAGTAAATAAAAATCATTTATAAAAATCTTTTCTTTTAAGACCCTATCTATCCAGACTGATCAAGACCAATCATAATGAATTTTGCACATAAAGTCATTTTACCATATTTTTGTTTAGATTTCAATAATTTATAAAAATTCTTGCACTATTCGGTCGTATACTCCATACTTATAAAAAAGGGAGAAGTCATGACTTCTCCCCTTTGCAATTCTGTTTATATTCTGTATTAACCTAAGGCTTCATATAGTTTCCCATTTATGGCAATCGTGTTACCTTTCCTTTCCAGAATTCCTCTACCACAAGCGCGTAAAATGAGTTTATCGGATTCAGGAACCATCGGAAAGTCTCGTCGAGGAATTTATCGTCCCCTCCGACTTCGACGATTTTGAAGTCTTTCTAGACGAGAAATGAGCTGAATTGCCAGAACTTTTCAAATCTGCCGTTGCTGTCAAAGACAGCACAGATATCCCTGGCGGGATGATATGCGGTTATTCTGAAATAGTTTACCATAGTGTTTTCTCCTTACTATTTTTTGAATGCGTACTTTGTTTCAAGCCCCTGAATCGGGCAAATTCTGTCTTTATCGAACGGCGCTATCATTTCAGCCAATGTATAAGGAGTAAACTCGTCTGCAAGATACGCAATGCAGTTATAGTTTTCTACTTTAATGACAACAAATGTAGCGTCTTGACTGTTCGGGCAATAGCCTTTGAAATATTGCACTGCTTTTTCAGTTTGTTCAGTAAACGCAGGATTGTCCCTCATGAATTCGGATACAGAATAGATTTCGTCGATGTTGTTTTTCATAAAAACTCCTTTACTGTTATGCCACTGTCTGAATTTGTTTGAGATTCTTGTTTGCGTACGGCAGCCAGATTTTGTTAATGTAATGCAGAATTTCTTCACTCGGCTTTTGATTATAAGAGGCAAAGCATTGCAACACCTTGTACATGGAGAGTAGTATTCAAGCGTAACGAGCGGCTTTTCCAGCTTTTCCTTTGCACGGATAAAGAAAATGAGCGATTGCTCTTTAGCAAAACGCTCATCGTACTGCATCGCCCTACACAGTAGTGCATGAGTCCGCCTTTGCAGATGAGGTCTGCAGGTGATCTTGCAATGATGCAAATAAAAGCGCTCCGTTTGTTGTACCGCAAAGACAAAGAAGAATTCTTTTCGGCTACCACGAAAAGCTTTTGCATTAACTCTTGCTTTTTGCCTGCTTCTTCAATTGCTTTTCGTCCTGCATTGCATATTGCTGCGTGTGTAAATCGTGGGCACACATCTTGATATTTTTCTCTTTTCTCTTATTTCTTTCCGAACACGTCAAAAAAGGCATTGATAATTCCCAATAAGATTGCCAATAAATATTTCATAGTTTACTCCTTTCGTTTATTGTATCATACTAATCTTGACATATATAGTCATATTTAAAAATTTTTTATTGCAAATCGTCAAAAATATCTGACGCGGAACCCCGCGCTTTGAATCATAAAACATAGTTGCAAAACAGCTATTTTTACTGAAATATTGCATTTATCCCTGAAGTCTGATATAATGAATAAAAGTTCTTTTTCATTTTGAAACGGAGAAATCAATCATGTTACAAGAAGGAATGCAAGCACCTGAATTTACCCTTGCAGATAAAGACGGAAAATTAGTTTCCCTTTCCGATTTTTTGGGCAAAAAAGTAGTTCTCTACTTCTATCCCAAAGACAGTACGCCCGGATGTACGCGTCAAGCGTGTGCTTTTGCGGCAGCTTACGGCGAATTTGAGAAGAAAAACGCCGTCGTTGTCGGAATTAGCAAAGACAGCGTTTCTTCACACGTAAAATTTGCAGAAAAGTATAGTCTTCCCTTTGTCCTGCTGTCCGATCCCGAATTGCAGGCGATCCAGGCGTACGGCGTATGGCAGGAGAAAAAACTGTACGGAAAGACAAGCATGGGCGTTGTCCGCACAACTTTCCTCATCGACGAACAGGGAAAAATCCTCAAAATTATGCCCAAAGTCAAGCCGGACACCAACGCTGCCGACGTATTGTCATTGATTTAATGTAGCTTTTTAGATAGAGAGAATTTAATCATGATCCCTTTTATTATCATTGGAATTGTATTAGCGATAGGATTCACTGTTTTAGCAGCTTACTTACAGGCTCCTTCTGTACGCGGAAAAAGAGGAGAAAATCGTGTCAAAACAGTTCTCGGCGAAACGCAAGAAGGTTTACGCTATGTATTCAACGATTATAAAATTGTAGACGAAGGCATGTCCTGTCAAATTGATCACATCCTGATAAACCGGAACGGTGTATTTGTTATAGAAACGAAAAACTACTCCGGGGATATATATGGTTCAGATGAACAGCGAGAATGGACACAGATTCTTGCCTCCGGGAAAGTTAAAAATAAAATTTATAACCCTGTAAAACAAAATAACACGCATTTATATCGACTGAGAAAAATCCTTCCCAAAGATTTTCCTCTCATTTCTGTTGTTGTGTTTGTGCAGAATAACACTCAGCATATCAATTCAAAAATTGCCATTCCCCTATACAGCCTTTACGATAAAATTGAAACAAATAGCGGAATTACTTTATCTTCTGAGCAAATGCAAGAAGCTGCAAAACTGTTACACGACGCGCAAGCAACTGAAATGACCAATGCGGAGCACATAGAAAACATCCATATGATGCGCGATAAAATCGCTCACAATATCTGTCCTCGCTGCGGCGGAAAACTTGTTCTCCGTCAAGGAAAATACGGGCAATTTTACGGATGCGAAAATTACCCCAAATGTAAATTTATAAAAAAACAGTAGAACCAACAGAAAAATTATAGCTATTAAAGCAACATTAGAGAACGGAGTATTTTATGGTAAATGTAAAACTTGAATCAAAGCATAAAGGTCTTAAAGTATTTTGGGTTTTCCAAGGAAAGGAGTATTTAAAAGAAATTAGCAAAGGTTATCTTTGGGCTCCGTGCAAAGATGCGGGCGGAAATACCCCATCTCATTGGGCAATGCTTAAAAAAGTGAATAAAGGTGATATCATATTTCATGGCATAGCTCAGTGCACCTTTGCTGTTGGTATTGCCTCTTCCGATTGTTTTAAAAGCAAGATCAGAGATGGAATCACTGAAGGATATCAAGTAAACTGTAAATCATTCACAATTAAAAATCCGCTGATGACAATGGATTATACAAAAGAAATTATTGACTGTTGCTCAAAATATAAATATCAACCATTTGATAAAAATGGGCACGGAAGACAAGGATATTTGTTTGATTTGAATGATCAGTTAGCCGGTGTCTTTGCGCGTAATATATATAAGAATAATCCGGAAATTTTAAATCAAATACCAGAATTTGCGGAATTATTAACGTTATAAACCTATACCTTTAAAGGATCATATCATGTTAAAACAAGGCCTTTACGAACAACTCATCAATCGGATGATCGATGCAGAGCTCAAAAATGCTGAAAGTCAGGGAATGTATACAAACGCCGCGCCTGTCGATGCGGGCGAAGCCTCCAAAATACTCTCGCAATATCTTTCCGAGGTCATTGAAAAGGGATTGGATAACGTCCGCGACAACGGCGGAAGCCTTACCGACCAGATTGCCCTCGTCAATAAACTTGTGGACGCGGTGAAAACAGAGACCCGCGAGGATTCGTTTGATGAATTGTCCGCAGATCAGAGAGCAGAGCAACTGTTGGCTCTGTTCGATAAAAAGGACAGCATATTGGCTGTCAACGAAAAGGCGCAGATCGTTCGCCCCGTCACCTCTCTTGCGCACAGTTCGCTCTTTACGGGCGCCGTGCGCGAACCGCAACTGGGCAGCGAACTCAAAAAAGAAATCGCCTCGTGCGACCGCATCGATATGCTGGTATCCTTCATTAAGTGGAGCGGATTGAGGCAGATCCTTGAAGATTTAAAATTTTTTGTTCAGCGCGGGGGGCACGCTACGTATTATCACGACATCGTACATGGGAGCGACCGATCTGAAAGCGATTGAAGAGCTTTCCAAACTGCCGAACACGGCCATCAAAGTCAGCTACGATACGAAGCGTACGCGCCTGCATGCCAAAACGTATGTATTTTACCGCAATACAGGCTTTACGACGGCATATATCGGCTCATCCAACCTTTCCAATGTGGCAATGACTTCGGGTCTGGAATGGAACCTGAAAATCACCCAAAAAGACCAGCCGGAAACTCTGCAAAAAATTGCCGCTACCTTTGAGAGCTACTGGAATTTGCGCGATTTTGAGGACTACGTACCTTCAAAAAAAGAACGATTGGCACATGCCCTTAAAGCAGAAAAATACTTTAAAGAGACAAATGCAGCGTATACATTTGACATCTCACCTTACTCTTACCAGCAAGAAATTTTGGACAAGTTAGAGGCGGAGCGAAATGTGCGTGCGAATTTCCGCAATCTCGTCGTTGCAGCCACGGGCACGGGCAAGACGGTCATCTCCGCTTTCGACTACAAACGGTTTCGCAAGGAGAATCCGAAAAGTCTTTGCCGCCTGTTGTTTGTTGCACACCGCGAAGAGATCTTAAAGCAAAGCTTGTACACTTTCCGAGGCGTGCTAAAGGATGCAAATTTCGGCGAGATGTTTGTAGGGAATTACAAACCCGAGAACATCGAGCACCTGTTTATCTCCATTCAGACGTTCAACTCGCAGGATTTTACAGAAAAAACAAGTCCTGATTTTTACGATTATATCATCGTGGACGAGTTCCATCATGCCGCCGCCCCGACGTACCAAAAATTACTGACTTATTACAAGCCGAAAATTTTGTTGGGACTGACCGCGACACCAGAGCGCATGGACGGAAAGAACATTTTACAGTATTTCGAAAACCGTATCGCGGCAGAAATCCGCCTGCCCGAAGCAATCGACCGCAAACTTTTGTCCCCTTTCCAGTATTTCGGCGTGACGGACGTTGTAGATTTGAATGACCTGAAATGGAGCCGCGGCGGATACGATAAGGGAGATTTGGAGCGCGTCTATACATTCAGCGGCATTGTTGCCAAACGCCGCGCCGATATGATCATAGAAGCGATCTTGCGCTACGTCACCGACATCGACGAAGTCAAAGGCCTCGGTTTCTGCGTTTCCGTCGAACACGCCAGGTTTATGGCAAGATATTTTAACGATCACAATATTCCTTCCCTCTCTTTGGACGGAAATTCGCCCGATGAAGAGAGAAACACCGCCAAGCAGAGACTGGTAAAGGGCGAAATTCGCTTTATTTTTGTCCTCGATCTATACAACGAAGGCGTAGACATCCCCGAAGTGAATACTGTTATCTTCCTCCGTCCTACGGAATCGCTGACGGTGTTTCTGCAACAACTGGGGCGCGGATTACGACTTGCGGAAGGCAAGGAATGCCTGACGGTTTTGGATTTTATCGGTCAGGCAAACAAGCGTTACAATTTTGAGGATAAGTTTGCCGCGCTCCTGTCCGATCCTTCCCGCGGCGTATTGCGGGAGATGAAGGAAGGGTTTGTCTCTGTGCCGAAAGGCTGCTATATTCTCCTTGAAAAGAAAGCAAAACAGTATATTTATGATAACATCCGCGCATCCTTCGGAGCACGCGCGGGACTCGTTTCGCGTATTGCCAATTTTACGGAGGATACGGGAAAAGAGCTGACGCTTTCCAATTTTCTGGAACATTTACACATGGATATTCGCGCATTGTATGCATGTGACAGTTTTTCCCGGCTGTGCGTACAGGCGGGTGTTCGGGAAGATTTTACAGAGCCGTTGGAAGAGACCATGCGCAAGGCATTTTCTCGTTTTGCCACTGTCAATTCCCGCAGATTGATCGCCTTTTGGATAGAAATGCTAATGCAGCCGCGTTCCTCCCTGACTGCAGGAGAAAAGCGTATGTTGCAGATGTTCCAATTTACCGTCTGGCAAAAGCCCTTTGAAGAGTGCGGATTTACAAACCTTTTGGACGGCGTTGCAGAGGTTCGAAAAAATCCTACGTTAAGCTCAGAGTTGTTGGAGCTATTGCAATACAATTTTGAACGCATTGATTTTATCGACGAGCGCGTCGATGTCGGGTTTGATTGTCCGCTCGATTTACACTGCGATTATACGCGCGACCAGATATTGGTTGCGCTGGATTTCCTGAAGCCCTCTACTGTTCGCGAAGGCGTAAAGTATCTGCCAAATCGGAAAATTGACATTGCCTTTGTCACACTCAACAAGTCGGACAAGGATTATTCTCCGTCGACAATGTATCAGGACTATTCTGTCGGCGAAGAGTTTTTCCATTGGCAAAGCCAAAGCACGACGTCGGAAAATTCCCCCACTGGGCAAAGATACATCCACCATAGAGAGAAAGGGACACTTTTCCTGCTGTTTGTGCGGGAAAACAAGACGGACCGCGTCAGCGGAAGCGCAGGAGCGTACACATTTTTAGGAAAAGCAAATTATGTACAGCACGAAGGCTCCAGACCTATGAGTATTTTCTGGAAACTGGAACGCCCTATTCCCGCGCGTTTACAGAAAAAGACAAACGAACTCATCGGGGGATAAATAAAATTTCAAAAATTATTCACTGATATGGCAGGAGAAATATGTTATGATTATTGAAAAATACAATCCAAACTCACTCAATGTTGGGGCAATTCTTGGACTGATTGCCTCGGGAGATATTGCAATTCCGGAAATACAGAGACCTTTTGTCTGGAAAAAGAAACAAGTACGCGATCTTTTGGATTCCCTTTATAAAGGGTACCCGACAGGTTATTTGATTGTATGGAAAAACCCGAATGTAAAGTTAAAAGACGGAACACTCTCTACAGGTAAAAAAATTCTGATCGATGGGCAACAGCGTGTTACAGCTTTAATGACGGCGGTAGCAGGCATTCCTGTAATCAACAGTGAATATCGGAAAGAAAGAATTAAAATTGCTTTTGATCCTTTCGCAGCACTTTCAGAAGACAGAGAAGCTGAAGTTTTTGCCGTTCAAGATCAAAGTCATTTGAAAAGCAAACGCTGGATTCCTGATATTGCCGAAGTGTTCCGCAATGATTTCTCTATTTATGCTTTTATAACAAAATATTGCGCCGAAAATACAGAGATGCAACCGGATACATTGAGCGATATCCTAACCAATCTGCGCGCCATTGGCAATCGTATGATCGGCGTCATAGAGCTTTCGGATAATCTGGATATCGATGTCGTAACAGATATTTTTATCCGTATCAATTCCAAGGGAACGGCACTCAGCCAAGGCGACTTTGTCATGTCCAAGATCGCTTCGGACGAAACATACGGCGGAAATATGTTGAGAAAAGCCATAGACTACTTTGCTCATCTTTGCGTTGAGCCGTCGTTTTGCAGTTTTATAAAGGAAAACGACAGTGAATTTGCAACTTCGGAATACTTTCCAAAAATAAAGTGGCTGGAAAACGACAAAGAAGACGTATATAACCCGGAATGCGATGATATTTTACGCGTAGCTTTTATGCATATGTATCCCCGTGCAAAATTGGCTGATCTCGTCAACTTACTCTCGGGAAGAGACTTTGAATCGAGAGAATTCCGCGTAGAGATTATGGAAGATACCTATGCTAAGTTAAAAGAAGGCGTGTTAAACGTTTTTAATAAAAATAATTTTAACCAGTTTATGCTTGCCATACGAGGGGCAGGTTTCATTTCGGCAAAATTAGTCAATTCATATATGGCGCTTGACTTTGCGTATGCACTTTATTTAAGACTAACAAAGGACCCAGGCGTATCAGTCAGTGAAGTAAAGCGCATTGTACAAAGATGGTATGTTTTATCCGTTCTGACAGGCCGTTATAGCGCTTCTCCGGAATCATCATTTTACAAGGACATTCGCCAAATTAACGAAATTGGTGCAGTAAATGCGCTTAAAGCGATTGAAGACGCAACCCTTTCCGATAATTTTTGGGAGGTGCGCATTGTGCAGGATCTTTCCTATATGTCAACCATTAATCCTACTTATCTTGTTTATTTAGCTGCGCAAGTTGCGGGGAAATGACAAATCGCTCCTATCTAATACGATCACCGTCAAAGATTTGATCGAGGTAGCGGGAGACGTGCATCATATTTTTCCGAAAGAGTATTTAAAATCGGCCGGATATGATCGTAATTTATATAATCAAAATGCAAATTATGCCTATCTGGATGCTCAAGTTAATAAATCGATTGGCAAGCAAGCGCCTTTTGAATATTTTGCCCAAGCAGTAAAACAATGCGAAACAAAGCAAATAACTTGCGGTTCCATTACAGATCTTGAAATATTGAAGGCAAATTTGGCAGAGAACTGTATCCCGTTTGAAACTGTGAATATGTCGCATACTGATTACAGCTCATTTTTAGAGCAACGGCGAAAACTTATGGCGCAAAAAATCAAAAATTATTACTATGCATTATAAGAAATTCATGTTAACACAACACGATTACTTTTGTGCTTCGGGTAATATTGCATACTAATTTACAAAAACAGGGGCGCGCCGTTTCGGCGCGCCCTGCTGTATAAAACATTGATTAAATCAACCCTCTGAAAACTCCTCTACCATGTACTTTTTGTGGGGTAAATTGGGTGGAAAAATCCAAAAAAACAGCGTTTTTTATGGGTTTTTCGGGTATTTTGGGCCATATTTAGCAATTTCTTAATTCCTCTGACTCCGTCATTCGTTGGTTCGAATCCAGCTACCCCAGGCACTCGCACATTGCTGGACATATGTCAGGCACTGGAGATCACGCTGTACGACTTTTTCAATGATCCTCTTTTTCAAACGCAGGAGTTAGAAGGAAGTTATTAAAAATAAAGCGGAGCCAAACGGCTCCGCTTTATTTTACAAAGAATATAAAAAAACAAATAAGAAAACATTTAAGACCTTACTATTTTTAACGAAATATTGCATTCACTCTTAAAGTCTGATATAATGAATAAAAACATTTTTTATTTTAAACCGTAGCAATTTTAAAATAATCTGATTGATGCCGTATCTTCCATTTTAGGAAAGCGCGGAAAAGCGGTTTTCCTTTTTATATTACTAAAAAGTTTTATTTTTTATTAAAAAAAGTTGTAAAAATTTTTTAATCATGACAATATATGTCATATTTTATATGATAAAATGAATTTAATCAAGTTCTGGCGGGTAAAGTGATGAAATATTATGCGCATACAAAGAACGGTTGCAACGAAAAAGATTGGCAGCCTCTCGAAGAACATTTAAAAAATGTGGGGAAACTATGTTCTCGGTTTTCTGCAGCATGGTGCAGCACCGCATTTTCCAATAATTTAGGGCTTTTGCACGATATAGGAAAATACCAGCAAGATTTTCAACGGCGTCTGCACGATCCTAGTATTAAAATTGAGCACGCCTTTTGCGGAGCAAAGGAAAGCCGTGCCTATGCTATGCCGGGAGCCGATTACTGCATAGCCGGACACCATGGCGGTCTTCCCGATATAGGGACGGTCACGGACAGAGCGGATGAGAATACTCTTCAAGCCCGATTAAAGCGCGTTGCCCAGGATTATTCTGCATATCGGAGCGAAGTATCCCCTGAAAAAATCGTCAGCAATCCCCTGCAGCTGCCGCAGGCGCGTGACATCGTTTCGGCAAAAAAGCAGTTTGCTTTCTGGATACGCATGATGTTTTCTTCTTTGGTCGACGCAGATTTTTTGGATACGGAACGTTTTTGCAATGACAAAGAGCGTATGTTTTCGGAAGCCGACTTTTCAAAGATGCTTTTAGTCTTAAATGAGAAGATTTCGTCTTTCCCTTGCAAAACGGCTGTTCAGAAAGCGAGAAATACTTTGCTGAAGCAAACTTTGTCGCACCGTGAAGACAATGCACAAATTTTTACAATGAATGTGCCTACAGGCAGCGGCAAGACACTTGCCAGCATGGATCTTGCACTTGAACTTGTAAAAAAGCGCAATTTGAAAAGGATAATTTACGTCATTCCGTATACGAGCATCATAGAGCAGAATGCGCAGGTATTTCGCAGCATTTTCGGTGAAGACACGGTATTGGAACATCACTGTAATTTTGATTATGACAGCTTGGAAAACGCCGATACGGCTCAAAAACTCGCTCTTGCTTCGGAAAATTGGGATTCCCCTGTCATAGTCACCACGAATGTTCAGTTTTTTGAATCGATCTACGGCAACAAGCCATCGCAGATGAGAAAATTGCACAATATCGCTCAAAGCGTTATCGTCTTTGACGAGGCCCATATGTTCCCTGCTCTTTTCTATCAGCCCTGTCTTGAAGCGATCAAACTGCTTGTACAAGATTACGGCTGCAAAGCGCTTTTGCTTTCGGCAACAATGCCCGATTTCAGAAAATGGCTGGATGAATTCGGCTGCGACAGTCTGAATATAAGCGACGTCATCAGCGATAAGACGGTTTTCAAAGCCTTTGAGCGCTGTGTCGTCGAAGATTCCGGCCCTGTCAGTACGGAGGAACTTTTAGGCAAAGCGACCTCCCATACTTCTGCGCTCATTGTGGTAAACACACGAAAGGCGGCGCGCGAGCTGTATAACAGACTTTCGGGCAGAAAATATCATTTGTCCACCTACATAACAAAGCTCGACCGGAACAGGATCTTCAGCCAGGTCAAGGAAGCGCTCAAACAAGGCGAACCGTTCGTACTTGTCTCCACCTCACTCATCGAAGCAGGCGTCGATCTTGATTTCGAAGCAGTCTTCCGCGAGCGGGCAGGAATAGACAACATATTGCAGACGGCAGGCAGATGCAACCGTGAGGGGAAGAGAGACTCGGAGAAGAGTCGCACATATGTCTTTGATTTCAAAGAAGAAGATCTGAGGACGAAGGATAAACACATGCTTACAAAGCAGTATGTATGTACGGAAGTGATGCGCGATTTCGGCATCTCGGACAAAGCGATACGCGCATATTTTGACAAAATTTTTACCTATGGGAAGGAGACGATGTCCGAATACGATTTTGTAAAATTCATGACTCCGACCGGTTTCAACTTCGCAAGTTATGCCGAAAAATTTAAACTCATCGATGATGCGGGCCACAGCGTCATCGTTCTGTACCCCGATGATGCCGTACAAAAAGATATCATTGCAGAACTTGCGAAGGACGGGAGGAAAGCAAAGCGGAAATTGCAGCAATACACGGTATCGCTCAGAGAATACGAGTTCCGAAAGCTGTCGGAACAGGGCGTTGTTTCACAGCGCGACGGACTTTGCTTTCTGACCAATTTTTCCTATTACGATCCCGATACAGGCATCTGCCTGTCGGACAATAACACCTATATTTTCTAATAAGGAGCATAAAATGTTTGGGTTTAAAGTGATCATCAGGGGCGATTACGCACTCTTTTCCCGCCCCGAAATGAAAGTCGAGCGCGTCAGTTACGACGTACCGACGCCGAGTGCGCTGACAGGGTTAATTTCTTCCGTTTTCTGGCATCCCGGCGTAAAGTATGTCATAGACAAGATCATTGTCTATAAAGAGATAAACTTCGTGAACATACGGCGCAACGAACTGAACGATAAGATTTCGCCGCAGAGCATCACTGCACAGATGAAGGGTACGGGCGACGCGACCGTCTTTTGTTCGGACCAGCAGGAGCGGGCACAACGGGCAAGCATGCTCTTGAAAGATGTGGAATACGGCATTGAATTCCATTTTGATCTGACCGACGAAAAAGACGCCGACATGACAAAGGTAAAGTGCTATAACATTCTTCTTCGGCGTCTGAAAAAAGGCCAGCATTTCAGCCAACCCTGCCTTGGTTGCCGCGAGTTCCCCGCCGAGGTCCGTCTCGTCGACGAATTGCCCGCAAGTACGCTCCGCGGAGACGCAGATCTCGGCTTTATGCTCTACGACTTGCAATATGAAAAAAATAAAGACGGCAAGCCCTCCGATAAGGCTTTGCCGCGATTCTATCGTCCGCACATGAAAGACGGCGTGATCGACGTGGCGTTCTGTGCAAAGGAGCTTGTATGTTAAGAGCCTTATGTGAATATTATGATTGCCTGCGCGCCCGACCGGACAGCGGCCTTATCAAAGAAGGATACAGCAAAATTATCGTCAACTGCAACCTCGTATTGCGGGCAGACGGCTCGATCCGCGCCATCCTCCCCTATGTGCGCGATATTGCGGTCGGGAAAAAAGTCAAAACGGTCGGCAAAGAGGAGATCTTCCCCTTCAGAAATTCGATTTCAGGGATCGCGGCGGAAACCATCGACCACCGTGAAAAATATCTTTTCGGGCTGGAATGGGACAAGAACAAGGAGGGCCTGGCCACGACGGCGAACTCCGTAAAGGCGTTTGAAAAATGCCGGGAGGTCAACCTCGCGTTTTTGCAGGGAATCGATTCCCCGCTGGCGCAGGCATATATGTCGTTCATGCTGAATTGGCGCCCCGAGGAACAGACGCAGAATCCGGAGCTTCTGAAGTTGGGAAAAGATTATGCGGCGGCAAAATTTGTCATTACCCTGGAAGGAGAAGAAACCTTCCCCTTAAACAGGCTTCCCCAGGTCTGCGCAAAGTGGGAACAAAGCCTTTCCTCATCGAACGAAGGCGGCGTCATAGGGCAGGATGCGATTTCGGGGGAATATCTCCCCCTTGCGCGCACGCACGATAAGATCGCAGGAATACGCGGGGGGCAGGCGTCCGGTGTCAATCTGGTTTGCTTTAACAATACGGCATTCGAGTCCTATGGCAGGACGAAATCATACAATGCCAGTATTTCGCAAAAAAGCATGAAAAAGTATACGACGGCCCTCAATTTTCTCGTCTCTTCCCCTATGCACCGACAGACGATAGGCGATATGACGCTGCTGTATTGGGCAAACACAAAAGACAGCGAAAAGCCCTATCTCGACTTTTTGTCTTTCTCTCTTTTTTCGCCTTCTTCGGACGAAGCAAAAGACGAGATCCTCGATTCTGTTTTCAGAAAACTGCGGGAAGGCCGTACGCCCGATATGGATTTTGCGGATCTTTCCACCGATTTTTATATCCTCGGCGTGAAACCGAACGTAAGCCGCCTTGCCGTAAAGTTGTTCGAGCGGTCAAAATTCGGAAAACTGATGGCAAACGTTGCAAAGCATTGCAATGACCTGAGTTTTTCTGTAAACGACAGACAGCTTTCCGTCTGGGAAATAGACAGAGCGATGCAATCGCCCGTTACCAATGAAAGTCCCGATCCCGCGTTACAGGCAAAATTATTACTTTCCATTATAAAGGTTCTGCCCTATCCGCAAACTTTGCTCAATACCGTCGTAAGGCGCTGCCGAACCGATCGGGACAATGCAGAAAAACAGTTTTACTCGGTAAGCTCAACGCGTGCCAGAATCATCAAGGCATGCCTGATAAGAAAAAAATATATAACGGAGGTCTACAATATGTTGCAAGAAAACAGTCCGGATACGGCCTATAACCTCGGCAGGTTATTTGCCGTGCTGGAAAAAATTCAGTCGGATGCACTCAAAAGCGTCAATGCGTCGATAAAAGATAAATTCTTTTCGTCGGCATGCGCTACCCCCTACCTTGTATTCCCGCGGCTTTTGAAGTTGGCACAGGCTCATCTTTCAAAACTCGGCGACGGGGCAAGGATCTGTTCGGATAAGCTCATACAGAGCATCCTCTCCAATATCAACAGCGCTTTCCCCAAAGCACTGAATATGGAAGAACAAGGGATGTTTATACTCGGCTACTATCAGCAAAAACAAAATTTATATACAAAAAATTCTAAGGGAGAAGAAAAATAATGGAAGCGATTCAGAACAGGTATGAATTTGTAATGTTGTTTGACTGCGAAAACGGCAACCCCAACGGCGATCCCGACGCAGGCAACATGCCCAGAGTTGATGCGGAAACAAGCAACGGCATCGTCACGGACGTCTGCTTAAAGCGCAAGATCCGCAATTATATCGAACTGGCCCACGAGGGCGAAGCCGGCTGCAATATCCTCATCAAAACGGACAAAGCCCTCAACACAAAATTTACGGAAGCGTACGAAGCGTGCGGACTGAACACAAAAGAGGCAAAGAAAAACGTCTCTTCGGTCGCAGTCGCCCGTGACTATATGTGCGCGAATTACTTCGACGTGCGCACATTCGGCGCGGTCATGAGCACGGGCGACGATCCATGCGGAATCGTGCGCGGCCCCGTTCAGATCAACTTTGCAAGAAGCATCGACCCCGTCCTTCCCCAGGAAATAACCATCACGAGACAGGCCGTCACCTCTGCTGCCGACAAGGAAAACAAGGAAACGGAAATGGGCAAAAAGAACTTTATCCCCTACGGCTTGTACAGAGCGGAAGGTTATATCTCTGCAATGCTCGCGCAAAAGACCGGTTTTTCGGAAGATGACCTCGCCTTGTTGTGGGAGGCAATCCTGAATATGTTCGAGCATGACCACAGTGCGGCACGCGGTAAAATGTGTCTCAGAAAACTTATCGTTTTCCGCCATGAAAGCAAACTCGGCAACGCCCCTTCCTCTGTGCTCTTTGACAAAGTGACCGTGACGCGCAAACCCGACGTTGAAGTCCCCAGAAGCTTTGGCGATTATATTGTAACTGTAGACGCCGATATGCCCGACGGAGTACAACTCATTGAAAGACTCTGACAGAATTATCAATATCCGCGAACTGCAGCACTATTTCTATTGCCCGCACCGATGGGGTCTGATCCATATCGGCTGCGATTGGAGCGAAAATTTTTTTGTGAGTAAGTCACAAATCATCCATAACAATGCCGATAGCGGAAAGACGTCTTCCCTGCGCAGTAAATATGTGGAGCGGTCTGTACAGGTTTATAACGATGAATGGGGCTTATTCGGCGTTTTGGATTGCCTCCGGCTCACCCCCGATAACAACGGATGTTACATAGAAAAATATCGCAAAAAATTCAGCCTTGAAATAGTCGAATATAAACCGACGAAGACGACCCGCTCACAAGCATTTACCGCAGATAAAATGCAGATTCTGGCCCAAAAAATATGCGCCGATGCGATGTTCGGAGTGTCATGTTCAGCCTGCATCTATTATGCGGATACCCGTAAATGCGTCGAGATCGTCTTTTCGCAAAATGATTACGAGGATTTGAAACAGGCCATCGATGCGATTCGTCTGTGTTATGCAAAGGCCATCATCCCTCCTGTCGATCCGTCCGTCTATTGCGGCGGATGTTCCATGAAAGATATATGTCTGCCAAAGGCGGTTAAAATCAATGCGTAAACTTTTAAATACTTTGTATGTAACCAGGGAAGAAGGTTATCTCTCCCTCGACGGCGAAAACGTTGTTTTGACGGAAAAAGGAAAAGAAATAGTCCGCCTTCCCTTTGCTAACCTGGAAAGCATCTACTGCTTCAACTACCTCGGCTGCAGCCCTGCCCTGATGGGAAAATGCGCGGAGGAAAACGTCGCCTTATGTTTCTTGTCACCGCAAGGAAGATTTCTGGCCCGCGTCACGGGTAAAACAAAGGGAAACGTATTTCTGCGCAAACAGCAGATCGAAAGGTTTGCCGACAATTCGGTACGCCTCGATCTCATCCGCGCAATTTTGTCCGCTAAAATTAAAAATACGCGCAATCTGCTTTTGCGAAGCCGAAGAGATAACGACGATCCCGATACATGCGCCCCCATAACGCATTGCCTGGATCTGCTGTCCGAAAACCTTGCGAAAATAAAATCGGAACAGGATATCGATAAACTTCGCGGATTAGAAGGAGAAAGCGCAAAAGCCTACTTTGAAATCTTCGATAAACTTTTGCTCCGGCAACGTGAATATTTCAGATTGTTTATGCGCACCAAAAGACCGCCCCTGGACAGAATAAATGCCGTCCTTTCTTTTCTATATACTATTTGCACGAACGACATCGCATCCGCCCTCGAGTGCGTCGGCCTCGACCCGTACATCGGCGTGTATCACACTCTCCGCCCCGGAAGAGTTTCTTTGGCTTGCGATATCGTGGAAGAATTCCGAACTGTGATTGACAGATTCGTGATCAGCGCAATAAACCTTTCAAAAATCAATAAGGATGATTTCACGCAACAAGTCGGCGGAGCTATGTACCTCAACGACGACGGCCGTAAAAAAATAATCACGCTTTGGCAAGAGAAAAAACGCGAAAGTTTCATCCATCCCCTTTTAAAAGAGAAATTGCAATTCGGCCTCTTCCCCTACGTTCAGGCTAATCTTATGGCTAAATTTATTCGCCAGGAAATCAATAAATATCCTTGTCTGCAGGTGAATTGAATGTTTGTAATTATAACGTATGATGTCAATGTGGAATCTTCCGGCGGAAAGACAAGACTTCGCAAAATCGCAAAAGAATGCGTAAATTACGGCCAACGCGTACAAAATTCTGTCTTTGAAATCAATATCGAATACGGTAAATTTATCTTGCTTAAAGATAGCTTACTCAAAATTATGGACAAACAAAAAGATAACTTGAGATTCTATTACCTTGGCAATAAATGGAAAGACAAGATCGAACAGTTTGGCGTTCAACAGACATATGATAGCGAAGGAACCCTTCTGTTTTAGCGCGAACCGCCAGTGATGCTTTTTACTACATAGCTTCGCGCTCTGACTTCATAACTATTTTACTGTATTTTTACTTTTGTATTTTTGTGCTCTCGAAGATTTCCGATATCTTGTATCGGCAGATCAATTTTGCACAATATATAGAGTCGCACTCCGCATGGAGTGCGTGGATTGAAATTGACGAGAAGCTTCGAAAGACGATCTCCCACCTCGTCGCACTCCGCATGGAGTGCGTGGATTGAAATCATAAACTCGGAAGGATTATACCAAGCATCCAGGTCGCACTCCGCATGGAGTGCGTGGATTGAAATGTTGCGGAAATGGAAATTTTCTTGTAGAAATATTGTCGCACTCCGCATGGAGTGCGTGGATTGAAATGACCGTTTAACAAAACAGTTTGCAAAAGACCCGGGTCGCACTCCGCATGGAGTGCGTGGATTGAAATCGAGCGAACGAAGAGAAATAGCACAGAGAGCAGGTCGCACTCCGCATGGAGTGCGTGGATTGAAATACATAGATCAAGGTAACATATTTGAACAAATATGTCGCACTCCGCATGGAGTGCGTGGATTGAAATGTTGATAAATTCACGGCATACCTTAAAGACAAGGTCGCACTCCGCATGGAGTGCGTGGATTGAAATAACAGCAACATGGATAACGGAGACCCGTTGACAAAGTCGCACTCCGCATGGAGTGCGTGGATTGAAATATTAACACGATTCCCTTTCTTATGGGAGTGTACCGTCGCACTCCGCATGGAGTGCGTGGATTGAAATTTCAGCATATCCCAAGTTAAAAGGAATGGCAAGACAGGTCGCACTCCGCATGGAGTGCGTGGATTGAAATGACGATCGCACTTTTTACTCATTAACCGATCGTCGTCGCACTCCGCATGGAGTGCGTGGATTGAAATTTCTGCCACGTTTGGCTTTGGGAATCTGTACCCGTCGCACTCCGCATGGAGTGCGTGGATTGAAATGTCCATATACCGATACAATTCTGCATAGGCATGAGTCGCACTCCGCATGGAGTGCGTGGATTGAAATCTCCACGGCATAATCATGAGTTTCCTCATCAGAACGTCGCACTCCGCATGGAGTGCGTGGATTGAAATCAAATAACCACGAAAACGAAGATCATTACAATTCGTCGCACTCCGCATGGAGTGCGTGGATTGAAATCCGAAACGCTGTTGACGGTCACCGATTCGAGTACGTCGCACTCCGCATGGAGTGCGTGGATTGAAATGTCAAAGTCAACATCCAGACATCAGACATCAACAGTCGCACTCCGCATGGAGTGCGTGGATTGAAATCGCCGCCATGTCTTCTACTTCTGTTTCAGACAATGTCGCACTCCGCATGGAGTGCGTGGATTGAAATTTTGATCTATGGCGGCCTTGCGCGTTTGTGCAAAGTCGCACTCCGCATGGAGTGCGTGGATTGAAATATAAAAGAAAACGGCGGATCTATATCAGGGTATGGTCGCACTCCGCATGGAGTGCGTGGATTGAAATCACAAACCTTTCAGCAGCAGGGACAGGTTGTCCGGTCGCACTCCGCATGGAGTGCGTGGATTGAAATGTATGTTCGCCGCCATGCTGCTCGTTTTCGTGATCGTCGCACTCCGCATGGAGTGCGTGGATTGAAATGAATCCGAAAACGCCGAACTCCGTGCAAGGCTGGGCCGCACTCCGCATGGAGTGCGTGGATTGAAATGGGAAAATTACATAATCAAAAAGTACGGTTTTAGTCGCACTCCGCATGGAGTGCGTGGATTGAAATGCTGACAACCGATAAAACAACTTGCATCATGTAGTCGCACTCCGCATGGAGTGCGTGGATTGAAATTTGCGAATTGCGCTGATGGAACGGCATAAGGAGGGAGTCGCACTCCGCATGGAGTGCGTGGATTGAAATTTTGTTGTCCGCGCAGGGCGTGCTGATCGGAGGCGTCGCACTCCGCATGGAGTGCGTGGATTGAAATTCTGAGGGGTTTGGGCTATACCAAGCCCCTTTCCAGTCGCACTCCGCATGGAGTGCGTGGATTGAAATGCGCGTTGGAATTCTGTATGCCCGCTTGCGTTGCGTCGCACTCCGCATGGAGTGCGTGGATTGAAATGGAAAGTGGTTTCTTCCGTGCGTGTCGGGTTCTGGTCGCACTCCGCATGGAGTGCGTGGATTGAAATCGTCTAAAATGCACAAAGCCAAAGTCCTATGATGTCGCACTCCGCATGGAGTGCGTGGATTGAAATATGGAGGCGACGCACTACCGCCAGCAGATTGAAGTCGCACTCCGCACGGAGTGCGACATGCGCTTATTCGTCGGAAAAGTTTTCCATTGGCAGAGCCCAAGCACAACGTCGGACAATTCCCCCACCGAGCAAAGATACGTTCATCACAGAGAGAAAGGGACACTTTTCTGCTGTTTGTGCGGGAAAATAAGACAGACCGTGTCAGCGAAAGCGCGGGGGGGTGTACACTTTTGGGGAAAGAAAATTATATACAGCACGAAGATTCACTAACAAATCGAATTGCTGTCGTTATCTAAATACTATAAGACTAAAAAACAAGGGGCGCGCCGAATCGGCGCGCCCTTGTCGCATAATATGGAATCATTTTCTGAAAGTATCCCGCCGTGTGCTCTTGCAAGGCAAATACAACGGAATGAATTCCTGTACTTTGAAGGCTCTTGCATTGCTCAAAGCCGACAGTTTTCTACCAAATTATTTACCTGCACGCAAAGAGAGAAACCTTTCGGCAATAAAACCGCTACACGAAAGATATGTATCAATACCCGTATGTGTAGGACAGCCGCCCGATCGGGGCGCTGTCTCCCGACGTGTAAAACGAAAGCGGATCGCTCGCCTTTTTCACGTTGTCCGTCACCTTGAACTGCGTATAAAAATCATCTGCGCTCAATCCCAGATCGGACAGCTTTACGCGCACCTGCATCACGTTCCCCTGCACATTTATACATAGGTCACACACATCTCGATCCCCTCGCATACAGAGGTTATCTGCGTGAACTTCTGCCCGTGCACACACTTGTAATCTGTCACCGGCGCCATCGTCGGATACCCCGCAACATCCCAGAACTTGCCCGTCTGTTCGTCGCGCACATAGATCCAGTTGCTCCCCGCCGTATTCACACTCACCTGCACCGCATCATGATTCAGATACTTTGCGTTCGTGTCTCCCAAATGCGAAACGTACAGAATGTAAGAAAGATCGTTGAAAATAAAATTTCCCCAATCTTTTCCCGTTTCCCGCTCCGTCAAAGTATATGTACCCTTGTTGACATCAAATCCTCGCATACTCCTACCTCCGCGTTACGCGATTTTTGTATAAATTTTTTTCATTGTAGCACATAAAAATTTATCTGTAAACACTTTTTCTGAAAAAATTTTTCCTGTTTTACGATTGCTTTAACGCTCAATCAGCGGATCTTTGTCACGACCTTACACCCTGCCGATCTTCTTTACACCGATCGTATTTATGATTTCAAATCACCTACTTTTTATAAGGGAAATACAGGCAGCTTCTAAATGCTCCACACCTTGCGGCCCACTTCCTCTTCCGTTGCGGACATACAATTCTGCCAGTCGCCCGCCTTGCCGCTTTCGTCTTTGAGCAAAACTTCGTCCCCGCACATGTCGACTTCCGCGCCTGCGATCTTTTCGGTATGCACGGCGTCTGTCAGCGTCAGTTCTTCGCCGCAGCGGATATGCGCAAAGCCGCCTTCGGTCTCTTTGCCGCATTTCGTTTGCGCAGGAAGATATACCTCCGCTTCGCAGGGATTCCCTTCCGTCACGATACGCCACGTCGCACCGTTTTTCGATATACGTACCGTCATTTCTCTGTCCGAACACGATTCACGGAATAGCAAGACCTCTTTTTCGTCCTCACGGTAAAGCGCATTTTCGTATACGCACAGCAAGCCTTCGGCATAGCGCATCGTGCAGCAGAAAAACGCTTCATACATGAGCACTTTCAGCTCTTTCGTGTATTCGCAAAGACAGGAATCGCATCCCGCGCCGCCGTTCGGCCGCTGCGCACGGCGAAACGCGTTGACATAAATACGGTTTGCCAGTTGTGCATAACCATATTCGCCCGTTTCGCGAAAGAGCTGAACAGCAAGAAGGAGCGAATCTACGACGGCGCAAGGCTCCGTCCAAAACGGCTTTCCGAACCAGTTGAAATTGGCATAATTTGCCGTCATGCCTTCCTCACGATAGCGTCGGAAAATTTCCTCTGCCGCGGCGAGATACTTTACTTCTCCGCTTACCCGATAAAAGCGGAAAATCCCGCGCGCCGCCGTCAGCGTCGCGTGCGTCTGGCATTGGCTCTTCACATAATCGATCTTGCAAAATTCCCCGATCATTACGCGGATCACTTCCGCAAGCCGCACGTCTTTCGTCTTCTCGTATACGTCCGTGATGCCGTCCAACAGTATGAACGCACACCCGACGTCGCTCGAAAGCCGCCACCCGTTTACCGTCTTTTTCTGCAAATGCCCGTCCACGGAGCCTTCCTCCCGCTTCCCCGCAGGATACCGCTTGTATGCAGGTATCAGCCGCAAAAGGAGCGATTCGGTGATCGTTTTCAGCCGCGCAAGCAGCGCCTCGTCCTTCG
Source organism: uncultured Clostridia bacterium (assembly GCA_944368925.1). Classification (GTDB taxonomy): domain Bacteria; phylum Bacillota; class Clostridia; order Christensenellales; family Borkfalkiaceae; genus Borkfalkia. The sequence goes on along the minus strand of CALVXG010000002.1, from coordinate 195,816 downwards.
TGATCTCATACCACATGCACAGCCCGCGCAAAAACCAGCTATTCCCCGACAGCAGCTGTTCGTTGGCGTTGTTCTCGTCGAACGTCTCGCCGAAATAACCGCCTTCGTTCGTGCGCTCGGGCAAAAGCCGCAAAACCGCCTCCGCCTGTCCGTAAATACTCTCACGCTCCGCTTGCGTGGGAGCCATCTTGTAATGGCACGCCAACGCAAGAAGCGCCCTGCCCTGCCAGTCGCCCGGCCATTCGCCGCCTTCCGCAAAAATCTGCGGTGCGCAATACCGCGCATCGCTCAGGCGCTCCCTGCTCTTCAATCGCCGCATCTCCGGTTCTCCGTACAATCGATTCATACTCTCCTCTCCGTCTTTTCAAGCAAATTTATATTCGTAAAATAAGTTCCCGAGCGGTGCGCTGTCTCCTTGCGCATACACGCCCAGCATTTCCTCTCCGACATGATCCATCACCCGCAACGCACACGTTTCGCCTTTGTTTTCAAGATACGTATAAGGTATTTTTACCCAAAAACGATTGCCTTGCAATTTATTTTCGCACACCTTGCTCCCAGACTTTCCCTGCAACACGCCCTGCCCTTGCGCATTGAGCAAATATTCGTTTCCGCCCGTGCGAAGCAGAATATTCAGCCAGCAGTCTTCCGAATACGCGGTGATATTCTCCGCACATTCGACCAGGATATACAAATTTTTCGCATCGTTGGACACGCTGACCGACACGATGTCGTTCCTGCCGCTGTCATCCGTGTAACGCAATGCCCCCGCCGCTCCCGCAAAATCGCGCGGCGCGGTGTCCCCTTGCAGATCCTTATAGATCATGGCTTTGTTCTCGCCGTATAATTTTTCCGCGTCGCTTTCAACAAAGAGCGCTCCGCGGGACAGGGCGGATACGCCCGTACATTCCGTAAGAAATCTCTGATTGCTGCGCACCGTTTCAAGATAATACGCATCCCCGTCTTCCCGCAGGGAAGGCTCGATGTCGCGGCTGAATTCATAGTTGAACGCATCCGTATAACACACCTCATGCTCGCCCGAATCGGGAAGTTTGAGCGCCATCCATTCGTTCCAACCCGTCAAAAAGACCCAATCGACGCCTTCCGACTGCAAAGCGGTCTCCCACTGGCCGCGGTAATTGGAACAAACAGCAATCCCGCTTTCTTCGTTTTGGCCGCTGTCATAATTATATCCCCTGCCGCGGTTACCCGTACGGCTCATCGCACCCGCCGTATGCTGTGCGACCGAAACACTCATGATCCCGTTATGATTGTATTGCGGATAATCGTAACTCATCCACGGAAACCCTTCGTCATACGGTGCAAAATAAGGCCACTGCACATGACGATACGAAAATTTATCGGTAACGGCCGTAATTTGCGGGTCTTTAAAATCGAAATCTGCCTTATCAAGCACAATAAAAGGTTTCCCATCACGATAAAGCCAAAGCCAGTCGTATTCCGGCTTTGAATAATAAAGTTCATACAGCCGAAATACCGTATTCCGCGAAGAAGAATTTGTCAGAAAACAAATGCGGGGATAGGCAAATCCCTGATCGCGGAATTCCTTCAATACGGAAAACAACGCCTCGTACACCTCTTCGTATAAGACGCCGTTGGTGGCGTCCAACCCTAAAAAGCCGATGCCCGCATTTACAAACATTTCTATGTGCCTGCGGATCACCCACGGGTCTGCGGCATTGTAATATCCGTAAAGCGGCTCGCCCCAGAAATGATATTCGTTCATGGGACTTGCCTCGCTCTGCGGATCCCAGATCGCTTCGGGATCGCTTTCGGATAATTTTGTGATATCGTAGATCCCCTTCTGCTCATCGGGATGCTGCCCGAGCCAGGTAAAATAGAACATCCCCGTCAGTTTTCCCTCGTCGGGAATGCCGCCGTGAAAATATTCCCCGTCCGCCGTCCAACCGCAAACGGAAGCCGTCGTGCGCGTAAACGCGTCCGCCGAAAGATATTCGTCCTGCTTTGCGGCACAGCCGCCGAGCACCGCCAAAGCGGCGCTCAACAGTACGGCACATACTCGTTTCATTTCTTTCTCCCAAAAAACAGCACCGCGGCTGCTAAGCATGCGGCGGCCGATACAAACAGCATTCCGCCTGCCGCTTCGCCCGCGCAACCCGCACCCTGCACGAGAACGGGCTCCGTATAGTAGCCGAAGGTGAGAAAATTGTCTTCGTCTTCAACCTTCACCAGAAAAACGCCCGCATTTTCCGATACGGACACCCACTCCGCCTGCATGGGAACCTGCGTGCCGTCGTAGAGGGTCGCGGTGACCGTGTACCCGTCCTTCGCCTCCTTTGCGGAAAGCGTCTGCGGCGCGGATACGCGGCGGATGCAGGCGGAAAAATCTTCCGCATTGTCCGCCGTCAAGCCCAAAAATCCCGCGTGCATCCCCGACGCGAGCGACCCCGCGTCGCCGTACGTCCACGCCCATACCGAATACCCGTAATCGCGCAGCATTTCCGCATTCGCCACCGACGCCAGCACGGACGCAACGTTGTTGTCGATAAACGCGTTCACGGGCGACATCCTTTGCAGAAAGTCTGCCGCGGACAAGCTGTCCAGAAACCCGCGCGGAATGTCCGGAAAACGCTCCGCAAGTTCGGAAAGCAACCCCTCGTAAAACGTTATGAACAGAAGGCGATCCCGCACCTGCGGATACCGCGCGAGAAATTCCCCGATTTTTTCCAAAAGCGGCACGCTGTCGTCCTTGATCTCCAGAATCAGAAGTTTATCGGCAAATTCCTCTTCGCAGAGAATTTTCAGCATATCTTCCGCCGTCGGGATCTCCGACTGCCCCGCCAGCATAATGTTGTCGATGATCTTATATTGACGGATCTCTTCCAGCGTCATCTGCGAAACGGTACCCGTTCCGTTCGTCGTGCGGTCGATCGTCGCGTCGTGCATGATCACGATTTGCCCGTCCGCCGTCAGCCGAAGGTCGATTTCCGCGTGCGTCGCCCCCGCACGGAAGGCAGCTTTTACCCCTTCCGCGGAATTTTCGTTGTACGATTCCGTGTCGCCCCTGTGTCCCGCAAGATACGCGGGCCGCGCCAGCGCATCGCCGTCCATCTGCGAAAGCACCTGCACCGCCGCGGCGGGATTGCCGCTTACGATCCCGAAACAACCGACCGTCGCCGCCGCCCAAAGGCTCTGCGCGGAATCGTCCGCGCACACCCAGACAAGCACCGAGCGGGACTGAACCTGCTCCGTCACTTCGCGCGAGACGCCTTCCCCGAGCAGAACGACCTGCGCCTGCGCCGCACAAGTTTCACCCGCCAGCGCATACCCTGCTCCATCGCCCGAAAGTTCCTTTTCCCTCGCGTCGTACACGCCGCGCACCACGGCATATTGCGACTTCACCGCCCCGATCATCTGCGCCGAATCGGATACGACAAAAAAATCTTCCGCACCGCTCTCGAGAAGAAACGCCGCAAGCGCTTCCGCCTCTTCCTGCGTCTGCACGCGGGCGGCAGGCACAACCTCTTCGCACCGCACGTATAAGTCTTTTAAAGAACAAGCCGTTCCGTCCGTAAAACGCGCCGCCCCCTCTTTATCCACCGAAAAGAGAAGAACGTCCGCGTATTCCAATGCCGCGTCCAGCTCCGCATACGACGCCGCTTCCGCAACTACGGACGGCGCCGCATTCATCGAAATTTCCCCTTTTGTCTCCGCCGATACTCTCTGCGGCAAAATAGAACACAATAGCACCATGCCGAGCGCCAGAGCAAAAATTATACTTTTACGCTTCATTCTTTTTCAAACCCTCTGTACAAAATCTTGATTTTGTGATACAATAAATAAAAAGAAAAAAGGAGGCGTTGTTATGCCGCAACCCATCTGTTACGATTGGAAAAACGAATATACCCACCGTATTCACTGGCAGTGCGCCGAAAAACACGTTCATTCCTTTTGGGAATTTGTGCTCCTCACCAAGGGAACCGCTCACCACCACTGCAACGGGATCGTGAAAGACCTCGTCGCGGGGCAGCTCGCCTTCGTGCGGCCCACGGACTTCCATTACTATATCCTCGACGGCGTTCTCCCCAACAGCCTCTTCCCCGAAGGAAGCGGCATCCCCTACGAACACAGAGATCTCTATATCAAAATCGACGTGCTCGACCAGGCGGCCGAATACATCGGCGGGAAAGAAGTCATCGATTACCTGCTCAAACCCAACTACCCTGTCGTCATCAACCTCACCACGGCACAGCGCACCAACCTCGAATCCAAGCTCAATCTGCTGGAAATGTATACGGAGGACAGAAAACCTTACTTCGAAATGCTGCACCGCGCGCTCGTCTGCGAAGTTTTGGGGCTCGTGATCGAAAAAATGTACTTCGACCAGAGCCAATATCCCGTCTGGCTGAACGAGCTGATCCAGAAAATGCACAGCATCGATCTGATCGGCGGAAGCCTCGACGACGTGGTCAAAGCCTCCAACTTCTCACACGGACACCTCTGCAGGCTGTTCAAAAAATACACGGGGGAACGCATCATCGACGCTTTTTCCCGCATCAAAATGCAGCACGCCTGCCGGCTTCTGTCCAACCCCGACCTCACGGTGCTGCAAATTTCCTCGCTCGTCGGGTACGACAGCCAATCCAACTTCATCAACCAATTCAAGAAATACACGGGAATCACACCCAGCGCTTACCGCAAAAACATGACTCCCGGCCTTTAACGCTTGTATTGAAGAAGGCGCCGCCGCGGCGGCGCCTTCTTTTGTCCGCAGGAAACTGCGGACTATTTTTTTACCGTGCCTTTCTGCGCAGCACAAACACCGCACAGACGAGCAAGCCGAGCGCACCGACCGCGGATACCGCCGCAACGCTGCCGCCGCAACCGCCGCTCGCGCCGCTCCCGCCGCCTTCCGTATTTTCCGCCGCCAGCGTGACCGTAACCTTTGCCGTACCGATATTTCCCGCCGCGTCCGTCGCCGTAACGGAAATTTCGTTTTCACCTTCTTCCAGCGTCACGGTATATCCGTTTTCGCCCGCCGTGACCGTCGTACCGTTCACTTTGACCACAACCGTCTCCGCGTCCGCCGCGTTCACCGTAAAGGTATATTCCGCAGACTCCACCGTCTCCTCTTTCGCCGAAAGCTCGATCGCGGGAGCCGTCGTGTCCAAAATCACTTTTACCGTGAGCGTGCTGGCCGTTCCGCCGTTTTTCGCCTCAACGGTGATCGTGTTTTCACCCTCTGCAAGCGTGAGCGCATACTTGCCGTCCGTACCTGCCGTCAAAACCGTTTCGCCCAGCTTCACGGAAACGATCTGCCCCGCATCCACGGAAACCGTGATCTTCTGCGCCGCCGTCTTGACCGTTGCGCCGTCCGTTACGCCGCTCACACTGATCTGCGGCACCGCTTCGTACGTCACTTCAAACGTCTCCGTCGCGCTGTTCGCAAACATGGACGCATCCGTCGCCGTGATCGTCACCGTGTTGCTGCCCGCCGCCAGCGTGACCGTGTACTTCCCGTCCGCAGGCTCTATCACCGTGTCGCCCAATTTTACGACAACCGTGTACTCCGAGTCGTCCGCAACCGTGAATTTGATCTCATACTGCGCTTCGTGCACCGCTTCCGCAGGCTTTTCCGCCGTGATCACGGGCGCCGTTACGTCATCGAGCCCCCCGACCGCAATATCCTGTTTCACACACTGGTATTTGTTGAAACCAAGCCCCGCTTTGAGCGTAACTTCGTCCGTGCCGTCCAGATTCAAAAGTTTTTTGAGATCCGCATGATCGTCCGCCGAGGAAATCGTGATGCGCAGCACGTTCGCCCCGTCCGCTCCCGCATGGATCTCACACTTGGCAAGCGTCCCTTTCAGCTCCGTCAGCGTCTTGCCATTAAATACGATATTGTCCGTAATCTTCGTATTGGTCTGCACGTTCAGCTTCGCTTCCGTCCAGACGTCCTGATCAAAACGGAACTGAATCCAGTCGTTGCCCGATTCGATCTCTTTGAGAACAAGCATCTCATTGAGCGTGAGCGAAATTTCTTCGGGCTGTTCACCCGGCGCATACACCACGTTATCCGCCGCATCGTACAGGTAATCTCCGTATCCTTTGCCCAGCCCGAGATCCGTCATCGTGATGAAACTTGCGTCGACCGTGATCGTATTCTCACCGCTGCGATCCCACATATCGGCGGGAAGCCCCGCATAGTAAACGTCGATACGCACATACTGCGGGCTCGCCGTGTTCACCCAGAACGCGGTCGTCGAATTGTTCTTGTCCCAGAATGCCTGCAAATTGTACCCGTTGATAAGGATCGTGCCCGTATTGAACAAAAGCACCCCTTCCGACTGCGCCGCCGATCCCAGAATGTCCGCGTCTGCGTCCAGGAAAATATGGATCGCGTCTTTCTGCTTTCCTTCATGGTCGCGCTCCACCGCCACTCTCTGCACGCCGATATATCCTTCGCCTTTGTACGCGGGTTCCTCTTCGCCTCTGGTCACGTTGTAAACCTGCCCGTCCGAGGTGATCTTCAGCGTGTTCGCTTCCGCCGTCACGCCGCCCACGATCACTTCGTCCGTTCCGTCATACTTATAAATTCCCGACTGATTTTTGTTTCCTTCCTGGAAGAACAGCGTCTTTACGTCCGCCTGACGCCCGTCCGCCGACCAGCTCACGACGGCATTCGCACCGAGCGCCGTCAGGTCCTGCCCGTTGATCGAAAGGGTCAGCTTCGCCTGATCTTCCGCAGAAATGACGTTGGAAAAACGAATGCTGAGCTGATCTTTATAAGCAGGTCTGCCCTCAACGTTGCGCGCAAAATCGGCTACGCTGACGTACACGGGCCCTTCCACGATCGGATCGGAATAATTGATCGTAATTGTCTTTTCCGTAAAGGCGTTGGGGGCTGCGGCGTTTTCCGCACGGAACACCAGCGTGCTCGTACCGTACCCGAATTCGGCAACATACTTGCCGTTTTCGTCTGCCGTGAGCGCCGTGCCGTTGAGCTTCACCGCCACATTCTGCACTTCCTCTCCGTAACCTGCCGTAAATACAGGAGTAAATTCAAGCGTGCCGACACTTGCCGTGATGACGCCGTCCGAAATTTCAACGCCCGCCGCAAAGCCGTAGTCTACGGTCGGCGCTTTCATTTCCGCAAGCGTCTGCACATAATCGCCCGTCTGTACGACCCCGTTCGCACCGACTTTGAAGCCGTCCAGTAGCGTGACCGTGTCCGTACCGTCCAGATTCAAGATCCCGCCCGCATAGTTGGGAAGATCGATGCGAACCAGATTCGCGCCCGCTTCGCCGCTGCTGTAAACCTGCGTGATCTTGCCTTCCTCCGTCCACGCTTTCAGCGTCTTGTCATTGATCAGAACTTTCGTGTTATCGAAAGACCCGTCCGTGATCCCCTCGCCCGAAAGCTGGATACGGTACTCCCCTTCCCCGTCGTCGCGCGCCGTCGAAATCGTGCAGCCGCTCGTGTTTTCCGCCGCAAAAGCGACAGACGTTATGCCGAAAACAAGGCAAGCTGCCATGATAACGGCCAGGCATAAAAGCAACAGTTTTTTTCTCATGATTCTCCTCCGAAATAAATATTTTCAAACGCTGACGCGTTTTATCTCACTCATTTCAATAACCGCTTCCGGCTGCGCCCCGCAGGGAGCCGCAATGCGGTATACGTATTCTCCGTCCTTTTTCGAAACCAAACGGGCAGACGTTCCCCCGAAATCGAAACGCACATTCATCTTGCGCGGGCACTGCACGCGGTAAAGATAGCCGCCCTTCGCCTGCTCCCATCTGACCGCGATCCTCCCGCCGCGCGAATCGTACCTGCCCTCCGCAGAGGTGATCCTCCCGCACGGGTCGAACCGCGGCGCAATGAGAACTTCCGAAAAACCCGGTCTGTCTTCACGGATCCCCAACACATAGCGGTACATCCATTCCACACAGCTGCCGAACACATAATGATTGAAAGAATTCATGCTCGCATCGCCGAATCCGTTTTCCTTCGTGTAGCTGTTCCAACGTTCCCAGATGGTCGTGGCACCGTTCGCAATGCTGTATCCCCAGCCCGGATATTCTTCGCTGAGCAAAAGCGTGTAGGCAATGTCGCCCAACCCCAGCTCCGAAAGCACGGGCAAAAGATACCTTCCGCCGTTGAATCCCGTCGTCAGATGCATGCCGCTCTCTTCGAATTTGCGGCGCAAATGCTTCGCCGCCGCTTCCTTTTCCAGCAGTCCGAACGCATACGCCAGCACATACCCCGTCTGCGTATCCCCTTTCACCCTGCCGTCCGCATCCACAAGTTTGCCGCGAAATGCGCTATACGTCTTCTGTTTTTCGGTCTCCGCTTCCGCATCGCTTTCGCCGATCTCACCCAAAAGATACAGATACAGGCACAGACTGTAATAATGGTACGCCGTACAGAACACGTCAAGAGGCGTATCCGCACCGATGTTCAGCCAGTCGCCGTACACGCTCTGCTCGCGGATCCCGTCCTTCGCCGTGCGTATGCTCGCACGGATATGTTTTTGCATCAGTTCCAGGTTTTCGCGTATGATGCCCTTATCTCCGTACATGCGGTAATGAAAATACGGCAATATCACCGCACCGTCCGCCCAGCCGCCGTTGTTCCTGCCGAAAATGTTCACGTACGGCGCATAGTCCGTAACGCCCTCTTCCGTCGCCGCGTCCGAAACGTCGCGCAAATACCGCCTGTAAAATTTTTCACAGTCCGCATTGTACATCGCCGTGCGCGCAAACAAATGCGCGTCCGCCAGCCACCCCAGCCGCTCGTCGCGCTGCGGACAGTCGGTCGGTACGGAGACAAAATTGGAATTCATGCTCCACCATACGTTGCGGAATATACGGTTGACGAGCGCCGACGAACAGGAAAATTCCCCCGCCCCTTTCAGCTCGTTGTGCACCGCGCGCGCTTCGAGAAAGAGTATCTTTACGGGCTTATCCGCTTCGATCTGCGCATAACGGAACCCGTGATAGGTAAACAGCGGAACAAAATCGTCCTCGCCGCCGCTCAAAAGCAGCGTGTCCGTGTTCAGCGCCGAACGCAGGTTGGCCGTATACAGCTCCCCGTCTTCATCGAGCATCTCGCCGTGGCGCAGCGTCACCCGCGTGCCCGCTTCGCCCTGCACCCGCAGGTGCAGCACGCCCGCCATGTTCTGCCCGAAATCGACAAGCGCCTCTTTTTCCCCGCGCCATATGTACGTCGGGGCAAATTTTTCGCAAAGCTGTACGGGTTCAAAATCACTCGGCTGCGGCAAAATCGGATATTCCGATTCCGTCACCGCGCTTTTGTCGGGATAGTCCGCCGTGAATATGCTGCCGTGCGGAAGCCTGAAATCGCGCGTTTCTCCGTTCAGAATGTCGTTTTCGCGCACCGCGCCCGTCGCGCCGCTCCAGCTTTTGTCCGTCCCGATCACCTGCACTTCCCCGTCGCGGTATTCGATCTCCAGCCGCGCCGCGAACAGGAGCGGATATTTGCCGAACCGCTGCCTGCGCACCATCGCCACGTTGCCCGTGTACCAGCCGTCGCCGACGCACGCCCCGAATGCGTTTTTGCCGCCGATCAGCAGGGACGTCACGTCAAATCTGCGGCTGTAGACCCGCTTGTTGTAATCGGTAAACCCCGGTTCCAAAAAGCTCTCCACCGCACTGCCGTTCACGTACGCCGCGTATACGCCCAGCGCACAGCACTCCAGCGTGGCGCGGCTCACCGCCTTCCAGATATCGAATTTCTTATACACGTACATCGCGGGCGCTCCGAATTTACGGTCGCTTTCGCTCTCGTCGTAGGAAGGATCCGTATAAAAACCGATCCATTTACTTTCTTGCATGTCCATAGCTTGCCCGTCCTATAATTTCATTCCGCTGGTCACGATGCCGTTGATGAGCTGCTTCTGGAACAGCGCAAAGATCACCACCATCGGAACCATGACCAACACGCCCGCCGCATACTGCACGTTCGCGTCTATGCTCTCCGCCCCCGGCGCGAGATACTTGTAATACAAGCCCACCGAAAGCGTATAAAACTTCTCGTTCCAGATATAAATGAGCGCCGTGCCGTAATCGTTATACTGCCCGATGAACACGTTGACCGCCGTCAGCACCACCACGGGACGCGCCAGCGGCAGCATGATCTTGAACATGATGACCAGCGCGTTCGCACCGTCCACGCGCGCCGCTTCCAGAATGGAATCGGGGATCCCCTTTAAATACTGGCGCATGAAAAAGATGCTCATGGCCCCGCCGCCGAAAAACGCCGTGATCATCAGCGGCCAAAGCGAATCGGTCAGCCCCAGATGATAATACACGATGTACAGCGGGATCTGCATCGCGATCCCGGGGATCATGATCGTGCTCAACAGCAGCGAAAACGCGATCCCGCGGCCGGGAAAACGCACCTTCGCAAACCCGTATCCGCACATCAGACAGGTCAGCGGCACAAAGACCGTGTTTACCGCGACCACGATCACCGTATTCAGAAGATAACTCAGAATCTGCGCGTCGAACGCCTCTGTATACCCCGAAAAATCCAGTTTCGTCGGGAAAAGCAGGGTCGGTACCCGATAAATATCGTCCGGACTCATCACCGAACGGGTGAGAAGCACGATGATCGGGAGCAAAAAGAACAGCGCCAGCAGACTGATGATACAATGCCGCACTACAACGACCGTCGTCCTGCGGATCTTGCGCATTTTCCGTCTGCGCTCGTTGACTGCATCCATCAGATATCCTCCCCGTAAAACACCCACTTGCTCTTGCGGAACAACACAAGCGTCAGAACCGCGATCACGACGAACAGCATCCAGCTGAGCGCGCACGCGAGCCCCATGTTGAATTCGCGGTGGTTGATATATATGTTCGTCACGAAGAACAACAGCGAATCGTCCGGCCCCGCGCCCGTCACAAGGTAAGGCCCGAATACCTGCAACCCCGCAATGATGCTGTTGATCAGCGTATAAAAGATGGTCGGCGTACTCATCGGCACCGTGATCTTGATGCACTTTTCAAACGCGTTCGCCCCTTCCAGATCCGCCGCCTCATACAACGCGTCGGGTATGTTCTGGAACTGTGCGATCCAGAGCATCAGCCCGCTTCCCAGCCCCCAAAGACTTAAAATCAGAAACGTGGGCATCGCCGAGCTCGGATCCGCATAAAACGTATACGAGGGAAGCCCCATATGATTGAGAAGCGAATTCCCCAACCCGTAGAGCGGATCGGTGATGTCCGCCCACACGATCGCCGAACAGACGGGCGGAAGCAGGTTCGGCAGATAATACAAAACCCTGTACGCCGCCATGCCCTTGAGCTTCTGGTTGAGAAACAACGCCAGCAAAAAGGATAAAAACAACCCGATCAGAATGCTGAATATGAGATATTCGCCCGTATGAAGCATCGATTTCAAAAACTTGTCGCGCAGGATCACGTTCGTGAAAACGTTGGTATAGTTATGTACGCCGAAATTGCGCGGCGGATTGATGATGTCATACGTGGAAAAGCTGTAAAACAACGACAATCCCATCGGAATGAAGTTGAATATCAGAATACCGATCATGCAGGGCGCGATCAGAATATAGCCGACCCACGCCCCGCTTTTCAGCAAACCTTTCTTTCGGAAAGACGCCTGCATCGCTTTCACCGTCCTTAACCGACAAACGTCGCGTTGTTGATCTGATCCTGGTAATACTGCGTCGCACCCGCTATGCTTCCGCGGCCGTTGTACGTTTCATGCAGGCAGGCATACGAACAATCCTGCATATATCCCAAAAGCGTCGTGGACAGGCGCGGATCTTTGTGGTCAAATACATTCAGGTACAGGTCACGATCGGAATCCGCGATGAATGCCTGATGGTTGAGTTCCGCCCCCGTGATGCCCGTAAACCTGCGCCATGCGGACGTTTCGTCTTCCGCCACGCTCTTGAGCACGGGCACGCATCCCGACGTGGTGGCAAAGGCGCGCTGTCCCTCTTCCGAACCGATAAATTTGATGAATTCCCACGCTTCCTCTTTGTGCTCGCTCGTGGCAGAGATCGCATACCCCGAGCAGCCTGCCCCCACCTTCGTGGTTTCACTCAGCGGATACGCCGCAAAATCAAGATTGACGTCGTTGATATAATTGGGAAGCACGGGGCGCACGCATGCGTTCATCGCAATGGTATTGCGCGAGAACGATACGCTCGCACTCTTGGTCGGATCCAGGAACAACCCTTCCTGCACGTATCCGCGCAGCGCTTCGTATGCGAGCTGCGTTTCCATGGAAGCGACGTCCGAATTTCCGTTTTCATCCACAATGCTGCCGCCTTCCGCCGTCAGAGCCGTAAACATGCCGACGTTGTCGCTCAACAGCAGATCCGCAGGATACATATACTGGCTGAGCCCGTTTTCGTTGTTGTTCATCTTTTCGCGCAGCGTCCTGCAAGTTTCCAGAAAATCTTCCCACGTCCAATCGTCGGTAGGATACGCAAGTCCCGCCTTGTCGAAAATGTCCTTGTTGTACATGATGGTCAGCCTGTTGTAATCTCTCGGCATGAACCACACGGAATCGTAATTTTCCGCCGTCGTATCGCTGGTCAGGCGCGCCGAATCGATGCTCGTCTTGTAATACTGCGAAAGGTCGATCCCGTCCCGTTCAAAGTAAGGCGTCAGATCTTCGTAATGCCCCGTGCTCGAATAGGGAGCATGATAGTCGCCCGTGCACCAGACAATGTCCGGCATGCTGTCGGTGGCGATGTAGTTGTTCATCGCCTGCTGATAATCCGCAAACGTCTGTATCGAGATCTTGATGGATTTGTTTACCTGGTTAAACGCCTTCGAAAAAGCGCTCAGATACGCCTTTTCCGTCGAATCTGCCTTGATGCCCACCACGATGGTGACGGCGTCCTCTTCGTACTCGTTTCCTTCGTTGATGTCATCGACCTTCGCGCACGCGGACAGCGCCAGCGTCAGCGCAAAGGCGAGCAACAGCAAAATGACTGTCAGTTTTTTCATGTTTTTTCCTCCGATTATCGAACTTCGATTTTGCACGCTCCAAAATCTGCCGTGACTTCGATTTTGGAACCGCTGACTTTATATTCGGACGAAGGAAGCTCCTTTCCGTCCAAATAAACTTTGAACCCGCCTTCCGGTTTTTCCAAAGTTACGCATACCTTTTCATCCGTGACCGTTCCGCGCACGTTGTTGATCTGAACAAAATTGTTCCCCACGGTCAGATCATAGACAAGACCCGAATACTTGAGATTTTCGTTTTTATACCAGCTGAGATCTTCGCTCAGATTCGGTGCAAGCTGCAATACGTTATCCGTGGATACGCTCATCCCGAAATACATTTCGGGGATCGCTCTCCAGAACAGGGCCGTTTCGGGGAATACGTAGTCCAAAGCCAAAAGTCCCGAGCCTGCCGTTCCCATGTTGGAACCTTCCAGAAGATTGCCCGCATCCATGATCCACGGGTTTTCATCGATATCCAACGCCTGGTAATAATCCCAGTAGAAATAGGCACCGCCGCGCGCGCCTTCGTCCGTTTCGTTGTAATTCAGAACTTCCAGATACCACTCCTGAATCTCTTTGAGACGCTGCGCCGCATTTTCGATTCCAAGATATTTCGCACGCGCCACAAGATCATAATAGGACATAAACAGCGCCGCACCGCCGTTCTGCAACTGATTTCCGAACTTCCTGGGCGTCCACGTCCACAGATAATGCGCCGAATCGTTGTCCGCCGTGTTCGTCCGCGGCGCAAACCTGTACAGATAAATGTCGTCGCCCGTAGATTTTTCCACCACGTTCAGCGTCGCCCCGTTCGCACAGGTATACGTCTGCGACTCCACGATCCTGTCGCCGTCCAGCCAGGCATAAATACTCTCTACCTGCTCCTGCGAAGCAAGCCCCGCCACGATCGCTTCCAGATTGAAATAGGTGAACCCGTAGTCGATGATGCAGCCGTACGCGTTGGAATATCCCGCATGGAACCTGCCCGTTCTCTCGTTCCAGAACGTTTCCGTGAATTTGGTCTCAATCACGCCCATCAACGCTTCCAGCTCTTCCGCCGTGGCGTCGCATGAAACTTCCAGGCCTTCATTCGTCACGATCGTCTGCTCGTCGCAGGTAATGCCTTCCTGCTCCGCCGCTTCCAAAAGCCATGCCGCATCGCGCACCGCTTTGTAGAAATACACGTTAATGTAAATATTTTCCGCAGGAAGCGACAGCATATCCCAGTATCCGTCGCCGATCCCGTATCCCATGATCCGCGATCCGTGTTCGTCCAGACGTATTTCGTGCCCCACACAGAATTCGTTGGAAACGACCCCGCTCTCGCCGCCGAGATTGGTCAGATAAAACTGCACCGCACGCTTCACTTTGGGTAACATCGTTTCCAAAAGTTCGGTATCATGCGAATACTCGTACAATGCCTTCGTCCCCGTGATCAGAATGCTGTTGTTGTTCACCTGCCTCGAATCGAACTGCATACGGAAAAAGTTCAGCTTTGCGTCTACGTTCAGTTTCTGCCCCTCTTTGGGAAGAATGACCAGCTTCACGTCCGTGATCTCTTTGTCCGCCCACTGCGGGTGATTGTACATGTCAAAATACATGTTCTGACGGAAATTCGGCGAGATCTCCTCCGCAGGCCGCGTGCAATAATCTGCCATCGACGCGGTGTACCACTCGTCGCTCTGACTGTTGCGGAATTGTATCTGCACGTCCCCCACCGACATCTCCTGCTGCCCGTACGTCGCCGTGTCCAAAAGGCTCAGATCTACCTCCACAAACGGCGTCAGCTCCGACAAAACCACCTTCTCTTCCGGCCAGACAAACTCCAGAGAGTCCGCGTTCACCGCGCTCGCCGAATAAAAACCGTTGGACACCGACGAGGACGCCGCATTGTCCGTCCAGCCTTCCTTGTCTCCGTCCGCATTGAATTCCCAGCCGGGCAAAGACCCCGTGTTCCACGTATAATCGGGGAACGGCCAGCCTTGCTTGAACAGCTGCTCCGTGTTCCGACCCGCTTCAAACCTGTCCGCACCGTTCCAGACATACCCGAATTTGTCCATCGGCTGTCCCGTCAGCCAGTTGCGCACCGTCTGATACCTGTCCGTATTGTATACGTCCGCCGAAGAATCGAAGAACGTCAGCGCCAACGCTTCCCATTCCTTCCCGAAAAACGATCCCGCGCCCGTCACCGCACCAAGGGTCACGTCGTCGCCCCAGCCCGCAAGACTCTCTTCGTCATAACGCATGTTCCGGTGGAAAAAATCGTTCATGAACAGGTTCAGATCCGTATTGTCCGACCCCGTATAATAGAGCGTTTCGCTCTCCTTTTTGTATTCGTATTCCCCGTTTTCCGTCGAGCACGCCGTGCCCCCGAACAACATCGCCAGGGCAAGACCGCCCGTCAGAAATTTTGTCAAAATTTTCTTCATGCCTGTTTTCTCCCTCTTCTACGCAACATTACGCCTGCCAGTCCCAACAACACCGCCGCCGCAGGCAATACCGCCTGCACCGCCGCGCCGCCGCAGCCGCTCCCCGCGATCGGATAACTGCTCTGCCCTGCATCGACGGGAATTTCCTGCTCCTCTTCTCCGCCCTGCAGCGCCCACGTCTTCGCCGCAGGATTGTAAACAAACGTCATGTCTTGCGCCACCGTTCCGCCGTTCGGAACCTGGAACCCCGCCTTGACCGTCAGCGTATGCTCCTTCGTCGCATCGATAAAATCAATGCTCTTGCTCTTCTTGTTGATAAAAATCTGCATCGTCGTCGTGCCGACCGTCCCGTAATGCACCATCACGTATTGGTTCATCAGCGCACTGTCTTCCTCTTCCATGCGCTCCCAAATACTCTTGCCGTCCAAAAGTATATTGTCGCGGATACTGTCGCCCAGACCGTTGTACACAAAATACTTGATCTCGTTCTGCGTATAGTACTGCTGCAGCATGCTGCTCATAAACGTCGCCGTGCTGTTCGCGTGCGGGAAATATCCGTAGGCTATGTCCTGGTTGAACGTGATCGCGATCGATACGTTTTCCCCTTCGTCCGTATAGGCTCCCACATCCGTCACGGCCAGACCGTCGTTCGTGTCAAACAGCTTCCCGCTTTCGGAAAAGACTTCCTTCCACATTCCGTCGCGGTCGCTGTACTCACGCAAAGTCTGCTCGAATACGCCCTGCGCTCCCGCATTCAGCGACGTGCGGAATTCCTCCGCCACGCGGATCGTGAGCGGCTTTCCGAAATCCAAAAGCTCGTTCCCCGACGGGATCACGATCTGCAGCTGCATCGCGCTCGTCCAATACACATTCAGCCCCGCATTCTCCGCCGTGTCCGCAGCTTCCGTCACCGGCCTCCCGTTTAAGGTAATGTATCCGTAATTTTCCGTTTCGTTCCCCGTCACCAAATAAGGATAGCCGCTGTAATTTACCACCGCTTCACGGAAATCGATGACCACCCAGCTGTTCCGTCCGCCGTCCTGGTTCTTCACCGCATTCACTTTGTCGATCAGAAAATAGGAGGACGGCTCCCGCGAAATCAAAAGCCCCGTATCCGCATGGTATACGTACTCCATATCCTTTGCCGCCGCATACCCTCTGCCGTCCAGCGTCCCCTTGGGAACCGTGAGCACGTCGCCTTCCTGCAACTGCCCCGCCATACTGAACCGGATCTCGTTTCCTTCCGTGCTTTCCGCCGTGAGCGCATGATCCCCCGCCGTCAGCGCAGCGTATTCCCCCGCCGATCCGACCGCCTTTTCCGTTTTGAGCACCACGCTCGTCTTGCCCGTCTGCGCATCGTAGGACGCTTCCGCCGTCAGCGGCGCGTTGGAAAACGTCACCGTCTCCGCCCGCGAATCGTTTCCGTTCGGGAATACGTACCCGCCTAAAAACGCAAACGTGTCCGTTCCGTCAAACTTTACAAAATTTTCAGGAAAAGTGATGAGTAATCCGTATTTTCCGTCTTCGATCTCATATCCGCTTACCTGTACCCCCGCAATGGAAGACACCGATTGCCCGTTCATCTCGATCTGCGAAAAATACATGCTGATCTCCGAAGCACTGAAAACTTGCTCCGAAGATACGGGGCTGTACTCGCCCGTAGGAATGATCCGCAGCTGCGCACAATTGCCTTCGCCGCGCGAAAGCGTATAATCCGTTTCTACAATATTCTGCGCTTTGTCCCATTCATCCACCACGCTGTCAAGCCAGCCGACACGGTTAAACCCGTCTTCCGTCAACTTAAAAACGACTGAATTGAGAAGCACCTTCCCGTTCGCCGTCTTTAACCCCGGCAAAAATTCTATAACGTCCGTGCCGTCCCTCTTGAGATTGTAACTCCCCGTCGACGAGTCCAGACTGATCCTTATCATATACCGACAGTTCAGATGCCCCGTTTCTCCGCCCCAGACATCCTCTCCGTCTACCCACTCGAACCAGTTGCCTTCCGTAGAAGACGGCCCGATAATGGACGCAGGATCCATGTAAAGCTCCAGATTGCGCTGCTTCACCGATACCCCGTTGATCAGTATTTTCTCCATCGCTTTCTGCGCGATCTCCGTCGTCGTCGTCGCCGAGCCGACCGGAGCGTCAAAGTAGATCCGCAGATGCTTCACATTCACATAATAATGCACCGCTTCCACATTCGTCGCGATCGATGCTATGTCCTGCCCCGGCAATAAAAACGTGTCCGCCGCCGCATAGTACGTGAAAGATATGTCTTCCGCTACGGTCACCCCGTTCTCAAACTGCATGCCCGCCTGCAACACGATCTCCGTGTTCAGAACTTCCCCCGTCTCCGCATCACTGTTGAATACCGCCGTAAATGCGCTGACAGGTATGTTCACACGGATCAGATTCTGCCCCGTCGGATAGTTGTAATAACACGCCGTCGCCAACTTGTCCTCCGCTTCGTACGCGTAAACAGATTTCCCGTTGATCGTCAGCTTGCTGCGCACTTCTTCGTTGCTGACATTTCCCGGGGTCGTATGCGAAACCACGTTCTGATTAAAATAAATCACCAGCCAATGATTCGCCCCGTTGTCCTGATTCCGCAACAGCTGCACGTCCGTGACCTGCAGCGGCACGCTCTCTTCGGCCTGCACTCCCGCCGATACCGCCGTCAGCACCGCCATCGCAAAACAAAAAATAACTACGCTTAAAAACGTCAGTATTGTCTTGCTCTTCGTACTCATCTTTACCTCCTGGTTTTGATCTGTTCACAAAAAAACCGCAACCGCCTCCCTTATCAGAAAGAAATCGGCTGCCGCAATTTTACCTTTTTGTATTTTTATTATATACCCGCCCGTACGCTTTTCTCATTTCATATTTTGATTTATATTTATCGTTTTTTAACACATACGCATTTCGCCTGACTGCACACTCCTATGCACTCTTTCCCCTAAATACCCGCTTTGCGTGTACGTTATCCGCCGCCCGCCGCAGTCACATCTATTATTATAAGAAATTTAAAAATATTTTTCAATCTGAATTTTCACACTATCTTTCTTTTTTTAACATTTCGAAATCTGTTCTGTCATTTAAAAACAATAGCTTTGATGCGCAAAGCACACATCAAAGCACGTGCGGAAGAGGGATAGCGACCTGTTTTCATTCAAAAAGGGGCGCGCCGATCGGCGCGCCCCTGCGGTTTCCGTTGCTGCTGAAACCAACTTTCTGCGTAATTATACTATCTGTTTTTTACGAAGGTAAACCAGACGGAAAAATATACAAAAAGCGACACTTTTTATGGGCTTTTCGGACATTTTGGGGCATATTTCGCAATTTCTTGATTCCTCTGCCTCCGTCATTCGTCGGATCGGATCCGGCCCCGACCATTTCGGGGGGCGCTGCCAAACAATGACAGCACCCCCTTTTTTATGATTTTGTCAAACAATTTGGTTGACTTGCTTACTTTTCCCTTCCTGCAATTTTATTTTATTATTTCAAAACGAAACTCTGCATCCACTTTATTTATGTCTATAATATCCGTTTGGTTTACTTCTATAAGAAATGTTAAAAATACCGAATCTAAGTTGATATCAATTTTGTCGCCATGCACTCTTGATTCGGGCACTTCTTCTACGATATCAAGCATTAATGTGTTTTGGTTAATATATACATTATGAATTGAGCGTTTTATGCTTTGATCGTCTCGGCTACAGGAATAAAATACCAAAGCATTCTCTTTAAAAAAATCGTTTGAATATTCTTCCCAAACAGGTAAATTGTCCCATATTAAATCGTAGTTTTCAAAAAAAGTCTTTACTTCTTCTTGTGAATGAAAAATACCAACAGGTCGCCCGTCTTTAGCCTGAAATATGCCTCCAAAACGATCTACCTGAAAACGAATTGATCCGGCGGGTTGACAAGCAATACATGTCATTCCTATCAATAAACTTATAATAACAATAGCTAATTTCTTTATCATATTATCCTCCTGATAAAATTCCTTCCCAAAAACAAATCGGACTTATCTGCCAATCATAAATGCCGCAGACCTCTTCTGTCTGATTTTAGCCCCCTTACATTTTTTAATTAACCCGATATACCAAAAAGCCTTCCCCTGTTTCCCACCATGCCACTCCTGCTAAAAACGTAGGCGCCGCCACTAGTCCTATCTCCCAAAGAGAACATTTCATAACAATCACATAGGAATCATTATATGTACCAAAATATTGTACAGATAAATCCTCGCCCCCTCCAAGCTCATTCCCATCTTTATCAAAAAATTCACTTTTATGGATGGAATAATACGCCTTTTTTATATCATTTTCAACTGATTTATCTAGTTCCTGTCTTGTATGTTTCGGAACATATTCATACCTGACCCACGAATCACTGTCAAGATTCTCTCCAAGCCAAACTTCACCAAACCGTTCGTAACAAACCTCCATTATATCATCTTTTGTCAGCCAACCGTTTGCATATGCTTCCTGTAACGTATACAATTCCCCGTTACTGCCGCCACATCCGACAAGCACCCCTAAACCGACCGACAATACCATAGCTGCTGCCAGTAACATTCCGACCAATAAATTAATCCTTTTCGTTTTTATTCCCTCTCCTTAATTCTCTTTCCAAAAATAAATTTTACTTGTCTGCCAATAACAAAATTTGATGCCGTCAATTTTCTCAATATAATCTTCGGGATCTGTTATTACATCCGGTCTGATTGATAGATTGTTTAAATAACGAACGGCATAATATCCATTGTAATAACCAAGATATTTTTTTATAAAAATGTTTTCAGATGTCGCCTCCGGAGCAGTTCCGTCGTTACGATAGCCTTCCGCCACGCATTCCCGAATTTTCAGCGATATTTCCTCGCTCAAATCCTCGAAAGGTTCCGGCTCAAAATTTTTCATTTCTTTTTTATTTCTCTCTATATCGCCGTTATAATAGGCAATGTTCAGAAAGTCGCGCCGTTGAATCACCTGCGCTTCATATATCTCTTCCAAGGTATAAAGCGGCCCATCTCCTATTTCTGAATTTTTTTCCGTTATCACACCCGCAAAAAACTTCTGCACACAGCAGAATCGTGCCCATTATCACGGCCATCCGCTTTACTTATTTCATACTTCCTCCCCATTTACTAAAATATTTTTTCACGAAAAGACAAACTTTGTATCTTTTCACAAATCATTGCACATATATATCATAACACCAACCCGTTGCTGTGTCAATAGATAAGTAAAAATGTATTATAGCGAATGAACAACCGAAATGTCTGCAAACAAACGAAGCCGCCGCTTAAAAAACGGACACCCCCCTCTTACAGGCGATACAAAGCGAAGTTTTCCGATCAAAAGAATGCTCTCCATAAACAAAACAACGGCGCATTCGGAATCCGCATTTTGAGCGCGGGTTCCGAATGCGCCGTATAAGAGAAGATCAAAAGAACAGTCCCCCTTATTCCTTTTCCGTTTTTTGAATCAATCGGCTTTGTTCTGAAAAAGCCTGTTTAAAACTTAGTCCGATTTCTCGCTTTTCTGCATTCTGTCTGCGTCTTTTTCTCCTCCGCCCGTCTGCCGATATTCTTTCAATCATGAAACCCCTTCCGCAAAATGCGCGAAAGCAATACTGTCCCTATCGAAACATAAAAATTTCCGCATCTTAAAAAATCATGCCGGAAAACATGCGGGAAGCAGCTTTTCATCCCTTTCACTTCGCCTCGGCTATCTCTTTCTGACTTTCTTCCGTGCTTTGTCTGATTTCCCGCCGACGCTTATCTTCTTCACTCTCTTCCTCTTTCCGCCAATCAAAATTCCCGCGTATCCCTAATATGTCGGAATAATACACAAATACATCGGGAAACTTCGAAATCATTTCCAAAAATTCCGGAATCTGCCTGTAATTGACAATACACACAATGACATTCTTCTTCTCCCCCATGAACATGCCGCTGCCTTTCATCACCGTGGCACCGTGCCGTAAATCGTATAAAATGGCACGCTTGATCTCTTGCAAATACCTCTCATCCGCCACCACTTCAAACTTTACTCCGTGACGCCTGTCCCGCAACAAAATTTCCGTCACCCTCTCGCATACGAAAATCTCCACTACGGATAAAAGAATACTGTTCAGATCCCAGTACACAAAATACGAAATCACCACAATCACATAACTCAACAGGGCTATTATGTTCTCTATGTTCTTGTGCGAAAACTTTTTGTGCAACATACATGCCACTACGTCAATGCCTCCCGCCGACGCACCGATCCGCAGCATGAGCCCCGTCATCCCCTGCGCAATCCCTCCGAAGATCGCGGGCAACAACATGTCCCTTTCACTCACATACTGATATACATGCAGTTCGCCAAATAAAATCAAAAGACCCGACGTGACCAATGTATAAAAAATCGTATAAATCACATATCGCTTCTTCAATATAAACCATGCCGCCACAAGCAGAGGCAGATTGATGGCAAAATTGAAAATACCTGCGTTGATCCCGGTTACCGCCTGCAAAACCGTCGCGATCCCATCCACTCCGCAGGGCGCAAAATTCGTCGGATAAATAAATATATGCAACCCCGCTGCCGATATAACCGCAGAAATCAGCATGATACAGAACAACTTCACTTCTTTTTTTACTTTTATTGCATTCATATCTCTTCACTATACAGCGCCTCTTTGTATATTTTTTTCGCTTATCGGCGCTTCGGTCTCACTATAGTATAATTTTTTCGCTTTGTCAATAATTTCCCCGCACATTCACAAACATTGCGTCTTCTCCTCTTTCGCTTTCCTTCGGCCGTGCCTTTTTTATGCCCCCGTACACGAAAATACCGACGTCGGCAAACCCATGAGAAAGAGGCGTGCCCCGCAGAATTTTCATTCTGCGGGGCACGCCTTTGGCTTTTGAACTCTTTCATGCCGAAATGCTGAAAATTATAAAAATTTTGAAAACGTTTATGCCGCTTGAAAAACTTCCGAACGGCATAAACGCAAACTGCTTTCGCTTACCCCACAAAATGCGAGCTCTTCTGCGAGCCGCGCGCATCGTACGTATAGACATACTTTCCGTTTTTGACGGAAACCGTCGTAGACGTAAACCCGTACAATTCACCGAAACGGCTGAAGAGCAAATGATTCCCGTTCCCGTACACGTACACATACTTTCCTCTCTGAATGGCTGTTTCTATCATATTTTTCTCCTTTCGGGCAGGTTTACCCCGCCCGACAATTTTTTTCTATGCCGCTTTTTCCGTTTCATCGCGCAACGCGATGATTTCTTCGTAAACGAGTGTATCTCTCTTTACGAGCTCCGCGGCAAGCCTTTCGACAAACGCCCAATGCTTGCGAAGCAAATCTTTTGTTTCTTCATAACAACGGGCAAGCATGGCGCTGCGCTCGACAATGATTTTCTCGTCCTGCTGCGGAGATTCGATGCAGTAACGGTTTACCGGGCGCAGCAACCCGTACCCGCCTACGGCATATTCCGTAATAAACCGCTGCAAAATGGCGGACGCCCTGTCCATATCGGAAAACGCCCCCACATCCGTACGCCCGTACTTAATCTCTACCGCCGCCTTGCCCGCAAGAAGCGCTACCACACGTTCGTGCATAAGCTCATAAGAGCCGAAATACCCCTCGTTCTTGAGAATCTGCACCACGCCGCGCGCGTCACTCTTGCTCGGCCGCACGGAAACCAGGCCCACCCCTTCTTCGTCAAACGCGAGTGCTACGACGGCGTGCCCCGCTTCGTGATACGCAACCTCTTCCTTTTCCGCCGCCGTCATTTCGTTTACAGATTCTTCCGCCTCGAAAATGTTGCGCAATATCGCCCGCACAAGATGCTCCCGACCGATTTCTTTTTTATTGTCGTACCCAGCATAAATGCCCGCTTCGTTCAGCACGGCTTCCAAAGCCGCGCAGGAATTTCCGTCCATCAGACGCGCAACCCCCTCGGCCGTTATGTCCGAAGACACCTTCTTGTTCGCAAGATAATGCCGCACTATCTCCACCGATTCCCTGCGATTCGGCAAACAGATTTCCAGAATACGGTCAAACCTTCCCGGACGGCGCAGCGGCCGCGGCAAATCGCCTATGCTGTTCGCCGTCGCTATCACGAACACGTCGCTGTCCTTTACCGAATCGATTCCCGACTGCACCGCTATCAGCTCCTCGGGATTCCTCGAATCGCTGTCCGATGCGAATTTGTCCAAATCGTCCAGAAATATCAACGACGGCGCATTCTCTTTTGCCTCTGCAAACAGCTTCCCAATAGAATCTACAAACTCTTCGTTCGCACGGTCTTTGCGGCATACATAACTCTTCCTGCCCATTTCCTCGACAAATGCCGTCGCCATCAGCGTCTTCCCGACTCCCGGCTGACCAAACAGCAAAATTCCGTGCGGCAGCCTGACCCCCAGCGCCGTGTACTTTTCCCGATTCTTGACCATGTCGCATACCTGCAAAAGCTCTTCCTTTTCTTTCTCATATCCGATTACCTTATCAAATGCACTCATTTTTCCTTCCTCCTTCGCTTTCTTCCTCTCTATTATACTGCTTTTTATGTACGAAATTCGGTACATTACTTCGCTTTGTCCCGATTATTTTGACCATCCGCCCCTTCTTCCCCGATTCGGATATAACGAGACTTTTCCGTCTCACGAATATAACCCGCGTCCGCCATCCACCGAAGCAGCGCCGTCGCCGCCGGATACCCTACGCGAAGCGTCTTTTGCAAATCGCACCCGCTAAATCCTTCGTGCTCTTTCAGATATGAAAGCGCCGCCGCAACTTCTTCCCTTGTCAGAATATGCGCGCGCTCCCCGACGGCAAAGCCGCCGACGATTCGAAGAAATGTACGAAGTTCGCCTTCGCGAAAATATTTCCCGACGTCTTCCAGCGGTGAATCTTTGTCCAACTCCCCGATTTTGATCTGCAGATTCGGACAGGAACGCTTCAGCCGCGTCAGATCCAACTTCTTCACGTTCGCCGCGCCGATCGTCAGATTCTGCAGATTGAAAAGTCCGTATACGGGCGAAAGATCCCGCAGCTCTTTCCCCTCAAATTCAAAGGTCTCAAGCCCGCTCATCCCCTCCAGAAAGGACAGATCTGCTACTTGCGTATCTTTCAGTATAAGTTCGCGAAGTTCCTCTCTTCCTTTGAGTACCGATAAGTCTGAAATCGGGTTTTTCTCTATATCTACCTTCAAAAGCACGGGAAAATCGTGCAAAAAATCTACATCGCAAAGGTTGTTGTCCCTCAATGCAATTTTTTCGCAGGAAACAAATCTTTGGTATTCCGTCCTTTGCGACAAGTCTATCCCGTCATAGAAAAGACATTTTTCCGCGTGCGCCGACCGTTCCTGTTTTTGCAAATATTCCAACGAACGGGCGTACCGGTCCTCTTCGCTTTTCAGATATTTCCCCGCCGTCGGAAAACCGATCTTCCGCAGCCGGTTGCGCAGCGACTGCGGTGACAGCACCTCGACGTCCTCGGAAAACCGCTTCACCCAGTCCAACATATCCGAAAAGCCCGCCTGCAATGCAATCACCGCCGTCTCCTCCCCCTCTTCCAGCACCGAAAAATCTTTCCCGAACGCATCGATCAGCTCCCCCGCAAGCCGCTTGTTCATCTTCAGCTTTATATCCGCTTTTTCCCCCGCGTACAGATACGGATGCTCCGTAAGATATTTATCCAAATCAAACAAATCTCTTTCCCCTTCGCTTTGCTCTTCCTGCAAAATCTGTACGTCCGTCATTCTCTCAACCCGAAAACTCTCGATCCGCCCCGTACGTTCCGCCTTCCCGATCACATAATAGTGCCCGTTCGCCGCGACAAGCCGATACGGACTGATCGTCACCAATTCTGCATATACGTCATGCAATTTTTTGTCCAAGCGGTATTCATTGTAATGAAAGCCCACCTTCCGATTCTGCCCGATCGCACTTTCGATCACCTCCACCGCATAAAAGAACCCCGCCGCATTCTCCCGCCCGATTTTTTCCACACGGTACTGCGCCCTGTTTGTCCTGCGAAATTCCGCACTGCCCAGTTTTTGCAGTTTTTTGATAAGGTCTCCCGCATATTTGGCGGATATGTGCTTGGAAAACAAAACGCTGTCAATCAACACCAGCAACTCCGAATCGTCAAATTCACGCTCGTCTTCCAGATATACCCCCTTCCCCGTCTGCCCGACGGGATATCCCGCCGCCATCAGATTGTGCAAATTCCGCGCAACCGACTTCCGCTCCATCGCGACGTCATACTCCTTTTCCAGATAGTACGCAAGCTGTCCCTGCGTAAGCGGATGCTCTTTGTCGCCGTGTCGTTTTAATATCTCTAAAATGTGCAGCGGCGCCAATGACTTTTGCCCCATATGCTTCCCTCCCCGTTTATGTTTTTCCCTGATAAGTTTTAAACTCTTGCCCGAATCCGCCGAAGAAATGACGAACCTGCTTCGTCCCTTATCCGCAGCCCTCTTTTCTCATCGGGACGCCATTATAGCATATACATACCGCAAAAAATGACTATTCCGACCCCCTTTTTCAAAAAAATTTTTAATTTTGACCGCTTTTTTTTATTATACGAGAAAGCGTGTACCGAAACAGGTACACGCTTTCTGTCTGCGTTGCGGAATACTTTGTTTGAAAAGAACGGCGGGACGAGGCGAGCCGAGACGGAATGGGCCGAGACGGGACGAGCCGAGACGGGACGAGACGAGGCGGGGCGAGCCTTGACGGGACGAGCCGAGACGAGACGGGGCGAGCCGAAGCGTGGCGAGCCGTGACGGGACGAGGCGAAAGAATCGGTTCAGCCAAAGAAATCTTACGTCGATGCGGGAATACCTTTCTGGTACAGGATATCCTCTCCTTTCGGAAACGGAAAACAGACGGGCGTTTCCCCGTCGGGATTTTCCCCGTGCATATCTGCCGCGTGTATGCGGTGGTTGCTGTATACCTTATAATAATAAATGCCTTTTGAAGCGTCTATGCAGCACGCATACGTCGTGCTGTCCGCTTTTCCCTCGCGGGTGCGTACGCTCCCGCGCACCATTTCCACCCCGCCGAGAATGTGAAACACCTGCGAAAGTCCGCCCTCTTCCGCATCCGAATTGTGCAGTAAAAAGGCCGCACGGACAAACCTGGACGAGGAAGAAGCATCGCCCGGCAGGCCGATCCCGCCCGTCCCTTGCGAGTTGGGCATCAGCTGCAAGCCTGCGGCCATCGTGTTCTGCGGATACGCCGCCTTCAGATTGACAAAATCGTTCAGACGTTCCGCATGATACGGGAAGGGCGGATTGTTCGTCAGCACCCCGACGGGGTTTTTGTACAGTTTCAGTCCTTCCCGCATCGGCTCCGCGACCAGACAATCTCTCCCGTCGGCGATCATCCAATGCAGCGGCGCAAGCGGAAGCCCCTCCCGAAAGGGCAGAGCGACCACACAGATTTTTTTCAGCAGCATCTCCGCCTGCAAAACCGATTCGCTCCGCTCCAATATCCACGGGATCACTTCGTACGGCGCCAATTCGATCTCTCCGTCCCCGCCTTTTTCAAAATAGCAGGCGTTCCCAGGAAAATTCAGGGACGCCATACACACTCCCTTTTCGTTGCACGCCTCCGCATACAGCGGTACCCCGCTGTCCAATGCCGCCATGCCGATCATCGCATACCGCCGCTCCGCACTCTCCGCACGCTTATATTGCTGTCTGAATCCGCGCGGACGAAAAACGACCCGCTCTCCGAACGAATATTCGATATCCATGTTCCGCCCGAACAAAAGTCCTTTCTCCCGCATCGCTACACATGTACACATTCTGCTTTTCCCCCTTCTTTTATACTTTTTGCAATCGCCCGCTTTTTATGAGCTTCTCTTTTTACAAATATTTTAAACCGATGCAAAGGCAGATCTTCCCCGACCTTAAACGCGCCCGCAAAATCGGCACAAAATAATAAATCTCTGATCGACGCAAAAAACAGCGAACTTTTTGTCCGCTGTTTTTATACCGCGCGGCCTTGCAAATGCCGCGCGGAATTTAATTAAAAATTTTTCTTGCCTTTCGGAACGATCATGTTCACCCGCCGCGGGAGAACGTCCACCGTCACTTTGCCGCTGATCCCCTTTTCGCCGTCAAAATTCCAGACGACACCGTCGTCCGCTTCCACTTCGAAATGCGAACCCTCTATGCGCACGATCTGCTTTTCTTTGACGTGATACCCGAACAAAAACAGATTCGCCAGTGCAAAAAACGCGCGGATCTTCTGAAAAACATTCGGACGCTTTCTCTGCCGTATGATCGCCGCCTCGATCTTTCCGTCCGTCATGCTTGCACGCCTGTTCAGACCCATCCCCGCCACATACTTTCCGTTCATGAAAACAACAAATACGCTGTCTGTCTCTTCCGCCGTCTTCCCGTCCGAAAGCTTTACGTCGAAAACGTCAAAATTCAGGTTTTTACGGATCCCTTCGATCCCGTACGCCAAACGCCCGATCAGCTTTTTCTGCGCCTGCGGCGTCGTATACGTCGCGCTCGTAAACGCACCCGCCGCCACAATGTACATCGCGTAGCGATCGTTGATCTTCATACAATCCAGCAATACGTTTTTGCCCGTCAAGATCACCTTCAACGCGCCCCGCACACTCTTGGGAATCCCCAAAGAATGCGCCACATCGTTTACCGTGCCGCCCGGAATGTACCCCATTTCGGGCGAAGCCCCCGCTTCGCACAAACCCTGCACCGCTTCGTTGAAAGACCCGTCTCCGCCCGAAAATATGATCGCATCGTATTTCGCCGCATTCTCGCGCACAACCTGCACCATGTCTCCCGCACAGGACGTCGCGTGCGTATCCACGCTCTCATATTTCTCGCCAAGCCTGCGCCTGATATACTCCAGCTTTTTCCGTATTCTCCCCTTGCCGCTGACAGGATTATAAATAAACAAACATCGCATCCTTCGCTGCGCCCTCGTTCCTTTTTCTTCTTTCCATTATAACGTAATTTTCCGCGTTTTGCAATCTGTACACCGACTTTTTTCAAAAATTACTTCCTTTCCCACCCTTTTTACGCTATAATACTCCTGTACGCACCTTTCATGCGTCAAAATTCAGTCAAAAGGCGGTAACCTTATGAATTATCACATCGGAAATATGCTCATCTACCAGGAATTCGTCAGCGGCAACGACTGCCCGCTTTGCAAAATCCGCTCCATCCTTGAAAAACGTCTCGTCGATCAGTATCTCAACGAGTCCGTCATGGAAGACTTCCAGCGACGTATGGTCAACGAACGCGGCTTCTGCCTCCACCACACCCAGATGATGCATGCAAGACAAAACAAACTCTCCCTCGCCCTCCAACACATCACCCGCCTCACGACCCTCAAAGGCCGCCTCGAAATTACCGCCGACCCCAAAAAAGCCAAACAAATGGCCGAATTCTTCCTCCACTCCCACGACACCTGCGTCATCTGCGACAACGTCCAGGTCAATATGATCCGCTATTACAAAACCATCGCCGAAATGTTCTTCGCCGAAAAAAAATTCAAGGAGATCCTCCTCTCCGTCGACGGCTTCTGCCTCGAACACTTCGGCGCCTTGCTCCGCTACTCCGATTTCGCCAAGTCCCGCAAAAAAGATTACATCTACTCCCTCACAAAACTCGAAAAAGAATCCATCGATAAACTCCTCGTCGACCTCAACCGCTTCGCCGCCAAACACGATTACCGCAACGCCGATATGCCCTGGAACGGCGCCGATAAGGCTCTCGCACGCTCCATCATAAAACTCCACGGCGATCAGTCCAAATAATTGTATTTCGTCAGTTATTCGACATTTGTCGTATAAAATCAGATCCAGCCATTGACACGGAAGGAAAAATACGGTATAATACAAGCAGTTGACGGCCTCAACGAAAGGAGTGGACAGATCACATGAATAAAAAAGACAAGCGCAGCCGCAAAACGGTGAGCGCCATCCAAAGCACCTTGCTGGAATTGTTATGCACAAAAAAAGTTCGGGAAATCAAAATCGTCGATCTGTGCACGGCCGCCGATATCAACCGCACTACGTTCTATCTGCATTATTCCGGAATCGAGGACGTACTGGAAGAATTACGACACGAAATCACCGAACGTATCTTCGAAAACATCGACGAACTCGCCGACTTCAACCGTCCGAAAAACCCGATGCCCTTTTTGAACGTCTGCACGGATATATTGGAATCCTATCCACACTTTGCTGACTTCGTACGCATGGCCTCCGATGCCGATATCTTCCTTTCCAAACTCAAACAGCAGTTTTCGCAATCTATCTGCCGACATTACCTCGAATCCTGCACCTCACGCCTGGAAAACGCCGTCTACGTCTTTCGGTTTCTGACCTCGGGCGTCCTCGACACCTACACCGAATGGCTCAAGAGCGATCGCTCCGTTTCTTTCGATTCCATTCTCAGCGAATGCGCTCCCATCGTTGCCGCAGGACAAGAAATTTTAGCGAAAAATGCCGCCGACAATCCGGAACGGCAAAATTAATCTTGGAGAATTCAGAATGCAAATTGCCGTCATTGCCGATGTGCTCGGCGAAGAAAATAACGGAACTTCCATTACCGTAAAACGACTCATTTCTAACTTGAAAAAACGCGGACACGAAGTACTCGTCGTAGCCCCCGGCACTTCCGACGATAAGAATTTTTACCCCGTCGAAAAAATAGATTTCAAAATTTTTAACGATTACGTCGAAAAAAACGGCGTCGTCCTCGCAAAACCAAACGAGACGACCCTTCGCACCGTCATCGAAAAAGCCGACGTCGTTCACGCACTCATGCCCTTCCCACTCGGCCGCTCCGCCGTGCGCATCTGCAACGAGCTCAAGAAACCCCTTACAACCGCTTTCCACGTCCAGCCCGAAAACGTCAGCAGTCACTTCGGCCTGCAGAAAAGCAAACCCGTCAACGACTATATCTATAAAAATTTCCTCAACGGCTTTTACCGCTTCTCCGACTACATCCATTGCCCCACCGAATTTATCGCCGATCAGCTGCGCCGCCACGGTTACACGCAGGATCTGAGAATCATTTCCAACGGCGTCGATCCCGCTTTCGTGCCCGGTTCTGTACCCAAACCCGCGGCATTTGCCGATAAATTCTGCATTCTCTCCACGGGAAGACTCGTCAAGGAAAAATGCCAGAGCGAACTTCTTAAAGCAGTCACGCTTTCCCGTTACGCCGACAAAATCCAGGTCTTTCTCGCGGGCGACGGCCCCTTGGAAAAACGGCTACAAAAACTCGGAAGCAAGCTCCCCAACCCGCCCGTCATTTCTTTCCTCAAAAAGGATGACCTCATAAATACCATTCATTTTTGCGACCTTTACGTCCATTGCGCTTATGCGGAAATCGAGTCGATCGCCTGCGTCGAAGCCATTACCTGCGGACTCGTCCCCATCATCGCCGACAGCAAAAAATCTGCCGCAAAATACTTCGCCCGCAACGAGAGCAACCTCTACCGCGCTTCCGACCCCGAAGACCTCGCAAAAAAAATCGACTTCATGATCGAGCACCCCGAAGTGCGGCTTTCTCAACGCGAACAATACATCCGCTATGCCGAAAAGTTCCGCATCGATAAGTGCATCGACAAAATGGAAGAAATGTTCGAAGACGCCGTCGCAGGTCGGCATAAACCGCAGATCGTTTGATTTTATGCACTACGTCCGTTCAAAAAATGCGCCGCCTGCGGCGTTTTTACAATTTACAATGCCCTCCCTCGGCAAACTTACCCTCGCCAAAGCCGCCTTCCTCTATATGCTCGGCGGTACCCTCGGCACGCTCTGGGAAGTCATCTTTAACGTCTTCTTCCAGCTCGCCAACCACTATACCGTTCAGTTTATCTATTGCAGCGGCAGTATCTTCACCACGTTCAACCCCGTCTACGGGCTCGGTACCCTCGTTATCGTCTTGTTCTTGCGCAATTTCCGAAAACCCTGGCAGGTCTTCCTCTGCGGCGCTTTCCTCGGCGGACTCGTCGAAATCTTGCTCTCTCTCCTCGAAGAATCGCTCTTCGGCACCCGCTCCTGGAATTACACTACCTGGCCCATGAGCATCGCCGGCAGAACTACCGTCCCCATCATGATCCTTTGGGGCGCCCTCTGCATGGCCGTCATCTTTGCCTTTTGGAAACCCGCCGACCGCTTTTTCGAAACATTGCCCCAAAAAACATTGAAAGTTTTAGGCTGGTGCGCCCTCGCACTCATCCTCTTTGACCTCGCACTCACGTGCGCGGCCATCGTGCGATACGTTGAGAGAGATTCCCCGCCTCTGACCGCTTTCGGAGAATGGCTCGACAAAACATTCCCCGACTCGTTTATGCGAAAACATTTTCCCAGTATGAAAATAAAAAAATAAAGGACAGCCGCGCGGGCGGGGACAATTTGTCCCCGCCCGCGCGGCTGTCTTTTTTTCTGCTTCGGTTTACTTTGCCCGCTCACCGCCCCCATGGACGGCTCACTGTTTCAGGCGATGGCAATAATCATAATACCAACACTCGTACGGTTCTTTGCATTGCGGCCCCGGTTCCTGCAAAACTTCCTCTTTCTGAAATTTGATCTTCCCGAGCCGCCATATATTGTCGTTCACCGTCTGCGAAAAAGCCCTCGCCTGCGCGGTGACATCCTCAATTACAAAAGGTTTCTCTTCCTCCGCCCCGTGCAGGACAATGCAGCATTTTTTCAGCCGTACCCCGCAACGGGTCAAAATATAGCGCTGAAAGCCGACATCCTTGATAAACTGCTCACTCACGCCGCCGCTGTTTTTTACCTCGTACAGCTCGTATCCGCCTTCCGCCTTGCGCAAAATATCAGCCGCACAATAGTTCCCGTAATAGGAAAAAGCCGCCTCACAAATAACCTGCGTACCGTCCCGCAAACACTCCTGCGTTTTTTTCACCATCTGCGTTATGTCAAGCCTGCCGTTCTCTTTGTAGGCCGTCGTCTCCACATACGCGCCGAACATTCCCATCGCCAAATCTCCGAACGCATTCCCCTCGTCCAGTTTTTTCTGTACCTCGGGAGGAATCACCCGCTCTTCTGGCTTATGCCTGTCCAACCACAACATTCTCGGACATTGCATTCCGCGCATATAATCTGTCTTCGTAACTCCCATGCCCGCCTCCCTCTTCTCGCCTTTGTTTCTATTATACCCTCACCGCCGCCGATTGTCAATCTCGTCCACGCCGCTTGTCCTTTCGTCTCTTTTTTGTGTTTTGCCGCCTTAGCCCAAGAATATACTTCCCGTACCCAGTCTGAAGCGCGCGCCTTATCCGACTGCTTTTCGGTATTCCCGCCAACAAGGCTCACGTTTTAAAAAATATTCAAAAAATTTAAAATTTTTCTTTTTTTCGCGCAAAATCAGTTGTCAATTTTCTCTGAATATGTTATAATCATCAAGCTGAGTTCGTGAGAACAACTAAGTTTCTGTTGTGTGCGGTCAGCAAAAAAATCCGCAGCAATGCGGTTTATATAGATGGCCCCGTGGTCAAGCGGTCAAGACATCGCCCTTTCACGGCGGTAACACGAGTTCGATTCTCGTCGGGGTCACCACGAATAAAGAGAGGTTTTACGCCTCTCTTTTTTCGTGGGATCTCATGGGAGAAAGAACTGCAGGCGGAAGGTGTCGCTTCAACCTTTCCATCTGTTTCCCGCCTGCTGTTCGCGCACGAAGTGCCTTGCAAACTTTTTGCAAATTCTCGTCGGGGTCACCACGAAAAAAGAGAGGTTTTATGCCTCTCTTTTTTCGTGGGATCTCATGGGAGAAAGAACTGCAGGCGGAAGGTATCGCTTCACCCTTTCCATCTGTTTCCCGCCTGCTGTTCGCGCTCGAAGTGCCTTACAAACTTTTTGCAAATTCTCGTCGGGTCACCACGAATAAAGAGAGGTTTTATACCTCTCTTTTTTCGTGGGATCTCATGGGAGAAAGAACTGCAGGCGGAAGGTGTCGCTTCACCCTTTCCATCTGTTTCCCGCCTGTTGTTCGCGCACGAAGTGCCTTACAAACTTTTTGCAAATTCTCGTCGGGGTCACCACGAAAAAAGAGAGGTTTTATACCTCTCTTTTTTCGTGGGATCTTATTAAAAAAGCAAACTTAAAAACAAAGATCGTGCTCCTTAAAAATTAAAATCTATGAAAAAGAGATGGTTTTAAAACAAAAACGGTCGGAAACTCCCTTTACCCTTTGAGCTTGTCTAAAATATCGGTTATATCCTCATCGAACGAAAGCGTCTTTTTTGCATTTTCCGAAATCGCTTCGGGATAATCTGCATTCATCCGGATAAGGAACACGTTTTTACCGTGATACGTCATGCGCTCGAACGGATAGCGGATAATGGTCGGCGTGTTGAACCCTACCCCCATTTCCAAAAGTACGGTGTTTTTCTCTGCGGCAATCTCACAAAATTTCTCATACCTTTCGGCGGCGGCATACCAGGCATCGTCCTGCACGAAAAAAGCATCCATTCTTACGTTTACTTCCAACAGAAAAAATTTGAAAACTTTATTATGTTTCTTCTTTATCGCATGGAGGGCCAAAAAGGAATTTTTTCACGGCTGACTTCTTCCACAAAAAGCAACCCGTAATTTTGCGTTTCGTAACGGCACAGACAATATTGATACCCGCGCTGTTTCCCTTGTGTACAATAACGGGAAACAGGAACCGTCAATACGCTGCCGTCCGCCGAGTAAGAGGGATAAAAGTCGATGCTTTCATAGCCGCGCGGCACCGTGACGCGCTTTTCCAATGTAAACGTATCCAACGAAAAAACATAAAAATGTTTTCCGTTTTCCAATGCAACCAACGTCTTTTCGTCCGGAGAAACGTCCCCCGTGTATAGATAGTGAAACCCGCTCTTTTTATAGAGCACTTTCCCGCTGTTTTTGTCCGATATCATCACGCTTCCGCCGCTCAATTCTGTTTGAAAGCGGTCGGTTATGATCGTAAAAAATATCCGCGTATGAAAATCATAATCAAAAATGCGCTCCCATTTTCCGTCTTTCAAAGTTCGTTTACTCATTTCTCCCCCCCTGTATGTACAATTTTTTTAACCGCAACGGTCAGACTTTTAGACCTTTACGCTCCCAGCTCATCGGACGCAGTCCGAAAGATATTCCCTCAGCTTGACGAGTGCGGGTACGTCCGCGGGCGCCCACTCCTCTTCTTTCAGTTCATCCGCCGAAAGAAAGCGGAGCGCCTCATGCTCCGTACTTTGAAACCCGCTCAGAAACTCGCAAAGATACGTTCGCAGCGTAATACTGAAATTCGGATATTCGTGCGTCATATCCAAAAAATGCGCCAAAACGCGTATATCCGCACGCAACTCCTCTTTTACTTCCCTCACAAGCGCTTCTTCGGGCGTTTCGCCCGCTTCGATCTTCCCGCCGACAAACTCGTATTTATGCGCCACGTACGCGTATTTGCTCTCGCCGCGCTTTGCCGCCAATACCTTTCCGTCTTTAATAAGTACCGCCCCGACTACCTCTAAATGCTTTTTCATCCCTTTCTCCGAAAAGAGAGAAAACACAAACGTGCTTTCTCTCTCATTCCTCTATTCTTTTTGTTTTCGGCCCTCAGTGAACCAACGACCCGATCTGCGCGTCGTCCGCGGCAAAGAGCACGCGGCACGTCCCGTCTTCGTTCGTGCTCGCCAGCAGCATCCCGTTCGAATATTCGTTGCCGAATTTGTGCGGTTTCAGATTGACCAGTACGACGATCTTCTTCCCGATCAGCTGCTCCGGCTCGTACTGATCGGCAATCGACGACACGATCACACGCTCGCCCATCCCGTCATGCAACGTCAGCTTCATCAGCTTATTCGTCTTGCGCATCGGCTTCGCCGACAAAATTTTGCAGATACGTATATCGTTTTTCGCGAAATCTTCCAGCTCGATCTGCGCCTTCACGGGAGCAGGTTCCGCTACGTAGCTTTCCTCTGCGATAACTTTTTCTTCCTCTTTTTCGGCAGGCTTTTCCTCTAAAACCGCATCCGGATCCTCCGCTTCGGAAAGCGAAAAATCCAAAAGCTTCAAATACCGCTCCGCATCTACCGCAAACAGGTACAGATACAGGCGCGGCCCTTTGTCGCGCGCAAGAACCAAATTATAAACGTCTTTGAAAAATTTGCTCTGCACTTCTTTTAAAGCGCTCTTATCCTCTACTTTGTCGGGATACACGCGCTTGGGAATCGCGTACAGCTCCGCTTGCAGAGAATCAAGCGTATACCCGCCCTGCGCAACGTATTCTTTGAGCTGCTTCACGCATTCTTTTTCCGATTCGTCCATCGTGCGGTAGTATTTCCAGTTGCGCTTTTTCAGGATGACATACTCGCTCTCCGGCGAACACGTCTTCAACCAAAACTCCGCTTTGGCAAAACGTTCCGCAAAATCGGCAATCTTGTAAGGCGTGCCGATCTTTTCGAACAGCTTTTCCATCATTTCCGCGTTGAAATTCACGACCGATCCCAGCTCCACAAGCTGTCCCATCGGAACGGGAACGATATGCCTGCCCTCGATCTCACAATTTTCCATCACCCGCGCGATCGATTCGTTCGCCGTACCGTCACGGTATGCCGTCAGCATCTTGTCAAATTCAAAATACTGGCGCAGAATTTCGTCCGAAAGACAAAAATCAAACGCCTTCAAAGGCTCCGTCTTCGCATACAGCCACAAGATCACTTCCGGCTGGTACAATTTCAACAGGAAATCGGGCGTCATGTTGAACCCCGAAGATCCGCTCATCTTGCCGACGCTCCCCTTGATCCCGATAAATTCGTACCCCTGGAACAGCGGCGCAGGATACCCGAATACCTCGCGCGATACGTCTTTCGCCGTGTCGTAACTCCCGTTCTTCGAAGCATGGTCTTTCCCGCCCGGTTCAAAATCTACGCCTTCCGCCAGCCAACGCATCGGCCAGTCTACCTTCCACTGCAATTTGCAGTTGTAATCTTTTGTAAAATCAAACTCCCCTTCATGCCCGCAGTCACACACATAATGCGCCTTCGTGCAGTCCTCCGAAAGTGACACGATCTTCGTGCTGTCTTTCCCGCAATGCGGACAGAATATGCTCACGGGATAATAATTCTCCCGCTCTTCCTCCGTCGAATCCTGCGTGCGGTGCTTGTCCAGAATATCAAAAATCTTCTTGCGGTTTTTTAAAGCAAAAATAATGTGCTCCGTGTAACGCCCGCTCCTGTATTCCTGCGCCTGGAAATGATATTCCATCTCGATCCCGAAATTTTTCAGAGAGTTCATGAACTCTTTTTCAAAATGCTCGGCATAACTTTTACAGCACCCGAAAGGATCGGGTATATCCGCATACGGATGCCCGATGTATTTCTCAAACGAATTGTTTCCGAGGTGATCGGCTACGTTCTTCGGCACCTTCCGAAGCCTGTCATATTCGTCCCACGAAAACAACAGCTTCGCTTTCTTGCCGCGCTTCAAAAGCGCTTTATACACAAAATAACTCGTCGCGATGTCCCGAAAATTCCCGATGTGTACGGATCCCGACGGCGATATCCCCGCCGCACATACATACTCCTCTTTCTCCGGCTTGCGGCGTATTACTTCGTCCGCCAATTTGTCTGCCCAATACATAACCATCTCTCCTGTGCTTTGATTCTGCTTATATTTTCGTTATTATAGCATATCCGCCGCCCAAAAATCAATAAGTATGCGCCCAAAACAGAAAATTTCCGCAAAAAATGATTTGCTTTTACCCTCCGTTGTGTTATAATACTCTTCATCTACCCTCAGGAGATTCACCATGAAATTCACCCGCGGATTAAAAGACGGACTCCCCATCGCTTTGGGCTACGTCTCCGTCGCGTTCGCTTACGCCGTTCAGGCGGTCGGACAGGGCTTCCCCCCGTGGTTCCCCGTCCTCGTTTCCGCCACCAATTTTACGGGCACAGGCCAGTTCGCCGGAACAAACCTCATCGCCGCGGGCGCAAGCATCGCCGTCCTTATCGCCACAATGCTCGTCATCAACATCCGCTACACGCTCATGTCCTTTGCCCTCGCGCAAAAAATGGGAAGCGGCTTTCCCCTTTGGCAAAGAGCCATCCTCGCTTTCGGCGTTACCGACGAAAATTTTGCAGT
This sequence comes from uncultured Clostridia bacterium, assembly GCA_944368925.1. Taxonomy (GTDB): domain Bacteria; phylum Bacillota; class Clostridia; order Christensenellales; family Borkfalkiaceae; genus Borkfalkia. Next base: position 158,254 of record CALVXG010000002.1, on the reverse strand, counting down.
CGCCATACGGCAGCCGCAAAAACTTACTTTTTCCTATCTGATCGGGCTGATGTCCTGCTCGTTCTGCGGCTGGCTGGGCGGTACCGCTCTCGGCGCGGGCGTCAGCGAATTGCTTTCCGCCGCTTTGGCAGGCGGCTCGGGACAAGCCTACTACGATATGCTCATGAGCGCCCTAAACATCGCACTCTACGCCATGTTCGTCGCGATCGTCATTCCGCCTTCGCGCGACGATCTGAAAATCTTCCTGCTCGTCGCCGTATCGGTCGGCGCAAGCTGTCTTTTCTACTTTGTCCCCGTGCTCGCGGCTTTGCCCGCCGGCCTTGATATCATCCTCTGTTCCGTCGTCTGCACCGCCGTCATCGCGTACTTCTTCCCGCATGCGGAAGAAGAAAACACGGCCGCGCCGCCTTCGGACGATAACGCGAATTCCGACGTAAAAACGGCAGGACGTCATGGCGATTTTACGACAAATTCTGATCCCGGAAACGGAAAAGGAGGCGCCCTGTGATCGCCGATCTTACCGATATGCTGACAGGCTGCCTCATCATGTTTGCCGTCACTTACGCTACAAAAGCCGTTACTTTGCTGTTTATCAAAAAGGATATCAAGAGTAAATATATCCGCTCTTTTCTCTATTACCTGCCTTACAGCGTTCTGGCCGTCATGGTCTTCCCCACCATTCTATTTTGTACCTCTTCGATCTGGTCGGGCCTTGCGGGGACTGCCGCGGCGCTTCTTCTTTCCTTCTTTCGCAAAGGACTTCTCCCCGTCTCCCTGGCCGCCATCGGCACCGTGTTCGTGACAGAACTGCTCATGTACTTTCTCTGACAATTTTACGGCAATTCCTTTGAAAAAGCCGCACGGCGCAAAATATGCGCCGTGCGGCTTTTAACTTTTTCACAAAACGAGGAGCCCCGTCCGCTTACTTCTTTTTGTTTGCAGGGCTTGTATACAATTTCGCCATACCCGCCTCGCTCGTTTCCCGATAACGGCTGGAAAGATCTTTGCCCGTTTCGTACATGACTTCGATGATCGTATCCAGCGAAACCTTCCTCGTCGAAAAAAGAAAGTCCGCAAGGCTCAAAGCGTTCAGCGCGCGCATCGCGGCGACTGCGTTCCGCTCGATGCAGGGAATCTGCACCAACCCCGCCACGGGGTCGCAGGTCAAGCCCAAATGATGCTCGATGCTGATTTCCGTCGCGTATTCGATCTGATCGTACCCCAGTTCAAACATCTCCGCAAGTCCGCCCGCCGCCATGGCGCACGCACTCCCGATCTCCGCCTGGCAGCCGCATTCCGCCCCGCTCACCGAAGCGTTCGTCTTGATAATGTTCCCGATCAGCCCCGCCACCGCAAGCCCGCGCAGGATCGCATCCTGCGTGACGTTGCGCGTCTTTTCTACATAATACAACACTGCGGGCAATACCCCGCTCGCTCCGCAGGTCGGCGCCGTCACGATCGTTCCGCCCGCCGCATTCTCTTCCGCTACCGCAAATGCGTACGAACACACCATCCTGTTTTCCCGCGTCTCCGACGATTCGTCGATGTGCCGCTGCGAATACAAAAATTTCGCCTTCCGCTGTACACCCAGCCCGCCGGGCAGGATCCCTTCCGCACTCAACCCGCGCTTGATCGCCGCCACCATCGCGTCCCAGATCTTTTCAAGATATTCCCGTATGCCCGGTTCCGTTTTAAACACATAATCGCTCAGCCGCAGATCGTTCTTCATACAGTATTCCTTGATCTGCGAAAAAGTATTGTGCGGATAAACCTGCGGCGTCTCTTCCTCCGTCTCACCCTCGATCCGATACGCTCCTCCTCCAAGACTTACCGCACGCTTTTTTGCCACCGTCTTTCCGTCCCGCAACACCTCCACGTCCATCGTGTTGGGATGCGGTATGTCCGTCTTATCGTAATCGAATATGATCTCGGTATCTTGTCCCAAGACCTTTTTCAGAACCGTGTCCGTGCCGTGTCCCTTCCCCGTATGCGCCAGCGAACCGTACAAATATACACGGAATGCCGCGCCCGGGTATTTCTTCACAAAAAATTTCGCAATTTTCTCCGGCGCCATCGTATGCGATGAGGATGGCCCGCTCCCGATCTGATACAATTCCCGCAATGATTTCATATGTATTTGACCTCTTCGTTCTCTTTCGCTACGATTATACCACGTTTTACAGCACAATGCAAACGATCCCGCCGTCTGCAAAACTTCTTTGCAGACGGCGGGATCGGCCTTAAAAAAATTCGTTTTCCCTCAATAGGCGTTCATTCGGAAAGGAAAAGTTCCACCGTTACGTCGCCTTCTCCCAAAAGATCTTTCAGCTCCGACGCCGTTATATCGTCAATCTTTCCTATCCGTGTGAGCGACCACGTGTTCGTCGAATAATAAATCGAAAGCTGATTCCCCTGGTATAAAATCAGATCTCCCGCCGAAACGCTGATCCTTTCGTTGTTCTGCGGAAGCGTCTCCCCCAGGTTTCCCACCTTTTCAAACCCGCCGTAATCGTGCATCGCGAGCGTTAAAGGCAGGAGCTCTTTGAATGCCTGCACCGACGAATTGTCCGCCAACGTCGCACGCAAAACACGCTCCCCGACCCTTAAATACAGCTTATTTTCCTCCGCCTCCTGCGCCTGCCCGCCTTCTTCGCCCGAAGAAATCTGCCCATTTTCCTTATCATCCGACACCTGACCGCTTTCATTCTGCGCCGCGCCGCACCCCGCAAAACAAAGACTGAGCGCAATACACAAGAAAAACGCCAATATCTTCATTGTTCTGACTTTCATTTCCTTCCTCCCCGCAAAAACAAAAGGCACAATGCACCGTCCGCATTTTTCCGCTTGTTCATTTTTTATTATAACATGCGCGGCGCAAATGTCAAATACCCTTTTGCAATGCCTTTCTATATATAAAAAGCATGGATATTTCTCCGTACACCGTCCGAATTTCAGTTCTGAAAATATTTTGCGGTTTCTTGTCCGTCGGCAGGGCGCGGCCCTTGCTTTTGCAAGGGCCGCGTGCTATACTTGTACCGTAAAATCTCCCGCCGCGGCGGGAGTGCGGAGAAACTTCTCCGCAAGGGTGAGAAGTATGTGGATCTTTACGGCTTGTCTGTCTGCTCTGTTTGCAGGCATAACGTCTATTCTGGCAAAGTGCGGAATACGCCGCACCGACGCCGACTTTGCGACCGCTCTCAGAACGGGCGTCGTGCTGATTTTGTCCTGGCTCATCGTATGGATCGCGGGCGCCGCCCCTTCCATCCTGTACCTTTCCCTACGCTCCGTCTGCTTCCTGCTGCTCTCCGGAATTTCTACGGGAATCTCCTGGATCTGCTACTTTCGCGCCCTGTCCCTCGCAAACGTAAACAAAATCGCGCCGATCGATAAGTCGAGCACCGTCCTCACCTCTCTTCTCGCCATCCTCCTCTTTCATGAAACGAATCACCTCGCTCTCAAACTCGTCTGCATTTTTCTCATATTTGCGGGAACCCTGCTCATGATCCGAAAAGACAATTCCGCAAATGACGAAACTTCTTCCCGCGCATGGCTCGTCTATGCGCTCCTTTCCGCCCTCTTTGCGGCCCTAACTTCGCTCTTTGCAAAAATCGGCATCGAAGACGTCGAATCCAACCTGGGCACGGCGATCCGCACGGGCGTCGTCCTCGTCATCGCGTGGGGCATCGTGTTCGCAAAGAAAAAACACCGCCTGCTCTCTTCCGTCCCGCCCCGCGACCTGCTCTTTATCCTGCTTTCCGGTATCACCACCGCCGCGTCCTGGCTGTGCTATTACTACGCCCTGCGCTTCGGGATCGTCAGCGTCGTCGTCCCCATCGATAAGCTGAGCCTCGCCGTGACCGTACTCTTTTCCTGCCTCTTCCTCAAAGAAAAACTATCTCTCAAAGCATGGTTCGGTTTGCTTTTGATCCTTACAGGCACCATCGTGATGGCAATCTTTGCTTAAAAAATTTGTTTCTTTCTTCAAAAAAACGGCAAAAGCCGCAAAGCGCTCTGCGCTTTGCGGCTTTTATTTTTTAATCAAAGAAGCTGTTTTCTCTGTTCGCTCTCCGAAAGAGGCGAAAGGTATTTCGGCGCGACGTCAAACACCGTGACGGCACCCGTCTTGCCTTCCTTTGCGAGCCGATACACCGCCCGCGCGTATGCAACCAGCACGCTCGAAGTAAACTCGGGATTGCTGTCCAGCTTCAACGAAAATTCCATCAGGAATTTGCTGTCCGCCGCCGATTTGCCCGAACGGAGCACAAATCCGCCGTGCGGGATCCCGCTGTGATCCCTGTTCAGCTCTTCCTGCGAAATAAAATGCACCGTCGTGTCGTAATCGGCAAAATAGTTGGGCATTTCTTTGATCTCTTTCTCGATCCGCGCAAGATCCGCCCCCTCTTCCGCCACGACATAGCACTCCCGCGTGTGCTTTTCCCGCGTGGAAAGTTCGGGATTTTCTCCGCTGCGCACCCGTTCCAACACGCTCTCCACGGGTACGGTGTACTGGCGCGCGTCTTTTACGCCCGCGACCCGACGGATCGCGTCGCTGTGGCCCTGGCTGACTCCCTTGCCCCAGAACGTATACGTACTGCCTTCCGCCAGCGACGCCCCGAAATAAATGCGCGCCAGCGAAAACAGTCCCGGATCCCAGCCGATGCTCATCGCACCGACGTGCCCCGTCTGCTTTGCCGCCGCGTCCAGCGCGTCAAAATAGGCGGGAATCTTCGCGTGCGTGTCGAAACTGTCTACCGTATTGAACAGCTTCACCGTCTCCGCCGACTGTTCGGGCAGATCCGTCGCGCTGCCGCCGCACAAGATCATGACGTCGATCTTATCGGCATACTCTTTCAGCCGCGCCGTACTCTCTACCTTGACAGGCAATACCGTCTTCACCGCGGACGGGTCGCGCCGCGTAAACACCGCTACCACTTCCATGTCCGCATTCTGCGCCGCCGCATACTGCACGCCGCGCCCAAGATTGCCGTAGCCTAAAATTCCCAATCTGATTTTTTGCATACACTGCTCTCCTGTGTCTGTTTTTTACCTTTCTTCAGTTTACATGCTATCGGGTAAAATGTCAAGTGTCTGCGTTTATTCCCCGTCCCTCCTTTTCCAAACCATCACCGCCTGCGGCTTTTTTCCTTCCCGCGAGCGGGATCGGCATAGATATTTGCCCGCACGGTATTTCATGCGAAAAAAAATAGGCCGCGGTTTGCAAATTTTTTGCAAACCGCGGCCTGCTTTTTCATTTTCGGGCCCGGATCCCTTCGCCCGACAAAATTTTGAACGCGAAATGTACTAAACGCAGACTCTTACCGCCCGCGCCGCATCAGCCGAGCATCATGCGGGAAATTTCCTTCCCGTCCATATCTTTCAATATGAATTCGCCCTTTTCCAGCACCAGATAGCTGTTCGGCGTTCCGCCCTTGGGCAGGGATATCGAACCGCAGTTTGCCACAACCAGCTGCCCCACGCGGCGGATAAATCCCGTATGGTAATGCCCGTATACAAAGGCATCGCCGCAATTTTTCGGGAGCTGATCGATGCTGAAACGGTCGCCGTGCTGCAAGAAAATTTTCTTTCCGTTTTCAAAAATGACCGCTTCCGACACAAACTCAAAGTCGGAGATCATCGTGTCCACGTCGCTGTCGCAATTCCCCTTTACCACCGTGAGCTTGTCCGCAAGTTTGTTCAAAACCGCGGCAACCCCCATCGGGTCGTATCCCTCCGGCAAAGGATTGCGGGGACCGTGATTGTATATATCCCCCAAAAGAATCAGCTGATCCGCTTTCTCCTCACGGAATCTTTCCGCTAATTTTTCGGCATAAAACTTTGAACCGTGTATGTCCGACGCTATCAGAAATTTCATAATTACCTGCCCGCTCCTCTTTGTATAGTGCCGCTCTTTGCGAACGCTCTTTATTTTACAATGAATTTGTACGCCGTTACCGAATGATAGATCTTGTTTTTCTCAAACATGCAATCGCCCAGCGCCGCATACGCGGGGACGTTTACGCTGTTGGGTATGTATTGGGTTTCCAGACAAAATCCGTAATTGCGGTTGTAAAACCCCGACTTTCCTTTCTGGCTCAGTCCGTTGCCCGTATACAGCTGTACTGCCGGCATATCCGTGTACACTTCCATCGTGATGCCGCTCCGCTCGCTCTCCGCTTCCGCAATCTTCGCATACGTGCCCGCCGCCTTGTTCAGCACATAGTTCACGTCGTACCCGTCCTGCATGCGGATGTCCGGATCCTCGTCGTCGCCGATCCGCTCCCCGATCCTGTGCGCCTTCCGAAAATCAAACGGCGTTCCCTCTACGTTGCGGAATTCTCCGTGCGGGATCAGCGTTTCGTCCGTCGGCGTGATCCTGTCCGCATCGATCGTCAGAAAAGTATCCAAAACGTTTCCGTTTCCCTCTCCGTTCAGATTGAAATACGCGTGATTGGTCATGTTGATCGGCGTCTTCTTGCTCGACATCGCCGCATAGTCGATCTTCAGCTCCCCGCCGACCAGCGTATAACAAACCTGCACCTGCAGATTCCCCGGATAATTTTCGTCGCCGTCCGGACTCGTCATGCTCAACGCCAGCGTGTTGCCGTCCGCTCCTTCGTATACATAGTTCCAGATCTTTTTGTCAAACCCGACTTTCCCGCCGTGCAGATGATTCCCGCGGTCATTGCAATAGAGATGATATTCTTCCCCGTCTACGACAAGATGCCCCTTCTCGATACGGTTCCCGAAACGCCCGATCAGCGCGCCCAAATACCCGCTGTTTTTTTCGTAACCTGCCACATCGTCATAACCGAGCACTACGTCAATCTGTTTTCCGTCCCGATCCGCAATCTTCAGCGACTGGATTATGCCGCCGTAATTGAGTATCGTCGCTTCGTTCGCTCCGTCTTTGAGTTTGAACGCCATGACGTCCTTTCCGTCCGACGTCTTTCCGAATACGCTCGCGTGTATCATATCCTTTCCTCCTTTTCCGATTGTCTTTATCCGATCAGCTCCGAAAGTTCGACCTTCGTCGCCCCCGGTATGCGTATGCCTGCCGTAAATACATTTTCCTTTCCGAATACCTTGCCCATCTGCGCAACATATCCCGCGACTTCCGCATCCGCAAGATACGCAAGAATCGTTCCCGCAAAGCCGCCCCCGTGCACGCGCACGGCTCCGTCTTTGATCAGCCGCTCCGACATATGGATCGCCAGCGCCACAGGCTGCTCCGCGCTCCCCGGTACGTAACAGTTTTGCAGACAGTTCAGACTGCTAACGCCCGACTGCCCGACCGCTTTGAGAAAATCGGCCGTCTTCCCCGCTTTCAGCGCCGCGGCCGCCGCGTCCACACGCTCGTTTTCTTCATAGAAATGGAACGCCCGCAAGATCGCCCGCTCCGATACCTTTCCGCGGAGTTTCCCGATCGCCGCAAAAAATTCTTCGTACGGCACTTCCCGCAGACACTCTTTTCCGAAATACGACGCCACCGCAAGCATCTCCGTCTTGATCGCCGCATAATGCTCCGTCAACGCCGCATGCGAACCGCCCGTATTCGTGATCACAAGCGTGTACCCTTCCGCAGGTTTCAATTCCTCGATCACAGGCGCTTTCGGATCTAAAAAATCAATCTTGTTGATCCCGCCCAAAGAAATACCCGATTGGTCCAAAAGCCCGCACGGTTTGCCGAAATAAACGTTCTCCGCATACTGCGCGATGATCGCCTTGTCCACTTTGCTCAGCCTGCCGCCAAGATACATCTGATTGAGAATCTCACAGACAAGCAGTTCGAACGCCGCCGACGACGATACCCCCGCCCCGCGGAATACCGTGCTCTCCATGAACGCCGAAAAACCGCCTGCTTCCATACCGCGGTCGCGGATCCCTTTCACGACGCCGCGCGCCAACGCTATGCTCTTTCCGTATTCCTTCGGGTTGATCTCCAGATCGTCCACACGAAGTTCGAAAGGAGCAAATCCCTCCGATTCAATGCGGATCACTCCGTCCGAACGCTTCTTTACCGCCGCCAGAATATCACAGCTGATTGCCGCGACGATCACTTTCCCGTGATTGTGATCGGTATGGTTCCCGATGATCTCCGCCCTCCCCGAAGACGAATACCATTCCTCGGGCTCCTCGCCCGTCTTCTCCTTAAACCGCGACGCGATCCGGTTTACCCGCTCTTTCAACGCTCGCTCGTCCGCCCCCGCTCCGTACAGATCTCTAAGTTGCATTTTTCCGTTTCCTCTCCGTTTTTCGCGCGCTTTCCCTTTCCTTATTTCTATAATAACAATAAAGAGAGAACCTCTCGCTCTCCCTTTATTATATCATCTTCCCTGCGCTATTGCAACGGATTTGTTTTATTTATTTGACGAATTTCAAACGCGCTCTTCGCTCTGCCGCGCCCTTTAACGGTTCTGCGGAATGTCGGGAAGGCTCGCAAAGCCGCGCTCCAAATCCGCATCCGTCGGGATCTGGTCGGTCATCGTGCCGTCGTTGTACTGCTTGTATGCGGACATATCGAAATACCCCGTGCCCGTGAGTCCGAACAGGATCGTCTTCGCTTCGCCCGTTTCCTTGCATTTGAGCGCTTCGTCCATCGCCACGCGGATCGCATGGCTGGATTCGGGCGCGGGAAGGATCCCTTCGATGCGCGCAAATTGCTCCGCCGCCTCGAATACCTTGGTCTGCTCCACCGCCACCGCACGCATATATCCCTGGTTGTACAGCGCCGATACGATCGGGCTCATTCCGTGATATCTCAGCCCGCCCGCATGGTTCGGCGCAGGCATAAACCCGCACCCGAGCGTGTACATCTTCGCGAGCGGCGTGATCTTTGCGCTGTCACAGAAATCGTACGCGTACTTGCCGCGCGTCAGCGAAGGACAGCTCGCAGGCTCCACTCCCACAAAATCAATGTTGTTCTTGCCCGCGATCTTGTCGCCCATGAACGGCGCGATCAGTCCGCCGAAGTTCGACCCGCCGCCGCAGCACCCGATAATCATGTCCGGTTCGATCCCGTATTTCTCCATCGCCGCCTTGCATTCCTGCCCGATCACCGACTGGTGCAGCACCACGTGATCCAACACGCTCCCCAATACGTACCGGCAGGAATCGGTCGTCACCGCCTTCTCCACCGCTTCGCTGATCGCACAGCCAAGCGATCCGCCCGTACCAGGGAATTCTTTTAAAATTTTGCGGCCCGCTTCCGTCGTGTCCGACGGCGACGCAATCACTTTCGCACCATACGTGCGCATCACTTCCCGACGCTGCGGTTTCTGCTCGCTCGATACCTTGACCATGTATACCGTCAAGTCCAGTCCGAAATATGCCGCCGCCATCGAAAGCGCCGTTCCCCATTGCCCCGCGCCCGTCTCCGTCGTGATCGATTTCAAACCCTGTTTCTTCGCATAATACGCCTGCGCCACCGCCGAGTTCAGCTTGTGCGAACCCGATGTGTTGTTGCCTTCAAATTTGTAATAGATCTTGGCGGGCGTCCCGAGCGCTTTTTCCAGACAATACGCCCGCACAAGCGGCGACGGACGGTACATCTTGTAAAAATTGCGGATCTCTTCGGGGATCTCTATATGCAGATGCGTCCTGTCCAGCTCCTGCTCCACACACTCGTCGCAAAATACCTGGCTCAGCTCTTCCTTCGTGCAAGGTTTCAGCGTGCCCGGATTCAAAAACGGCTCGTGCTTCGTCTTCATCACCGCGTTCAGATTGTACCATTCCTTCGGAATTTCAGATTCGGATAAATATATTTTGTAAGGGATTGCTTCTTTCGACATAACTTTTTTCTCCTTTTTTTCGGTTTTTTGTAACAAAAAAACACGGCCCTATTCGCTTGGGACGAATAAACCGTGTTGCCACCCAAATTCACAACGCTCTTAAAAACACGCGCTGCCTCTTCACAGGTACTGTCATACCCTCTTCCTGTAACGTGAAAGCCACGTCGGAAACTACTCGAAAAACTTTCGCCCCCGCCCTCGGTAATCCATTCACTCTGCGTCAAACTGCCTTTATCCCACCGCCAAAGGCTCTCTGAAAATTTGCGTCAGCAGGTTACTCCTTTACCTCATCGGTTTTCTAAAGCATACCACACGCACCCCCGTTTGTCAATACTTTTTTTAAAATTTTTTTTGCGTTTTCCCCGCCCACGCCCCTTATATGCTATGCATATAAAAATTTTTTCTATCGCCTCTCTCTCCGCTTTAAAGAATGAAAACTTCTCTTTTCGGGCAAACTGTTTGTATGATCAGACTTTTCGGCTCGCTCGTGCTCGCGGCGGCATTTTTGCTTTCGCCGCCCCTCGCACCTGCGTCTTTATCCATACAATGCGGCGCCGCACCCGACCCGCAGACAAAAATTTTCTGTCTTACCTTCGACGACGGTCCCACCGATTCCACCACCCCGAAAATACTCGATATTCTCCAAGAGGAAAACGTGCGCGCTACCTTTTTCGTGATCGGCCGCCAAATCCCACGCCGCTCGCAGATCCTTCGGCGCATCCGCGACGAGGGACATTCCGTCGGCATCCATACCTATTCGCACGAGTATAAAAAAATTTACGCTTCCGCCTCCGCTCTTCTCGACGATATACAGCGCTGCCGCAAAGCCATCTTAAACGTTCTGCCCGAATGGGACTCCGACCTGTACCGCTTCCCAGGCGGCGAAGCGGGCCTTTCCGACACCTTAAAAGACGCCGTGAAAAGCGCGGGCTACAAAATCTGCGGTTGGAATGCCTCCGCCGAAGACGCCGTCTCCCCCGGCGCCACCGCGGACGAACTCTTCGAAAACGCCGTGAAAAGCGCGGGCACAAAAAACCGCGTTGTCCTTCTCCTCCATGACGGCGTCGGCTACCGCGAAACCGTCCGCGCCCTGCCGCGTATCATCGCTTATTTCCGCGACCGCGGCTACTCCTTTCAGACTTTATAAGCGTTTTTGCCCTCGCTTACAAATTCAAACGTTCGAAGTGGAAGACAATGAAAACAGACTCTTTGTTTTTCCGTGCACTCCGATACAGACGAAGGGGCGGCCCCCGCATTTTGCGGTGCCGCCCCTTTTCGTTTGCTTTTCGCGCCGTGCAGATGCACGGCGCGAAAAGCAAAAAAATATTTTCCGAATAAAGCGGGTCAGCCGTTTAAGGTCAGCGTGCCTTTCAGCTCGTTGATATCGGCGATCCCGTGCCTGTCCAGCCAGGCGTTCATGCCCTCTATGATTTTGGGCATCGCAAGTGTGTCGGTAAAGTTTGCCGTGCCGACCTGCACGGCGCTCGCGCCCGCAATGATAAATTCAAGAGCGTCTTCCGCACACGTGATGCCGCCCATGCCGATGACGGGAATATCCACGGCGCGGCAAACTTCATACGTCATGCGCACCGCGATCGGCTTGATCCCCGCGCCCGATACGCCGCCCGTATTGTTCGCGATCAGCGGTCTGCGCCGCTCTATGTCGATCACCATGCCCGTCAGCGTGTTGATGAGCGAAACGCAATCTGCGCCGCCCCTCTGCGCCGCCATAGCATTGACGGCTATGCTCTCCACGTTCGGAGAAAGTTTGACGATCAGAGGCGTCTTTTTCAGCCCCCCCTTCGCCGCGCGCGTCACCTGCACCACGCTCTCGGGACGAATGCCGAACGCCATGCCGCCGCACTTCACGTTCGGGCAGGAAATGTTCAGCTCGATCATGTCCGCAAGCCCGTCCAGCCGCGCACAGATCCCCGCATAATCTTCCAGCGTCTTCCCCGCTACGTTCGCGATGATCACCGTTCCCTTGCTCTTTAAAAATTCCAGATCTTCCGCCAAAAAACGCTCCACGCCCGGATTCTGCAACCCCACCGCGTTGAGGATCACCCCGTGTCCCTCCGCAATGCGGGGCGTGGGATTCCCCAATCTGGGTTCGAGCGTCAGCCCTTTCGTGCTGATCCCGCCCAGAACGGAAATATCGTAAATCTCGTTAAATTCCTTGCCGAAACCGAAGGTGCCGCTCGCCGCGATCACGGGATTTTTGAAGCCGACGCCGCAGATATCAATATGTAGATTTGCCATTAAATTTCCACCTCTTTGATCTCAAACACGGGGCCGTCTTTGCACACGCGCACATTCTCCGCGCCGCCCGTTTTATGGCAGACGCACACGAGACAGGCGCCGATCCCGCAGCCCATTCTCTCTTCCAGCGATACAAAACAAGGCACCTTGATTCCGCGCTCGCAAAGTCCGCTCTTCAGCGCGCGCAGCATGGGCACGGGCCCGCAGGACAAAATCACGTCCGGCTTCGCCTTTTCAAAATCTGCGAAGAACGCCGCCACCGCGTTCGTCTTCTCTCCGTAACTTCCGTCGTCCGTCACGATCGCACAGCGGTCGGAATTCGCTTTGAAAACCTTTTCCATGCAGACCGCATCCTTGTCGCGAAATCCGATATAGGAAAAGAAATTTTTCCCCGATCCCGCGTACTCTCTGAGTACGGAGACCATCGGGAACACGCCCACGCCGCCGCCGATCAGAGCCACCTTTTTTTCCTCCTCTTTCAGCGCGAATCCGTTGCCGAGAGGCAGCACGCACGAGAGCGTCTCGCCGGGGCGGACGCGGCTCATGATCCGCGTGCCCTCGCCCTTGATCTGGTAACAGATCGTCACCGTGTCGGGCGTATATTCGCAGATCGCTATGGGGCGGCGAAGCAGGTGTCCGCCGTCTCCCGTCGATATGTTCACGAACCTTCCGCACGCAAGACCTTCCACCTTTTCGGGCAGCTCGAACTTCATTTTAAAGACGTTCGGCGTGAGCGGTGCGTTCTCCAATACTTTTATAACCAGTTCTCTCATTTCCGCAAAAACTCCGCTTTTTCTTCAATTATGTCTGACATAATACTATGAATCAGCCTTTTATGGCGCGATTCAGATCGTTTTTCATGTCGATACAAGCCAGACGTGCCGCATCGAAATAAGAGTGCCCCGCGTACTTTTCCTGCTTGTAAGCGCACAGAATTCCGCGCGAAGAATTGACGATTCCGCCCAGGCCGTCCTTTCGGAAGCATACTTTCAGATCGTCGGCCGTGCCCCCCTGCGCCCCGTAACCGGGGATCAGGAAAAAGGTGTGCGGCATCTCCTTGCGGAGGATCTCCGCCTGCGCGGGATGCGTCGCACCCACCACGGCGCCGACCGCCGAATACCCGTATTTTCCGATGCTGTCCTTGCCCCATTCCTCTACGAGCGAGCCCATGTATTCGTACACGGTTTTCCCGTTTTCAAGTTTCAGATCCTGCAATTCGCCGCTCGATTTATTCGACGTCTTTACCAGCACGAAAATGCCCTTGTCGCGCTTTTGCATCCAGCCGAGAAAGGGCTTGATCCCGTCCGAACCGAGATACCCGTTCACCGTGAGAAAGTCCGAATCGAAAGCCGTATACGCGTTCTCCCCGACCGTCGTTTCGCCCAGGTACGCCTTGGCATAGCACTCCGCCGTCGCCCCGATGTCGTTGCGCTTTGCGTCCGTCATCACGAGCATCCCCTTTTGCTTTGCGTGCTTCACCGTCTCCGCAAAGGTGCGCATTCCGTCCAGACCGTACATTTCATAATACGCGATCTGCACTTTCACGCAGGGCACGACGTCGCAGATATTGTCGATGATCCGCTTGTTGAATTCCAGCACCGCCTCGGACGCCGCCTTGAAATCTTTAACACCGTTTTTCATATCTTCCGGCAGATAGTCAAAGCTCGTATCGATGCCCGCCACCGTCGGATTGTCCAGCTCTTTTATGCGTTCGATCAATGTATCCGTAATCATGCAGCACCTCAATATTTTGCGCCGTATTGCGCCAGGTATTCACGAATGGCGGGGACATGTTCTTTTCCTTCGATCACGCCCTCTTCCAAAGCCTGAATGATATCCTCAATGGTCACGATCGAATACACCTTGACCCCCTCTTCCGCGTAGGCCTGCTGCACCGCCGAGTGCTCGCTCCCCAACGCCTTTTCCATGCGGTCGACCGTGATCACCATTCCCGTGATCTTCACGTCCGCCGCCCCGCGCAACTTGGGCAGCACCTCTTTCAGCGCCTTTCCGCTCGTCATGACGTCTTCCACGATCACGACTTTTTCGCCGTCCGTCAGCTGTTTACCGACAAACATTCCGCCTTCCCCGTGGTCCTTCGCTTCCTTGCGGTCGAAGCAGAAATTCACATCCTGCCCGTATTTTTCATATAGCGCCACCGCCGCCGAAAGCGCCAGCGGGATCCCCTTATACGCGGGCCCGAACAGCGTTTCCGCCTCGATCCCGTTTTCACGGATGCAGGCCGCATAAAATTCGCCCAGGCGCTTGATCTGCGCCCCCGTCTTGTATTCGCCCGCATTCAGAAAATACGGCGCCACCCTTCCGCTCTTCAGCGTGAACGTGCCGAATTTCAGCACGCCGCACTGCGCCAAAAATTGAATAAATTCCTGTTTGTAATTCATGTGCTTTCTCCTGTTCTTTCAACTGCCGAACTTGCTTTTTCCTGCGCCCCGCGCTTACGGCCAGGCCGCGCAGCCCCTTTTTAAAACGCTTAATTTTCCTTGTATTTGACGGAACCGTCCACGATGGTGTACTTGACTTTCCCCGAAACATTCGTCCCGTTAAACGGCGTGTTTTTGCCCTTGGACACAAAATTTTTGCTGTCGATCGTGTACTCTTCATTCAGATCGGCGATCATCAGATCCGCAACGCCGCCCTCTCTGATCTCGCCGCCTTCCAACCCGAGGATCTTTGCGGGATTGTAACTCATATGCTGCGCCAGCTCCTCCAGCGTCAGAATTCCCGTCTTGACAAGATTGGTGTACGAGAGCGCAAAGGAAGTTTCGATGCCGCTGATCCCGAACGCCGCCAGATTGTATTCCACGTTTTTCTCGTCCCTGTGATGCGGCGCATGATCCGTCACGATGCAATCCAGCGTCCCGTCGTGCAGGCCTTCCCGTATCGCCGCCACGTCTTCCGCTTCGCGCAGAGGCGGATTCACTTTCGTATTCGCATCGTACGACATCACAATATCGTCCGTCAGCGCAAAATAATGCGGGCAAGTCTCCGCCGTCACCTGCACGCCGCGCGCCTTCGCTTCCCGCAAAAGCTGCACGCCGCCTTTCGTCGATACGTGGCAGATATGCACGCGCTTGCCGAGCGTTTCCGCCAGAATGATCTCGCGCGCGATCATGATCTCTTCCGCCGCCCGCGGTATGCCCTTCATGCCCGCAAGCGTGCTGTTGTACCCTTCGTTGACGACGCCGCCGTCCACCAGGTCTTTGTCCTCGCAATGCGAAAGGCAGATCAGCCCGAAATCGGACGCGTATTCCATCGCAAGGCGCATGATCCGCGCATTGGATACGGGTTTCCCGTCGTCGCTGACCGCGACCGCGCCCGCCTCTTTCATCTTGCCCATCTCGGCAAGCTGTTCACCCTGCTCCCCTTTCGTGATCGAGCCGATCGGGTGAATTTTGCACAGCCCCACTGCCTTGCCGCGCGCCACAATATAACCCACGACCGCCGCATTGTCGCATACGGGCTGCGTGTTCGGCATGCAGCATACCTGCGTAAACCCGCCGTGCACCGCCGCCGCACTCCCGCTCGCGATGTCTTCCTTATATTCGAATCCCGGTTCGCGCAGATGCACGTGCATGTCTATGAGCCCCGGGAATACGTGCATTCCCGTCGCGTCGATCTGCTTCGCCGCAGGATTTTCCACATTTTTGCCGATTTTGATGATTTTCTTTCCGTCCGTGAGAATGTCGCAGACTTCGGTTTTTTCCGGAAAGACGACCGTGCCGCCCTTGATGAGAAGTTTACTCATGTTTTTCGCCTCCCTGTCTGTTTTTGACGAGCAGGAACAACAGCGCCATTCGTACGGCTACCCCGTTGAGTACCTGTTCGGTGATCTTCGAATTTTCCGCGTCGATGACGTCGGACGTGAACTCGACCCCGCGGTTGACCGGGCCCGGGTGCATGACGATACAATCTTTGTCCGCCAGGCGCAGATGCGCCTCATCGACGCCGTAATATTTCGCGTATTCGGAAAGAGAAGGGAACAAACCGCCGTGCATGCGCTCCAGCTGTATGCGAAGTCCCATCACGACGTTCGCTCCCGCCAACGCTTCCTCGCGCGACTTCGCAACCTTCGCCCCCATCCGCTCGATTCCCTGCGGCATGAGCGTCGCGGGCGCGTACATGACAACTTCCGCCCCCAGCTTGGTCAGCCCGAACAGATTGCTCTTCGCCACGCGCGAATGCTTGATGTCCCCGAGGATCGCCACTTTCAGCCCCTTGAACGCCCCGAATTTCTCGCGCATCGTGTAAAAATCAAGCAAAGCCTGCGTCGGATGCTCGTTCATTCCGTCCCCGCCGTTCACAACCGAGGCTTTCACGTTCCGCGCCAACAGGTGCGGCGCCCCGCCCATCGGATGACGGATCACGATCACGTCGTTCTTCATCGCATCCAGCGTGTACCCCGTGTCGATCAGCGTCTCGCCCTTCTGCACAGAACTCGAAGACGCCGATATGTTCACCGTGCCCGCTCCAAGATATTTCGCCGCCAGCTCAAACGACGTACGCGTGCGCGTACTGTTTTCATAAAAGAGCGTCGTCACCGTCCGCCCTTGCAAATGCGGAAGTTTCTTCAGATTCTGGGTCAGAAGTTTCTTCATCCCCACCGCCGTGTCGAGAATCAGCATTATATCCTCTGCCGTCGCATCGTACAGCCCGAGCATATCCTTTCCTATCATTCTATTGACCTCTCGTTAAATTTTTTGCCTTTCTTCCTGCGCAGAAACAATCCCCAGCGAATCTTCGCCTTCGATCTCCCGCAAACGTACATCGATAAATTCCTGCCGCGACGTGGGTATGTTCTTGCCCACAAAGTCGGGACTCACCGGCATCTCCCTTCCTCCGCGGTCGCAAAGCACCAAAAGCATCACCTTCGCCGGCCTGCCAAGATCCAGGATCGCCTCGATCGCCGCACGCACGCTCCGCCCCGTATGCAATACGTCGTCACACAACACCACGTTCTTCCCGTCTACCGAAAAATCCAGCTTGTTGCTCCGCGCGTCCGGCACAAAAAATCCGCTGACAAGATCGTCACGATACATCCCGATGTCGATCCCGCCGCAAGGAGGCGCTTCTTCGTAAAACTTCCCGATCAGCGCCCGTATCCGCCCCGCCACGATCTCGCCGCGGCGGCGTATCCCCAGCAGACACAATCCGTCCGTCCCTTTGTTCTTTTCCACTACTTCGTGCGACAGCCGCGTCAGCATCCGCGCGATCGCCGCCGCATCCAGTATGATATGTTCGGACATTCTCTCTCCTCCTTCGGCTCTTGCGCCGCGTCGGCTTCATGAAACGGCAGGCCGCGGCGTTTTCTCCTTTCCCTTTCGGGAAACGCATTGCTCGAAAAAAACGCCCGTGCATGGCACGGGCGTACAATCTTTCATTAAAGTGCGGCAAAATACGGACGCTTGGCGCCCTCTTTTTGCTTTTCAAGACTTTCCGGCATCCCGTACCGAATCATTAAAGTCATTTTGCTTTTTTATTGTAACACACTCCCCGACCGTTGTAAAGCGTATGAGAAAACTTTTAAAAAATTTTTACGGGGGAATGCTCCCGCATTCCCCCGTAACTTTTTTCGCGTTTCACCCGCTCTCAACGGTAATTCCGCTATTAAACTTTAAAAGGCCTTGCCGCCGCAACACAAATCTTCCGCATAAAAAAATCTATACGATCTGCACGAGCCGAAAATCCAGCAAATCGCAGGAAGTCAAATAGTAGCGGATCCCGTTTCTCTCGCAGGCAAGCGGATAGCTCCCCGCATTCTGATGAATATGCCCGTACACCACGACGTCCGCCCCCTCTTTTTCAAACATCTGCGTGAACGCCGAGTCTTCCTTCTTCCCGTTGAAAGGAGGATAATGGATCATGCACAGCAGCTTGTCCCCTTCCCGCCGCTCTTTCTGCACACAGCGGAACGCCAGACGGAAACGCTCGCATTCCCGCTTGTAGATCTTTTCGTCCGAGCTGTCGTAATCTGCGCTTCCCGGACACGCCCAGCCGCGCGACCCGCAAATCACCCAATCTTCCAGGCGTATACAGTCGTTTTGCAGAAAATAGAAAGTATTATCCGGCGCGCGGCTGCGCAGCGTCGTGATCCCCGACCACCAATAATCGTGATTGCCGCGTATCAATACCTTTTTTCCCGGAAGCTCCGCCAGGCGCTTTAAGTCGGACAACGCGTCGTCCAACGTCATCGCCCAGCAAAAATCTCCCGCCAGCAACACCGCGTCCTCCGCGCTCACTTTGTCCAGCCAATCCGCCCGCAGCTTTTCAAAATGCCCCGTCCAGTTCCCGCCGAATACGTCCATCGGCTTTTCCTGGTTCCCGGGCAAATGCAAATCGCTGACCGCAAATATCTTCATGAAATCCCGTCCTTACTCTTTATGCCCAAATTGTACCACAATTTCACTCTATTTGAAAGCGTTTGCACCGTCTGTCCCGCAAATTTTACCAGCCGTTTCCCGCGCCAGATAATTTTCCATGTCGCAAAGCGCCAAACTCTCCCGACAGCATTCGCATATCTTCTTGCCCGCTTCCGCGGGCCCTTTGCAGATCACGCACCGCGCTTCTTCCCTCTTGCACGCCTTTTCCATTTCTTTACCCCCTCCAATTGTTCCGCCGCAAAAGAAAAAAGCCGATATGAAAGCATACCGGCTTTTTTGATCTGCGTCGGTTACTTGCTGCAATTATTGCCGCAACCGCCGCACCCGCAATTCGTATTCCCCTGCGGATAAAGCGGCAACTCAAAAAATCCCGCACATACTTCCTGCGTGTACTCCTGCGCGGGCGGGATCACGCAATACCCGTACGAGGGCACCAGAAGATCTACATTGATCACGATCTTCAGGATCACCGTCGTACACAAATCCACGACAAACGTGTTGTTCTGACTGTTGAACGTCCCCTCGGGCGAAACCGCACTCACCACGCTTTGCACTTCGTAGGGCATGATCGAGGGCTGCGGCACAAACAAAATCACGTCTTCGCTCACCGTCACCACGGCGTTGGCTTTCCCTTCCGTCCCGTTGGCGTCCGTATACACCACTTCCACGGGGATGTTGATCGTCGCCTGAACACGGGCACACCCCGCACGGTCGGGCAAACGATCTACCTGGAACGCCGCCACCTGCCCCACAGACGTCGTACTGCGCGCACTGATAAACGTGAGCGGATATGTAGGATTGGAAGGCACAGGATCGGTTATATTCAAAATGACCCCTTCGCTCTGCCCTTGCTTGATACAGGCATCAAAAACCCGTTGCGCCTGTATGCACACTTTTTCGCTCAGTCCGTTGAGCGGATTGCCGTTGATCGGGCCGGGGCATTTATCCGTCTGGAAATTGGAAAAAAACGACATATTTGACCTCCGATTTGTAAAAATTCAAGATAGACGCCGCGCGTTATGATTGCTCCAGAGCGCGCGTTTCCTATATTTCAGTATATGAACCTTCTCCCGCCGCTGTTACTTTTCCTTTCCCTCTTTCCCCGCCCGCGGACGAAATACGATCACCCGCTGCGTCGGATATACATAGGAACACCTGTTCAGCCGCGAAAATTCCCCTTCCGTCATCCCGAATTTTTCGGATACCTCCGCAAGCGTCTCCCCCGGCCGTACTTCGTACACTTCGCCCTCCCGTTCGGGAATCAGCAGAATACTCCCCGCAGGCGGAAATTCCGAAAGCCCGTTCGCCGCCGCAAGCTCCTGCGGCAATATCCCGTACGCCCCGCTCACAGACGCCGCCGTATCCCCTTCCTTCACTTCGTACAGCCCGAGCGGATTCTTCCCGCTTGCCGTCAATTTGCACATCTCTCCGCCCTCCTTTTCCGAAACGCATTATCTATTCTATGCGCCCGCCGCTTTTTTATGACCCTCCCCGCGGAAATTTTTTCCGCAAAATACAAGTTGCGCCGCGCCCGCGAATATTCGCGGGCGCGGCGCTGTATATATAATATGACTATTTCCGACAAAATGTGCGTACCGTACGGCAAATCATCAAACCGCCCCGCCTTGCGCGGCCGCAGTTTGTAATGTTCCGCCCTTACTTCCGCGGGCCGGACTTTCACGTACGCCGCGCACCGAAGGCAGGTTTTATTTTGAGCAGACAGAATCTATACAGAACGGCCGCTTACGTCACCGTCTTTTCCGTCGCGGAAAAGACGTTCGGCTTCATCTACCGCATCATCCTTTCCCGTACTCTCGGCTCGGAAGGCATGGGCATCTACCAGATCGCCCTCTCCGTCTTCGCCGTCCTCGCCACCGCCGCCGCTTCCGGTATTCCCCTCACCGTCTCGCGCCTCATCACCAAATACCGCGCAAAAAACAACGCCGCGGCTCAACAATCCGTCGTGACCGCCGCTCTCGTCTGCGCCCTGTGCTTCTCCGTCCCCGTGTTCAGCATCTTGTTCTTCGGCCACAACGCCTTCGATTTCCTCTTCTCCGACCCGCGCTGCATGGCCGTCCTCTTAATTCTCTTGCCCAGCCTCGTCTTCAATTCCGTCTATTCCGTCATCCGCGGCGCTCTGTGGGGCAATAAACAATTCATCCCCTATTGCGTCATCGACCTCATCGAAGAACTCGTCATGATCGCCGCCGGCGTCGTCCTCGTCAGCGCCATGACCGACGTCCTCAACGGCGCCAAACGCGCCGCCGTCGCCATCGTCCTTTCCTACCTCGTCTCTTTCTCCCTCTCCGCCGTCTGGTTCTTCGTCAAAGGCGGAAAAATCAAAAATCCGAGACGTCAGTTCAAGCCCCTCCTTTCTTCCGCGCTCCCCATCACGGGCATGCGCACTTCCAACTCGCTCATCAATTCCGTCATCTCCCTGCTCCTGCCCGCAAGGCTCATCGCCGCAGGCTTTACCAACAGCGAGGCCATGAGCGAGATCGGCACCGCCATGGGCATGTGCATGCCCATCCTAACTATCCCCGCTACCCTCATCGGCTCGCTCGCACTCGTCCTCGTCCCCGAGCTCGCAGAAAATTTCTACCGCGGTGAACACACAAAAATGCGCCTGAACATCGAACGCGCCCTCAAAGTCACCGTTCTGATCGCCTGCCTGCTCATTCCCGTCCTGCTCGTCCTCGGCGAAGACATAGGCATTCTCCTTTTTTCCAGCCGCCACGGCGGCCAAATCATCCGCAACAGCTGCCTCATGATCCTCCCCATGAGCCTCGGCATGATCTCCACCAGCGTTCTCAATTCCATCGGCTGCGAAAAACAGACTTGCCTTTACTTCTTCGCGGGCGCCGCCGCCACCCTCCTTTGTGTGTGGTTTCTCCCGCAATTTGCAGGCATCTACGGGCTTCTGATCGGCATGGCTTTGAGTTCCGTCATTTCCATGCTTCTGAACTTGCGCCTCATCCGAAAAAAATGCAAAGAAAAGGTGCGTTTTCTCAAACACACCCTCTGCTCCGCAGCCGCCATTCTCCCCGCTTCCGTCTTCGGATTCCTGCTGCACAATGTTTTGTCCGCACTCCTGCCGCATTTGGCCGCAACCGTTTTGTGCGGAATCGTCTTACTCGCCGCCGAAGGACTCTTCCTGCTCGCGCTGGGACTCGCACAGCCGCGTTGGGTCCGTCTTCTCCTCAAAAAAGCCTGACCCTCACGTCTGTAACAAAAAAGCGCGCAGCTTAAAAGCTGCGCGCTTTTTTAAGTTTCAATTTTTTGTATTGCCCGAAAGGCGGCGGTCAGCGAAGCTCCCGAAAAGCCTTTAACTTTACGCTGAACGGAAGAGCAATAAAACACAGCACTACATTGATCAAATAAACGATACTCTGAAGCCCGATCCTTCCTGCAAAATAGACCCAAAAGGCTTTTTTAAAAACTCCGTCCCAATAAAACAGATAAACGTAATAATAATTGATAATAGTATTAAGCACACAGGTAATCAACAGAAAACAGACAGCAAAAGAAATCGCCGCTTTTCCGTACAGCCAGCCCGTGCCCTCCTTGCGGATCCCGTTCATGATCAGCCCCGAAAGAAACCCGAACAGGCCGATCGTCACGCCGAAAAACCAGTACACCATAACAGGTCTGATCAAAAATCCGACAAGATCGCCCAAAAAACCGACGATAAAGCCCGGCAAAGGCCCCAACAAAAACCCCGCAAAAAAACAAACAAAATACGTAAACGTGATCTTGTTCGTCCCGCCCAAATCAATTTCAACAACGGAATTGACGGCTATGCTCAGCGCCACAAAGATCGCCAAAAAGGAAATCTGCTTTGCCAGGGACATGGATCTGAAAACTTTTGTGAACATAGAAAAAAACCTCCCGTAATCTGAGAGGTCCGATGAAAAACAGTGCGCACCGAAAACGGGCGGCTATCCTTGCAACGGACGCGCCTCGGCACCGCAGGGGGCTTCCCTTTCGTTTGCGAACAACGTCCCGTTTCGCAACACTTAACGCGCCTTGGCTACTCTGCATTTATTGGTTACATTATACTCTCTTTCCCTCTTTCTGGCAAGCAAATGACAGGCATTTTTTGAAAATTTTTTCATTTTTCCTCCCCTCTTTTTTCTTCGTCTTTCCGCGTTTTTCCCGCGCGCCGCAAAAGAATATTTCTTTTGCGGCGCGGCATACTAACGGCATGGGACTGATTTTTTTAAGAACCGCCATTATCTTTATCGCGCTGCTCGCCGTCATGCGGCTGATGGGCAAACGGCAGATCGGCGAAATGCAGCCGTTCGAGCTCGTCATCACCCTGCTGATCGCCGAACTTGCCTGCATCCCGATGGCCGATACTTCCATCCCGCTTTTGTACGGGATCGTATCCATGATCACCATTTTTCTTCTTCACCAGCTTCTGCTGCTGGCCGACCTGTACATCCGCCCGTTCAAGACTTTAGTCGGCGGAAAACCTTCCATCGTGATCAACAAAAACGGCGTGGATATTTCGCAGCTGAAAAAGAATCACCTCGACCTCTCCGACCTCATCGAATCCATGCGGACGGCGGGCTTTTTTTCACTCGACGAAGCCGCCTACGCCCTCTACGAAGCAAACGGACAATTCACCGCCATGCCGCGCGAAAACTGCCCGAAAGAAAACAAAGAATCTCTTCCCGTCCTCATCGTCAACGACGGAAAATATGTGCATCACAACCTCTCCCTCACAAAGACGGACGACGCCTTCTTTGACCGCCTTCTGAAAGAACAGGGCGTTCCGAACGTCAAAAAAGTTTACGTTCTGACTTTGGACGGAACGGGGAAAATTTATCTGCAATGCAAGGGCGAAAAATACCGCACTTTCCGCATCGCCCTGCCGGAGGGATGCGCATGGTAAAGACGCTGCTCTCTATCTTTATTTCCGTCGCCCTGCTCGTTTCCGCCGCCGTCTTCGAACACATCTTCGTGTCGAACGAGTTCGAAAAATTTTCGGCCGCCGTCGGTGCTCTCGAAGAAAAGGTGCGCGAAAATAAGGCCACCCCCGCCGACGCGGACACCGTCAAAACGCTCTGGGACAGCGAAAAGAAATTATTGCACATTGTAATTCCGCACGGCGACATCGCCTACATCGATTATTGGCTGGGGGAAGCGGCGGGCTGCATCGAAGCGGGAGACTTCGGCGACGCCCTTTCCAAAATAGAAGTTCTCGTCGTCATCTGTCAGCAGATACCCGAACAGTATTCCGTGTCTTTGGAAAACATCTTCTGATTTTTCTAAAATGCGCATTTATCGGCGCATTATGTCTCGCATAGTACTCTGAAAAGGCAATTATATGACAAAAACGGGCGGCAACTTTCGTTGCCGCCCGTTTTTCCTCTCTTTATTTGCTCTGCCCTTTTCCGCCCCGCGCGATGCCGAACGTTCAGAGAAGTTTCTTCAAAAAGCGCCCCGTATAGCTTTCATCGCACGCGGCGACCTCTTCCGGGGTGCCCGTCACGACGATTTCTCCGCCGCCGTCGCCCCCTTCTTTGCCGAGATCCACGATCCAGTCCGCCACCTTAATGACGTCCAGATTATGTTCGATCACAATAACCGTATTCCCCGAACTGCGCAGCGACTGCAAGATCTTGATCAGCTTGTCCACGTCGTAACTGTGCAGTCCCGTCGTCGGCTCGTCGAGAATGTAGCAGGTCTTTCCCGTCGCGCGTTTGGAAAGCTCCGTCGCCAATTTTACGCGCTGCGCCTCCCCTCCCGAAAGAGTGGTAGCACTCTGCCCCAGCTTGATATAGCCGAGCCCGACGTCGTTGATCGTCTTTAATTTATTGTATACGCTCGGAACGGACGAGAAAAATTCGCAGGATTCTTCGATCGTCATGTCCAGAACTTCGGCAATGTTTTTGCCCTTGTAGCGCACTTCCAGCGTCTCGCGGTTGTACCGCTTTCCGCCGCACACCTCGCACGGAACGTAAATGTCGGGAAGGAAGTGCATCTCGATTTTTTTGATACCGTCGCCGCAGCAATTTTCACAGCGGCCGCCCGAAACGTTGAACGAGAACCTGCCCGCCTTGTAGCCGCGTTCGCGCGCGTCGGGGGTTGCCGCAAACAGTTCGCGGATCATCGTGAACACGCCCGTATACGTCGCGGGATTGCTGCGCGGCGTCCTGCCGATCGGCGACTGGTCGATCGCAATGACTTTATCGAAATATTCCAGGCCCTTGCAGCCGTCGCTCTTGCCCGTCACCATGTGCGCTCCGTTGAGCTCGTTTGCCATGTACGGGTAAATGATCTCGTTCACGAGCGAACTCTTGCCCGAACCCGATACTCCCGTGACTGCTGTGATCAGCCCGACGGGGATCTTTACGTCGATGTTTTTCAGATTGTTCTGCCTGCATCCGAACACTTCGAAATACCTTCCGTCCGGCTTCTGCCGCACGGGCGGAACCTCGATCTTGCGCCTGCCCGCCAGGTAATCTCCCGTGATCGAACGCGGCGAATTCATGATATCCTGCACGCTCCCGCACGCCACGACTTCCCCGCCGTGCACGCCCGCTTTCGGCCCGATGTCCACGATGTAATCCGCCGCGCGCATCGTGTCTTCGTCATGCTCCACCACGATCAGCGTATTCCCCAGATCGCGCAGCCGCAAAAGCGTATTCAGCAGCTTTTCGTTGTCCCTTTGATGAAGGCCGATGCTCGGCTCGTCCAGAATGTACAGCACCCCCGTAAGACCACTGCCGATCTGCGAGGCGAGGCGGATCCTCTGCGATTCGCCGCCCGAAAGCGTCCCCGCACTGCGGGACAGGTTCAGATACGCGAGCCCCACGTTCCGCAAAAAGTTCAGCCGCGCTTTGATCTCTTTCAGAATCACGTCGGCAATGCGGTGCTCCGTTTCGCTCAGCTGCAGATTTTCGCAAAAATTATACAGATCGGTGATGGACAGATCGCAAAGCTGCGCAATGTTTTTGCCGCCCACATACACGCTCAGCGCTTCCTTTTTCAGACGCTTGCCGCCGCATACGGGACAGGGAAGATCGGTAATGTACTTCTCGATCTCCGCTTTCACGCCCTCGCTCTCCGTGTTGCGGTACCTGCGCGAAAGCGTGTTCACAAATCCTTCCCACGTGATCTGGTAAGTACCGTGAAAATTGTACGAATCGTATTTCATCGGTATCTTTTCGTTTCCCGCACCGTACATGAGAATGTCGTACTGCTCTTTCGGCAGGTCTTTGACGGGCACGTCCATGTCGATGCCGAAATGCTTTGCGACCGCCTCTACATACATGTTGTTCGTCTGCTTGCTCTCCAAGAACCAGCCGCCGACCGATATGGCGCCCTGCCGCAGAGACTTCGTCTTGTCCGGACAGATCAGCGCTTCGTCCACGATCTGCTTGAACCCGAGCCCGCCGCATTCCGGACACGCGCCGTACGGCGTATTGAACGAAAACAAACGCGGCTCGATCTCTTCAATACTGATCCCGCAATCGGGGCAGGCATATTTCGTCGAAAACAATTCTTCCGTGCCGTTGCAGTCGATCACCACCAGTCCGTCCGCAAGCCGCAATGCGTTTTCCAGGCTGTCCGTCAGGCGCTTCTGAATGCCGTCTTTCACCACGAGCCTGTCCACCACCACGCTGATCGTGTGCTTGATATTTTTATCCAGGCGGATATCTTCCTGCAGATCGTACACGATCCCGTCGACCTTGACCCTGCCGTACCCGCTCTTGCGGTACCCTTCCAAATTTTTCGTGTACTCGCCCTTTCTTCCGCGCACCACCGGCGCATTCACGAGGATCTTGCTCCCCTCCGGCATCGCCATCACTTTATCCGCGATCTCGTCCACCGTCTGACGGCGGATCTCCCTGCCGCATTTCGGACAATGCGGGATCCCTACGCGCGCAAACAGCAGTCGCAGATAGTCGTAGATCTCCGTCACCGTCCCCACCGTCGAACGGGGATTGTGCGACGTCGTCTTCTGGTCGATCGAAATGGCGGGCGAAAGCCCGTCGATCGATTCCACGTCCGGCTTTTCCATCTGCCCCAAAAACTGCCGCGCATACGAGGACAGGCTCTCCACATACCGCCGCTGCCCTTCCGCAAAAATCGTGTCGAACGCGAGCGTCGATTTGCCGCTTCCCGAAAGCCCCGTAAATACCGTCAGCGTGTCCCGCGGAATGTGCACGTCTATATTCTTTAAATTGTTTTCCTTAGCTCCCTTGACAAAAATTTCGTCTTTCATTTTATGCCTCATTTGCGCAGACGCTTTTTCAGCTGATTGATCGTGTCGCGGATCTCGATCGCCTTTTCAAAATCCAGCTGGTTCGACGCCACTTTCATCAGCGCTTTTAACTTCTCGATCTCCGCAGGAATATCCTCTTTGCGGATCTTGTCCGCACCGACCGTCTGCTGCTTCTTCGTAATGTTCAGCGTACTCTTTATTTCTTTGATGATCGTCTTCGGCACGATCCCGTGCTCTTCGTTGTACTTCTTCTGTACCTGCCTGCGGCGGTTCGTCTCGTCGATCGCCCTCTGCATGCTCCCCGTCACCGTGTCCGCATACATGATCACGCGCCCTTCCGCATTTCGCGCCGCGCGCCCGATCGTCTGGATAAGCGCCGTGTCGCTCCGCAAAAAGCCCTCTTTGTCCGCGTCCAGGATCGCCACCAGTTTCACTTCCGGCATGTCCAACCCTTCGCGAAGCAAGTTGATCCCGCATAGCACGTCAAATTCACCGCTGCGCAATCCGTTCACGATGTCGATACGCTCCAGCGTATCGATGTCGCTGTGCATGTACCGCACTTTGATCCCGTTTTCTTTCAGATAATCGGTCAGATTCTCCGCCATACGCTTGGTGAGCGTCGTGATCAGCACCCTGCCATCCGACGCCGTCACCTTGCGGATCTCTCCCAACAGATCGTCGATCTGCCCTTTCACCGGCCGCACCTCGATCTCGGGATCGAGAAGCCCTGTCGGACGAATGATCTGTTCCACAACCTGCCCAGCCTCTCCCAGCTCATACTCGGCAGGCGTCGCCGATACGCAGATCATCTGCGGAACGCGCGCGTCAAATTCTTCAAACGTCAACGGACGGTTGTCGTACGCCGACCGCATACGGAATCCGTAATTGACAAGATTCGTCTTCCGCGACAGATCCCCGCGGTACATCGCCCGTATCTGCGGGATCGTCATGTGGCTTTCATCGATAAAAACAAGAAAATTGTCGGGGAAATAATCCAACAGCGTAAAGGATGGTTCGCCCGGCTTCCTGCCGTCAAAATAACGGCTGTAATTCTCTACGCCGCTGCAATACCCCACTTCCCGCATCATTTCAATGTCGTAGCGCGTGCGCTGTTCCAGCCTCTGCGCTTCCAGAAGTTTCCCGTCGTCGCGGAACGCCTTCACTTCGTCTTCCAGATCCCGCTCGATCGCCGCCAGCGCCGCCGTCATCTTCGCGCTCCCCACCGCATAGTGGCTCGCAGGAAAAATACAGATGTGCTTCAGCTCCGCCGTGATCTTGCCCGTCACGACCTCTTCCTCGCAGAGCCGATCGATCTCGTCCCCGAAAAATTCCACCCGTATCGCAATCTCCGAGTTCCCCGCAGGGAAAATTTCCACAATGTCCCCGCGCACCCGAAACGACGAACGCGTAAAATCAATGTCCTTCCGCTCGTACTGCAATTCGATCAGCCGCCGCAGCAGATCGTCCCGCGAAAGCGCGTCGCCCGGCCGCAGCGAAATCGCCAGATCAAAATATTCCTCCGGCGCACCCAGCCCGTATATGCACGACACCGACGCCACCACCAACGTGTCCGACCGCTCCCCTAAACTCGCCGTCGCACTGTTGCGCAATTTATCGATCTCGTCGTTTACCGACATGTCTTTCTCTATATATGTGTCCGTGCTCGGAATGTAACTCTCCGGCTGATAATAATCGTAATAACTGACAAAGTATTCCACGCGGTTGTGCGGGAAAAATTCACGGAATTCGTTGCACAGCTGCGCCGCCAGCGTCTTGTTGTGCGCTATCACCAGCGTCGGTCGGTTGACGTTCCTGATCACGTTCGCCATCGTAAACGTCTTGCCGCTCCCCGTCACTCCGACCAGCACCTGCGTCCGTATCCCGTCCAATACCCCTTCCGTCAGTTTTTCGATCGCCTGCGGTTGATCCCCCGTAGGCTTGTATGCCGATACCAGCTCAAAATCCGCCATTTTCTCTACCGTAGCCTCCCGCCGCCCGCTCTCCGGGCCGCGCTTTCAACCTTTCTGCTTCACAAACAAATGTTTGAAATATTATATACGATCCCGCCGAATAAGTCAAGCGTTCCGCTCTCCGCATAAAAATTGCAACGCCCGAAAGCATTGCAGTTTCTCTGTTCGCTCTGAAGTTTTTCTGCTGCGGCCGACTTTCAGCTGAAAATCATTTTCAGCAAAAGACCGACCACAAACGTGATCACCGCGCCCGCGACCGAAAGCCCGATCTTGAACGCCACGCTGCGCCGCATCTGCAACGCCGTACGCTTGTACGCCATCCCGTTCGGATGCAGCGTGATCACATACATCTTTTCTCCCTTGCGGTCCGATTCGATCAGATCGAAATAATCGTCCAGCTCCAGCGACCGCAGGATCTTTTCCACGCGCTCGGGCGTGTACTTCCGCTTCACGGGCAGTATGCTCATGATCTCCATCGGACTCACAAGACAACTGTCTTTCCCGTCACACATATCGTACACCGCGCGCATCACTTCGTTCTCTTCTTTGTTCAGCATCACCCGTTCCCTCGGCGCTCAAAACGCCTTCCGCGGTCCTCCCTTCACAACACAAGCAAAAACAAGAGCCCCGCCAGACATCCGCCTACAAACGCGCCCGCCAGCGCCCCGAAAAAAGTCAGAAGCATCTGGTTGCGAAACGTGCGCTTGCCGCGGTATCGCTCCGCGCCCGCCGTCTCGTCGTACGTCCTGCCCTTCGGCAGCGAACACACACAATACGTTCCCTTCTCCGAATAGCGCACGTCAATGTACCCGCGCTCCGATAAGTACCGCAATGCGTTCGCAAGCCCCGCCGCATCCGTCTTCACCCGCGGCGGAAGCTCCGCCAAAAGCTCCTCCTCTTCCAATACCTTGTACGTGCCGTCCGTCTCC
The DNA here is from genome assembly GCA_944368925.1 of uncultured Clostridia bacterium. GTDB lineage: Bacteria > Bacillota > Clostridia > Christensenellales > Borkfalkiaceae > Borkfalkia. The sequence continues at coordinate 128,674 of CALVXG010000002.1, read as the reverse complement.
GCATTGACCGCCGCCAATACCGACGCCGTAAGTTTGTCCAGCATTTCCGTCACCGATCGCACGGCAACTCTCCGCCGCCGTACCTTTTTTATGTCTCTTTTTCCTCTCTATTATACCATCGCACAGGACGTTTTGCAAATAATCGGGCAATTTTTTTAATAAATTTCAAAATATACTTTATTAATTATCGGGTTTATGGTACAATATAGATTGATATTCAGGTTATTTGCCTGTACGGAGGCCTTTGCCATGAACCTTTTGAGCCGCTTTTCCAATGCGACGACGCACTTTCGCGATTACAACGATTTCTACAACAACTTTCATCTCAACGTACCCGAAAATTTTAACTTCGCGTACGACGTCGTCGATGAATACGCCCGCCTCGATCCCGAAAAACGCGCGCTCGTCTGGTGCGACGACCTGGGCGCCGAACGCACCTTTACCTTCGCGGACATCAAACGCCTCTCCGATAAGGCTGCAAACTTCTTCCTTTCCATCGGCATCGGCTGCGGCGATACCGTCCTCGTGATCCTGCAACGGCGCTACGAGTACTGGATCGCCCTCATGGCCCTCGCCAAAATCGGCGCGATCGCCATCCCCGCGACCCATATGCTCATGGAAAAAGACCTCGTTTACCGCATGGAAAAGGCCGACGTCAAAGCCGTCCTGTGCGTCAACGAAGACGAACTGTGCGACAACGTTTGCAAAGCGGCCGCCAAAGTCCCTTCCGTTCAGTACCTCATCTGCGCAACGCGCCGCGACGGATTCATCGACTTTGACGCCGAAACGGAAAAACAGAGCGAAACGCTTTGCTGCGAGTACTCCGAACACCGCCGCGCCGACGATATCGTCCTGCTCTATTTTACCTCCGGCACGACGGGCATGCCCAAAATGGTCACCCTCAGTGAACGCTATTCCCTCGGCCATATCGTCACCGCCCGCTACTGGCTCAACTGCATCGACGACGGCCTGCACTTTACCCTCGCCGAAACAGGCTGGGCAAAAGCCAGCTGGGGAAAACTCTTCGGTCAATGGCTCTGCGGCTCCGCTATCTTCGTCTACGACTTCCACGGTAAATTCGACCCCGAAGATTTGCTCAATTACGTCACGAAATACAAAATCACTACCTTCTGCGCTCCCCCTACCGTCTATCGCTTCATGATCAAAACAGATCTGAGCAAATACGACCTCTCTTCCATCAAATACATGATGACCGCGGGCGAAGCGCTCAACCCCGAAATTTACAGACAAATCCGCCTCAAAACAGGCCACCCCATCTACGAAGGCTTCGGACAAACAGAAACCACCATCGTGTGCGCCACCTTCTCCGAATTCATGGAGATTCGCCCCGGTTCCATGGGCAAACCTTCTCCCCTCTACTACCTCCAGCTTTTGGACAACGAGGGAAATCCCGTCGAACAGGGCGAAACGGGCGAAATCTGCATCCGCCTGCGCGATCCGCAGGAAGGCATCTTTGCAGGCTATTACGAGGACGAGGAACTTACGAATACGGTCATGTACGACGGCTATTACCACCTCGGCGACCTCGCCTATTGCGACAGCGACGGCTACTATTGGTTCGTCGGAAGAAAAGACGATATCATCAAGAGCTCCGGCTACCGCATCGGGCCTTTCGAGGTAGAAAGCGCCCTCATGGAACACCCCGCCGTCCTCGAATGCGCCATCACGGGCGTTCCCGACCCCGACGGAATCCGCGGCCAGCTCGTAAAAGCGACCGTCGTGCTCGCCAAAGGCTTTGAACCCAGCGACGGACTCGCCAAAGAATTACAAAATTACGTCAAAAAGACGACCGCGCCTTATAAATACCCGCGCGTCATCGAGTTTGTCTGTGAATTGCCCAAAACGATCAGCGGCAAGATCCGCCGCGTCGAGATCCGCGAAACCGACGCAGGCCGCTCATAAAAATACCGATTGCAAAGCCTCCCGCACATTTTCTGTGCGGGAGGCTTTTTTGACTGAATAACACGCGCATTGCGCGTGCGGAAAAGTTTATCCATGCGGAGTTGTCTGTCCGCAGATACCGCCGAAAAAAAGCGTCCGCCGCCCGCAAAAGATTTTGCGGGCGGCGGATATAAAGTTTTTTTGCCGCCGTGCCAAAGCGCCGGGATCGACGCTTTGGCACGGTGAAAAAAGGCACGGCAAACCTCTGTTCGGACAGCCGAAAATAAAAACGTTCTGCGGAAAAAGGCTACAACGGCGATCGGCATTTCCCGATGACAAGAACTCGTTTACAATCGGATCGGCAAGAGTCCTCTTCGAAAACGAAACAAATGAGCCCGTTTCGATGACGGGCTCATTTCTTCTGCTTCCTTAAATTTTATAAGGACTTTACGGAGCACTTTCTTTCGGGCCCCGCCTTTTTTAATTTTCGTCCTCTTCGACCGAGGCGCGCAATTCCGCTTCCCTTGCACGGAATTCCGCTTCCAGCGCGCGGCGTTCCGCATCCATCAGCTTTGCGCCAGCCGCCAAAACTTCCTGTTCCCTGCTACGCGTGCCGCGCAGAAAACCGGCCAGCACATTGATAAACAGAGCCACAAAACACATCACAAAGATCACGAGCATTTCGACTCCGACCGATTTTAAGTCAAACAGACCAAACGACGCACAGACGTTGAAACTTATGTAGAACAACAGCATGAACACCGTCGCAACCGCAGTCAAAATCATTCCGCGCGAACGTCCCGAAACAACCGATCCAAGCGTACGGAAAAGGGCGATCAGAACCAAAACAAGCCCCGCAATGTGCAGCAACGCCGCAGGCAGATAGTTCACGAGCAGCATATACGTCGCTTCCCCTTCTTGGAAAGTATAGCCGTTAAAACAATTCAGACCCAAAACCGCGCCGAGCTGATCCGACACGACACCGAAATTATACATCTGCGCCCCGAACAGACACGCCGCCGCGAACAAAAATCCCGCCGACACAAAGGATACCGCCTTCCCGACAGCTTCCGTTCCCGATTCCGCGTTGACGAGCATATGTCCCAAAACCTGCAGTCCGCCAAACACGCTCGCCAGTACAAAACTCGCCAAAGCCGCCCCGTTCAGCCCCGTCGCCGTCAGCTGACCAAGCAGGAACAATACGAAAAATCCGATCAGATACATGACGTAAAAACCAAAGCCCGGTTTCCTCTTTTTGATAAGATCGACCGCAGCCCGTATGAGACACACTAACGCCACAATCTGCAAATACAAATATACCGCCGCCGTCAGCGCCAACAACACCGAACGAACCACCATCTCGTTCGCAAGCTTTTCCTGCGCAAGTGTAGGAGTTTCCGCTGACGAATAAGCAACTTCTGCTTCCAGTCTGTCCAATACGATCAGGTTCGTCGAGCTTAACGCACCCGCCAGCCGACTTTCCAATTCGTTAAACAGCCGTACCGCTTCCTTCCCGTTGACTTCAGAAGAACTGTATATGGCGCTCAATTCAAGCACCAGATCCATGTTGTCCGCTAAAAAAGCGTTCAGCTCCTCCTGAACCTTGTTCGTCATTTCCTGGTATTTTTCGCTGTTTTCTTCCAAGTCAAACCCCACAAACAACGAAGATATCCCGTTAAACATTCCTTGGTCAAATTCCGCATCCTGGAGTAATGCCATCGCGATTTCCGACATGTCCGGCCCTAAAGAGCCGCTGACCGACATGCTCGTCTGCACCTGCTCCGCCGGCTTGAACCGAATCTGCATAAAACATCCCGCCACAAATACCAGCAACGATGCCATAAGCGCAAATATACGAAGCAGATACCGATCCGTCCAGATCTTCACCGCCGCTCCGAATCTCTTCACGCATGCGCCGACACTTGCCGCAGTTTGCATATCTCCCTCTGCCGCTTTTTCCCGTCCCTTCATAATCCTCTCCTTTTTTTCGCCCCTCCCCTCTCGGACAAAAGACGTTTGTTACAGTATAACACATACGGCTCCCTTCGTCAATACTTCCTCCGATATTCTTTTCTTTATTTTCAAAATACGTATCTGCATTTTCATCACCGATCAAAACATCTATACCCGATCCAACTCACAAAAAAAGAGCAATGGCACATAAGCCTATTAAGTCGTAAATATTCAAAATACGTACACGCAAAAAAGGCGCAAGACGCGCCCTTTTTTCTTGAACAGATATTCGGATAAATTACCGTCTTGCCCGCCTTTCCCGATGAATATTTCTCTTAACGCGATCACTTAAAAAAACACCTGTTGCGATCCGAACCCAGATGGCCAGACGGCAACAGGTGTTTTACTTGGTGTACCCGACAGGAGTCGAACCTGCGACCTTAGGAGTCGGAGTCCTACGCTCTATCCAACTGAGCTACGGATACATTTCATTTATTTATTATACCAAAATTTTCAGAAAAAGCAAAGGTTTTTTGCACATTCCTTAAAAATTTTCCGTATGATAATAACACAGGTCACTTTTATCCTACCAAAGAGGTTTCACTTATGACGCTCGGTCTGTGCATGATCGTAAAAAACGAAGAAGAAGTTCTCGGACGCTGTCTTCAGTCCGTACAAAACATCTGCGACGAAATGATCGTCGTCGACACGGGATCGTCCGACCAGACCATGAATATCGCTTTGCGCTTCGGCGCAAAAGTCTATTCTTTCCCCTGGTCGTACGACTTTTCTGCTGCAAGAAATTTTTCTTTCTCCCTGTCTTCCTCCGATTATATCCTCTGGTTAGACGCCGACGATATCATCACCGACGACAATCAGAAAAAATTGCTCGACCTCAAAAAAAGCCTCGACGGCTCCGTCGACTCCTACTTCCTCCGCTACGACGCCGCGTTCGATGCGTTCGGCAACCCCACTACTTTCTTCTTCAGAGAACGTATCGTCCGAAAAAACGCCGGCTTCTTCTGGAAAGGCGCCGTGCATGAAACCATCTGCATCAATTCCAATTCCAAACGCTGCGATATCGCCGTCACACACCTCCGCGGCAATCACGAACGCCGCGGCAGAAACCTCTTTATCTTCGCCCATTCGTTCGCCCACGGTACGATGCCGGACGAGCGGCAAGAATATTACTTCGCACGGGAGCTGTCCGACAGCGGGCTGTACGATACAGCTGCCTCCGTTTTCGAAAATTTTTTGCTCGGCAACGGCTGGGCCGAAGATAAAATAGGCGCCTGCCGCACCCTCGCTTTCTGCTACCAAAAACTCGGCAACCGAAATAAACGCCTTGGCTCCCTCTTTAAAAGCTTCGACTTCGCCCCGCCCTCCCCCGAAATCTGCTGCGATATCGGCTCCCTCTACGTCGAAGAGAAAAATTGGAACCAGGCCGTCTTTTGGTTTAAACTCGCTCTGAATCAGCCCCCCTCCCACGGCGGCTTCTCCTGCCCCGATTGCTCCGGCTTTCTACCCTGCATTTGGCTCTGCGTCTGCTACGACCACCTCGGAAATCACCGAAAAGCCTTCGAATTCAATGAAAAAGCCGGCTCCTTTAAACCTCTCCATAAAAGTTACCTGCACAACAAACTCTACTTCCAATCTTTATTCCACTACGGAGATACTCTATGAACGATTTCTACAAATGTCAATTCTGCGGCTGCTGCCCTTGCTGTTGCAACAGTTGCAACGCCGACCAAATTATCTTTCTCCGCGGTACGATGGGCCCGCAAGGCCCCACCGGTCCGCAAGGCCCCGCAGGACAACCAGGTCCCACAGGCCCCACAGGTGAAACGGGCGCGACTGGGCCCACGGGGCCTACGGGAGAAAGCGCTACCTTGGCCGTCGGCACGGTTTCCACAGGGGAACCCGGCTCCGAGGCTTCCGTCACCAATTCGGGAACTGCGCAATCTGCCATCTTTGATTTCGTGATACCGCAAGGTCCCACGGGACCCACGGGCGAAACGGGAGCTACAGGTCCCACGGGGTCTACGGGTGAAACAGGCGCAACGGGGCCCACGGGACCTACGGGTGAAACAGGCGCAACGGGGCCCACGGGGCCTACGGGAGAAATAGGCGCGACTGGACCCACGGGACCTACGGGTGAAACAGGCGCGACTGGACCCACGGGACCTACGGGTGAAACAGGTGCAACGGGGCCTACAGGGCCTACGGGTGAAACAGGTGCAACGGGGCCTACGGGGCCGACAGGTGAGACGGGCGCAACGGGACCCACAGGGCCCACGGGTCCGACTGGCGCTACGGGTCCCACAGGGCCCACGGGTACAGGCGGAGAAAGTGCTACCTTAGCCGTCGGTACGGTTTCCACAGGGGAACCCGGTTCCGAGGCTTCCGTCACCAATTCGGGAACAGCGCAATCTGCCATCTTTGATTTCGTGATACCGCAAGGCGCAACCGGCCCCACGGGTAAAACGGGATCTACAGGTGCCACAGGACCGACGGGTGCAGCAGGCGCTACAGGTGCCACGGGGCCGACCGGTGCAGCGGGAGCTATAGGACCAACAGGTAAAACGGGAGCAACAGGTGCCACGGGACCGACGGGTGCAGCAGGAGCTACGGGAGCAACGGGTCCGACCGGTGCAGCGGGAGCTATAGGACCAACAGGTAAAACGGGAGCAACAGGTGCTACCGGACCGACCGGTGCGACAGGAGCTACGGGGGCAACGGGTCCGACCGGTGCAACGGGAGCTACTGGTGCCACAGGATCTGCACCAGCCGCACAAGCGCTCAGCGCGTATTCAACGCCCGCAACACAAACGCAGGCGGGAAACGCCGTCGAATTCGATCAAAACGCATCGCAAAACGGCACAGCCATTACGCATACTGCAGGGGCAACCACGTTTACAATCAATCAGCCGGGAATTTATTCTGTCACATATACGGGCACCGCATCTCCCGGCACGGGAGCTACCTTCCCGACGACGAACCTTTTGCAAATGCAACTGAACGGAAGCAATATTCCGGGTGCAGACGCCCAATCGATCTTCAACACGTCTTCCGATGCGATCCAGCAGACGATCTCCGCAATTTTCCAGGTCACATCCACTCCCGCAACTTTGCAATTAGTTTCGCAGGACGGTACCTTCAATTATTCCAACATCAAGATGAATCTATACAAGATCGGAGCAAATTCCTGATATAAAAAGAGGCGTCCCCAACGGGGCGCCTCTTTTCTTTCCGCCGCTACAGCGGTAGTTTCTTTATTTTTTTACTTCTGACGCAAACTTTTCAGTGCGGAAAAGTTTGCGGGAATTAACCTTATTTTACTGCATATTTTGCGGCAATGATCTTATTGTTGCGGGCGATCATGTTCAGATACCCGTCGATCGTACGCGCATAGCCGTCGCATTCCGCAGGTTTTACGGAAAATTCCCGATAACGCACCGCGTACCCCTTGATCTGCGTGACAATGTTCACGAGAGAACGGAACAATTCGAAAACCGTGAATTTGTAAAACTTATCGTCCCGTATCGTCACTACCCACGCCGACGGATGCAGGATCTTGCTCGCGCTCGCATACGCCGCGTGCCGCGCGCTCTGCCCCGCGATCTTCTGCAGGCCGTCTTTGAAGTTCAAGCGGTATTCTTTCCCGAACCCTTCGCGGAAGCCGTCCACATATTCCAGCCAGCCGTAATTGATGAATGCGTTCCGTTCCTTTACGCCGAACGCCTTGCATTCCTCGGACAGACGCTGCTGCAATTCCTCCGCATGCGGATTGCCTTCCATGTCGAAATATTCCATGTGCTTTATATAGCGGAAAAACAACCCTTCCCCTTTCGTGCATAAGACGATCAGCACGCATTCCAGCTCGTGCAAATGCCGCCAGAGTATGACCGCGTCACAGCTGTTGCCCGCCGCCAAAAGATGAATCACGCTCTTGATCGTCACCATCGATTTCTTGAAAAGATTGTTGATCCCGTTCATGCGGCGATCCGCACCTCGGAAACTTCCCAGAATATACAGCGAATAACTGCACGCCATATTGTATGCGGCGATCTCGGGCGAATACTCGGAAGTGTTCGATATCTTTTCCACATTGAGATGTTCGTTGATCACGATATAGACCGCGACGTCCCGCACAAGCATGGTGCGGTAATTCTCATCCCCTTCCGCCTTTTTTACGAGCTCGGGCGGCAAATGCGACGTGTGAAACAAATGATAATAAAAAATGTAGCTCACGATCTCGTCCAGGCGCGCCCCGTCCAGCGCACGAAGCTGAATCTTGCGCTTTTTCAGCTCTTTTACGTATTGTTCCTTCACGCGGCGGTACATCTGCTGAATAAACGCCGTATCCGCGTTTCTGCCCGTGATGCGCGAAAGCCGCGCAAGCTGCGCCGCAAATATGTGCTCTTCCATCTGATCGATTATGTTCGGCATTTTGACCCCCGCTTGCGTCGTTTTCTTACACGAGCATTATAGTACATACCGCCGAAAAAAGCAAGAATTTCCCCTTCCCGCCTGCATGAACATTTCATGAATTTTTTTGCAGGAATTGACTTTTTTGTCAGGAAAGACTATAATATTAGAAAAAAATACGGAGCAATCTGTGTATGCAATATCGTAATTTAGGGAAATGGGGTTTAAAAGTCAGCGAAATATCCATCGGAAGCTGGATGACCGATCTCAACGGTCTCGGAGCCGCCGAAACGGCGCGACAGAGCATCCGCGCCGCTTACGACGCGGGCGTCAATTTCTTCGACTGCGCCGACGCGTACAGCGGCGGCGAAGCGGAAAAATTCCTGGGAAACGTACTTCGCGATTACAAGCGCAGCTCTTACGTCGTCTCTTCCAAAGTGTTCTTCCCCGTAGGGCGCGGCGCCAACGACTGGGGCCTTTCGCGCAAACATATCATCGAACAGGTCGACAATTCCCTTAAAAACATGAAACTTGACTATCTCGACCTGTATTTCTGCCACCGTTTCGACCCGACGACGCCCGTCGAAGAGACCATGCAGACTCTCTCCGATCTCGTCGCCCAGGGCAAGGTCCTCTACTACGGCGTGAGCGAATGGTCGCCCGTGCAGATCATGAAGGCGCTCTCCGTCATCAAAGAACTGCACCTGCGCCCGATGAGTGTCATTCAGCCGCAGTACAACATGGTCGACCGTTACATCGAAGACGAGATCATTCAGATCTGCAGCGAAAACGGGATCGGCATCGTGCCGTTCTCCCCTCTGGCACAGGGTCTTCTGACGGGCAAATACCGCAAGGGGCAGCCCTTGCCCGCAGGTTCGCGCGCTACCCACCAGGCGGACAAACAGATCAACCGCCTGCTCACGGACAAGAACCTTGAAACCGTCGAAAAGTTATCCGAAGTCGCCGAACAGCTCGGCGTTCCGCTCGCCGTGCTCGCGCTCGCCTGGATTTTGCGCCTGCCGCAAATTTCCTCCGTTATCACGGGCGCAAGCAAACCCGAACAGTTGGAAAGCAACCTCGCCGCGAGCGGATTCAAAATTCCCGCCGACGCGCTGGAAGAAATCGAGAAAATCTTGAATTATCATCCGTTTGTACGGAAAATCGGCTGACGTATATTCATTTTTAAAACAAAAAGCTTCTGCAAAGCGTGCTTTGCAGAAGCTTTTTTTGCGCCGCACATCCGGGCGTTTTTTTTGCCTTATACCAATCGCCCGTTTAAAAAAGAGGAGGCCGCAGCCGTTTACACGGCTGCGGCCTCCTCCATACATAAAAGCGACGGCTTTTGTCGGACTCGCGCCGATGATTCGGAAGTTTTAAAGAAAAATCGCCGCACTCCGAACGCAAAAAATCTCGGAAACGGATAAGCCGGTTTTTTTTAAGTATGACACAAAATAACCGCACCGCAAAACTGACGAAACACTAGCATAAGAATAGCGCAAGAATTTTCGGAAACACTCGATTCAGCTTTTTTAAGCATGGCATACAATACCACAACCGAAAACAGGCGAAACACTGGCATAAGAGCAGCGCAAGAATTTTCGGGAATATCAACTTCTGAAATACAGAACACAAAATCAGCACACGCGCCGCGGCAGGGGTAAGAAGTCCTCTTTCCATCTTCTTTTTCTGTATTCTCCTGTAAAGTAAAAGCGATCGCCGTGCGGCGATCGCAAAAATTTTCGGAAACGAAAAAGCCTGCCATGGATCGGCAGGCCGTAAAACCGACAGTCTTGCGCCGTTAACGGCGGCAAACGTCATTGCCGCGCGTCTTTTGCCGCATCGGACTGTCCTTCGTCTTTCGCACTCTCTTTCGCGTCCTCTTTTCCATCGGACAGCGTTTCTTTCTTTTCGCTCTCTTTGCTCTTCTCTTTTTTCTCCCGCAACGTGTTGCAGATAAAGTTGATCAAAAACAAAATTCCCGCAATCGTGAGACCCGTGCCCAGTCCCGTGTAAAACATGGCCGTGCAGCGGTCGGGTATGATGCCGAAACTGCGCATCAGAATGCCGCCTGTCATCATGACGATCATAAGAATATAGGCTTTGACGTCAAAGAATTTTAAAAAACAATGTTTTCGGTCGGAATCGTAGCCGTAGATGCGCCGCAGATGTTTTTTCACGATCATGAAAAACATCGTGAAAAACAACCCGAAAACCGCCAGCATCGCAAGCACCATCCACCATTCCCAGGTCACCACGAGCGCTGCGGCGATCCCCAACCGAAGTATATTGCTGCCCGCCGCCATCCATACGATGGCGGCGATCAGTACGAGCATTTGCTTTTTTACCATATTTACTCCGCCAAGGGTTTATTGTATTTGAAGCACGCCACGAAATGATCTTCTTCCACTTTCACCAAAGGAGGTTCTCCCTCTTTGCAGAACCCTTCCTCTTCCGGGCATCTGCCGCAGAAACGGCAGCCTGCCGGCGGATGGATCGGGCTGGGCACTTCGCCTTGCAGACGGATCCGCTCGTGCTTGCTGTCGATATCCGTATCGAAAATGGCGGACATCAGCGCGCGCGTGTACGGATGTACGGGGTTGCGGAAAATTTTATCCACGTCGCCGTATTCCATCGTCTTTCCGAAATACATGACCAAAAGCCTCGTGCAGATCCGCTTGACCACCGCCAGATTGTGCGAAATAAACAGGTACGTTATGTCGTATTTTTGCTGCAGATCCATCAGAAGATTGAGGATCTGCGCGTGTACGGAAACGTCCAGCGCCGATACGGGCTCGTCGCAGACAAGATATTTCGGTTTGAGAATCAGCGCCCGCGCAATTCCGATACGCTGTTTCTGCCCGCCCGAAAAATCGGAAGGAAACCGATCCATGTCCGCTTCGGAAAGCCCCACTTCGTGCAGCAACGCCCCGACTTTTTCGCGCATCTGCTCCCGCGTGTAACCGCCGCCGATCCGCAAAGGCTCGGATATGATGTCAAAGACACTGAAACGCGGATTGAGAGATGAAAAAGGATCCTGGAAAATCATCTGCATGCTGCGGCGCGCCTGTTTGAGCTCCTTTTTATTCATCGCCGTCAGCTCCTGCCCGTCAAAGAATATTTTTCCGCTGTCTACCTTCTGAATCCCCAGCGTCGTGTTCGCAAGCGTGCTCTTCCCGCATCCCGATTCGCCGACCAGACCGAACGTCTCGCCGCGGAAAATCTCCAGCGATACGTCCGATACCGCCCGTACAAACCTCTTTTTCTGAAAAGGAAAATCCTTTTTCACCGGAAAGGAAACGCATATGTTTTCCAGCTTCAGCAAGGGCTTTTCATCTCTTTGCATGTTCTATCTCCTTGTAATTCCAACACCGCACATACCGTCCGCCCGGCAGCTCTTCCAGACAGGGCATTTCCTGCTTGCATTTTTCCGTCGCATACTGGCAGCGCGGATGAAAATAACATCCCTGCGGCTTGTGCATCGGATTCGGCAGAGACGACGGGATCTGCACAAAGCGTCCCCTCTCGTCATCCAACCGCGCAATCGATCCCAAAAGCCCCATCGTGTACGGATGCAACGGCTTTACGAACAGGTCGCGCGTCTTCGCCCGCTCCACGATCTTGCCGCTGTACATGACGTAGATCTCGTCCGCCATGTTCATCACGATGGAAAGATCGTGCGTGATCAGCATCAGAGAGGTCTTGCGCTCCTTTTGCAGGTTTTTCAGAATATCCAAAACCTGCGCTTGTATGGTAACGTCCAGCGCCGTCGTCGGTTCGTCCGCAATGATCAGGTGCGGGTTGCAGGCAAACGCCATCGCGATCAGCACGCGCTGACGCATACCGCCCGACAACTGGTGCGGATACGCTTTGTAACGCACTTCCGCATCGCTGATGCCCACCAGTTTCAACGCCTCGATGGTGCGCCGCTTCGCTTCCTTTTTGCGGTTGAAATGCTTGTGCTCGCTTCCTTCGCCGTCCGTCTCAAAATTCAGATTTCCGTGCGCAAGAAAAATTTCATCGATCTGCTTGCCGATCGGCATGACCGGGTTCAGCGCCGTCAATGCGTCCTGAAAGATCATCGATATGTCTTTGCCGCGCACTTTCTGCATCTGCTTGTCGCTCAGATCTTTGATGTTGACTCCGCCCAGTTCCATCTTATCCACGCGCATGATCGCGGGAGGCGTGGACAAAAGTTTCATCACCGCCAGCGACGTAACGCTCTTGCCGCACCCCGATTCGCCGACGATCGCCACACATTCTCCCTGCTCTATTTCAATGTCGATGCCTTCCACGGCCCGCACGATGCCCATCGCGGTCGGAAAGACGACTTTTAAATTTTTAACTTCCAGCGCTTTCATCTTTCACTCCCGTTTCCGACTTCTCCTCCGCGGCCGCCGCTACTTCTTCCTGCGCGCCCTCCGCTACGTACTCGCCTTTCATCTTGCTGTTGTCGTCCATCGACGCAAACACTTCTTCCAGATATTTGTTGTTCAGATGCTTGAACACCTTGATCATGCTGCTGCCCTTGCGCATTCTGGGATTGAGGATCTCTTCCAGCGCCAGGCCGATACGCATGAACGAATATACGGCAAGGAAGATCCCGACGCCGGGCGCCAGAATGCTCCACCAATGCCCGAACAGCATCGCACCGCTGCTCTGCGCGTCCGCCAGCATCTTGCCCCAGCTGATCGCTTCGGGATTCCCGAGACCGAGAAAGCTCAGCCCCGCTTCCGCCACCATGATGCCCGCGCTCGTGAGCGCCGTGCTCATGATGAGAAGGTTGGACACCGCGGGAAGTATGTGCCGCCACATGATATACCACTTGCTCGCGCCCATCAGCTCCGCCGCTTTTACATAGTTCGTGTTCTTGATCAGCATGACCTGCGAGCGTATCACGCGGGCGAGTCCCGTCCAGCCGAACGCCGCAAATACGATGACGATCACCACATAGCTCGTGCCGAGCACGTTCGTCATCACGATCACGAGCGGCAGCGTCGGTATGACAAGCAGAACGTCCACCACACGCATGATGATCGTATCCACCCAGCCGCCGATATACCCTGCCGCAATTCCCAACAGGGAACCCAAAATCGCGATGGTGATACCCGTAATTACGCCGATGCTCAAAGACGAGCGCGTGCCGTAGATCAGCATGCTGAAAATATCCTGCCCCGTCGTGATCGACGTGCCGAGCAGATGCTGCCAGGAAGGCAGAAGTCCCTTTTCCGCACGCTGGGTCACGTCATACGGATCGTACGGCGCGATCAGCGGCGCAAAAATGGCGCAGACCGCTAAAATTCCCACGATGATCAGACCGATCCTGCCCTGCTTATGCTTCCAGAGTTTTTTGAAAAACGACCCGATCCCGAAAAGTATCCGAAGAAGAAACCGACCGGTTTTTACAAGTATGTCTTTCATCGTCTTTCTCCCAATGTAACGCGCGGGTCGAGCAGGCTGTACACAAAATCGGTCAGAAGATTCGCCACCAACGCAAAGGCGGACATGAAGATCATGATGCCCATCATCAGCGGATAATCGTTGTTGCCGTTCGCGGTGAGGAACAGCGTCCCCATTCCGTTCCAGTTAAAGATCTTCTCGATCACGACCGACCCTCCGATCAGTCCGCTGATGTTCATACCGAACTGCGTGACGATCGGGAGCATCGCGTTGCGAAGCGTATGCCCGTAGATCACTTTGTTGTTGGATAGCCCTTTCGCCTTCGCCGTCAGAATAAATTCGTCGCCCGAGACCGCGATCACGCTGTTTCGCGTCGATTGCCCGTACGATACGATCCCGCCGATCGCCATCGAGAAAATCGGCAGCGCAGCGTTGTACATCACCGTCGAGATCGCCTGCCAGCTCCAGTCAAAATTCGATACCATGTTCTGATCGGTGTACGCGGGGAATATCTCCCACTCGAACCCGAGATAAAAAGATAGCAGCAGCGCTATGAAGAACGATGGCAATGCCGTCGTGAACGTCGAGGCGTTCAGCAAGGCCTTATCCTGCCATCGCCCGCGCTTCCACGCCGCCATCGTCCCGATGATCACGCCGATCACCAGCGAGATCAGAAGGTTCGTCACCGACAGCACGAGCGTCCACGGAAGACATTCCGCAATGCAATCGATCACGCTCGGGCTCCCCGACTGGTACGACGTGCCCAGATCTCCCTGGAACAGCTGCCCCATGTACCGTATGTACTGCTCAAACGTCGTGCCGTCCAGTCCGTACTGTTCGCGCGTGATCTCTTTGAGCACTTCATAGTCTTCGTCCGACATCGTCGCCGGCTGCGGCGGATAATACCTGCTCGCAGGATCCGTCACGCCGATCCTCGGTATGAAAAAGCAAAGGGTCACGACAATGAAAAAAATCAGAACCGTCAAAAGGATTCGCTTTATTACATAAGACGCTTTCATTGATTACACCACCTTTTCCAGATTTTCCAGCGTGTCAAGGTTGAACGCCGTCTCCCCCGGGCCCGCCTGATACCCGATAAAGCGGTCCGTCCTCGCCACCGATATGACATTCGACGCATACACGGGCACTTTGTAATAAAGCTCCGCAATCATCATCTCGATCTCTTTTACCGCCTCGTATTTCTTGTCCTGATTGAGCGTCGTACGCATTTCCGCAATCTTCGCCGTCAGCGCTTCGTCGACCAGATGCCCGTAGTTGGATGAACGTTCCGTCGTCACAAAGTGCGACTGATACATGATATCCACGTTGGATATGTTGAAGATGGTCGCCTGGAAGGTCATGTCAAAATCTCCGTCAAACAGATATGTGTCTTCCGCCATCGACCCTTCCGCCTTGTACTCGACTTCGATGCCGATCTTCTGCAGCTGCACCTGCAGGAAGGATACCAGCTCCAGCTCGCCTGCGTTCGCCAGAATTTCAAAACGGATCTTCTTTCCGTCCGCCAACCTGTACCCGTCCGCATTCTTTTCGGGATAGATCTTATCCAATATCTCGTTCGCCTGCTGCACGCGCTCGTCGTAATCACCCGAGAGGATATTCGCCTCTTCGCTGTAAAGCTCCGTCTGGCTTTCCAGCATCAGCCCCGCCGACGCGACGCTCCCCGCTCCGTTGAGCACCCTGTTGACAAGTTCTCCCTGGTTGATCGCAAGCGCGATCGCCTCGCGCACTTCCTTGTTGGTAAGAATCTTGCGCATGTCCGTCTCAAAATTTTCCTGCGGGTTCACGTTCATGACGAGCGTCTGAATGGACGTCCCCGGAACATTCAGCACCTCAATGTTCTCTTCTTCCTCAAAAAGCCGCAGATAGTTGGAACTCATCGAAGTGTCCAGCATATCCACATACCCTTTCAGCAAAGCGTAGATCGCCGTGTTTTCGTCCATGTACAGCATCAGCTTGATCTCGTCCACTTTGTAAAGGGGCGAACCGTCTTCCGCTTTCAGATGATAGTCGTCGCCGCGGTTGCATAGCACGATCATCTGCCGCCCCGACCGCGATTTGTCCAGCGTCCACGCCCCGCACCCTACGGGATTTTCGTACTGGTACAGGATCTCGCCGCTCGGACTCGCGTTGTTCAGCTGCTCCGTCTCGCTGACAAGAGGCTTCCAGATATGCTCGGGAAGAATCAGAATGGAGGTAAACAGCGTCGCCACCGCGCCCAGCACCTTGTTCACACGAAGATAAATGACCGTGTCTTTCTCCGCTTCGCTGATCGGATACGGGTTCCAGAAATCGTTGTGATCGTAGGTGAACATTCCCTGCTTCACAAGTTTTCCTTTCTCCGATTTGTGCTGCAGATCCGCCGTCCACGCCAACGCGCCCGCATGATTGGAAAGCGCATTGTCCGTCGCTATATCGAACGTGTAATACACGTCTTCCACCGTAACAGGCTCCCCGTCGCTCCACGTCATCCCGTCGTGCAACGTCACCTTTACGAGCATGTAGTCCTCTTTCGTTTGAGAATAATACTCCTCCACCGCCCGGTAATCGACGTCACCATCCGGCGTACGGAGTTCGTTCCCCTCCAAGTCCGTATAACACCACTCTTTGCCCAGAAGCGGCAGATATTCGCCCGTCTCCTCGTCAAAATTGAAGAGCGTGTTGTAGATCAGACTCGAAACCGTCGTCGCCACACCGTCCCTCGAAAGCCAGGGCATGAACGACGTCGGAAACGCAGAAGAAATTTCTCCCACATACAGCGTGGAAGTCGTATCTGTCCTGCGTTCGGCTATAGATGTTCCGCAGCCCGCAAGCCCCGTTGCCGTGAATACCATCAGCACACCGAGCGCAAGCGCGGTTATTTTCCTGTTTAAAAATTTCATCGACGTAATCCTTTACTCTGCAATACCGCCCGCATCCGCCTGCGGACGCTTTACCGCAGGGCGGCAGATCCTGCCGCCCTGCGCAGCTTCTCCGTCTCTTTATGCGCATTCCCTCGCGGAATGCGCTCCGCCGTTATTCTTTCGGCATAGGATATTCGAGCTTCGTCCCGAATCCTTCTTTCGTCGCACTGTTATCGTAAATCTCTTCGATATCCATTACATAAGCAGGATATTTGAGCCATCTGTTCATGTCCGGCGTATGATACATATCGTGCTGTGCATTGATGAACTGCTGGTAAATTTCACGCTTGCCCGATTCCGTCTCGTCGTAAATGTGCATCGTCCCGCGCACTTCGAACGAGATCATCGGAGGCTGGTAAAACATCAGCGTCGCCTGCGGGTTCGCCTTATAGTTCGCATACGAATGCTGCTTCGCCATCTCCAGGCTCCCGATATGATCAAAATCGACACGATGCTGCGCTTCCTCTCCGTACATGTACTTGATCAAAACCCCCAGCCCGCGCTTGGAATACGTCTTGTCTCCCGGCTCGTACGTCTTGATATGCTTGATGTACGCTTCCAGAGTCTCCTCCAAATACTCGGGCTTGGGCATGAATCCGATCCCCTTGATGCTCCCGTTCAGCCCCGCAGGCCCGTTCGATATGAACGTAGGGTCGTGCGAGCAGAAACTTAAAAACATCTTCTCCGGCGTGATCGGTTCATCGTTGTAAATCTTCATCACCGATTTCGCACGCGTCGTAAATGCCCAGTTGAAAAATGCTTTTGCCGATCTCATAGTTAAATTCTCCTTGTATATGTATTGTATTATTCCGTCACCATCGTAAATTCGAGCTCGGTACGCGGCGTCCCCGTAACCATGCTGAACTTAAGTCCCGTAAGCGCACCCGTATCGCTGTCGAACGCACCCGTCAGACCTTCCGTAACTCCTTCGGGAAGCAGATAAGCGCCGCCCAACAAATTCAGCCCGAGGAACCCGCTCTCGCTCGCCCCTACTTCATCCGTCGCCGCATCCTTGCTCACATATTCGTACGAACCGTCCGCATACACCGTCAGCGTCATTTCATAAGAACCGCCCATCATCGACTTGCTCGCCGTAAACGTCGCAAACGCAGCGGGCGTTCCTTCCGCCTTGGTCAGCGTGATTTCACCCGCCGACTTGGCCATCGCGCTGAGGGCAACCTCCGCCGTGATCGAATCCGCACTCGCCGTGACCGACTCGGTCAGAGCCTTCGTTTCGTCTTCATAATCCTTATAAACCTCCGACGTCAGGCGCGCGATCGAACCCATCATCGTGTACGTACCGTAATCATAGGAAGAATAATTCGCCGGGCCCATCGCAAAAGTCGTGAACGAAGTGAATTTGCCGTCTTCGCGAAGGTTCAGATAGTAATGATACGTAATCGTCGTATTGCCCATCGCTGATTCTGCCGTTCCGTAGTAGAGACCCTTTTCCAGCGTCACATCCGTTTCGCCGCTGTCTTCACCCGTATAAGGCACCGCATAGAACGTGACCTCTACACCCGTATCTTCATCCTGCATAGGACTCGAAGGTGCGGTCGAACCATAATAGAAGTTCCCTTCAAATTTCAGCCGTCCGTCGCTCTCTTTCGTGAACTTCGTCGTTTCGCCGTTCGCGGCCGCATTGTTGATCGTCGTGTAGACCATCAGATAACCCGTCGAAGTCTTGCTCACCGTTCCGCTGTTTTTATCCACGGAAAACTCTTCGCTGTTGGAAAACATGAACTTCCCGTCATCTTCGATACGGAAATAGAAGGTGAGAGGCATCAAAGGACTAAGATTGATCGTATACACGCCTTTCACTTCCGCAACTTCGGAGTTTCCGCCGTTGCCGCCGTCATCTTTGCCCGTTTCGCCGCAGGCAACCAACCCAACCGCCATCGTTACCGCCAAAAGGAGCGATAACACGACAAGCCAAAACTTTTTCATAAAAAATCCTCCTAAAAATGATTTTATCACTTCGCGCTGTCCGCGCGTTGCTTCCCTTCCGCTTTTCCGCTTTCTCCCGGAAAGCAGAAAAAACAGGCGCCTGTTTTTTATTCGCTCAGCGGCGACGCCGCCAACAGCTCTTTTTCACAATTTTCTGCGTTTTGCCACATTTCCTGTACACGTTCGCGCATTTTTTGACAAAACGCCTCGTCGCGTATGCCGCCTAAATTGATCTTTACGTTCAGCAATGCCCCGTGCACCGCCGTCTTTGCCAGCATCGAAGCGACGAGCGCGTCGCTCTGCGCGTTGGCGTTGCCCTTTTCCAGAACAACTTTCAGCAGCGGGAAAATTTCCTGCGCCGTCTGCGCCGTTTCCAGCGGAACGAGCGCCGCGCCTTTGAGCGCTTCCTGCATCGCCGCCTTCCTGCGCTCTTTCTCTTCCTCCGTTCCCTTCGGAAGGTGAAGCGCGGCCATGTATGCGTCAAAACTTTCCGTATCTTTCTGCACGCTCTCTTCCAGCTCCTTGCGGATCTTTTCCGCACTCGCCGCAATTTCGCGCATTTTTTCCGCTACGTCCGCAAATTTTTCGCCCTGCGTGAGATTGGCTACCATCCCCGCCAGCGCCGCCGCCAACGCTCCCGCCAGCGCGGATACGCTGCCGCCGCCCGGGGCGGGCGATTCGCTCGCCGTTTCCCGCAAAAAAGCGTCTACTTTCAGTTCCGTCAGCTTCATATCAAACGGCTCTCCAATACCTGGTCGATCGAAAAATTCTCGATCTGCAGATAAAACTCCGCACAGTCGATGAGCGCCTGCATCGGAACAAGCCCGACCACTTCGCTCCCCACTACGTTCACGCCGAACCTTCTGCACTCCGTCTTGATCGCTTCGAACACCCGATAGATCGCCGTCTTGCTGTAATCGGTCAGGTTCATCGATACCTGCACGATGCCGCGCTCTTTCAGCTCCACCGGCATCGCCTTGCAGAAACGGAAACCGCCGTTTATGTGCCGCACCGCGTGCACGATCTTCGTCGCCACCGAAAGATCGGACGTGCCCAGGTTTACGTTGAACGCCACCAGCGGCGGCCGCGCGCCGATCGCCGTGACGCCCCCCGTCGGATGGATCGTCGAAGGCCCGAAATCCGGCTTCCAGAGCGTCTGGTCTTTCATCTTCTCCGCCATGCCTTCAAACTGCCCTTTGCGGATATCCGCCAGGTTGACCCTGTGCGGCGCACTCGCCGATTGCTCGTACAGGAAAAACGGCAGCCCGAATTTCTCCGCCGCTTCCTTCGCCGTCGCTTTCGCCGTCCTGTCCGCATCTTCCACCGTCGCACCGCGCACGGGTATGAACGGGATCACGTCCACCGCACCCATCCTGGGATGCTGCCCCTTGTGCTTGGTCATGTCGATCAGCTCCAACGCCTTTCCCACCGACTCCACGACCGCCGCCTGCAACGCCTCCGGCTCCCCGATCACAGTCACCACCATGCGGTTGTGATCTTCGTCCGAAGAATAATCCAACAGCTTTACGCCCGCTTTGCCGCGAAAACAATCTACGATCTTCTCGATCTTCGCTTTGTCCCTGCCTTCACTGTAATTCGGTACGCATTCCAGCAATTTATCCATCCGTCTTCTCTCCTTTTATAAATACCGACCGTACAAGATTCATTCCCGTATAATACGGCAGACATTCGCGGCTGTCACAGTCAAAGATCACAAAATCTGCCCACTTCCCGCTCTCGATGCTGCCCGTTTCTCTCTCCCTGCCGCACGCCGCCGCTCCGTTGATCGTCAGCGCGCTCAGTACTTCGTCCACCGTCATTTTCATGTAAATACACATCAGCGCGATCATCAGCGGCACGTTGTACGTACAACAGCTGCCCGGATTGAAATCACTCCCCGCCGCCACGATCGCCCCGCCGTCGATCAGCCTGCGCGCCGGCGCATACTCTTCGCCCAGACAAAACGCCGTCAGCGGCAATACCGTCGCCACCGTGTCCGACTTGCTCAGCCGCACAATGTCTTCGTCCCGTATCTTCAAAAGATGATCCGCCGACTTCGCGCCGAGTTTCACGCCCAGCTCCGTTCCGCCCGATGCCGTCATCTCGTCCGAATGCACCTTTAAGCCGAACCCCAGCTCGCGCGCCCTGCGAAGATACCGCTCCGCCTGCGCCGCCGTGAACGCTCCGCGCTCCACGAATATGTCCGCAAAATCACATACGCCCGTCTTCGCCGCCTGCGGCAAAAGCTCGTTTATGCACAAATCGATGTACGCGTCCGCGTCCCATCCGCGCGGGATCGCGTGCGCTCCCATAAACGTGCCGACGACCTGCATTCTCTCACTCTTTTGCAGCGCGCCGATCACCGCAATCTGTTTCAGCTCCGTTTCCGATTCAAGGCCGTAACCGCTCTTGATCTCCACGCCCGTCACGCCCATGCGGCGCATGTTCGCCAAATGCTTCTTCGCCCTCGCAAGCAGTTCCCCTTCGCTCGCCTTCCGCGTCGCGTCCACCGTCTTCACGATGCCGCCGCCCCGCTCCATGATCGAAAGATAACTGTCCCCGCGCAGCCGCCAGCCGAATTCCTCCGCCCGCTCGCCGCCGAATACGAGATGCGTGTGCGAATCTACAAACCCCGGCGTCACCAACGCTCCGCCGCAATCGTACGCTTCTCCGCGATACCCTTTCTCCAGCTCCCCGCGCGTGCCGACCCGCTCGATCACGCCGTCTTGCACGAGAAACGCTCCGTCTTTCACGACGCCTGCGTCCTGCATTGCTCTCCCGCGGCGTACCCCGCCGCGGCAGGTCACCAGCTCCGCAATGCCGCGATACAACATTTCCATCAGAAAAATTTCTCCACAAGTTCGTCGCTCGCAAGATTCGGGATCGTGATACAGTCGTCTGTCGTGCGGTTGTATTCCTCCGCCGTCTCCATCGCGTGTTCACAGCGCGCCCAGTTCCTGCGCGCTACCCCGATCATCGTGTCCCAGACCACCGCCTTGCGTATGATCGCGTCCACGCGCTCGCTTCCGTCCAGCACCAGGCCGAACCCGCCGTTGATCGCTTTTCCGATCCCTACGCCGCCGCCGTTATGCAGCGCCACAAGGCTCATCCCGCGCGCCGCGTTCCCCGCATAACATTGCACCGCCATGTCCGCCGTCACGTTGCTGCCGTCGTAAATGTTGCTCGTCTCACGGAACGGAGAATCCGTTCCGCCCGTGTCATGATGGTCTCTGCCCAGCATCACGGGCCCGATCTCACCCTTGCGCACCATCTCGTTGAAACGCAGCGCTATGTCCCGCCTGCCGTATGCGTCCTGGTACAGGATCCTGCACTTCGTCCCCACTACCAAATGATTTTTCTCCGCATCGCGGATCCAGATGTAATTGTCCCTGTCCTGCCCGCGACGGTTCGGGTCGATCACCTCCATCGCCGCATGGTCCGTCTTGCGAAGATCTTCTTCCTTCCCCGACAAACAGCACCAACGGAACGGCCCGTAGCCGTAATCGAAAAGCATCGGCCCCATAATGTCTTCCACGTACGACGGGAAAATAAACCCTTCGCTCGTGTCCTTCCCGTTCTTCGCGATCTCCTTCGCTCCCGCGTCAAACACCGCCTTCATGAACGAGTTGCCGTAATCAAAGAAATACGTGCCGCGCTTCACAAGCTCACGTATCAGCTCAAAATGATGGATCAGCGTCTTGTCGACCAGCTTGCAGAACGTCGCTTTGTCTTCCGCCAACAGACGCGTCCTCTCCGCAAAATCGATCCCCTGCGGACAATACCCGCCGTCATACGGCACATGACAACTCGTCTGATCGGACAAAAGATCGATATGTATGTTCTTCTCGACCGCGTATTCCAAAAGATCCACGATGTTTCCGTGATACGCGATCGATACGCTTTCCTTCGCTTTGCACGCCGCCAGCGCCCACTCGAACGCTTCCGCTTTGTCCGCCGTTACCTTGCTCACCCAGCCTTGCGTCAGGCGCGTGCGGATCCTCGATTCGTCCACTTCCGCTATGATCCCGACGCCGCGCGCTATCTCCACCGCCTTCGGCTGCGCGCCGCTCATGCCGCCAAGTCCCGACGTCACAAACAGCTTTCCCGCAAGATCTTTGTCCTGCGCGATCCCCAAAACTTTCCTGCCCGCGTTTAAAAGCGTGTTGAACGTCCCGTGCACGATGCCCTGCGGCCCGATATACATCCAGCCGCCCGCCGTCATCTGCCCGTAATTGGATACGCCCATCGCCGCCGCGCGCGCCCAGTCTTCGGGATTGTCAAACATCCCGACCATCAGACCGTTCGTGATCACCACCCGCGGCGCGTCCTTGCGCGACGCAAACAGCCCCATCGGATGCCCGCTCATCATCACAAGCGTCTGTTCGTCCGTCAGATCTTCCAGATAACTCTTGATCAGCCTGTACTGCATCCAATTCTGACACACCTGCCCCGTCTCGCCGTACGTCACAAGCTCGTACGGGTACAGCGCCACCGCGTGATCCAGGTTGTTGTCGATCATCACCTGGAACGCCTTGCCTTCCGTACACTTGCCCTTGTATTCGTCGATCGGCTTTCCGTATATCCTCTCTTTGGGCATGAACCTGTATCCGTAAATCCTGCCCCGCTCTTCCAGCTCCTTCGCAAACTCGGGTGCAAGCTCCGCCTGCCACTCCTTCGGTATGTAACGCAACGCGTTCTTCAACGCAAGGCGCTTCTGCGCCTTGCTCAGCTGCGCCGTTCTCTTCGGCGCACGCCGCACTCCCTCTTTCAGCTCGGGATACGAAGGCAATTTGCCGCCTTCCCCCAAAACCTCTCTCAGATCTTTCTGCATCGAAACTCTCTCTCCCTTCTTTCACACGTCATACGTGCATCGGCCCCGCATTCTCTTCTACGTGCCGCACCAAACTTCCGTCGATGATCAGCTGCTCGCAAAGATTGATGTCCCCGTACAAAGGCCTGTCTTCTTTCAGGAAAGGCACGACCTTGCGCACACATTCGTACGCCGCCTTCGTCCCGCAGCCCATTCCTTTGTCGCCGCGAAGATCGATCGCCTGGCACGCACACATCAGCTCGATCGCCAGCACGCGCCGCACGTTTTCCAGAATCTCCCGCGCCTTGCGCGCCGCAATCGTTCCCATCGAAACATGGTCTTCCTGGTTCGCACTCGACGGAATCGAATCCACGCTCGCAGGATGCGCCAGCACTTTGTTCTCCGATACCAGCGCCGCCGCCGTGTACTGCACGATCATGTACCCGCTGTTCACGCCCCCTCGCTCCACCAGAAACGAGGGAAGCCCCGACAGCGCCGAATTCACCATACGCTCGATCCTGCGCTCCGATATGTCCGCAATCTCCGCCAACGCGATCCCCAGAAAATCAAAACTCAGCGCCATCGGCTGCCCGTGAAAATTTCCGCCCGAAATCGCTTCCTGCGTGTCCGAAAATACCACGGGATTGTCCGTCACCGAATCGATCTCCGTCTCCACTTTGTCCAATACATAGTGAATCGCATCTTTGCTCGCCCCGTGTACCTGCGGCGTGCACCGCAGCGAATACGCATCCTGCACTCGGATCTCGCCCTGCCGCGTCACGTTCTTGCTCCCCTTGAGAAGATCCGATACGATCTTCGCCGTGTCGATCTGCCCCTTGTGCGGCCGTATCTGATGCATACGCGCGTCCAGCGAGTCGATCACGCCGTTCTGCGCTTCAAAACTCATCGCCGCCGCTATGTCCGCGACCTTCAAAAGCTCCAGCGCATCGTACACCGCCAACGCCCCGACCGCCGTCATGAACTGCGTCCCGTTGATCAGCGCTAACCCTTCTTTCTGCGTCAGCTCTTGCGTGGGGATCCCCGCCGCCGCCATCGCGTCCTTCCCGTCCATGACCTGCCCCTTGTACTTGGCTTGGCCCAGTCCCAATAAAGGCAGTACCATGTGCGCCAACGGCACCAGATCTCCGCTCGCTCCCAGCGACCCTTTCTCCGGTACCACCGGCGTCACTCCTTCGTTCAGCATCCGTATCAGCGTCTGCACCGTCTCCAACCGGATCCCCGAATACCCCTTGGCAAAATTGTTGATCCGAAGAAACATCGCCGCCCGCACTACTTCGTCTTTAAAAAAATCTCCCGCGCCGACTGCGTGGGAGATAATCAGATTTTTCTGAAGACTGTTTGTAAACTCTTTTTCAATGAATTTCTCACTGAACATCCCGAACCCCGTCGTGACCCCGTAGACCACTCTGGATTCTTCCACAAGTTTATTCACAACTCCCCGCGATTTTATTATGTTTTCCTCCGCAGACGGGGACAACGAGACATTCGCTCCTTGTCTCGCTACATTCACTATCTGTTTCAACGCTATCTCATTTCCGGTAATGACAACCCTTTCCAACTGTCTCTCCCTCCTGCAGATTTATAAAAAACAATTTTCCGCTCTCTCGCAAAAAATATGTTCTTTCCATTCCCCAGTAAACAAAAACGCCGTGAGCCACCGTTCCATGACAATCGCTCACAGCGCCCTTGCTGTATGGTTTCATTATATGAAATCCACGACCGTTTGTCAATTTATTCCCCGAAAATTAAACTATTATGAAAATTAATACTTACTATAACAAATTCCTTTTGAAAAAAATTTCCTGCGACAAATGCGCAGGAATCCATCGGTTTTCATCAGATCTTTTTGTAAAGTTTCTCGCCGCAACAACCGCAATTTTTCAGTCCCCCCGCCGCACTCTCCCTACGGCTTCGGTTCCCTTCTCCGTTTACAATTCCCCGCTATTTTGTCTTTTTTTATCACTGTTATTTCATCTATTATACCATAAATTTTCAGAATGTAAATATCTTCGGCAAAATTCCTTGCAAAAAAATTAATTTTTTTGCACTTTTATACAGTTTATACTATAATATGCGCCTTTTGTGTATAATTTGCATACACGCTTTCAAACAGCCTGTATTTCCCGGAAATTTTTTTAAACGTTTTTCTTACTTTTTTGTCACAAACGAAAGCGGGCGGCTTTTGCCGCCCGCTTAAACGATGCGGCAAAAGCCGCATCGCTTTCTTATTTGAAATAATTTCTGTCTTTGAGAGAATTTGGCAGGTATTGCTGCTCCACATATCCGCCGTAATCGTGAGGGTATTTGTAATTCTTGCTCGCGGGCGTATGATTTTTCAGATAGTCAGGCACGGCATCGTCCGGATGGTTGCGCGCGTCGTCGATCGCCATCTCCATCGCCTTGATGACCCTGTTCGTCTTCGGCGCCTCGCATACCTCGATGATCGCCTGCGTCAGCACGATATTCCCCTCCGGCATGCCCAGATTGTTCAGCGCAAACAGGGCGTTGCACGCCGTGTTCAGTGCTTTCGCCGAACAGCAGTCCTCGCTCGCGTGCACGATCGTCCTGCGCGCCAGAAGCTGCGGCTCGCACCCCGCCTCGATCAGCCTGTTCGCATAATACAGCGCCGCCGTCGCGTCGCTCCCGCGCAAACTCTTGCAAAACGCGCTCAGAATGTGATAAAACACGTCCTCGTTCAGGCTCAGCGCTTTCTTTTGCAGACACTCCGCCGCAACTTCCTTCGTGATCGCCCGCACCCCGTCTTTGTCGGGATCGGTCGTCAGCGCCGCGATCTCCAACCCGTTCAGCGCGCTCCGCACGTCGCCCGCGCAGGCCGTCGCAAAATACGTCAGCGCTTCGTCGTCGATTTGAATGTGAAACGCCTTCAAACCGTTCTCCGCCCCGATCGCACGCAAAAGCGCCTTTTTTATGTCTTCCGCGTCCACTTTTCGGAATTCAAACAGCGTACACCTGCTCACAATGGCGCGCGTCATACTGTAATTGGGCGATTCCGTCGTCGATCCGATCAGTACGATCTGCCCCGATTCCAGCACCGCCAAAAGCGAATCGCTCTGCGCTTTGCTCCAACGATGGCATTCGTCCAAAAGAAGATACGTCTTCTTCCCGAACATCTCGAACGTCTTTTTCGCTTCCTCGATCACCGCCTTTACGTCCGCTACCCCGCTCGAAATCGCATTCAGCATCACAAACCTGCCGCCCGTCGTCTCCGCTATGATCCTGGCCAGCGTCGTCTTTCCCGTTCCCGGCGGCCCGTAAAAAATACAGCTCGGGACCTTTTTCGCCCGTATCAGCCTGCGCAGTAGCTTCCCTTCTCCCAAGATGTGCCGCTGTCCGACAAAATCGTCCAGCCCCGTCGGACGCATTCGCTCCGCCAACGGCTTCAGATCGTTGTGTAAATTCGTAAATAAGTTTTCCATACTTCCCGCTCTCTCCCGTTACAAGGCGCGCTCCCCTTTCGGTTTGCCTCGCCCGCGCGGCGCCTTTTCGCCCCGCAAAAGCATCTTTATCCGCTCCGCGTTTTCCTTTCCCAACTTATACCCCGACTCGTACGCCGAAGGATGATATTTCAATTTGTATTGCGATATGTTCCCCATGTCCGGTTCCAGCCATAAGTCCGCCCGCTCGCTCTTTCTCCTGCAATGATCGCGCGTGCGCTCGTAATCCATAATATCGTATACGCGCGTGATGAGCGAAAGCACGTTCGGCACCTTTTCGATGCTCCCGCACTTCCCCAATACGTCCACCGCCACCACGACGTCCGCACCCATATCCCGCACCTGCCGCACGGGTACGCGGCACAAAACGCCCCCGTCGACCAAAAGCATCCCGTCCTTCTCCACGGGACGAAACACCGTCGGCATGGAACTCGACGCCAAAATCGCGTCCGTTACGTTCCCCTCGCGAAACGTCTTCAGTTTTCCCGAAATCAGATCCACCGCCACACAGCAAAACGGAATTTTCAGATCGGAAAAATCACAATTTTCCAACAGCGACAGCATCATCTTCCGCACCTTCGTCCAGCGCATCAGTCCCAGTTTGCTCAGCGTGAGGATCCCCAGATCCACGATGTCGAACGCCGAAAGCTGGCTCACCGTCTCCCGCATTTCGTCCGCACTCATCCCCTTCGCATAACAGGCCCCGATAATACTGCCCATCGACGAACCCGAAATAAAATCCGGACGTATGCCTTCCTCCTCCAACGCCTTCAAAAACCCGATGTGCGCCACGCCGCGCGCACCGCCCGCACCCAACGCAAGTCCCAGTTTCCTGCTCATAATCTCCTTGCTCCGTTCATATATTTTAGTATGGTACGTATCCGAAAAACGGCGGCATTCGCCGCTTTGCTGCTGTTTCCTCTCCTTCTCCTGGCGTCCCCGAAAGAGTACGCCGCCGCCTGCGCCGAAGGTATCGCCCTGTGGTCAAAATCTGTCCTGCCTTCCCTGTTCCCGTTTATGGTCACGGCCGCACTCCTCACAAAGACGGGCGCCGCCAAACTTTCGGACAGGCTCTCTCCCCTCATGCGATCGTGCAAACTCCCCGCCGCCGCGTCCCTTTGCGTCTTTTTAAGCGCGCTTTCCGGTTACCCCGTCGGCAGCCGCACGCTGCTCGACATGAAAAACGCGGGTCTCATCCGCGAAAAAGATACGACGCGCGCCGCGATCGTCTGCTCCACGTCCGGCCCGATGTTCCTGCTCGGAAGCGTCGGCTCCGCTATGTTCTTCGATATCCGCGCGGGCTGGATTCTGCTCGCCGCGCACTTTGGTTCCGTCTTCCTCTTTTATGCACTCCGCGCACCCTTCCTGCCTCCCGCAGACGATCCCGCAAAATTGCCCGTTTCGTCGCAAAAAAGCAATAACGTATTTGCGGAAAGCATACAGGGCGCAGTTATTTCCATTCTGTGCGTCGGCGGGTTCATCGCCTATTTCTGCGTCATCGCAAGGGCGCTGGAAAACACAAAACTGATGGAAATTCCCGTCTTTTTGCTCTCCTCTTTCTTCTCCCTGTTCGGCGCGGAATCTTCCGCGCGGGCGCTGACGTACGGTCTGCTCGAAAGTACCCGCGGCTGCGCCGCCCTCGCCGCCGCAGGCGGATCGTTCGCACTCCCCTGCGCCGCTTTCTGCGTCACCTTCGGCGGCGCCAGCATTCTCGCCCAGCAGATCGCGTTCCTCAAACCCGCGGGCGTGAAAATCGGAAAATTCATCGCCGCCAAATTCTTGCAGGCCGTGATTGCTTTCTTTCTCTGCCTCGCTTTCCAAGCGCTCTTTCTCTGATTCTTTTCCCGCAAATGCGCCAAAATAAAAAACTGCCTTTCTTTGCGTAAGCCTTCCGTTTTTTTCAGATAAAACGAATAATTGCGGGCAAAACAAAAATATCCGAAAAAGCTGCACGCGCTTAATAACAGCCGAGCAGCTTGTAATTTTTTGTGTATTCGGAAAGGCGGTCCAACGCCGCTTTCACGTTCTTTACGGAAATGTCGCCCTCAAATTCGACGAAGAAACAGTATTCCCCCGGCGAATTCTTGATGGGCCTGGATTCGATTTTCGTCATGTTCAGATCGTACACCGACAAAATCTGCAGCATTTTCAACAGGGCGCCCGGCTCGTGCGGACACGTCGCCGCAAAATAAATGCGCCTGCTGTGCGCGGGAAGGTTTTCCTTTCCCTTTTTCACAAGCAGAAAATGCGTAAAATTTTTCGGCTCGTCCGCAATGTTTCCGTCGATAAATTCAAAGCCATCTTCCCGCACATGCGAACCCACGATCCCCGCGTCGCCCTTTTCCTTAATATGGGACAGGCTCTGCATCGTGGAATCGGTGTAGATGATCCGCGCATTCGGAAGATTTTCCGACAAAAACGCAGAACATTGCAGGATCGCCTGCTGATGCGAATACAGCCGCTCGATGTCCTTTAGCTTCGTGCCCTTGCGCACGATCAGCCTGTGCTCGATCGGCAATACGTACTCACACACCGCGTACAGCTGCGGGTTTGCATACAAAAGATCCAAATTCTGCGTCACCGCCCCCTGCAGCGTGTTTTCCACAGGCAGGACGATTTCGTCTGCATCTCCGCTCAAAAGCGCATTCACGACCTCCGCAAAACTGCGGTACGGCACTTGCTCGCTCTTCGGGCTCAACTGCTTCGCCGCAAGAGAAGAATAACTCCCTTCCGGCCCCAGATACCCCGTCTTTCGCACTCTCTGCTCCTCGTTCATTCAGGAACTCCTTAAATTTTATCCGCTATATCCAGCACCAACCGCTCCGTATCCGCCCATCCCAGGCACGGATCCGTGATCGATTTCCCGTAAATGACGTCTTCTTTCTGGCATCCCTCTTCGATAAAACTCTCGATCATGAAACCCTTGACGTACTTTTTGAAATCTTTGTCGTACAACCTGTTGTTGAGCACCTCTTCCACAATGCGGATCTGCTGCTTGTACTGCTTCCCCGAATTCGAATGGTTCGCGTCGATCACGATCGCAGGGTTCTTCAACCCCGTTTTCGAATATCCCTCGATCACCTTCATTACCGTTTCGTAATGGAAGTTCGGAATGTCGTTGCCGTACCCGTCGACCGCCCCGCGCAATACCGCGTGCGCAAGCTCGTTCCCCGTCGTGCGCACCTGGTAGTTCTGGTATTTGAAAACCTGCCCCCCGCTCTGCGCCGCATAGATCGAATTCAAAAGCACCGGTATGGATCCGCTCATCGGATTCTTGATCCCCACCGGAAGCTCGATCCCGCTCGATACCAGCCTGTGCATCTGATTCTCGCTCGAACGCGCCCCGATCGCTATATACGTCAGCAGATCTTCCACGTACGCATAGTTTTCCGGATACAGCATCTCGTCCGCCGCCGAAAGCCCGCTCGCCCCGATCGCGTCGATGTGAAGCTGTCGGATCGTCAGAATTCCTTTGAGTATGTCTTCCTTGCTCTTGGGATCCGGCTGCGTAAACATTCCCTTATACCCCACGCCCTTGGTGCGCGGTTTATTGGTATAAATGCGCGGAACGATCACGATCTTGTCCTGCACCTTTTCGTTCAGCTTACCCAACCGCTCCACATAGTCCAGCACAGGCTTGCTCTCATGCGCCGAGCACGGCCCGATGATCAGCAGCAATTTGTCCGTCTCCCCGCGGATCACCTCCGACGCCAGCCTGTCCCGCTCTGCCTTGATCTTTTTAAGCTCCGCCGGCAACGGCAACCGCTCCACAATCTCCTCCGCCGCCGGGATCAGTTCCTCTCTTTCAAACATTTCGGTTCGCCTCTTCCAGGTATTTCTTCAGATCCCCCCGAATCTCCTCCGGTATATACTTGTCAACGTTTTTGTTGAACCGCAGCGCGTCCTTCACAAGCCCCGAACTGATATGCAAAAACTCCTGCCGCGTCGGGAAAAATACCGTGATCATATCCTTATACATGTCTACGTTGATAAAATTCAGCTGCGCTTCATAGTCATAATCCGTACCGTTGCGGATCCCGCGTACATAGTACTTGACGCCCTCGCGCCTGAGCAGATCCACCGTCAGCCCGTCGTACGAAAGCACCCGCACCGCTTTGTATTTTTCAAATACCTTGCGCAGCATCGCCAGCCGCTGTTCCACCGTGAACAGCGGCTTTTTGTTCGGATTGATCAGAATCGCCACGATCACTTCGTCAAACAGATCAAGACTCTTCATGACGATGTCTTTATGCCCCAGCGTCGGCGGGTCAAACGTCCCCGCAAACACACATTTCTTCATTCCTTTACCCTCCCGCATTCGCTCAATCGGGTGTGAAAAACGTCAGATGCGCAATTCCGTACTTGCGCTCGTCGTACTTCACAAGTTTTTCGATCTCACCTTCAAACGGCTTGTCGCTCTCCAATACCGCAACGCCGCCCGTGTTCAGAAGTCCGCGCTCCGCAACCCGCCGCAAGGCGTCCTCTCCGTACCCGCTCTTGTACGGCGGATCGATGTAAATGATGTCAAACGTCACGTCCAGCCGATCCAAAAGTACCTTGTAATCCAGATTGTATATCTTCGCATCCGCCCGCAAAAGCGCCAGATTCTTGCGAAGTATCGCAAGACTGTCCGCCGATACGTCGTTGAATACCACAAAATCCGCCCCGCGCGACAGCGCTTCCAGCCCGATGCTCCCGCTCCCGCAGAAAAGATCCAATACGTTCGCCCCCGAAATCTCCGGCGCAAGTATGTTGAACAACGACTCCTTCGCCCTGTCCGAAGTCGGACGCACTTCCTTTCCCTTAAAAGCACTCAATACCCTGCCGCGGTATTTCCCGCCGATGATCCTCACCGTCTTTTCGCTCCTTACTTTCTGTTCTGCTTTTCCGCCTTTCCGCGCTCCACCGTCTGCATGCTGCGCTCCAACATGTACTGACGGAGCTTCTCCTTGTTGCCGCCCATAATATACCCCACTTCGCACAGCACCACAAAAATCGCAACCAGAATAAACGAAAACCAAACGGACGATACGGGAATCACTTCCATCCCCGTACTGCTCAGTATGATCATGTACACCGCCGCCACCGGAACATACGCCCAGCCGCAGGCAAACATCAGCGCAACCCGCGCTCCCGCACTCGCCGTTGTTCCCGACACAATGATCAGTACGATCGCCACGAGCGACGCCACAAGGCCGATCACCACGCCTTTATACACGCGGTATTCCTTGCAAGGACGGTACGATCCCGCCGTTTCCGACGAGCCCGTCGGCTTGTTCTCCCTGCGCAGCTGTCCCGCGATCCGCATCTTATACGCCTGCTCTCCCGTCGAACGCATCAGCACAAACGACAAAACTCCGTCCGCCGCCATCAGCAATACGACAAGTATCGTGCGCAATTCTATGTTTTCGATAAACAGAACCGCCACCATCGTCATGCCGAACATCAGCTTGATGAAAAACGGTGCCAGCGCGCGCCGTACATATTCCAATACTTCCCAGCCGATTTTCTTCAATGTCTGCATTCCTTTTCCTCCGTTTCCTCTCTTAGAAATATCCCTTTATCCGTCACGAGCACGTCCGCGGGTATGTCGTGTTCCTCCGCAAAAGGCTCGTCCGTCCTCTGAAAATCATAACAAATCCCTATACGCGCCGCACCGCTTTCCTCGCTTAAAAAGCGATCGTAATACCCGCCGCCGTATCCGAGCCGGTGAAGCTGCCCGTCCGCCGCCAACATGGGAAGAACGATCACGTCCGCCCCTTCCTTTAAGCCTTCGCCCGCAGGTTCTTCCATCCCAAACGCGCTCTTTTGCAGGGCTTGTCCCGTGTAACGCACGAATACCATGTCCTTGCCCTCTACCCGCGGCAAAAATACCTGCTTTTTGCGCTTTAAAAGCTCTGAAATGATGCCGCGCGTGTCCGCTTCGCTCCCGAAAGACAGGTAAATGAAGAACTTGTCTGCCCTTTCTGCCTGCGGCAGCGAAAAGAAATGATCGAAAATTTTTGCGTCCCGCGCCGCACGGTCTGCCGCCGACGCACGCAGCGCTTTCATCTTCTGCCGCAGCGCCGCTTTATCCTTCCACATACACCCTCTCCGCCCGCCTGCCCGCGTCCGCAAGCACTTCGTAACTGATCGTGCCCTGCGCCGCCGCATAGGCGTTTGCATCCGAAAATATACATACGTTATCGTATTTTTTGTGCGATTCCGCCGTAAGATACGCATCCATGCACAGATTATTCACATTCTTTATTCCGCCCGAGCGGAACAATCCGTCCGCATATCCCGCGCGCACGGTGCTCAGAAGACTTCCTCCATACGGGCACACCCCGTACCCCGCTCCGCCGTACGTTCTGCGGCGCACCGCCGCCACTTGCGCGTAAACGCGCATGGCTTGCTTCAATATGCCCTGCGGCAACGCAAAGCCTTCGGGCAGGTATCCGTACAACCCGATGCCGATCCGCACCATGTCCAGCCGGTATTCCGAAGCCGCAAGCGCACCGCCCGTCGCCGCTATGTGCCGTATCAGCCCGCCGAATGCGGCCTTCCCCGCCCGGCAGAACTTTTCAAACAATTTGAACTGCATATGCGACGTCAAAACGTCTTCCGGCCTATAAAAATGAGAATAGATCCCTTCCACCGCCACACGGTCACTCAGCTTTCCGTTCAAAAACCTGCAAAATCCCGCATATGCAAAACCGTATCGGTTCATGCCCGTGTTCGCCTTTATATGGCAGCGCACCGTCAGATCGTATTTCTCGCAGGTGCGCACAAGCAGCGCGTAGTCCGCCGCGTCTCCCACCGTAAAAATCAGCTCCAACGCCGCCCCGCGCACGACTTCCTCTTCACATAGAGCAGGTGTCAGAACCAGGATCTCCCCCGTCGTTCCCGCATGCCGAAGCTGCGCCCCCTCTTCCACAAGGGCCACCGCAAAAAAATCCGCCGTCCGATGCAGCGTCTGTGCGACCGCCGCCGCCCCGTGTCCGTAGGCGTCCGCCTTTACCACCGCGCAGAGCCTCTTCACCCCCGCAAGCCGCGAAAATACTTCCGCATTGTTCCGTATCGCGTCCAAACGGATCACCGCCGTGTTTTTCTGCATATACCTCTCCTTTCGCCTTTTGCTATACAATATATGCCGCCAAAAGAAAAAAGGAGACCTTTTCCTACTATTATATCACATTGAAAAAACTTTTACAACGGAATGCTTACTTGAATTTCGGCCTTTGCGCCCGCAATAAAAACCAAAACACCGTGAGCACCTGCAACGGCGCCGCCACCACAAAAAACAGCCAGCTGTTCGGGAGCGGAAGCGTGAGAAACAGCGCCAACGCAATCGACCATATCAACGCCGACACGCTCAGCGTACGATGGTATCGGTTCCCCCATATTCCCGAAAATACGACGCACAGGATAAACGTCACGGGGATCGCCCAGATAAAAAGCAGCCATTGCCCCTCCCCCTGCGCCTGGAACAAATGCAGCATCGCAAAAACCAACGTCGCCACAAACCAGACCAAAAGACAGCTCATCGCCGTCACAAGAACGCGCGTGCGCCTCTTTTCCCGACCGTACAGCGCGGGCTTCTTGTCCGAATGCTCTACCACAAGATAGTCCAACGTCACCCCGTACAGCTTCGCAAGCTCACACAAAACCGCCACGTCCGGCAAACTTTCCCCGCGTTCCCACTTTGATACTGCTTTATCCGAATAATTCAGTTTTTCCGCCAGCTGCAACTGCGTCAGCCCCGCCGCCTTGCGGCAGGCCGTCAGATTGCGCGCCACGACCGATCTGAGTTCTTCCATGTCTCTATTATAGCATAAATCCATGCGCCCGTAAAATACTTTTTGCACCCGACACCGATTTTTCAGCCTTTTTTCAATCTTTTAATCCACCCTTAAAAAGCCCGCTCTACCCTCCGCTTACACAATTCTACCGTGAGTAGAGAGCCCACATTGCCGCTCTACCGCCTGAAATCAAATGGTATAATCCGATTTTCGAAAAGTAGTTTTACTTTCCGGAAAAACGGATATATACTGATAGAAAAGATCGGTTTCCGTCCTTGTTCACATAAAGACAAAGACAAGGACAAAGACAAAGAAATCGGGAGGTTCTCATGATTACAAAGTTGTATACAAGCAAAGAAATAAAACATTCCCTCTCCGCAAAAGAAATCGGCGGAAAAACAATCACCGTGATCGGAGATTCCATTCCGAAAGGTTTATACCTGCAAAACAACCGCATCTGCCGCATCGAACGCGGCGCGGTCGCCAATATAGCCGAACGCCTGCACCTGCACATCGAAAACTTTTCGGTGTTCGGGCAGACATTGAAAAAATGCGTGCTGAAAGGGCATTTTGAGCGCTGGTTACAGGAACATTCCGATTCGCACGACCGTCTCGTCATCTCGCTCGGCGGAAACGACTGCGATTATGCCTGGGAGGAAGTCGCAAAAAATCCGCTCGCGGAGCACTCCCCCCATACGCCCCTGCCCGAATTCGAAAACATTCTCTTTTCGCTGATCGCCATGCTGAAATCGCACGGGATCCGCCCCATATTCACCTCCCTGCCCCCGATCGATTCGAAACGCTATTTTGAAAACGTGATCTGCACGCGCGCCGACAGAGAAAGCATCCTGCAATTCTTCCGCGGAGACATCACCAATATTTCCCGCCACCAGGAATGCTACAATGCCGCGATCCTCAAAGCGGCGCTTTCCCGCGGCTGCCCCTTCCTCGATTACCGAAGCGATCTCCTGCTGCAAAAAGATTACCTCAGCTTCCTCTCCGACGACGGGATCCACCCCAATCAGAAAGGCCACGATTTTATCGCAGATTTTATCTGCCGACGCTTCCCAAGCGCCGCCCGCGGCGCCGCCGTCTGAACACTTCAACTTTCAGTCCGCTTTGCCCGCGGCGCCGGGCAAAGCGGACGTCTTCGTTTCGCGGTGCAAGCGGAGGTTCAAAAAATTCAGCCGCAAAAAAAGCGTAGTCTCTTCCCCACACTGAAACAGAAAATTTTGCCGAAAAACAAGCGCGGCACAGAATGCCGCGCAGACAAAACTGAATTTTTTTATTTACTTTTGGAGTTGTTTGTTTTATAATAGCGATAAAGAAAGGGAATATTTTACGGAGGGGAACACAATGAAAAAAGTGAAAATAACCGTCATGAAGACGGCGTGCTATAAAGATCTGATGGAAAAGTATGAAAACCCGATCCCGCACGCCTGCGATATGCACGAAGGACAGGTATTTATCGCAAACGGCTGGAAAAGGCCGCAGGACTTTTGCGAAAGCGCCTGGGAAAGCCTGTCCCCTTTTGTAATGGCGCTCGCGCACGGCGGCGAGGACTTTTACGACGGCTGGATGAAAAATAAAAAATCGGCGATGATCTCCTGCAACGACGGGTTCCGTCCCGTAAGTTTTCTGCTCGAAACCACAGATTCGGACGCTGATTGACCCGTTTCCGATCATATACAGACAAAGAGAGAGAAGATTTTGCAATCTTCTCTCTCTTTTTGTTCCCTTGGGGAATGATTTGTTTGTCCGCGCTTTTCTGCGTCTGAAAGCAAATGATTACTCCAGCTCGAACGCGCCCGTGTACAGCTGATAGTAAACGCCTTTCTGGGCGATCAGCTGATCGTGCGTACCGCGCTCGATGATCCTGCCGTGATCCAAAACCATGATCGCATCCGAATTCTGAATGGTCGACAGCCTGTGCGCGATCACGAATACCGTTCTGCCGCGCATCAGAGCGTCCATGCCCTTCTGCACCAGGGCTTCCGTTCTGGTATCGATGGAAGACGTCGCTTCGTCCAAAATCATAACAGGCGGATCCGCTACCGCCGCACGGGCAATGGATATCAACTGTCTCTGCCCCTGCGAAAGGTTGGATGCCTCATGACGCAGCACCGTGTTATACCCTTCCGGCAAACGCGTTATGAAATCATGCGCATTTGCAAGTTTCGCCGCCTCAATGCACTCCTCATCGGTTGCATCCAGTTTGCCGTAACGTATATTTTCCATGATCGTACCCGTAAACAGGTTCGTATCCTGCAGAACAATACCCATCGAACGGCGAAGATCGCCTTTTTTAATCTTGTTGATATTGATCCCGTCATAACGGATCTTGCCGTCCGCTATATCGTAAAACCGATTCAGCAGATTTGTGATCGTCGTCTTGCCCGCACCCGTCGCGCCTACAAAAGCGATCTTCTGACCCGGTTTCGCGTAAATACTTACGTTATGCAGAACGATTTTATCGGGAACATATCCGAAATCCACATCGAAAAGCTGAATATCGCCTTTCAGTTCCGTATATGTGACACTGCCGTCCGCTTTGTGCGGATGACGCCATGCCCATTTACCCGTACGTTCCGCGCTTTCCGTAATGTTTCCGTCTTCATCGATTTTTGCGTTGACAAGCGTAACATACCCTTCATCCGTTTCCGGCTTTTCGTCCAGAAGTTCAAAGATACGTCCAGCGCCCGCAAGTCCCATGACTACCGAGTTGATCTGCATCGAAACCTGACCGATGTTCAGAGAGAACTGGCGGGACATATTCAGAAACGACGCAATCGTTGCACCCGTTAAAGCAGTCCAGCCCGTAATCGATAAATTCTCTACCC
The DNA here is from genome assembly GCA_944368925.1 of uncultured Clostridia bacterium. Taxonomy (GTDB): domain Bacteria; phylum Bacillota; class Clostridia; order Christensenellales; family Borkfalkiaceae; genus Borkfalkia. Next base: position 91,219 of record CALVXG010000002.1, on the reverse strand, counting down.
CGAATAAAACCAGAAGCCCTGCCACGATCGCAACAAGCACAAACGCAAAATGTCCGATGTTCATGACTGCCGGCATCAAAATATTACCATAGGCATTCGCTTTATCCGACGCATCGCAAAGCTGATCGTTGATCTTGTCAAAATCTTCCTTTGCCCGATCTTCATGGCAGAAAACTTTGATAACTTTCTGGCCGCCCATCATTTCTTCGATATAGCCTTCCGTTTTACCGATCGCTTCCTGTTGGCGGATAAAATAACGGGCACTCCTGCCCCCCACATATTTCGCCACGATCACCATCAGTGCTACTCCGAAAAAGACGACAAACATCAGCCATAAGCTCATCAAAAGCATGATCACAAACAATACCAGAGCCGCCACGATCGAATAGTACACCTGCGGAATACTCATCGATATGAGCTGACGCAATGCGTCCGTATCGTTCGTATACGTACTCATGATATCGCCGTGCGTGTGCGTATCGAAATAGCGGATCGGCAAGGACTCCATCTTTCCGAACATATCATTACGCACGTGCATCAAAAAGCCTTGCGTCACGACCGCCATTGTCTGGTTATAGAAGAACGACGCGCACAGTGCGATCACGTACATCAATCCCATGCCGCCAATGATATAGAACAGCGGAGTACTGATATCTGCCCACTGCGCACCCGCACGGATCGGATCGATGATTTCCTGTATAACAAGATTCAGAAAGATCGACGAACTGATACCTGCTGCCGCCGTGATCATGATGCAGATAAACACTGCAATCAGGCGTATTTTGTAATAATGGAACAAATAGGAAAGAAGCCTTCCGAGCAATTTAAACGTATGAATTTTCGGCTTGCCCTGCAACGCCATATTCGGTTTACTCATGCGAGACACCTCCTTCGGCCGCTGCGCCTATTTTGTTCTGCGAATAATATACTTCCTGGTAAATTTCGTTGGTTTTCAGCAATTCTTCATGCGTGCCGACCGCATTGATCTTACCGCCGTCCATCACGACGATCTGATCCGCATCCTGCACAGACGAAACACGCTGCGCAATGATGATCTTCGTAACATTCGGGATCTGTTCCCGGAATGACCTGCGGATCATCGCATCCGTCTTTGTATCTACTGCACTCGTCGAATCGTCCAGAATCAGAACTTTCGGATCTTTCAAAAGCGCGCGCGCTATGCAAAGACGCTGTTTCTGTCCGCCCGAAACGTTCGTGCCGCCCTGCTCAATGTATGTATCGTATTTATCCGGGAATGTCTGGATAAAATCATCCGCACACGCAAGTTTGCATACGCGCAGCATTTCATCGTCCGTCGCATCCTCTTTTCCCCAGCGCAGATTGTCTTTGATCGTTCCCGAAAACAATACGTTCTTCTGCAATACCATCGCAACTTTGTTGCGCAGCGTTTCCAGATCGTAATCCTTGACGTTCACGCCGCCAACATATACCGCGCCTTCCGTCGTATCGTAAAGCCGCGGGATCAGGTTCACCAGCGTCGATTTCGACGCACCTGTTCCGCCCAGAATCCCGATCGTCTGTCCCGACTTGATATGCAGGTTCACATCCGCCAACGCAAATTTCTCCGCATCTTTCGAATATTTGAAACTTACGTTTTCAAAAAGAATATCTCCGTCTTTTACTTCTTTCACCGCATTTTCAGGGGAAACAATGTTGCTCTTCTCTTTCAGCACTTCCACAATACGTTCCGCAGACGTGCGCGCAATGATGATCATGACAAGCACCATCGAAAGCTGCATCACCGCCGACAAGATCTGCGACGCGTACATGATCAGTACCGTCAGCTTTTCTTCGCCTACAGGATCGGCAGGATTGTTTACCGTCAAAAGGGACGCCAGAAGGAAAATCAACAGGAACGAGAACCAGATACAGAACTGCATCACAGGCGCATTCACAGCCATGATACGCTCCGCCAACGTAAAATCTTTACGAACATCTTCCGATGCCTTTTCAAACTTTTTCTTTTCAAAATCTTCCCGTACAAACGATTTTACTACGCGGATACCTTTGATATCTTCCCGTACGGAACGATTCATGTTATCGTATTTGTTGAATACACGAACAAATATCGGATGCGTTTTGAAAATTATTACAACAAGTACAGCCGCAAGCAACGGAACCAATGCAAGAAATACCCACGATATCGTCACGTTTACCGTAAACGCCATCGCCAATGAAAAAATCAGCATCAGCGGACAGCGGATCGCCACTCGTATGATCATCATGTACGCCATCTGTAAGTTCGTCACATCCGTCGTCTGACGCGTCACCAGGCTCGACGTCGAAAATTTATCGATGTTCGAAAATGAATAATCCTGGATCGCATAGTACATATCCTTGCGCAGATTTTTCGCAAATCCCGCACTCGCCCTCGCCGCAAATCTGCCCGATAACATTCCCGTCACCAGCGACAGCACCGCCATCGCAATCAATATCCCGCCATAGATGAGAATCGTCGACATCTGTACCCCTTCCGTCGACGTCGTACCGCTCGGATTGATCTTTGCAATAAATTGCATGATCACCAACGGCATCAGACATTCCAGTATGACTTCGATCGATACGAAGATCGGTGAAAGTATGGACGGTTTCTTGTACTCCCGTATACTTTTCGCCAAAGTCTTAACCATCTCTAAACTCCTTTAAAATTTTTACCTGTCCATTCTCTTACGCGCGCCCCTGCCCGCATAAGCCCCATAACAATCCGCTCACTCGCACTTTTCAAGATTCGCACACATCCGGTCTATGTACCCGAAAAATCTTTCCAGCTCTTCCTGCGTAAATCCTTCCGTCATCTGCGCTTCCGCTCGCTCGATCTGCGCGCCTATCTGCTTTCTTATCTCCTGCGCATACTCCGTCAGCACGATCTTCTTCAGCCGCGCATCATACTCCACCGGTACCCTGCATATCAGTCCGCCCCGCTCCATCGCCTTTAAAAGCTCCGTCGCCGTTGACCTGCGTATCTTGAACTCCGCCTCTACATCCCTCTGAAATATATCCCGATCCGTATTCCGAAACAAAAAATGGAGTACCCATGTCTGAATACCCGTCAACGTTTCGTTTTCTCGTATCGCCGGTATGTTCGAAAGTACCTGATTCAGCCTTCGGTTCAACGATTTTACCATGTACCCGATGTGCCGCTTTTCCATCGCGCCCTCACAAATTGTTAGGTTATCTAACATTATATCCATTTCATTAAAATTGTCAACGATTTGAACCGCCCTTCCTGTTATGTTTTTGTGAAAAATTTACACTGACGCACCCCCTTATCCATTCATTTTTTTTATAACTTATTCGGAAAATAATTGCACCGCAAATTTGACTTTTCCCACACAATGACATACAATATTTTTGAATTTATAAAGGATCTTCACGCTATGAAACACTCCCAAACGTATTCCGCCGAAAATTCCATCTTCATTTTTTTGTCTTTCGCCGTGGCGGGCGGATTTCTCGAAGCTTTTACATATCTGCTCCACGGCGGCGTTTTCTGCAACGCGCAGACCGGCAACCTTGTCTTATTCACCCTCAACCTATGCACCGGTGAATTCTCCAATGCTTCCCGTTACCTGTTTTCTATTCTCGCCTATCTCTTCGGTATCCTCGTTTCCGCCATTCTCCCCACCATCCTTAAACGCAAACATCCCTATATCGCCGTCGCAGGCTTCGAGATCATTGCACTCGCGGCGATCTCTTTCATACCAAAAAACGCTTCCGATTGGTTCACTTACGTTTCCGTCGCTTTTCTGTGCGCCCTTCAATACAACACTTTCACCGATTGCCGCGGCGCAAAACTTGCCACCACTTTCTGCACAAACAATATGCGCCAGGCCGTTCTCAATCTGCATGGCGGAATCCTCGAAAAAAATAAATCCAAACTCCGCAAGAGCGGGATCTATACCATCGTCATCATTGCCTTTATCGTAGGCGCGGCTCTCGGCGGATTCACCGCACAATACCTCGGCAATTATTCGGCTCTCGTTTGCGCCATTGCCCTGCTCCCCGCTTTCTTCCGTATTCTCTGCGATGAATTCAAATCTTCAACCCGAAAATCTCTTTTAAACAATGAAACGGCTTCTTCCGACCCCACAGGAAATATTGTCAGCGAAGCCGATCCCGTTCAGAACACGGCCGGTCAGAATGAAATAAACAGCACCGAAAATAAAAACTGAAATGTACGTATAAAGCCGCGGCTTGCATTCAGTAGCAAGCCGCGGCTTTACCTTTATTCAAAAAACCGCAATGGGCAGTAAATGCGCATTGCGGTTTTTCCATTTTTAATACTATATTTTTCAGTATCAATCAACGCGTTGATTTGCCTTTCACCAAGAAAGAACGGTGCGTGGAACGGAATGTCGGAAGTTCTTCCGCATTCCCTGAAAGAAGATGCAACATCAGCTGCGCCCCTGCCTCCGCAAACGCTTCGCATCCGACATCGATCGTTGTCAGCAAACGCGGCATGCGCATCATAAACTGTATATTGTCACACCCCACGATACCGTAATCCTTTCCGAGTTCTTTGCCGCGCCCTTCCAGCGCTTCTATAATGATAAACGCGATAATGTCATTGAAACAGAAAATCCCGTCAATGCCGTCCTGCACAAGCGAATCTACAATCGCCCCAAATTCTTGCTCACGTATATAATAAATGTGCGACGGCTCTATACTCGCTCCGCCTTCCGCCAATCCATCTTCAAACCCTTTCTGCCTGTCCAGACACACTTTGACATTGTGCCAGCTTCCGACATACGCGAATTTTTTATAACCGCATTCCAATAAATGCTGCGCCGCCAGATACCCGCCGTAAACCTCGTCCGCATCGATGCCGTGCATTCCGTAAGGCTTTCCGTCCCTTCCGAAAATTTCAAACGGGATCCCCGTATCTTTGATAAAATTCACCATATCCGCCGCAGGCTCCAGAAACGAAAGAATTCCGTCAGGCTTCCGCGCCACTACACTCCGGATCATATCATAATCTACATACGCAGATTTTCCGTTGTTACTGAATATGATCGAATTATATCCCTTTTCTTCAAACCGCTTGGAAATAATATCCGTCGTATATGAATAAAACGGGTTGGTAAGATCATCGAATAAAATTGCTATCGTGTGCGTCGACCCGCTGCGAAGCCCCGATGCATTCATATCGACAATGTATCCCAGTTCCTTGCAGGCAGTCGTTACCTTCTCTTCCACTTCTTTTGTATAATACGGCTTCTTATTCAGAACACGCGATACCGTATTGACCGATAATCCCGTGCGCGCCGCAATATCCTTTAAGGTAACTTTCTTCTTGTTTTCTTCCATAACCAACCCCTGTCTGTAAACGTTATTTCATAAAATAGAATACCACATTTTACCTATTCTGTCAATACTTCGCCCGAATTTGACCCGCCCTTACCTGCCTTTTTATCCCCTTTCCTTGTAAATGATACAATCAAAATTAAAAAATTTTTGAAAATGCATAAAAATTGTTTTACTTTTTCTGAAAATCATGTATAATAGATTATGCTGTTTTAAACGAGGTGTAGCGCAGTTTGGTAGCGCGCTTGGTTAGGGACCAAGAGGTCGTGGGTTCAAGTCCCGTCACCTCGACCAAAAAAGACGAAAGGTAAAAGCCTTTCGTCTTTTTTATTGTTTCGGTTTATTGCTCTGAAACAACCGATCCTGTCATGAGTTTTACGCCGAACGAACACCCTGAATAAAAAGTTTCCGAAAGCCCAAAAAGCCGCTTGTCTGCGTTTTACACTCGCAAACATCGCAGCGCGTCCCCTTGCTTTTCCTTTTCAAGAGATTGCGGACGAACCGACGGATATTGTGACAAGGTTTAGTTGTCACATTAACTATAAAATTTTTCTATCACATCAACTATAAAAGAGGATGAATTGCGATTCATCCTCTTTTATTCTTCCCGTTGGGAACATTTAACAAAAAATTATTTAAAACTCATTGCGCTCCGTATAACTTTTCATCAGCAGTTTCAGGCCTTCCAGCTGTTCCTGCAGTTCTTTGCCCGTATCCGTATCCCGTACGAGCAGGCGGTTTTCCCGCGTTTCGAAGACCGTGACTTCCGAATGTATGTCGCTGCGCTGTTCGATCGCCTTCTCGATCGAATCGAACGGCTCGTGCGCGCAAAGGCGCAGCCCGTGCGAATTGTAAATCAGCGTATACCCCGCTATCCCCGTCTTCTCATGGTACGCCTTGCAGAATCCGCCGTCGATCACGATCAGCTTTCCTTCCGCCTTTACGGGATTTTCGCCCAGTTTCGTACGCACAGGCACATGCCCGTTGACGATATGGCTGTATTTTCCCGCTATGCCGAAATCACGCAAGATGCGTTCGCAGAACGCCTTTCCCTTACAATATATATAATAACTGTTGTCTTGCTCCCGATGGTATGCCTTGTCGTCAATGTACAGCCTCTCGAACGTCGTCAGCTTTTCGCGGCCGTACAGCGGCGAGTTTTTCCCGCACCACAAATAAAAGAAGAAATCCAGTGCCTCCTCGTCCTCTTTGCCCGCTTTGAATGCGGCATACGCGCGGCGCACCATCGATTCGCAATAATCCAGCAGCTCTCTCCCTTCATGCCCGCAGAACCGGACATAGCTCCCGTCCGACTCCAGCGGCACACACCCGTGAAAGATCAGATTGTTGTTGCAGATCTTGTACGCCGACCCGCGCCGCACAAGAAACGCCACATGCCGCTCCAGCTTTTCACTCCCGCGAAACGAACGCTTCAGCCCGTCCACGATCTCCCGCTCCGCCACACTCATCCGCAGCGGATCCTTTTTGTCAACATTCGGGAAGGACGTATTGTTCAATTTCGCACCAAAAAACGTCCCGTTCGCGAAATCGATGTTCTGCAGTATGCTGCGATCCTGCATCGCATACTCCGGCCTTCGCGCAATGATCGCACCCTCCGCTTTCAGCTGCATCAGATACGCCGCCTTGCGCATTTTCGCCGTCAGCTTCGCGTCTTCCCCCGCACTCTGCGCATCCGTCCCCACAGGATAAAACCGCGGATCGTCGCCCATCGTCTCCGCCGCATACACCGCCAGCTTCCGCAACGATATCCCGTACCGCTCCTCCAAAAGCTCCGCATTGTTGTACTTCAACGAAAGATCGACCACGCTCAATATGTTCGCCTCGTTACCCATGTGCGCACCCATCCACTGAATGTCATGGTTGCCCCATTGCACGTCCGCATTGTGATGCGCAATCAGAAGATCCAGAATCTTGTCCGGACTTTCCCCGCGGTCGAATACGTCCCCCACGATGTGCAGCCAGTCTACCGCCAGGCGCTTGATCAGCTCCGCCATCGCCACGACAAACGCTTCCGCCCTGCCTAGTTCGATGATCGACGTGAATATCTCTCCGTAATACGCCTCTTTGTCAAAATCGTCACGGTCCATGTTGATCAGCTCGTCGATGATATAATCAAAATACTTCGGCAACGCCTTACGCACTTTGCTGCGCGTATACTTCGACGCCACCGAACGGCATACCTCCACCAGCCGATGCAGCTGCACCAGGTACCAGTCCTTATCGTCCGCACCCTGCACTTTCTTCTCCGCGATGATCTCGCTCGGATAATAGATAAACGTCGCAAATTCGTCCCGCTCACGCTTCGTCATCGACTGCCCGTACAGCCGCTCTACCTTTTCACGGATTACCCCCGAGCAGTTGTTCATAATATGGCAGAACGCTTCGTATTCCCCGTGCAGGTCACTCATAAAATGCTCCGTCCCCTTCGGCAGCCGCATGATCGCCGCCAGATTGATCATCTCTGTCGCCGCCGCCTGCACCGTCGGGTATTTCTCGGAAATCAGCCTCAAATACTCTTTGTCTCTGCGCTGCTGCTCAGTATTTTCCGTCATACTTCCTCCTTGCCCCTTTTTTCTTTCATTATACAATACTTCCCTCTCTTTTCAAACAGTTTGCGGCAAAAAAATTCACCGAATCGTGAATTTTTTTGCCGCAATTTCCAAAACCGTTCTTTCTTATTTGTCGGGGAAAATTACGTAAAACGTACTCCCTTTCCCCACTTCGCTCTCCACGCCGAAATCAAAGCCGTGCTTTAAAAGGATCGTCTTGACGATCGAAAGCCCCAGCCCTGTGCCGCGGATCGGCCGCTTATGCGTCTCCGCCGAACGATAATACCTGTCCCAGATCGTCTTGATCTCTTCGGGCGGTATGCCCTTCCCCGTATCCGTAACGGTCAGCCGAAGCCCCTGCTCCGTCCGCTTCAGCCCGACCACGATCTTCTTGTCTTCTCCCGTATAATTGACCGCGTTCCCTACAAGATTGTAGACAACCTGCTCTATCTTTTCCTGATCCGCCTCCGTATACAGCTCGTCTTCGATGTCCCGCTCGATCGTATATCCTTGCGTCTCCGTCAGATAATCGAAACGCTCCAGCACCGTATGCACAAACTCCGACAAATTAAAATTGCTCACTTTCAGCGAATCCATCCCCGAACGGATCTTCGAAAGATTGAGTATATCGTTCACCAGCGACGTCAGCCTGTCCGTCTCGTCGATGATGACCTGCGTGTGTTTCATGCGCTTTTCCGGATTGTTCCCCGAAATTTCCTGGATCATCGACGCGTACGCCTTGATCATCGTCAGCGGCGTCTTTAAATCGTGCGTGACGTTCGCCAATACTTCCTTTTGCAACTCGTCCGATTTCCCGATCTCTTCCTTGGCATAGTCCAGCGTCTCCGCCAGCGCATCCATCTCCGCATAGGAATATTCTCCCTTGAAGTTCACCGAAAAATCTCCCGCCGCCATCCGCTGCGCCGCACGCGAGATCCGCGTGATCGGACGCGTCAGCTTCATCGACAGCAACACCGATATGATCAGCGCCAAAAATATCACGATCACCGAAATCAGCACCAGCTGAATCTTCATCGTCCCCATCACCGCCTGCACCATCGCCGTCGAGTACTCAACATACAGGTACGCACCGTCCGTTCCGTCCGCCGTCTCCATTGCCTGTACGTTGCCCATGTACGCAATGTACGTCATTCGCCCGTCCGACAACATCACAGGCATCCCGCGCTTCATCTCCTCGCCCTTTTGCATCGCCGCGATCAGCTTTCCCTTCGCAAAATCAAAGTCCGTCTCCTCATTCTCCGCGGCCGTCTCCTTCGCTTCCGTCACCACCAACGCAAACTCTTCCACTCCGTTATCCGTCGGGTATAACTTCGTCCCGTCCGCCGCATATACGTAGACCGTCGCCGATCGGTCATCCTCCTGCAACATCTGCACACACCGCTCAATGTCCGAAAAATTTTCCTTCACCGGCAGCTCCGCCCGCAATTTGTCGTACGCAAGTTTCCCGAACGTGTCCAGATCATCCGACATCCGCGCGCCCAAAAATATGCGCAGCAACGTCGTCTGAAATACCCACGTGAACAGAATTATGAACGCTGCAAATATCAGAAAGCTCAGCCACAATATGAAATTAATACTGTGAAAATGCCTGACTCCCTTCATGCTTCAAATTTGTACCCCAATCCGCGCAACGTTACAATAAATTTCCTATATTCCTTCAGACTGCCCCGCAACATCTTGATATGCGTGTCCACCGTCCTGTCGTCTCCGTAAAAATCAAATCCCCATACGTCCGACAACAGCTTCTCCCTCGATAACGCAATCCCGTTGTTCTTCACAAGATAAAACAATAACTCGTATTCCTTCGGAGTAAGCTCCAGCTTCTCCCCGTCTACATATACGTTCCGCCCCTTCATGTCTATCTCAAGCCCTTCAAACTTCAGTACTTCCCGCGACGCAGGCGCCCCCGCTTTGTGCCGCTTCGTCACCGCCGCTATACGCGCCATCACTTCCTTCGGCGAAAAAGGCTTCGTCACATAATCGTCTGCCCCTACTTCGAATCCGAACAGCTTGTCGTATTCTTCTCCCCGCGCCGATAACATGATCACGGGAATATCCTTGAACTTGCGAATCTCCTTGACCGCCGAAAACCCGTCCAACGACGGCATCATCACGTCCATCAGAATGATATCGTAATCATTCTCCCGACACATTTTCACCGCCTGGATCCCGTCCGCCGCTTCGTACGCCTCGTTTCCCTCGAATTCAATATACTCCCGCAGTACGTTCCTGATCATCTCTTCATCGTCTACGATCAGCACTTTCATGGCACTTTCCTCCGTTTCTCCCGATTATTTACGATTGTAACCTCTCTTTATTATTATAACACTATCATTCCATGAAAAACAAGTGAAATTTTTAATTTTTTCTCCGCGAATTATAAACAAATGTTTGACTATTGCCGCAGAATGCAGTATAATACGAGCATACAAAGAAAACTTCCGCCCCGAAGGCACGGCAAAAAGTTTTGTGTACAGGCCGAAAGCGACGGCAGTATTTTTTCATAAAATGCAACCGAATTTGTGACGAAGACAAGACGGGGCGAGATGTTTCCGCATACGGCGGGGCAGATTTCGTTATGCCGACGGTTTCGGCGCAAAGCGGAATTTTCCGCACGATTCGTGCGGAAAATAACAAGACGCGGTGCGCTTTTTTGAACGAAACGAACAGAGCGCCGAAGCGAAACCCTGCTTAGGTCGAAGGCAGATTTCGCGTCCGAGACAGCGAACGAACACGCAAAGGAGGAAAATGTATGATTGATGCAAAACGGTTGTCCATTCTGACAGAAAGCGCAAAATACGACGTTTCCTGCTCTTCCTCCGGTTCGGCGCGCGCCAACAAAAAGGGAGGGGTCGGCAACGCGAGCATCGGCGGCATCTGCCACTCCTTTACGCCCGACGGGCGGTGCATTTCCCTACTGAAAATTCTTCTGAGCAACAAATGTGTGTACAACTGTCTGTACTGCCCCAACCGCGCCGAAGCGGACGTCGAGCGGGCATCCGCCACCCCCGACGAGATCTGCGAACTTGTCATGTCCTTTTACAAACGGAACTATATCGAAGGACTGTTCCTCTCCTCCGCCGTGGAAAAATCGCCCGATTATACCATGGAACGGCTGGTCGAGACGATCATTCGCCTGCGCAAAGTCTATAATTTTAACGGGTACATTCATTTAAAGGGCATTCCGTCTGCGGACAGGGCGCTTATCTCGCGGGCAGCGCGCTATGCGGACCGCATGAGTTTCAATGTGGAGTTTCCCTCCGAAAACAGTCTGAAATTGCTCGCCCCGCAAAAATCGAAGGAAGGGCTCCTGATCCCCATGAAGCAGCTCGCGGCGGAGAAGCAGGCCTTTTCCGCCGAAGAAAAGGCGAAAAAAATCTCAAAATTCCTGCCCGCAGGCCAGACGACGCAGATGATCGTGGGAGCTTCCCCCGAATCGGACGGAAGAATTTTGCGGCTGAGCGAAGCGATGTACCGCAAATTTTCGCTCAAACGCGTCTACTATTCTTCGTACGTGCCCGTCGTGCACCACTCCCTTCTGCCCGACAAATGCACGGGCCTCTTGCGCGAGCACAGACTCTACCAAGCCGACTGGCTGATGCGCTTTTACGGGTTTTCCGCGGGGGAAATCGCAGGCGAAGGCGAAAACCTGCCCGAAGAATACGACCCGAAATGCGCCTGGGCCTTAAAAAATATGCATCTTTTCCCCGTCGAAATCAATTCCGCTCCCCTCGAAATGCTCCTGCGCGTACCGGGGATCGGAACGCTCGGTGCCTATAAAATCATCAAAGCGCGCAAATTTACCTCCCTCAACTTCGACAACCTCGCAAAAATGCGCATTGTCCTCAAAAGGGCAAAACATTTCATCACCTGCGGCGGCAAATTCTTCGGCTGCGAAAATATTTCCTCCGTGCGCACCCTCCTCGCCCTCGAATCCAAAGAAGAAAAATACGAACAGCTCTCCCTTTTTTCCACTCCGGAAACTTCGCTGAGCGCATTGACAGGCCAGTTATGAATATCTATATCACAGACGGATCCGAAGACGCCTTTTATTCGGCCGCTTTTTATGCCTGCACCGATGCCGATTGCGTCGTGACTTCCGCAAAACACATCCAGCTCACGCTCGACGCGCGCATCATACCGACCGATGCGGATCCCGAAAAATGCGCGCGCGTGAAAAACAAACTTGCGCAATACGACCGCGGATCGCTCGGCGATATTTCTCTCATTCTCCGCCGCGGGTGCGACACGCGCGAAATGACGGCGCTCAACTACCTGCGCCGCATCGTCCAAAGCAAGGGCCCCGTGCGCGACAGACTTTCCGACCCCGCCGTCATCGAAGCCATGGACGAACGGGAAAAAGTGACCCTCGAAGCGCACAGATTCAAGGGATTTTTGCGCTTTATGGAGAGCGAAGGCGGCATCTTTTACGCCCCCTTCGCACCCGACAACGATATTCTCGAGCTTATTTTGCCGCATTTCCTGCGGCGGCTCCCCACGCAGGCGTTCGTCATTCACGACACCCTGCGCCACAAAGCCGCCCTCTGGAACGGAAAGGACTGCGCCATCGCCGCAACCGACGAAAACGTCAGCGTCTGCTTCTCTCCCGAAGAAGAGAATTTCCAAAAGCTGTGGCGCGAATATTATCGCTCCGTCAATATTGCCCAAAGGCCGCACGAAAAACAGATGAAAGGCTATATGCCCGTACGCTATTGGAAATTTATGCCCGAAAAAAACCCGAATCTGAGATAACGTACCCCTATTTTTTGAACCAAATTCTTTATAAGGGGAAGGGAGCGCCCGTCGGGCGCTCCCTTCCCCTTTCAGCGCGCCGTTTTCAAACGGCGCGCCTTTTTTATTTACTGCTTCGTGCGGCCAACAATATTTTCAAGATAAGCTGAATAATCCGCAGCAATGCAACGACAAACTGCATTACGTATTCCACCATGTAACTGCGATACACTTTCTTTACCGTCGCCGCCTCTTCCGCGGTCAGATACGGAGCGAGCATTTCCTCTGCCCGCTTCATCGCACTCTTTTCCACGGGTATGTTCAATAGGATCACGACGAAGGAAAAGATAATAAACAAAACCCCCAGCACCAAAACGATCAATGTCATGAAAAGGCTTTCAAAAACAAACAGATCCAGGAGAATTCCTACGATCACGAGCGGGATGAACAGCGCCGGCGCAAATACGCCCAATCCCTGCAACCTGCCGCGCACGATCATCTTTTTGTTGCCGTCCCTATGCTGCTCTGCAAGCGCCACCTTTTGCGCCGCAAGCGCTACCGACGTCACACTTGCCTTGTTTATCGTCAAAATGCGCAGAAATACCGTTTTGCGCGCAATGCTGTAATGATTTCCGAATAAAAGCGTGCGCAGGATCGTACACTTTTTTACTTTTACGTCCTGCATTCCGTTTTCGTCCAACAGCTTGCGGGCAAATTCTCCGCCCGTCATGCCGAGCAAATTCTGCGTACGGTTTCCCCGCCAATACCCGATTATCACCACAATCTGCGCAATCAGCGCCGCTATCACCGCGATCCCGAGCAATATCCCCACAACTATGTATGCGATCTCTAACCCGTCCGGCTGCATTGCAAGTAAATTCACTTTTTCCCCTCCTCTGTCATTTTATGATGACTGCAATCAAAAGTGCCGCAAAAGCGACCCGCGCAAGCCAGGAAAATATTCCGTAAAGCGTCCGTCGCCTGCTTGCGCTTTTGTCTGAAATGTAAAATCCGTTTTCAACGGCCACATCTTCCTCCGAAAAAACCGTCAGCGCCGAGGTTCCTCCGCCCTTGTCGGCATATACCTTCGCAAACCGCACCTTTATGACGCCGCCCTCTTTTTCCGTAAAGCGCAATGCGCCGTCCAGTTTTCCCGTAAATTTGGAATAGCGCGGCGTCAGAAATCCGAAAAATCCGATCACCCAGAAAAACAACGCGTACCAAACCCACCATCTGCGCGACAGCTCGTGCTCACGCACCAGACGCAATTTTGTCTGTTCTCCCGTCTGCCCGCGCGTTTCCACGTATTCTCCGCTCCCGTCGCACAAAATTTTCATCGCCCCGTCGCGGCCGAATACCTGCACGTCTCCCTTTTCAATAAGATAGACTTTCATGACGCACTCCCCCGCAACATCCATGCGTAAAATAAAATAAGCGCCAAAACCGTCAATCCAAGACAAATACTCCCTGCCACAATTTTCCCCCGCACCTTGCTTCCGCTTCCGCAGCGCAAAGACACAAATAAATTCAATGAAAAAAGCAACAGCGAAAGCAAAAACAGCAGCGGCATCACGACCTTATAAAATCCGATAATCTGATCGGTAAAAGCCTGCATCGCATCGAGTCCATGCGAATGGAACAGGGCGCGAAAACCTTCGTTCAATAGCAATGCCCCGAGCGATGCAATGACAAACAAAAGCAGAAACATCAGATAAAGCACGCTGCCCAACGCCGCAATACCCGTCAAAAACTGAAACACCAACGGAAGCAGCGCCGCTACGGCCAAAAGCCAATGAACACGCACTACCGTGGCGCACAGGCGCTCTGTAAACTGCGCCCGTCCGATCAACGCTTCTCCGTTTTTCATTTTTCCTCTATCCTTTTTTCTTATAGTGTACCATGCTTTTTACATATTGTCAAGAATCATACAAAATTTGTCAAAAACATACTTTCGTTTGATTTTCACTCTATATAGCCGTTTTCTTTTGTATTTTACTTTTAAACAAATAAAAGCCTGCAGATTTTGTGCACTCGTCGGCGGACACGAGATCGCTTATTTTTTGGAAATTTTTTAAATTCGTGACACGCAAAAAGGGCGCAAAATGCGTCCTTTCCCTCGATTTGGGATTAGTGGATAAAAATGCTGCCTCTGTCACTATTGATAATTGATACTATTTTTTCGTTTTATTGCAAAAACAGAAAAACACCTATTGCTGTCCAACCACAGGGGTTCGGATTGCAATAGGTGTATCAGCGACAAATTCTACCTTAAATCGACAACAATACCTGACATTCTAAGAAAACAACTTAATTGACTATTATATGAGATTCCACTATTATTGATACGTTCATTATTTGTTGTCATACATAAAATTTTTCTTGCTCGAGTAGCTGCCACATAAAATACGCTCAGTTCTTCTAAAAAATACTTCGTTGCTTCTTGATCTTGTGCTATGGATCCTGTATTTAAACGACATTCGCTACGAACATATTTGTGCCTTGAACACCTTCCACATAGAGTAAAGGATGGAAAACTATAATTCTTCATACCTCTTACTATCACATGATCCCACTCCAATCCTTTTGCGCCATGAACCGTCGATAATATGACTTTAGCATCAATATATTCCATGCTTTGTTTTAAAGATCTATTAGATAATATATCTTTTATATACAAAATTTTCTCATCACGGTCTAGAAGCAGGTACTCAGTCTGCAAATTATTGATAAATGCTGACAATAAAACCAACAACGACTTCTCCGTAGGAGAGCCATCTCTATATTGGTCTTCAATCACATGAAAATATGATTCCAAAAACTGCTTAGATATGTTCCTAGGATATTTTTCTTGTAGTAATTTTATAAATACCTCTAAGGCCGTTTTATGAAAATTGATATAATCATTATCATCATCATCATTAAACAGCGCATAAAAAACGTAATATTTTCTTCATCTAAGCGTTGCAGAAGCATTGTGATGTCTGGGGATCGTTGTTTGATTAAAATTGCAAGTTTATCGGTTTCATTATCACTTAGGAATTTTTGAATATAATGTATACACCATTCATTCTCTTCAGCAATATTACTAAAAGCATATGTCAAAACACTTGCTTCTGTCTTAGGCTGTGGATTAGAGATATGCTTTGCACATTCGCGAATGTTCTTATCAAAATGCAATAGATTAGGATTATCCTTAAATCTGTAATTCGTGCGCAACTCAATTTTTTCCATAGAAAATTCCTTTTGTGCTATTGACATTAAATCCTCTATAGCTCCGATAAAACCATAGATTCGTTGTAAGGAATCTCCAAAGAGCCAAAGTTTCGATTTATCCGTAACTAGATTTTAATTATTTCCCACGCAAGAGAATTGGTATCTTGAAATTCATCAACGATAATGATTGGATAAAGTAAATTATAAAAGCTTTTGAGTTGTGGTTGAATTTTAAATAGCTCAAGCAAATAAACCAAATAACCATTAAAGGGTATTTTGTTTTGAGGAAGAAAAAATTCATCCACATAGCTTAAACATTTAAAAAAAATTTCATGATTACTTCTAAAGTTTATTCGATTCGAAACTATAGCACTATTAAAATCTGTAATCCACTGCATATCAGGTTCGCTTAGACCCAAGTTCAACCTATTTAATTCGTCCATAGAGCTATCAGACACACCCTCAAGCGAATCAATATTCTTTAGGGTAACATTCAATAACCGTCCGTATTTTTTCAAAACCCTGCGAGAAAACCCGTGAAAGTTGGTCACGGTAATTAGATTATTAAGAAGGCTTGGATTCGAATTAAAGTTTTCGGTTAATTCCGGTATATTGTTCGCAACATCCTTTTTTACTTTATATGCTGCATTTACACTAAACGTAAGGGCAAGTATCTTTTTGTGTAAGGGTATTTGATTGGTCGCTATATTATATGCAATTTTGCTAATTAGGATTTTTGTTTTTCCACTGCCCGCCGGAGCTTCTACAATTAGCCGACTGCTTTCAGAAAATATAGCAGCCAAATGATCTTGGTCATGGCTATGCATTTTTGAGAACATCTCTTTAATTAAACTAAGTTGCTCGATAACCATTTTACACGACTCCCCCTAACATTTCTTTATATATTTGAGGTATGTTATCTATCGTTAGTCCTTCTGCTAATATCGCCCCAGCAGCGATGCTTTTTATGTTTGATAATGCAACTAATAAAAATATTTTTTTATATTTTTCATCGCAATCTTCCCACTTGAGATCATTACTTATAGGAGAGACAGTTAAATTAAATTTACTAATAAACTTATTTACGTTCTCCTTCTGTTTCGGCTCAACGTATGATGCATCCCACTTCTTTAAATAAGAATACAAGTCATTCATATTCCCAAAAGCTTTAACTATTTCAAACTCAAAATTTAGTTCGTGCGTTAAAACAAGTTTGCCCTCTTTGATTAATTGGTCATCTTCTGCCGTACTTTTACCATCTCTTTTATTCTTATCATACACGTCTCTATCTTTTAAACCAAGACACTCTATTTTGAAAAAAGAAAAAATCTTTATTCCGTTTCTACATGAAATACTTTAAGAGTTATATCATCTATTCCTTGCTTAATTATTAAATTTATAAGATTTGGATTTGACGGATCAGTATACTCGTCAAAAGCACCTATTTCCTCGCTTGATAAAGATAAACTCACATCAATTTGAATTTCTTTATCCTTCTCTGCAAAATCCGAATCAGAAAACTTATTATAGACAAAAATTTTACTTAAAGCATTGAGAATATTTGATTTACCAATACCATTTTCACCAATTATGAAACTTACATCAGATGAAAATTTTACTTCCAAATTGTTCAAATTTCTATAATTACTGAATTTTATTTGCTTAATCTGCATTTATGTTACCTTCATAAAATTATAATCAGATGATATTATATCATTTATTTAAACAAAAGAAAAGTAATCGACACCTTAAGTCGACAGCGATATCTCTTAAAGATAAAATATTAAAAATTAAATGTAAAACTTATTCTATTTTTTTAGCAAGGCGTCCCCGCTCTGCAAATTAATTTTTATCTTTCCTAGAATTACCCGTATTTTGTTATACTATTTTTTCTGTATATAGCAACAATAAAAATGTTGAATCAATTTATTCGTTCCAAGCAAGGTAAACAGTAAAAGTGATATAATTCTTATATAAATTTATAAGGAGAAAAGTTATGGCTAAACACACAAAAGAAGTAAAAAGCAATGTTCTTAAACTATACCAGAAAGGAACGCCTATACAGTTAATCATTCAAAACACAAATATTCCTCGTAGCACGATCTATCATTGGATTAAGAATCCCCCGCTATCTGAAAAAGAGAAAACGGCAAAAACAATTCGCATTCTCGAAGATAAGATTAAACGGTTGGAAAGCGTGCGTAACCTAAATCGACACGATATATAGATATTTGCAGAGAAGCATGGTACAATATCTTGTATTAAATGCAAACTGGAGAATAAAGTTCCGTTTAAGGTGCGTAATAGCCTTTCTACGGCTTGAAACGTATTCAGACGACAAAGTAATCGTCCACGGCGCGTGGAGGCAAATAAACGCATTCAGGGGCTTTCTTGCAAAACGCTGGCACATAAAAAATGGCAGGCATCAGATCATGGTGCCTGCCTCTATGTTTGCATGAAGTTTAACGGCATATCAAAGCGCGCCGTAAAGATCGTAATATCTTCGACGAATGCTTGCTTTGCGTGAATTTATCTTGCCTCTACCGATGCCGAGTTCGGCGCAGACTTCGGATTGCACCATGCCGTTCATGTAGCAGTTCAAGATTGCAAGTTCCAAAGCGGATAATTGCAGTGCGCTTACAAGCTCGTCGTATTTGCTGTAATCTGTTTGTTCCTGTTCAAAGCAGTTGACGGGATCCATGGGCAGCGCCTTATAGTCCGTGAAGTCATTGGATTCAACGACAGTCCCGCGCCTGTCCGTTCTGTTGCGAAGAAGATTGATAAAGTGGTCTACCTCACGGTAGCAGGCAAGTTTAATGGTTATCTCCTTTCCACGCCTGTCTTTGCCATAAATTTCATGAACGGAATGACCGACGTATTGATACAGAAAGCAGATTGCAGTCTGGGCAACGTCGTAGCCGTCCGATACGATATAGTCTATTTCGCCCATATGGTGCAGGTCTTTGATGAGACCGATATACAGCCTGTCTGCGACTTTCATATCGAACTTTTTAACGTTACGGAGCGCCTGCAATGCGATCATCTCGCCCATGAGTTTGACGTTATCGGCAGAGATGGGCTCTGCGAACAAATCGCCTTCGTTGCGATACTTTCCGTTTGAGAACTTGGTTACCAACATTTCCATTCTAACACCTCTGAATTTGTATTTGCCTTTTTCGGGCAACAGGCGACGGTGCATAGGACGGTGATTAAAAAGCCTCTTCTCTTTCGGTCTGCGGAAGTCAACGGGACAAAGCCAAAATCGTTGCGTTACAGGCGTGCAGAATGACTTACAGACAGCAAAAGAGCCGAACAAGGAAAACTTCCATGCTCGGCTCTCAAAGTCTTTATATGGGTGTTTTCAGCGACGATTTTGCGACCGTTGACTTGCGCGAGGAACTATGCTACCATAGCCTGATCGAAAAGGCAAATTCAGGGTGTACGTCATAAGGGAAAAGAGCAAAAAAGAAAGCCCCGATCATCGTCGGGGCCTGCCGCTATGGGAGCGGTGAAGTATATCTCTATTTTGTCGTCATACAGGACGATTTGTTTTACGAGCAGGTTTATGAGCGCCTGCGGCTCTTCTTTGAGCGTCGCCTCATAGTATTCCCGTATCTGTGCTTCGGTATATACGACGGACTGTTTGCTCCGCTCTATGAGGATGAGCCGTTCGAGTTCCTCCTGCCGCGCTTCCAGCTCTTTCATGCGCCTTTGCGTGGTGGCATTGACGACGCCTTTTTCTATCGCGGTCATGATATTGTTCAGCGCCGTTTTTATCTGTTTCTGTTCCCTTACAAGGGCTTGCAGGGAGGAACGCTCTCTGCTTCGTTTCTCCTGTTTCGCCATAACGTCATGAACGAATTTATCCATAAAGCCTTTGTCGTTCAGCCGAGTTATAACGGCGTCCAACACGAGCCGTTCGAGTTCTTCTTTACGGACGGTCTTTTTCTTGCAGTCGTTCAGCCTGTACTTCCTGCCCTTACACTTGTAATAATATTCGCTGCCACGGCATTGGCGGGTATTGCTGTCCGCGACGATGGGCATACCGCAGTATCCGCATATCATTTTGTCGCGGAGCAGATAGACGGTCTTGACGCTCCGCTTTCCTCGCTTGTTCTTCTCTACGATGGCGCGCACCCTGTCGAAGAGTTCGTCCGATACGATGCGCGGGAACATATTCTCAAACACGTCGTTCCCGTAACGGTATTTGCCCGTGTATTTTTCGTTTTTGAGCATCGTGTAGATGATGTACAGTTCAAACGGCTTGCCTTTGTAGAGAATGCCTTTTTCAGTAAGTGTCTCTACAATGCTGCTGACGTGAACGCCTTTGGAATATTCGCCGAAGATATACCGCACCGTTTCCGCTTCGGTCTCGTCTATGACGATCTTCCTGCCGTCGATTTTATACCCGTACAGCAGCGGCCCGCCCTGATAGTTGCCTTTGAGGCGCGTTTCCCGCATACCTCTGCGTATCTTCTGCGAGAGCTCGGCGGAAAAATACTGGTTCATGCCTTCGAGCAAGCTCTCAAGGATAATTCCCTCAGGAGTCTCCGGAATATTCTCCATAGCGGAGAGTACTTTCACGCCGTTGTCTTTAAGCGTCTTTTTGTGGATCGCCGTTTCGTACTTATTGCGGGAAAATCTGTCTAATTTGTAAACGAGAATGAAATCCCAAGACTTCTTGGCGCTGTCCTTTATCATTCGCCGGAAATCCGGGCGATTGTCGTTCGTGCCCGTCATGGCTCTGTCGATGTAGGTATCCACGATGACGATACCGTTCCTCTGCGCGTATTCTTCGCAAACTCTTAACTGTCCTTCGATGGACTGTTCCGTCTGGTTGTCAGATGAGTATCTGGCATAGACCGCCGCTGTCTTCATGTATTTATAAATCCTCCGTGAATTTTTTACCGAAAGCATAGCACTTTTCTGAACGGAATAACAGGAGAGCCAGCCGTAGGGAATCAATAGAAAACCCCAACGGAGGTCATCTTTTCCGTATCAAAAAGTACCTTTCGGCGCAACCGAAACGGGAGAGCAAAGCGCAGTCTGTCAAAGGTCTGCCCCCACGGGGACGCGCAGGAATTTTGTAAAAGTTATCTCCTTTCCATTCACTCAAAATTGCTGCGCGCCTTTGACAGACAAAGCCGCTCTCCCAACATCCCAAAGCCGAAAGGTACGAAAGTGTTACGGTGAGTTGCTAAACTGTCAACAGGAGTTGCTGTTTCTTGGGGTTTACTAACGGCGGCGTTGGTTGCAAACGGCGCGGCAATGTGGTAGAATGAAAGCACAAACAAGCGGCGACGCTTTATATCACGGACTTACTTTACTGACTGTGGGAATAGTGCCGCGGAAGTAGTCGCAAGACGACGAAAAACCGGGTGACCGTGACTGTCAGGCAATGCGGACGATTGATCGTCTGTACTTTGTCTGCGGTCACGGTCTTTTTTTGTTTTTGGGGAATTTTACAAAACAGGTCAAAACCTGTCCTGTTTTGGTGGTTTAATGGGAATGAAATTTTGGAAAGGTGAAGAAAACCTGCACCTTTAACCTTTAAGATAGAAGAAACTTCAGATTTAGAGACAGGATTTGGCGCTAATTGCCTGTAAACTTCAAGAAAAAACTTTTTCAAATACGACAAAAAGTGTCGCATTCGGGTGGTTTAATGGCTACGCAAGAAGAAAGTCCTGTAAAATTTTCGGCAAGACCGTCAACTTTGCAAACTTTTTGTCCTTGTGGTAGTAGAAGGAAATTTTTCAAACCTGAAGGAAAATTGCAGGTTTGGCGGTTATGCTATCGTCGGAAGTAAAAATTTTCAAATAAATTTTAGAAAGTCGCAAAAACCTTGCGAGTTTAAGGTTTAAGATATGCGCACAACGGGAGGAACGATCATGACGCTAAACGAAATAAGGCAACAATTAAAGACGATACGCCTGTACTATACGAGCAAGGCGCGTTTTTCCGCTGCCTTCGATACTCTCCCGCACAGCGCCCCGGAACTTGCCGAGCGGTATGCAAAAATAGTCAACGGC
Source organism: uncultured Clostridia bacterium (assembly GCA_944368925.1). Classification (GTDB taxonomy): domain Bacteria; phylum Bacillota; class Clostridia; order Christensenellales; family Borkfalkiaceae; genus Borkfalkia. The sequence continues at coordinate 69,330 of CALVXG010000002.1, read as the reverse complement.
GCGCCGCTTGATCTGTATCTCGTCTATTACGAACTGTACGTTCAAGGGCTTACGCAGGAAGCCGCGGCGGCAGACCTGAATTACAGCACAGAATACATACGGCAGAAGAACAAGCGATTGCTTTTGTTTCTGCAAAGCAAACTCAACGGGGAGGTGAAGCCGATTGGAAGAGATCAAAGTCAATAACAACACGCTCGGGCTGAAGGTCTATGCCATAGGCGAGCCCCAAACGTCCGGCGAAGAATATGATCTGCTCGTATCTACTTTTTTGGACGGGCTGGAGAAACTGACGGAAAGAGAAAATGGACAGGAGAAACCTGTCCGCTGAATGATCTACTTGTATCAAAGACAAGCGCACGCCGCGCTCTCACAGGGGTATATCCAGCGTATATAAACCGCTTATTTCGGAACTGCAAAAAAACTGGCACACTTGTTTAATAGCCAAGCGCACACACTGCCGTCATTTGTGAAAAAGTAACATTTCCACGGAACGGCAAAAAGCCAATGAAAGAAAGCCGTGCGCGGCGGGAAAAGCGGCAGCCGATCCCGAGCGGTTCAGCGGGACGGCTCCGCGACCGCCGCGCTTTCGTTCGGTTTTCCGTTCAAATTTCCATCGGTTCGTCCGTTGCGACGTGCGCCCGTATACTGCGGAGCGCAGCGACGCCGCTTGTATATATATACGGGCGCACGTCGCAATCTCACAGGGTAATCGCAGGTCACCTGAAAGTCATCTTAAAGTCACCTTTCCGTTCGTTCTGTTTTCAGTCGGTTTTGCCCGCTTTGTTTGTCCGGGCGTGCGCTTGGCTTCGGCGCCCGCGAGCGCAGCGAGCGGGTGACGGTGCGGCGTCAGCCGCACCGTCAGCTTCGCCGCCGACTTGTATATAAACCAAGCGCACGCCTTACTGCCATTTGAGAAAATTTACACGTTTTGGAGGAAACATGAAATACATAGATTGGCTAATTCAATGGCTGGAAAATTATATCCGCCCGTCCGTCAAAGTACGGACTTACGAGCGGTACAGGCTCATCATAGAGCAGCACCTCAAAGACAAGATCGGTAGCATGGAGCTGAACGGTCTGTCTCCGCTCGTCCTGCAATCGTTCATAACGGAGCTTTTGCAGAGCGGCAACCGTAAGACCGGCAAAGGACTATCGGCAAACAGCGTCAATGCCATTATTTCGGTCATTCAGAGTTCTCTTAAGATGGCGCACCTGTTGGGGCTGACGAAAGAATACACGGCGGACAAACTCAAACGCCCGAAACTCAAAGAAAAACCCGTGGAGTGCTTTACCCTTGCCGAGCAGAAGCAGATAGAGCAGGCCGTCCTGAACGGAAAAAAAGATAAACTATATGGCGTAATTCTCTGCCTGTACAGCGGATTGCGTATCGGAGAACTTATTGCTCTGCAATGGAGCGACATTGACTTTACGAAGGGCGTTCTGACCGTTTCCAAGTCCTGCCATGACGGCAGGGACGGCTTAATCATAGACGAGCCGAAAACGGCTACTTCCCGCCGCGTGATACCGCTGCCGAAACAGCTGCTGCCTATTCTCAGAGGCATAAAGAAAAAGAGCGATTCGCCCTTCGTGGTGTCTGCGAACGAAAAGCCCGTTTCCGTCCGCTCCTACCAGCGAAGTTTTGAATTGCTCCTGAAAAAACTGAAGATACCGCACAAGGGATTCCATTCTCTGCGGCATACCTTTGCCACCCGTGCGTTAGAGTGCGGCATGGACGTAAAGACACTCTCCGAGATCCTCGGTCACAAGAACCCGACCGTCACGCTCAACCGCTATGCGCACTCTCTGATGGAGCATAAGGCCGACATGATGAACCGCCTCGGAAAGCTATTGCAATAAGCCGAAAGAACGTACATGAAATATGCTATTCAATGTACGTTCTTTTACTATATTATAGCAAATTTGCGTAGCGAACGCAAGATTTTCGGGGCTTTGTTGGGGAAAACGTCGGGAAACGCCCATAGGATTTTCTTATATGGCTTGATTTCATGAACTTTTTGCCGTCAGCTGTTCATTGAATAGCATAATCCATGAACAAATCGTTCTTTCGTTTGTTCATGAAACGGAGAACGAATGAGCCCTCAAACCAAGTCAAAACAGCGGGTACGCGACCACGGCGAAGTGTTCACCGCCGAACGGGAAGTAAAGGCGATGTGCGACCTCGTAAAGGACGAATGTGACCGCATAGACAGCCGCTTTTTGGAGCCCGCCTGCGGAAACGGCAATTTTCTTGCCGAAATCCTTACGCGAAAGCTCGCTACCGTCAAAAAGCTCTACAAGTCCAACCCCTATGATTACGAACGGTATGCCGTGCTTGCCGTAACGAGCATTTACGGCGTGGAGATCCTTGCCGATAACGCCGAAGAATGCCGCAAACGGCTGTTTGCCCTATGGGACAAGGAATATACTGCCGTCTGCAAAAAGTCGGCAAACGACGAAACGCGCGAAGCGGTGCGGTATATTCTGTCCAAAAATATTCTCTGCGGCAACGCGCTCACCCTTATGTGCGTGGATGAAAATCAAAAGGATACGGACAAGCCCATCGTTTTCCCGGAGTGGAGCCTGCTCGGCACGAAACTCAAACGGCGGGATTTCCGTCTGGATGTCATGTTGAAAGCGAACGATAAACCGAAAAACGGGCAACCTTCTTTGTTCGACGTCCCCGAAGAGATACGCAAATATCTGTCGATCAATCCCGTAACGAAAGAATTTATGGCGGAACCGATATGCGAATATCCGCCCGTACATTACAGGAAGGTGCAGGAAAATGGCTGAAACCTTTTTCGATAAAATATATAAAAGCAAGACGATGCACACGCCCGATGTGCTTTCCTGCCTTGCAAACCTGAGTAACGACGAAGTGTTCACCCCGCCCGATGTTGTAAATAAAATGCTCGATCTCCTGCCGCAAGAATTGTTCAGCGATCCGAATACTACCTTTTTAGACCCCGCGTGCAAGACGGGCGTATTTTTGCGTGAGATCGCAAAACGGCTGCTTGTGGGTTTGCAGGACAAGATCCCCGATTTGCAGCAGCGCATCGATCATATCTTTCATAAACAGCTGTTCGGCATCGCCATTACGGAGTTGACAAGCCTATTGTCCCGCCGCAGCGTATATTGCAGCAAATACCCGAACGGCGAATATTCCGTATCTCATTTCGACAGTGCCGAAGGGAATATCCGCTATCGCCGCATACAGCACACTTGGGTTGGAGATAAATGCAAGTTTTGCGGAGCGAGCAAAAAGGAATACGACCGCGGCGATCAGAAAGAAACGCACGCTTACGAATTCATCCATACTTTGGAGCCGGAGAAAATATTCAACATGAAATTCGACGTCATTATAAGCAATCCGCCCTATCAGTTGAGTGACGGCGGTGGCACAGGTTCGAGCGCTATGCCGATATATCAGCATTTTGTGAAGCAAGCAAAAAAACTGAATCCTCACTATTTAACGATGATTATTCCTTCCCGTTGGTTCTCTGGTGGTAAAGGCTTGGAGGATTTTAGAGATGAAATGTTGCATGATGACAGAATCAGAGAAATACATGATTTTGGCAATGCAAATGACTGTTTCCCTGGTGTTGCAATAGAAGGCGGTGTTTGTTATTTTCTATGGAATAGAGACCAACGCGGATTATGTAAAGTTTATTCCCATGGGAATGGTAGCATAACAGCTATGTCAGAAAGGCCTCTATTGGAGGAGGGCACAGACGTTTTCATAAGATACAATGAAATGATTTCTATCGTAAGAAAGGTTTCTGCTTTCCACGAAAACAGTTTTTCTTCTATAGTCAGCCCAAGAAATCCCTATGCCTTCAAATCGGACTTTGTAGAATCAAAAAACGCTGTTAAGACTTGTAAAATGCTTGGCGTTGAATCGGGAAAAAGAATATATAAAAATGTCTCTTTAGATTCCTTAGGCAGGGGGCATGATGAACTTCAAAAGTATAAAATTTTCATATCCAAAGCAGACGGTGCTGCCGGGCAAATAGGATACCCGATTCCCGCAAGGATTATTGGAAAAGCTGAAATTTGTGAACCTGATGTGGCTTGCACTGAAACTTTTTTAAGAATTGGTCCTTTTGATGATAAATATACGGCAGAGAATGTTAAGACGTATATGGAAACCAAGTTCTTTAGGGCCTTGGTGGGAGCTCGAAAAAATAAGAATATGACACAATCGACTTATTCTTTTGTCCCCCTGCAAGACTTTTCCAAGCCGTGGACGGATGATGAATTGTATAAAAAATACGGATTGACACAAGAGGAAATCGACTTTATCGAGAGCATGATAAAGCCCATGGAGTGATAAGCTATGGCAAATAATATCAGCCTTTCCGAGATATTACATATCCGCCCCGCCGTGGTGCCGACGATATACGGATATATCCTGCCCGATTTGAAAGATCACAACGGGTATATCAAAATCGGATATACGGACAGGAAAGATACGGAGACCCGTATCTGCGAACAGCTGCACGCGGCGGCAATCAATTTCAAAATACTGTTCAAGGAATCTGCCATGCGTCCGGACGGCACCTGCTTTACGGACAAAGACGTGCATCGGCTGCTGCGGCACAATGGCTTTTTACAGCTCAATGAAGGCGAAGACAGAAACGAATGGTTCCGCTGCACGCTCACGGACGCCCTGACGGCGGTCGAAGAATTGCGCACGGAAACGCGGTTCGAGGGGCAGCGCACCTGGAATTTTTCCATGCGCAACGAGCAAAAAGCCGCCGTGGACATGACAAAGGCGTACTTTGAACAGGCGAAAGCCGACGATCCCGCGCGCCCGCCCAAATTTTTATGGAACGCCAAGATGCGCTTCGGAAAGACCTTTGCCACCTATGAGCTTTGCAAGTCGATGGGATTCAAAAAGATCCTTGTCTTAACGTTCAAGCCCGCCGTGGAATCGGCATGGCAGGAAGATTTGTCCCATCATGTGGACTTCAAGGGCTGGCAATTCGTTTCCAACAAAGAGGCAAAGTTCGACGCGAAAAAATTGGACGAACAGTACGACGCGTGCGATAAATCGCAGCCTATCGTGGTATTTGGCTCCTTTCAGGATCTGCTCGGCACAAACGAGGCGGGCGGCATCAAGGCGAAAAACGAATTTATCCATACCACGAATTGGGACATCGTTATATTCGACGAGTATCACTTCGGCGCATGGCGCGAAAACGCGAAAAATCTGTTTGAAAAGTTTGACGAAGAAAACGACGATTTCGACATCGAAAAGTACCAGCGCGAAGAAGCGGGCAATGCCATCAACGAAACATTCCTGCCCATCACGTCGGGTCACTATCTGTATCTTTCCGGCACGCCCTTCCGCGCACTCAATTCGGGTGAATTTCTGGAAGATCAGGTGTTCAACTGGACGTATTCGGACGAACAGTACGCAAAAGAGCATTGGGATAGGTCTATGGGCGAAAATCCCTATGCCGCTTTGCCGAAAATGGTCATGCTCACCTATAAGGTGCCCGATTCCATTACGACAAACGTCGCGATCAATGAAGGGTATGACGAGTTCGACATCAACGAGTTTTTCCGCGCGGAAGTACTCGAAAAAGGAAAGATTGAAACGGCGCGGTTTGTCTATGAAGACGACGTGCAAAAATGGCTCAAAATGATTCAGGGCAACTATATGCCCGTGGACGGATTGAAACTGGGCGCGGAACGCCCGCCCATGCCCTTTTCCGATACCACGCTTTTGAACGTGCTGTCGCATACGCTGTGGTTTTTGCCGAACGTCGCAAGCTGTTACGCCATGTATAACCTGCTCAGGCAAAAGCAGAACAACTTCTTTGACGATTATAAAGTCATCGTCTGTGCAGGCCCGAAAGCAGGTATTGGTTTGGACGCGCTGCGCCCCGTGTTGAACGCTATGGGCGATCCGCTCAAAACAAAGACGATCACGCTCTCCTGCGGGAAACTGACGACGGGCGTTACCGTGCGTCCTTGGGCGGGCGTGTTCATGCTGCGCAACTTAAAGTCGCCCGAAACGTATTTCCAGACGGCGTTCCGCGTGCAATCGCCGTGGGAGGTCGTAAATGACCACGGGGATAAAGAAGTCATCAAGCAGGAATGTTATATCTTTGACTTTGCGCTGGAACGCGCGCTGCACCAGATATCCGATTATTCCTGCCGTCTGAAAGTGGATGATGCCAGCCCCGAACAGAAGGTTTCGGAATTTATCTCATTTCTGCCCGTGCTCGCGTTTGACGGCTCGTCTATGAACCGCATCGACGCGCAGGACATTCTCGATATCACCTATGCGGGCACTTCCGCCACTTTGCTTGCCAAACGCTGGCAGACGGCACTCCTTGTTCACGTCGATAACGACACACTGAAAAAGTTGCAAAACAATCAGGAGGCTCTGGTCGCGCTTATGCGCATAGAGGGCTTCCGCTCTTTGAATACGGAGATCCAGACGATCATCAACCGTTCGGAGAAGGTCAAAAAGCTCAAAAAAGAAAAGGGCGACGAGCTCACGCCGTCCGAAAAGAAAGAGCTTACGGAGGACGAGAAGAAAGCCAAGTCCCTGCGCAAACAGGTGCAGGAGAATCTTCTGAAACTTGCGGCGCGCATTCCCGCGTTTATGTATCTGACCGACTACCGCGAACAGACGATCAAGGACGTCATTACGCAGATAGAGCCGGAACTGTTCCAAAAGGTCACGGGGCTCACCGTCAAGGATTTCGACGTGTTGTGTTCCATCGGGCTATTCGACGCGGAAAAGATGAATCAGGGCATTTTCGGCTTCCGCAAGTACGAGAATTCCAGTCTATCTTATACGGGCATTGACAAGCACGAAGGCGAAGCCGTCGGCGGCTGGGATACCGTGCTGCGCCGTGAGGAATATGAAACGTTGTATTCCAAGCAGCAGGCGACCATGACGGACTTCGAGCAAATTCTCATTCCCGAAAAGTACCGCGATAAAGGTACGCAGGCAACGGCTGAAACCGTTGTTTCGGAGCCGGCCGCCGAGGAAACAACGCAAACGCCGGAGGATAAGTGGGAGAAAATTCTTGCAGATGTTAAAATCGGCGATGTCGTTTCGCATAAAAAGTTTGGGGACGGCACGATAACATGGATCGGCGCGGATAAGAAATATATGCGCGTAAAGTTCCCGAGCGGCGAAAAGCAATTCATCTTCCCAGACGCGTTTGTATTGGGATTTTTGGAATTGAAACAATAACCGCATATTGCAAGATAAAAGCCGTAATCGTTATGACTACGGCTTTTTGTTTTGTACAAAGGACTTTGCTTATTGTCGATTTACGATATGTGTGCTAAGGAATTATTGAAATCTTAAAAAAGGTAAATTGCACTGTCTCAGCACCGCTACAAGAACGCCTGTATGAACTCGAAGCTCTTCAAGGGCAATACAATGTACATATGCTATGCGAAGCTTTGGACGTTTCCCGCGGGACATTCTACAACCACATCTTCCGCAATAAGCGAGACAATGTTTGGTATTTAAAACGCAGAGAAGAACTGAGGGAAAAAATTCAACAAGTATTTGACGAAAGCAAACAAATTTATGGTGCAGGAAAAATAACTGCCGTGCTAAAAGAGCGCGGATGTATTACAAGCGAAAAAACGGTTCGATTCCTTATGCAAGAAATGGGACTTATCAGCATTCGGCAAATTTCAAAATCTCTATATGAAAAGGAGCTACGCAAGCGTAACAATCGATTAAATCAACAATTCAATCCCTCTGCTCCAAACCAAGTTTGGGTCGGTGATGTTACATACTTTCGTTTCAACAATAAAAACTACCATATCTGTGCCGTTATGGACTTATACGCAAGGACAATCATTGCATATAGAATTTCTTTTAAGAACAGCACTCAATTAGTAAAAAGTACTTTTCGACAAACATATGAAACCAGACAACCACAGCAGAATCTCATATTCCATAGCGACCGAGGGACAAATTATCGTTCCTACTCTTTCTGCTCTTATTTGAAATCTCTTCATGTTGAACAATCATTCTCTCGTACGCATACACCATACGACAATTCTGTAATCGAATCTTTCTTATCTTCAATGAAGCGCGAAGAGTTATATCGTACAAAATACAGATCTGAATATGAATTAAGAAAAGCGATAGATGACTATGTCACATTTTACAACACAAAACGACCTCACTCTAAAAAATCAAAACAAAACCCCTATGGCAAAGGAAAAGGAATACTATTCCGAGACATAGGGGTTCAGATCATGGGATTTTCATGATTTACTGATCTAAATGAAAGATTTTGCTGATTTACAGTCCAAATGCAATTTTTAATTGTATCAGCTAAAATTGCTAAAAAACGCTCAATTACAGCAGTTTTATCGCAAAGAAACAGAAAAACACCTATTGCTGTCCAACCTCAGGGGTTCGGATTGCAATAGGTGTATCATATGGTGCGGATGACAGGACTTGAACCTGCAAGGTTGCCCACCGGATTCTAAGTCCGGCGCGTCTGCCAATTTCGCCACATCCGCATAACCCTTTCTTTATTTTACTATATTTTCCGTTAAAATGCAATCGCGGACGGCATGATTTCACCAAAAAATACGCCCGCTTTCCGCATGAGCCTCCCTCTTTTCCGTTATCCAAACTTTTAAGCCGTTTCCTTACGTAGCCGTTCCCTGCGGCGATGCTTATCTCTTATGCGTTTTTGCGGCAAAGACTTGCGGAAAAAAAGGCGGCGAAAACGCCGCCTTTTCCGTATGCACTCAGTTTCCGCAACGATTGCAGCAACGGCACAGCGCGTACTGCCTGCAATAATAACATACGTCGCCGCAGACGCAGTCACCGCCGTGACGCCCGTACCCCGAACAGCAACGGTTACAGGAATTGCAGCATCCCGCCGAAGCGCAGAGGTTCTGCGCCGACGCGTTGTTCCCGCAATACGAAGAATTCGATTCGCAGTTCCATCCGCCCGAATAAGCCGATTCGCTCCCGTTGCAGCCGCACCCGCCCGAACGTACCGAACTGCTGCCGCAGCCGCATCCGCCCGAACGGACAAAATTGTTTTCATAACAACCGCTGTTGCGGTGACAGCCACAGTTTCCGCCGAAAAGAATAGAATACAGCAGACACATAATTTTTGCCCCCTCGTAAATAAATCGGAGTTGCCTCCACTTACATACTATGCAAAAACCCGCATCGCTGTTCTTATCTCCCCGCATTTTCGTATCTTTTTATCTGCACGGCAATTTCCCCGCGGAATTTACACATTCAACTCCTTGTACATCTGTCTGTAACCGAGCGTCTTATATCCCAGTCTTTCGTACAGAGAACGCGCTCTGCCGTTTTCTTCCTCCACTTCCAGCCGTATGCGCGCAAAGCCCTCTTTGATTGCCTGCGCTTCCGCCATGGCAAAAAATTCGCGCCCGAGACCGCAAGAGCGAAATTCCGGCAATACAAACAGCTCTTCCAGCCACAGAACCTTTCCGCCCGCTTCCCGCGAATACGTCTTTGCCGTGAGCCCGAAGCCGACTGCTTTCCCGTCCTTTTCCAGAATATACCCGTCTCCGTATTCGTCCGAACGCATCAGCTCCTCGAACGCACGCTCGTGATAGGCAAAAGGAATGCTGTGCATGACCGCGGGCGACGCATAAAATATCTCCGACAGCCGCAAAAAATCTTCCCGATCTGCCTGCGTCATCTTCCTTACCATTCTTCTCCCTCCTCTCTCTTTCAGTTTTTGACTTTCCATATTTCACACCGCCCTCAGGCGGCAGATTACGGCACACACAGTACTTTGTATGCGCGCACACTTTGTAGCATTCCCATACTTTTCAGCGCCCGCCCCTCCTGCCGATGGGCGAGCCAATCATACGCGAAAAAAACGGTGCAAAGGGGCGCCGCCCGCCCCGCAAGGGCAAGGCAGCTCCCCTTTTTCTATGCTGCCGCATCGGCGGCCGCATTTTTTTAATCAATAGAATTTTACCGTCACACGGTCGCTGATGCCCTGCGGGATCAGACAATAATTGTCCGTATACGTTTCGCCGTCCTCCACAAAAAGTTCGGGGCCGTATGCGCCGCACAAAACGGGCGCATAATGCAGCGGGCCGAACGTATTGCGGCGCGTAAGGGAAACTTCGATCTTCAATTCGCCCTTGCAATCAAAGACCTTGCTTTCATACGGCGCAAACGCGACGTATTCGGAATATTTCCCCGCCGAAACCTTGCTCACCGCTCCGCAGCAATCTTCCAGCTGCACGCGCAGACGGCCTTCGCAAATTCCCGTATGATAAGTGATCTTGCCGCTGTAGAAAGGCAGTCCCTGGTACGTGATGTCGCCCGTCTTCAACTTCTCCGGCAATTTACAGATCCACGTCTTTTTGCCTTCCAGACCGACCCCGAAATTCCCCGCAATGTAGACACACTCCGGATTCAGTCCCGCATCGAACTCCGCCGTCATCTCCAGCGTGTTTTTCCCTTTCTTCAAAAACGCGCGCGGGATCTCGAGCTCGTCAAAACATTTGTCGATCCAATGCCCTTTCACCGTCTTATCCAGCTTTTTACGGTTCAGCCGAATCTCCCAGCGCTCGCTCTGCTCCATGATCAGCCGATATTCCGTCTCGGGAAGCTCTTCCGCATTGAACGTATATTTGAGGCGCAGCGTATGCTTTTCTGTTTCGTTCTTTACGAATCCGTACTTCTCACGATACCACGGCTGCACCATCTCGCCCCCGCGAAGAGGCATACCCAGCGCTTTGCGCACCTTGCGGTCCGCACGCAGGATCTCGTATTCCTTTCCGTCTGTCTTGCCGTCAAGCGTGTACGTCACAAAATCCAGCGGCAAAACGTTGCGCTCCGACAGTTCGTAGGCCATTTCGCTCTGCAGCACCGTTTCGCTCTTTTCCTCTTCCGCCTGCGCAAGCTTCTCGCATTTGTCCTGACGCATCAGACGGAATACCCTGCATTCGCCCGGCTCGAAATCCACCGTGATCTTTTCGGCTTCCTCCGCAACGCCCGCCTTTTTCCCGTCTTCCAAACGTATCTCGTCCACGTTGTAGGCACGGTCAAATTGCAGCGTCAGCCCTTCCTTTTTCGCGTCTCGGTCCGTGTTCAGACATACCGCATAATACCCGTCCTTCACGCGTCTGACCGCCGTCAGGATCTCCTCGGAATCGATCTGTATTCTCCTGTACGCCTGCAAACTGTTCAGCACCGCGTCCCGCTCAAAAGGTATGCGCTCGCAGCCGCGCAGGTTCTCTTCCGCAAACGGCTTCGTCGCGTCCACGTATTCGGGCATTCTTCCCGCAACGATCACTCTGCCGCCCGCCGCTTTGAATTTTTTCACCACCGCGAGCGTGGACGAACGGATCGTATCCATACCGTTGATCACGATGCAGCGATAAACCGCTTTGCCGAATTTCAGCACCGCGCCGTCGGAGTCCGTCTTGATCCGCGCATACCGCGCCAGCATCTCTTCGTCGCCGTAATCAAAATCGACCTGCCCCGTCGTAAGGATCCCGAACAGCTTGCCGTATTCCTCTTCCAGGCGCTTCGCATCGTCTAACTGCAACTCGAAGAAATTCTTCTCCCAGCCGACGCGCGGGTACAGCCACGCACTCTCCACGGGATTTATGACCAGCACTTCGCATTGCGGCTTGCCTTTGTCCAAAATCTCGCCCAGCCTTGCAAAATAATCTTCTATGTATTTATAATCTTTGTACCAACCCGACTGGTAGAAGATGCTTGCCGGATAGTCGCGCTTGGCTTCGCCCTCCATCGTGTACCAGCAAAGGTGATGGCAACGCAGATTGATCCCGAGCAGCGCCTGCCATACACCGACGTCGCGATGCGAACGGAAATTAAACTGCCAGCCCGTACAGCCGTACAACTCGCTCAAAACAAATTTCTTGCCCGTCTGACGCGCCACCGACTGCACCTGTTTGGCAACCCAGTACGCACGGTTCCCTTCCGTAAGAATGTCCACGCCGGGATAATCCATATGCTCGTAAAAACGCTGAATACTCCCCTCGAACATCGTCTGGATCGCAAGACTGTCTTCATGCAGAATATGCCCCGTAAAGATCAGCTTGTTTTTCAGACACCATTCGTGATACGGCTTTGCAAAATTTTCCAGGAAAAGCTCATCCACCGTCTCGATATAATAATACATCGTACGGTTGATCTTGCTGTCCGCACGCTTATAAAACAGCTCCGGCAGCTTTTCCGAAAGTTTTTCCCCCGTGATCTTGCGGTAACGGTTGTAAAGCTCGTAACTGTACGGCAGCATCTGCATCTTGTTCGCATTGTGAATGCCGAACCCGTTGAGAACCGCCCCGCGGTGCGGTTCGTCCGTAAAGATGCCCATGATCACTTTCCCGAACAGATCTCCGCACTTTTTCCGATATCTTTCATGCGTCGCGTTCAGAAACGCTTCCGTCGCCTTGCGGTTCATCGTGTCAACATAGGTATACCCGTTGTAAAACTGATCGTTCTTCATGTGCTCGATCAGAAATTTCTTCGCAACATACCCCTCTTTGCACGCTTCGCCTTCTTCCAGCGCATAGTAATCTTCCATTTCCCCGCGTTCGTTCAGACATACCGCAAACCTGCCCAGTTCCCCCGCGATATGCACTTCCCGTTCCGGTTCCGCGTCCGCATCGTACATCGATATGAATTTGAGTTGGAATTCCAACGTCTTCGTCACTTCTCCGCCCGCCGTTCCCGAAGGCCACCTGTCTTCGTCATACAGCCATGCCGTCATCCCCAGCTTCTTCGCTTCCTGCGCCGCCGTCGTGACGATCTCAAACCACTCCTGCCCTAAATATTCCGTCTCCAATCCCGTCCTGCTGTGCATGAAAAATCCGCGAAAGCCCATATCTTTGAGTATATGTACCTGGCGCACAACTTCTGCTTTGTCCAATTTACCGTTCCAGCACCAGAACGGCAGTCCGCGATATTGATCCAACAAAATGCTTACCTCGTCTTTCCTTAAATCTGAGAAAATTTGCATTTTCTGCACCTTCTATTTTACACGTCTTTTTTGAAAATGCAAACCTTTTTCCGCATTTTTTTGCACAATTTCTTGTTTTTTTTGCACAATTTTTGTTTATCCGAATCTCCCCTCCCGTCCCTTCGTCCGCCATACTCTTTTTTCCCTTCCCGACCGCCGCTTACCCGTCCGCAATCACGTCAAAAACTGAATATTTTTTACATATAATCCGCCGTTTTGCTTGTTTATATTGCTTTTTCTGCTTTCATCTGTTATAATACTCCTATGTTGAACCAGATCCTTTGCAACAATATTCAGTTCTTGCACAACTTTACGCAGAACAACGAGAAGAGCCACTTTACCAGCCATCACCACACCGATTGCGAAATTCTCTGCATCGTAAAGGGCTCGGGGACTTTCCTCATCGAAGACGTCTCCTATGAGTTTACGGAAAATACCATCTTCTTCATTCCGCCCGGGAAATACCACGTCCTCAAAACGCCCCCGCACGAAAACTACGAACGGTACGTCGTCAGCTTCCCCCACGAACTTATCCCGCAATGTATCGCGCAATTACACGGCTTCTGCAAAAAAGCTGACCCCGCCGTCCTCGATCTTTTCAGAAAATTCGACTCTTATACCAAAATCTACCCCGCCGAACCGCTGCATACCCTGCTCCTGTCTTTCCTCAGCGAATTGCTCATCATCCTTGCCTACGATACACAAAATTCCGACTATTCCCCCCTCGAAATGCCGCAGCTCGTCACGGGCGCCATCGCTTTCATCGCCGAAAACCTCGATACCCCCCTCTCCACCAAGGACATCGCCGCTCACCTCTTCGTTTCGCCCAGCTATCTGCAGCATGTCTTCACCAAAACCATGCACATCAGCATCATGCAGTTCGTCCGCCTCAAAAAAATGTACACGGCCAGAGAATACCTCCTGCGCGGATTTCAACCCGTTCAGGTCGCCTCGCTCATGAACTTCAACGATTACCCGACTTTCTATAAAAGTTTCCGTTCCGTCTTCCACATCTCCCCCTCCTCTGTCGGAAAAACAAAATAACGGCGGCGCACCTTTTTTAATTTTGCTCCGCTCCTGTTCGGGTATGAGCCGACAAAGGCTTTGCCTTTCTTTAAAATTTTTGCGTCCCTTCGTTTTTCGTTCGGAAAATAAAGGGACGTATGCAAAAAGCGCCGCGGCAGAAATTGCCGCGGCGCTTTTTTATTGTTTTTTTATTCGGTTAAGACTTCTTTTCCGACAACGGAACATCTTCCGTTTTTTCGCTTTGCGCGCTTTCCTCTTCCGCCTTGTCCTCTTCTTCGACCAGTTCCAGATCCGTCGTGGAAGGCGTAAGGCTGGTGATCGCCTTGTCTTCCGCAGCTTCCTGCTCTTTGGTCGGTTCCTTCGTGTTCGGAATGATCAGGTTGAGCAGAATCGCAACGACCGTCGCAATCGCGAGCGGCGAAATTTCCACGTCGCCGATCAGCACTTTAAACATAGACCCGTCCAGACCGTTGTTTCCGAGAACATCGCCGATCAAACTCATCGAACCCATGCCGAGCCCGATCGCAAGCGTCACCGATACGACGATCAGATTCTTCGTGTTGTTGAAGTCCACTTTGGAATCCACGAGGGTACGAAGACCGGATGCGGAAATCATACCGTAAAGAATGATGGACGCTCCGCCGATAACTGGCGAAGGAATGGTTGCCAGAAAATCAGCAAATACGGTAAACATACCGAAAATCACCGCAAGGCACGCCGCAAAGAAAATGTTGCGCGGATTGTAGTTTTTCGTAATCGCCAAAACCGCCGTGTTTTCGCCGTAGGTCGTGTTCGCAGGTCCGCCCAAAAGTCCGCTGACCGCCGTCGCAATACCGTCGCCCAAGACCGTACGATGCAGGCCGGGATCGACCATGAAATCTTTTCCGCAGACCGTGCTGTTCGCACTGATATCGCCCAAATGCTCCATGAACGTGACGATCGCAAGCGGCACAATCATGAGAATCGCAGACACGAGTGTCGTGCCGAACGTCGGCGACGAGAACCCGAGATAGAAGGAGAATTCCTCCCCGATATGCTGGAACAGGACAATCCTCTCCTTGCTGAATGCGCGAGATCCGTCAAAATGACTGAATACGTTGTTTTCCTGCACAATATATCTCATCAGACTGCCGCCCGGCACAAGGCTGATGATAAACGCATAGACATAACCGACCGCAAACCCGAGCAGGATCGGTATTACTTTCAAAAACGACTTCGGCTTCGCATATGCGTTGACGAGGATCATCGTCAACGCCGTCACGATCGCCGTCGTCCAAGATTTCCAAAGTTCTACAGTACGTACACCATCTTCTATACCAAACGTAATAATGTTGCTCTGGAATGCCTTCGGCGCGAGAATCATACCGATGATCAACACCACAGGCCCCACCACGATCGCAGGGAACAGCTTCTTGATCTTGTGCACGCCGACATACTTTATCACGATCGCAAAAATCACGTACACAAGGCCCGCAAGCACAAGCGAAATCGCTACGGCCGCCATCGCTTCCTGCCAGGCCGCACTGTATTTCTCTTTATCCGGCCCCACTACCGCGATCAGCGCAGGCAAAAACGCAAAACTCGAACCCAAAAATACAGGCACTTTCTTCTGCGCAATGAAATAGAAGATGATCGTTCCGATACCCGCGGCGATCATCGCCATCGCAATGCTCATGTTCGCAAGAATAGGCACCGTGATCGTCGCGCCTAACATCGCAAACATATGCTGAAAACTCAACGCCGCATCTTTCGCCGTCAGCGGCAGTTTTCTGCTGTTGGACATAAATTCCTCCTGTTCCCTTTTCTTCTTTCGCTCTCCGGCTCCGCCGGCTCGCTATCTCATTTATTTTACTATAAACACGCGCGAATTGCAATCGATTCCAAACTTTTTATCCGATTTTTTATCACATTATTTTCACATTCTGCCCTCACCCTCGCACTTTGCCGCCTTTGCCGCCCGTCAAGTCATAGCTTAACCCCAAAAGCCGCAAAATCTCTTCCTGCGGTACGTCCGCATGAAGGCGCACCGTGATCCAATGCGACTTGTTCATGTGGTACGCGGGCAGGATCCCCTTATAATTTTGACGCAAAATCTCCGAAAGATCCCGCGGACATTTCAGGTTCAGACAAACTTCGTCCCGCGCTCCCTCGCCAAGATAACGCTTCGGCACTTTCAGCACCAGCCCGAACCACCGCCGCGTCTGCTTATGCCGAAATACCACCGTTTCAAAATCTCCCTCGAACGGATAATCCGCCGCTGACCCTTCCAGTCTTTCCGCCGCTCTTATGATCTCCTCTTTTTCCATATTGTACGATCTCCTCTTTTTCCTCTATTCAACATTTTCCCCCGATCAGTCGAACTTTATAAAAATACGGGTCAAGTATTGATTTTTCCGTCCCGTTATGTTAAAATGGATATATCGATATCATAGAAGGAGAATATGTTTATGGCTAAAAAATCGAAACTCAACTACTACATTCCGGGGGCGATCGCGCTGCTTTTCGGCATTGCCGCGTTCTGTATGATGTTCCTCGACGCCGTGACCTACGTCGGAAAAATCGGAGGCTCTTCTTTTTCCATTACGGGAATGGATCTCGCTTTCGGAAGCAAAAACACTGACTTCCCCGGCGTTACGATCGAATTGCTCCAGTTTAACATCATGGTTACGCTCGCTTTCGTCCTGCCCTTGGTCGGCGGCATCATCTCTTTGATCAGCGGTAAAAGCTTTATCATCAAGATCATCGCCACCGCGTGCTTCGTGGTCGGTGCGGTCTTCCTGTTCAGCACGACCGGCTTTACCGCCATCAGCCTCGGCTCAGACGTGAAAGACGGCGTCCTCCTGCTCTTCAATGAAAAACTTGCGATCGGCGCTATCCTTGGCGGTATCTTCGCCATCATCGGCGCAGTCGTTACCTTCTTCAAAGGTTCCATCGCAAAAATGATCAAATAACAAATTATTTCCTGCCGGCAAAGCGTTCCGCTTTGCCGGCTTTTTTTCGTTCGGCTTCTTTATGCGCCGCACTTTTCTCCGCTCGCGTAATTTCCGCGCAGAAACCTGCGGTAAAAGAACACGCCCACCAGGCTCGTCAGCACTTCCGTGACGGGAAACGTCAGCCAAAACCACGTGAGCCCGAACCTCGAAAAAAGATACCCCAGCGGCACAAACAAAACAACCGTGCGCACCACCGTCAGAAGCGAACTTTTCAGCCCCGCCCCCACCGCCTGGAAAAAGACGGGAAAAATCAAGGACGTCACCATCGGCAGGAAGCTCACCCCCACAAACCGAAATCCAACCCTGCCGATCTGTATCACGCGCTCGTCTTGCGTAAATACGCGCAGCATCTGCGACGGGATCAGCAAAAAACAGAGCGTCCCCACCGCCATCAGGATCCACCCGAAACATACCGACGTAAACAGCGTTTTCCTACATCGGTCAATGCTCTTGCGCGCAAAATTGTAGCTGATCACGGGCACGATGCACGTCTGCATCGCCCCCAATGGAATAAAGAAAAACGTCTGCCACTTGTAATAAAGTCCCAGCGCCGTCACCGCTTGGTCCGAAAACGTCGCCAGAATCAGATTCAGACCCAATATGTAAAAGGTGTACGCCGACTGCATCAGTATGTTCGGCAGCCCGAATCGGATTATACTCCCCGCATGATGCACGATCACATTCTTTTTCGGAACGCGGCGCAATCCCTTCTTCATCACGATCAGCGCCGCCACCGCCTGCCCCGCTACCGTCGCGATCGCCGCTCCCGCTATCCCCGTCGACGGAATTCCCGCAAATCCGAAAATCAGAATCGGATCAAGTAGTATGTTGACAGCCGCTCCCGCAATCTGCGCTGCCATCGGCGTCTTCATGTTGCCGTCCGCCTGCAATACCTTCGTCCAGCAACTCTCCAAAAATAACCCGATGCTGAAAACGCATACGATCCTCCCGTATACGATTACTTCTTCCGCCACTTGCGCGGAATCTGTGGACATATTCGCGTACGCAGGCATGATCAGCCAACTGATCAGCGCAAACACCGCCCATAAAAACAAAGCAAGCACCGTGCCGACTCCCGCATAGCCGTCCGCTTCCTCTTTCTTGCCCGCTCCCAGCTTCGCCGCCATGATCGTGTTCACCCCGACCCCGCTCCCGACCGCAATCGCAATCATCAGTAACTGCATCGGATAAATGATCGACAGCGCCGTCAGTCCCGCATCCGAATATCTCCCGACAAAAAAACTGTCTATGATATTGTACAATGCCTGAATAAGCTGCGCCAGCATCACGGGCGGCGCCAACCTGAAAAGTATCTTACTTATTTTCTCCGTTCCCCAGTTTGCCGTCTTGTCTTCCATACGCCCTCGTCTCCCTTCCGAATGCCTCATGCAACGCACCGTCGTATTCCCACAACAATTCCGTAAGCCTTCGCAACTTCTCTTCTCCCATCTTCTTTAACGCCTTGCTCTCCGCGTCCCCCATCGCCCGAAGAAAGGACGCCTCTTCCGCTTGTCCCCTCTCCGTTAACGCAAATACCTTTTCCCGTCCGCGCTTTCCGCCCTCTCTCTCTTCCAGGATCCCACACTTTCGCATCGCCTGGATCACATTGTGGATCGTCTGCTTCGGCAACAGATAATTGTCACAAATCTGCTTTTGCGTGCAATACCCGTATTCGCGGATCGTATAATATACCAGCATTTCATGATAACTCTTCCCATGCTTCCCCGACCACGCCGAATATATCCCGCGAAATTGTATGATCGCCCGGTTGACTCCGTTCAATAAATCCAACGCTTCTTTGCGCATCGCTCCTCTCCTTCTCTTTCATAGTCCCATTCGGGACTATGAAAGTATACTATGTCTTTGCTTTTTTGTCAATCACGAAAAGGCGCAAAGCAAAAATTTTTTATCTTTTGTTTTGGTACATTTTTCAAAATTTTTTCCGCAATACGCAAAGAGGCGCCCGAACGGCTGCGTTCGGGCGCCTCTTTATTAATCGGTCACTTCGTTGAAAATCGGATCGTCAAAAAAATCTTTCAGGCTGATACCTAAGGTAGAAGTTATTTGATAAAGAGTCTCTAATTTGACGGTCTTTCTTTTTGCCCCTATGATCAATCCGACCGTCGAACGGGGAATTCCTCCTTCCTTTTGCAATGAATAATTCTTCCAATGCTTTTCTTCCAATAAATCTTTCAGTCTTTTCCCCACCGCTTCATTCAGCTTCATCTCTTATCTCCTGTAATCCAAAGCAAATGTAAACTATGGTCTACATTTGCTTTAAGTATAGACAGGCTATGCCGCTTTGTCAATCAGAGAAAGATGCAATTCAAAATTTTTGCATATTTTATTTCGGCCAATTTTTCAAAATTTTTTCTATATTACGCAGAGAGGCGCCCGAACGGCTGCGTTCGGGCGCCTCTTTATTAGTCGGTCACTTCGTTGAAAATCGGGTCGTCAAAAAAATCTTTCAGACTGATACCTAAGGTAGAAGTAAATTGATACAAAAGATCAAGCATAATTTTTTGTTGTTTCCCGTTAAAAACTTGTGATATCGTCGATTTGGCAATTCCGCCTTCTTTATGAAAATAATAAGGCGTAATTCCTCTCTCATTCATTATTTTACGTAACCGTATAATAACAGCATCAATCAACCTCACGTTCCTGCCCTCCGTAAGTTCTATGAGTTGAACTACGCCATTATTATATGTAAATTTAAAAAATTATAGGTTCTATATATAGAACGCTTTACATTTCTTCTTTGATTTCCTATAATGAGAAGTGTATCAATTTACAGGAGTTTCGTAAAAATGAAAACGTGTTGCCTTACGGGGCATCGTCCGAAAGGATTCGGGTGGAACTATGCGGATAAAAACTGCGCGGAGCACAAACGCTATCTTGCCGCGCTTCGAAAGACGGTTCTTGCATTGATTTTGAAGGGATACAAGCACTTTATTTCGGGCGGCGCGCTGGGCGCCGATTCCGACTTTGCGGAAATTGTGATCGGTCTGCGCGATTCAACGTATCCCGACGTTACCCTTGAAATTGCCGTCCCCTGCCCGAACCAAGATTTGAAATGGCGCACGGAAGATAAACAAAGATACAAGAAAATTTGTGCGGCGGCAAATTCCGTCAATGTCATCAGCCCGAGGTATTCGCCCGACTGTATGCGCATACGAAACCAATACATGGTCGATCGTTCCGACTTTGTGATCGTCGTCTGGAACGGTCAAAAACAAGGCGGCACATTCCGAACGATGCAATACGCGAAAACAAAGGAAAAGCCGTTCGTCATTCTGAACCTTCCGCATTGCACACATGACATTGAAGTCTGAAATTTTTTACTGTCGGATAATTTCATGTTGCATCTGTTTTTTTTAGACGAAAGCTTTCCCTTTCGGACGCTGCGTACTTTTACCGTACCATAAAAAAGAGGTCAAAAACCGAAGTTTTTGACCTCTTTTATCATTATTTCCTTTCAAGGCATACAAGCGTTTCGACGTGGCAGACGGTCGCCAAGACCTTCAAAAAAGCCATTTGCAAGCCCCGCAAGTTTATAGCCACCTGCTTTTTTGTATATAAAGTTTCCGCCAGCTTTCATGCTCTGTTGATTCTTGCTCCTAAAATGCTGAACTGTCCTTTTAAAGCACAAATTTAACCTTATGTTACTTTAAAAATCCAAAGTATTTGCATAAGATTGAATCTTTTTAATAATATCTGCCTCATGTTCATAAAAATAAGCATCCGCATCGCTACAAATTTTTTCCTCGTCGATTTTTCGCTCAAATGCACGCAATGCTCTATCAAAATTCTTATACAGTTCGTCAGGTATTACTTTTTTTAATTCTTCAGAATATTTACTCAAACAATCTTCATTATTTTCAAAAAAGCACAGATGACCTTCTCCGTTTATACAGGAATCATAGTCGCATAAGTAAAATATGGGATCATTCAATTCACCGTTTCCATAAAGTTCCCACAACTTATTCCACTTTTTCTGTTCCGACGATTCTTCTTTTTTAAAAAACCTTCTCAACTTTAAAAACATCTTTTATTTTCAAAACTGGATTATTTCCTTTCCAGACAAACCAGTGTCTCGACATGCTTGGTTTGCGGGAACATGTCGAAAGGCTGAACGGATACCAATTTATAATACCCTTCGCAGCCGTCTTTCGTATACCCCGCATACTTTTTCAGTTCGCTGCCCTCTTCACGCAAAGACCCCGTCAAAATCCCGACGTCCCGCGCCATCGTCGCTGGATTGCACGAAATCATCGCTACATACGGTATGCCCGACGCCAAAATCGCTTTCAGCGTTCCGCGATCTACACCCTTGCGCGGCGGATCCACCACAAGCATCGTCTCCGATACATTCTGCCCCGCCATCAGCTTCGGCAGCTCCTCTTCCACCTTTCCGCAAATGTTGATCAGTTTCCCTTCCAGCTTGTTCGGCGCGATCAGTTCGTCTGCACAATCGACCGCTTCCCGCACCGCTTCGATCCCGTATGCCCGCTCCAACTGCTTGGCAAGCATCGCCGTCAGAAGTCCGCTTCCGCTGTATGCGTCGATCGCCGTCTTCGCGCCGCATTCCGTTGCAAAACGCACCGTACGCTCGTACAACTTCCTGCACACGCTTCGGTTTACCTGTATGAACGTGTTCGGCCCCGCTTCAAACCGTATGCCGCACTCGTGCGCCGCATACTTCCCGCGGCCGTACAAAAGCGTCCATTTCTCACCGAATACGGCGTTCCCCGTTCCCTTGTTCCGGTTCTGCCACAACGAAAAACTCTTGAATTTTTCGCTGAGCATCTGCACCAGCTTGTCCGCTTCCGGCAATACGTCCGACGCCGTCACCGCCGTGATCAGAAAATTCCCGTCTACGTCGCGCACCACAATGTGCCGCAACGTGCCGCGGCCCGTCGCTTCGTCATATCCGCGTACGCGGTATTTTTCCATATATTCGGAAAAAATACGTATGACCTCCGCCGCCCAGCCCGGATGTATAAAACACTTCTTCACCGGCACGATCCTGTGACTGCGCTCCGCATAAAACCCGATCACGCTTTCCCCGTCTCTGTTCACCCCGACAGGGATCTGCAATTTGTTCCGATATTCAAACTGCGAATCACTCTTGATCGTCAGCGGCACCTCCGCTTCGATCCCCGCAATCTTCCGCAATGCGTCCGCTACGGTCTTCGTCTTCGTTTTCAGCTGCGCTCCGTAACGCAAATGCTGCAACTGACAGCCTCCGCACTTCGTAAATAAAGGACACTTCGGCCGCACCCGCTCGTCCGCAGGCGTCAATATCTCCAACGCCTTCGCATACCCGATGCGGTTCTTTACCTTCAAAGCCCTGAACTTGACTTTCTCTCCCACTACGGTAAACGGCGCAAAAAACACCGTCTCCCCCATATGTACGATCCCTTCTCCGTTGCTCCCGAGCGACTCCACCAACCCGGTAAATTCCTGATTCTTATTCGTGATCTCCGTTACGTCAGACATATATTCTCTCTCCGCAGAATATAAACATCAATGCCCGTCCCCGCTGTCCTTTCTTTCTTCTTCCTCTTTGTCCTTCTGCTCTTCTTTATTCGCTGTACCGAAAATTTCTTCCGCATCGTCGCGCGGCGGCTGCACCGGAGGCTGTCTGTGCCCGCCCGTTCGGTCTATTTTCGACACATAGTAATTCACCAGCTTCTGACACCTCATCATCAGCCAATCATAAAATACAAAAAATACCGCTCCGCCAACCGCGATCAGCACCCAGATCCACTCGTTCATCCACGCAAACGGAAGCGTTATGTCCAACACTCTGTCAAACAGCCACCACGTAAGCTCCATTACCCCGACAAACCAGACCGTCTTCGCCGCTCCGATCAGCCATCTGTTCCAGCCGTGCCTGTGCTCCGCATAGTTGACAAGCGGATGCAGCCCGAAAAACGCCAGAAACGGCACAAATTTATAAAATTGCTGTATCCCGCCAAACAGCAGGCACAAGAGCGACGCTGCCGCGTACGCCAAAAATCCGCCCAGGCGCATATCTTTCGCAAGCGGCAGCATCAGAGAAATCGACGCAAACAAATACCCCGTCGCAAACGCCGCCGGAATATTCAGCCCGATCGCCATAAACACCGTCGCCAACGCACACGATACCGCCGCCAGAGCTATCTGAAATGATTTTCTTTGCATAGCTTCGGACGCACCTTCCGCGCGCCGCGTTCCCGCTTACGGAAACTTCCCTTATCTGCACCCACAGCAGGCATTCATGCAGCAGTTGAAAAGCATATTGCAGGCACAACACGTCGCGCATTGCTCGCAAAATCCGCCGCCCATCTGCTGCTGGCTTTCATCGTATCCCGGCTGCCCGTTCGGCGCTCCCTGGCCTTGCGCGTATCCGCCCTGCGTCCGCGCTCCGTCCGCCTGCTTTTTATCGTAATCGATCTTCTCTTTCAGCTTATTGTACGCCGTACGGTACTTTTCGTTGGACGAATCCATCTGAATCGCAATCTCAAGCTGCTTCTTGCTCTCGTTCATCCAATTTTTCTTGTAAAATACCACCGACTGCAAATAATGCCATTCCGCAGGCCGCTCGTTGAATTCGTCCAGCACCGCCTGCGCTTCGTTGATCTTTCCGTCACGGATATACTGCTCCGCTTTCGCGTACGCGGAACTCGAATCCCCCGCCGTACGCTGCTCGTGCCGCTCCGTCATGATCTCGTTGTAAGCCACTTCGATCTTGTTCAGCATCTTCGCCGCTTCGTTCCCCGCTTCCCCTTCCAGAAAACGGTCTTCCGAATACTTCTTCTTCAGCTCCTCATACCGCGCCGTCACCTCTTCGTCCGTCGCCGTCTCCGTTATGCCTAAAAGATCATAGCTCTGTTTACTCATCTTTTTTCCTCTGGCTCTCGCCCTATCTTAATTTGATTTTTTCGGGTTTCGTTCGCATCCCTTTACACCCGCACATCACCCGCTTCGTCACCGCAGGCAACCCGCGCAGTATAATGTTGTCCGTCAGATCATGATTGAAATAAAACCGTATCTTGCTCAGATTCTCCGCATTCCCCGCAAAAATACTGCCGAATATAAAGTTCACTTCCTCCCCGTTCTTTTCCAGCATCTCCGCACGCGTTTCCGCTCCGTATGCCGCATAAAACGGATTGTAGTTCCCCTTCTTCCTGTCTTTGTCGTAATCGTCCAGCGCATCGATCAGATACACCCACTTCCCGATCCCGTAAAACAGGTTGTGCGTAAATTCATTTTTATATTCTTCCAGGCACGCGTCCGATACGTCCGCCAACATGTTCGCCGACGCGTCCGCCGCCATGTCCGGCGAGGCGCACTTCTCCCGCTCCAGCTTCTCCTGCTCCGCCAGATGCCCGCGTATGATCTGCGCCAGCTCCGCGTGCAGCTTTTCCGCCTTCTTATACCCGCCGCGAAAAAAACTGCGCCCGAGCTTTCCCTTGTTTTCGTCCTGTATGTCGTCCGTCAGCTTGTAATACGTCAATAGCGTGTTCAGACAGGCACACGCCCGCGTGATCTCGTCGTCCTGCGCGATCGGCCGCTTCGTCACCGGATGCAATACGCAATGCTTCTGCTCGATCTTTACGTCACAATTCTTTATGTTGTGCAGAATCGCCGACAAAAACGTCACGTCGTACGACAGCCCCATGCGCGCCGTCTGCCCGCAGCTGCCGCCGATACTCTTGCATAACCCGCAGTACAGCGCCTTGTACAGCACGCCGTCCTTTACATACATGTACGGTATTTCCGGCTGAATATACCCGAACACCCTGCTCAGTCCCCCGAATAAAATCCGACTTTGCGATATACCTTCGAAAGCGTCTTGCGCGCGATGCGGAACGCCGCTTCCGTTCCCTGCTTCATTACCTGATTCAGGTACGCCTTATCCGCCAACAGCCGCGCTTTCTCCGCCTGGATCGGCGCCAACGCGTCCGCTACCGCTTCCCCGACCGCGATCTTAAATTCCCCGTATCCCTTGCCGGCAAATTCTTTCTCGCTCTCGGCTATACTCTTGCCCGTAAACGCATGGTAAATCGTGAGAAGATTGGATACACCCGGCTTTTCTTCCGGCGCATACCGTATCTCGCTCTCGCTGTCCGTGATCGCACGCTTGAACTTGCGGATCACCGTGTCTTTATCGTCCGCCATCGTCACAAACGCATTCGCGTTTTCGTCCGACTTGCTCATCTTCTTGGAAGGATCCGCAAGGCTCATGATCCGCGCGCCGCTGTCTTTGAGTATATATCCGTCCGGCACCGTGAACGTCTGCCCGTAACGGTTGTTGAAACGGATCGCAAGATCCCTCGTCAGCTCCAGATGCTGCTTCTGATCCGCCCCCACCGGCACAAGCGCCGCCTGGTACAGCAATATGTCCGAAGCCATCAGCACGGGATAGTCCATGAGCCCCATGTTCACGTTCTCCGCATGCTTTGCACTCTTGTCCTTGAACTGCGTCATGCGCGAAAGCTCGCCCGGATATGTGATCGTGTTCAGCACCCAGGTCAGCTCACAATGCGCCGGTACCTGCGACTGCACAAACAATACGCACTTTTCGGGATCAATCCCGCTCGCAATAAACAGCGCCATCAGCTCCTGCGTATTCCTGCGCAGAGCCGCCGCTTCCTGCGGCACCGTGATCGCATGCAGATCCGCTACCGCATAAATGCAGTTATACTCGTCCTGCAGCTTCGAAAAATTACGGATCGCTCCGATGTAATTCCCGATCGTCACCGATCCGCTCGGCTGAACTGCCGAAAACAAACTCTTTTTAACTTGTTCTTCCATGGCTGTCCCTCGCTATGTATTCTTAATCAGTATAGCATACCCGCACCGAAAATGCAAACAACTTGCGCCCGTCCCCTTCGAAAATCATCTTTTTTGTCCGTTTTTATCACACAATTTTCGATTTATTCGGCTTTTCCCGCCTTTCGCCTTTTTTCGCCCCCTCTCATACATTGCCTCTCCCGCCTCCGATTTTTCCGCCTCCGCTTTCAAATCTCCCCTCCCCTGTTTTTCCCGCAAGTATTGACTTTGCTTTGAAAAAGAGTATAATGTATCTGAATAGGAAAAAAGAAGCGGAGGGAAAACAACGTGAAATATCGCAGATTTTTCATTTTTATCGTCGAACTGGTTGCCGTATGCAGTGCAATCCTGTTTATCCCCGTCATGACCGTCCGTGAGGTTTACGCATCTCAGTCCGCATCTATTCACGCCAATCTGATCAGCGGTTTATCCTTCCGATCCGTTACTACCGGCGATATTTCTTTCTTTTGTCATGCCGACCAAAGCTCTGTCGTTTTACTGATTCTGCTTGCCTGTATCGGAACAATTTTTCTTTCTTTCAAAAAAAGCCTGTGGGTTGGTATACTATTCTATATCGCTGCACTTATTTTACTTGCATACAGCAGCCCTGAAGTCAGCGTTATTGTTTCCCCTGCTTTGCAAAATCAAGGCCATACAGGGTACCAAGGGTTCAGCCCCTTTGCCATTTTTCATCTGCTAATATTCACAGCAATACCCGTTCTACAATTTCTGCTTTTTAAACATGAGGCGCGTTTTGAAACAAGCACGGCAAAAAATACCGACCTTGAACAAAAAATCTGAAAAGTGTGCCTTTCAAAAATTGTACGGGGCACGCATTTAATTTTTTTTCAATCCGATAAACAAAAACGCCGCAGCGCAAGAAAATTGCGCCGCGGCGTTTTTGTTAAATATTTACGATTTTGCAATTTCTGCCGTTTCTTTCTTTTTTTCCGAATTTCTGAAAAGTTTTTCCCCGAACGGCACCATGAAACGGTTGAGCTGTTTCGCGATCATACCGACAAAAATCGCCGCCGCGACCGTGCCCTCTCTGACTCCCTGCAGTCCGTGCAAAAAGATCAGCGACAACGCCACGCCCACTGCCATGATGCACAACCCGACAATAAGAAACAAACACCGCTTGATATACTCAATCACCAGGCCCTTTCTGCTTGTCTTCGGTTTCTCCTCACTCTGCGCTTCCGCTTCCAATGTCCCTTCCGTTTCCTCTGCCAATTCCTCTTCCATTTTCTATTTTTGCTCCTCCGTCTGAGAAAGATTTTTATACATCGTCAAAAGCAATTCTCTCATCTTTTCCTTCTCTTCGCCGCCGATCTCTCCGAACGCCTTCTCTTCCGCAAGCGCAAAGATCTTTTTCGTCTCTTCCGCCGCCGTTTTCCCCTTCTCCGTCAGATATACGTACAAAGACCTGCGGTTCGTTCCCTGCCTGCGACGCTCGATCAGCCCCGCCGCCTCCATGCGGTTCAATATGCTCCCCACCGTGGCAGGCTCGATCTCACAATGCCGCGCAATTTTGTATTGCTCCGCCCCTTCCTGCTCCGAAAGGTATTCCAATATCTTCGGCTGCCCCGTCGTCAACCCCAGCTTCTGCGCCTCGGCCATCACCGTCTTATGCAGCAACGCATACGTCTTCATGAGCAGATGATGAAAGGATTCCATATTGTTTTATCACCTTAACAATAAGCATTCTTACAATAAGCATTATTATAATTCTGTCACGCCCGTTTTGTCAAGCGTCGAAGCCTCCTTTTTTAATTTTTCCTCCTTACCGTCCGTATTTTTTCGAAAGGCTTTAAAAAAGTCCCGCGAACGATCCGCGACGGGCGAGTGAGTAACGGGCGAGTGAGTGACGCGCAAGCGGATGACGAGCGAGCAGGTGACGGCGAGCAGGTGACGGCGAGTGAGTAACGGGCAAGCGGGTGACGGACAGACGAGTTACGAACAAGCGGGTGATAAATAAAAAACTTGCAGGGCCCGACGCTTTTGCGTCGGGCCCTGCCAATTTATCCCTTTCGGGAAATATCTCATTTTTCAGACAGATTCAAATCATCTGCTTTGTCCCCTGCTTTGTTTTCAGCGGAAACCTGCTCCGTTCCGACAGCGGTTTGTTCCTCCTGCTTCGGCACCTCTTTCTCATCGGCATTCTTATCCGTCATTTCGGAAGGCTTCTGAAAACTCTGCGCCAAACCGACAATGCAGAAAAGTATTCCTGCAAACGGAGCGATCAAAGATACGGCATAGATAAATTCCGTCATGCCGCCCGCAACTTCGGCCATGATCGCCAGATAACAGCCGAACAAAATCAGCGCGATTCCAAACAAAATCAAAGCAAGGTTTTTATTCTGCATCAAAAATCACTCCTTCTTATTTTTTATCTACAAACTTCAAAACTTCCGCATACAGCTTGTCTTTGTCCGCGACCGCCGTGAACCGCACGGGTTTGTCGCGCAGTTTGGCAAGGCTCGCAGGCACTTTCATTGCCGTAGCAATATTCAGGTGTTTGATCGCCTTGAAAGAATCCTTGATGTCGTTCCCCGTGATCGCATACATGACGTCCTGCGGGAATTTGTACGGGCTCGCCGTGGATACAATGACCATCGGCGCGCCGTCCTTTTCATGCTGCGCTATATAATTGCCCGCCGCATACATCGCGCACGCCGTATGCGTATCCATCGGGTATTGGTATTCCTCGAAAAATTCGTAAATGGTTTCCACCGTTTCGTCTTCGCCGCACGAATCTGCCCACAAGAGCTCCTGCAAACGCTCGAGTTCTTCGTCGTAAAGGTTGTATACCCCTTCTTTGGCAAGCTTGTCCATACGCATCTGCACGCGCACCGCATTGCGGTCCGCAAGCTCGAACAAAAGACGCTCCAGATTGCTGGAAATCAGAATGTCCATGCTCGGCGACATCGTCTTGTAAAACTCGCGGCGCTTGTCGTATATGCCCGTACGGATAAAATCGGTCAGAATGTTGTTCTTGTTCGATGCGCAGATCAGTTTCCCCACGGGAAGCCCCATTCTCTTCGCGTAATACGCCGCCAGAATGTTGCCGAAATTCCCCGTCGGAACCGCAAAATTCACGGGCGAACCCATGTCGATCTGCCCCGACGATACAAGATCGAGATACGCCGAAAAATAGTACGCGATCTGCGGCGCCAATCTTCCGAAATTGATCGAATTCGCCGACGAGAGAATCACGCCCTTGCGCTTTAACTCTTCCTTGCATTCCTCGCTCGTAAAGATCGTCTTGACCGCCGATTGGCATACGTCAAAATTGCTCCGCACCGCGACTACGTTCACGTTCTTCCCTTCCTGCGTCGCCATCTGCAATTTCTGCATCTTGCTCACGCCGTCGTTCGGATAAAAGACCATGATCTTGACGCCTTCCGCATCCTTGAACCCTTCCAGCGCCGCTTTGCCCGTGTCGCCGCTCGTCGCCACAAGGATCAGTACCTCTTCCTTGATCCCGCAAATGTCGCACCCCTGCCGCAATAAATACGGCAAAAGCGTGAGCGCCATGTCCTTGAACGCACACGTCGGCCCGTGGAAAAGCTCCAGCATGTAAAGACCCGCATCGATCTTGACAAGCGGCGCCGCATCTCCGCCTTCAAACTGCGCGTACGCCTTGTTGCATGCCTCTTTCAATCCGTCATAATCGTATTCGTCCAGGTATTTGTGCAGAACAGCAGCCGCACGCTCCGCATAATTCATGCCGAGCATCTCCTCCAGCTCCTGCCCCGTCACCTGCGGAAATACCTCGGGCACAAACAACCCGCCGTCTTTCGCAATACCTTGCGCAATCGCCTGCGCTCCCGTCACGCATTCTCCCCCGCGTGTGCTGATAAATTTCATATTGACACCCTTTCGCCCGCTG
Organism: uncultured Clostridia bacterium; assembly: GCA_944368925.1. Lineage (GTDB taxonomy): Bacteria > Bacillota > Clostridia > Christensenellales > Borkfalkiaceae > Borkfalkia. The sequence continues at coordinate 39,604 of CALVXG010000002.1, read as the reverse complement.
CGCTCGCCCGAAGACCGCGCACACCCGAAGCTCGCCCTCCCGAAATCGGAAGGACGAGTTTCCTGCTCACTTTTTATTCGATTTATTTCCGCTTTTTACAGATATTTCGCCACAAATTCCGGCAGATCTTCCTTCGCGCAGCTGCACGTCACGTAAATCGTGATGTTGTTGCTCTCCGAAAGCCTGTCAAGCATATAGTAGAACGCCGCCATGTCCTTGATCTCTTTGCCCGCGATCCGCGCCGCTCCGTCAATGAAAAGATATTCGTTGTCGTTGTTCGCCGCTACGACGCCCTTGATAAATCCGCAAAGCGCGTCTTCGCCCGCAATCATATAATCGCTTGTATCGATGAACCGTATGTCTCTGTGAAGGTCGTACATGTAACGCTTGGTGTTGGTAACGAAAATCATGTGCCCTTTCGCACTTTCCACTTTGCTGTTCGCTTCGTCGATGATGATTTTCGTCTTCCCCGTACCCTTGGGCCCGTAAATAATTTTGATCATAGAAACCTCCGTCAAAATCTTTGATACATTTATTTTACACTTTTTTTCGCCGACTTTCAATACCTTTTCGAAAAAATTTATGAAAACTTTCGGAATTTTTCCCGCGGCACTTTTCACGCGCCGCTCACCGCTTTATTTGCTCCTGCCAAACGCCACAAATTCGCGATGACGGTTTCTGTCCAAAAGACGGATCATGTTGTCAAGCTCGTCGTCGCCCCAGATGCTGTTGCGGCCCGCCGCATACTCGCTGTCGATCCGCTCTTTCATCTTCCCGACAAGCTCGTCTTTCTTGTCGATCTTGTGCTCGTCGGGCAGATCGTAATAATCGTTGATCCAGTACGCGATCCCCGCAAGCCCGCTCGCATTGTTGATCGACACCCTCGCCGGCCTTCCGAGAATTTTCGCCGTGTCGAAAATATTGTAGATCTCCGGGTCTTTCAGCATCCCGTCCGCATGAATGCCCGCGCGCGTCGCGTTGAACGCCCTGCCCACAAACGGCGTCATCGGCGGTATGATGTACCCCAGTTCCTCTTCGAAATAATGCGCAATGTCCGTGATCGCCGTGAAATCCATGCCGTCCGTCGTCCCGCGCAGCGAAGCGTATTCCACCGCCATCGCCTCCAAAGGACAGTTCCCCGTACGTTCGCCGATCCCCAAAAGCGAACAGTTCACCCCGCTCGCTCCGTACAGCCATGCCGTCGTCGCGTTCGTGACCACTTTGTAAAAATCGTTGTGCCCGTGCCATTCCAGCATGCTGCTCGGTACGTCCGAATGATGGTGCAGGCCGTATACGATCCCCTGCACGCTCCGCGGAAGCGACGTTCCGGGATACGTCACGCCGAATCCCATCGTGTCGCACATGCGGATCTTGATCGGGATCCCGCTCTCCTTCGAAAGCTTCATCAGTTCGTTCGTAAACGGCACGACAAACCCGTAAAAATCTGCCCTCGTGATGTCCTCAAAATGGCAGCGCGGACGGATCCCGTGCGAAAGCGCACTCTTGACGATCCCCAGGTATTTGTCCATCGCCTGCCCGCGCGTCAGGTTCATCTTCTTGAAAATATGATAGTCCGAACAGCTCACCAGGATCCCCGTCTCCGCGACCCCCGCCTGCTTGACAAGCTCGAAATCTTTTTCGTTCGCGCGGATCCACGTCGTGATCTCGGGGAATTTCAGCCCCAGATCCTGACACTCTTTCAAAGCCTGCCTGTCTTTTTCGCTGTACAGGAAAAACTCGCTCTGCCGTATGATGCCCTTCGGGCCGCCCAGCCTCGACATCAGCTTGAAGATGTCCACGATCTGCTTTGCCGTAAAAGGCGACGTCGACTGCTGCCCGTCACGGAACGTCGTGTCCGTGATCCAGATCTCGTCCGGCATGTTCATCGGAACGTGCCGGTAGTTGAAGACCACTTTCGGGATCTCGTCGTACGGATACAGATCGCGGAACAGCTCCGGTTCCTTTACGTCCTGCAATTCGTATTGATACTTGTCCTCTTCGAGAAGGTTCTTGTTTTTGTCAAAATATACCACTCTTTAAAAAACCTCCTTGACAAATTGCTCGATCCTGTTCAGACCCTCCGCGATGTCTTCCTTCGAAATCGCATACGACAGACGCACACATTCGTCGTCGCCGAACGCGACCCCCGGAACTACCGCCACGCCTTTCTCCAACAGCATGTCCGCTATATCCAAAGATCCTCCGATCTTCCTGCCGTTATAACGCTTGCCGTACAGCTTGTTCACGATCAGCATGATGTAGAACGCTCCGTCCGGTTCGATGCAGTCCAGATGCTCGATTTCGTGAATACGCGAAATCATGAACTTCCTGCGGTCGTTGAAGATCGCACACATATTTTCCAGTTCCTCTTCGCTCCCGTTGAGCGCCGCCAACGCCGCATACTGCGATACGCTCGCAGGATTGCTCGTCGCATGGCTCTGGAACGAATCGATCGCCTTCGCCACTTCCTTCGGCGCCGCAAGCCAGCCGATCCTCCAGCCCGTCATCGCATACGTCTTGGATACGCCGTTGACCACCACCGTGTGCTCTTTCATCTTCTCGCTCACCCGCGCGATGGAGAAATGCTTCACTCCGTCATAAATGAGCTTGGAATAAATTTCGTCCGAAAGTACCCAGATCCCCGCTTCTTCCGCCACTTTTCCGATCGCGCGGATCTCTTCTTCCGTATAAACCGCCCCCGTAGGATTGGAAGGCGAATTGAAGATCAGCATCTTCGTCTTCGGCGTGATCGCCTTTTTCAGATCCTCCGGCGTGATCTTAAAATGATTGTCTTTGTGCCCTTCCACAAACACGCTCACACCGCCGCAGACCTTCACCACTTCCGGATAGGTCAGCCAGTACGGCGCGGGAATGATCACCTCGTCCCCGTCTTCCACCAGCGCAAACATCGCGTTGAAGATCGAGTGCTTCGCCCCCGACGACACGATGATCTGCGAAGGCTCGTATTCGAGGCCCTGCTCTTCTTTGAACTTCTCCGCAATCTTCGCGCGAAGCTGCGGCAGACCCGACGAAGGCGTATATTTCGTGCAACCGTTGTCCAACGCCGCTTTCGCCGCATCGATAATATGCTGCGGCGTGTTGAAATCGGGCTCGCCCGCTCCGAAACCGATGACCGATTTGCCCTCTGCTTTCATCGCTTTCGCTTTTGCCGTGATCGCAAGGGTCAGTGAGGGGGAAATGGAAGAAATTCTCTTCGTCGTGTTCATACGTATATACCTCGTAAAAAAATTTTTTCTTATTCAACCGTCTTCCGTGCAGGTACGTACGGGCGCGAAAGTGCGGATTTTGCAACAAAAACTGCATAACGTGTATGTGTTTTCGTTTCAATCGCTATTCGTCTTCCGAAGAGGAAAGCTGCGCTTCCCTGTCGGCTATGGCGAGCGCTTCGAGCATCTCGCCGATATCCCCCATCATAAAACTTTCCAGCGAATACAGCGTCAGCCCGATCCTGTGATCGGTCACGCGGTTCTGCGGATAATTGTAGGTGCGGATCCGCTCGCTGCGATCCCCCGTCCCTACCTGGCTCTTTCGGTTTTCCGCATAATCGCTCTGGTACTTCGAATTATAATAATCGTAAAGGCGGCTCTTCAAGACCTTCATCGCCTTTTCACGGTTCTTGATCTGCGAACGCTCGTCCTGACAGGTCACCACGATCCCCGTCGGCAAATGCGTGATGCGGATGCAGCTCTCCGTCTTGTTGATGTGCTGCCCGCCCGCTCCGCCCGAACGGTAGGTGTCTATCTTCAGATCTTTGTCCTGTATCTCCACTTCTACGTCCTCAGGCTCCGGCAAAACCGCCACCGTCACCGTAGACGTGTGCACCCTGCCCTGCGATTCCGTTTCCGGTACCCGCTGCACGCGGTGCACGCCGCTTTCGTATTTCAGCTTGCTGTATACGCCCTTCCCCGAGACCGTGAACACCACTTCCTTCATGCCGCCCACTTCCGTCTCGCTCATGTCGATCACTTCCGTCTTCCAACGCATCGACTCCGCATACCTGCAATACATATTGTAAAGATCCGCCGCAAACAGGCTCGCTTCGTCCCCGCCCGCTCCGCCGCGTATCTCCATCACTACGTTGCGCTCGTCGTTCTTGTCCTTCGGAAGAAGCAGGATCCGAAGCTCGCCGTGTATGCCCGCCAGCTTTTCCTTGCACGCATACCCCTCTTCCGTCAGCATGTCCTTCATCTCTTTGTCCGATTCCGTCTCCGCCGCCGCAAACGCTTCGTTCATCTCTTTCTCGATCTTCTTGTATTCGAGATATTTCTCCGCCGTCTCCGCTATGTCCGCATGCTCCTTCGCACATTGCGTCCACTTTTCCGGCTGTGCGATCACCGCAGGATCGGACATCTCTTCCGTGAGTTTGTTGTATTTTTCCAATATGTCTTCTAATTTTTTGATCATTTTGCCTTGCCGCCGTCCCGCTTACAATACCGCACGCACAAAACGCTCTACGTCGTTATAATCGCGCGATACCATCGTATAATCAAATTTTTTGAACAGCTTCACGATCTCCTGCGCCTGGCCGATCCCGCATTCCATGAACAGCGTGCCGCCCTTCACCAGGTGCCGCGGCGCTTCCTTCGCCAGCCGTCTGTAAAATTCCAACCCGTCTTCTCCGCCGTCCAGCGCGCCCTTCGGCTCAAACTGCACTTCCCTCTGCAGGCCGGGTATGTCCCCGCTCTTAATGTACGGCGGGTTGCACACGATGATATTGAATTTCCCGCGCACGCCCTGCAACAGGTCGCTCTCTATAAATTTTACTTCCGCACCGTTGCGCTTCGCGTTCTCCTGCGCCAACGCCAACGCGTCCGCACTCACATCCGAAGCCGTCACGGAAAGCTCTTTCTCCCGTCCCTTCACCGCCAGCGCCACCGCAATGCAGCCGCTGCCCGTGCAAAGATCCAGTACCTTGTCGCCTTGCTCCGCCGTCCGCAATACTTGCTCCGTCAAAAGCTCCGTCTCCGGCCGCGGGATCAATACGCGCTCGTCCACCTTGATTTTATAACCGTAAAATTCGGTGTCGCCCAGAATGTACCAAAGAGGCCTGCCCGTCAGCCGCTCGCCCGCCACTTTGTCCAGCTCCCGCACACGGCTCGGCACAAGGATCTTGTCCGATGCGGCAAGCTCGCTCCGCGCGATCCCCGTCTTCACCGACACGAGCCACTCCGCGTCGCTCTCGTCGATCCCGTTTTCCGCAAACAGCGCTTTCAGCTCTTCGGTGTACTTCTTCACCGTCTTGGATACGGTAAAATCCGTCTCCCCGATCTTGTCGTCCGCGTCCATCTCATACACGCGCTTGAACGCCGCGATCGCAACTTCCAGCATATCCTCCGTAGGCTCCCGCGTCGTCAGCTTCTGAAGCGCAAACCCCGGCGCCTTGATCGGCAGCAGGATCTTGCTCTGCGACTTCGCCAAAAGCTTGAGCACTTCGTACGATATCCCCGCCACCAACGGCAAAAATAAGATCTTTACCCCGAACTGGATCAGAAAATTCACAACGTCCCCGAACCGGAAAAAATTCAGATATTCGTCGCATACCCAGTTCACTACCGAAAATACCACGATGCTGACCGCCATCACCAAAAACAAAAACGTCGTCCCGCAACGGTCATGAATCCGCGAACACGTCTTCGCATTTTCGGGCGTAAGCTCCAATCCCTTCTCAAAACACGTGATCGTCTTGTGCTCCGCTCCGTGATACATGAACACGCGCCGTATGTCCCGCATCGCCGTGATCGCCACAATGTACAAAATAAATATGATCAGACGGATACAGCCCTGAATCAGATTGTACCCGACGCTGTACTTCACAAGCCAGCTGCCCGTGCCGACCAGAAGATCCGCCAACAGGATCGGCAGCACGATGAACAGCCCCACCGCCAGCACAATCCCCAAAAGCGTGGCAATAAACGATACCGCCGTCATGACGTTGATGTGCAGCTTCCGCTCACACCATTTCTCAAAACGCGTCGGCTCCCCTTCGTCTCCGTATACCTCCGCGCTCCGCATCAGTATCTTGCTCCCCGTCACAAGAGAACTCACAAAACTGACGACCCCGCGCACCAACGGTATCTTCGACACGATGCGCATCCCTTTGGATAAATTCAGCCTGCGGCTCTCTACCTGGATATTCCCCTCAGGATCGCGCACAGCCGTCGCATAGGCCGTCTTGCCGCGCATCATAACGCCTTCCAGCACCGCCTGCCCGCCTATATACGTCCTGCTGTCCTTCTTCTTTTTCCTGCTCATCTGTCACTCCGAAAGGTCCGCCGCGCGCGTACGCGCGGCAAAAAAAGAAAATCAGCCCCAAGCAAACCCTTAGAGCTGAAAACGCAAATACTAAATTCCGTATCTTTTTTTAAACTTATCGACTCTGCCGCCTGTATCTACGAGTTTCTGTCTGCCGGTGAAGAAGGGATGGCACTTGCTGCAAATATCCACTTTGATCGTGTCTCCTTTCTTGGTCGTTCCGGTTTTGAACGTTGCGCCGCACGCGCACACAACCGTCGCTTCGTGATAATCGGGATGTATATCGGGTTTCATGCTTTCACCTCTCTGTACTTACTCTCTTACACTAAGATGCTGATTCATTATATATTATTTTTCCATGCAAGTCAAATCAATTCACCCCGCTTTGCGAAATTTTTTTCTTTTTCCCCTCTTCTTCCCCTTTTCACCCCGCAATTCCGCCTGCGTATCCCCCTCTCCCGCTTTTTTCCGCGCGATTTGCTTGCAAAATCGCGCGCTATGGATTATAATATCTTACACGGAAACTGCACGGATTTTATTCCGTGTTCGTAAAGGAGTACTATGAAGATCTGGAAAATTCTTTCTCCCAAAGTGCTTACCGCGGAAGAAAGGCCCGACAATCTCACGAGCGACACGCAGGCCAAAGTCAAAGTGACCCAGCTCCTGCTCTCCGGCACGGAGCTTCGCGCCTATACGGGAAACCCGAAACCAAAATACCCCTTCGTCCCCGGCAGATTCGCCGTCGGCGTCGTCGGGGAAGCAGGCTCCGCCTGCATCAAGGTCGAAAAAAATACGCGCGTATTCATTCACGATTCCATTCCCTGCGGCAGGTGCGAACGCTGCCTCACGGGCGACCCCGATTCCTGCCGCAACATGCAGATATCCGGCGTCAACGCCGAAGGGTATATGCGCGACTTCGTCGTGACCGAAGAGGAAAATCTCTCCCCCCTTCCTCCCGGCGTCTCCGATACCGAAGCGCTCTTTACGGGGATCGTCGCCACGGGCGAAGCGGTCATCGACCGACTCCATATCTCCAAAGGCTCCCATATCGCTGTCTTCGGCGCGGGAGAACTCGGCAATATCATCGCACAGCTGCTCATCTACCACCAGGCCGTACCCATCCTCATCGACAACGACGAGGAACGGCTTAAGATCGCGGCGCAGTGCGGCATCTATTACACCGTCAAAACAGACGAAACCATGCTCGACACCGTCCTCCGCATCACGGGAGGGAGACTCGCCGCTGCCAGCGTGCATTGCAGCTACAACGACATTTCCCCCAATATCCCGTTCGAAACGACGGCTCCCGGCGGTATGGTCGTCTGCACGGGCTTCGGGTTCCCCGAAACGAACGCTCAAATCAAAACCGCGCTCGATAAACAGCTCACCCTCACTTCCGTTGCCAACGACTATTCCAACGTCGCAACGGCCATCAACCTGCTGTTGAACAAAGCGGTCAACATCGCCCCGCTTCGCTTGCAGATCAACCCCGTCTCCGACGCCCAGTCCGTTCTCGGCGCCGCCGCGGAAAAAGCGGAAAAAGGACAAAACGTCCCCGTCTCCGTCTTGAATATGCTTGCCTGATCGTAAGGAAAATTATGCGACTGAGAAAAATTTTCAGACTTCTGACGAGCAAATTTTTGCTCGTCTGTATTTTATTGCTGATCGAGCTCGCCCTGATCCCGAGCATCATCATCTTCTTTTCCATGGCGCTCCCCGACGGCGCTTACCTCGTCTATTCGGTCGTCCTCACCGTCATCGACGCCATCGCGGCCGTCTATATCATCAACCACGATATGAACGCCGAATACAAGATCGCCTGGCTCTTTCCCGTCCTACTCCTGCCGCCCGTCGGAATCTTGCTTTATCTTCTGCTGCGCAGACATAAACTGCCCCGCCGCAGAAGACTCATCCTCACCGCAAGTTTCCGCGGCGCCAGATGCCTCTACGCGGACTCCGAAAAGAAATGCTCGGACAGCAAACTCATCGGCAACGACCCGTTCGCCGTTCAATGCGCCGAATATATCACCGTCCATACGGGCATGCCCCTCTCCGATTGCACCGACTACCGCTATTTCCCCGACGGCGAATCTTACGCCGCTCAACTGCTGGAAGAACTGCAAAAAGCGGAAAAATATATCTTTTTGGAGTATTTCGTCATCGAACCAGGCCAATTTCTCGACAGCGTGCTGAAAATCCTGGAAGAAAAAGCCACAAACGGCGTCGACGTGCGCTTCATCTACGACGATATCGGCTCCATGCTCAAAGTGCCCGGAAACTACGCCGAAATTCTCGAAAAGCGCGGAATCAAATGCATGTGCTTTAACCCCTTCCGTCCCGTCGTCGACATCGCCCAGAACAACCGCACCCACCGCAAAATCGCCGTCATCGACGGCAAGACTGCGTTCACGGGCGGCATCAACCTCGCGGACGAATACGTCAACGTCACGCACCCCTTCGGCCATTGGAAGGATACGGGCATTCTCGTGCGCGGCCGCGTCGTTCAGAACTTCACGGCCCTGTTCCTGCAGTTGTGGTCCCTGCGCAACGAAAACGAGGATTTCAACAGCTACCTCACCGACGAGGCGGAAGGCGACTGCCCCTGCATCGCGTTCGGCGACGCTCCGTACGGTCAGAATACCAACGTCTGCGAAAACGTGTACCTCAAAATCATCTACAACGCGAAAAAATACGTTTATATCAATACCCCTTACCTCATTCTCGACGGCGAAATGCAGCGCGCGCTGGTCACGGCCGCCCGCTCGGGCGTGGACGTGCGCATCACAGTGCCTCACATTCCCGACAAAAAATATGTCTTCGCTGTAACCAAGGCTTTCTATTCCCAGCTCGTAAAAGAAGGGATCAAAATCTATCGCTACACCCCCGGGTTCATTCACGCGAAAAGCATCGTCAGCGACGACAAATACTGCGTCATCGGTTCCACCAACATGGACTTCCGCAGTTTTTACCTGCACTTCGAATGCGACCTGCTCTTCTTTGACCCGCGCGTGTGCAAATCTCTCTACGACGATTACCTCAACACCTGTCTGCAAAGCCACCAGGTGGATATCAAAGAAATCAAGGACAGCCTGCACAGTCTCATCTACCGTTCCATTCTGCGTATCTTTGCGCCTTTGATGTGATCGCATCAAAAACGGTAGGACGTGTATTCATTTTCGAAACAATTTTTTACAGGATAACCATACATGATCAAATTGATTACCAGCGATCTGGACGGAACGCTCCTCGACGACGAAGGAAAACTTCCCGAAGGGATCTTTCCAGCCATCGAAAAACTCGCCGAACGCGGAATTTTATTTTGCCCCGCCAGCGGAAGACAACTCGTCGCTCTGCAAAAAATGTTTGAACCCGTTTCGGACAAAATTCTGTTCATGGCGGAAAACGGCGCGATCGTATCTTACAAGGGCGAACTTTTGCGCTGCAACAATCTCCCCGCGCAGGACGTTCTCCGCGCGCTCGATGCCGTCCGCTCCGTGCCCGATGCCCACCCTCTGCTCTGCACCCCAGGGTGCGCGTATTACGAATCGGAAGCGCAACCCTTCCTCTCCTATGTGCAGACTTCCTATATTTCCAACGCCAAAGGCTGCCTTAACGACATAGCCCGAAAGGAAAAAGTGTGCAAAATCGCCGTCTACGACGGAAACGGCCCCGAAAACAACGGCATGAAGATCTTGCCTGCGCACCTGTCTGATCTTCGCATTATTCAGTCGGGCGGAAACTGGCTGGATATTTCGCAAAAACACGCCGACAAGGGAGAAGCGCTCCGCTTTATCCTCCGCCGCCTGGGCATCGGCAAAGACGAATGCGCCGCGTTCGGAGACCATATGAACGACTATGAAATGCTCCTCGAATGCGGACACCCCTACGTCACGGCAAACGCTTATCCTCCCTTGAAAAAAATCATCGGAAAAACCGTCCCTTCCAATGCCGAACAAGGCGTTTTAAAATCTCTGCTCCTGATCGCCGAGGGCATTCTTCCTTAGAAGGCGATCGGAAAACACAGGGTCATACCCCTTTTTAACTTAAATGAAAAGCGCGTGGCGGAGCAAAAATTGCTCCGCCACGCGCTTTGTGCCGTACTTTGAAGGCCGCCGCCCGCAAAGATTTTGCGGGCGACGGCCTTCGTTCATTTTTTTATAAACGGTATATGAAAATCTTTGCAAACCGCGGCGTTTTCATGCCGTCAAAATACAACTTATAAAACAGAAATCTGGCATGCGGACATGGCGCTTAAAGCCGTCCCATGTCTTTGCGGCGTCACGCCCGCACAGCAATCCGCGCGCACGCTGATTTTTGTTTCGGGGCAAAACGCCTTGATCAGCAGCGCGTTGGAAATGACGCAGATATCCGTGCATACGCCGATCAGTTCCGCCTCGCCGTACCCCTTTTCGCGAACATATGCGGCAAGCTCGCAGCTCCCGAACCCGGGTTTATCGAAGACGGGCTCGTTTTCATGCAAACCCTTTGCGATCTCCCAGCCTGCCGTACCTTTCACGCAATGCACGATCGGAAGATTTCTGCCTTCCTGCGTTTCGAGATAATTTTCCCCGTGCGTATCGCGCGTAAAGACGACGTCCCGCCCCTCCGCTTTCGCCGCCGCGATCCTCTCCTTTACGCGCCCAACAATCGCCTGCGCTTCCGCTGTGCCCAGCGCTCCGTCTATAAAATCTTTCTGCATGTCGATCACGATCAGACATTTTTTCTCTTTTTCCATAATGCTACCTGTAATGTATTTGTATCGGCGGCATAGTCCCGCCCCGAACGCGCGCCGCCCTTCGGCTCTGCCGCGCTTTACTCTTTTTGCCCCGAAAATTGCTTCTTATAAAGATCGATACATTTTTGCACGACCTCTACGGCACTTTCGCGCCCCATGATCTCTTTAACCGAGGTCGTCTTGTGCTCCAAGACCTTGTACACTTCGAAAAAGTGCATCATCTCGTCAAAAATATGCCGCGGCAACTGCGAAATATCGGTGTAAATATTGTACGTCGGTTCGCGGAAAGGGATCGCAATGATCTTTTCGTCCATCTTCCCGTCGTCGATCATGTTCATCACACCGATCGGATAACATTGCACCATTGTAGCCGGCAGGATCGGCTCACTGCACAATACCAGTACGTCCAAAGGATCCCCGTCTTCCGACAGCGTCCGCGGTATGAAACCGTAACTCGCAGGATACACCGTGGACGTGTACAACACCCGATCCAGCTTCAGTACTCCCGTCTCTTTATCCAGCTCGTATTTGCTCTTGCTGCCCTTCTGGACCTCAATATAACACATAAAATTATCTTTTTTTATGCGCTCCTCCGAAATATCGTGCCAAATATTCATCGATCTCGCCTCCTTTCGTCTATTTTACCATACCGCAAAAACCTTTGCAACCTTTCTTTTCAACTTTTAACCCGAAACACTTTTTTATTCCGCTTTTCCCTCCTATCCGACGTTTTTCCCCGCCTTCCGCACGCCCCGCGCTTCTTCCATTTTTTTACGTTTTTCCGAAATATTTTCGAAATACGAATGATTCTCTTTGACAAATAAGCAAATTTATGGTATTATTATTTAGCACGAACGAAGCGCCGCATAACAGCGTTCCCGTCGGGATGCAGAAGTACCCAAGCGGCTCAAGGGGCTCCCCTGCTAAGGGAGTAGTACGGGAAACCGTAGCGCGGGTTCAAATCCCGCCTTCTGCGCCATACGTGAATAATACGAACTCTAAAACGGAGTTCGTATTATTTTTTACACGCGATTTCTTCGGGATGATTGCCCGATTGAAATAATCCCTCCGAATTTGCTTTTTCGGGGGCGTAGGTTAGCATAGTTCCTCGCGGAAGTCAACGGTCGCAAAATCGTCACTGAAAACACCAATAAAATAGTTTAGTAGCCGAGTAAGGAAATTATCCTTGCTCGGCTCTATTGCTGTTTGAAAGATATTTTGCGCGTCTAAAACGCAACGATTTTCGCTTTGTCCCGTTGACTTCCGCAAACTTTATTTTGAATATACCGACATTTCCCGTCCTATGCTCCTTCGCCTCTTGCCCGAAAAAGGCAAATCTATTCGGAGGATGTAAAAATGGAAATGTTGGTAACAAAGTTCTCAAACGGGAAGTATCGGAATGAAGGTGAATTGTTTGCGGAACTCATCTCAAATGAGAATGTAAAGCTCATGGGCGAGATGATCGCATTGCAGACTCTTCGCACCTTAAAGAAGTACGATTGGAAAATCGCGGATAAGTATTATATCGGTTTAATTAAAGACCTGCACCATATGGGCGAGGTCAATTATATTTTATCGGACGGCTACGACGTAGCGCAGACAGCAATCTGCTTTCTGTATCAGTTCATCGGCAGAAAGGTATCGGATATTTACGGCAAAGACCGCAGAGGAAAAGAGATAACGATCAAACTTGCCTGCTATCGGGAAGTAGACGGACAGCTAATGCGTTACCGCAGAAAGATGGAGAAAACGTCCTATATCGATTTTACAAGCTATAAAGCACTGCCCATGGATCCCGTAAATTGCTTCGAACACGAGCAGACCGATTACAGTAAATATGACGCACTCCTGGAAGCATTACATATTACCGAATTGGAGCTTGCCATCCTGAACTGCTACATGAACGGTATGCGCCAATCGGAAGTCTGCGCCGAACTCGGCATCGGCAGGGGTACCATTAACCACCGTAAAAGAAGTATCAAAAAAAGATATTCAGATCGTTATGGCACAATATGAGTGTAATTACGCAATACGGAATGTAGTTTTCAGAACCTCCGATTCGCTTGGAATTGATTGCAATGCACCACTTTTAGTTACCGCGAGAGAAGCGGCTTTTTGAGCGTATCCGATTGCTTCTTTAACGGAGTACCCCCTACTTAATCGAGCAGCAAATGCACCACAAAAGGTATCCCCCGCAGCCGTCGTATCGACAACCTTCACGCGAGGACACGGAAAAGCCTCAAGTGAATTACCGCAACAATAAATACAGCCCTTTTCCCCAACGGTGACGATAACTTCCCGTACAACCTCGGACAATAAGCGTGCAGCCTCCTCCACATCCTCTTTCCCGCTTATACACCTTGCCTCCGCTTCATTGGGAATAATAATATCGGTAAAATTTAACATTTCGCTGCGAAAATTTTGCGCCGGTGCAGGATTCAAGATTGTCTGCATTCCTCGCTCCTTCGCGGTTTTCAAGGAAGCAAGTACAACGGCAGGCGCTATTTCCAGCTGTATCAGAAAGATATCTCCCTTTGCCGCCTCTGCCAAAAATTTTTTCGCTGCTTCCGCATCGAGGCTTTCATTCGCCCCGCCGTACAATATGATGCGATTATCTCCGTTTACAACGGTTATCTGCGCCAATCCACTATTCGTTCCGGCTATTGTTCTGACATTCTCCGTATCAACCTCATATTCGCGCAAGGTGTTTACCAACTGTTCCCCGAAAACATCATCGCCCACACCGGCGCAGAATTTTAAAGATCCTCCGCTCTTTCTGACCGCTACAGCCTGATTGGCGCCCTTCCCTCCCGCATTGAGAAGAAAGCCGGTTCCGCTGATCGTTTCTCCTTCAAGTGGCATGCGCTCGGCCTGCATTACCATATCCATATTCACGCTGCCTAATACAAAAACCTTATTCATCATTTTAATTCCCGCAATGATTTACATATATTTTGAGTATATTCTCTGACCGCATTGATTTCGCTTCCCTTACAAAACATACAAAATCCAGACATTTTTGCCTGTTTTATATAACTTACATCCGTCGTTATGATGCCTGCGTTTTTTTTTGCAATGTTTGCTGCTTTACCTATCTTTTTTATTGCCGATAAAATTTGCGGACTTTGTTTTTCTCCTATACACCCATAGTCGTCCGCCAGATCATTTGGACCGATAAAACAACCGGAAACCCCGTTTACCGCTAAAATAGAGTCGATATTGGATACGCCCTCCACCGTTTCGATCTGTGCATAAACTTTTGTTCTGGAATTGGCACTGCGCATATATTCCTTGATTTCGGGAGGAGAGTACAGCGTATGTGCCCGCATGGTTGAAATGCCGCGTTTTCCTATCGGCCGATATTTTGCATAACGCACGACAAACTCTATATCTTCCGCTCTCCCTGTCATCGGAAGAAGGACTCCGTCCGCACCCATATCCATATATTTAATTATATCTTTTCGCTCATTTCCCGATAAACGGATAATACTTTCAAGCCCGCATAGCCTTGCATTCATAATCATTGCGGATATATCTTTATAATCGAACCCGCCATGTTCACAATCGACGATAAAAAAATCCAACCCCGACGATTTAAACAATACTGCAAAGTTCGGAAAAGATATTTCGGAAATCATGACACCGCATTTTAACATACTTTTTTACCATACCTCCTGCCATAAATCTGCAAACCGACCAAAGCGTCGTTTGTACAAATTTTTGCATCATAACCTGATTTTTGCAACAAATTTTTTAAGAAATCCCCATAATAACAAAAAGCTCCGCCGGTACATACAACGTTCTTTCCCGCATTGATATCTGCCAAGGCGAGCCTGTATTCTTGAGTGAGAGCATTTTCAAATTCAACACTTTGGGAGAAGTTACAGATCTGCGCCCCACCAATCAATCCGGATTTTGTACAGAGCGTGTTTCCCTCAAAATACGGGCGCGACTCAAAACTGCCCGATTTGAAACCGGGTACGACTTTACATACTTGCGCTGCTGTACCGATATTCAAAATTGCAAAAGTATCATTTCCCGCCGCCAAAACACTACATTGTTGATCACCCACGGGCAGCCACATATGCTTTGCTTTATATGTACCACAGATTTCACCGTCCACACCGCATACGGGCAACTTTATGGAATACGGCAGATTTTGGAGCAACTTTTTGTTGGGAGAACCGTCAAACAAGTAAAACCCCAACGCACACAGATCTGTTGCGTGCGAGCGATTGCGCCCCGTCAATGAATACATTATATATGACCCCAACGAAAACAATTCGCCACTTACCGTCGATCCGTGCGCGAGATCGTACAGCAAACCATAAACAGCCAAATTCGGTTTAGAGGACGTACCAGAATAAGAATCGATCAGCTCGCCATAACAATTTTGATATTCCGCGAAGGCATTGTCATTCAGACAACGTCTGTCACGCCATGAAACATAGGTATCTTGTCGGCAAGATAGAATATGTCCGTGCATCTGTACACTGAAAAATACGTTTTCTGCTTCAGGAAATGCGTCGATGATCAAAACAACTTTATCCAGGATCTCTTCCGCGGAAACTTCAAAATAATTTTCCGTCTCCCGTTTCGGTTTAGGAAAATCTGTTTTTCCTCTCTGCTCAGGCATATCATCCCCATAGCCATACTTTATCGATGTGCTGCCAATATCAATATACAAATTTTTCATTATGCAATTCACATGAAATAAAATAAATATCGTGCCGGTTAAAATCAACAGCCAATAAAAGGTGCCCATCCTCCGTCACAAATCCATCCGGATAGGAATACCATCCAGGGAAGTCAGAAAGTCTGCATTTACCCCAGCTTTTCATATCATCGCGCGAAATCCACAGCTCCAACGGAAATCGGTTTTGTATCCCGATGCTGTCGTTTGGCGTATGTAGCAACAAGATCTCCCCTCCGTTGCCGCGCAGCAATTTCGGTTTGTTGTTTGGACTCTTTATATCAGTTTTATTCAGCTGACCCCATGTACTCCCGCCGTCCGTTGACCGAGTTTCCCAAAGCGCACCTGTCCCGTCGATCCTTACCAACATAGAAATTGATCCATCACTCAAAGAAATGATTGTCGGTTCAAACCAAGCCCATCTGCGCTTTCCTTCCCTCAAAACAGGCAAAGAAAACGCCTTTTTTATTTTATAGCCACCCTTTTCACATTGGATGACGCCACATTCCATTTCCTTTACATTGCTTTCCCAAATATATTTATTTTCAGACGCAAGGCGTTCTTGTTCTTCTTTGCTGACTGAAAAACCATGATAAGGGAAAATGACCTTATCCCCCCAAATTATTCCACCTCGAACAAACGTAAATTCCGGTAAGCCTTCAAAACCTTTTTGCTTTTCCCACGTGTATCCTCCGTCAGCGCTCATCAACACAAAATTTTCACAACGACAAAAGCGTCCGCTATGAGCAGTCATAAAAACATAAATACGTTTTTCATATACAAAAACCTCTGTTTGATAAAGCGCACGAGGATCTGCGGGGAGGATATCCTCCCCGCTACTCCAGCTCTTTCCCTCATCTTTGCTACGAAAAAGATATACTCGATTGGCCGGAGAAGGCTCTTCCGTCCCTCCGCATTGACACAAAAGGATCAGAGAGCCATCGGGCGCTCTGCGCACAATCGGCTCGCAGCTCATACTATCCACATGAACCAATGATAACGATATCATTTATTTAAACCCAGTAAAAAATCAGAAATTACGCGATGACCATCCTCGTTCGGGTGTAAACCATCTTTGGTATATATACCACCCGCCTGAAAATCCTCATGTGAAAAAAGCGGAAACATATCTAAAACCGTATAACCCAATTCAT
The DNA here is from genome assembly GCA_944368925.1 of uncultured Clostridia bacterium. Lineage (GTDB taxonomy): Bacteria > Bacillota > Clostridia > Christensenellales > Borkfalkiaceae > Borkfalkia. Next base: position 22,749 of record CALVXG010000002.1, on the reverse strand, counting down.
CAGACAATTCTTTAACGGCATTTACGTACCTTTGAAGACTAACCCCCGCCCCATTGATTACACGGCCGTCATTATATAGATCATCTCTATACAGTTGTGTTAAAAAAATCAACTTAATGTCCGGATTGTCTTTTCGCAGACGTTTAACTGCATAGCATATCGACGATTTCAAACTATCTGTTTGATCCGCTGATATATCACTTTCCACAGAATTACCGATCGGAACATTGCAGGAAAAATCATTTGTCCCATACCATATCAAAGCATAATCGGCATCTTGGTTTGCCTGCCCGTTTTCTTCGATATACTCACATCCGCATTTTCGTGCCGGGACAATAGATTCGTGTGAGTACTGATAGCTGAACAAACTGCCGCTAACTGCAAAGCATTCGTATGTAAATCCCAACTCCTGCTGCAAATAATCTTTCCAATCCTTTTGGCCTGTTTGTAATGTCGCACGAGCAGAAATACTGTCTCCATAAATCACAAATTTTTTTCCGTACATCTTTCCCCTGTCAAAGGATATAAATGTGTCCAAATCGTGCCTCCTCACAACCTTTATTTTCAGCAAATCTCCGTCGCCGTAGGTCAAGCATGTTTTTCCTTCACCTGTTCCGCAAATTATATCCCCTGTAACAGTCACAATACCGTCTACAGACAACTCATAATTTTTCAATGATATACCCAGTCCCATTCCTGCATGGTAGGTTTCGCCTTCTTCCAAGACAAGATCTATTTCGTCATCTGAGGGAATATAGACCTCCTCTTCAACTCCTGTGCATGAAACAGATAAACACCCCCATATCAGAATGAGAAAACAAAAGCATATTCTTTTAAGCAATTTAGACATTTTTCTTTTTCCTCTTTCGCACTATCAATGCAACTGTACCGATTGACACAACAGGCAAACACAGACCGAGAACACTTTTTGAGCCAATTAACCCTGCGCACGACGATGCAGGCCCGGCAGGAGTGGCTTTATCTTCGACTACAGAAACATTGACATTGAGCAACCCGCGCATATCCTCAACCTGATCGGGCAAATCACATTCAAAATAAAAGACATAAACCCCTTCCTTTGTTTTATTATAATTGTCAGTCTTCCATGTGCCGTTTAATGTATACATCTGCTCTGCATCATCATAAACAACCAGAGAAGCGGGCAATTTTGCATAAATTTCCGAAGAGGGTGTACCAAGTTTTACTTCCAGAGAACGCATAAAACCATCTTGCAGAGAAACGATTTCCCTATATTCATGATTCTTTGCTATCAGCAGGCGAGAACGATCCGTAGACATCACCCCCGATCTCAATTCCTGTTCACTGAACACGGAAAACCGTATTTCCTGTTCCTGCGAGCGATTTCTATCCCAAATCACATAGATATTGCCCTCCTCATCCTGCGCCGCGTCGGGATATGCTACAATACTGCGGTCGTCCAAAAGAAGCCCATCACTCCATGTTTCTCCATCGTCATCTGAAATAAACGCCGTCAAATCGGTACGAGTAGAAGTACTCGAATTCGTAACCCACAGCAAATTGCCCGATTGCAAACGCATAATGTGGAATTTTGAACCGGGAGAAATGAGGGGGCGCGGCAGGTTTGCCGAATAATTGCCCCATGTGCAACCGTAGTCGTCCGAATAATATTCCTCGACTCCACCCCCGCTTCCACGCTCTATACGCGCAAGCATCCAAAGTCTCCCGCTTTCAAGCTGGATGATCTGCGCTTCCTGAAAACGCTTATCCGAAGCTTCAGAGGTGGCGATCCCCCTGAGAGCCCACGTTTCACCCCCGTCTGTTGAAGCATAGACCAACGGACTTTTGATATATTTGCCGTCTTCCGTAGCACCGTTTTCACAAGTTATCAGCCATTCCTCCTCGCCGCTTGCATTTTCAATCACGGTCGGCTTTTTTTGTGCACCGAAAACGGAAAACAAATAGCGCGGCTCAGTCCAACTGATCGAATCAGGCGAAGCAGTCGGATCCGGTATAACAATTGCACACGTCCCGTTCTGCACATAGAAACACCACAGTTCTCCATTCGGTGCAAGCCATAAATTAGGCACGCACACCTTTACACCGATCCCCGCAGCATCGTCATGATCTATGATCAGAAACGGGTCCACCCAAGTTTTTCCCCCGTCGTCGCTATAACCGAGCACGATATAATTATCGACATGCGGCTCCATATCCCCGCCCACGGTCCAGGCAGCCCAAATCCTTGCTCCCGTAACTTCAATGCTGGCCATTCCCTGGAAGCGACGATCAAGAGGGGAATACGTTTCGTCGGAATCGGGACTTACATTTTGTGAGTATATCAGTTCCCTGTTTTCTTCCGTGACCTTTATAACCGTTGCCGGATCACTCCACTGCGAATTCAATGCACGCGTTTCCGCCGAGGCGGCTATGCCTGAGCACGAAAAGCACATCAGGCATAGGCACAGAACCGTTTGAACCATTCCCTTTAGTTTCATTACTTCAATTCCCTTTTTTTCAGTACAAAGATAAGAGATACAAGCACCGTGGTGCCCAACGCAAACAGTAAGGTCGCATTATTTATCGTCCCGCTGCAACCTCCTTTCTTTTCCCACTTCGCATACAGTGTGATATCACCTGAAGTGCCTCGCACGATCCTTTCAACTGCTTCGCCGCTGAATTCCGGATTATCGTACCAACCGGCAAACACATACCCCTCGCGCGTCGGAGAAAGCAATGTAAACGATGCGTTAGTAGAACGATACGTTTCTATATTATCCGGATTGTTTACGCCTCCGTTCAGCTCATAAGTGATAGAATAATCGATCGCTTCGCAAACAACATAAAATACGACATCTTCCGTCACCGTCATCGTATAAGTCATATCCGCAGAAAGACTTACTTCCTCGTCATTTACCGTTACCGAAACCACCCTATACCCGACTTTGGGTTCAACAATAAATGTGACCTCAGTGCCGGGGAGCACATAATCCTGCTTTTCTGCCGTTTCCACCGTTACGTTAAAACCGCTGTAATCAAGCGTGCAGGTCTCATACGGCGCCAGGTCGTCCACCAGCGTAACGGAACGGATCTGAACAGACTTATTGCAGCCTGCAGTATTATTCAACAGCTGAATCATAATATACGGCTCAATTTCTGCGGGGAAAGAGTCATTCGTATCCGCATTTGCATTTCTGGCCGTAAACGAATCCACAGTGAAGGGAATAACGATCTTTCCGTCAAAATTCTTTTCTATCACAGCGGCGCTTTGCTCGGCATAAATTGTACCGGCCATTTCACCGCCTTCAAAGATCCAGGTGGCACTGCGACTCGCGTTTCTGGTTTCCCAACCGTAACTGACATCCATCGCATGATCATCCCCGTATTTTGCATCTACTACAGCCATCAGAGGGAAAGTCCTCACACTCGAAGTCGTAACAAGATCAAAGACAATCCCCTTCACGTTCTCGAGGTCGACGTTGCCGGCCGCATTTTTCATTTCATCCGGCAAATTCAAGATAATTATTTCGTTTTGCTTATTCGCTACACCCTGATCTTTTGCTGCAACGTCAGTAAGACTATTCGGAGCACCGATCAGTTCTCCTGCCTTCAACGGTACAAGCGTAACATTTTCACTGATTGCTTCGCACAAACCTTCCTGCGGATCCCATATGACGTTTTGCAGGGAAATATTTTCCGCGTCAAACGCATTGCAATAATAGATCTTTCCGAACGCATGGCGCGCATAGCTGCTTAGATCCGCGGTCACAGCAAACGTTGACAGAGTAAATTCCCCAGGAGCGTTTGTCTGGCTCAAAGGAATGATAACGATTCCGTTGGATCCTTTTGTCTTCGAAGCGGAAAGGACGATCCTTCCGTTCTGAGCCTCCGCAGTAACCACATTTCCCCTTTCATCGAAGATAAAATACTGCGCATTCGCTGCCAATCCGTATTCCGTACTGCCGTCACCGATCGCAATCGTAAGCGGGATAGACACGTCGACCACCGGCTGATAATATTCAAATGCGACCGCCCCGGAAGAAACCGCCGTCTGACTCATCCCCGTCATCATGATTCCGCCCGTGCCGCTTGCAACATCCGTACGGGCCGCCACAGACGCAAACGGTGAATAGACGGATCCCTTTGCAGCCGATACGCGGAAATAAGCACTGCCCGCGGGAAGCTGATAGCATTCATCATTTCCGAACAAAACGTCCAGACGTATGTCTTCGGTCGCTATTGTCGCAGTGTACTCGTTATCGACGATAACATCCCTGATCTGTACCCCGTTTAAGAAAGCGCTTTTTACATAATAACCGTTGTCTGGTATAAATGTAAAGGAAACAGTTTCTCCGATCTTACCTTTTTCCCTGTCAGCAACCACGCTTCCGTTTGCACTGCTGTAAATCACTACAGCATATTCATGATCGGAAACATTCCAATTGGCATACAATTCTGCCCCGCCAATATCCTCGGAAGTCGGAACAAATTCCGTAACGGGTTGTCCCACAAAATTTTCGCTGCGATACCAGCCGACAAATTCATAGCCTTCACGTTCGGGAGCATATAAAGTAAACCGACTTTCAATGCTATACTTATCCGGGTTCAATTCGTTGTTTGTTCCGCCATTCAAATGATATATCAAATCGTATTCTTCAAGAGATGTGCGTACAGATAACCCGCTATTTGCACCGCTTTGCAGAGTTTCCTTTTTCAAAGTATAAGCAGCCAGATCCCCCGGCTCGATTGTTTCTCCGTTAAAGCTCATCGATGCAAAACTATACCCGGGTTTTACCTGGAAATTAGAATACTCGATATCATATGTAAAGTATTTCCGGTCTTCCGACAACGATACTTTGGTAATGCTTGTATCTGCAGTAATTCCGTTATCGCAATCCAAGCCGGCTATCGGCGATTTTGTCAGGAATTGTAAATTGACTATTTTCAATTCATTCTGCGCAAACGAGTTATTGTTCATTACGTTCATGAATATGTAGGGAGCCCCTGTCTCAGGACAAGCCGGAAATGAATTCATGCTGATTTCAAGGTACAAAAATCCCCTATACGCGGTGGGAATATTGATTACGTTTGCCCCGTCCTGATAACCATCTCCTTCCGTAACGAACGCACCCCTCGCCTTATTGTTTGTAGCCATGGAACCGTTCGTAATATTTAAGGCAGCGTCACCTTCAAAAGACGCATCCATAACGCTGTACGTAGTCCAGTACTTAGCAGATGAAGATAAATTTTCCAACCAGAAAAACATACCCTCGATCGCCGTATAATCCACACCCTCACCCGAATCGGGTATTAACGTCTCCGTCATCTCCTCAGGGAACATCAACATAAGAGGATCCAGTTTATAGTTCGAACTCAACTTCTCTGTATTGCCCACTTCGGCAGCAGAAAGCATTGTCTCCGTAAGTTGCGAAGCCGCGCCGTGTACGACTCCCTCTTTGAGATCATAAATTTCAGCATTTTCCCCTATAGAGTCAGCCGTAGCCGCATCCGGCTTATAAACAGGCTCGGAGGCGGGCATCTGTGTATCGGTAGTCAAATAAATTTTGCCCACACCGATACGCAACTGCGCTTCATTCGCAACAACGCTCACCGAATCGATTTGCGATATTTCCGCATATGCCGAAAGCGGAACAAAAATATACCCGGTAAATCCGCAGGTCGTTTCAACCGTCGGCAAAACCGTTCCGTCTGAAGAATCTTTCGTCTCACTAACCCCACGAACCGAAAGCAACATATATTCAAAATTTGCATTCGGAGTTTTGTCATTTATTTTTATCGTAATCGGTACTTCTGCATTCGCCGTCATTTGAACGAATTGCACTGCAAGATATACATTCGTTCCCGTATCAACCGGAGCAGAAATTTGAAACTTTGCGCCGGTTTCCGCCTTCTGTGTCGTTCCGCTTTTGGTTCGCACGGCAATGCAATCAAACGGAGCATACAAACTGGCTCCGCTTGCATTGTAAACAAAGTATCCCTCCTGTACGTCGGCGGCGTAAGAATCCTGCAGTCCGGTCAATGCGTCGTTGGCCGCATTCGGATATAAGCAAAGCACTCCCAAAGAAATACAACACGCAAACAGAGCCGTAAGCATAAATGCTACTATAAATTTGCCTTTTGCCTTCATTGCACTTTTCTCCTTATTACAAATTAACTACGAATTGTTTGAAAAAAATGATCCAAAAATTCCCGCGCCCGAACATCCACACTGACAGACATTTCAACCGCTCCCGGTTCCTTTCTCCCGCAACAAAGCATTCCGCGCGTTGCGCCGCAAAGAGAAAGGTGAACCGGAACATCTTCAAAACTGCAAAACGAACATGTCAGCTCGCTTACCGTCAACGGATCGTACATGATCGGCGGCCGTCGGGAAGCGTTAACCTGCAACCATTTTTTGAGCATCCTGCGCAACAGCGGAGCCTCCTTCGTATCAAGCATTTCAACTGCCTTTATATCGTCCTCACTAAATGCGCAACGCTGCGTTATTTCAAGCGTTACCATCTTGATCGGCACGCCGCTATGAAAGACAATATCCGCCGATTCGGGATCGCACTTTATATTCCATTCAGCATAATTGCCTTGGAACTGTCCGCCCATGAACAAAATTTCTTTTGCAAGGGAAAACGTTTGCGGATCACTCTCGAAAGCCTTCGCAAGGTTTGTCAACGGACCGATTGCAACAAGCGTAACTTCATTCGGATATTTCCTCAATGTCTGTAAGATAAACTCTGTCGCTGTAATGTTTCCGACTTCCTGCGCGCTCATATCTTCATCATAATGAGGAATATTGACCTTGCCATCCGGAGCGATCGTTTCGAACGGTGCTATATAGATTTTTTGCTTTCTCGGAGTGTCCTCACCGGGGTAAACTTTGATATCCGTATTCCCCGACGCACTCAGCAAAGCCCTGGCGATCTTTGCCCTTTGCTTACTGTTCCGATAGACAGTTGTTATACCCTCTATCCGAACCTCTGCCTTCTGATGCAAAAGCATGACCAGAGCAAATGCGTCATCAATATCGTCGCCGATATCAGTATCCAAGATGATTCTTTTCACAATCTCCTCCCTAAATGCTTTATTGAATCGTTACGTTGCTCGGTATATCTAAATTATAGGAGGTATCGCCGCGAATACCCGATACGGTCAGATCGCTATAACCGGAGTTCGGATCGTTCGGAGGATATGCATATTCTATCCCCATACTTTCCTTTAAGGCTTGGAAAGATTTATTTTGTTCGATACGCAAATCTTCACAACCATAATCTCTCGCCGTACCCAATGTCAATTCGTACAGTGACTCCGCCTGTTCCCTTGTCGATGCACTTATGATCATCGGTATGTATTCAAACCACAAATCTTTTAAATCCGTTTCCAAATTAACCATCTCAATATAATTGTCCGCCAACGGATCCAACTGAACAGTGAGCGGTTTATAGCTGAAAGTATATGGTGTCAATGCAGCCTTACAATTATACTCGACATAATTCCAATAGTAATTCAATTCATTTCCTTTGGCCGAAGTCAATCTCGGATACATAGGGTTATATAAGAGGATCATGCCTCGCAGAAATCCGTATTCCGATGCAGTATTCGACTGAATTTTGTTCCAAGCCTCCTCGGTAAATTCCATCTGCCCGTAAGGATAGGTTATTTCCTTCTCGACGCCGCTGAAAGAAATACCCATTTGCGTGGTCCCCGGTTCAATCGTTTGCTCATAGCTTTCTCCTTCGACGCCCCAATAGATGAGAGCTTGTCCTTCTTCCGATTGCAAAAAGTCGAGCAATTTAATAACTCTGTCCGGACGTTCGCAATCTTTTGTCACCATCGTGTATCGCAATCCCCAAGAGGACAGATTGCGAAGTTGCGGCACGGCACCGGACGAATTTGTCAGGACGATCGGAACATAATTATAACCGTTCAGTGCGGCGGTCTTGAAATATCCGGCAAAATCCTGCGGGGAGAGTATACATGCAAACGGAATACCGTTCTGGATATTCTGCCGGATCTGCGTGGCTGTAGCGGAAAGATTACCGCTGATGATGCAGTGCTCACGATACAGTTCGTTCAAGAACAGCAACATTTCCTTAAACTCTTCCTGCTCGTACTGATATGTAAAGTCTCCGTTCTTATCCTCCGGAGCCACATTAAAATATTCAATCAGATGCTGGATCGCACGGCTACCATAGTCTATATTCCTGTCAAATTGCGAAAGCAGTACCGTCGGTTCGGAATTGGTTATCCCTTTATTCTGCTTGACCCATTTGCACATCTCTATAAAGCCTGAAGGCGACGTAGCCTGCACATCATTCCAATTCGGATCCTGTGCCTTTTTATAATCGATATAATCGTTCAACCAATCTTCGCGCACAACAATTGCTCCGTTGGAAAGAAGAGTTCCGTCCATTTCTTCATAAGCCTGTAAATCTTTTTCCGTAGTATATTGATTGGGCAGGCCATAAAGCAACCCGTTTGAACTTTTATAATATTCCACGATATCCTCATCGATCCGACCCATCAAACGAGGCGCCCAACGCTCGGAAAGTCCGTTGATCGCATAGATCTCCCCTTGTTCCGCAAGCAAGATCCTTTCCGAAGAATTGCGGTTCAACGTTATAATATCCGGCATGTTTTGCCCAGAGATCAGGGTATTCAACATTTGTCCGTCATCGGTAACCGGCACAATAAAGTTGATCTTAATACCCGTTTTATCTAATATAGCCTGTGAAACAGACGAATTGTCCGCACCTGCCCAAGTAAAAGTAGAATAATTGACAAACCAATCGATCTCAATCTGCCCTTCATCCCTGTCCCACTGTTCCCAGCTTTCAGAATCCGCATTCGCCAGAGGGAAATCCGGATACACCAAGTCGTCGTATCCCGGCCCACCGCCGCCTACACACCCGGTAGCCGCCAAAAGCAAACATACACTGAACAATAACGCTATCGCTCTTTTCACCATTGAACCTCCTTTTATCCTTTCAATGAACCGATCATGATTCCCTTTGTAAAGAATCTCTGCAAAAACGGATACACCATGAGAATGGGAATCGTTGCAACGACAATTGCCGCATAAGAAATCGTTTGCGGTGTAACGTCGTTACGGATCTCCCAGGTAATGCCTTCATAACTGACATTTGCTTCCTTGATCAATCTCATCAGGAAATACTGCAAAGTCGTGAGATTTGCATCGCGCGTATATAACATAGTCGCCATATAACTGTTCCAATGTCCTACGGCAACCCATAGCGCAATTGTTGCCAAAGCCGGTTTGGACAATGGCATATACATTTGTAACCAGATACGGAAATCCCCTGCCCCGTCCAGTACCGCTGACTCCCTTATACTTTCAGGGATCGAGCGAAAAAAGCTCGACAATACAATCATATTGTAGACCGAATAAATACTGGGTAAAATATAAACCCAAAAAGTATCATACAGTCCGATCGCGACAATTACCAAATAATATGGCACCAATCCGCCGCTGAAAAACATTGTAAACAAGTTTACCCATTGAAAAAACGGCTTGTGCTTCAAATTCGGGCGAGACATTGCATATGCGACCATTGAAGTAAAACCCACCGACAAAACCGTTGCCAATATTGTTCTTACTACCGTATTACGCAAAGCGATCCAAAAACGGCTGTCTTTCAAAACCACGATATAACTTGCGGAGCTCCAGATCCTTGGCCAAACCCATACGCCGCCACCAGAATAATCCTCGCCTTGACTGAAAGAACCTATTAAAACAAACCAAAACGGATATAACGTTATAAATGCCAAAACCGCTAAAAAGATATAGTTTATTATGTCAAACCAGTTGAAGTGACGCAATGTTTTCTTATTTAATGCGAACCCCGAGAGAAAGGCGCTATTTTTCATCAAAACACCCCCCTGCCAGTAAATTTTTTACTTAAAATATTGCTGAATAATAACAACAAAACAGATATGATCGATTCGCACAATCCAAGTGCAGCGGCGTAAGAATATCTTCTCTGTGTGAATCCTTTTCTATAAATATAAGTTGCTAATACTTCGCTTCTTTCCAAGTTTATCGCGTTTTGCATGGAGTAAAATTGTTCATAAGAATTTCCAAGCAATTTCGATATTTGCAATAAAAGAAATACTGTAATCGTAGGTGCAATCATAGGTATTGTTATTTTTACGGCCCTTTGAAACCTGTTTGCACCGTCAATTTGCGCTGCTTCATATAATTCGGGGCTAATTCCCGCGATTGCAGCCATATACACAATTGAGCCCCATCCGACACCTTTAACAATGGAAGCAATAATCATTTCCACCCAAAAATATTGCGCCTCCCCCAAATTGATCGGATTTTCCTGCGAACAAAGACCGATAGCCTCCAAAATCGGATTAAAAATACCTGTCGTCATATCCGTTAAGGCCACGATAATTGCCCCGAAAATGGTCCAAGAAATAAAATGAGGAAACATTGAAACTGTTTGAATACCCTTTTTGTATCGCAGGTGCGTTACCTCGTTAATCAACAAAGCGAAGATGATGGGAGCGGGGAAATTAAAGACCAGCAATAACAAATTTAAACCCAGCGTATTTATAACGATGTCTGTCAGTTTGCGATCCGTCAAAAGGTTTGCAAAATTATCAAATCCGCACCATTTCCCGGTAAGTAAAACCTGATAAATATCAATTGCCCTGTCCCCTTCCTTAAAAGCGAGTAAAGTGCCTACCATTGGCAAATATGCAAAAACGCACAGGAAAGCAACGCCACACATCGCCATAAAATAAACTTGTTTATCGTTCCTTGTCCATTTTTTACGTTTTCTGGTTGTTTTTTCTACAAAATCGGTCAAGAGCCCCTCCTCCTTATTCAAATTTCACAATTATTATACAATATAATGAGGGCTATTTCAATCCATAAAACCGTTAAGAAAATTTCATTTTTCCGAGATTATTCACTTTAATATTGACAAAAAAGACACTCTAATTTATAATTGAATTTGTCAATTATATTTCTTTTTATTGATGGGGGAATCCATGGTTCAATTCAAATTTTTAATCATTAATAACTACAAAAAGGATCGGATCATTATTCCCCATGGGCACAATTGTTACGAATTCGTTTATTATATTCAGGCAAGCGGTGCATTCTATTCCGCTTACTCAAAGACTGCGATTCAAGGAAACTATCAAAAATTTTATAACGAGAATCTATCCAACTTACCATCTCACAAATTCTCTTCACATTCATTCACCTTTATACCGCCTCATACCTTGCACAATGAAGTCCATAACCAGGATGCGTCTATTGTAGCAATTGGTTTTGACCTGTCGGAAGACGATCTTATTATAGACACGGAAAATATACTCGATATAAACCATTTCATTTACTACTATGTACAGAAGATCATTGAAGAATATAAAAAAAAGAACTATAAATATACGTTGGCAATCGAAAGCCTTCTGACACAAATGCTCATTGAAATAAGGAGAACAAAAGTTGCTTCCCCCGAAAAAAGAGATGCTATCGACTTTGCAATTTCTTATATTGATGAAAATTATACTTCCGATATTGACCTGAATAAACTTGCCTATGATACGGGATACTGTCCGGACCATTTCCGCATCCTTTTTAAGCAAAAAAAGAATTTACCGCCCAAAACATATATACTCGAGAAACGTATTGCAATGGCAAAAGATTTATTGAGCACCTCATCTCTTCCGATCTCGCTTATTTCCGTATATTGTGGGTTTGAGCAAGTTTCTTATTTTACTACGCTTTTCAAAAAAATGACATCTATAACTCCAAAAAAATACAGGGATAAAAATATCAATAAAACTTAAACCATATTACCCTAATCCTATACCCAACTCCGAACTTTTGCTTTTATCGACACTAAAATATACCCAGTTTCTATATTTCTTTATTTAAAGAAAAACATCAAACATGTAACTTAAAGAAATCATTAAGAAGAGCAGCAGCCTCCGCATTTGATACAATTAAAATACTTTCTTGTAATGGGATTATTTTCCACGACACAATCCAAATTGATATTCTTTTGTTCGTATTTTCACAGAAGGCAGCACATAATTTTTTAGTCATTCGTTTAACCAATCCATGTATTTCATTTTTTATTTTTCCTCCAAAATTTAAAAAATGGCAGTAAGGCGTGCGCTTGGCTTTATACAAGTCGGCGGCGGAGCTGACGGTGCGGCTGTCGCCGCGCCGTCACCCGCTCGCTGCGCTCGCGGGCGCCGAAGCCAAGCGCACGCCCCGAACAAACAGACCAACAGGCAAACGAGAAAGCGCGGCGGCCGCGGAGCCGTCCCGCTGACCCGCTTGGGATCGGCTTCCGCTTTTCCCGCCGCGCATCGCTTTCTTCCTTGCCTTTGTTGTGCCTTTCTATGTTACTTTCGGGAGACGTGCGATCACTTCCGGGCTCGTCTGCCCGATGTACTCTCCGTCGATCCAGCATCCGAAGCTGTCAAAGAGCAGGAGCTTTCTGTCCTCCAATCCATACGGGCATACGACGTCATCGTCCATGATATCCGTTACAAAATACTGATAAAGCCCTCTCGAATAAATGAGTTTTCCTCCCGATTTTTCGATATACTTCACCAGATATTGTACCATTTCGGGAAGTTCTGAGGCATGACAAACAGGACGGAATTCATTCCGTCCGAATTTTTTTGCAAAGAAGGTATTTTGCTGAATGGTACGCATTTTCTTTGCCCTCGTATCATAGTCGCGCAGCGTTTCTATCTCGCCCGGCAATGCGCCGTCGGGGATATAGAAGATCCCGTGAAAATGCAGTCGGTTCGTATCTCCGCCGCGTTCCCATGCCCCAATATATAGCCAGCCTTTGCGCGAGCTGAAATGCTGGATACAGCGCATGAGTTTCTTTACAAAACTTTCCTCGTCGTGGAGTTCATCCGAATAGGTGAAAGTGACAAAATAATTGAAACGCTGGTGATTGATCTTTCTCCAAAGCCTTGTCCTGCGGCAGATCATGTTGCGGTGCTTACGAGCAAAGTTTTCTTCTACGAACACACGGCAAGAAATGCCGTCCCTGAAATAGGGCAGCATTTCCTTTACCACAAACGGCTTTTGTTCCTGCTTTTTCAGCGTTAAACTTTTCAGATACAATTCATCGAACAGTTCTTTACGCGTCATCTGCCTGACGGCAGGCGGCGCGCTTTTTTCGCATACGTCATCCTGATTTTGCGTCGAAAGCACAGGATTTTCCGTATCGGAAACACCTTGCGTTTCCTGTTCGGTTGGTTCTTTTACGTTGATGATTTCCTCCTTGCGCGGGCGACGTTTTTTTGCCCGCGGATTCGGTTCATAAGGGATGCCTATGTAGTGATTCCCGTCCGAATAAACTTTTACTTTGCTATATGGCATCTTGATCCTCCATGTCGTTCTTTGATTTTGTCACATATTCATTGATCCGCAACGCCAGGGACGAAGCGAATAAGCTATACTCCTCCTCAGGCATATTGTCTATGCTTGGTTCTCCTATGGCAAATATTTTTATCCCGAGCGGATTTTCTTTTAATTTGATTTCTTTCATGCAAGCACCTCCTTTTCGTTGATTTTTTGTTGGAGAAACAACAACAGACTTTTATTTTTCTGTCGGACATACTCTGAACTGTAATTCATCTCTTCCGCTGCGGCTTCCTGTGTCAAACCCTTGACGTAGAGATAGAAATAGATCAGATAGAGATCCAGCGGTGCGTTGCTAATGATCTCTGCATACTCCTCGGCAAGAGTTATGACCTTGTGCGGAAGGACAGAAAATGCCGCGTCGAAACCAGCCTTGTCTGCATAGTACAGGCGTATCGTCTTTAATTGTTCTTTGATTTGTTCAAGCGTCATAATTTCCTCCCGATCGTTTTGCCTCTTCACCATAAAGGAGTGGGACATATGCTTTTGACAACCCTCTCCGTAAAAATTTCTTAAAAAATTTTCCTCTCACTATCACAAGGACACATAGTTTGAAAACGTGACGGTCTGACGCAAAATTTCACACAACTTTTTTCTTTGCAATTATAGGAAACCACATAAATACGACACTTTCTGTCGTATTTACAAAATTTTCCCCTTCACTATAAAGGAGTGTGAGATATCCTTTTGACGGCCCTTTTTGCGAAAAAATTTTTTTTAAGCAAACCTTTTGGAAAAACAAAAAAGACCGTGACCGCAGACAAAGTACAGACGATCTCTCGTCTGTCTTATCTGACAGTAGCCGTTTTATTTTATGGACACTCTATCAGAGAGTAATGTAAAAGCGTATGAGTTGATATAAACCCATACGCTCGTTTTTATTTATTAAACTTGTATCGTAAAACCGATGATATATCTACCTTGTAGACAATATGTATTTCACGTTCTTTGCCTGTTATTTTTGGAAGCCCGCCGACTACGACTTTTTCTATTAGTTCATAACACATTTCTCGAGTAAGTTTCGGCGCATCAAAATATTTCTTTATACTGCGGATGAAATCATCTGCGTTCTGTCGTGCGGTTTCTGTTTCCTGCAACTTATTTTCTGCCGTTTTTATTTCCGATTCAAGCAATTTTTGCTCATCGGAATATTTTTGTATGAGGCTTAAACAAATATCTTCAGGCATTTTGCTTTTCACCCTGTCTTCATAGGCAACCTGAATCAAGCGGGATAACTCTTCCGTGCGTTTACGCTTTGTCTGTAATTCTTTTTTGATAGCCCTTATGCTTTGGTCTTTCAATTCAGCATTATGTCGAACAAACTCTTCTCTTACAGAATCTTCGTCAAGAACTATCCTTTTCGCCATTTCTCTGATATCATCCAGTACAATTTTTTCCAAAGTGTTTGAGGTGATATGGTGAGAGAAGCAATATGCCTTTCCGTAACGGACATGACGTCCGCAATTAAAGTTGTATCGGTAATCATTTATGCTTTTATCCCACACATATCCCATTTTAAGTTTTGCTCCGCAATCCGCACAGTATAAAAATCCTGAAAGCGGATGTGTAATTCCCGTGTGCATTTTTCTGCCATGCGATTGTGATGACATTCTGTCCTGGACTCTATCCCACAATTCCTGAGAGATTATAGGCTCGTGCGTATTATGCACGATTACCCAGTCGCTTCTGTCTTTTCTTATCAGCCTATGGTTTTTATACGAAACAGCAGAAGTCTTTTGTTGCGCCAAATGCCCGATATAGGCAATATTTCTCAATATCGGTCTAATCGTTGCCTGCTCCCAATAGGGATGCTCATTATTGTTATACTTTCTTCCTGTTCTTAGGAAAGCAAGTCTTCCTGCACTTGGTATATCTTCCTCATTAAAGATTTCGGCAATCCTTTGCGGACTTATGCCTGAAGCGTACATTTCGAATATTCTACGAACCGTCGGAGCTGTTTCCTCGTCAATCTGGAATGTTCTTTTCTCGTCTGTGCCTTTCAGATAGCCATACGGTGTTCTCGAACCGCTGAATTTGCCTTCTATGGCATGAGACCTTTTTACGGCACGGATTTTCTTGCTTGTATTGGCGGCATGCCACTCGTTAAAGACATTCATAATGGGCATCATTTCCATTGCACCGCTGTCACGGTTTGCCGTATCTACATTGTCTTGTATGGCTATAAACCGTATCCCGAAAGCAGGAAACACATAATCGACGTACTGTCCGACCTCAATGTAATTTCTTCCGAAGCGGGATAAGTCTTTTACGATTATCGTGTTTATAACTCCCGTTTTAGCGTCGTCTAAAAGTCTTTGTATTTCCGGACGATCAAAAGTAGTACCGGATATGCCGTCGTCTATGTATTCGCCGTGAATTTCAAAGCCGTGTTCTTCGGCATATTTGCGAAGCATGGTTCTTTGGTTTTCGATGGATACCGATTCGCCTTGTCTTTCATCCTCTTGGGAAAGTCTGAAATACAATCCTGCGATATAGTTTTTCTGTTTCATAACGTCACCTCTTATTTTCAAAAGTCTGTTGCGATGCAAGACTCTTCATGGACTTTTCAAAGTCTTTATCGCCGTTGAAATACCTGCGGACGAAATACGTCTTTCCGCCGATGTTTTTACGCTTGCTGATCGAAGGAAAAAGCTGATAGCAATTTGCCTCGTAATCCTCAACGCTTGTGCAAGTTTGCTTATTTGCTGAGTTTGTTTTCACAAATTCAATTCTCCTTTTTTAGTTTTTTTTGTGTTTTTGCCTTTCGGCGGAGCGAAAATAAACGGTTGGGCAAAAGTCTTTCTTTTTCAAGTCTTTTCATTCGTTTTTGCAAGGGTTGGTGAAACCAATGCACTTTACCCTTGTAAAAAGGTGACCAATCGTTTACGCTCCTTAAGGCGAAAGGTAAGTTTAGTTGACTTTCGGCATTTTCTCTATGACATCCGGACTTACTCTGCCCATAATCTCGCCCTCTACCATACAAAGAAAATCGTCCGCTAATACTGCTTTTCTGTCGTCTATCCCGTATGGGACGATAATGTCCTCGTCTAAAACGTCCGATTCAAAGTAGGCTGGTAACTTCCCGCCATAAACAAGCCTTTCACCGGATTTCTCTATGTACTTCATTAGATACTTTAGAGAGTCTCCGACTTCGTGCGGTAATACTAACTTCTGAAAGTCGTTTCTGCCGTACCGTTCGAGAAAGTAGGTATTCTGACTTGCCGTCTGCATTCGGTTGTCTTTTGTGCTGTAATCCCTTATCTCAATGAGTTCTCCGACCATGCCGTTTGGCGGAATATAGAAGATACCATGGAAATGCAGGCGGTTTGTATCGCCTCCGCGTTCCCATACGCCGATATGCTTCCAGCCTTTGCGGTTAACAAGGTGTTTGAGCGTGTTCCTGAGCGATTTTCTAAAACTTTCTTCCGTATGCTTCTCGTCCGAATAGGTGAAAGTGCAAAAGAAATTCCAAGTCTGTAAGTTTGCCTTTTTAGACAGTCTGACTTTTCTTCGGATAGCGTTTATCTTCTTCCGTTCGCTGTTGCGTTCTACGAATTCCTGCCGTTGTTCCTCGTCGGGTATCTTTACTTCCATAGCTTGATTTACATAGTCTTTCCGCTCTTTACGTGGTAGCTGTTGACTTTCCCTGTAAGCCGTTTCAAATTGCTCCTTTCGTTCTGTCTCTTGTTCGGATGTCGGGTGAGAAGATCGTCGTCGCTTTTTCCCTTGCGGAAAGTTCTCTTTCGGTGTTGCGATGTAATGACTTCCGTCAAAGGAAATCTTGGCTGCTCTGAATCCCATTGTTCTTTGTCCTCCTTTTCGTTTTTTCTTTTATATCCCGCAAACTCGCAAGGTCTTTGCGACTTTGCAAAAGTTTCCAACATAATATTCATTAAATAGGAAGGTTTCTTTCCTATTTGAAAAAGTTTCTTCAACTTTTTCAGCCATAGCATAAATGTCAAACCGGCAAGTTTTTTGCCACTTTGAAGAAATGGTTTCTATTTAGTAGCCACGAAAACAGCCGTTATGGGGTTGTTTCCGCAAAATAATTTTTGTCTTACACTTAATAGCCACGAAAACGACTGAAATGGACCCCCTCAATTAGAAACCATGAAAATGTCAAAAATTAATCCCCTAACTAAAAATCTCTCTACTTAAAAGCCACAAAATCGGTAAAAGTCCACGGTCATGGCAAAAAAATAAGGCAATTGCAATCAAGCAACTGCCTTTAAGGAGTTATGTAGTTTATTGGGATATCAAAATTGTCCGTAAAGCGAGTAGTAACGATTCCGTATACTTGCTTTTCTGTGATTGATGGTTCCTCTTCCTATACCCAGCTCAGAACATACTGCACCTTGTTTCATTCCGTTCATGTAGCAGTTGAGGATAGCAAGCTCCAATGCGGAGAGTTGCAATGCTTCAACCAGTGCGTCGTATTTTGTATAATCCGTCTGTTCTTGTTCAAAGCAGTTTACGGGATCCATGGGCAATGCCTTGTAATCGGTAAAGTCTATGTATTCGATGATTCCGTGTCTGTCTGCTCTGTTACGCAAGCCGTCAATAAATCTGTCCACCTCTCGATAACAAGCGAGTTTTATTGTAATCTCTTTACCACGCCTGTCTTTGCCGTAAATTTCGGATACTTTTCTCCCTGCAAATTGCCAAAGGAAACAACTTGCCGTCTGAGCAACGTCGTATCCGTCCGATACGGTGTAGTCTATCTCGTTCATGTGATGCAAATCTTTTATGAGACCGATATACAGTCTGTCTGCGACTTTCATGTCGTACTTTTTGACGGTACGAAGTGCTTGCAATGCAATCATCTCTCCCATGAGTTTGACATTGCCGGCAGAGATAGGCTCTGCAAACAACGCTCCTTCGTTGCGATACTTACCTTTTGAGAACTTTGTTACCAACATTTCCATTTTCTATTCCTCCGAACGTTTATTGCCTTTTTCGGGCAACGGGCGAAGGAGCATAGGACGGTATATTACGGTGATTTTAGAGTAGGTATGCGTAAGTCAACGGCAAAGAGAAAAATCGTTGCATTTAAGTCATAGAAAGCCTTTAAAGACACAAAAACAGCCAAGCAAGGAAATTCCTTACTTGGCTGTAAGTTCGTTTTATTGGTGTTTTCAGCGACGATTTTACGACCGTTGACTTATGCGAGGAACTATGCTAACCTGCGCCCCCGAAAAAGCAATGTTCGGAGGGTATAGACAAAGCACTACGACAGAGAAAATACAATAAGGCAATATACACGGAAAAACACGAGAGAGCGAAAAAGCGGAAGTTCGCCCAAGCGGTTCAGCGGGCGACTCCGCTTCGCTTTCGCTTTCCGTTTCGCCTTATTCTTTTGTGGCGGCGTGTGCTTGTCTGGCGGAGCGCAGCAACGCCACTTGTCATAGACAAGCACACGCCACAGTGCCAATTAAATAAATTTTGTGGTTTAAAACAAAACGATAACTACCTTAAAAATTTCAATTATAGTCTCTAAAAGAAAAGCAAACTTTAATATTGTTTAGATGTTTTTCTTTCTTACTAGCTGTTTATCCAAAATAAAATCTATTTCGCTTGGTCAGGTTCAAGTAATATCCCTCGTGCTGCCAAAATTTCGCCTATTGTTGTTCCTTTTAGACCACGATTTGATTCCTCTTGCATCTCTCTTCCCTCTTTCGGCAATTCAGGAATATCCATATTCTCCAGTTCTTTCCAAGATGTTTTTAATATGCATAAAAGATCATCATAGCTTATCACTTTTTGTTTCTGATTTACATCCACAACTTCAACGAAGTGATGATAGCGAGTTCCGTGTTTTTCCGGATCGTCTGCATCGTCTTTCACGTAATATTGATTTTCGGAGACTTTTGTATTATATGTTCCACCATGATTTACGATCATCTGAATAAGTTTAAGACAAAGTATTGTTTGTTCTCGTTCAAAAACAGGGCTAAAACATATCTTTTTCCCTGTTAAGGCACTGTTGATAATAGCACTTCTCGGCTTAACTTTCTCAATAAATTTTCTGATACATTTGTCTTTTTTTGCATTGCTAATCCATCTTTTACTTGTTGCAATTGCTTTAACTATTTCATTAAAGTCTTCTGAAAAGTAATGAATTTTATTCCATTTTGATTCACCTTTTGAGGTTGGACACAACAGAATAAACTGCTCTAACGGTAACTCCATCAATTTGCACATCGTTTGAACCAATGTCATCGTTAAAAAGGCATCGTCATCACTCTTATGTAAATAATTAACCCTTTCCAAATGGAGCTTTTCACCGGCGTTTTCCAAGGATATGCTACTTTTATTATTGAAGAACTCCGAATACATTTTTTGACTATCGTAAAATTCAAAATTTATAGGAGATCGCTTATAAATTCTACAGGCAGTACGCAAAAAACCTGCATCATTAGAAATAGCATGTCCGATTACTAATTGGTCTTTCGCCTCGATAAGATTTTTGATTCTTCCGTAATATTCCGTGAAAAGAGGGCTGTTATAATATTCCTCTTCCGAAAAATGTAACTGCAAATCCCGTTGATCTTTTCTTCCTGTTAAATTAAATTTTCTTTCGGGATTCATCAAGAAAAGATCTCTATCCAAGATTTCAAACTTATCGTTTGTCAATACGTATCCGAATTCGCAAATGTGAGCACCATCGCAACATTCTATGTCAAAAAACAGATATTTCATTAGTATTAAAATTTATCCCCGTTTGCAATTATTTTAGATCCTACGCTTACTTCTACTACCTTGTTGTGATCGGCAAACCAATTGTCGATGCAATCTTTGTATCTTTCAGTCAAACATATAATCCTCTGATTTTTCGAGCCCAAAAGTCTTCTCTTCGTCTCGTGCAAGTATTCTTTGAAAGAGCCGTCCAATACGACATCACAGCCTTCCAAAATTTCGGAAACGTCCTCATACATTCTTCCTGTAAAGGATATAACGCCGAGTCCGAGCGACTTGATCTCTTTTGTCAAAAGCGGTAAGTTCTGTTGGCAGGTAGGTTCGCCGCCCGAATAGGTCACACCTTCTATACCAAACTGAGTTTTTGCCTCCTTAATTACTTCTATTAAATCCTCGAGTGACATAATATGTCGTGCTTCAAATGCTTGATAATCAGGATTGCAACACCCCGGGCAACGGATGTTGCAACCCTGAAACCAGATACATAACCTTTTATATGGACCTTCCGCTTCGGTACAGGTATTGATGCTTGCAATGTTGAACTTAATCATTTTCAAAGCTGAATTCGAGTCCGTCTTTCACTGTCTTAACGAGAATCTTAGCGCCCTTGAATGACGATAGATCTTGTTTGTTTTCAAACATGAACATAGCGAGTTCGTCGAGGAGTTTATCGTTAATAGCATTGAGAATATCTCGACCGCCCTTGCTGCTATCGGCTCCCCCTAATATGTAGTTGATAAATTTAAGCTCGTCTTCAAATTCAAGATCTATGCGATATTTTTCCAATATTGCCTTTTGTACGGGACGGAGTTTGGAACGTGCGATCTTTACGCTGAATTCTTTATCCTTGATAAAGTTAAACGGCACGATATTGCTATAACCGATACGGCCGAGAATTTCGGGACGTTTGATCTCATTGTCAAAATAGTTCTTGACGATTTTGATAAACTCATCCGCCACTTCCTCGTTACTGCCGCTCGAGGAAACTTCGGAAGCGCCGAGGTTAGACGTAAAGATTATGACGCTTTCGCTGAAATACACCGTCTCGCCCTTGCTATCGGTCAGTCTGCCGTCCTCCAATATCTGTAAGAAAATATCCAAGATACGGGGATTGGGCTTTGCCGCCTTTTCGATCTCATCAAAGAGAATAATGCTGAAAGGCTTTTCTCGTACCGCATTGGTGAGCTGTCCTCCCTCTTCGTAGCCGACATATCCGGGAGGCGCACCGATAAGCTTCTGATCACTGTTTTCCTGCGCGTACTCGGACATATCGAAACGGATGCAAGCTTGCTCGTCGCCGAACAGGAATTTCGCAAGCGCCTTGGAAAGCTCTGTTTTACCAACACCCGTAGGTCCGACGAAGAACAGTACGCCTTTGGGTGCTGAACGGGAAGAAGATTTATGGATTCCCGTAAGCCCCATATACGCTTTTACGACCACCTTCTCGATTTTTGCGATCGCTTCGTCCTGTCCGACAACTCGCTCGGCAAGAATCTTTTTGATATTTTTAACTGCCTTATAATCGAGTTTTTCCCAAGGGTTGTCCTTTTCGCCGTACTTAAAGAGTAAATACAACTGTTCAAACGGCATTTTGCCTTCTTTTCTTGAAAGTCTTGCCATCTGAATGATTTCGCGGTTGGTAAAATCGTCGAGCATATCGATGTATTCGTTCTTTTTGTCACTGGTAAGAAGAGATTCGCCCGGCTTTAATTTGACTTCAAATCCGCTCTCGATCTTTTCGAGCATTTTTTCTCGCTCTTCCCTGTCCGGTCTCGACAAGGTAAGGCAAGCGACTTCAGGATTGCCCTGATAGAAAGAAATCGGGAACATGGAAAGTTTGCTCGTTATAAGGACGATCGTGCTTTCATTGACTTCGGAAGAAAGATAGTCGACTTTTTTATCTTTAATGGCTTTTCCGAGCAAAGTCAGAAGTTCCCTTTCATCGGGAGGGAGTTGTCCGCCTGCGCTGAAAAGGTAGTCCGCCCAATTAAGTACAAACGCAATTTTCTTATTCGGCTTTTTTAAGTTTTTGAAGATGATATTAAATATCTCGGCAGGCTCTTTGAAAAGTCCGCTACCCGTTTTTTGCTCTTCCTTCGGCGTCTCCTCCTCATCATCGTCAAACGAATAGTCATCGCCTTCCACCTCTACCTTATCGACAACGTCAAGTCTTGATACGTCACCGTCCACGCCGTCGATCCGATCCCAATAGAGCACGTCATCGTAGTCCATTGCCTTCAGCATATCCATAAGATACTGTTTCAGGTCTACGATTTGTTTTTTGTCATTCAGATAGACGTCACCGACGTTCCCCTCAACAATGACACATTTTTTGATGCCGATTTCCCTCTTTAATCTGTTAAAAGTCGTACTTAAAGCCATTTTATCACCTCTTACGCCTTATTTTTATTGGTATTGATTGCCTGATATTTCATTGTGGAGATTTTATCCGGATTGCTCCATATTTCCGTTTGCTTGGTAACGTGAACCCCGTAGACTTCCTCCAAGTCTTTCATGAACGGTCCAATATCCTTTTGGCAAGCCTGTCCCTCGTAGCCGCGGAAATCGTAGATAAACTTCCCATCGAGGAATACCCGAAACTCCGCCTTTTCTCCGCTTGCTTTCTGCGC
>CALVXG010000001.1 GCA_944368925.1 uncultured Clostridia bacterium | reverse complement strand
TTCGAATCGCGGATGGATCACCAATATGCACCTTTAGCTCAGTTGGTAGAGCAACTGACTCTTAATCAGTGGGTCCCCGGTTCGAGTCCGTGAAGGTGCACCATAGTAAGAATACGAAGCTGTGCTTTCAAGCACAGCTTCGAGTTTTTTTGAGGAAATAATCAGATGCCGCGGCGCGCAAAATTCATTTGCGCGCCGCGGCATCTTTTTAATATTTCGACGTTACGCGGTCTTTTATAGATCAGAAAGAAAACGGCGTCACGAGTACCGATAAATGATTGCAGATATGTAGGGGAAAGTATATGAAGAATTTATAAACAGATTACACAGGGGGTATCGGTACTGTTTCGCGGCGGACGCCGAGAATGTGGATGAATCTTGCCTTATCGAAGGAATACTGAAAGAGCGGTTTTCCGAACACGTCATAAGTGTGAGCGGCAATGAGCGGAAATCCGTATTGAAAACCGCAGACGATCCCCGAATGATAAAAATCTCCCATGGCTCTGCCAAGCTGTACGACATCGCCTATTTTCAGTCCTTGCAGCCGCGTTTCTTCGGCAAACGGCCCGACGCCCTGGTTTTGAATAAGAAAGTTATAAAGGTATTCTACGCCAGTCCAGGAAGGAGTGCGATCCTGAAGCGATCGGTAATACCAACCGAAAACGGGGGTAAAATTCATAACGCCGCTTCCTGCGAAAATGCATTGGGAAACAAAGTTTGTGCAATCGCCGCCCAATCCGTTAAAATTGTAAAAGGCAGGGTTTCTTCCGTAAGCCCATTTGCGCGCATAAAGCACGGCTTTTATGCGGTTGTATTCAACTATTTCCATGTTTTCATTGTATGCGGAAGTGCTTTTGTTTGTCTCGTGTATGACTCTGTTTCGCGGCTTTTCGGTAAATCATTTCATTTTTTATGAGCTATAAGGTTTTGTTTAGTATTTAAATTAAAAAAATCAAGAATTTTAAACGAGTATGATGAAAAAGTGAAAAGTATAAGAAAACAATTTCACTGCAGACGCAAGGTCGTATTTTCCCATTGACAAATAAAAATTTAATAACTATAATACATTCAAATTTTATTTTTCAAAGGGTGGTTTGAAAAAAAGTCAGTCTGTATTTTAATCACTGGTCGGAGAGACAATAAAATGAGACAAAAATTTTTAAAAATGATATGTTCTTTTATGGCTCTGTTAATTTTTGTTGGTATTGCGGCATGTGGACCGCAGTATGATGAAGTAGATGAAAAAGATTATTCTCGTTGGATTATTCGATTTACAAGCGAATATCCGAGCAGTATCCCCGAAGAGGGAATAGAATTGTCCATTCAGGAATTGAAGAAAGAAGATTTCACGATTGATATCTACTATGATCCTGTATATAAAGAAATGGCAGAGGCAGATATCGATTTTACGCTGGAGCCGAAAACAGAGTTGTTTTATGTGGACGATGACGGAGAACAAATTGAGATTGAGCTGGGAAATAATTTAACGCTGGAAAAACACTATTATTTTATACGAGATATACTTTATGCTGTAGATGATTCGGGCAATACGAATAGTGTTATATGAATTATTGATAGGGGTAAATATTTTTTGGATTATGCTTTTTGTAATGCAATAACAAACAATGATCCGGATGAAATAATTGCAACGGCGAGAATTATTATAAATGTTATCAATAAGGAGAGCTGAGATAAAAAGATTGAAGGGGAAAGTATAATCGGAATAAAGGGGCTGTTTTTTTAGACAGAAAAAGAGGACTGCTTCGGAAGAATCTGAAGCAGTCCTTTACTAATTTGAAGTTGATTGTTTACAGGAAATTATTTGGACATACCTTCCTGAACGGCAACAGCGACAGCGACGGAAGCGCCGACCATCGGGTTGTTGCCCATACCGATCAGACCCATCATTTCGACGTGTGCAGGAACGGAAGAAGAGCCTGCAAACTGAGCGTCGGAGTGCATACGGCCCATGGTATCGGTCATGCCGTAGCTTGCAGGGCCTGCCGCCATGTTATCGGGGTGCAGGGTTCTGCCCGTGCCGCCGCCCGAAGCAACGGAGAAATATTTCTTGCCGTTCTCGACAGCCCATTTCTTATAGGTGCCGGCAACGGGGTGCTGGAATCTTGTCGGGTTGGTGGAGTTACCGGTGATGGAAACGTCGACCTTTTCCATGATCATGATTGCAACGCCTTCGTTGACGTCGTCGGTGCCGTAGCAACGGACTTTTGCGCGTTCGCCGTCGGAATAAGGGGTTTCCTTAACGATGGTAACTTTGCCGGTATAGTAATCGTACTTCGTCTGAACGTAAGTAAATCCGTTGATGCGCGAGATGATATACGCGGCGTCTTTGCCCAAGCCGTTGAGGATAACGCGCAGGGGATTTTTACGGACTTTGTTAGCGTTTTTGGCGATACCGATCGCGCCTTCCGCAGCGGCGAAAGATTCATGTCCTGCCAGGAAGCAGAAGCATTCGGTTTCTTCGCGCAGGAGCATAGCAGCGAGGTTGCCGTGGCCGAGACCGACTTTACGCTGGTCAGCGACGGAGCCGGGGATGCAGAAAGCCTGCAGGCCTTCGCCGATGGCTTCGGCAGCGTCGGCGGCTTTGGTGCAGCCTTTTTTGATGGCGATCGCCGCGCCGAGGGTATAAGCCCAGCCTGCGTTTTCGAAAGCGATGGGCTGAACGCTCTTGACGATATCGTAAGCGTCGAAGCCTTTTTCGTTGCAGATGCGCTTTGCGTCTTCAAAATCCTTGATGCCGTACTTGTCCATTACGGGCTGGATCTGTTTAATTCTTCTCTCGTAACCTTCAAACGTGATACTCATAATTGCGCACCTCCTTACTGTTTACGGGGATCGATGTATTTGACCGCCCCGTCGGCTTCGGTGAATCTGCCGTAATGGCCCTGCGCTTTTTTGAGCGCTTCGTTTGCGTCCATGCCGCTCTTTACGAAATCCATCATCTTACCGAAGTTGACGAATTCGTAACCGATCACCTCGTTGTTTTTATCGAGAGCGAGGCGGGTGACGTAGCCGTCGGTCATTTCGAGGTAGCGAACGCCCTTTGCAGCGGTGGAGTACATGGTACCGACCTGGGAGCGGTTGCCTTTGCCGAGGTCTTCCAGGCCTGCGCCGATGACGAGCCCGTCGTCGGAGAATGCGGACTGGCTTCTGCCGTATACGATCTGCAGGAAGAGTTCGCGCATAGCGGTGTTGATCGCGTCGCAGACGAGGTCGGTGTTGAGGGCTTCGAGGATGGTCTTTTTGGGCAGGATCTCAGCCGCCATGGCAGCGGAATGAGTCATGCCGGAGCAGCCGATGGTTTCGACGAGAGCTTCCTGGATGACGCCCTGTTTGATGTTGAGCGTGAGTTTGCAGGCGCCCTGCTGAGGAGCGCACCAACCGACGCCGTGGGTAAGTCCGGAAATGTCTTTGATCTCTTTTGCCTGGACCCATTTTCCTTCTTCGGGGATGGGAGCGGGGCCGTGATTGGGGCCTTTGGCAACGCAAATCATTTCTTCAACTTCGCGAGAATATTGCATTTTACTTCCTCCGATATAAATTTTGCATGATTGATTTCGGTTTTAACCAGGATAGATTATACCACAAGCGGTAAAAATTATCAATTCTTTCGGGGGAAGTAAAAAGGCGGGAATAAAAATTTTTTTGGGAAAACGGGTAAAAAGGCAGTCAGTTGTTTACAAATTTATCGGAATATGTTAAAATAAGCCATACGAAAATACAGATACAAAAAACGGAGAAACGGACATGTCAAAGAATGTAATGGACACTCTCAGAGAGAGAGGATTTATCAAACAGACGGTTTACGAAGAAGATCTTTACAAAATGTTGGGCAGTGAAAGTGTACCGTTTTATATAGGCTTTGACCCGACGGCGGATTCTTTGCATGTCGGGCATTTCATGCAGCTGATCGCGATGAAGCATATGCAGATGGCGGGACACAAGCCGATCGTTCTGATCGGCGGCGGAACGGGTATGATCGGCGATCCGTCGGGCAGGACGGATATGCGTTCGATGATGACGCGCGAGACGGTGGATTACCATTGCGAATGTTTCCGCAAGCAGATGTCGCGGTTCATTGATTTCGGCGGCGAGAACGGTGCGATCATGGTGAACAATGCGGACTGGCTGGCGAATCTGAATTATATTGATTTTCTGCGGGAGATCGGGGTACATTTTTCCGTCAACAAGATGCTGACGGCGGAATGTTTCAAATCCCGTTATGAACGCGGACTTTCTTTCCTGGAATTCAACTATATGCTGATGCAGGCGTATGATTTTCTGGTATTGTACCGTAAATACGGCTGCCGTCTGGAACTGGGCGGCGATGACCAGTGGAGCAATATCCTGGCGGGTGCGGATCTGATCCGCCGCAAGGAACAGCAGCCTGCGTTTGCGATGACGTTCACGCTTTTGACGACGTCGGACGGGCGCAAGATGGGCAAGACGGCGAAGGGTGCGGTCTGGCTGGACGAAAACAAGACGAGCCCGTACGAATTTTACCAGTACTGGCGCAACACGGACGATGCGGACGTGGAAAAGTGTCTCAAACTTCTCACCTTCCTGCCGCTCGAACAGATCGCGGAGCTGTGCGCGCACAAGGACGAGCGCATCAACGCAGCAAAGGAAACGCTCGCGTTCGAGCTGACCAAAATGGTGCACGGGGAAGAGAAAGCCAACGACGCGCAGGCGAAGGCGAAAGCGGCGTTCGGCGGAGATACGGAGAACATGCCGCAGGCGGACATTTCGGCGGATACGGCGACGGTTGCGGACGTGCTGGTCGCGGCGAATGCGGCGAAATCTAAGAGCGAAGCGCGGCGGCTGATCGAAGGCGGCGGCGTGAAGATCGACGAAGAAAAGATCGCGGACGCGAATGCGGAGATTCCCGCGCAGGCGAGAGCGAAGGGCGAATTTGTATTGCATAAGGGAAAGAAAGTGCATATCAAAATCCGGCTTCAATGAATTATCTGAGTATATTTTCGCCCTGCACCTATGAAAAGGTGATCGAGCGGTCGAGGTTTATAGCGAACTGCGCGCACGCGGAATCGGAAGAGGAAGCGCGCGCGTTTGTGGCAAAAATACGGTCGGAGCATTCTTTGGCGACGCACAACTGTTTTGCGTTCATAGCGGACAAAAAGGGAAACCTGCTGCGTTTTTCCGACGACGGGGAGCCGCAGGGTACGGCAGGCATGCCGATGCTGGAAGTTCTGAAAAATAAAAAACTGTACCAGACAGTAGCGGTCGTGACGCGTTATTTCGGCGGGATCAAACTGGGCGCGGGCGGATTGGTGCGCGCCTATTCGGGGACGGTTTCCGAGGCGCTTTTGCAGGCGGACATCCACGAATACACGCCCTGCCGAGAGCTTTCCCTTACGGTCGCGTACGAAAATTTGGATGCGTTGAAAAAATTTCTGGCTTCGCACGAGTGTACGGTCAAGGATACTTCTTATGCGGAAAACGTCAGGGTATCCGTTGCCGTAAAAGCGGAGTCGGAAGCGGGATTTACGGGCAGTCTGCACGATTATATGGCGGGGCGCGTAAAGACGGAACAGGGACAGGAATTTTTGTTTCCTTTTCCTGTTGCCGCAAAAGGGGAGTGAAGAGAATGATCGTCCGCTGTTATAAATGCGGGAAAGAATTTTCCGTGCGCGAAGGCGTCCGTTCGGATATTTGCCCTGCGTGTATGTCGTTCATCGACATAAAAAAGGCGCTGGCGGAAATGAACGGAGGCGCAACGCACGCAAATCTTACGGCTGAAAAATCGGAAGAGCTTTGCGCGGCAGAGAACGATCCGAAAAGGCAAAACATTGAACGTACCGTTGCCATCGGCGAAAAAGCGTCGGAGGGAAAAGCAGATTTTTCCGCATTGTCGGCAAGGCCGGACAATGCAGCGGGAAAAGAGAAACCGAAGAAAGACGCGGCAGAGCCGGCTGCTTCGCGGAAATTGACCGCACGCATATTGCCCGTCGAGATAAAACGCCGCGAACGGGAAAAGACGTTTTCCGAACAGGAAAAAGAATTTTCTTCTGAGATTGCCGAAATGCTCGTTTCGGCAGAAAAAAAGCCTTCGGAAATAAAAAAAGAAACTTCGTTGCACAATGCGGCGGTCGCAGAGAACGAGAAAAACGAATACGAAGAGAATTTGTCCCGTGCGGGAAAACTTTTGACGGAAAGTCGTTTTTCGGAAGCGAAAGAAATTTTTGAAGCGTGCCTGAAAGAAAAGGACGACTGGCGGGCGGAGTTCGGTATCGTGTTATCGGTCACGCGCGGGTTGTACGATCTGTCGCTCTTTTCCGAAGTTTCGGAGAATGCGTCGCGCGCATTGGACAAGATGCCGCAGGAGGCAAAAGAAAAGCTCGGCGAACATTATGTTCCGCAATTACAGCGGATGCGGGAGGATACGAAAAGAGCGCTGGATGCGCTCAAAGACAGTCGGGCGGAAGAAGAGACGGGCAAAACAAAGAAAAAGAGCGCTTTGGTTTTTCCGTTTGCCGTGATCGTGATCATTGCCGTGTTTTTCGGGAACATTGTGATCAACGAGGAGTTCGGAAGTGCGGAGATGGTGTTTTCCTTATACGGTCCGATTTTGATTATGCTGGTCATTGTTGCGGTAGTTGCAATCGTTGTGTCTTTGGCGAGATACTCCGCGAAGAACAGAAAGCTGGAAAAGGAAAGTCTTTTAAAAAGGCGGAAACGGGAAGTGGAATGCAAAAGGCTGGAAGATATATTGTTTGTGATCAATTATCTGTGCTGGCAGTTGCAGGGTTAATTTGAATAAGATCGGAATTTTCGATCGCTTCAATTTGAATTATCCGAATTATAAATTATTTACAAACGACGGATATTGTGATATAATAATAAAAAATAGCGAAAGCGGACTGCATTCGCGGTAAAAAGAAGGGTACGGATATGAAATTCATCAAGGCGGAAAAACTGAAAGAGAAACCTGTCGATCAGAGCAAGCTCGGCTTCGGCAAGATCTTTACGGATTACATGATGACCATGCGTTATAAGAACGGTGCCTGGCAGGAACCGCAGATTGAGCCTTACGGCCCGGTGGAATTTGATCTTGCGACGACGGTATTCCATTACGCGCAGGGTATTTTTGAAGGTTTGAAGGCTTTTAAAAACGAAAAGGGAGAGATCCGCGTATTCCGTCCGGAAGAAAACTTCAAGCGCATGAACCGTTCGGCGGAGCGTATGTGCATACCGCAGATCGATGAAAAAGTCGTTTTGGACGGGCTGTTCGAGCTTTTGAAGATCGAGCGCGACTGGATCCCGACGGCACCCGGCACGGCGCTGTACATTCGTCCGAGCATCATCGCGACGAACGTGGCGCTGGGGGTGCATGCAAGCTCTGAATATCTGTTCTTTATCATTCTTTCGCCGGTGGGAAGTTATTATGCGCACGGCCTTGCGCCCACGCGTCTTCTGGTGGAAGACTATTATACGCGTGCGACGGTCGGCGGCACGGGCGAAGCGAAATGTATTGCGAACTATGCGGTCAGCCTGAAAGCGGGGGAAGAAGCGGAAAAGAAGGGCTTCGACCAGGTGCTCTGGCTGGATGCGAACGAAAAGAAATATGTCGAAGAAGTCGGTTCGATGAATATGTTCTTCGTGATCGACGGGGAAGTGGTCACGCCGAAGCTGGTCGGTTCCATTTTGCCGGGGATCACGCGCAAGAGCAGTATCGAACTTCTGCGCGCGCACGGGTATAAAGTGAGCGAGCGCCGCGTATCCATCGACGAAGTGATCGAAGCGGAAAAGAACGGCAAGCTGAACGAAGCGTTCGGAACGGGCACGGCGGCGGTGATCTCGCCGGTCGGCATGATGGAATACAAGGGCGTAGATTATACGGTCAACGGCGGAAAGATGGGCGAAATCACGAAATGGCTGTACGACACGATCACGGGGATCCAGACGGGACGGCTGGAAGACAAATACGGCTGGGTCGTGAAACTGTAATGTTCGGAAAATTGTTTAAGAAAAAGCCCAACGAAAAGGCGATCCGCAAATTCTGGAAAGACTTTGAAGATCGGTCGGATCTGTATCTGAACATTCTGGAAAACGAGCCGGAGGACGGGGAAGATTACCTTTGGATGATGTCGCTGCTCCGTTCCTCGCTCAAGCCCTGCGTTCTGGATACGACGGTGGGGTGTTCGTTCCGGTTTGACAAAAACCGCGATCCGAAGCGTTTTGTGTTTATGCACATGAACGACGAATATCTTCGCGCGGTGGGCGAAAAGATGAAGGAGCTTTATCCGCAATTGCTTGCGGGAAAAATTGAATTTGCCGTCGAAGAATAGCGGCAGCGGGCGAGTCTTGTTTCCGCACCTGTTTTCAGGTGCGGAAATTTTAAAATTGACAGAAAAACGGGGGTACGTATGGCGCAAATAACGGCGATCACGCCGCAAGTGAAGGATAAGGAACGGGTGAATGTCTATGTGGACGGCCGTTTTTATTGCGGTATGCGGCTGGAAACGGTGATGGCAAGCCGTCTGAAAGTGGGCGACGAGATCGCGCCCGAACGGCTGGACGAGATCCAGGAGGAGAACGAGCGCGCGCAGGCGCTGGACAAGGCGATGACGCATTTGTCTTCGACGATGAAGACGGAAAAGCAGATGCGCGATTTTCTGAAAAAGAAAGGGTATGTGGACGGCGTGTGCGATTATGTGCTGGAGAAGCTGCGCGAATACCGATTCGTGGACGATGTGCAGTATTGCGCGCAATATGCGGAGACGGCGGGCAGGAACATGGGCGCGCGGCGGATCGCGCTGGAACTGAAACAGCGCGGCGCGGACGAAGCGGCCATCGAGGGAGCGTTGAGCGGACTGACGGGCCAGTCGGAAGCGGCGAAGGCGGCGGCGCAGAAGTACATGAAAAACCGCGAATTTACGAGGGAGAACCTTTCGAAGACCTTCCGCTATCTGATGGGCAGAGGGTTCGATTACGAAACGGCGAAGGAAGCGCTCACATCGCTGGGCGCGGACACGGACGAAGAATAGAGGGGGAGTATGCAGAAAGTATTGACTTGCGCGCAGATGCGCGCGGCGGATAAATATACGATCGGGACGATGGGTGTTCCTGCGCAGGAACTGATGGAACGCGCGGGCAGGGCGATTGCCGAAGAAGTGCGTACGCTTTTGGAAATGTCGGGAGGACGGCGCGTTCTGGCTGTCTGCGGGGGCGGCAATAACGGCGGAGACGGCTGGTGTGCGGCGCGCCTGCTTTCGGATTGGGGGGTCGATACGGCCGTGTATACGCTGACGGACAAACTTTCGGCAGATTGTGCCGCGCAGAGGGCGCAGTACGTCGGAAAGGTGTACACGCAGTTTCCCGAGGAAACGTTCGACGCGATGATCGACGCCGTGTTCGGGACGGGTTTTCACGGCGCGCCCGAGGGCGTCTTTCTGGACGCGATCGAAAAGATGAACCAAAGCGGGGCGAAGATCGTATCCGCGGATATTCCGAGCGGTTTAAACGGCGACACGGGGACTTTCTATTCCTGCGTAAAGGCGTCCGTTACGGTGACGATCGGTGAGTTAAAGGGCGGGCTTTTGCTTGCAAACGGGCCGGACGTATGCGGAAAAATCGTGCGAAAGGACATCGGGATCAGCCTTCCGGAACGCGCCTTGGCGGGCAGGAGCGAAGCGGAAGATTTTGTAAAAATTTTTCCGCCGCGCAAGAAGAACACGAATAAAGGCAGTTTCGGCAAAGCCGTTATTTTGGCGGGGAGCCTCGCCTATTCGGGGGCGCCCCTGCTTTCGGCGGGCGCGGCGCTCCGCTGCGGGTGCGGGTATACGCAGCTTGCCGTGCCGCAGGAATTGTTCGGCTATTATGTGGGGAAATACCCCGAAGCGATCCTGACGGCGGCGCCCTCGGAGGACGGAATGCTTCGCTTCGACGAGGAGTTTTTGCGCAATCTTATGCGGGGCGCAGATTGCATCGCGATCGGGATGGGCTGCGGCGTTTCGCAGCAGCTGCATAAGATCCTCGCCTTTTTGCTGGAAGAATATCGCGGTACGCTCGTCATCGACGCGGATGCGATCAACACGCTTGCGGAATACGGGGCGGACATTCTGCGCGAAAAGAGCTGCCGTGTGATCATGACGCCGCATCCGAAGGAGTTCTCGCGCGTGAGCGGAAAGGAGCTTTGTACGGTGCTTGCGGAAGGCACGTCGCTCGCCAAACAGTTTGCGGCGGAATACGGGGTAGTGTTGCTGCTCAAAGGGCATACGAGCGTGATCACGAACGGGAAATTTTCCGTCTTTAATACCGAGGGTACGCCCGCGCAGGCGAAAGGCGGGAGCGGGGACGTCTTGTCGGGGGTCATCGCTTCGCTTGCGGCGCGCGGCGTGAACGCGATGGATGCGGCGTCCTGCGGCGCATTTCTGGCGGGCAGGGCGGGAATTTTCGCGGAGAAAAAATTCGGGGAATATTCCGTAACGCCTTCCGACGTCATAGGAGAGCTGCCCGCGGCGGTGCTGTCGCTCAAAGAAATTTAAGAGAGAAGCGGTATAAAGGCAGACCTTGCTGTCAATACTAATTTCGGAAAACATGCCCGAACGGTTTCAGTGTTTTCTTACATATACTGTAAGGGGAGTGTTTTCCGAAAGAGAAAGAGCGAGGTTGCAACAAATTATGGATATCAAGAGAGGGGAACTGTATTACGCTGATTTGAGTCCCGTAGTAGGCAGCGAACAGGGCGGCGTGCGTCCCGTGCTGGTGGTGCAGAACGATGTCGGGAACAAATACTCTCCCACGGTCATAGCGGCGGCGGTCACGAGCAAACTGACCAAGGCGAAACTTCCCACGCACATCGAAATTGCGGGCAGGTCTTACGGGCTGCAGCGCGATTCCGTCATTTTGCTCGAGCAGATCCGCACCCTGGATAAACGCCGTCTGAAAGAGCGCATCGGCGCTTTGCCCGATTCGACCATGCGCCGTGTGGACGGCGCTTTGCTCATCAGTTTGGGCTGTGCCGAACCGCATTCGGCGGCAAACTGAACGTACGGAAATTTTGCGGGCGCGAGGCGATAAGCCTCGCGCCCGTTCGTCAAAAGAAATTCCCCGCAAAACGCAGAAAGCGTTTTGCGGGGAATTTTTCTGTAAATCAGCGGAAAGATTCTGCATATTCGCAGAAGAGTTTGTCCCATTGCGGAAATTTCCGCCGCAGGGAGACAGGTTTTCCCGATTCGTCGATGAAGCAATGCGAACTTTTGCAAAGGGTGCGGAGCGCGTCCGTCTGCGCGTCACGGATCTCGTATTCGATCTCGAAGCGCACGCCCGTATAGCGGACGAGCCTGCTTGTGATTTTGACAAGGTCGGGAAAGCGCGTCATGGATTTGTATTCGCACGCGACGGAGAGGACGGGGCTGAGTATGCCGCTTTTTTCCATTACGTCATAGCCGATGCCCATTTGTTCGAGCATATCGGTGCGGGCCTCTTCCATCCAGCGCACGTAATTGGAATGGTGGACGATTTTCATCGTATCGGTCTCGTAGTATTGGGTTTTATGAAAATAAGGACGAAAGGTCTGCATAGCTGAATCTCCTTAATCTACAATATTATAACACGGGCGGGAAAAGCTGTCAACGCACTTTTTGGCGCAATTCGTTGCAATCGCGGGAAAGGTGTGTTATACTTTTAAGTGATAGAATAAAAGGGTACGGGAAGGCGGATCATGTATAGCGGAGTATCGACGGCGTCCTTATTTTTGCGGGAGATGAACGAGGACGCGCTTTCGGTTCTGGACAAATTGGGAGTAAAGAGCACGGAAATATTTTTGACGACGTTATCGGAATACACGCACGAATTTGCGCAGGTTCTGAACGCGCACAAGGGGAATCTTTGTGTCAATTCGGTGCATTTGCTGAACACGCAGTTTGAACCGCAGCTGTTCGGCGGGCATCCGCGCGCAAAGGCGGACGCCTTCCGCATTTTGGAAGAAGCGATGGGTTCGGCGCGGGAATTCGGCGCGAAGTTTTATACGTTTCACGGGATCACGCGGCTGAAGAAAAATTCGGTGAGCAGAGATTATGCGTCGTTGGCGGAGAGCCTTCGCGAAATCGACGGAACCTGTATGAAGAACGGCGTCAAATTGTGTCTGGAAAACGTGCATTGGGCACTGTACAACGAGCCGGGCATTTTCAAGGGGATCCGCGCGTTTTATCCCGATCTGAAAGGCGTTTTCGACGTAAAGCAGGCGCGGCTGTCCTGTTATCCGTACGGAATGTATTTAAAGGACATGGAAGGCTGCATCGCGCACGTTCATTTTTCGGACGTGGACGCGGACGGGCGCATCTGTCTTCCGGGCAAGGGCATATTTGATTTCGAAGAATGTCTTAAAAGGCTTAAAGACAGCGGTTTTGACGGGGCGGTGCTGATCGAAGTGTATCCCCGCGATTACGGCGAATATGCGGAATTGAAGCGTTCCTGCGACTTTTTGGACGAAATCATTTATAAAATAGGAGCCTGAATAAAGCGCCGCGCGAAATCTGCGCGGCGCTTTTTGTATGCCCGAAAGAGTTTTTTTCCGCACAAAAGGCGGGCAAAAATCTGCGACGTCGTATCCTATTATAAATATAGTATAGAAAAAGAGTCCCTCTTGTTTCGTATCGGCCGTAAAAAAGTTCGGAATAGGTGCGAGGGCAAAGTGCCTGCTGTCTGTCGGGCGGTGGGAACGGGAAAGGCAGATCTTTGCAAAAAATGGTGTGCAATTGTTGACACTTCATGTTTTTTGTTTTAAAATAATAGGCGACAAAACAGATACGAAACGGAGGTTTTCTATGAATTTCAGGAACAAAGATTGGCGCAACAGCATGCGTCTGACCGTGGACTACAACTATATGATGAAGAAATTTATCGGGAGCGACGGATTCAAAGATTCCGAGCTGAACGAGATGAAAGAAGCGGCGGCGGACGCGTTTGATTATGTAGCGGACAATCGCGGCAAGGGAATGATGGGCTGGATGGAACTTCCTTACAATCAGAAAGAGATTGTGGAGGATATCATAGCGACGGCGAAGGAAGTGCGCCGCAAGTTCAAGTACTTTGTTGTTTTGGGTATCGGCGGGAGTGCGCTGGGCCCGATCGCGGTGTTCAATGCGCTGTGCCATCTGCATTACAACGATCTTGCGCCTTCGAAGAGGAAGGGCCCGAAATTCTATGTGGAAGACAACGTGGACCCCGAGCGCATGGCGGCGCTTTTGGACGTCATCGAGCCGGAAAAGACCTGCTTTAACGTGATCACGAAATCGGGTGCGACGAGCGAGACGATGACGCAGTATCTGATCATCAATCATATGCTGACGAAGATGCTGGGAGAAAAGGCGAAAGAGAATATCATTGCGACGACGGATCACAAGAAAGGGAATCTGATCAAGCTGGCGCAGCAGAACGGGTACAAGACTTTTTATATACCGGACGGAGTCGGCGGCAGGTTTTCGGAGCTTTGCCCCGTGGGGTTGCTGCCCGCGGCGGTTTTGGGACTGGACATCAAGGCGATGCTTACGGGGGCGGCGTACATGGACGGCGTCTGCAACAAGCCGGGTATTTCGAAGAATCCCGCGTTGGCGTGCGCGGTATTGCAGTATATGGCGATGAAGCGCGGCAAAAACGTCGGCGTGATGATGCCGTACGCAGATTCTCTGAAGCTGATGGCGGACTGGTATTGCCAGCTGTGGGCGGAGAGTCTCGGCAAGAACGTGACGTTGGACGGAAAGCCTTGCAACGTAGGGCAGACGCCCGTGAAATCGTTGGGCGTGACCGATCAGCATTCGCAGGTACAGCTGTACACGGAGGGGCCGTTTGACAAAGTGGTGACCTTCCTGTCGGTGAAAAATTACCGCAAGGAAGTGGCGATCCCGCACGGCTGTGAAGACATTCCGGACGTATCGTTCCTCGGCGGGCATACGATGAACGAACTCATCCATGCGGAAAACAAGGCGACGGCATATGCGCTGGCGAAAGCGGGCAGACAGAATTATACGATCTGGATTCCCGAAGTCAACGAATTCACGCTGGGCGAGCTGATGTATTTGTTTGAATTGCAGACGGCGTATGCGGGCGCGATGTTCAACATCGATACGTTCAACCAGCCGGGCGTGGAAGCAGGCAAGCAGGCAACGTATGCGCTTTTGGGCAAACCCGGTTACGAGGCAAAGAAAAAGGAACTGGACGATGCCCCGCAGGCGGAAGAAAAATATATGGTTTAATTTAAAAAATAAGAGGCCGTCCGCAAAGAATTTGCGGACGGCCTTCGTTTATAAAAAGCGCGGCACCCTGCACCCGCCGCTACACACTTTGCGCCAGTTGCTCCACACCTCGCACCCGCCGTTCCGCACCCTGCCGTTCCGCACACGCCGCTTGGTATTCACTTGGCTGAACCGCAAGTATATATATGGAATGGCGCAGGCAAAGCACAGGCAAGGCAAGGATAAAGCGCGGATAAAGCGCGGAAGGGAGAAAATGGGAGAAAGACGGAGAAAAAAATTCTTGACAAGCGGGCGGATGTGTGGTATTATTTTAATAACGTAACACAAGAAACGCAAAGACGGGGAGGAGTACCCGCGCGGATTGGCGGCAGAGAGAGAACGGCAGGTGAAAGTTCTTGCAAGAGCGCGGCGGAAGGTAGCCCCTGAGCGGCAAACCGAAAGCGGGGAGCGAGTAGGCTTTGACGGAGATTTCCGCCGTTATAGGGAAACCGATATCGGAGCGCGGGAAAGCGAGGGTGTATCGGGCAGAGAGCGGAATGGATGAATTCCGAAATCGGGTGGTAACGCGGTAGAAGGTCGCCCCGGGCAGCGAGAGAGCTGTCCGGGGCTTTTTGATTATATAGACAGCGGAGAAGAGCGAAGCGAGAGTGTCGCAACGGAGGTAAAGGAATGAAGATCAAGGGAACGCAATTATTTGTGAAGGCGTTGGTAGAGGAGAAGGTAGATACGTTATTTGCGTATCCTGGCGGAATGGCGATTGATTTATTTGACGCGTTGTACGGGGAGAAAGATTTTCGTGTGGTATTGCCGCGGCATGAGCAAGGGTTGGTGCATGCGGCGGACGGATATGCGCGGGCGACGGGCAAGACGGGGGTTTGTCTTGTGACGAGCGGGCCCGGGGCGACGAATCTTGTGACGGGTATAGCGACGGCGAATTATGACAGTGTGCCGTTGGTATGTTTTACGGGGCAGGTGCCGACGAATCTGATCGGGAACGATGCGTTTCAGGAAGTGGACATCGTGGGGATCTGTCGGAGCATATGCAAGTATGCGGTGACGGTACGGCGGAGAGAAGACCTTGGGCGGATCATCAAGGAAGCGTTCTATATAGCGCGGACGGGGAAGCCTGGGCCTGTGCTTGTGGACTTACCGAAGGATGTGCAGCAGGCGATGGGGAGTGACGAATATCCGAAGGAAGTGATGATCCGAGGGTACAAGCCGTCGACGGGCGTGCACATGGGGCAGTTGAAGAAGGCGGCGGAGATGGTAGCGAACGCGAAGCGTCCGTTGTTTTTGGTAGGCGGCGGAGTGAACATATCGCGCGGCGGGGAAGCGATGACGAAGCTTGCGGAGGAGCTGAACATACCTGTTGTGACGACGATCATGGGGAAGGGAGCATTGCCGACCGATCATCCGTTGTATATCGGGAACATGGGTATGCACGGGAATGTGGCGTCGAACACGGCGGTATCAGAGTGTGATTTATTATTTTCGATCGGGACGCGGTTTAACGATCGTATCACGGGCAAGATCAGTGAATTTGCGAAGAATGCGAAGATCGTGCATATTGATATAGATGCGGCGTCGATATCGAGGAATATTGTGGTGGACGTGCCGATCGTAGCGGATGCGCGGGAGGCGATCGAGAAATTCAGAGAGATAGCGATCAAGCCGAAGCATACGGAGGAATGGGTGGCGCATTTGCAGAAGCTGCGCAGCGAGAAGCCGATTGCGATACATACGGAAGGGCACATGAATCCGCAGGACATTATCGGGGCGATCAACGAGCATTTCAAGGAAGCGATCGTGACGACGGATGTGGGGCAGAACCAGATGTGGACGACGCAATTTTTGCAGTTGCGGGGAAGGAGTAAGCTTTTGACGTCGGGGGGACTCGGAACGATGGGATACGGGTTGCCTGCGGCGATCGGGGCGAAGCTGGGGTGTCCGGATATGCCTGTGATCAGCATATCGGGAGACGGCGGATTCCAGATGAACGAGCAGGAGCTTGCGACGGCGGTATGTGAAGAGCTGCCGATCGTGATCTGTATTCTGAACAACTCGTATCTTGGGAATGTACGGCAATGGCAGGAGATGTTTTTCGGTGGCAGGTATTCGTGCACGTGTCTGAAGAAGCGTCGCAGCTGTGCGCAATGGTGTTCGAACCCGAACGCATCGTGTCCCGAATACATACCCGATTTTGTGAAGCTGGCGGAGAGTTACGGGATCGAGGGGATCCGCGTGACGAAGCGCGAGGAGATCGGGGCGGCGCTGGAGCGTGCGAAGGCGCATACGGACAAACCGACGCTGATCGAGTTTATCATAGACAGGGAATTGGACATATTGCCGATGGTACCGGGCGGGAATGCGCTTTCGGAGATGGTGACCGAATACAAGAAGGAGAGCAAGAGAGATGGGAACGAGCAATAAAAAGCGTTGGGTGTCGCTGTATGTGGAGAACGATGTCGGCGTGCTTGCGAAAATATCGGGATTATTTTCGGGGAAGTCCTACAACCTGTCGAGTCTTACGGTGGGTGAGACGGAAGATCCCACGGTATCGCGCATGACGATCAGTCTGTACGGTGACGACAAGACGTTCGAGCAGATCAAAAAGCAGTTAAACAGGAGCGTGGAAGTGATCAAGGTTCTGGATTTTACGGAACTTCCGATCCACAAAAAGGAGATTCTTTTTGTAAAGCTTCACAGTTTAAAGCGGGAGGAGATGGAAGACGTCTTCCGTTCGGCGTCGGTATTCGGGATCAGTGTTGCAGATTACGACAAGGGCAGCGTGATTTTGGAAAGCGTAAAGACAGAAACGGAAAACGACGAAGTGCTGCGCTATTATAAAAAATATTATTCGTCCCGTCTGGAAGCGGTGCGCGGCGGCTCGGTCGCGGTGGAATCGCTTAGCCGCAGCGACCGATAGACGGGCATACGTGTGAAACTTTTTAAATAATTTTTCAAAAATTAAAACGACAGACGGCAGGATCTTGCAAGATCCTGCCGTATTTTTTTGCGGAGGCGTCTGTCCGCTGGTGCGGACAGACGCCTCCGTTTTTTCAGATTCTTCCGTCTTCGCCTGTCAGCGATTTTTTGTTTTCGCGGTGTCTTTCCCGTGTCGGTGCGCGGGAAGGGGACAGGCCCGAAGTCCCGACCCCGCACCAACTCCCGACCTCGCACGAGCTTCCGACCCCGCACAAGCTTTTGGCTTTTTTTACCACGTATGCCGTCGGCGGATGTTCGGGCAAGGGGCGTCGTCGGGGTATTTGGCGGGGCGCTGTACGATTGGTCGGGGTACGTGTTGCATTCGGGAGAGGGGCGCGGTACGTTCAAGCGGAGCCGCGGCGGGTCTGACAGGGGCGCGCCGCAGGCTTGAACGGGGTACGAAGTACCTTTGAGCGGGGGACGTGGTGAGTTTTGGACGAGAAAGCGGGCATTTTTTCGGGAAAGCGGATGTAATTTTTAAAAAAATTTTGCCTTGCTTTGTCAAAACGGCAAAAAAGCAGGAAATTACGGGGGGAGGCAGACGGCAGAGAAGCGAAAAAAAGGATAATCTTTTACATAAAATTTTCATTTCTTACAGGCAAAATAACCACAAAATTCTATAAAATGCGGTAAAAATCGTGGTAAATCGGAAAAAACAGTGCTTAAAACGGCTAAAAAATGACAAAATCAAATGTTTAGAGGGGAATGCGGCGCGCGAAAGGGGAAAGGCGGGCAAAAAGCGGACAAAAAACATAAAAAAATTCAGATCAAAAAGTCCGCAGGGGTAATCTGAATGCCAAAGCGTACCATTTTTTTATGTGCTGCAGCCGCAAAAGAGGAAAGGGTAAGGGCAATATTTCTGAACAAAGGAAAGGCGGAGATTGTACGATATCGGAATCGAAAAGTGGTGTACGTAGCATAAAAATGGCGGCGACAAAGAAAAAACAGGGGAAAGCGAGGAGCGGGCAGGCTTTGGAGATGTCGGAATTTTATGGTTGGGGAAGGGACAAAGGGGCGGAAGGGAAAAGCGTGAGGAGGCACAAATAAGGACATGCGCGTGCGGTTATAAAAAATAATATTATAATATTACTCCGAAATATTGACAATTCATTTTAATTTTGTTATACTATATATAAGAGTATCGCTTTTTTCAACACATTTCGGCATAATCGGCGGGGAAGAATGTTAAAATTTTTCAGACTGCGTTTAGGCGGGTGGAAAGAGGAGCGGGAAAAAAATGGAGGGTATGATACGGAAATGACAGGAATGGAAGTTGCGATCGTCGTAGTATGCGTACTGTTTGCGGTTGTCATGTTGGCCGCGATCATAGTGAAAGGCATATCGATGTCGAAGCAGATGCGTTTGTTCAAGGAAGAGCTTAAGCAGATTGAAGGGAGCGACAAATATCTGTTGGACATTGTGCAGAACGGGAAAGTGGTACGGATAGAGTGTAAGGATGTCAACAGCGAGAATGTTGAGCTTATGTCCGATGCAGGGAAGGGGGAGTAAGCCATGCAAGGAATGGAAATTTTCTACATAGTAATCAGTTGTGTATTCATCGTATTGCTGGTGACGGCGATTTCGATGTGGGTAGCGGACAGCCGCATGGAGGCGAAGAGACGTGAAGCGATCGCGAACCGTATGAAGAGCGGGAAAGGTCTTCGCGTGGAGAGTGACGATCTGATTCTGAAAGTGCAGGACGGTGTGGTGGAGATCTGTGACAGCATGCCGCAGGCAGCGCCTGCAGCGGCGGAGAAAGCGGCACCTGAAGCGGAGACGGAAGGCGCGGTTTTGCAGCCGATGGAAGAGATGGCGGCGGACGACGCGGCGACTGCGGAGAAGAAGGATGAATTGCAGGAGCTTGTAGACCGTTACGGAGAGCTGACGGATAAGAGCATCGTATTTGAGTCGAACAAACAGGAAAAGGAAACGTTTATCGATAAGTATGCGGCGTTGACGGCGGAAGCGAGAACGCGTTACGATTCGATTGTGGCGTATATATTGGCGAATCCGGATTGCAAGAAAGTGGAAGCGAGCAATGCAGTAACGTTCAAATGCAAGACGGACAAGATAGTGCGCGTGATGATCAAGCGTGGGGTTGTGGTACTGAATTTCCTGCTTGCGAATACGGATCTGAATCGGTTTGTGCGGGAAGAAGGGATCAAAGCGATCAAAATCAATCCTGTAGTGATCAAACTGGAAACGGATTCCGACCTTGTGCTTGCGAAGCAGACTGCGGACATCACGATCGAAAATATTCGTGAAGAACAGCAGTATCGTAAAGAGCGCAACAGGGAGCTGCGCCGTCAGCGTTATCGTCAGAAGGAAGAACAGGCGGACGAGGCGACGGAAGAGGCGTAAGCGCGCGGAAACGAAATAGTTGATTTAGGGATGATTCCGGGAATAAGCGGCACCGTATTCCGTCGCATACGAGCGGAATACGGTGTTCTTGTTTTCAGGTGATTCAAATTTTAGCGGCGAAAAAGAAAGTTAAAAGGAGAAAAGAATATGTTGAAAAAGATGAAAAAGGCATTTACGATCACAGAACTTGTCATCGTAATTGCGGTTATCGCGATTCTTGCGGCTGTTTTGATCCCTACCTTCACGACGGTCGTGAACAAAGCGAACGAGAGTGCTGCAATGCAGGAAGCTCGCTCCGAGTTTGAGAATTTCAATGTGGAAGCTCTTACGAGTGAGTCTGACATCAGAGACTTTGTTATCAAGTGCCAGAAGGGCGACAGTGCGGATGCTTATTATTTTGTTGTGACCGACGGTCAGTTTAACCCGACCCCTGTTAAGTTGGATGAAGAGGCTACCGCAACTACGGTAAAGTACGATGGTGTGGATTATACCAAACTCGCGGATCCTGCAGGACAGACGGGAAACAAATTTAATAATTATGCGGAGCAGAATTCCAACGTTACGATCTATGTTTTGGGCGCTGACGGCGCTGCAACAACCGAAACGACGGAAGAAGGGGCTGGCGCTTAATCAGCAACTTGCTCGAAAAGAGCAAAGCCTGCGAAAGCAGGGAATAAAATAAATAAGGCGCTGTTCCGCGCGGTGAGCGCGGAACGGGCCTATGTACGGAGAAGTGCAATATTCCATTCGCCGCAGTTGCACGAACCGAGCATTTGAGAAAAAGAGGGGGGGTCTGATAAAGAAATCGAGATTTCCCTTTTTTCATAGTATAGGAAAAGGGGCGAAAAGCTGAAAAAAAGCGAAAAAAGCGTAGAAAAACGGGACGAGAAGGGGGTAGAAGAGAGCTGTTTTTCAGAAAAAAACGGTTTGGAACGGAAAGAAATGCGAAAAAATATTCGAAGTTTTGAAAAAAAACGTCGGGCGTTTACGCTGGTTGAGCTGATCATAGCGATGGCGCTTTTTGCGCTGGTGGCAGGATTAGTGATATCCTTCATAACGTATATTTCGAGATTCAGCGCGAAGACGGAAGCGCAAAGCGATCGGGTATCGGCGCTGGCGCAGTTGCGGTCGGAGATCGATTATTGGTTTTCGGCGTTTGACGGAGCGGGATATACGATCGAGGCGGGGGACGCGGAGTATTTGGTAAAAGCGGTTCCGACGGAAACGGGCAATGCGCAGGCGTACGGCATACGCTGGGAGAGCGGGGAAAAGGACAGCGCAGTCGTGTTCACGTATCCGCAGGAATTTGGCCGCGGGACGGTGCAAGGCGAAACGGCGCAGGTGCGCGTGAATGCGTATTCGTATACGGGGATACGGTTTGAAGAGCGTACGGACGATTATGTATACACGGCGGAAGGCACGGAAGAGGTATTCCGCTTTACGATATATTTGCGTGTAACGGAACGGGCGTTTGCGTGTGAAATCACGGAAGGGGGAGCGGCATGAA
Organism: uncultured Clostridia bacterium; assembly: GCA_944368925.1. Taxonomy (GTDB): domain Bacteria; phylum Bacillota; class Clostridia; order Christensenellales; family Borkfalkiaceae; genus Borkfalkia. Next base: position 356,991 of record CALVXG010000001.1, on the reverse strand, counting down.
AGCAATTTCGGCGCGCAGCCGCGCCTATTCGTTGGTAGAAGTGGTGATCACGATGGCGTTGGTGATTCTGCTGTCGGCGGGAGGGTATGCCTCTGCGCTGGTGGCGGGGCAGATACAGGCGAAGGCGTCGCAGACGGTGGAATGTACGGCTGCGGCGGAGGAAGCGCTGTCGGTGATGGAGGACGTCGGGCGATTTGCGAAAGGTACGCAAGGGCAAAGCGATCGGGTGACGGTCATCGTTACGAAATTTGCGAAAAGTTTTGCGTTTGCGTTCCGTTGCGGCGAGCCGTCGCAGGCGAACCTGGAAAGTTCGGAGAGCTGGTCGCAGACGCTTCTTTCGGAGTATGACGAAGGGTCGCTTGTTCGGGGCGTGCAAGCGCGGTTTACCGCAGAGTCGGCGTTGTATGAATACGACTATACGGACGGGAAGCTGCATCTTACGGTGCGTCTGCAATTCGGCGCAGCGTCGGGCGGGACGGATACGTACGCGATCCGTTCGGAATGCGGGAAAGCGTCCGCCGTCGAGCACACGGGGGTGATCGCATGAAAAAGAAATTTTCGCGGGCGTTCACCATCGAATATGCGATCGTACTGATGGTGATCGTGATCGCCTTTACGGGTTTATTGCTCACGTTGGCGATGGTTACCAACAATTACAGCCGCGCCTATGAAGAGTATCTGGAATACAAGCGCGATCTCGATTCGTTGGGCGAGGCATTTCTCGGCGGGGAGAGCGTGGAAGATCTGAAGCAGAGCGCCTCATCGCTTTTAACCCAGCATGATTTAAGCATCGACGAGACCGAAGCGGGTACGCTGGTTGTTCGTCACGGCGAAAACGGTACGGTTGCGCTTACGGTGCAGCTTTCGGCGGACGGAACGCTCTTGAAGTACATTTACGGCGCGGCGTAAGCGAAGGTTTGCAAAAGGGAAAAATATGGAGCAGTATTACTATATTACGGCGTGCGTGCTGTTTGCGGTATTCGGGCTGTGTATCGGGAGTTTTTTAAACGTTGTGATTTACCGATTGCCGCGCGGCATGAATCTTGCGAAACCTGCGTCGCATTGTACGACGTGCGGGCATAAACTTGCGTGGTATGACAACATACCGTTGCTCTCGTATGTGATTCTTCGCGGGAAGTGCCGCTATTGCGGGGCGCGGGTATCGCCGCGGTATTTTGCGGTGGAGCTTTTAAACTGTGTCTTGTGGCTGTGTTGTCCGTTGACGATGTATTTCAGCCGCGGGGTGTGGTTTGCGTTGGTGTGTGCGTTGGCGATCTCGCTTTTGCTTACGATGTCGCTGATCGATATGGAAAACTTATTCATACCGGACAGCCTGCAGATCTGTTTTTTTCTGGTGGCGGTCGGCGGGATCTTTGCGGACGGAGCGACGGGTTGGCAGGACAAACTGTACGGACTGTTGCTGGGCGGCGGATTTTTTCTGTTTTTCTATTGCGCGTCGTTTATGTTGTTCAAACGCGAAGGCATGGGATTCGGAGACGTGAAGCTGATGGCGTCGGCGGGGCTGCTGTTGGGCTGGAAAGCGACGGTGGTGTCGGTGGTGTTTGCGATCGTGGTGGCGCTGGCGGACATTGTGTTGCGGAAGATCGTTTTCCGTTCGGGGAATGCGGGCCTTGCGGGGTCGGAAGAATTTGCGTTTGCGCCCTATCTGGCGCTGGGAATTTTTGCGGCGCTGCTGTTCGGGAACGCGCTCTTCGACGGGTATGTGGCGCTGTTCGTGTGAGAAAAAAGTGAGGGGGAGCGCGTTTTGCGCGAAAAAACAGAGGGAAAAAGATTATGAAATTATTTGTCGGCTTTGATATGCAAAACAGCAACATTCGGATCATGAATGCGGAGAAGGCGACGGACAAGGCGGAAGTGGAGTATCTGCATTTCGGTTCGTGCATATTTTCGGACGCATTTTTTGACGAAGCGCAAAAATTGTTGGAAGACTATTTTCAGAGGAAACCGTCCTTGCGGAACTTATCGGCATTTGTGATCTTGCCGGACAGGGCAGTCGGGTTTGAGACGTTCAATCTTCCGAACATGGCGAAGGCGAAAGTGCAGCAGGCGCTGGAAACGGAGATGAACAATCTTTACGAAGGCAGACAGCGCGGAAAAAAGATCAATCAGTTTCAGCTTTTGCAGAACAAGCAATATTCGATCTACGGGGCGATTTATTTTGACAAAAAGCTCATCAACAAGATCTACAAACTTCTGACGGAAGTGAAGGTCTTCCCGAAGATGACGACGTACAGCGGGAATGCGCTGCTGGATTGTGCGCTGAACTTTGCGCCGCGTCTTCGCGGAAAGAATTTTGTCTTTGCGGACATGCACGCAGATTACACGGAGATCGTCGTGGCGGGCAAAGGCAAGACGCAGGGCGTGGCGACGATCCCGCACGGATCGGCACTGCTGCGCAGTGAAAAAGTGGAATCGGAATACATGCTGACGGATCACCAGATGGGCGAGATCGCGGTCATCAACGCGCGGGAGATCGCGCGGGCGAAGGCATTGACGCAGTCGGTGGACGCCGACCCGTCCGTGATCCCCGAGGGCGCGACGATCGCCGATTATGCGGTGGACAACGATTCGCAGGCGGGGGAATATTCGGGCACGGCGCAGGCGGAAACGGCGGCGGCCGCGGTGACGAAGGACAGCCTTTCGGTTTCGGCGGAACAGGCGGAAGACGCCAAAGAGGACGATGCGGACGAGGAGATCCCCGAAGAGGGCGGACTTTCCGTGGAGGAGGTCGACGCGGAAACGGACGGCGCCGCAAAAGAGGAGAAACAGGAACACGGCGCCGGGGAAGAGGAAAACGTCTTCAAGCCGAAAAAGATAAAGGTGTACCGCAAAATGCCCAAACGGTATCCGAAATTCATGCTGCGGGAAGTGCCGGAAACGGAGCAGGGAATCCGTTACGAAAATTTCCGCATCATCATGAAATGGATATTGCTCTACGCGCGCCAGGCGGAACTTACCGAGTATATGGTAAAGCCCGATTTTGCGGTGGTGAATATGCCGTCGGAACTGTATCCGCTTCTCGAAATGGCAAACGAGGAACAGAAACAGAGCGGCGGGATCGAATTCAGACCCTTTACGGCGTCGGAAAAATTTGTGCCCGAGATCAAAGAGAATCTGGATCTGTACGGATGCCTGTTTGCGGGGCATTACAACAAGAACCATAACTTTTGACCCTCATTGGTGAGAAAGCGTCGGGAGGGGGACATTTGTGAAAAAATATAAGTATAGTGCAATCAATTTATACGGGAAAAAATTTACGGGTACGTTTTTGGCCGAAAACGAGAAAGACCTCCGCGCACAGCTCGCGAAGCAGAATCTGTATCTCGTTTCGGCGAAAGTAGATTCCGATAAATCTCCGAATCCGTTTTTCAGTCTGACGGGTAAAATTTCGGTGACCGAACTTTCCACGTTCTGCCGCCAGTTTTCGATCATGATTACGTCGGGCACGTCCATCGTAGATTCGCTGGCGGTTTTGCGCAGACAGCCGTACACGGCGTACCTTCGTCGGGTTCTGGACATGGTGTACGAGGACGTAAAGGCAGGGAAACTCTTGTCCGAAGCGATGGAAAAGCATAAGCGCGCCTTTCCGCCGTTTTTTCGGAGCATGGTGCGCGTCGGCGAAGTATCCGGCTCGATCGATACGGTGCTGGTGTCGATAGCGGACTACTTTGAGGCGGACGGTAAAATGCGTGCAAAGATGCGTTCGGCGCTGGCGTATCCCTGCGTGCTGATCGTGATGGCGCTGGCAGTCATCGTGCTCATCATCGTATTCATCATTCCTTCGTTCAAGGACGCGTTGGCGCAGATGGACGTGGAACTTCCCGGCATGATGGTGGCGCTGAACGATTTCGGAATCTATTTCCAACAGCATTGGAAGACGATCATACTGGTCGCATTGCTGGTGGTGGTGCTCTGGATTGTATTTTTGCGGACGCCGAAGGGCAGGTATTACTGGGATAAATGCAAATTTCATATGCCGGTCGTGCGCAATATTGTGCGGAACAACGTATCGGCGCGGTTTTGCCGTGCGTTTTCGCTGTTGGTAGCGAGCGGCATGGACATCGTGGACGCCATGGACGAGACGTGCAGGGTGCTCGGAAATTCGTATGTGGCGACGCAGTTTCACCGTGCGACGGAAGACGTGCGGCAGGGTATGACGCTCACGATGGCGCTGCAGACGTATAAACTGTTCCCCACGATGCTTGTGCAGATGGTATCGGTCGGCGAGAGAACGGGCGAGCTGGAAGCGGTGTTGGGAAGGTCGGCGCCCTTTTTTGAAAACCAGGTCGAACGCTCGATCGCGGCGCTTACGGGGATCATTCAGCCGTTGGTGCTTTGCCTGATCGGCGCTTCGGTCGCGGTACTGTTTATGACCGTTTATTCGCCTATCCTGCAGATGATGAACACATTGTGACAGACGGGGGAGAAATATGGAACTCAATTACGAAATCTTACAATATTACGTCTATAAAAAGATCATCAAGCGCAAGCAGATGAAGGGGATCTACGAGGATTGCATGCGTCTGAACATGCCCGTGGAAAGCTACATGATCGCGAAGGGATACTGTACGCAGGTCACGGCGCTGGCGGCGCTGGGCGAATTTTTCTGCCTTCCCTATTGCGAGATGGACATGCTGGAAGTGGATAAATCGCTGTTGGAGAACGTGACGTTTGCTTTCCTGCGTAAGCACAAATTTGTGCCGGTTTCCAAGGACAAGAGCGGGAAGATGCTGGTTGCGATTGCGCGGCCGTTGGATTTTTCGGCGATGTCGATGCTGAGCCAGGTGTACGTAGGGCCGATGGATTTTATCCTGGTGCCTGCGGTGCAGATCGATATTTTCATTGATTCGATCGTGGCGGTGCAGTCGACGGCGACGGCGTTGGAAGATCTGCAGAGGGCGAAGGACAAAGAGCTTGTAGATTCGGCGAAGGGCCTGCCGATGGGGATCATCGACAAGGACGAAGACGTGATCAACAACCCTTCGGTGCGGCTGGTAGATTCGATCATCAAGGAAGCGGTGCCTTTCCGTGCGAGCGATATACATATCGAACCGTTTGAAAAGACGGTCAAAGTGCGTTACCGTATCGACGGCGATCTGCAGATCCGTGCGGAATTTCCCATCGAGAGCTATCCCGCGATCTGCGCAAGGCTGAAAATTCTTTCGGGAATTTCGATTGCGGAAAGGCGTTTGCCGCAGGACGGGCGTATCAGCATGACGATCAACGATACCGATTACGATTTCCGTGTATCCACATTGCCGACCGTCTACGGCGAAAAGTTTGTTATCCGTGTCTTGGACAAAAGCGCATTCAATTTTAGTCGCAGCGATCTGGGCTTTACGGCGGAAGAGAATGCCGTTATCGATAAAATACTGGCGCATTCGTACGGGATCGTGTTGTTGACGGGGCCTACGGGTTGCGGTAAGTCGACGACGCTGTACTCATTCCTGAAAGAGATCAACCGTCCGACGGTGAACGTCATCACGGTCGAAGATCCTGTGGAGTACACGATGCACGGGATCAACCAAGTGCAGGTGAACACGAAAGCGAATCTGACGTTCGCGAGTGCTCTGCGCAGTATACTGCGTCAGGACCCGGACGTGATCATGGTCGGCGAGATCCGCGACGAGGACACGGCGGAGATCGCGGTGCGCGCCGCGATCACGGGGCATCTGGTGTTTTCGACGCTGCACACCAACGACGCGCCGGGCGCGATCATTCGTCTGGAAGACATGAAAGTGACCGATTACCTTGTGGCGGACGCGGTGGTAGGCATCATTGCGCAGCGACTGGTGAAGCGGCTTTGCCCCGCCTGCAAAAAGCGCGGCAGGACGACGGAATCGGAGATGAAAATTCTGGGGATCAGCGAACCTGCGAGCATATTCCGTCCGCAGGGCTGCCAGTTCTGCAACAATACGGGGTATAAGGGCCGTATTGCCGTGCACGAGATCATGTACATGAGCGACAAGATCAAGGCGGCGGTTACGGCGGGCGCGCCTTTGGAAGAATTGCGTTTGCTTGCGGAAGAGGGCGGAATGGTCAACCTTTGGGACAGCTGCAAAAAACTTGTCTTAAAGGGGATCACGGATATTGCCGAGCTGATGAGCCTGTTCGATGATTAAACCGTATTTCCGCGGCAAGGCGGGGTGCGTTTGATATATTGAAAAGAGATGTATGAAGGAGTCTTATTATGAAGAAGATTACGAAAATGACGTGCGAAAACGGTCTGAAACTGCTGATTTTTCTTGCTGTTTCCTGTTTCGTTCTGATTTTGCTGAGCGTTTTCGACGTGTTTCCGATCAAAGCGGAATCATGGTACCTGTTGGTGATTCTTGCTGTAATTGCAATCGTGCAATGGGCGGTCATCATTTTTGTGCTGAACGCGCGATCGGATGAGACGGGCGAGTATTACGACATGGACGCGAAATTGTGGGTATTTACCTTTATTCCGACCATGGCGATGCTCTTTGCGACGATCGTAATGTATGCGGCATTGCACCAAAGAGTTGCGTTTTTTGCGCTGGATTTTGTAAATTTCATCGTAGCGTTTGCGATTTTTGTGCTCTGCACGGGTTTTTGCTACCTTCTCAACTACGCGTATGCGGTGGCAACGCGCAAGGGCAATATCCCGACGGTGAAGCCTGTAAAGCGTAACCGCAGCGGGGAATTGCGCAAGGAGCTGGAAAAGGAAGAGGAGAGAAAGGAAAAGAAGGACAAAAAGGAAGCACCCGGAATTATTTTCCCCGACCTTACGGAGATGGACAAGGAATACATGAAATACCCGTACCGTCCGCAGGTTTCGGCGAACGTGACGCTGAGGCAGCTTTGCGACGGGTTCAACATGTACCTGGAAAGCAAGGGAATGTTTTATACGATGGAAACGCTGCGCGCGTTTGTCAGCGGGCTGGCCTGTTCGCATTTCATGATTCTGGAAGGGCTTTCGGGCACGGGTAAGACGTCGCTTCCGAAATATTTTGCGGAATATGCGGGCACGAACGTATGCTTTACGTCGGTGCAGGCGTCCTGGAAAGACCGCAGCGACATTTTGGGGTATTACAACGATTTTGTCGGGAAATTCAAGGAAACGCCGTTCCTGCGTGCACTGTACCAGGCGAATTATCAGACGGACGAGATCAATCTGATGGTTCTGGACGAAATGAACCTTTCGCGGATCGAGTATTATTTTGCAGATTTTCTTTCCGTTTTGGAGCTGGACGAGAGCCAGTGGAAGATCGAGTTGATGCCCATGTCCACGGACGGAATCCTTCCCGCGAAGCTGGACGGCTGTGCGGTGAAAATTCCGCAGAACGTATGGTTTGTGGGCACGGCGAACAAGGACGATTCCACGTTCACGGTGACGGACAAGGTGTACGACCGTGCAGTGATCATCGATTTTTCGCAGCGCAACGAAGCGACGGTATCGGCGCGGCACATTGCGCCCATTCATCTGGGGGCGAGCAGGCTGCGTGCGCTGTTTGAAGATGCGCAGATGACGCCTTCTTACGCGCTGACGCGTGCGGACATGGAGCGTTTTTCGGTGCTGACGCAGTTTGTTCTGGACGCATTTGACGTCAATTTCGGTAACCGTATTTTGAATCAGATCATAAAATTTGTACCCGTGTATGTGGCCTGCGGCGGAACGGCGGCGAAGGCGCTGGATCTTATGTTTGCGCGCAAGATTCTCCGCAAACTGGACGGCAGGTTTGACGACAGTATCAAGGGGAACCTTGTCAAGCTGGAAAAGCTGATTTTGCAGCAATTCAACAAGATAGATTTTTCTTCCACGCTTGAAACGATTGCGAGATTAAAGAGGAAGTTGTTCTGATGTCTGTGGCTTCATTGGAAAAATTCAACAAGCAATTCGCATCGGGGGAGCTGCGCACGGTTGCGCAGCTCCTTCAGGCGGAGAAGCAGGGCGAATTTTCGTTTTACATTCCCACGTCGGAAAAGCTGGACACGGCGGCGCTGGTCGATCGGATCGAGAGCTGTCTTCCGCAGCTGATCGAAGTGGTGCGCGCCCCTTATATAATTCTCAAGAGCGAGTACAACCAGGTTCGCACGGAGCTTGCGAGCAATCTGACGCCGCAGGGCATACAGATGACGGTCAAGGATCCGAAACTGTGGAAGAAAAAAGGGGAGAAGGTCGTTCCCGAATACGTGTATGCCAAGACGAACGAAGACGAGTACAACACGTATGAAAACAGGGTGGTGCGTTCGCTGATCGACAAAGTGATCCGCTTTTTGAACCTGCCGATGGAATACGCGAAAGACGGCGTCAAGAACATGTACGAAGCGTATTTTCAGAGCTCGTCGCTGAACAAGCTGGATCTTGTGAAGCTGATCGACAGCGACCTTTACAAGAACAGCGACCCGCGTTCTTTTACCGACTATAAAAAGCTGTTTTACCTGCGCGGAAAGCTGACGCAGCTGCGCAACAGTTCCTTTTATAAGATCATGTCCAACTGTCCCAGGTTTTCGGGGCGGCCGGAAGCGACGAATCTGTTCATACACAATGCCAATTATCACGGCTGTTTCAAGCTCTGGCGTTTTTTGGATGAATTCTATGCGGGGCTTTCGCTGTTGTCGCAGGAACAGCAAAAATCGGTCTACTGTGCGTTCATATCGCTGGCGATGATCGATTGCTACGTGCGGCTGGGCTTTAAGATCACGAAAGACGTTTTGTTTTCGCAGATTGAAAAAGATTTCCGCCTGCAAGATTTTCGGCTGGAAAACGATCTGTTTAAAGTGGTGCTGAATTCGGACCCCGACAAGATCACGGTGCTGGTGCAGTGCGCGAAGATGCACTCGCAGCAGACGACGGTCATCGAGCTGCATACCGACCTGTCCGAGCCGTATTCCAGGAACAACCAGTTTGTCGTGAGCATGCACAAGACAGATTACAGCGACCGTACGGCTTGCGTGGTGCCGGGGAACAAAAATTCCCTGAAAGATCTGGAATCGATCGTGCGCTGTACGGTGTTCACGTTCGAGGCGGACAAGTCCATTTACAGCAGGCTGTGCCTGATCTGCGGCAGCAATATGCTGGATGACAAGGGATATTTTTATAAATGTGAGGACTGCGGCGCCGTTTACTCCTTTATCGACGAGAAAACGGTCTGGATCAACCAATTCAACGTTCTCACGAGCGAAGAAGAACAACCCAAAGAATATTAAGCGGCGGCCGCGAAGCAAATTTTCGCTTCGCGGCCGTTTTTTGTATCACAAAACGGACAGTCCGAAAGGCAAGGAAAGCTTCGCCGCTGTATAAAAATGCGCAGAAAAAACCGATGACAAGTAAGTAAAAAAGACGAGAAAAATTTGGCAGAACGGCGGGCGGAAAAGAAAAAGAGGGCGCGCCGAATTCGATGAAGAATGTTCGATTCTTAAATACCCGCCTGCGGTCGGTAAGGAAGGGGCGCGAGCCGCGCACAAGACGGCGCGGCTCGCACCCCTTCCGCAAAAACGTAAAAAAACGCTCGCGAAAAGAGCCGCACGCGAAAAGAGCCGCCGCAGAGAAATCTGCGGCGGCTTGTGTTTGGTATAAAGATTTTATTTTAGTCAAAAATACGGACGCGGATAACGCTGTCGATTTTCGTGATGACTTCGATAATGGCGGCGGAAGGTTTTTCGTCGAGGTCGAGGAGCATGTATGCCTTTTCGCCCTTGGATTTATCGATGATGTTGGCAATATTGATATTGTTGCCCGAGATCACCGAAGTGATTTTGGAAATGACGCCCTCGACGTTGCCGTGCATGATGGCAAGGCGGCTGACGGAAGTGCGGGGCGCGCTGACGTCGGGGAAGTTCACACCGTGCGAGATGTTCCCGTTTTCGATATAGTCGACAAGTTCTCTTGCCGCCATCGCCGCGCAGTTATCCTCCGCTTCGGGGGTGGAAGCACCCAGGTGCGGCACGCAGATAATGTTTTTGACGCCGATGAGTTTTTCCGAGGGGAAATCGGTGATATAGCGTTCCAGTTTTCCGCTCCCGATAGCGGCGAGCACGGCGTCTTCGTCGACGAGTTCGCCGCGGGAATTGTTGATGAGCACGCAGCCGTCTTTCATTTTCGCGAACGCGTCCGCATTGAACATTTTGTCCGTGGAGGGGGTCAGCGGCACGTGAACGGTGATAAAATCTGACTGTTTGAGTACGGTATCCAGATCGGCGGTTTTAACGCGGTTGTCCAGGTGCAGGGCGCCCTGTACGGAAAGGTAAGGGTCGTAGCCGAGCACGTTCATGCCGAGGTTTGCCGCAGTGTTTGCGACGAGCACGCCGATAGCGCCGAGACCGATCACGCCGAGGGTCTTGCCGAGGATCTCATGACCGACGAATTTGGATTTGCCCTTTTCGACCGCTTTGGAAATGCCTTCGGTGCCTTTGAGAGATTTGACCCAGTCGATGGCGTCGGTGATTTTTCTGCCGCCGAGGAAGAGCTCGCAGATGACGAGTTCTTTCACGGCGTTGGCGTTTGCACCGGGGGTATTGAAAACGACGATTCCCTTTTCGGTGCAGGCGGGGATGGGAATATTGTTCGTACCCGCGCCGGCGCGCGCAACGGCGAGAAGCTCGTCGTTGAGGGGATATTCGTGCATATTGAAGCTGCGGAGCATGATGCCGTCGGGGTTTTTGACGTCCGCCGCGAACGTATATTCTGCGGGGAATTCTTTTGCTGCAACTTCGCTGATTTCGTTGAGTTTTAAAATTTTAGCCATGGCGACTCCTTATGCGTTTTCCTTTTCGAATTTTTTCATGAACTCGATGAGTTTCTTGACGCCTTCGACGGGCATCGCGTTGTAAATGGAAGCGCGCATACCGCCGACAAGACGATGGCCTTTGAGTGTGACGAGACCTTCCGCTTTTGCTTCTTTGACGAATTTTTCGTCCGTCTCTTTGGAGGGGGTCACGAAGGGCACGTTCATAATGGAGCGGAATTCTTTGACGACGTTGTTGGTGTAGTAAGAGGAGTTGTCGATGAAGTCGTACAAAAGTCCCGCTTTGTATTCGTTGATCTTGTTGATCTCTTTCACGCCGCCGATCTTTTTGAGGTGACGGAGCACGAGGTTCGCCATATAGATGGAGAAGCAGGGCGGGGTGTTATAGAGGGATCCGTTGTCCGCCTGCGTTTTCCATTTGAGCATGGTGGGGCAGATGGGGAGCGGATTTTCGATGAGGTCTTTGCGCGCGATGACGATGGTCACGCCCGCAGGTGCGAGGTTTTTCTGTGCGCCCGCATAGATCACGCCGAACTGGTTTACGTCCACTTCGCGGGAGAGGATCTCCGAGCTCATGTCGCAGACCAGGGGAGCCTTTGTTTTCGGGAATTTAATATAACGTGTACCGAAAATCGTGTTGTTGGACGTGATGTGAACGTAATCGGAATCGTCGTTGAAGGCGATTTTGTCCACGTCGGGGATATAGGTATATGTCTTATCCTCGGAGGAAGCGACCATGCGTGCATCGCCGTAAATTTTGCCTTCCTGCCATGCTTTTTTGGCGAAGTTGCCGGTCACGATGTAATCGGCTTTGCCGTTGTGCATGAGGTTGAGCGGAACAGCGGCAAATTGCTGGCTTGCGCCGCCTTGTACGAACAGAACGCAGTAGTTATCGGGAATGTTCATCAGTTCGCGGAGGTTGGCTTCGGCTTCTTCCACGATGGCGGAAAAGGCTTTGTCGCGGTGGCTGATCTCGGTAACGCTCATGCCCGTGCCTGCGAAATCGAGGAATTCTTTCTGAGCTTCTTCCAGAACTTCGAGGGGAAGCATGGAAGGGCCTGCCGAAAAATTATAAACTCTCATAGTCCTTTACTCCTTAGGAATTAATTACGCGTCGAAACGCAATGCGGTAAAAAACTGCAACGTTTGCGAAGTATATGCATTTATTATATAATAAAGCGTATATTTTATCAAGTCTTTGCGGGTCGGAAAGGGGCTCAAGGCAAAATTTTTTCAAAAAAAAGCGGGAAAGACAAAAAATAGGCGCGGTGCGAAAAAATAGCGGGAAAAGTATTTACTTTTTTTGGGAAATATAGTAAAATAAATATAACCAAATCTGCCGTTTTCGGCAAAAAGAGAAGATGGATTCTTCGAGGGGGCAATATGTCTGAAACGATTCGCCAAAAATTAAACGGGCTTTCTGCGGTGGAGCGGCTGAAAGCGACGGATAAATATCTTACGGAAATGCGCGGGATTTTAGCGTCGATGGATGAAATCGCGGCATTGCGCAAGCAGCGCGGTCAGGCAGTTTCGGACGAATTCGGCGGATACAAGCGTTCGACGGTCGAAGATTTTATCAAGGAACTGGAAAAGCAGAAAGAGGGGATTTTAGCAGAGATCGCGAGGGAAGAAGAGAAGCGTGTTTCGGCGCCTCCGGTGCCGAAGGAAGCGTCGCCCGCGGCGAAAGAAGAGTCTTCGGTATATAAGAAAGAAGATTCGGCGGTGGCGAGTTTCCGCAAGGGCGACCCGTCGCTGGCCATCGAGAGCATGTATACGGGGCTTTCGATGGATATCGAGAAGATGCGCGACGATATCCTGCAGGAGATGAAATACACATACAAGCAGGACATGGCGATCTACGACGATTTATCGGCGAAGATCGAAGCGATCAAGGGAACGGACGTTACGGCGTTGGAAGAGACGTTGAAGCCGCTTGGCGAGAATATCAGCGCGCTGGACGAAAAGCTGAACGCATTGCAGCCGGTAGATTACGATCAGCTGGCGGAGCGGGTGGCATCGAAGATGGTGAGCGGGATCGATTATGAAGCGCTGGCGCAGCACATTGTCGGGATCATGACCGGCGGAATGGCGGGTGCGGCAGCGGGGGCAGCGGTTGCGGGCGCGAGCGAACGCAGCATGCGGGAGCTGGAGAAAAAGATTGACGGGATCAAATCGGCTCTGGACGGGGCGATCAGCGTCAAGCAGATGCCCGAATTCCGCAAGCTGGACACGTTGATTGCGGAATATCTGCGCACGCTCTCTTACGATATGATTCCCGATTTGCTGATCACGGCGAACGGGATCAAGGATATAGCGAACCGTTACATTGTCAGCGGGAATGTTTTGCGCGGGGAGACGATGTTATCCGATCTTCGCGTGCGGCTTTCGCGTGTGAACGTGTGGGGATCGAGCGCGATCGCGGCGGTATCGGACGCGATACAGGCGCATAAACTTCCGCTCACGTATTCGACGGAAGCACTTGCGGCGTTTGCGGAGGCTATCAAGGCGTACGAGCAGGCGCCCGCGCTGCCGGACGACGAGCTGACGACGTCGCTGTTGCGCGCGAAAAAGGCGGTGTTCAACGATACCGACCAGGAGTCTTTGGACCGCGATACCTTTACGGAGATGCTGGAAATCAGACAGGATATCGGAGAGGGAGAAGCGGACAAAGGCAAGATCGAAAATCTGACGGAACTGAAAAAGGAACTGATGTCTTTCAATCTTTCCTATTTTGTAGATCTTTCGCCCGCAGTGTATGAAGAGAAAGAACCTGCGGCGCCGGCGGCGTCGGTGGATACGCAGGCGATTTTGGACGCGATCTCGAAGATACAGACGGCTGCGCCCGCGGCGCAGGCGGAAGCCGTGCAGGAAAAGGCGGAGAATGCGGATCTGCAGAACAAGCTGGAAGAGCTTTCGAAGAACAAGCAGGCGGCCGCGGTGAAAAAGCCGCGCCAGCTTCGGCCTGCGGTATCGGCGAAAGACAACAAGCTGGAAAAGACGGATCAGCCGCTGCGCATCGTGCACCGCAAGATCGCATTGGAAGGGCAGAGCGAATCTCTTTCCAAGCAGGTAGTGGACGAACTGGCGCAAAAGATCGCGAACAGCATGGTGAAATAAACTTTGCCAAAGGGCAAAGGAAAAAGATAGAGTAACAAATTGTAAGGCCGGATTTTATCAAGAGAAGATCACAAAAGAAAAGGGCTGGATTTGGGTTCAGCCCTTTGTTGTTGGTAGCCGGCGGCAAAAGGAGTGTATTTTGAGACAGAAAAACGACCGTGGACTTACACAGGACAAAGGAGCGCGCGCAAAGAAACCGCATGCGGAATTTCCGCAGTTTATAGGCAATGCGAAAGATGCGGGTGCGCGGAAAGGCAGTTATCAGGAAAACGCGGCACAGCGGACGGACAAGCGCAACATGCAGGTGCGTACGGCGGAAAAAGGCGTACAGGAGAGGCCTTTGGCGGAGAAGGCAGAGCGTGCGGCGCGCGCGGAGAAAGGCAAGAGACCCGCAAAGCGCGGGAAGGTAAAAAATCCGGTCAAGATCCTGTTTTTGGGCGGGATCGGCGAGATCGGGAAGAACATGACGGCGATCGAATGCGGCAACGATATCATCATTATCGATGCGGGGCTGACCTTTCCGGACGAAGAATTGCCGGGGATCGATCTGGTCATACCCGATATCAGCTATCTGGTGCAGAACAAGCAGAAAGTGCGCGGGCTACTGATTACGCACGGGCACGAAGACCATGTAGGCGGGATCGCCTATCTTTTGAAGGATATCAACTGTCCCGTATACGGAACCAAGCTGACGCTTGCATTGGCGGACAACAAACTGCGGGAGCAGCGTATCAACAAGGCGCAGCTTCTGTGCGTGAAGCCCGGGGATAAAGTCAAGCTGGGCTGTTTCAATGTAGAGTTTATCAACGTAAACCATTCGATAGCGGGGGCGGTGTCTCTGTGCATCGACACGCCGCAGGGTAGGATTTACCACAGCGGCGATTTCAAGATCGATCTGACGCCCGTGGCGGGCAAGCCGATCGATCTGACGCGCATTGCGCAGATCGGGCAGGAGGGGGTCAAACTTCTCTTGTGCGAATCGACGAACGTGGAGCGTCCCGGGTATACGATGAGCGAGACGGTGGTCGGCACGACGCTGGATCATCTGTTTTCGGAGCATGCGAACCGCAGGATCATCGTGGCGACGTTTGCGTCCAACGTACACAGGTTGCAGCAGATCGTCGACCTTGCGGTGAAGTATCGCCGCAAAGTGGCGCTGTCGGGCAGGAGCATGCTCAACGTTGTGGACGCGGCGACGAAGATCGGCGAGCTTACCATACCGGAAGGGGTGCTGATCGACGTAGAGAAGACCAAAAATTTCTTTGATCGGGAGATCGTGATCGTTTCCACGGGCAGCCAGGGCGAGCCGATGAGCGCGCTGACGCGCATGGCGAACGGTGATTTCAACAAAGTGACGGTGGGGCCGAACGATACGATCATCATTTCGGCGAGCCCGATTCCCGGCAACGAAAAGATGATTTACAAAGTCATCAACAATCTGTACAGGAAGGGAGCGAACGTCGTTTACGAATCGTTGGAAAAGATACACGTATCGGGGCACGCGTGCCAGGAAGAGCTGAAAATTCTGCACAGCTTGCTGAAGCCGCAGTTTTTCATTCCCGTGCACGGGGAATACAGGCATTTAAAGCGTCACGCGCAGCTGGCGATGGAGCTGGGGATGAGCGAGAACAATATTCTGATCGCGGACATCGGGAATTGTGTGGAGCTGACCAGGGACAATATGCAGTTCGGTGAAAGCATATCCAGCGGTTCGCGGCTTGTGGACGGCGGGTCTTTGGAAGACAGGGAAAACAGCGTCGTGATGAAAGACCGCAAGCATCTTTCCGAGGACGGTATTTTTGTGATCACGGCGTGCGTATCCGAGAGGAGCGGCGATCTTCTGAGCGATCCGATCGTGGTCAACCGCGGGTTTGTGATGCCGGAGAACGCCGATTATGCGGCGGAGATCCGCAAGATCGTGGTCAACTGTGCGAGCCAGACGGATATCACGGGGGACACGGACAACACGGAATTTGCGGCGGCGATCAAGAAAGCGGTGAAGAATTTTATTTACAAAAAGACGAAGCAGAATCCTGTCGTGATGGCGAACATCGTGCGCATATGAGCGCGCGGCGGACAGATCGCGGCAAACGGACGGGGAGTATGGATTTTATAGAATCGCTGATGCGTCCGAAGCTGGACGCGCGGCTTTCGCAGATGCGGGAGCAGGCGAAGAGAGGGCGTGACCCTTCCGCGGAAGACGACACATTGCAGCTATTGCTGACGGTCGCGCGGCTGAGCCGTGCCGAGCGCATATTGGAGATCGGAACGGCGGAGGGACTCACCTCCGTCGCGCTTCTTTGCGAGTGTAAGAGCGCGCGTCTGACGACGATCGAGCTGGACGAAGAGAGATACCGCAAGGCGAAGGAAAATTTTGTGAGCTTCGGCGTGGAAGATCGGGTGAATGCGATCCTCGGCGACGCGGCGGACGTTCTGCCGTCGCTGGAGGGAGAGTTCGGGCTCATATTTTTGGACGGGCCGAAGGTACAATACAAGAAATATCTTGCCGACTGCAAGCGGCTGCTCTGCGAGAACGGGGTGCTGTTTGCGGACGACGTATTGTTGTACGGATGGGTAGACGGAAGTGCGGAAACGCCCGAAAAGCGGAGGATGCTCGTCGAGCATATCCGCGAATATCTGCGGGAAGTTTCGTCCGATCCCGATTTTATCACCTCTGTCTTAAAGACGGGGGAGGGGGTCGCGGTATCGGTAAAGCGTACCTGCAAAGGGGACTGACCGTGTCTGAAAGGGAAACGTGCGATGAAAGAAAGAGCGGAATTGCTGGCGCCTGCGGGCAGCTTTGAAAAACTGAAAACGGCGCTGAATTTCGGTGCGGACGCCGTGTATCTGGGCGGAAAATCTTTTTCGCTCCGCTCGTTCTCCGAGAATTTTACGGAGGAGGAGCTTGCAAAAGCCGTCGCGTACGCGCACGAGCGCGGGAAAAAGGTATACGTGACGGTGAATATCTTTGCGAAGAACGCAGATTTTGCGGCTTTGTCGGAGACGCTCCTGTTTTTGCAGGAGATCGGGGCGGATGCGGTGCTTGTGACCGATCCGGGCGTGTTTTCGCTCGCAAAAAAGGTTGCGCCGCGGCTGAAACTGCATATTTCCACGCAGGCGAACACGACCAATCAATACGCGGCGAAATTTTGGCAGGAGCAGGGCGCGGAGCGCGTCGTGCTGGCGCGCGAGCTGTCGCTGGCGGAGATCGCGCAGATCCATGCGTATTGTCCGAGCCTTCAGCTGGAAGCCTTTGTCCACGGCGCCATGTGCATTTCGTACAGCGGCAGGTGTCTTCTGAGCAACTATCTTGCGGGGCGCGATTCCAACCGCGGCGCCTGCGTGCAGGCGTGCCGTTGGAAATATACGGTGCGCGCGCAGAGGGAAGAGGGCGCGCAGGGCAGCGAGCTGGAAATGCAGGAAGACGTGCGCGGCACGTATCTTCTCAACAGTAAAGATCTGAACATGCTGCCGTATCTGGACGAAATGGCGCGGGCGGGTGTGTGCTCTTTTAAGATCGAGGGCAGAATGAAGAGCGCGTACTATCTGGCGACGGTCGTCAATGCGTACCGCAGGGCGATGGACGGAACGCTGGGGATTACAGAGGCGCAGGAGGAACTGAAAAAAGTGGCGCACCGCGCGTTTACGACGGCGTATGCGCTGGGCGAAAATGCGGAAACGGTCAACTATGCCGATTCGCAGGAGAGCGGCACGCGGGAATACGTCGCGGACGTTCTGGAAGGCGGGGAGCGCCCGCTCATACAGATGCGGAACCGCTTTAAGGCGGGGGACGAAATCGAGATCCTCTCGCCGTCCGATTCTTTTAACCGACGCTTTGAAGTGCGGGAGATGGAGGACGAGAGCGGGAGGGCGGTTTCGGACGCGAAACTGGTGATGCAGAAGCTGCGCATCGTCTGTCCGTATCCTTTAAAGAAAGGGGATATTTTGCGGAAAATTCTGTAAAAAAGGGGCGAAAACAGAGAGCGATGGTCATATTGCATTCCGATCTGAATAATTTTTATGCGACGGTAGAGCGTTCGCTTTTTCCCGAACTTGTCGGCAAGCCCGTCGCCGTCTGCGGCGACAAGGAAGCGCGGCACGGTATTGTTTTGGCAAAGAGCGAGGAAGCGAAGGCGTACGGCGTAAAGACGGGCGATGTGATCTGGGAAGCGAAGCGCAAATGCCCGGGGCTGATCATCCGTCCCGTCCGCTTTCCCGAATACGTAAAGAGGTCGCGGCAGGTGCGCGACATTTATGCGCGGTTTACCGATCTGATCGAGCCGTTCGGGATCGACGAGTGCTGGCTGGACGTCACGCACAGCAAAATTTTCGGAGACGGGGCGCGGATCGCGGAGAAAATACGCCGCGCGGTCAAGGAAGAACTGAACCTGACGGTTTCGGTGGGGGTGAGTTTCAACAAGGTATTCGCAAAACTTGCGAGCGACTTGAAAAAGCCCGACGCCGTTACCGTCGTCGATCGGGAAAATTATAAAGAAAAGCTGTACGGCCTTCCCGTGTCCGATTTGTTGTACGTCGGCCGTGCGACGTCGGAAAAGCTGCGCCGCATGGGGATACAGACGATCGGCTCGCTGGCGGCGGCGGATCGGAAGATGCTCGAAAACGTTCTCGGCAAATGGGGTGCGACGCTGTCGTCGTACGCGCGCGGCGAGGACGATTCGCCCGTCAGGAGCATGAACGAGCGGGCGGAGCTGAAATCGGTGGGAAATTCCATGACGTGTCCCGAAGATCTGTACAAATACGAAGACATCAAGCGCATGTTGTACGTATTGAGCGAGAGCGTGGCGGCCCGCATGAAAGACGCGGGGTTGGGCAAAGCGGACACGGT
This sequence comes from uncultured Clostridia bacterium, assembly GCA_944368925.1. Taxonomy (GTDB): domain Bacteria; phylum Bacillota; class Clostridia; order Christensenellales; family Borkfalkiaceae; genus Borkfalkia. The sequence continues at coordinate 338,295 of CALVXG010000001.1, read as the reverse complement.
GCATCTTTGGGTGCGGGACAAGGAACTGCAAAGTTACGGCTGGCAGAAAAAGGTGCGGCCGACGGCGCTTGTCGGCGAGATTGCCGAAGCGGCGTATGCGCTGTTTCGGGAGCGGTATACGGCGCGGCGCGCCGTGCGCGGCCTGGGCGTGACGGCTTCGGGGTTTGACAACGGCGTGGAACAGCTCACCTTCGAATCGCTCAGCGGCAATTACGAAAAGAAAGCGAAAGCGGAAGAAGCGGTCGCAAAGATCCGCGAAAAGCACGGGTATGCGAAGCTGCAGCGCGGGATCATGCTGGAAGATCCGCTCTCGGCGAACATGGACGTGCGCGGCGAGCGGCTCGTGCGCCCTGGCGGCGTGGACGGAGAGATCGCGTCGCAGGACGAGGGGCTTTGGGAAGAGATCCCGCCCGACGATCTGTAAAACGGTACGAAAAACGGCAATACGTCCCATGTTTTTTCGGAGAACGGGGCGTGAAACGGCAGAAAAACGCAGACGGGGAGCAGACTTTATAAATGGAAAACAAACGCTATTCAATGAAAGATTTCGCAGAAGAATACGGGTTGGAAACGGACAAGAAGAGCTGTTACGGCGTGTACAACGGTTACCGTATCCACGTGAAGTATTCTGTGATGGGAAATCCCGCGTGTCTCGTGACGGTGGTGACGGACACGGACGGCAAGAACGAAAATCTGGAAAAGTTTTTGGAAAAGAACAAGAAAGAGCTCAAACTTTCGGCGTACGGGGTCGTGGGGATCGGACTGATGGTGAGCCCGCAGGTCTATACGCACGTATTCCGCCAGGTGAAAGAGATTTTGGATAAGATCACGTCGTATCTGAAAAAGAACGGGTTTCCGGGTGCGGACAGCTGCCCTTACTGCGGTACGGCGCTGGACGAAACGGCGGTACCGATGGTCGAATCGGGGATACCTTTTTCGGCGCATTGTGCGTGTTTTGACCGTGCGTACGAAACGGCGCGGCGCAAAGAGGAAGCGCAGCGGGCGCTGCCTGCAAACAAACTTGCGGGCATGGGCGGCGCGCTGTGCGGCGCGCTGATCGGCGCCGCGGCGGCGGCGATCCTGTTTTTCATGTGGAATTTTGCGGCGCTGGGGGCGGCGGTCGCCGTCTTTCTCGGCGGGTGGCTGTACGCCAAATTCGGCGGGAAAAATACTTTGTTTAAGGTGATTGGGGTGGCGATTTTGTCCCTTCTGGTGCTTGCAGCCGCGTATTTTGTCTGCCTTTTGGTGCAGGCGGGCGGAGACGTTTCGAAAATCGGGGAGCAGATCGCATCGGACGCCGATTACAGGCGGGGATTTTTGTTCAACACCGTGTTTCTCTTTGTGTTTGACGCGATCGGCACGGTGTATGCCGTCTTTTCGTATCTGCGGGAGCGGAAAAAGATTTCCGCGAATATGTACAAAGCAGGCTGAAGGAGAGAGAAATGCTGATCGATTTTCACGCGCACGCGTTTTTGGATAAACTGGCGGCGGGTGCGGTTTCGTCGCTGGCGGCGCGCGCGCATCTGACGCCCTTTACGGACGGCACGGTCGAGGCGACGAAAAAGCTGATGAAAGAGCAGGGCGTGGATCGCTTTGTGGTGCTGAACATAGCGGTTTCGCCGCGGACGGAGCGCCACGTTAACGATTTTGCCATATCCCTTTTGCAGGAAAAGAGCATCATTCCGTTCGGTTCGGTGCATCCCGATTCGGAAAACGCGCTTGCGGAGCTGAAGCGGCTAAAAACTGCGGGGATCAAAGGCATTAAATTTCACAACGAATACCAGAATTTTTACGTGGACGACGAAAAGGCGTTCCCGATCTATGAAAAATGCGCCGAACTAGGGCTTATCATGCTCTTTCACGGCGGAGCGGACAGAGGGTTCGAGCCTCCCTTCAAGACGCCGCCCGAACGGCTCCGCAGGGTGTGGGAACGTTTTCCCGAGGCGAAGATCGTCGCGGCGCACCTGGGCGGGCAGGACATGACCGAGCGCGCGGCGGACAGTCTTGCTGATACGGGCGTGTATGTGGACACGAGCTTTTCCGCGCTTTCCCTCGATGCAGGGCAGGGCGAGCGTGCGATCCGTGCGTTCGGGTTCGACCGCGTCCTGTTCGGGACAGATTGCCCGTGGGATACCCCCGAAAACACGGTTCGCTATCTGGAAGGCATGGGGTTCACGCAGGGGCAGAAAAATAAAATTTATTTTGAAAACGCTCTGAAATTGCTGGGCGAATAACGCCGTTTGAAAGAAAAAACGCCTTTCGGCGTTTGTCGGCAGGGCAAAATTTATTCCGTTTTTAAGAAAAACAAGAAACGCCGTGAAGCGGCGCATCGGAAAATCAAAGCGCCCGCGCTATAAGAGCGCGGGCGCTTTTCGGTTCTCGTTTCTCCCGATAAGGGTAAGCTATGCGAAAATCAGAGAGCGCGGATGCTTTCCACGGGTTTCTTTTTCGCGATGCTGTAGACGGGCAGGAAGGTTGCGATGAGGGAAGTCAGGATCGCGATGGCGAGCATGATGAGCAGGGAATAAGGCCCGAGCACCAACAGCGAAGCGGACAGCGCGGAAGCGATCATGTTGTTCAGGACGTCGCAGAGGATGAAACTTGCGATGACGGCGAGAACGAAACAGATCCCCGAAATGATAGCCGATTCCGAGAAAAAGATTTTGAAGACGTCCGTACTGCGGGCGCCGACGGCGCGCAGGATTCCGATTTCTTTTTTCTTGTAGGAAATGGAAACGGAAATGAAGTTAAACAGGAGCAGCATGGAGAAGACGGCCATGACGACGCCGATCCACAAAAAGACCTGTTCCAGGCTCTGTATGATGGCATTTACACTCAGCAGAGCTACGGAAGCAGCCGTATTGAGAGCATAGAACGTATCGTTTTCGTCGGGAATTTCGCTTTCTTCGATCAATTTATTCAGAATTCCGCGATCGGGGAAAGAAAGTAAAATGTTATCGTAATATTCGTTTTGCAGTGGTTTGTAATTGGTAATGGTGACCTGAGAATAGCCGGTTTCCGCGTCATAGGAGTACTGTTCGTACATTTCGTCAAAAGTAGCTTGGGAAACGAGAGCATTCTGAGATACCTGGCTTGAAATTGAGCCGTAGACAAAACCCGCAATTTTGAAAGTCTTATAGGGTATTTGGGTTTTAGACGAAGTAAGTTTCAGATTCGGCAATTTCAGGTTGTAAGTATCCATAAAAGAGATAAACGTATTCAGTGCTTCCTGTAATTGCTGTTGGGTTGCCGTAGTATCTTTATTGGTTTCCGGATCAAAGAATCTGCCGTAACAGAGTATTTCGAGTGCGCTGTAAAAAGCAGAGGTTTCTTCCTCGTATAATTTCTGGATCGCCTGATCTACTTCCCAACTGAGATTGTTTGAAAGATCATTTTTAGCATATTCATCGGCTGTCTTTTCGGCTTCTTCAATCGGCATATCTGGGTTTTGGGAAATAATTTCATTATAATGGAAATTATAGTACTGTTCATACAGCGACTGTTCAAGTTCCTGCCAAATTCTGTCGTAATTTTCATCTCGGATCGTTGTGTAAATATCCTGCAGTGCGGGGGAATTTCGGAGTAAATCCTGGATCGCGCTTAAAGAAATGACGATCTCATCGTCGGCGAGCTGCGTTTTCCCGGAATCATACAAGTAAACATTCTGTAAAACGGCCTGATTCTCTTGCGTAAAAGGGGCAAAGCGGTATAAATAATTAATTTGCTCGTCGGGATAGTATGTATCGTCGGTTACGTTCGCGACCTGGAACTCATTGAAGTCCGTAAAAAGGTTATAAAGCTGATCATTGGATTGTGTGAGAGAATTGTATTTTTCACGGAAGGCTTCGGATACAAGAGCCATAAAGTAGGGGCCGGATTGCAGTTCATTGCTCAAAGAATAGGCCAGATCTCTGTCATCATTATTCTTATCTTTGAGAGGATCATATTTTGCGGGAAGGTCGCTGCGGAAAACTCCCTTTATAGTGAATGACATATTGTCGGGCAAATTGATGACTTTTCCGACGGCATCCTGATAATTTGTCAGCGTGATATTTGTCGCTGTCGTTGCGTCCTTGAGTCCGTAAAAAGCGAGAGAATCGAACAGGTATGTAGAGATGACGATATCATCTTCGCCGAGAGAAGAAAGGTCTGTGTCGGTCAGCAGTTCGAACATACTTGTTTCGCCGTTTACTTCCGCGAAATATTTTAAAGTAGCGGAGTAATATTTGGATTGTTCGTTGTAAGCGGCATTCTGAATCTGCAAATCGCGGTTGTTCATGCTGAAAACGCCGACGGCATCGCCGTAGGATGTTTTAAATTTGGACACGTCGTCCGGAGTAAAGCGGATCGTTTCGGAATATTCGTTGCGCCAGGTTTCTTCTCCGTCCTGGTATTGGATCCGCGTATAGCGATAGTATTTTGCAAGATTCAAATAGGAATAGCCGGACTGCATAAGGGTTTCGGCGTGAACGCTTTTGGCATCGTAAAAAGTGAGGGTCGAGAACAGTCCGAACATGGTGAACGCGACAAAAGAGAGCAGGATGGTGAAGAACAAGCGGAACGGCTTGACTTTCATGCTGCTTGCTCCGATGCGTACGGCGTGCCTTGCGGGAAGTTTGGAGCGTATGAAGCGGCTGTCTTCGCGGGTATAGAAGTGTTTTTCGATGTCGTCTTCGCGGGTGTCGCGGAAGGCTTCGCGCGCGTTGTTTTCGTCGATACGTGCGCTCTTTTTGAAGTCGTCGATCTCCTTTTTGCCGCAGGAGAGGAGCACGTTTCCGTGCGCGGACGCAAGGAAATCGCGGATGCGTTTCAGATCGGAATCGTCGAGGGCGGAGCCGTCCTTGACGGAGATGGTATCGTCTCCGATGAAGGCGAGGTTATCGCTGGTTTGTCTGGCGGCGATCTGTGTTTTGGTGACGTCGGAAATGATTTTCCCGTCCTTGAGTTCTACGATACGGTCGCCGTAGATTTCGGCGAATTCGCGGTCGTGGGAAACGACGATGACGAGTTTGTCTGCCGACAATTTTTTCAAGGTATCGAACACCTGTTTTCCTGTATTGGAATCGAGGGCGCCCGTCGGCTCGTCCGCCATGATGATTTCGGGATTTTTCACGAGAGCGCGGGCGATGGCGACGCGCTGTTTCTGACCGCCGGAAAGGGTATTGGGCTTTCGCTTTGCGAAGTTTTCCAGTTCGACCTGTTTCAAAATTTCCTGAACGCGCGCTTTGTCCTTGTTTTTGCCCTGCAATTCGAGCGCCAGAGCGATGTTGTCTTCCACGGAAAATTCGTTGAGAATATTGTATTCCTGGAACACAAAACCGATGAACGTATTGCGGTAACTGTCAAAATCCGACTGCGAAAAGTCCTTGCTGCTCCTGCCTTTTATGATGATTTCTCCCGAATCGGGGAAATCGAGTCCGCCGCACAGGTTCAGAAGCGTCGATTTACCGCTTCCGGATTTACCGAGCAGAAAGACCATGCCTTTTTCTTCAAAAGTGATGGAAACTCCGTCCAGAGCGCGGACGGGAGCGCCGCCTTTTGTCTTATAAACCTTTGTGAGGTTTTTAATTTCCAGCATCTTACAACTCCTTCATGATAATATGCTGATTCATTATACTATAACGGTGACAATTCCGTCAAGTGATCGGGGAGCGGATAAATGTGAAAATGTTCTGCGGGTATGCGGGTTCAGCTTGACAAGGCGGGTAAAATCTTTTATAATGGAACATGAAATTTGCAAGGGAAGGGACTGTTTATGCGGGAAATGATACGCGCCGTGAACGTAAGGAAGACGTTCACGCTGTCGCGGCGGCAGATGGCGATCGAAAAGACGCACAGCAACAAAAAAGTGGCGCTGGACGGGCTGACGTTTACGGCATACGAAGGGCAGATCTACGGTCTTTTGGGGCCGAACGGAGCGGGAAAGACGACGATGCTGCGCATACTGGCGACGCTGATCAAAGCAGATTCGGGGGAAGCGTACGTAGCGGGTCACGAAGTTTCGCGCGAGGCGGAAAAGGTTCGCGCGTCGATCGGTTTTCTGACGAGCGAGCTGAAGCTGGAAGACTTTTTCACGCCCGCGTATCTTTTCACGTTTTTCGGAAATTTGCACGGATTATCGGAGGACGTTATACAAAAAAGGCGTCGGGAGCTGTTTGAGAAATTCGGGATAGACCGCTTTGCGGAAGTGAAAGTGGGGGATCTTTCCACGGGCATGAAGCAAAAGGTTTCGCTGGTGATCTCGATCATTCACGATCCGCAGGTGATCGTGTTTGACGAACCGACGAACGGGCTGGACGTTCTGACGGCGAAGGTGGTGACAGATTTTCTGGCAGAACTTCGCGAACAGGGGAAGAGCATCATCATTTCGACGCATATTTTTTCGCTGGTGGAAAAGCTGTGCGAGCGCGTCGGAGTGATCATCGGCGGCAAGATGGTAAAGGAAGGGACATTGGAGGAGATACGCGGCGGGCAGACGCTGGAAGACGCGTTTTTTGAAATTTACAAGGAGACGGCGGGGGAGCAATGAAGAACATACTGACGATCGTCCGCAAAGAATTTGCGCGTTTTTTCAAAGACAAGCGGCTGGTGATCGGGACGCTGATTCTGCCGGGACTTTTGATTTTTGTCCTGTATTCGCTGTTGGGGTCGGCGTTTTATGAAGGGGATAAAATTTCGACGGTCAAAGTCGTAAACCCTTCCGCGGTGTTTGCGCCGATTTTCGAACAGGCGTCCGCAGATTCCGAAAATTCTTCTGGACTGAAATTCGAGACGGTGGAGGACAATTCGCAGGAATCGGTCGACGCGCTCACGGCGCAGCTGAAAGCAGGGGAGTTTCAGGTTCTGATCGTGTTTCCCGAAAATTTTGACGAGGAGATCGCGGTCGGAAAACCTGCACAGGAGCGGCCGGAGATTACGGTGCGGTACAATTCGGCGGATACGCAGTCGCTTTCGGCGTACAGCGCGGTGACGTCGCTGTTCGATCAGACGGAGGACGCGTTGAGCGGGCTTTTCAATATCAATTACACGCAGAGCGGCGACGTTTCGACGGCGCAGGAGGCGACGGCGTCCTATTATTCGATGCTTCTTCCCTTCCTGATTCTGACGTTTTTGTATTCCGCGTGCATGGGCATCGCACCCGAGTCGATCGCGGGGGAGAAGGAGCGCGGCACGATCGCAACGCTTCTGGTTACGCCCATAAAGCGGAGCGAGCTGGTCATCGGAAAGATCGCATCGCTTTCGGTTTTGTCGGCGCTGTCGGCGATCGGTTCGTTTATCGGTACCTTTTTGTCCATGCCGAAACTGATGGGCGGGAGCATCGGAGATATGTTTGCGGCCTATTCGGCGGGCGCGTACGTCGCCCTGTTCGCCGTGATGCTTTCGGCAGTTTTACTCATCGTTTCCCTCATTTCCATCTTGTCGGCGTTCGCCAAGAGCGTGAAAGAGGCGACGACCTTTGCCGTCCCCGTCATGATCCTGGTCATGCTGCTCGGCCTTTCTTCCATGATGTTCGGTACGGTCAGCGCCCTGCCCGTGTTCTTTATCCCGATCTATAATTGCGTCCAGGTCATGGCGCAGATCTTTTCCATGCAGTTTTCGCCCCTCTGCCTTCTGGTCACGCTCGCGAGCAATGCGGTATACATCGTTCTGCTGGTCTTGCTCCTCACGAAAATGTTCAAAAGCGAGAGGGTCATGTTCAATAAATAAATTTATCGGCGCAGTTTTCGTTGCGCGCAAAGTAAAAAAATCCGCCGTCCGCAAAACATTTGCGGACGGCGGATTTGCAATATTTGCCGATTGTTTTATTCTTTGAACATTCTGTTGAGGCGCTTGGTGATGGAGCGGATATTTTCGCGCACGGCGCTTCTGGCGCTGCCGCCGATGACTTTTCTCGCTTCCACCGATTTGTTCACGCGCACGCGCTGCAGGATCTCTTCGTCGAAGAGGGAGGAGAACTGCTGGTAAACGAACAGGTCGAGTTTGTCCAGCGTCTTGTTGTTTTCGATGCAGTAGCGCACGATCTGTCCCGTGACGGCATGTGCGTCGCGGAAGGGCATGCCTTTCTGGACGAGGTAGTCCGCGATGTCGGTCGCGGTGGAGAACCCGCCCGCCGCGGCGTTGCGCATTTTGCGCGTATCGAAAGAAATGTTCTGTAAAAGCTCGTTGAAGATTCCGAGACAGCCCAAAACGGTCGATTCGGCGTCGAAGAGGGCTTCTTTGTCTTCCTGCAGGTCTTTGTTGTAGGAGAGGGGAATACCCTTGATGACGGTGAGAATCGCGGTGAGATCGCCGTAGACTCTGCCCGTTTTTCCGCGCACGAGTTCGGGGATATCGGGATTCTTTTTCTGCGGCATGATGGACGAGCCGGTGGAATACTTATCCGAAATATCGATGAAGCCGAATTCGTCGGAGGAGTAGTAGATGATGTCCTCGGAGAAGCGCGACAGGTGCGCCATGACCGTGGAACAGCAGAAGATGTACTCTGCGACGAAATCGCGGTCGGAGACGGCGTCGATGGAGTTCTGGGAAATTTCCGAGAAGGACAGCAAACTTGCGGTCATTCTGCGGTCGATGGGAAAATCGGTGCCCGCCATGGCGCAGCTGCCGAGGGGCATCACGTCGGTGCGTTTATAGCAGTCGGTGAAGCGTTCGATGTCGCGCAGGAACATTTCGCTGTACGCGTTGATGTACTGAGCGACGGAGATCGGCTGAGCTCTGCGCATATGGGTATAGCCGGGCATGATATACTGAATGTTGTTGTTTGCGATGTTCAAAAGGGTATTGACGAGCGCTTTGAGGTGGCCGCAGACGTTGACGATGCTGTCTTTCACGTACAGGCGAAGGTCGGTAGCGACCTGGTCGTTGCGCGAACGTGCGGTGTGCAGCATTTTGCCGGTCGCACCGATGCGTTTGGTGAGTTCCTGTTCGACGAAGGTATGGATATCTTCCGCGCCTTCGAGGGGCAGGCTGCCTTTTTCGATGTCGGCGAGAATGTTTACGAGAGTGTCGCTGATCTTATCCGCGCTTTCTTTGGGGATGATCTGCGTTTCTCCGAGCATCTTGACGTGCGCGATGCTTGCGAGGATATCATGCCAATACAATTTGTAGTCGAAAGAAAGCGACTGGTTGAAATCATCGGCGCTTTTTGCGCTCGGCTGTGTAAAACGTCCTTCCCACAATTTCATAATTTAACTCTCCGTAACTTTTTTAAGCCTATTTCGATTGACTTATTCGGGCGAAAACTTTAAAATAATGAAGTAAAGTATTGCCGCAGGGCGGAGTTTGTGAAAGTATAAACCCACGCTCAATCTTATTTTAATATATTTTGCGGAAAAATTCAAGTTATTTTACGAAAAAGAGACAGAAAATTGATTATTTTGGGAATTGATCCGGGGCTTGCCACGTTGGGGTACGGGGTCCTGGAAAAGGATGCGCGGGGCAATGTAGCCGCGCGCGATTACGGCGTTGTGCTGACGCCGAAGGAAGAGCGGCTTCCGACGCGGCTGGCGATCCTGGAAGAGGGATTGAACAAACTTCTGGACAAGTGCTGTCCGGACGAAGTGGCGGTTGAGGAGCTGTTTTTTTCCAAGAACGTCACGACGGGCATGGCGGTGGCGCATGCGCGCGGCGTGGCGCTTTTGACGTGCGTGAAGCGCTGCGGGCGGCTTTTTGAGTACACGCCGATGCAGATCAAGCAGGCGCTGACGGGGTACGGAAAGGCGGAAAAGCGGCAGATCCAGGTCGTGACGGCGAATCTTCTGCATCTGAAAGGGATTCCGCGGCCGGACGACGCGGCGGACGCGCTGGCGGTGGCGCTTTGCCATTCGTTTACGTCGAGGCTTTCGGGGCTTTACTCCATTTAACGAAAAAAGGGACGCCGCAAGCGGCGGGAGGAAGATATGATCGGGTATATCAAAGGAAATGTTCTGTATTCGGATGCGGGCACGGTGCTTTTGGAAAACGGCGGGATCGGCTATGAAATTTTGTGTTCGGGTGCGCTGTTTGCGAAACTGGTGACGGACAAGAAAGGGGAAGCGTACACGTATATGCAGGTGCGCGAAGACGGCGTTTCGCTGTTCGGGTTTGTGTCGCCCGAAGAGAAGAACATGTTTTTGAAGCTGATCAGCGTATCGGGCGTAGGGCCGAAGATGGGGATCGGCATTTTGTCGGCGATGAACATCAACGACCTGGCGGTGGCGATCGCGACGTCGGACGTGAAGATGCTCTCGTCGGTGAAGGGTCTCGGCAAAAAGACGGCGGAGCGCATCATTCTGGAACTTCGCGAAAAGATGACGGCGGGCGAGCAGGCAATCGAAAAAGGCAAAGCGCCTGCGCAGGCGATTGAGAAAATGTCGGACAAGGAAGAAGACGCGATCGTGGGTCTCATGTCGCTCGGTTATACGCGTTCGGAGAGTGCGAAGGCGGTCAAAGGCGCGGTGGAAAAGGGCGCCCAAAGCCTGGAAGATATTATTATGACTGCATTGAAAAGCATGTGACGTATCGCAAAAAACGGGAAAAAGGAGGGCGCGGTAAATGGGATTTGAAGAAGATTTTGAAAAAGGCTTTGACGAGCGGCTCGTGATGAGCACGAAAGGCGAATACGATCTGGAAGAGAATGCCCTTCGTCCCAAAACGATGGCGGATTATGTGGGGCAGAGCAAGGTCAAGGAAAATTTGTCGGTGTACATTTCATCGGCGAAGATGCGCGGGGAAGCGCTGGATCACGTGTTGTTGTACGGGCCTCCGGGGCTCGGGAAGACGACGCTGGCGCACATTATCGCGTCGGAGCTGGGGGTGCAGATCAAGCTGACGAGCGGCCCTGCGATCGAGCGGAGCGGCGATCTGGCGGCGATACTGACCAATCTGAACGAGGGGGACGTGCTGTTTATCGACGAGATCCACCGTCTGAACCGTTCGGTGGAAGAAATACTGTATTCCGCGATGGAAGATTACGCGCTGGACATCATCGTGGGGAAGGGGCCTGCGGCGCGGAACATTCGTTTTTCGTTGAAAAAGTTCACGCTGATCGGGGCGACGACCAAAGCGGGGATGCTTGCGTCGCCGCTGCGCGACCGTTTCGGGGTCTTGTGCCGTCTGGAAATGTACACGCCCGCGGAGCTTGCGCAGATCGTGACGCGTTCGGCGAAGATGCTCGGCATCGAGATCGAAGCGGACGCGGCAAACGAGATCGCGCGCCGTTCGCGCGGCACGCCCCGCATTGCGAACAGGCTGTTGAAGCGCGTGCGCGATTTTTCGGCGGTCAAGGGGAACGGGATCGTAAACCTCGAAGACGCGAAGTATGCGCTGAAAAAGATGGACATCGACGATCTGGGGCTGGACGATACCGACCGCGGGCTTTTGCGCGCGTTGATCGAGAAATTCAACGGCGGGCCTGCGGGACTGGAAACGCTGGCGGCGACGATCAACGAGGACGCGAACACGATCGAAGACGTATACGAACCGTACCTGATGCAGCTTGGGTTTATTGCCCGTACGCCGCGGGGCAGGGTTTGCCTGAAAGGGGGATATGCGCACATGGGCGTGAAGATGAGCGAAAAACAAAAGGCGCAGATTTCCATGTTTGACGAGGAATAGGGACGGAAAAATGCTGTTAAAATCCGATTATTATTATGATTTGCCGGAAGAACTGATCGCGCAGACTCCCGCGGAGCCGCGCGATTCTTCCAGACTGCTCGTATATGACCGTTCGACGGGAAAGACGGAGGACCGTATTTTCCGCGACATCAAAGATTATCTCAAAGCGGGCGATGTACTCGTCGTCAACAACACGAAAGTTTTGCCCGCGCGCATGTTCGCGTACACGAAAAACGGAGGACGTGTAGAAGTTTTGCTGTTGAAACGGCAGAATCTGACCGATTGGGAAGTGCTGGTCAAACCTGGTAAAAAGGCGAAAGTGGGGACGGAACTCGTCGTTTCGCAGGAGCTTTCGCTGACGGTCAAAGACCGCACGGAGACGGGCGAGCGCATCGTGGAATTTCATTTCGACGGGGTGTTTGAGGACATACTATCGCGGGTGGGGAGCATGCCGCTTCCGCCGTACATTCACGAAAAGCTCAAAGACCAGAACCGCTACCAGACGGTGTATTGCAAGACGGACGGTTCGGCGGCCGCGCCGACGGCGGGCCTGCATTTCACGAAAGAGCTTTTGCAGGAGATCAGAGACAAGGGCGTGCAGATCGCGGAGGTTTTGCTGCATGTGGGGCTGGGCACGTTCCGTCCTGTCAAGGAAGAAGATCTGACGCACCACGTCATGCACACGGAATATTATTGCGTATCGCAGGAGGCGGCGGACATCGTGAACGCCGCAAAGCGCGAGGGCAGGCGCGTGATCGCGGTCGGGACGACTTCGGTGCGCACGCTGGAGACGGTGGCGGACGAAAACGGATTTTTGCGCGCGTGCAGCGGCGATACTTCTATTTTTATTTATCCGCCGTACAAATTCAAGTGCGTGGATGCGCTGATCACGAATTTTCATCTGCCCGAGAGTACGCTGATCATGCTGGTTTCGGCGCTGATGGGCAGGGAGCAATGCCTTGCCGTCTACAAAGAGGCGGTGGAGAAAAAATATCGGTTTTTCAGTTTCGGTGACGCGATGTTCATCATGGGGAAGGAGGCGCAGAAAGAATGATATACACTCCTTTGACGAAGAAAGCCGCCTGTATCGCCTATGCGGCGCATGCGGGGCAGAAGGACAAGGCGGGAATGCCGTATATATTTCATCCGTACCATCTTGCGGAGCAGATGACGGGCGAGGCGGAAGTCTGTGCGGCGCTTTTGCACGACGTGGCGGAAGATACGGACGTCACGCTGGAAGATCTTGCGAAAGAGTTTCCGCAGGAGATCGTCGAAGCGCTGCGTCTTCTGACGCATGCGGAGGGCGAAGATTATTTCGAATATGTCCGCAGGCTGCGCAAAAACCCGATCGCGCGGGCTGTAAAACTCGCCGACCTTCGGCACAACAGCGATCTGACGCGGCTGGATGCGGGCACGCCGCAATACGAAAAGGCGGCGGAGCGAAGCCGCAGCAAATACGCAAAAGCGCTGAGGATCCTATCGGAAGAAAACGAGTGAGAAAAGCCTGCATAAAACAAGAAAGCGGGCATACGTACATTAAAAATTTGAGCAAAAGGAAAGAATATTTTGGCAGAGAAATTTTCGTTTGAAGTGATAAAGACAGACCCTGCGACGGGAGCACGCGCGGGTATTTTTCATACGCCGCACGGGGACATCGAGACGCCGGTCTATATGTCGGTCGGCACGCAGGCGACGGTCAAGGGGATGCTTCCGCGCGATCTGAAAGAGGCGGGATCGCAGATCATCCTTGCCAACACGTACCATCTGTACATGCGGCCGGGGCACGAGCTTGTAAAAAAGGCGGGCGGGCTGCATAAGTTCATGAACTGGGACAGGCCGATCCTTACGGACAGCGGCGGGTTCCAGGTCTTTTCGCTGGCGAAGCTGAACAACATCAAGGACGAAGGGGTGTGGTTCAATTCGCACATTGACGGGAGCAAGCATTTTTTCACGCCGGAAAAGGTCATGGAGATCGAGAACGCGCTGGGAGCGGACATCATCATGCAATTCGACGAATGCAGCGAATACGGCGTCGACCGCAAGTATGCCGAGAGCGCGCTCGATCGTACGGTGCGCTGGCTGGAGCGTTGCGCGAAGGCGCATTCCAATGAAAACCAGGCGCTGTTTCCCATTGTGCAGGGGAATTTTTTCAAGGATCTGCGGCTGAAAAGCGTGGAGGAAGCGAAGCCGTTCGCAAAGTACGGCATCGGGATCGGCGGGCTTTCGGTGGGCGAGCCGAAGCCGCTGATGTACGAGATGCTGGACGCGATCCAGCCGGTTTTGCCGACAAACGTTCCGCGGTATCTGATGGGGGTCGGGAGTCCCGATTGTCTGATCGAAGGGGTGATGCGCGGCATCGACATGTTTGACTGCGTGCTGGCGACGCGCATCGCGCGCAACGGCACGGCGCTGACGAGCAGGGGGAAAGTGGTGGTGCGCAACGCCGTGTACAAGGAAGACTTTACGCCGCTGGACGAGGAATGCGACTGTTATTGCTGCCGCAATTATACGAAAGCGTATCTGCGGCATCTGGTGAACGCGGGCGAGATGCTTTCGTCCATGCTGCTGTCCATGCACAACATCACCTTTCTGAACAAACTCATGCGCGGCTTGCGGCAGGCGATCCTGGACGGGACGCTGCAGGAATTCCGCGCGGCGTTTTACGAAAAATACGGACAGGTTTAAAGCGAGAGAGCGGGCGTTAAGACTGTTTTTTTGCGGGTGCGGGAAGGCGGATTGTGTCGAAAAGGCGAAAAGTTTGCAACGGCGCCAAGTTTTCCCGAAAAAAGATAAAAAAACAGTTGCCAAAATTTCGCAAAACCGTTATTATAGTAAAAAGGAATCGAATTCAAAGAAGGAGAAAATTTCAAATGTGGATGAATCTTTTGGCGGAAGAGGCGCAGAATAAGTCCTCGTTTATGGATTATCTGTGGATCATCGTCATCATTGTCGTGCTGGTAGCGTTTTTTGTCTGGTCGTACATTTCCCAGAAAAAGAAGCAGAAGGCGTTCAACGAGACGATCAATGCGATCAAGCCGGGCAGCAAGGTGAAGACGATCGGCGGTATTGTCGGGGAAGTCGTGGAGATCAACGAAGAAGAGGGCACGTTTGTGCTGAAGACGGGCGACAGCGAAGGCAACTACAGCTACATGAAGTTTGACAAGCAGGCGATCTATCAGACGGACGCGAAGCCGGAAGCTGCGGAAGCGAAGAAAGAGGAAGCTCCCGCTGCGGAAGAAAAGAAAGAGGAAGCGCCTGCGGCAGAAGAGAAGACGGAAGAATCTGCAGACAGCAAAGACGAAACGCAGGACAAGTAATTTTCTGAAAACGGAATAGAACGGAACGCCTCCGCATAGCTATAAAATAAAAGCTGTGCGGAGGTATTTTTATGCAGAGTGAGAAAGGTCGGGCGGCGGTGCGGATCGGGAAGAGCATCTGCGTATCGGCGCTGCTGACGCTGGCGGCGGTTCTTTTGTTTGCGTTGCTGATCAAACTTTTTTCGTGGGGGTCGTCGGTCATCATGCCGGTGAACCAGGTGATCAAGCTGGTGTGCGTCGCGCTGGGGTGTGTTTTTTGTCTTGCGGGAGAGAAGCCGCTTTTGTGCGGAGTAATTTCGGGACTGGGAACGACGCTTTTGACGTATTTTTTATTTTCGGCGATCGCGGGGTCGATCACGTTCGGCTGGGGGAACGTTTTGGATCTTGTTTTCGGCGCGGCGGCGGGCGCGATCGGCGGGGCGCTGGCGGTGCTTTTGCGCGGAAAGTAAGAAGCGCACGGGCGAGCGGAGCGAAAAATGCTGTCTTGTACGGAGAAATGTAAAAAAACGCTTGCAATTTTCGCGGCCGTATACTATAATAGAATGGTAAAATAAAAATACAAAATACAGAGGAGATTGTTATGAATAAGATTAAGACGATCGCGCGTCCGGCGGAGCGGAAAGTAACGGGATGCGGAGAATGCAGAAGCACATGCCAGTCCGCATGCAAAACCAGCTGCACGGTTGGCAACCAGTCCTGCGAAAGAATTTCGAGAGAGAACAATCCCGAAAAGAATAACTGAACGCAATCAATCGTTTAAGGAGCAGGCAACCTGCTCCTTAAATTTTGATTTTTTTGCGGGAGCGTCGGGTGCGGCGTGCGGGAAAGCGCGCCGTTTACGGAGTAGATATGGTTCACGTATTTTCATACAAAGACAAGCATTATATTTTTGATACGGGAAGTTCGTCCCTGCACGAATGTGACGAAAAGGGAGCGTTGCTTCTTCGGGAGAAGCTGGGCGAGAAGGTAGACACGTCGTCCGTCACGCCCGAGGAGCGGCGCGAATACGAGGAAGATTTTGCGCAGCTGGAAAAGGAAGGGCTGCTTTTCAAGGAAGAGGTCAAGGCGGGGCCAGTCAAGAGCGACGAGGTGAAGGCGCTTTGCCTGCATATCTGTCATGACTGCAACCTTCGGTGCAGGTATTGTTTTGCGGACGAAGGGGCGTACCATGCGAAGCGGGAGTTCATGAGTTTAGAGACTGCGAAAGCGGCGATCGATTTTCTGATCGAAAATTCGGGTAACCGAAAGATTCTGGAAACGGACTTTTTCGGAGGCGAGCCGCTGATGAATTTTGATGTCGTGAAGCAGACGGTCTATTATGCGAAAGAACAGGCGGCCAAACGCGGCAAGAAATTCTTGTTCACGCTGACGACGAACGGATTGCTGCTCAAAGACGATATTGCGGAATTTCTGAACGAAGAGATGGAGAACGTCGTTTTGAGCATCGACGGGCGCAAGGAAGTGCACGATGCGGTGCGCAAGACGGCGAACGGGAAAGGAAGTTTCGATCTTGTCATCGACAATCTGAAAAATTTTGTCAGGATCCGCGGGAACAAGAGTTATTATGTGCGCGGAACGTTTACGGCGAAGAATCTTGATTTTTCGAAGGACGTATTGTTTTTGGCGGACAACGGGTTTGACAGCATATCGATGGAGCCCGTGGTGACGGACATACCCGATCTTGCGATCACGAAGGACGATCTTTCGAAGGTATGCGCGGAATACGACGTACTTTGCGACAAATATCTGGAGCGCTGGGCAGAGGGAAAGGGTTTCAACTTTTTCCATTTCAACATCGATCTGGAAGGCGGGCCGTGTCTTTCCAAGCGCGTGAGCGCGTGCGGGGCCGGCAACGAATATTTTTCGGTGGTGCCGAACGGAGATATTTATCCTTGCCATCAGTTTGCGGGCGACGCAGATTTCAAGATGGGCAACGTATTCGAAGGGAAGCTGGACGAAAAGATCCGCGGGAAGTTTAAAAATTCCTGTCTGTTCACGCGGGAGAAGTGTGACAAATGTTTTGCAAAGTTTATCTGCAGCGGCGGATGCAGCG
The DNA here is from genome assembly GCA_944368925.1 of uncultured Clostridia bacterium. Taxonomy (GTDB): domain Bacteria; phylum Bacillota; class Clostridia; order Christensenellales; family Borkfalkiaceae; genus Borkfalkia. Next base: position 321,330 of record CALVXG010000001.1, on the reverse strand, counting down.
CAAACAATTATCATTTTAACGGAGACATCAACAAGCCGTACGAGATCACTTGCGAGATGATGAAAAAGCGCGTGGAAGACGCGATGCACATCCTGGCGAGCAAGAAAAAATAAACGGCCGCGGAAAGCGGCGAGGAGAGGGGGATTATGTTTGAAGTGCGGAAAGGAAAGAACGTGTTTGTGCATAGCCGTGCCTATGTGACGGGAGACGTGACGCTTTGCGACGGGTCGAACATATGGTGCGGGGCGTGCATACGCGGGGACATAGCGCCCGTGAAGGTAGGTAGGAACACGAACGTGCAGGACAATGCGACGATTCATGTAGGGTATCGCAAGCCTGCGATCCTGGGCGACAACGTGACAGTCGGGCACAATGCGGTGGTGCACGGGTGCAGGATCGGGGATAATGTTTTGATCGGGATGGGAAGCGTGATCCTGGACGGAGCGCAGATCGGCTCGAACAGCATTATCGGAGCGGGTGCGGTGATTCCTGCGGGGAAGGTGATCCCCGAAAACAGCGTTGTGATCGGGAACCCGTACCGTATTTTGCGGGAGAGCACGGAAGCGGACAAAAAGAGCATCGAGCTGAACGCGAAGGAATATCTTTTGCTTGCGGAAGCGTATATGCGCGAAGGCGAAGGGCAAAAGTGAAGCGGTAGCGATCGGAAAATATGATAATCGGGTAAAAATCCGTAAAAATAAACAATTTACACTTGACTAAATTTCCGAACTTTATTATAATTATTGAGTATATTTCTTTTTTGATCGGACAACCTCTGCGCGTATGAGTATGCGGTGGTATTTGTTTGGATTGTTTGGGAAGAAAACACTTTTTTAGTTGCAGGAGGAGGCAATGGGCAAGAAGAAATCGGTGGTACTGATTATTCTGTTTACCATCGTGCTGGTGGGGCTTTTGTTTATAAGCGTAACGCCGACATTCCCGGTCAAGTCGCCTTACAATTTCAGGTCTTTGCTTAGCATTGTGGATCTGGGATCGGACATAGGCGGCGGCTATTCCGTGGTATACTATCCGGAAGGGGTGATTTCGGCGGAGCAGTACGAGGGGAAAGTAGCGCAGTACGAAGAGCTGAAAGGTACGGAAGACGAAATTTCGGATCCTTCGGTGGAATACGCAGCGCACGGCGGCGTATATCTTTCGCAGGACATAATGGAAGGGGAAGCGGTATCCGAGACGTTTCTTGCGGAATTTGAGAGCGCGTACACGGCGGTGAGATCGAGGTTCGAAGGGAAGAACTTTACGGAATATTCGGTGAAGTTGCAGGACGATTACACGATCGTCGTGAGCATTCCGGACGTTTCGGAGCAGGAATCGGTTTCGACGCTGTTCAACTCCTTCTCTTACAGCGGAAGTCTGCTGTTTACGGACGATGCGGGCAACGAAATGGCGGGCACGTCGGAGAACATAAAGAGTGCGGGGGTCGTCGGTTCGGGCGACAGCGGTTATGCGATCGTGATCAACTTTACGAAAGCGGGCAGAGCGGCGTTCAGTGAAATGACGGGAGCGATGGTCAATTCCTCCTCTTCGGACAGTTCGGGTTCTTCGAGTGCGACGATGTATATCCGTGTCGGGGACAACGATCTGGTGGCGAACGGCATTTCGGTGACGTCGCAGCTGGATCAGGATTCGATTTATATCAGCGGATCGTATTCGACGCGCGAATCGGCGGAGACGGTAGCCTGCATGATCAATTCGGTTTTGGACGAAGATGCAGTCTTTACGCGTTCGCTGACGGTCGGTGAAATTTATTCTTACGGGCCCACGATGGGCGCGAATGCGGCTCTGATCGCGGCTTGCGTGATCGGTGTTGCGATCGTGGCGATGATCGTGGTGACGCTTGTGAAGTACAAGGGAATGGGCCTTGCGCACGTATACGGATTTTTGGCGTACGCGCTTGCGCTTGTTCTTTGCATCTCTCTGACCGAGGGGATCATCGTGAACATGGCAGGCCTTGTTGCGATCGTACTTTCGGCGGCGGTCATGTGCGGGTTCAACTATTACGCATTCCGCAACATTCGCAGCGAATTTGAAACGGGCAAGACGCTGACGGCGGCGATCAAGTCGGGTTACAAAAAGAGCCTGGCGCTGACGATCGACGCGCACATCGTATTGTTCCTTGCGTCTTTGGTGGTATATTTGATCGCGCTGGGTTCGGCGCAGTACATGGCGCTGATCTTCATGCTCGGCACGGTGCTGTCGGCGGCATGCACGCTGGCGGTGACGCGGTTCTGCTTCTATGTATTCCTGGCGCAGCCGAAAAATAAAATAGCGTTCTGCAATTTCAAACGGGAGGAGACGGAAGATGAGTAAGTTACTTTCCAAAAAGAGCCTGTTTCTTTGCATAGCGATCGCGCTTGCGCTCATCATTGCGGGAGCGTTTATAGTCGGGTTGGTCGGGTACAATGCAGATTCCACGCAGCGGGATGCCACGGTCGTGGAGATATCCGATTTTGCGTATTCGTCGCATGACGAAACGGTGCAAAAGAATTTGGCCGATTTTTGCAGAAGCGAGATCGGAAGCAAATACACGGTTACCGATTACACCCTTTTGGAAGGGCAGACGGGCGGTGCGGTTTTGCAGTTTGTGGTGAAAGGCACGCCGGACGCGGCATTCTGCGCCGCGCTTAAGAGTGCGATCGTCGGGGAAAACATGGCGGGCGTCAGCAGCGAGCTTGTGACGGTATCCTCCCATGTTCTGGAAAATGCACCTTATTACAATTATATCTGGCGCACGGCGGTGGCAGCTGCCGTTGTGGCGGTGATCCTGTTTGTGTATGTTGCGATCCGTTTCCGTCTGGGAATGGGCGTCGCGGTGCTGATTGCGGCCGTGCATGACGTATTGGTAATGCTGGCGCTGGTTGCGATCGTGCGCCTTCCTGCGGGCGTTTCGCTTGCGGGCGTGGCGGTGTTCGGACTGTTGCTTTCGGCCGTTGTGAACATGTTTGTTTTCGGAAGAATGCGTCGGGATTTCCGTACGGAAGAGTTCAAGGACAAAGCCGCTCGGGAAGCGGTGGCACAGTCACTCTCTGCGAGCAAGGGCCTGGTGCTGGGCTTGTCGGTCGCGTTGATCGTGGTAGCGGTCGTTTTGGGCGTGATCGGCGCGGTGATCGGTACGGATCTTACTTTCTTTATGATCGCGGCACTCATCAGCGTATTGCTTTCCGCTTACTCCTCGCTGCTTCTTGCGCCTTCGCTGTATGCGGTCATCAAAGAGAAATCGGATGCGGCGCGTGCGGAGAAAGCAAAATACAATTATTCTTCGGACAAGAAGAAAGATAAATCGGCAAAAGCCGTCGAGCCTGCCGGTGAAACTCTCTGATAAGAATTTTCAAAAGTGGGCGGACGACCATCCGCCCACTTTTTTCACAAGAAGCGGAAAAAAACGGCAATCGGCGCGATCTTCGCCGTAAGGTGAGGGAACGCGCCGAAAGATAGGGTGACAAAGACTTTGCGGGCCGCAGAGCGCGGCAGACGGCGGTACAAGAGGACAAGGGCAGGGCATTCGGCAGAGGCTTTTGCGCGGCGAAAGAGGTATTGTTATGAAAAAGATAATAGCAGAATATACATTTTCCGCCGAAGAGCGTTTGCGGGTGAAGGCCCTGGCGGAGCTGTGCGGGCTGCACGAGGTGACGGCGTCGATCCTGTATTCGCGCGGGGTGGACACGCCGCAGAAGGCGGAGCGTTTTTTGCACCCGTCGCGGAAGAACCTGCTTTCACCCTTTCTGATGCGCGGAATGCGCGAACTGAAAGAGGAGATCGACCGCGTAAAGGCGGAGGGCGGTCTTGTGGCCGTCTACGGCGATTACGATGCGGACGGGATCGGGGCGGCGTCCATTCTGACGTCGGCGCTGCGCGCGTACGGGGTGCGCTGTGCGGCGCACATACCGGAGCGTGCGGAAGGGTACGGAATGACGGTGCCCGCGCTGGAAAAGCTGATCGCGGAGCAAAGTCCCGCGCTGATCGTGACGGTGGACTGCGGCATTTCCAATCGGGAGTGCGTGGAATATATCAAGTCGCGCGGCGTGCGTGTGGTGGTGACGGACCATCACGAATTGCCGGACACGCTTCCCGACTGTACGATCGTGAACCCGAAACTTGCGGACGATTATCCGTACGACAATCTGTGCGGCGCGGGGGTGGCGTTTAAAATTGCGTGTGCGCTTTTGGGCGAGCGCGCGTACGAATACATGGATCTTGCGGCGATCTCGACGGTGGCGGACAGCGTGCCGCTGACGGGAGAGAACCGCGACATCGTGTACGAGGGACTGAAACTGATCAACCGCCGTCCGCGGGCGGCGCTTAAAAATCTTCTTTCGGGAAGGAAGGACGAGACGACGGCGCAGACGCTGGCGTTTACGATCGCGCCGCGGGTGAATGCGGCGGGCCGCATGGGCGATGCGAATTGTGCGCTGAGGCTGTTTACGGCGGAGAGTGCGGACGAGATCTACGATCTGAGCTGCAGGCTGAACGAGTACAATCTGGAGCGGCAGCAGCTGTGCGACGAAGTGTACAGGAGCGCAAAGGAGCAGATCCGCAAGCAGGGTGCGTACGGCAATGTGATCATGCTGTGCGACGAGAGCTGGAGTTCTGGGCTGATCGGGATCGTGGCGGCGCGGATATCGGAAGAATTTAACCGTCCCGCGATACTGTTTGTAAAGAACGGGGAGTTCCTGAAAGGTTCGGCGCGGACGATCGAAAGCGTGAACATTTACGAAGCGCTCAAAGCGTGTTCGGAGCATATACGCGAATTCGGCGGGCACGCGCAGGCGGCGGGCGTGAATATCTGCGCGGAGGAATTCGAGCCGCTGAAAAGGGCGCTGGACGAATACATCGGCAAAACGTACACGAAAGAAGATTTCATACCGTCCGTGTCGGTGTGCGAAGATGAGAAACTGACGTTCGATCTCTCGTTTGCGCGGGAGCTGGAGCGGCTGGAACCGTTCGGGGTAGGAAACAAGCGTCCGCTGTTCAAAATAGAAGCGGAGCGGCTGCCTGCGCGGCGGCTGAAAGACGGGTCGCCGCATATCAGCATCAAAGCGGGCGGAATGGATCTTGTATGGTTCGGGGGCGAGAATGCGCTGCCGCTTTTGGGAGCGGATTTGCATAAGACGCTGGTTTTCGAATACGGCGTATCGCGGTTCAAAGGCAAGGAGAGCGTGCGCGGGCTCGTCAAGGAGATGCTGTGCGGCACGGCGGGCGGCGAGAGCACGAAGCTGTATAAATTCCGCAATAACCTTTTGCGGCTCACGCAGCCGGAAGTGGCGGTGACGGAAGAAAAGAAGACGTCGGAGGAGATCTGCGCGCAGATCGTGAAAATGCGCAGCGCCTGCAATTACGGGCTTTTGCTGGTGTGCAGCGAGGAAGTGCCGCCGCAGTTTGCGCAGGCGGTCGAGGGACTGGAGACGGATTTGTTTCATTTGAGCTCGCAGAACGTGGGCAATGCGGTGCTGTTGTCCCCGTCGGCGGACGCAGCGGTTTCGCTGTATCGGGACGTCATTTTCCTGGATCATCCCGCAGATTTTCATCTGAAAGAGCTTGCGGGCAAAAAAATTGTTGTCAATCGCGAAATTTGCGGTTATAATGATATTGCGGCGCTGGAAACGTCGCGGGCCGTGATGGGGGAGATCTATCGGGAACTCCGCAGCGGCGTGCAATGCGAAGACAGCGTAGATTACGCGCTGGCGGCGGGGCTGAAATTTTTGCCCGAGCAAGTGATCTTTGCGTTGGAAGTATTTATCGAGCTCGGCTTTTTCCACTTTGAGCGCGGCAGACTGGTTGCGGTGCACGGGAAGAAGTCGGAGCTGAAATTTTCGAAACTGTATTGCGCGGTATGCGCATTGAAGGAAGGCTCATGAACACTGTTTTGCAGATGATTTATGACAATTACACGGGCGCCGATCGGGAGATGCTGATCCGCGCATATCATTATGCGGAGCAGGCGCACTCGGGGCAGAAGCGCGCGTCGGGGGAGGCGTATTTTATCCATCCGTGCGCGGTGGCGCAGATTTTGATGGAGCTGGGGCTGGACAGTGCGACGGTTGCGGCGGCGTTTTTGCACGACGTGATCGAAGACACGCCCGTGACGGAGGAAGATATCCGCACCAATTTCGGGGACGAAGTGTTGGAGCTTGTCGCGGGGGTCACGAAGCTGGACAAGATCGTCTTCAAATCGCGCGAAGAGGAAGAGGCGGAAAATTTCCGCAAGATCTTTGTGGCGATGGCGAAAGACATCCGCGTGATCATCATCAAACTTGCGGACCGTCTGCACAACATGCGTTCGCTGAATTTTCTGTCCAAAGAGCGGCAGATCAAGATGGCGCAGGAAACGCTGGACATTTACACGCCGCTTGCGGGCAGGCTGGGTATTTCGCAGATCAAGTGCGAACTGGAAGATCTGTGTCTGAAATATCTGGAGCCGGAAGCGTACGAATTTTTGGTGGAGAACATTCATCAGAAGTTGTACGAGCGCCACAATTTTGTAGATTACGTCGTAAAAGAGATCAAGAACATCCTGGACGAGAGCAAGATCGAAGGGGAAGTATTCGGGCGGCCCAAGCATTTTTATTCCATCTACAAGAAGATGAAGACGCAGAACAAGACGCTGGATCAGATTTACGATCTGACGGCGGTGCGCGTCATCGTGGGTACGGTGGACGAATGTTATGAAGTGTTCGGGAAGATCCACAAGCGCTGGAAGCCGATCCCGGGCCGCATCAAAGATTACATTGCGACGCCGAAGGCGAACATGTACCAGTCTCTGCACACGACGGTCGTGACCAATTTCGGCCAGCCGTTCGAGATACAGATCCGCACGTTCGAGATGCACCGTACGGCGGAATTCGGTATCGCGGCGCATTGGAAGTACAAGGAAAAGAAGACGGAAGACACGACGTTTACCGAGCGTCTTTCGTGGATACGGGAAGTATTGGACTGGGAAGGCGGACTGAAAGATTCGAAAGATTTCATGCAGTCGTTGAAGACGGAGCTGTATTCCAACGAATTGTTGGTCTTTACGCCGAAGGGGAAGGTGATTTCCCTGCCTAAAGATGCGACGCCGATCGATTTCGCGTATGCGATCCACAGCGAGATCGGGAACCGCTGCGTGGGAGCGCGGGTGAATTCCAAGATGGTGCCGCTGAATTCGACGTTGCAGACGGGTGACGTGGTGGAGATCATCACCTCGTCCAATTCCAAGGGGCCGTCGTGGGACTGGCTGAAGATCGTAAAGTCGTCGAGCGCGCGCGCGAAGATCAAGCAATTCTTCAAGCGCGAGATGAAGGAAGAGAATATCAAGATCGGCAAGAGCATGCTGGAAGCGGAGGCGAAGCATCGCGGGTACAATCTTTCGGACATTCTCACGGAAGAGAGTTTTGCGAAAGTTTCCGAAAAGTTTTCTTTTTTCTCGCAGGACGAAATGTTTGCGTCGGTGGGATACGGCGCGATCACGGTCAACCAGGTACTGTTCAAGCTGATCGATTTTTACAAGAAAGAGATTCCCAAAAAGCCGGTCTATCACGGCGTGAACGCGAACAGCGATTCGGGCGGCGTGATCGTGAAGGGCATGAGCGGGCTTTTGACGCGGTTTGCGGGGTGTTGCAACCCTGTGCCGGGCGATGAGATCGTGGGATTTGTTTCGCGCGGCAGGGGCGTGGTGATTCATCGTGCGGACTGTCCGAACGTCAAGAACCTGGAAAACGAGGAAGGGCGCATATTGCCCGCGCAGTGGGCGGACACGAACGGCGGCTGGTTTGTTGCGGGAATCGTGATCAAGGCGAAAGACCAGGGCGTGGCGCTTTCGGTGCTCACGAGCGTTGTGAGCGATATGCGGCTGATGATCACGGGCGTCAATTCGCGGTTTGACAAAAATAAAGACGCGGTGATCGAGGCGAACGTGCGCCTGAACGGGAAAGAGGAGATCGATCTTCTGATCAAAAAGATACAGGCGGACGAGCGGATCACGGAAGTATTCCGTACGGCGACAAAATAAGGAACGGAGACGGTTATGACGATATATACGGTGCCTTCGGGCGTATTGCGTGCGAACAATTATCTTCTGACGCAGGACGGCAAGAGTGCGGTGCTGATCGATTGCGGCGGCACGGAGCCGTTGAATTTTGCGGCGGAGAAGGGAATGAAGATCGAGTATGTGCTTTTGACGCACGGGCATTTCGATCATATCGGCGGCTGTGCGGCGACACAGGCGGCGGGTGCGAAGATCGGCTGCTGCAAGGACGAAGTGGAACTGATCGGCGGGGAAGGCAATCTCGGAAGGCAAATGGGAGTCAATGTGACCCCGTTTCAAGTAGATTTTACCTTTAAGGACGGCGATTCTTTTGAACTGTGCGGGATCCCGTTTTTTGTAATCGCAACGCCGGGGCATACGCCGGGCGGCGTATGTTTTCTCTGCAAAGATTCGCTTTTCACGGGCGACACTTTGTTTTTGGAGAGCGTCGGCAGGACAGATTTTTACGGCGGGAACCAGAGCGCGCTGATTGCGAGCGTAAAAAAGCTGTTTGCGATTTCGGGGGACAAGACGGTGTATCCCGGGCATGACGAGACGACGACGTTGGAGCACGAGCGGAAATACAATCCGTACGCGCAATAAATCGTCGTAAAAAGCATAGTACGTATGAGAGAAAACGTAACAAAACAGGAATATGATCTGACAACGGACGCACCGTTTCTGCAAGCGGAGCTGATGGACGTGATGCGCCTGTTCGGGGCGGATGCGCCGAAAGCGGAGCACACGTTTGCGGCCGACGGTGACAGGTTTTTGAACACGGTCAGAATCGGCGGAAAGGAATATACCTTTTGCGAGCGGCAGCCGTACGAGGGCGAGATCGAATTCAAACGGTATGCGCGGCGGTTTGCGAAGCTGGCGCTGTACGAGGCGCTGAAAGCGGAAACGGGCAGGAGCATGCCCTGGGGCGCGCTGACGGGGATCCGTCCGACCAAGCTCGCATACGCGGAAGAAGAAGCGGGCAGAGATTTCGAGCCGCTTTTCGAAAAATTCGGCGTCAGCAAAGGCAATATACGGCTGGTGCGCGCGGTGCTGGACGCGCAGAAAGGCATTTACTCGCGCGAAGCGGGAATGGCGGATCTGTATATCGGGATCCCGTTTTGCCCCTCCAAGTGCAATTACTGTTCGTTCATTACGGCAGATATTAAACGGACGGGGCAGTACCTGGACGGGTATCTGGACGCGCTGGAAAAGGAGATCGCGGCGTGCAAAGGGTTATACCGCACGCTCAGGAGCGTGTATATCGGCGGCGGGACGCCGCTGGTGCTTCCGTCCGAAGCGCTCAGGCGCGTGCTGAACGCGGCGGCGCCGTTCGCGGCGGAATGCGCGGAGTACACGGTGGAAGCGGGGCGGCCGGACGTATTTACGGACGAAAAGCTGCAGATGCTGAAAGAGTACGGCGTGACGCGTATCTGCGTGAATCCGCAGACGTTCAGCGACGCCACGCTGGAGCGGATCGGCAGAAACCATACCTCGGCGGACATTTACCGCGCGTTTGAAATGGCGAAAAAGTACGGCTTCGACGTAAACTGCGATCTGATCGCGGGACTTACGGGCGAGACGGCGGAGGAATTTAAGGAGAGCGTCGACAAAGCGGCGGCGCTCTCACCGGAGAATATCACGGTGCACACGCTGTGCCTGAAAAAGGGCGCGCGGCTGAAAGAAGAGGAGTCGTACCTTTGCGTGGCGGACATTTCGGAGATGATCGCCTATTCGCGGGAGAAACTGCATGCGGCGGGGTACGTGCCGTACTATATGTACAGACAGAAGTACATGGCGGGCAACTGCGAGAACACGGGCTGGACGAAGCCGGGCAAGGCGTGTATCTACAATGTGGACGTGATGGAAGAGATTTCGGACAACATTGCCTGCGGGGCGAATGCAGTGGGGAAGAAGATTTTCCCCGCGGAAGGCAGAATCGAGAGGATCGGCGCGCCGAAAGACATTCCGACGTACATTCAGAAAATATCTTCGATCATCGAGTCGAAAAAGCTCTTTCTGAGCGAAAAATAAAAAAGAGCAAAAAGGCGGTGTCTTGGCGGTACCGCCTTTTTGCATGAAAAAGCCGCGGCAAAGCGTGCGCTTTGCCGCGGCTGGTTTTTGCGAAAAAAATGAAAAGCGTCTTGACAGGGCGGAAAAAGTAAAGTACAATGGTATGGCGAGGGCCGGCACAAGAGAAGATAACCGTGCGGGCTTTGGAGGAGGAGGAAAGGCGATGCCCACGTTTCAGTCGGATACCAAAGCGAGGACGCTGCGGCAATGGGCCGTGGGGCTGGCCGTACTTTTGGCGGGTCTTATCATTGCGCATTTCGGGGTAACGCTTTTTTTGCTTTCCAACCTGGGTTCGGATCCTTTTACCGTGCTCGTGCAGGGGATTTCCACGCTGACGGGATTCGGGATCGGGACTTGTCATGTGGCCATGCTGGTCTTGCTGTTGGCCGTCATGCTGATTTTCACCCGCGGCTACGTAAAACCCGGTTCGTTTGTCTGTGCGTTTTGCGGCGGGTGGATCATCGATTTCTTTTTGTGGGTTTTTTCGGGGAAAATCGGGGCAGATTCGCCTTTATGGCTGCGCATCGTCTGCATGGTCGCGGGGTGCATTATCCTTGCGTTCGGCATGTCGGTGGTGATCGGGAGCCGTTCGGGGACGGGGCCGAACGATCTTGTGGCCATGATTCTTTCCGACAAGGTCGGTAGCCGTATCCATCTGCAATTCCGCTGGGTGCGCTTGTTGTGCGACGCGGTATTTGTCGCGATAGGTTGGGCGCTCGGCGGCGTGGTCGGCGCGGGAACGTTGGTCGCGGTGCTCCTGACGGGGCCCGTGGTACAGCTGTTTTTGCCGTTTTCTTCCCGCATTGCCGATTTCTGTATCCGCGACGGCGGGGCGAATCCGCCGAAAACGGAGGATCGTTCCGACAAAGAAAACGTCCCCGAAAAGAGCGGGGAAGAGGAAAGCGGCGAAGAGAAGGGCTGAAAAGGGCGTGTTTTTCGGAAAAAAGCGGGGACTGGAAAAACAAATTGGCGGGAAACGAAAATTATATTGCCGATTCAGTTTACAAATGCAGAAAAATGTGCTAAACTAATGCTATGCGTAATTCAAGGGCGTGCGGTTCTCCTCGCCGAGCTTTGATTTGCGTGAAAAAAGATTTCCAAGGAGTAAAACAATGGAAAAGGAAAAGAAGAATCAGATCATTGAAGAGTTCAAACGTCACGACGGTGACACGGGGTCGTCGGAGGTGCAGATCGCGCTTTTGACGGAGCGTATCAACCATCTGAACGAGCATTTGCAGACGCATCCGCACGACAATCACAGCCGCCGCGGACTTTTGAAGATGGTCGGACAGCGCCGTGGTCTGCTCGATTATATCAAGAGCAAAGATATTGAAAAGTACAGGGATATCGTTTCCCGTCTCGATTTGAGAAAATAAGCGAAAATAAGGGCGGAACGGATGTTCGGCCCTTTTATAAATTTGTCTGCCGCGGGCAAAACGTCCGAAACGGAAGGTGCGTTTTGGGGGCGGCGCGGCCGCAGAATGTTGCGGGAAATGCTGTAAAGAACGCGTGAGATCGGGGATCTTTCGCGGAGAGTATAGAGTCAAGGAGTGTATAATGAAGAACAATTTCAGACAATTTGAAACGGAAGTGGGCGGGAAAAAAGTCATCGTCGAGACGGGTAAGTACGCGGAGCAGGCGAACGGGTCGTGCGTGGTGCGTTGCGGCGACACGGTGGTGATGGTCAACGTAACCATGTCCGACACCCCGCGGGAAGGGATGGATTTCTTTCCTTTGCAGGTAGATTTCGAAGAAAAAATGTATGCAGTCGGCAAAATTCCGGGAGGCTTCAAAAAGCGTGAAGGGAGAACGAGCGACAAGGGGATTCTGACGTCCCGTCTGATCGACCGTCCGATCCGTCCGCTGTTCCCGAAGGGACTGTTCAACGACGTTGTCGTGATCGCGACGGCGCTTTCGGTGGACACGAACATTCCTCCCGAACCGTTTGCGATGATGGGCAGTTCGATCGCGTTGAGCATTTCGGATATTCCCTGGGCGGGGCCTACGGGTTCGGTGCAGGTCGGATTGGTAGACGGGCAGTACGTCATCAACCCGGACAATGCGCAGCGTGAAAAGAGCGTTCTGAGCCTGGGACTTTCGGGCACGAAGGACGCGATCATGATGGTGGAAGCGGGTGCGAAAGAGATTTCGGACGAGGAGATGGTGCAGGCCATTCTGTTCGGACACGAAGAGATCAAAAAGCAGTGCGCGTTCATCGAAATGATCCAGAAAGAGATCGGCAAACCCAAGCGTCAGATGGAGCTTTACCATGTTCCCGAAGACATCGATGCGGCAGTGCGCGCGTATGCTTCGGACATGCTGGACAAGGCGTTGGAGGAGTTTGACCGCCAGGCGCGCGAAGAGAAACAGGACGAAGTGGAAAAGGATGTTCTGGCGCATTTTGCGGATACGTATCCCGACAAATCGCGCGAGATCAAGGACAGCCTGTATTATCTGACGAAAGAAAAAGTCCGCGCGAAGATTCTGGAAAAGGGTGTACGTCCCGACGGGCGTTCGCTCAAAGAGATCCGTCCGATCTGGTGCGAGACGGGTATACTGCCGCGCGTACACGGTTCGGCGGTGTTCACGAGAGGCCAGACGCAGGTTCTTTCCACCTGCACGCTGGGCACGCTGAGCGAAGTGCAGAAACTGGACGGGCTGGACGATGAAGTGTCCAAGCGTTACATGCACCAGTACAATTTCCCGGGCTATTCGACGGGCGAAGCGAAGGGCTTGAAGAGCCCCGGCCGCCGCGAGATCGGGCACGGAGCATTGGCGGAGCGCGCATTGGAGCCCGTCGTTCCGAGCGCGGAAGAATTCCCGTATGCGATCCGTATGGTTTCGGACGTGCTCAGTTCCAACGGGTCCACGTCGCAGGCGAGCGTTTGCGGTTCGACGCTGGCGCTCATGGACGCAGGCGTTCCCATCAAGGCGCCCGTGGCAGGCTGCGCAATGGGGCTCATTAAAGACACGAACAGCGACAAAGTCGCGATCCTTACGGATATCCAGGGCCTGGAAGATTTCCTCGGCGACATGGACTTCAAGGTAGCGGGAACGGAAAAGGGTATCACGGCCATTCAAATGGATATCAAGATCAAGGGCATCAGCGAAGATATCCTGCGCCGCGCGATCGCACAGGCGAACGAAGGGCGTCAGTTCATTCTGCATAAGATGCTGGACGTATTGCCCGCACCGCGCGCACATCTTTCCAAATATGCGCCTAAGATTCTGTCTTTCAACATCGATCCCGAGAAGATCCGCGAGGTAATCGGGAGCGGCGGAAAAGTGATTAACAAGATCATCGAAGAGACGGGCGTGAAAATCGACATCGACGACGACGGAAAAGTCTGCATCGCTACGTACGGCGAAAATGTGGACAACGCGGAACGCGCAAAGGCGATCATTCTCTCGATCGCGCGCGATCCGGAAGTCGGCGATATGTTTATCGGCTCGGTTGTCCGCATTCTTTCCAAAGTCGGAGCATTCGTGGAACTCGCACCCGGCAAAGACGGCATGATCCACATCTCCAAGATGAGCGAAAAACGCATCAATCAGGTGGAAGACGTGCTGAATATCGGCGATACCGTAAAAGTTGAGATCATCAAGATCGGTGAAAAGGGTATCGACCTGAAACTTCTCGAAAAAATGGAAGGCTGATTAAATTTTATAAAATTCTGCCGCCGACGCATTTGCGTCGGCGGCTTTTACTTTTTTGGCTATCGATCAAGCACCGGGTATCGCTGTACAAAAGTGGTGAAATTCTGTGCCGCTTTCTAAACAAACTATATAAATTCGCGGAGATGTAATGCTTGTAAGGATTTTTTTATTCACTTTGCCATTCAAAAGTATCCGCTGAAATAAAAATATAATTTATAAGCAGTTGTTGTATTTAATTAAAAAAAAATGTATTTTATTTTAATTAAGTACTTGCACTACGTAAAATTATTTGTTATAATGTAAGCACAATATTAAAATTTGAAATATGGTCGACCATATTTTTTGCTTCGCAAAAAATATTCGTTTTAAAAGCTGTATTTCAAAAGAGGAGGAAAACATGAGAAAAGGGAAAAGGGCCTTTACAATTACCGAATTGGTGATTGTAATCGCGGTAATTGCCATCCTGGCTGCGGTTTTGATTCCTACGTTTACGAGCCTGATTAACAAGGCAAACGAATCGTCCGATATTCAGGCAGTGAGAGAGATGAATCAGGCACTCATCATTGATGAGGTGGAGAACGGAAAACCTGATGATGTGGGCAAAGTAGCGGATATTTTACGTGAAATAGGGTACGATGTGCGTACATATCGTCCGTTGGCAAGCGGAAGCGTCAATTATTGGTATAAGAAAGACAACCGTGTCGTTCTCTACAACAGCAATGAATCAAAAATCGTATTTCCGGAAGAATACAAGGATACAAATAAATTTAATATTACAAACGACGGAAACTGGTCTCTCTTAAACCAGACTTACACCGATGCAACCATGTTTGACTTTGATGCTACCGGTATCAAGGGAGAGGACGGCGTATACGATTTTTCAAAAATTACGGATGAAACCCCTTCGACGGTAGCAACGGAAACTACGGAGCAATATCGCGGAAGAGCATTGTATTCGCTGGCGGTGCAGATCAATGAAGGGAAGGTGGCCAACGATGTTACCGTTAGGTTGCCGGAAAAAGTGGAATTGCCGGATTTCAGCTGGACTCCTATCAAACAATTTGAAGGGACAATGGAACCTGCGGCCGATGTAAAACAAGTCGTAATATCCAATCTGAATTTGACGGAAAGCGTATTGTATTCCGAATCCACAAACTTCAGCGGTTCGGGAGAACAAGCGTCTTTAAGTAAATACAATGTTTATGGTTTTATTAACAGCGTGACGGGCGAGACTACGATTAAAAATATTACATTTGAAGACGTGACGATCACCTCTCCCGGATCTGATTTTAATAATGTTATAGGCATCGGAAAGAATGCGAATGTGGTTGCGCCTATCGGGGCTATTATACCGAACAGGGGTACAGATGTCAAAGTACCGATTGATGTAACGATCGAAAATGTACATGTCGAGAACGCAACGATCCGCGGTATCGGCCGTGCGGCAGGTCTTGTCGGGTACATCGGAGGATTCGGTACAGGCGAAGTTTTGCCTAATGGAAGTAAGGTCAAGATTTCTAATTGTTCTGTGACCGAGTGTGAAATTGAAGCGGGGTTGGAAAGTAAAAATTATGGCTCCGCCGGCGGATTGATTTCGTATGTAGTTCGGGTAGAAGGGGATGAAAAAAGCGATACTGTTGATCTTCAAAATTTAGCGATTACGATCGAAAATTGTATTGTTCAGGACAATGTGATCAAGGGATATTATGTCGGAGGAATGATCGGCTGGTTCAATACAGCATGTGCGAATGTTAAGATCCAGGATCGGGAAGGACTTCCTGCTTCCAATGTTTCCGGAAACAATTTGGTATGCACGATTGCCGGCTCTACTGGCGCCGTCGGAGAAATTGTAGGAAAATGCATCAGTATAGGTAGTGAGTTTAACCCTCCTTGCAATACAGACAAAGAGACGGCAAAGCGTGTAGTGAGCTATGTTAGCTTTGCAGAACTTTTAGACGGAACAGATAATATCCTTAAAATAGAAGGTATACCGGCAGATACAAAAGTACTTTGGGATTACGTTAAGGCAGACAAGGCGGATGATCAGGATAATGTTAGTCTGGCAATAGAATAACTTCAGCTTAAAAAAATTGTGACAGACATAAATACAGGGACGGCTTTTGCCGTCCCTTTTGTTTTGAAAAGCAGACACGCAGTCCGCAAAATCATTTTTGCGGACTGCGTGTCTGTGTTTTTGGAAAAATATGCGTTCGATAGAAAGGTATGCGCATTAAGGTTGAAAGTCATATAGTTGCGGATAGGTTTTTATCGAAGCCAAGAAACGATGAAATAAGAAAGGTTAAAACCGGATTATTTTTTTCGGAACACAGATTTCGGTTGCCCGCAAACGGGACAAGTCCAGCTGTCGGGCAGGTTCTCGAAAGGAATATTGCCGCTGTATTCATAACCGCAGACGGAGCATACCCATTTTCCGTCTTCCTGATCCTGCGTGGGGATATAAGTCGGTGCATTTTTGGCGGTTTTTCCTTTGATGACTTTATGGTAATAAGAGTAAGTCATGGGAGTGTTGCCGCTCGTAACTTCCGCGCCGATGACTTCGCCCAAAAAGATGGTGTGGGTAGAAGTGTCCATCGTGCCGATGACGCGGCAGGCGATATACGCGCAGCTGTCCGAGACGACGGGCATCGTGTCGCGCACCTGGTAAGCGACGGCATCGAATTTATTGAAATCTTTGCCCGAGCGGAAACCGAAGGTGCCGATGATGGCGGGGTCGGAATTTTCGGCGAGGACGGAGATCGCAAAATGTCCGCAATCGGCGATACAGCGGTTGGTGTAGTTGTCTTTGTTGATGCTGACCATCACCGTGGCGGGGTTGGCCGTGATCTGAGCGGCGCAGTTGGCGGTACAGCCGGTGGGCCTGCCGTTGTCCCAGGCGGAAACAATGTAGACGCCGTAGGACATTGCGTGAAAAGCGTTCGGATTCATGATTCACCTCTCAATAAAAAATAAGGGCGGCGCATTGTAGTATGGAATGCGCCGCCTTCGGGTTTTGTTCGGCCCCGCAAGGAACAGGGGGCTGAAACGAAATCAGGTCAAGATCAATAATTTTCGGCTTTGAGCTGGAAGTATGCCTTCGGATGCGCGCAAACGGGGCAAACTTCGGGAGCTTTTTTGCCGATCACGATATGACCGCAGTTGGAGCACTGCCAGATGCAGTCTTCGTCGCGGGAGAACACTAGCTCGTTCTTGACGTTGTCCAGAAGGGCGAGGTAACGTTTTTCATGTTCTTTTTCGATAGCGGCGACTTTCTCGAAGAGGAAAGCGATCTGATCGAATCCTTCTTCGCGGGCTTCTTTTGCGAAGGTCGCGTACATATCCGTCCATTCGTAGTTTTCGCCGGCCGCGGCGTCGATCAGGTTTTCTTCGGTGCAGGGGATATCTCCGCCGTGCAGGAGCTTGAACCAAATTTTAGCGTGTTCTTTTTCGTTGTTGGCAGTCTCTTCGAACAGATTAGCGATCTGAACGAAGCCGTCTTTTTTTGCTTTGCTCGCATAGTAGGTGTACTTGTTGCGCGCCTGCGATTCGCCGGCGAATGCCGTCTGCAGATTTGCTTCCGTCTTGGTGCCTTTGAGTTCTTTTGCCATGGTTGATGTCTCCTTACAGATTTTTATTCTTACATTCGGAACAAATTCCGATGAATTCGAGGTTTAGCCTTTCGATGGTAAAACCGTCCCGCCGATCGGCCTCGTCCGTATAATCGGGGACGGGCAGATCCGCGTCGATGAGTTTGCCGCACACTCTGCAGCGCAGGTGATAATGTTCCGGCAGGCGGCAATCGAACCGATCGGGGCCTTCGCCCGTCTCGATCTTGCGTATGTCGTTTTGTGCGGCCAGTAAATTAAGATTTCGGTACACGGTGGCTTTGCTGATGTGCGGGTGTTCCTTTACGATCCTTGCGTAAACCTGTTCCGCATCCGGATGGTTCAGCTCGCGCACCGCGTCGAGAACCAACTTCCTTTGAATCGTGTTTCTTCTTTCCATATTATTTTTTATTAATATTTATTTTTATTTAATATTTTATCACAAAAAATAAAAATGTCAAGATATTTTCGAAAATTTTTCTGAAATATTGACAAAAGAGAGGGATATGATTTATAATATAGGAAAAGGAAGACCGACAAGGGAAGCGGGAGAAGTATGAATTACGAGAACACGGAGCTATACTTTTTAGAGAAAGACGTCAAGCGTAATTTTGGAGAAGAGCTTGGGCAGAAGATATTCAATCGGGCCGCGAAGCTGAACGCGGAACTTTCGGTGACGACGGATTACAGGAAGAGTCCAACGTTTGAGCGGCAGCTGACGCGGCTTGTATTTCCCGTGATGGCGTATTACAAGACGCTGTTGGCGTTCGGACACAGGAAGGACGCGGCGCTGGGGCTGGTACGTATGGAAGTAAACAGGGCGGCGCAGGAGAGCGGGGAAGTTTTGGCGAACCAGATGCGGCCGATTTTTCCGTTTCGGGCGTTCAAAGGGAACATTAAAAATTTTATCGAATACAAATTTCCGTCCTGCGTATGGAAAACGGGGGCCCCGGTCGTAAAGGGCAGGAGCATTGAGTTTGAAGTCAAGGAATGTTTTTATTTTACGATGACGGAAAAGTTCGGCTGTCCGGAGCTGGGCGAGATATTCTGCGAATACGAAAAGACCGCGTTTGACGGTCTGCTTCCGCAGATCCGCTGCGAGCGGGGCGGCATGATCGCCACGGGGCACGACGTATGCGAATTTTGTTTTAAGAAAGGGGAACGCAGGAAAAAATAAGAGCGGCAGCCCGAGATAGGGAGTGTTGCCAAAATTCGGTACAAGTTGACGGGTGAGCCACAAAAAGATTTTTTCAGATAACAAAAATAAACCACAGGTTCAACCTGTGGTTTTGTTTTTTTCGAAACAAAACTTATCGAGCGTAACGGTGTATGCGGCGGGGCATATAAATTGAGCGAAAGAGGGCGGCCGTCCGCAAATTTTTGCGGACGGCCGCCTTTATCGTAAAAAACGCACGGTATATATAATGTATATAATGGAAAGTGCGGGCACAAAGATCGAAAGCTGCAATTTCGAAGAACAGAATTTTAAAAACAGAAATTCAAATAACAGACTTTCGGAAAAAGATATGGAAGGACAGAAAAAGAGACGGCGCGGCAAAAGCCGCGCCGTCAGATTTTTCATGGCCTGCCCTCGTCCGCAAGGGGGAGAGGGAAGACGTTTTGGCAGCGAGGTTATGCTTTGTCGTTGCTGCCGAGAACGTCCATGATCTTGTGTTTGACGATCTCTTTGACGGCCGCGCGGGCGTCGCCGAGGTATTGTCTGGGATCGAAGTGATCGGGGTGTTCGAAGAAATGTTTACGGATCGCCGCGGTGCAAGCGACGCGGAGGTCGGAGTCGATGTTGATCTTGCAGACGGCCATGGAAGCCGCTTTGCGGAGCATTTCTTCGGGGATGCCGATAGCGTCGGGCATTTTGCCGCCGTACTGGTTGATGATGGCGACGCGGTCCTGCGGAACGGAAGAAGCGCCGTGCAGGACGATCGGGAAACCGGGCAGGCGTTTGCCGACTTCTTCGAGGATATCGAAGCGCAGCTGCGGTTTCTGGCCGGGTTTGAATTTATAAGCGCCGTGGCTTGTCCCGATGGCGATGGCGAGGGAATCGCAGCCGGTTTTCTCGGTGAATTCGCAGACCTCGTCGGGCTGGGTGAAGTTGGCGTCTTCGGCCTTGACGTTGACGGCGTCTTCGATGCCTGCGAGCTGGCCGAGTTCTGCTTCCACGACGACGCCGCGCTCATGCGCGTACTCGACGACTTTTTTCGTGATTTCGATATTTTCTTTGAAAGCGTGGTGAGACGCGTCGATCATGACGGACGTAAACCCGTCGTCGATGGCAGATTTGCAAGCTTCGAAGTCAGCGCCGTGGTCGAGGTGCATGACGATGGGAAGTCCGGTCGTTTCGACGGCTGCCTGAATCAAGTGTTTCAGGTAGACGGGGTTGGCATATTTTCTTGCGCCTGCGGAGACCTGAAGGATGAGCGGGGAATTGCATTCTTTACCCGCTTCGACGATTCCCTGGATGGTTTCCATGTTGTTGACGTTGAACGCGCCGATCGCATAGCCGCCTTTATACGCTTTTTTGAACATTTCGGTAGAAGTAACCAAAGGCATAATATAGATCCTCCGTAAATTTTTTATCCTTATCTATTTTACAATAAATGAGGGGAAAAAGCAATAAAATTAAAAAAAATAACGTGAATTTGCTTTATAAATTTTTGGCAGAGTATTATAATATTATACGGAAAAAATAATATTCGTACGGGAGAGAACGTACGAAGCAGGAGGCAAAGAGAATGAGAGATCCGAGGATCGACAAATTGGCGGACGTGCTGGTGAATTATTCGGTGCATTGTCAGAAGGGAGAGAAGGTGCTGATCGAAGCGCGCGGGATTGACCATGAGCTGGTGAATGCGTGCATCGAGAAGGTATTTGCTGCGGGCGGCTATCCTTTTGCGGACGTGATTGATCTGTCTGTGGAGAGGGCGATGCTGATGGGAACGGACGAAGCGCATTGCAAGCTGCGTGCGAAGTATGCGAAGTACCGTATGGAGGATATGGACTGTTATATCGGGATTCGCGGGGGCGAGAACACGTTTGAGCTTTCGGACGTACCTGCGGAGAAGATGCAGTCGTATGACCGTGAATTTTCCTTCCCCGTGCATCATGAGATCCGCGTGAAGAAGACGAAGTGGGTCGTGTTGCGTTATCCGAACCCTTCGATGGCGCAGAATGCGGGCAAGTCCACGGAGGCGTTTGAGAATTATTATTTTGACGTATGCACGCTGGACTATTCGAAGATGGACAAGGCGATGGATGCGTTGCAGGCGTTGATGGAGAAGACGGACAAGGTGCGTCTGGTGGCGAAGGATACGGATCTTACCTTCTCGATCAAGGGGATCCCTGCGATCAAGTGTGCGGGGCACATGAACATTCCGGACGGGGAAGTGTACACGGCGCCCGTGAAGAACAGCATCAACGGCGTGATCACGTACAACGTGCCGACTCTTGAAAACGGGATCAAGCATGAACACGTGCGTCTCGTATTCAAGGACGGGAAGATCGTGGAAGCGACGTCTTCGAACACGGAGGCTTTGAACGCGGTTTTGGATACGGATGAGGGAGCGCGGTACGTCGGGGAATTTTCGCTCGGTGTAAATCCGTATGTGACGGAGCCGATGCTGGATATTCTGTTTGACGAAAAGATCAGCGGGTCGATCCATTTCACGCCGGGGTGCAGCTACGAAGATGCGGACAACGGGAACAAATCGAGCGTGCATTGGGACATGGTATTGGTGCAGCGTCCGGAATACGGCGGCGGCGAAATTTATTTTGACGACATGCTGATCCGCAAAGACGGAAGATTTGTGATCAAAGAATTGGAGTGCCTGAATCCCGAAAACCTGAAATAAGGGAAAAGGGCAGGTATGTAAAAAAAAGAAGAAAAATGCGAAAAAGTGCTAAATTTTTTGAAAAGCAAAGTATTTCGCAGAAACTATTGACTAAATTTTGCCGATTTGGTATAATAGGAACGCTGGAAAACAGAAATTAAGTTAAAATTTTTTTTCAGAACGGAGGATATTAAAATGGCTAATGTAAGAGTTGCGATCAACGGTTTCGGCCGTATCGGCCGTCTGGCATTCCGTCAGATGTTCGGTGCAAAGGGATATGAAGTGGTTGCGATCAACGACCTGACGAGTCCTGCGATGCTCGCGCATCTTCTGAAGTACGATTCCGCACAGGGCAGATACGCTTTGGCGGACAAGGTGTCTGCGACGGAAGATTCCATCATCGTAGACGGAAAAGAGATCAAGATCTATGCGGAGAAAGATGCGAAAGATCTGCCTTGGGGCAAGATCGGCGTAGACGTCGTTCTCGAATGCACGGGCTTCTATTGCAGCAAAGCAAAGAGCCAGGCGCACATTGATGCGGGCGCAAAGAAAGTTGTTATTTCCGCACCTGCGGGCAACGATCTGCCTACGATCGTTTACAGCGTAAACGAGAAGACGCTGAAAGCTACGGATACGATCATTTCGGCTGCATCCTGCACGACGAACTGCCTCGCACCGATGGCAAACACGCTCAACAAATTTGCGAAGATCAAAAAAGGTTACATGACGACCATTCACGCATATACGGGTGACCAGATGACGTTGGACGGGCCTCATCGTAAAGGTGACCTGCGCCGTGCGCGTGCGGCTGCTGTGAACATCGTTCCGAACAGCACGGGCGCTGCAAAAGCGATCGGCCTTGTTATTCCTGAACTCAACGGCGTTCTGGACGGATGCGCACAGCGTGTACCTGTTCCCACGGGTTCCCTGACGCAGCTCGTTGCGATCGTGGAAGGGGAAGTCGATAAAGACGGCGTGAATGCAGCGATGAAAGCGGCTGCTTCCGATTCGTTCGGCTACACGGAAGACGAAATCGTTTCTTCGGACATCATCGGCATCACCTACGGCTCGCTGTTCGACGGCACGCAGACGAAATGCATGCCCATGGGCGACGGCACGACGCTCGTGAAAGTGGTTTCCTGGTACGACAACGAAAACTCTTACACCAGCCAGATGGTTCGCACCATCAAATATTTCGCTGAACTGAAATAATTGAATGATAAAAAGAGGCGTTCCGATTTTCATCGGAACGCCTTTTCGCTTGCAATTTTTTTCGTTTTCAACAGAAAATTTGTCCTTTACAGTTCCGCCCGTCGCCCGACCCGCCCGTCGCCCGACCCGCCCGTCGCCCGACCCGCCCGTCGCCCGACCCGCCCGTCGCCCATAACCTATTTCGTTCGCTTTCGTCCCGCCGAATCTGTTCTATCCGCAACCCAAATACACCATATAACACTCGCAACCTGTCCCACACAGCCTGTCCCAAATTAAACTGCTTCACACGCGATCCATTACGCGCGCTCCGTCTTTCCCTTAACCCGCAGGTTTTTTTCCGTTTCTCATAAAATCGATTGCCCGCACCCATCTCCTATACTGTAACACGCATCATCTATGACTAACGCCCATCTTCCGTAACGCAACACTCGTCTTCCATCACGCAACGCACGTCTCCTATAACCAACTCTGATACCCTAACTTCCATAACCCAACTTCCATAACCTAAAACCGATGCCTTCTTCTACAACCTAAACACTATCTTCCCAAGCCGATCACTCATCTCACACGCCCATGATCGCCGCTCGTATCCCATGTTTATCCGAGGAGAATAGGGAAGCCGTGCCGCCTGCAAAAATTTTCGTTAAAATTTAAAGTTTTTTTGATTTTGGTATTGACATACGGCCAAGAACGTTATATAATGTATGTAATATAACGAACGTTATATAATGTAGGAAGGAGGCAGAGAATGCCACCGAAAGCGAAACTGACGAAAGAAGAGATAAAGGCTGGCGCGACGGAGCTGGTATGCGAGAGGGGAATTGCGGGACTGACGGCGAAAGCGCTGGCTGCGAAGCTGAAGTGTTCGACGCAGCCGATATTCTGGGCGTTTGAGAACATGGAGGAAGTACGGCGGTCTGTGCGGGTGGTAGCGATGGAGCGGTTCGGGCAATATTTGCGGGAGCCGGTCGAAGGGGCCTCGGCGTACTTATCGGTGGGGTTGAATTACATACGGTTTGCGGCGGAAGAGAAGGAGTTGTTCAAGCTGTTGTT
Source organism: uncultured Clostridia bacterium (assembly GCA_944368925.1). Taxonomy (GTDB): domain Bacteria; phylum Bacillota; class Clostridia; order Christensenellales; family Borkfalkiaceae; genus Borkfalkia. The sequence continues at coordinate 297,871 of CALVXG010000001.1, read as the reverse complement.
CATGAGTGAAGACGGGGAGGACATTTTGACGGCGCACAAAGAGATGCCGTACGTGTTGCGGGTCATTGAGGAGACGGAGAATATTTCCGGGAAAGACGCGCAAAACGTATATGAAGAGATGTGGATGCTTGCGCACGGGATAGCGACGATGATCGCGACGGGGACGGCGCGGTTTACGGAGGAGCGGATCCGAGGGATTTTGCATGACGTATACAGCGGGCTGTTGCGGAATGTGCGTAAAGAGAAATAGAAAAAAAAGGCGGCGAAAGCCGTAAAAAATCAGGAGGAAGGCATGAAAAAGTATGATGCGGTCGTGATTGGAGCCGGGAACGGCGGATTGACGGCGGCGGTTCGGCTGTTGCAGGGCGGGGCGCGCGTGCTTTTGGTAGAGAAGCACAATTTGCCGGGCGGATTTGCAACGAGTTTTCGTCGCGGGAGATTCGAATTTGAGGCGTCCTTGCACGAACTGAACGATTTTGGGACGGCGGACAATGCGGGAGATCTGCGGGACTTGTTTGACCAGTTGGGTGTAACGGACAAAATCGAGTGGATGCAGATTCCGGAGGCGTACCGTGTGATCTCGCGGGCGGAAAAGCTGGATGCGACGCTGCCGTTCGGGGTGAAGGAATTCATAGACAAGACGGAGCAGTACGTACCGGGCAGCCGTGAATCGGTCACGAAGTTTTTTGATCTTGCGGAGGAAGTGCGGCTGGCGCAGGCGTACACCAATTCGGTGAACGGGAAGACGGATCCCAAGGTCATGGTGAGCAAATACGGCAATTTTGTGCGGTGCGGGTCTTATTCGGTGAACGAAGTGCTGGACACGTTGAAGATGCCGAAGAAAGCGCGCGACATACTGAATGCGTACTGGTGTTATCTGGGGGCGCATTGTGACGAACTGAGCTTTGTGCATTATGCTTCGATGGTGAACCGTTACATGAAGCGCGGGGCGAGCATGCCGAAGATGCGTTCGCATGAAATTTCGCTGGCGTTTGTGGAGCGTATCCGCGAGCTGGGCGGCGAAGTGCTGTTCAATACGGAAGCAGTGAAGATTCTTACGGATGCGAAAGACGGCGGCATAGCGGGAGTTGTGCTGGACGACGGGACGCAGATCGAAACGCGCCACGTGGTGGCGAACTGTGCGCCGCACCTTGTATTCGGCAAGCTGATGGACAGGGTGCCCGAAGAGGAAGTGCGCGCGACGCAGGCGCGCAAGTTTGCGGGCAGGGGCTTCACGATGTTTTTGGGGCTCAACAAGAGTGCGGACGAGTTGGGGGTGGAAAACCACAACTATTTCCTGTACGACACGATGGACACGGCGGCGCAGTACGACAAGATGCGCACGATCAAGGACAACAACGCGCAGGCGACGGTATGTTTAAACCGTGCTTATCCGGAATGTTCGCCGAAGGGAACGTGCATGATGTACTTTACGACGCTGTACATGTCGGATGACTGGGGCAACGTCAAGCCGGAAGACTATTACAAGACGAAGAATTATGTTGCGAACAAGATGATCGATCGTTTTGAGCAGGATACGGGAGCGAAGCTGCGCGACAGCATCGAGGAGATCTCGATTGCGACGCCGATGACGTACGCGCATTATTGCGGGCACCCGCAAGGGGTGATTTACGGATACGAATCGCAGTACTGGGACGGTTTGATGCCGCGTCTTCTGATGATGGCGGAAGATCACAAAGTGCGCGGATTGCGGTTTGCGGGGGGCTATGCGATGCGTTTGTCCGGGTATTCGAGCGCGTATATTTCCGGCGATATTGTCGGACGCCAGACAGTCGGCGATATCAAGAGGGAGGGCTGAGTCATGTCATTCGTATTTAAAAAACAGATATTCGGTTTCATGGACCTTTTGCGTTTCAAAAAACTCGTACCCAAGCGTCGGGAGAAGCTGGAAGAGGGATCGAGTGCGCCTCTGCCGATGACGTATCGCGTAAACGAGACGGCGAAAATTCTGCATCCGGGTTATCAGAGTGCGAAGCTTATGAAAATCGAGCAGAACACGGCGGACACCAAGACGTACGTATTCGAAACGCAGCGTCCGTTGTATTTCCGCGCGGGGCAGTACCTTACGGTAGGCTGCAAGGTGGGCGAAAGTTTTGTGGCGCGTCCGTATGCGATTTCGTCTGCGCCGCGGGCGGGCCTTTCCAAAATTCTGAGCGTAACGGTGAAAAAATGCGGCTTTTTCAGCGGTTATCTCTTTGATAACGCGAAAGTCGAGGATATTTTCACGATCGGGGATCCGACCGGGGAATTCTGCTATGAACCGATCAAGGACAGCAAGCAGGTGCTTGCGCTGGCGGGCGGAAGCGGTATCACGCCTTTTTACAGTATGGCGCAGGCGATCACGGACGGAACGGAAGATTTTTCGCTGACCATTCTCTACGGAGCGAAGACGGAAGAGGACATTATTTTCCGCAAAGAGCTGGACGCGCTCGTTTCGGACAAGATCAAAGTTGTCTATGTTTTGAGCGACGAAAAGAAAGAGGGCTTCGAACACGGGTTTATTACGGCGGAGCTGATCAAGAAGTATATTTCGGGTGACTTCACGGTCATGATGTGCGGCCCCGGCGCGATGTACGCGTTTGCGGACGGCCAGCTCAAAGAATTCAACCTGCCCATCAAGCGCGTCAAAAAAGAGGCGAACTGCGTGGGAGTGCGCGACGTAAAAGACGCCGAATACACGCTGACCGTGCATATCGGTTTCGAAACGTATAAGGTCAAAGCGCAGGCAAAGGAGACCATTCTCACAGCGATGGAGCGCGCGGGTTTGCAGGTTCCTTCCAAATGCCGTGCAGGAGGCTGCGGGTTCTGCCACAGCAAGCTGGTTTCGGGCAAATTTTCGATCGCGGGCGCGGACAAACGCCGTCTCGCCGATACGAAATTCGGCTATATCCATCCCTGCTGTTCCTATCCCGATTCGGATATGGAACTGATCGTTCCCAAAGCATAAAGATAAAACGCGCGCCGCGGGGCAATATTTTGCCCCGCGGCGTCTCTGCTTTTTCAACGTCGGAGTCTTTGCTCCGAATCTGTAAAGAAGTATAAGGAGCCCCGCAGAGGCAGCTTTGCTGCCTCTGCGGGGCTCCTTTTAAAAAACGTTTCTTCTGACCTTTTCGGAAAAGCAGGGGCCCGCGTAAAAGGAAGAGGCAAAGCGCGGCGGCGGTGCAAATAGGCACCGCCGCACCATTTCGTTTAAAAATGAGAAGAACGTACCCGTAAAATCGTGTCAAAAACAAGACAAACACGAAAGACACCGCGAAAAAACGGGCGGCAAAGGAAAGGCAGAACGCAAAGAGAACTCAATCGAGGAAAATTTCGATCAGGCGCACTTCCAGCGGAGAAAGAATGAAGGATAATTTCAGCGTATTGTTGAAAATATCCATGTTGTATTTGACGATCTTCGGGGCGGAAGCGTTTTTGAGGTAATCGACGTCTTCCTTATCGAGATCGCAGGCGCCCATTTCCAGCCATTTGTCGAAGGCGGAGCCGTATTCCTGGTTGATGATGTGTTCTTTGATGGTGCATTTTTCGGCGGGGATATTGTTTAGTTCCAAAGAAAGGTCTTTTTTGCCGAGTTGCGGGAACGGGGTATAGCGCTCGGTGTAGGTCATGTCGAACGTTTCGCCGCTGGCGAACAGGTGGTTGAAGTGTTCGTAATTGTACAGGACGATCTGAATTTTCCCGTACGATTTGGTGACGAAGAAGCCGTTGCCTTTTTTGATGAACGTATTGCCGAGTTTGGTGAGAAACTGCAAAGCGTACCAGTGCGGTTTTTTGATCCCGTTGTAGGTATAAAGGCCCAGCCCGCCGTGGAAGATTATGTTGCTGGGCTGTGTTTCTTCGATCATGTCGGTGAGCACCCAGTACGCGAAGCTGTCGAGGCGGTCGTAGTTTTCGAGCAGGTTTTTGACGAGGTAGCAGGATTTGAAGCAGGTATCGTTGAGCAGGTTCCTGTGCGACACGGTGAGGTTCCATTCGGTGAGGTAGACGGGAACGTTTAGGTTCAGTTCCTGTTTGAGCAATTCGATCTGGTCGATGGTTTTGCTGAAAGAATTTTCGTCCATGTTCAGTTGGGAGTAAGTGAGGGAATCGGGCCTGGAAAAGGGCGAATCGAAGAAAGTGAAGTCGTTGTCGTAGAAATGCAGGTTGAGAAAATCGGGAACGCAGTCGGTGCGGATGGTGTAATCGAGATAATTGCGGATATAATCTTTGGGGACATTGTAGACGATGCAAAGGGAAGTGGAGCCGAAGCGGAAGCCTTTTCCGAAACTTTTGACCGTCTTATAGGTATGGCGGTAGAGTTCGTAAAAGTCCTGCGTATCGATGCCGAACATGGTGGGCGCGGTATCGGGCTCGTTCCAGACGCAGAAGAGCCAGCTGCGCACTTCTTTGTGGCCGTAGCGTTCGATCCAGTGGTTCATGAGAGCGGCGATCATGTTGTCCCATTTTTCGTAGTCTTTGGGCGGACTGATGATCATGGGGTGGAAGAAGACGGTATTTTCGGGATTTTTTGCGAGCAATTTGGGCATAAAGGAGAATTGAACGACGGGTCTGAGGCCGATGGAGAGGAGGAAATCGAGCACCTTGTCGATCATGAGGAAGCTGTAGACGGGATTGCCGTCTTTGTCCTCGTTATAGAAGAGCATATCGTCGGAGAGGATGCCGTGGAATTTGATGTATTCGAAGTGCATTTCGTTCTGCCATTCGCGGAGCATTTCGCGCACGTCATCGTAGAGGAGTTCTTTTGCTCTGCCGACGCTGGTGATTTTGCGGAAGTTATGCGAAAGGTATGCTTTTTCGCTGGAGGGGTTGCCGGCAAGGTCGATGATCTCTTCGGAAAAGTTTTGGGAAACAGGCAGGGAATTCTCGTCGCCGGAGCCTGTGCGGGGCGGGAGGTATTTGGCGAGGGTGTAGAGGTAGTTGGAATTGAACTCATGGGGATCTGTATTGCGGGAGAGGGCGGAAGATTGTTTGCGGTAGACGCTGGGCTGGATGCCGTATTTTTTGCGGAAAGCGGAGACGAACGCGCGCGGGTCGGGGAAGCCGTTGTCGAGCGCGATATTTTCGATGGATTTGTCGCTGCCCAAAAGGTCGGAGACGGCATGGCGCAGGCGGATATTGGTGTAATAGGAGAGGAAGCTCATTCCGAAATATTTATCGAAGAAGGTAGACAGGTAGGGCACGGAAAGGTGAGCGAAGTCTGCGACGTCGCTCAGCGAGAGGTTATTTCTGAAATTTTTGGCGATGTAATCGGCGAGCAGTTCCATTCTTTCGAGGTATTTTTTGGAAAGGAGCAAATTTTTGTTTTCGCCCAAAAAATTGGAGAAGAGCTCGTGGATGAGGAGGCTGACGATGGAGCGGGTGAGGTATTCCGAGCGCTGGTTGGTGTCGGCGGAAATTTTCACGAGCCTTGCGAGCAGGTGTTTGAGGTTATAGTATTTATCTTTGGAAAGGGTTGCGGCGGAATTGCATTCGAAGAAAAATTCTTCGCGTTCGTGGAAGAGCCCGTGATCCAACCGCAGGGAAACGAGCACGCATTCTTCGGAGGAGAAGGAAAATTTTTCTCCTTTGTTGAGGAGAAAAATATCTTCCTGCAATTCGGTAAGCGTGCCGGAGTTTGTCATGGCGGAGAGGGAACCTTGCGCGACGAAGATAAGTTCCGTGGCAGAGGAAATGCCGCCCTCTTCTCCCGAAAAGCGGACGGCGGAAAGTTCGACGAGGCTGTCGTCTGTATTGTGGAGCAGGTTGATGCGTTTCATACAAATCCCCCTTTGGAAGTAGTGTAACATAAAAAAACGGTATCGTCAAGACGTACTCAATTTTTTCATTTTTTTTTCAGAAAAGGGTACAAATTTTATTTTTTCACTGCAAAGGCGGAGGGAGAGCGGGGAGAGCAAAAAGAAAGAATACGAGTCAAAGCGGATAAATTCCGTACTTGAAAGAGGGAGCGGGCGGGGGTATAATAGTGGGCGTAAAAGCAAGGAGGCGTGGATTGGCGAATGGAAAACGAAACGATTCTCGTGTGTAAAAACATAGTCAAGAGATTCGGACCGGTCAATGCGCTCAACGGTGTGGATTTTGAGGTACGGCGCGGGGAGATACGCGGGCTGATCGGAGAAAACGGCTCGGGGAAGTCGACGCTGACGTCCATCATGGCGGGGATGCAGAAAGCGACGTCCGGCACGATGGAGTACAAGGGCAAGCCGTGGAATCCTTCCACCATGGAGCAGGCGCAGGAGCAGGGCGTGTGCATGATCCTGCAGGAGTCGAACACGGTGCGGGGCTGCACGGTAGCGGAGAACATCTTTGCGGGGCAGATCTCGAAATTTTCGAAGTTCGGCGTCGTGAACATGAAGAAGATGACGGAAGAGGCGCAGAAGCTTCTCGATTCGTTCGGGGTAGGGCGGATCCGTGCGGCGGATCTGATCGACCGTTACACGTTTGAAGACCGCAAGATGATCGAGATAGTGCGGTCGGTCTCGGCGGATACGGAGATCCTGGTCGTGGACGAGACGACGACGGCGCTGTCTTTCGATGCGCGCGAGCTGTTTTACAAACTGATGAAGCGGCTGGCGGAGCAGAACAAGGCGGTCATCTTTATTTCGCACGACATGAACGAGATACTCGAACAATGCACGCATCTGACGGTATTGCGTGACGGCGACATTATCGGGCATCTGACGGGCGAGGAGATGCGTCAGCCGGGTGCGCCGGAGAAGATCCGTTACATGATGGTCGGGCGCGAGATCGGGGATGCCTATTACAGGAGCGATTACGACACGTCGCACGAAGAGGAAGTGGCGCTGGAATTTCAGGACGTATCGGTCGGAGAGATCAAACATTTCAATCTCAAGCTGCACAAGGGCGAGATCGTGGGCTTCGGCGGGCTGAGCGGCTGCGGGATGCGGCTGATCGGGCGCGCGGGGTTCGGGCTGGAGAAGCTGACGTCGGGCAGTGTGCTACGCAACGGCAAGAAGATCAAGGATCCGCTGACGGCGATCCGCAGCGGGATCGGGTATGTCAGCAAGGACAGGGACACGGAAGCGCTGATCCTTTCGGCGTCGATCGCCGACAACATCACGTTTCCTTCGCTGGACGCGCTCTCGAAATTCACGTTTATCGATCCGCGCAAGGAAAAGAAGCTGGTTAAGCGGGAAGTGGACAGATATCTGATCAAGTGCAACACGCCGCGGCAGCTTGTGTCGACGCTTTCGGGCGGGAACAAGCAGAAAGTCAGCTTTGCGAAGTGGACGGCGAAAGGCAGTTCGGTGATCATCATGGATTGTCCTACGCGCGGCGTGGACATCGGCGTCAAGCAGGCGATGTACGCGTTTATAGCGCAGATGAAGAAGGAAGGCAAAGCGATCCTTCTCATCAGCGAGGAACTTTCCGAGCTGATCGGCATGGCGGATAAAATCATCATTCTGAAAGATTTTGCAGTTTCGGGCGAATTTATGCGGAGTCCGGATCTGCAAGAGACCGATATCATCGGTTCCATGATCTGAGGTGCGGTATGGAAGAAATCAAAAAAGAGAGCAAATTCAAAAAAATACTTTCGGCGGTGACCACCTATATCCGCGGGCACGTATCGGACGTCGCGTCGTACGCGGGGCTGGTGCTGTGTCTGATCGTCTTCACGATCACGTCGAACGGCAGGCTCTGGAGCACGTACAACGTTTCGGTGCTTCTGGAATCGGTGTGCGTGTACATGATCGTATCGCTGGGAGCGCTGTTCGTATACGCGATGGGATACATGGACATCAGCGTGGGCGCGCAGATGGGTGTGTACTGTCTGCTGATGATCTTTATCATCAACGCGACGGGTTCGCTTCTTCTCGGATTTTTTGTGATGCTGGTGCTTACGTTGCTCTGCGGCGCGTTCAACGGTGCGGTGGCGGTGTGGCTGAAACTTCCCTCCATCGTGACGTCGCTGTTCCTCATGTTCCTGTTCGGCGGGATCCAGTATCTGATGGTGGAGAGCACGGGTTCGAGCATTGTTTCCACCGATTATGATTTTTCCATTTTCCTTGAACCGTGGGTGATCATACTCAGCATCGTGGTTGTGGCAGGAGTTGTCTTTTATCTTTTCAATTACACGAAACTCGGCAAATACACGCGCGGCATCGGCGCGAACGAGCTGACGACGGCGCAGTGCGGTGTCAACACGACGAAGTGGAAAGTGATCGCGTACATGGCGTTCGGGGTATGTGTGGCGATCGGGTCGTTGTTTCTTCTGGCGAGGACGGGCAGCGCGGGCAAAGGCACGGCGAGCAGTTACGCGATGGACGTAATGCTTGCGTTGATTCTCGGCGGAATGCCTCTTTCGGGCGGCATGAAGGCAAAAGTGCGCTGTGCGCTGGTCGGAAGCTTTACCTACTCTCTCTTATCCAACGGGCTGATCCTTTCGGGGGTAGACACTACGCTGGTTTACTTTATCAAGGCGATCATCTTTATGATCGTGGTGATTCTTTCCTGCAGAGACAGAAGCGGTCTGTTGCCCAGATGACCGTAAACAAATAAAAAAAATAACGGAGGTTATGTATGAGGAAATTTTTCAAAAAAGTTCTGTTGTTTGTGACAGTGATGGCGCTTTGCGTCGGGATCGGCACGTCTATGGTTGCGTGCGGCGGAGACGGCGGCAAAGTTCTGATCGGTGTAGGTCTGTACCAGGATGCCGGCCCTGCGGTGACGGCGACGAAGGCGTTTCTCGGCGGGCTGGAAGACGAACTCAACTGCAAATTCGAGTATACGACGCTGAGCCAGACGGACGAAGCGGCGAACAAGACGACGGTGCAGACGCTGATTTCGAAGGGATGCAAAGGGATCATTCTTACGATGGATCTCGGCATGTCGTCGATCATTGCGGAATGTGAAAAGGCGGGCGTGTATATCGGCGGGTATCTGAGCGATTATGAAACGACGCTGGACAGCATCAAAGACAACGACAATTTTGTCGGGACGGTTGTAGACGGCGCGTACAGAGGAACGGCATGGGGCGAGCACATTGCGGCGCGCGTGATTGCGGAAGGGTACAAGAACATCGGCATGATCAAATTCCCTGCGTTTGCGTTCCCGCACCAGAACGAAATGGATACGGCATTCCGTGCGAAGATCGCGGAATACAATGAGACGGCGGCGGACGGCGACAAGATCACGGTGCAGGCGACGACGACGGAGCTGAACTTCAGCACGCTGGAAGCGTCCTATTTCTCGGAGAATCCGGATCTCGATGCGATTTTTGCGATGTGCGCGGGCGTTGACTTCGTATATCCTACGATGGTAAGCGCGGGCAAGACGGGTATCAAGCTGTACACGGCAGGTTTCACGACTTCGGAGTCGACGCTTGCGGATTTTGGTGAAGGTAAGTGCATACAGGAACTCGTATTCAGCAACGTGGAAGCGATCACGTATCCGGTAGTGATGCTGCTGAACAAGATCAGCGGAAACGAATTTGCGGATAATCCCGCCCAGGCGGAGCGTGTAGACAGCTCGCAGATCATCATTGAGAATTCTGCGGATCTGGAACTCGTACGTACGAAGTCCATTTATTGCACGGGCAAACTTGAAGACGCGTTCCTGAGCGCGGCGGACGTGAAAGCGCTGCTTGCGGAGAACGGCGGAACGTATGCGAAGCTCGTGGAAACGGTGCAGTCGATGACGATCGACGATCTCGCTGCGCTGTAATCGGAAAAGAAGCGTTAAAAAATTCAGAAATAAACGGTTCCGCGGGCGGTGATCCGCCCGCGGAGAAAAAGGGATGTCGATATGAGTATGAAAAGCAAAATCGTAAACGTTTTGAAGAGGACGGGGCTGACGCTGGCGTTTCCCGCGCTGATCTTTGTCGTGATGCTGATCATCACGCTTGCGAACGGGATCAATTATTACGTATCGGGCATCATGGTACGCCAGGTCGTGACGGATGCGACGCTGACCACGATCATAGCCCTGGCCATCTATCTGCAATTCAAGAACGGCAGGTTTGATTTTTCGGGCGGCGCCACGATGATCCTTTCGGCGATCATTGCGGGCAACATAACGCTGCAAGCGGGCGGGAATTCGGTGATGTTCATGGTATTGAGCGTGCTGTTTGCCGTTGTGTTCAGCGTGCTGACCGCTTCCGTTTACATTGCGAGCAAAGTGCCCGTCATCATCTGCACGATCGGTATGACGCTGTTGTACGAATCGCTCACGTACGTGCTTTTCGATGCGGAAGGGCTGAGCATCATATCGCGTGTCGACATGGTTTTGTTCGGCCGTGTCCCGTACATTTTTATTCCGCTCGTCATTGTGCTGGCGCTGTTCATTTTCTTCACGTATTTCACGACGGAAGGGCGCCGTGCAAAACTTCTGAGCGGGAATCAGAAAGTGGCGGTCAGCATCGGTATCCGTGAAAACAAGAACGTGCTGATCACCTATATCGTATGCGGCGTGATCCTCGGGTTCGGCGCGTTGGTATACGGGTCGCAGCAGATCATCACGACGCAGTCAAACCTGTCCACGTCCAGTATTCTGTTTTCCTATATCGTTCCCGTGTTTATCGGAATGTTTATCGGCAAAGCGAGCGTAGACGCGGTGGGCGTTGTGGCGGCGGCGGTCGGCATGGAATTTCTCAACTACGGGCTGGATTGCCTGGGAGTGGGAGCCGGCGGGTATCAGCAGATCATATTCGGCATGTTCATGCTGGCGTTCTATGCGTTCTCTGCGCAGGCCGGGAACATTAAAAAGTTGTTGAACAAGGTTGTGGCGAAATTTACGAAACAGGAAAAGAAGGAGTTACCCGATGTCCGTTGAATTGAAAAAGAATCCGTTTTTTCTGTCGGATCAGGAAGTTGAATGGGTGCATGCGACGCTCGCGTCCATGACGGAGGAAGAAAAGATTGCGCAGCTGTTCTGTCTGATTACATATACGGACGACGAACAATATCTTGCGCATCTGGCGAAAGATCTGAAAGTCGGCGGTGTCATGACGCGGACGATGAGTCTTGCGGAAATGATCAACACCGTGACGGGCTTGCAAAAGTATGCGAAGATCCCGATGCTGATTTCCGCGAATCTGGAAGCGGGTCTCAACCAGGCGTGCACGACGGGCACGCGCGTCGGCTGCGAGATGGGCATTGCGGCGACGGGCGACGTGAAGTATGCGCACGAACTTGGCAGGGTCATCGGGGAAGAGGCGTCTGCGCTGGGGATCAACTGGGCGTTTGCGCCGATCATCGACATCGATTTTAATTTCCGCAACCCGATCACGAATACGAGGACGTTCGGGTCGGATCCCGACGTCGTTGCGAATTTCGGCAAGGCGTATGTCGAAGAGGTACAAAAGTACGGGATCGCGGCGTCGATCAAGCATTTCCCCGGGGACGGCGTGGACGAGCGCGACCAGCATCTGGTGGCGTCGGTGAATTCGCTGTCGGCGGAGGACTGGGAGAAGACGTACGGAAAGGCGTACAAGACGTCCATCGATGCGGGGGCGAAGACGGTCATGGTGGGGCACATTCTGCAGCCCGCGTGGTCGAAAAAGCTGAACTCTTCGCTCAAAGACGAAGAGATCATGCCGGGGCTGATCGCACCCGAATTGTTGCAGGGACTTTTGCGCGGGCGGCTCGGGTTCAACGGGCTGATCGTGACCGATTCTTCCACCATGGCGGGAATGGGAACGATGATGCCGCGCGAGAAGGCGGTTCCTTGCACGATCGCGTCGGGCTGCGACATGTTCCTGTTTACGAAGAATCTGGAAGAGGATATGCAGTTCATGACGCAGGGCGTGCGCGACGGCGTCATCACGCAGGAGCGTTTAAACGAAGCGGTGACGCGCATTCTTGCGCTGAAAGCGTCGCTGCATCTTCCCGAAAAACAGAAGAACGGCGGGCTGTTCCCCGACCGCGCGGCGGCGGAGAAAATCGTCGGCTGTGCGGAGCACAGGCGCGTATCGAAGGAAGTGGCGGAGCGTTCGATCACGCTCGTCAAAGAGGAAAAGGGCGTGCTTCCCATAACGCCGCAGCGGTATAAGCGCATTCTGGTCTACAAAAAGGAAGGAAAGGCGAGCGCCGTGAGTGCGGGCATCACGGAAGGCGCGGCGGACAATCTGATCGCAAAGCTGAAAGCAAAGGGATTTGAGATCACAATCTTCCAGCCGGGCGGCGGCTGGGAAGGCATGGCGACGCCCGTGCGCGACGTCTACGAAAATTACGATCTGATCCTTTACATTGCGAACCTGGCGACAAAATCCAATCAGACGATCGTGCGTCTGGAGTGGGCGGAACCGATGGGAGCGGACGTGCCCGTATACATGCATTCGGTGCCGACGGTATTCGTGTCGCTGGAAAACCCGTATCATCTTCTGGACGTGCCGCGCATAAAGACGTTTATCAACACGTACGGATCGACGGAAGAGATCCTGGACGCGCTGGTGGAGAAGCTGAGCGGAGCGAGTGAATTCTGCGGCAAGAGCCCCGTGGACGCATTCTGCGGGAAGTGGGATACGCGGCTGTAAAGGGGTGCGAGGGCTTTATGAAATTGTATGATCTGAAAATCAACAGGACGGACAGGACGATCGGTGTAGATGCAGACGATATCATGTTTTCGTTCAAAGCGGAAAGGGGGAATGCGTTTACGCTTTCCCTTTCCGATTATACGGGCAAAGAAGCGGGGCGGTACGCGCTGACCCTTGCGGATGCGCCCTGTTTCCGTCCCGACGTTCGTTTAGAGCGCGGCAAGCGGTATACGGCGGAAGTGACAAACGAGTACGGCGACCGTGTGCGGACGGAGTTTGAAACGGCGTATGTGCTCGGCGGAAAGACGCTTACGTCCGATCCGCAGGTGAGCAGTCCGCGGTTTTTCAAGCGTTTTACGCTGCCCGAAGGGGTTACGGGCGGACGGCTGGTGATCAGCGGGCTGGGGTTGTACCGCGCGTTTGTCAACGGAAAGAGAGTGGGGGAGGAATATCTGACGCCGCTCATGAACGATTACGACGAATGTGTGCGTTACCAGACGTATTCGCTGGACGGCATGCTGGAAAGGGAGAACCGTATCGACGTATATTTGGGGAACGGCTGGTTCAAAGGCAGGTTCGGCATTGACGGCAGGGGCGACTGCATTTACGGCGATGCGTTTTATCTGCGTGCGGAGATCATAGCGGACGACGGGACGAGGATCCCGACGGACGAAAGCTGGCGTTGTTGTGAAAGTGCGGTGCGTGAAAACGGGATCTACGACGGGGAGCGCAGGGACGATACGCTGCGGGATGAGAAAGAATATGCGGTGCGGTTGAGTGAACGTGAATTCAGGTATGTGCCCGAGTATACGGCGGGCATCACGGAATATCTGACGGAGAAAGCGGAACTGATCCTCTCGCCGAAAGGGGAAAAGATACTCGATTTTAAGCACAACGCGGCGGGGTTTGTGCGTTTTCGCAACAAGCTGGCGTACGGAAAGAAGATGGTTTTGCGTTACGGCGAAGTTTTGCAGGACGGCTGTTTTTACAGGGATAATCTTCGCACGGCGAAAGCGGAGTACTGCTATGTCAGCGACGGGAAAGAGAAGGACGTGGAGCCGTATTTCACTTATTACGGGTTCCGTTATGTGCTGGTGGAGACGGAAGGAGAGATCGATCCTGCGGATTTCACGGCGGTGCGGCTGAGTTCGCGCATGGACGATACGCTGAAATTCACTTCTTCGGACGCGAAGCTGAACGTGCTGATCGAAAACGTAAAGCGCGGGCAGAGGAGCAATTTCATGGACGTGCCGACCGATTGTCCGCAGCGCGACGAGCGGCTGGGCTGGACGGCGGACACGCAGGTATTTGCGGCGACGGCATGTTACAATGCGGAGGCATATTCTTTCTATAAAAAGTTTATGCGCGATATGGCGTACGACCAGGAAACCTATTACGGCGGGGATTTTCCGATGTATTCGCCCTCGCTGAAGGGTACGAGCGGAGTAGGCGGCGCGGTCTGGGCGGACGCGGGCGTGATCGTTCCGTGGACGCTGTACGGTTTTTACGGCGACAAGGAACTTTTGCGCAAGCATTATGGCGGGATACGCCGTTATGTGGAACTTTTGCGCGGCGGCGACGAGAAGCGCGGTGACCATCATCTTCTGAGCGCGCCTTTTACCTTCGGGGACTGGCTGGCGCAGGACGGAATTTGTGCGCAGAGCATGCGGGGCGGCACGGACGATACGTTTATTCGCAGCGTTTATTATCTGAACGCGGTGAATACGGCGGCGGAAGCGGCGGACGTGCTCGGCGAAACGGAAGACGCGTCGAAATATCACGCGCTGGCAAAGGAGATCGGGGAAAGTATTCTAAAGGAATATTTTTCGGAAACGGGGCGGCTTGCGGTCGACACGCAGACGGCGTACGTTCTGGCGCTGCATTTCGGGGTATATACGGATAAAACGAAGCTTCTTGAAGGCTTTAAGAGCAGGCTTGCACGCGATTTGTACCGCATGAAGAGCGGATTTACGGGAACGCCGCTGATGGTGAGCACGATGTTTGAAAACGGCATGGCGGAGGAAGCGTACAGGCTGATTTTCAATGAAAAGTGTCCGGGCTGGATGTACCAGATCAATCTCGGTGCGACGACGGTCTGGGAGCGCTGGAATTCGCTGCTTGCGGACGGAAAGATCAGCGGAACGATGATGAACTCGCTCAATCATTATGCCTACGGGTCGGTAGCCGAAGCGATCTACGGTTCGGTCGGAGGACTTAAACGGCTGGATACGGCATGGAAAGAGGCGCGCATCGCGCCCGTGCCCGATCACAGGGTCACGGCATGTTGCACGGAATTTGAATCACCGTATGGCCGATATTGCGTCGATTGGCGCGTGAAGGAAGGGAATGTTTTCTCGCTGCGCGTGCGTATTCCGCACGGCTGCAGGGCGCAGATCGTCCTGCCTTATACGGACAAAGAGGCGGAGATCGTCGGCGAAGGCGAACACGGTTGGGAATACGGAATGAACAAAGACATTCTGCACCCGTATTCGATCGACACCAAGGTGCTCGACCTTTTGGGGGACGAGCGGGCGCGCGGCGCGTTTGCGGAATTGCTGCCGCAGGCGTATGCGATGGCGACGGGAGAAAACGAAGAATTTCTGATCATGAGCGTGCGGGACATGGGATATCTGCCCATGTTCGGAACGAGTCCGGAAAAGATCGCGGCGCTGGATAAGTGTTTGAAAGAAATCGGAGGTTGAAAAGATGAAGGGCTTTATTTTTGATCTGGACGGCGTGCTTTTGAGCACGGACGAACTGCATTATCAGGCGTGGAAGAGGATAGCGGACAAAGTGGGCATACCCTTTGACCGCAAGGACAACGACAGACTGCGCGGCGTATCCAGAGAGGCGAGCCTGGAGATTATTCTGGAAAAATACGACGGGCAGCTGAGCGCGGCGGAGAAAGAGGATCTTTGCAACGAAAAGAACGAGTATTACAAAGAATTGCTGCACACGCTGAACGAAGATACCATCGATCCTGCGGTGCGGGACACGCTTTCGTTTCTGCGCAAGGAAGGTTACAGGCTGGCCGTCGGTTCTTCGAGCAAAAACACGAAGACGATTTTGCAGAGGACAAAACTTGCAGATTATTTCGATGCGGTTTCGGACGGAAACAACATCACGAAGAGCAAACCGGATCCGGAAGTATTCCTGAAAGCGGCGGAATATCTTTTCTTGAAGCCGGAGGAGTGCTTTGTCGTGGAAGATGCCGAAGCGGGCATCGATGCGGCGGTCGCGGGCGGATTTTGCCCGATCGGTATCGGCCCCGCGTCCAGGTATCGTAAGACAAAATTCCCGATCGGAAAGATATCCGAACTGAAAGAAATTGCGGTCAAAGCAGAGCCGCAGCTGCAAAAATAAAAGCAAAGGGAGAAGCCGAAAGAACGGCTTCTCCCTTTGCTTTGTCGGAGACATCGTGCAAAAACGGCAGCCTTTCGAAAGGTACAAAGGCATATAAAAAAAGCCGTCGGACTATTCGGACACATATTGACAATACCGCGGGCAGCGTGATAAAATAAAATTGCAATGCGCGGGGACAGTATTGATTTGAGCCGCACGGAGCATAAGGAGGGAGCATCTTGAAGCAACCCACACAATTAATTATAAAACCATACAAAGATAATTATATTGCTTGGATTTTAGATTTATATGTGCTATTTATTATTCCGGTTGTGGTGGACGTATTTATAGACATTTTTAGTGATATTAATGTTGGTTGGAAATGGTATGGCCTCGCTTTTATTTTGTATACACTAATTATTTTTACGATTGCAGGAATAGCGAGAATATGTTATAAAGGGAAACTAATCGTCACGGCAGATGAAGTTATTAAAACGCACGGGGAGAAGGTACAGTTTAAGATAAAAAGAGAAAATATTGTATCTATATGTGTGCGAAAGGTAAATCCCTTCTTAAAATTGCTTGTAGTAATCAGCGGATTTATCGGGGATATATGTACAGATTTGATCTTTTTTCGTTTTTATCATGCGGAAGTCTTCGAGGTGCGGAAGTTTTGTGGGGTAATAGAACAACATTCTTTTTCAGAGGAGGACGATAAAGCATTGCAAGAATTTGCGGAAAGTGTAACTTATAAGCAAGCCAAAAAAATAAGTGAAATGTTGAGAATTCCTTTTATAGTGATAAAAAATTAGCAACGAGCTAATCTTTTTCGTTTTTTTACAAATAAAGCAGAAGGTTTTAAAATAATTCTTAGACCCACGCAAAAAGGCATCCGCAAGGGATGCCTTTTTGCGTGGAGCTACTGGCCGGACTTGAACCGGCGACCTGCTGATTACGAATCAGCTGCTCTACCAACTGAGCCACAGTAGCATATGAAATTAACTTTTTGGCGAACTCAATTCTCGCAACGAATCAGCTGGAGCAACTGAGCCACAGTAGCATATGAAATTTTTCAACCGACGAACTCAATTCTCGCAACGAAGCGAGTGAGTTAAGTCTGCTCACGAATTCAGCTTTATTATTATACCATATTTCGCGGAAAAATCAAATGATTTCGGGGGTATAAATAAAAAAATTTTAAAAAAGCGAAACAAAAGATAATTTTAGGCTTTTTGGGGCAAATTATTGGAAAATGTATTGAATCGGGGCAAATTTGTGATAAAATAAGAGGGAAGAAAAGCGAGAGGACGGGGAGACTGACATGGCAAGGAAGAAGAATAAAAATCTGATCACGGGGAAGCGTACGGCGGGGGTGCTGATGCATATCACCTCATTACCTGGGGAATACGGGATCGGCACGCTTGGGAAAGAAGCGGAGAAATTTGCGGATTTTGCCAAGGAAGCGGGATTTTCGTATTGGCAGATCCTGCCGTTGGTGCAGACGGGGCTTGGGAATTCGCCGTACCAGTCGGTGTACACGGCGTCGGGTAATCCCATGATGATCGATCCCGAGAAGCTTGTTGCGCAGGGACTTTTAAGGGAAGAGGAGCTGGCGGCGTATAAGATGCCGCAGGACGGGAGCGTGCATTTTGACGAACTGGAAGCGCGCAAGACGGAGTTATTGCGCAAGGCGTTTGTCAGATTTGATACCGAGCAGGCGTCGTTCAAAGAATTTTCGTCGGGGGATTTTTTGGACTATGCGTATTTTATGGCATTGCGGGAAAAGAGCGGCGGGAAGCCGTTTTGGGAATGGGAGCGCCGGTATAAGCGGCACGATGCGGAGACTCTGAAAGAATTTTATGCGAAGAATGCAGACGAAGTAAATTTCTGGCTTTTTGTGCAATATGAATTTTTCCGTGAGTGGAAGGAGATAAAGGCGTACGCCAACGGATTGGGGATAAAGATCATCGGGGACATACCGTTGTATGTGGCGTACGATTCTGTGGACGTATGGAAGAATCCGCAGTTATTCAAGCTGAACAAGAATTTAAGCTGTAAGAAGGTAGCGGGAGTGCCGCCCGATTATTTTTCCTCGACGGGGCAATTATGGGGGAACCCTGTTTATGATTGGAAGGTGCATGCGGCGGACGGGTATGCCTGGTGGACGGAGCGGATACGGCAGGCGTTTGCGATTTATGACGTAGTGCGGATCGATCATTTCCGAGGTTTTGACCGATATTATGAGATCGATGCGGGGGCAGAAACGGCGATCGGCGGGCGATGGAGAAAGGGCCCGGGTGCGGCGTTGTTTGCGGCGGTGAAAGAGAAGCTGGGAGAGCTGGCGTTCATAGCGGAAGATTTAGGGACGCTGGACGAAGGCGTATACAGGCTCATGCGGAAGACGGGGTATCCGGGCATGAAGGTATTGCAATTTGCGTTTGACGGGAATCCGGGAAATCCTTATTTACCTGCCAACATTGCGGAAAATTCGGTATGTTATACGGGGACGCACGACAACGACACTCTGGTTGGATTTATTGAAGGAATGGGAGAAGCGGAGCATTCGAATTTGCTTCGCATCCTGAAGCCATTATTGAAAGAAGCGGGGATCGAAGCGGAGACGGATACGTCGGAACACATAGCGGAGGGAATGGCAGAGCTTGCGCTTTCGTGCAGAGCGGGGCTGTGCGTATTGCCCGTGCAAGATTTGCTGAAGCTGGGCAGCGACGCGCGGATGAATGTACCGTCGGTAGCGGCGGGAAACTGGCGGTTCCGATTGAAGGAAGAGATGCCGTCCGCACTTGCGGTAAAGATAAGAGAAAAGCTGAAAGTATATAAAAGGGTTTAAAAGGAAATAATTTGGATCGGTATTACGCGGCATTTGCAGTTGACAAATGCCGCGTAAAAAGCTATAGTATTATGTGGTAAACAAGACAGGAGAAGACAGAAAAAGAAGATGGAAAGAGGACTTCTTACACCGTTAAAGAAATTGCGCCGTCAGGTATTTGTGGAGATGGCGCGGGTTGCGTTTGAGACGGACAAAGAGGAATTAAAGGACGCGATCGAAGCAATTCCTTTTAAGATCACGCCGGGTGACAGGCCTTTGTACAGGGAGAGTATCTGGCGGGAGCGAGCGATCTGTTCGGAGCGGCTGCGGCTGGCGATGGGGTTATCGCTCAGGCCTGAAGACAAGCCTGTGCATCTTACGAGCGGGTTGCGTGAGAGTGACATTGCGGACAAATATTATGAACCGCCGCTGATGCAGGTGATACCGTCGGCGTGTGCGGCGTGTGCGCCGAACATGTACAAAGTGACGGACAATTGCCGCGGGTGTGTGGCACATCCTTGTACGGCGGTATGCCCGAAAGGGGCGGTATCGATCGTGAACGGGAAATCGTTTATTGATCAGAGCAAGTGTATCAAGTGCGGCCGCTGCAAGAACGTGTGCCCGTACGATGCGATTGCGCATCATACGCGTCCGTGTGCGGAAGCGTGCGGCGTGAAGGCGATCGAGTCGGACGATTTAGGCAGGGCGAAGATCAACAGCGACAAATGCGTGTCGTGCGGGATGTGCATGGTGAGCTGTCCGTTCGGAGCGATTGCGGACAAATCGCAATTTTTCCAGCTGATCCGTGCATTGCGGCGCGGGGATAAGATCATTGCGGAAGTTGCGCCCTCGTATCTGGGGCAGTTCGGCGACAATGCGACGCCGGGCAAGATCAAAGCGGCGCTTCTGAAGATGGGATTCCAGGAAGTGTTCGAGGTAGCGCTCGGGGCGGACATGGGCGCCGCGACGGAGGCGGAGCATTATGCGCAGCGCGTTGCGACGGGAGAGCAGCCGTTCATGCTGACGTCCTGTTGTCCTGCGTGGGCGATGCTGGTCAAGCGGTATTTCCCCGAATCGGCGGACAAGATATCCAACACGCTCACGCCGATGGTTGCGACGTCGCGCACCATCAAGAAGAAGTATCCCGATTCGCGCGTGGTATTTATCGGGCCGTGTGCGGCGAAAAAGTTGGAAGCGAGCAGGCGGACGATCCGCAGCGACGTAGATTTTGTGATCACGTTTGAAGAGCTTTCGGCAATGTTTGAAGCAAAGGGCATTGATTTTGCGACGATGGAAGAGAGCGCGGCGCTGAACGACGCGACGGGTGCGGGGCGCGGCTACGCGGTAGCGGGCGGCGTTGCGGGCGCGATCGAGAAGTGCATCAAGGCGTACTATCCGGATACGAAGCTGGATATCCAGCACGTGGAAGGACTGGAAGATTGCCGCAAGATCCTGTTGCTTGCGAAGATGGGCAAGCTGAACGGCGCGCTGATCGAGGGAATGGGCTGTCCCGGCGGCTGTGTGGCAGGCGCGGGCACGAATATCCCCATCAACAAGGCGGCGGCGCTCGTGAAAAAGACGGTGGAAACTTCGGCACAGCAGGTACCGCCCAAGGAACTGGCGGAGATCCGTCTGGATTGATCGGAAAAAGAAACATACCGCAGCGAAATCGCCGCGGTATGTTTGCATTTGCGGGAAAGCGGCCTGACGATGAAGAGGACGTAGTTTTGACTAAGAAGTCAAGACGATCGCAAAAAGAGAGAATCGGATGAATTGCTTGACAAGCGATCAAAAAACGTGTATAATAAAAGAAGAACAAATGGCAGGGGAATAGCGATGAAAAGCGACGACGGCAGCAGTACCGCCCGACCAGACAACGGAAGAAGGATAACTTTGAAGGCATAACCGTATAGGCTATGTCTTTTTGCGTTATAATTAAAAACAGGAGGAGAGAACGTAGGATTATGGAAGAAACCCCACGGCACAAGCCCTGGTACGCCATGACGAGTGAAGAGGCGGCAGGGATTCTGAACACGAGTGAGGAGGGGCTTTCGGACGCGGAAGCGGCGAAGCGGCTGGAGACATACGGGAAGAACATATTGCGGCAGAAGAAGGCGAAGAGCATCGGGAAGATGATCTGGGAACAGCTGACCGAGGTGATGGTGCTGATTCTGCTGTTGGCGGCGGCGTTTTCGCTGGTGATGTATTTTATCGAAGGCGAAGGTCTGGCGGAATGTATCGTGATTCTGGTCGTGATCGCGCTGAACACGACGATCGGGGTCGTGCAGGAGAAGAAAGCAGCGAACGCATTGGAAGCGCTGAAGAACATGACGGCGCCGACGGCACGGGTATTGCGGGAAGGGGAGGAATCGGTCGTCCCCGCGAGCGAGATCGTGCCGGGGGATATCATTTATCTGGAAGACGGATCGATCGTGCCTGCGGACGTCAGGATCATACAAGATTCCAACATGAAAGTGCAGGAAGCGGCGCTGACGGGGGAGAGCGTGCCGTCGGAGAAAGACGGTGCGGTGGTTTTGGCGGAAGATGCGCCGCTCGGCGATCGGGTGAACATGGCGTACAGTTCGTCGGTAGTGATGTACGGCAACGCGACGGGGATCGTCGTGGAGACGGGCATGAAGACGGAAGTCGGGAAGATAGCGCGGCTTCTGGACGAACAGGACGATTTCGATACGCCGATGAAGCGGAAGCTGAACTCGGTGGGGAAGATTTTGAGCCTTGTCGGGCTGATCGTCTGCGTGACGATTTTCGCGATCGGGCTGGTGCGCGACGGCTGGGAAGCGTGGGTGAATTATATATTCATAGCGATTTCCCTGGCGATTTCCGTGATACCCGAGGGCTTGCCCGCGACGAGCACGATCATCATGGCGCTGGGCGTACAGCGAATGGCGCAGAAGAACGCGCTGGTAAAGAGTCTGCCCGCGGTGGAAACGCTGGGGAGCGCGTCGGTGGTGTGCTGTGACAAGACGGGAACGCTCACACTGAACAAGATGACGGTGACGTATGTGGCCGTCGGGAATGATTTTATCGACGGATCGCCCACAAAAGCGGAGGACGTAGCATCAAAATATGAACGAAGCGTATGGCAGGATCTGTTGGACGGCTGCGCTTTGTGCGGGAATGCAAAGAAAGATCCCGACAATCCCGAGAACATTTTGGGGGATCCTACGGAAGGGGCGCTCGTCATTTTTGCGGAGAAGAACGGGCTGGACACGGAAGAGTATGAAGAAGAGAATCCGCGCCTGTTTGAGCAGCCGTTCGATTCGGACAGAAAGCGCATGACGGTGATGAACCGCATGGGTGAAAAGAACATGGCGTACACGAAGGGTGCGGCGGACGAATTGCTGCCGTTGTGCACGAAGTACAGGACGGCGGACGGTGTACGGGAGATGACGGATTCCGACCGCGCGCGGATTTTGGAGCTTTGCAACAAGATGAGTTCCGACGCGCTGCGCGTGCTCGGCTTTGCGGTGCGTGAGTGGGACAGCGTCCCGGAAGAAGAAACGGCGGATCTTGAAAAGGATATGACGTTTGTGGGCGTGGTCGGGATGATCGACCCGCCGAGAAAGGAAGTGATCAAGGCGGTGGAAACGTGTCACGAAGCGGGGATCCGCGTGGTCATGATCACGGGCGATCACAAAGTGACGGCGCTGGCGATCGCAAAGCAGCTGCATATATTCCGCGAAGGGAACACGGTGATCTCGGGGCAGGAGCTCGCCGCGATGACGGACGAACAGCTGGACAAAGCGGTGAAAGACTGCGTGGTGTTTGCTCGGGTGTCGCCGTCGGATAAACTGCGCATCATACAGTCGCTGCGGCGCACGGGCGAAGTGGCGGCGATGACGGGCGACGGCGTGAACGATTCGCCCGCGCTCAAAGAAGCGGACATCGGCGTGGCGATGGGGATCACGGGCACGGACGTTGCGAAAGACGCGGCGGACATGATTCTTTTGGACGACAATTTTACGACCATCGAATACGCGATACGGGAAGGGCGCAGGGTCTACCGAAATATTCAGAAAGTGATCCAGTTTCTCGTGGCGGGCAACATTTCGGAGATACTGATTTTGTTTTTGGCGGTCTGTTTCGGCTGGCCGATGCCCATATTGGCGGTGCATATTCTTTTGATCAATCTGGCGACGGATACGCTTCCCGCGGTGGCTTTGGGGATCGATCCCGCCGACTCGAACGTCATGAAACAAAAGCCCGTGCGAAGCGGAACGCTGTTTGAAAAGGGAATGATTTATCGGATCATACTGCACGGCTTGTTCATATCGGCGGCGGCCCTGGCGGCGTACGCGACGGGCATGCTGATGACGCACGGTGACGGCATGACGGCGGAAGGGCAGCATTCGGTCGCGATGACCATGACGTTCCTTGTCCTGTCTGCTTCGCAGCTGTCGCACGCGCTGAACCAGCGTTCCAATACGGACAGCGTCTTCAAACACGGGCAGGGGCATAACCCTTATTTGTTCGGGGCGATCGTCATATCGGCGGCGATCATTGCGCTGGTCGTGTTCGTGCCCCCTTTTATGAGCTTGTTCGACCTCGTCTATATCGGCTGGGCGGAATGGCTGATCTGCATCGCGCTTTCTTTGTTCCCGCTGGTCGCGGTGGAGATTTCCAAGATCTTTACCCGCGTGTATGCGAAAAGACATCGTACGGAAGAAGCAAAATGATCGGGAGACCGATTTGATCTGAAAAGATAGTCCGCGCGGACGGCTTTGCCGCCCGCGCGGTTTTGTAAGTTAAGTAAAATCCGCAGACGGCAAAATTTGCCGTCTGCGGATTTTTTCGGCAGAGGCCGCCCTCCGCAAATTTTTGCGGAGGGCGGCCTCATTTGCGCATGGAAAAAAAGCGGTAAAAAGAGAGGGAAGGGACAGGAAAAAAGGAAAAAGAGAGGAAAGAAGCGGAATAAAAACAAAAAATTGCCTCATACTTTTAACGGAAAGCGGCGAAGAGAATACGCCGAATGAGAAGGGAGGAAAACATGAAAGCAACGGGAATAGTAAGAAGGATCGACGAATTGGGGCGCGTGGTGATCCCGAAGGAGATCCGCCGCACATTGCGCATCAAGGACGGGGATCCGCTGGAAATTTTTACGGACAGGGACGAGCTGATGCTGAAAAAGTATTCGCCCATCGCCACGCTGGAGAAGTTTTCGGAAGGGACGACGAAATCGTTGAGCGATCTGAGCGGGTGTCTTGCGGTGATCTGCGATACGGATGAAATTTTGTATGCGTCGGGGGACGGTCGGAAAGATTTTGCGAAGAAGACGATCTCGGCGCAGTTGGAGCGGATCATGAAAGACAGGCGCAGCTACGTGGCGAACAGGGCGGAAGGCGGGGACATCGTGCCGCTGACCGACGATGCGCCGATGCAGATCACGGCGCAGATCATCGTGCCGATCGTGGCGGGCGGAGATTGCCTGGGCGCGGTGTCGCTCTTGTCGGGCGAAGAAGGTGCGCGCATGGAAGCGGGGACGGTCAAGCTGTGCCGCCTGACCGCGGAGATTTTGGCAAACCAGTTCATGTAAAGGGACGATTGCATCGGGGAGAAGGCGAAGCCTTTTCCTTTTTGCTACATATGAAATCGCAAAGTTTTATGAAAGGCGCCGTCATCGTGGCGGCGGGCGGGATCGCGGCGAAGGTATTGGGCGCGTTTTACCGCATACCGCTCACCAATATTTTAGGCGGAGAAGGAATGGGGATCTACCAGATGGTGTATCCGCTGTACTGTCTTTTGCTCACCGTGTCGGCGACGGGGATCCCTTCGGGGCTTGCCCGCCTGGTTTCGGCGGCGGAAGCGACGGGGGATAAAGAAAAGAGCCGCGCGATTTTACGAAAATCTCTGCTTTTGTTTTCCGCGATCGGGTTTGCGGGCAGTGCGCTGATGTTCTTGCTTGCGCCGCTGATGGGCATGGCGCAAAAGGAAAGCGGGGCGGTTTCGGCGTACCGCGCGCTTGCGCCGGGGGTATTTCTCGTTTCCGTGCTCTCCTGTTTCCGCGGCTGGTTTCAGGGAAAAAGCAACTTTCTGCCGACGGCGTTTTCCGAGATCTGCGAGCAGGCGGTCAAGGTCGCCGTCGGGATTTTTGCCGCGAATTTGTTTCGCGGCGATATCGTCCGCGCCGTGACGGCCACGCTGTTTGCGGTCACGCTCAGCGAAGCCGCCGCATGCCTTTTAATGTTCTTTTTTGCGGGTCGGGAAAGGGGCGTTCGTCCGCTTTATCGCGAACGTATGCCTGTTTTGAAGTCGAAACTTTTGCTTCGGGTCACGATTCCCGTCACGGTGGCGGCGGGCGTACTGCCCCTTTCCAACATTGCGGACAGCATACTGATCGTGCGGCTTGTCGGGGCGTATGCCGACAACGCGACCGCCCTGTACGGCCTGTATGCGGGAGCGGCGGCGACGCTTGTCAATCTTCCCGTGTCTGTCTGTTACGGGATCGCCGCCGCGATCATACCGGCGGTCTCCGCGCTGGCGAGCAAGGGTATGAGCGGGGAAGCGGAGGGGGGCACGCTGTTTGCGCTCAAATGCACGCTCTATCTGTCCATGCCCGCGGCGGTATTTCTCTTTGCGTTTTCGGGCAACATCACTTCCTTTTTGTTTTCGTCGGTTGCGGGTGAAGAGGGAAAAGTATTGGCTGCGCTCGTGCGGGCTCTCTCGTCTGCGGCGGTACTGCTTTCCGTCGTGCAGACGCTTTCGGCGTGTCTGACGGGGCGGGGAAAGCCGAAGATCGCGGCGTTTTCGATGACGGCGGCGGTGGCGGTCAAGCTCGGGGCGGAGGCAGTGCTGCTGCGCTATCCGCAAATTTCCGTTCTGGGGGCGGCATATGCGTCAATCGGGTGTTATTTTGTTGCGATTCTCGTCAATTTGTTATATAGTATAAGGGAAAGAAAAAATCGATGGGCGTTTTTCGGTTATGCGGGCAAATTTTTGCTGTTGGCGGCGGTGTCGGCGGTACCGGGCCTGGCGTTGGCGCGGGTGCACGTATTGTTGTCGCTGGGGACGGCGGGGGCGGTGTATCTGGCATTGTCGGTGCTGTTGCGCGTGTTTACGTCCGAAGAATTGCAGATCGCGTGGAGGAAGAAAAATGGTAACCGTAGTCGGATTGGGGTGCACCCGTGAAGATTTGTCGGATGGCGCAAAAAAGGCGCTGTTTTCGGGAGCGAAAGTGATCCTGCGCACGGGCGAAACGCCCGCGGCGCAGGGTGTAAAGGAACTGGGTGTGGATTTTTCCACCCTGGATTACATATACGGGAGCTGCCGCAATTTTGATACGCTGAACAAAAAGCTGGCGGCGGCGGTTTTGGAAGAGGCGAAGAAGGGCGACGTCGTATACTGCGTGGACGGGAGCGTGGCGGAAGACGTATCGGCGCAGACGGTGATGCGCAAGGTTAGGGATGCGGCGGTGTACGGGGGCGTGTCCAAAGCAGACGGCGCGTTCGCGGCGGCGAAAATTTTTGCGTGCAACCGCACGTCCGTATCGGCGTACGGATGGGGGGATATCCGTCCGACGCTTCCGCTGGCCGTTTACGATCTGGACTGCGATCTGATCGCGGGGGACGTAAAACTTCGTCTTTGCGAGTTATTCGGGGACGAAGCGGAATGTTATTACGTGCGCGGCGGGAAAGCGAAAAAAATTCGTCTTTTCGAAGCGGACAGACAGAAAGAATATGATTCCACGAGTGTTTTGGTGGTGGACGAGATCCCGCTTTTGAAGCGTACGCGCTTTGATTATGACGATCTGGTGCGCATACTGAACTTATTGCGCGCGCCGGACGGGTGTCCGTGGGACAGGGCGCAGACGCACGAGAGCATACGGCAGAACATGATCGAGGAGGCGTACGAGCTTGTGGACGCGATCGACAGCAAGGACGATTCCAAGATTTTGGAAGAGACGGGAGACGTTCTGATGCAGGGGGCGTTTCATTCGGTGCTGGGGCAGGAGCGAGGCGCGTTTACGGCGGACGACGTGCTGAGCGCGGTCTGTTCCAAGCTGATTTTCCGTCATTCGCACATATTCGGGAAGGATAAGGCGACGGACGAAGCGAGCGCGCTTTCGGTGTGGGATAAAAACAAGCAGGCGGAAAAGGGGCAGAAGACGGGCTCCGAATCTGTTCTGGACGTCCCGAAGGTATTGCCTGCGGTGATGCGGGCGCAGAAGGTGGCAAAGCGTGCGGCGAAATACGGTTACGATTTCAAAGACGCGAACGAAGCGGCGGGAAAGGTCAAAGAAGAACTTGCGGAGCTTTTGGAGGCGGTAGAAGAAAAGGACGCGAAGCACATAGCGGAAGAGGCGGGTGATCTTCTGTTTTCGGCAGTGAATGTCGGAAGGCTTGCGGGGGCAGACTGTGAGGAGAGCCTTCGCGAGAGCACGGAAAAGTTTATTGCAAGGTTCTGTGAAACGGAAAAACTGATTTTGAAAGACGGCAAAAAGATGCAGGATCTGAGTGCGGACGAGCTTTGGAACTATTACGAAGAGGCGAAGAGCGGCGGACGAAAGGAATGAGCGCGAAGTTGGGAGATCGTATCCGAATCGGGGATACGTATACGGAAAACAACATATTCTGTGCGCCGCTGGCGGGGTATACGGATTTTGCGTTCCGCAAACTTTGTTATTCGTTCGGAGCGGGGCTCTGTTTTACGGAGATGGTCAGCGCGAAGGGTTTGCTGTACGAGAACGAGGCGACCGAGCGGCTGCTTCTCCGCTTTGACGGAGAGAAAGACACGGCGGCGCAGCTGTTCGGGAGCGATCCGAAGATCCTGCGCGCGGCGTGCGAGAGCGAGGCGCTCAAAGAGTATAGGACGGTCGATCTGAATATGGGCTGTCCCGTGCCGAAGGTATTCAAAAACGGGGAAGGGAGCGCGTTGCTTTTGAATTTTCCGCTTGCGGAGAAGATCATATCCGAGTGTAAAAAGAGCGGCAAAAACGTGACGGTGAAGTTTCGTATCGGCCTGGAAAAGGGAAAGACGTTTGCGGCGGAGTTTGCCAGACTGTGTGAGGGTGCGGGAGCGGATCTTATCACCGTGCACGGCAGGACGCGGGATATGTATTATGCGGGCGAGCCGGATTATGCCGAGATCGAAAGTGCGAAAAAGGCGGTAAAGATCCCCGTCGTGGCAAACGGCGGCATCTTTACGCGGGAAGACGCGCTGCGCATGCTGGATAAGACGGGTGCGGACGGCGTGATGGTCGCGCGGGCGGCGATGTACGATCCGCACGTGTTTACGGAAATTCTCGGCGGCGGGAGCGACTGGGACAGAGCGGATACGATCCGCAGGCAGATCGGGGACATGCTGCCCGTGTACGGGGAGAAGTTTACGCTTGTGCAGATGCGGAAGATGACGGTGTTCTATATCCGCGGCATGCGCGGCTGCACGCAGTATCGGGCGAAGCTGTTTGCCTGTCCGAGCCTTGCGGAGCTTGAAAACCTGTTGAAGGAAATTTTCGGAGAGCGGGTTTAAGGGCGTTGCGGGTTGAAATTGCGCGCATCGATTGACAGAATGCACGTTTGATGGTAAACTGAAAAGGATGTATTTGCAAGGGATAAACGTACAACATTCGGGCGGCGCCGGATATAAAACGATGGTCGGAAGATACAGCCGCAGGGAAAAGCACCGTTTTTGGGAGCTTGATTTTGTGCGCGGGCTTTGCGTGCTGCTGATGGTGTTCGATCATTTCATGTATTGCATGTGGGACGTGATGCCTGCGATAAATTCGATGCTCGGTACCGATTTTCTGGCGGGAATGCGCGAGGTAGGCGGGCAGTACTGGAACTGGGAAGTGCGCAACAACGTGCGTATGTTGGTGATCACGGCGTTTTTTGTGCTGTGCGGGATCAGCTGCACGCTTACGCGCGGGAATTTCCGCCGTTCGATACCGCTTTTGCTTGTGGCGGGCGGGATCACCTGCGTGACGACGATCGTCTCCGATTTTATACCGGGTGCAGAGGTAGATTTCGGGGTGATCCATATGCTGGGCGTATCGGTGCTGGTGTATGCGATCCTGGACGAAGCGGCGGTGTCCGTGGGGAGCCTTCTCGGCACGGGAAGGGCGGCGACGGCGGTGAAGGAAGCGCTGCGGTATTTCCCTGGGGTCGTGGGTTGTATCTGGCTGATTTGGCTGTTCAACGGGTATGCGTGCATGGAAGATCTGAACGGATACTGGACGATCTTGCCGACGTTTGATGCGGCGGGAGCGAGTGCGGCGCAAAAGGATATTTATTCGGTGCTGTTGTATGTGAAGAATTATACGTTCAGCACGGGCGATTATTTTCCGATATTGCCGTGGGGAGCGATCGTACTGGTCGGCGGGATCATCGGGAGACTTGTATACCATACGTCGGCGCGGTATGCGTTTGCGCGGCTGGACGGGCGGTGGAACAAGCCGCTGTGTTTTTTAGGCAGGCACGCGGCGGTGATTTATGTGGCGCACATGGTTGTGATTCCTGCGGTGCTGGCGGTATGCGCGTGGGTGTCGTCGTTTGCGGGCTGAAAAAGAGAAAGAACGGAAGGAAAGATTATGAAACAGTTACCCGAAACCTGTTCTATGTACGAAGCGGTGTTGCTCAACATATCGGAAAGCAAGGTGAAAACCGCGATTTCTTATTACGGGAAAAAGTACTCCTTTGCGGAAGTGATCCGCTATATCGACTTGTTGGCGGACAATCTTGCGGCGGAATTTCATATTGGCAAGGGGGATACGGTGACACTGTGCATGCCCAATTCGCCCGCGGCGCTGATGATGTTTTATGCGGCGAACAAGCTGGGAGCGGTAGCGAACCTTGTGCATCCGTTTATCCCACCCGAAACGCTGAAAGAGAATCTGAAGCGGACGGACAGCAAACTTTTGCTGATCTACGATCTGTACAAATGCGGCCGTTTTGATTTCGGGATCCCGACGCTGGTGAGCGACAGTTCTTATTTTATGGGTACGCTTGCGAAGGTGTATTATAAGTGTACGAACAAGCGCACGGCGTTTGGTTACATACCGTTGGAAAAATATCTGAAATATCGTAAAAACGCGCATACGTCTGCGCAAAAATTTGACGAAACGGAAGCGGCCGTCTATCTTGCGAGCGGCGGGACGACGGGCGAACCGAAAATCATCGTGCACAACAACGGGGTGTTTAACCGACTGTGTGCGAAAGCGCAGGAATTTTTGAGCGAGCCGATCGAAAATTACAAGGCATTGTACAATGTTTTGCCGATCTTCCACGGGTTCGGGCTGTGCATCAATATGCACATGTGCATGCTGATGCGGCGCACGAACATTATGTGCATCAAGTTTCAGCCCGCGATGAGCGCGAAGCAGATCGTGAAAGAGAAAGCGAACATTCTGACGGGCGTTCCGACGATGTTTTTAAAGCTGCTCGGCGAAAAGGCATTCACGCAGGCGGATCTTTCGAATATCAAGGACGTGTACGCGGGCGGCGACAGCGTCCCGCAGCCTCTGATCGAAGAATTCAACGCGGTTCTAAAAAGGGGCGGAAGTTCGGCGCGCATGTATGTGGGGTACGGCCTTACCGAGACGGTCACGGTGTGCATGGTGAATACGCGCGCGCACCACAGGGAAAATTCGATCGGGTATCCGCTTTCGGAAACGTACGTAAAAATCATGAAGGACGGGAAGGAAGTTCCCTGCGGGGAAGTCGGGGAGATCTACCTGCATTGCGATCAGTTTATGCTCGGGTATTTACACGAGACGTATTCTCCGTTTGAGACGATCGGCGGAAAAAAGTGGCTGAAAACGGGCGATTACGGGTATGTGGACAAAGACGGTTTTCTGTACTTCAAACAGCGCATCAAGAACATGATCAAGGTGAGCGGCGTGCCCGTGTATCCTTCGGAGATCGAAGAAGCGGCGGCGCAGGCGAAGGGTGTTGCCAAAGTGTGCGCCGTGGGCATTGCGGACAAAGTGAAGGGCCAGGTCGTACGGCTGTTCGTGGAATGCACGGAAGGAACGGACGAAGCGGCGTGCCGTGAGGAAATTCTGGATCTGTGCCGCAGGAAACTGATCGCATACGCCGTTCCGAAAGAGATCGTGTTCGAGAAAAGGCTTCCTGTCAGTTTGATCGGCAAGATCGATCGGAAAAAACTGGAGGAAAGAAGCAGATAAATGCGCCTGTAAAAGTGCTGTGCTTATAAATCGTTAAAAAAGCAATAAAAGACCCGCGGCGGCGTCATGCAATGTTCTGCATGACGCCGCCGCGGGTCTTTTGTTTAAAAAACAGCTGCTCGTATTTAAAATTTCAGACTTTCAGATGGAACGGCAAGAATTTTAGTGCGGTTTTGAGTGAAGGAATGAAAAAATAAAAGCTGTACGAAAAGAACAGCTTTTATGATTGATTTCATGCCGTTACCGCAGGCGCAAACTTTTTGCGAAACGCTGTATTAAAATGCGGTTTAGGTAGAAGGTGCAGTGGATACGGTTAGCCACAGCCGCTGCTGTAAACTTGGGTTGTCGTTCTATAAACCTGGATAACCCTTGCAATAGACTTGCAATAGACTGTATCAAAGGCGCGCAAAGTACTTTCGCAATAAAATTAGTGGGATAATTTTTCGATATCGGATTTTCTGCACATGACGATCAGTCGTTCCGAACTGCTGAACATATGGTCAGCGGAAGGAAGGGGGGTCAGGGAACCGCCGCGCTTAACGGCGAGAATATTCAGGTTATATTTTGCGCGTACACCCTTGTCGCGAATGGTCTTGCCTTCCCAGCTTTTCGGGGTAGGGATTTCGTAGATGGCATATTCGG
The DNA here is from genome assembly GCA_944368925.1 of uncultured Clostridia bacterium. Lineage (GTDB taxonomy): Bacteria > Bacillota > Clostridia > Christensenellales > Borkfalkiaceae > Borkfalkia. Next base: position 266,410 of record CALVXG010000001.1, on the reverse strand, counting down.
GTGTGAGCTGGATATAGTCGAAAATGTTGTTGGCGCTGTATTTGACGGCGAGCCGTTCGGCCATTTCTTTTTCGGCGAAGACGACGTCGTCTGCGCCGTTGCGGAGCAAGAATTTTGCCTGAATTTCGGTGGAAGCGCGGGAAAGCACAAATTTCGCGCCGGCCTCTTTCAAAAGGGAAGTGGTTTCCAAAGACGCCTGGAAATTTTCGCCCACGGATACGACGCAGATATCGAAGTTATCCACGCCGATGGCGTCCAGAACGCTGGGTTTGGAAGCGTCGCCGATCTGTGCGCTCGTAACGTATGGCAGAATTTCGTTGACTTTTTCTTCGTCCGTGTCGATCGCCATGACGTGATTTCCCAATTCCGTAAATTTCTTGGCAATGTACGTGCCGAATCTTCCGAGTCCGATAACCAAAACAGATTTCATACAAACCTTCTTCTTTTTATTTCCGCCTCAGGCGGAGCAGTTTAAAGCAGAACGAGTAAAAAACCGTACCACGTTCTGTCAAAATTACGACGAAACTCAACCGATGCGCACCTTTTCCATGGGTAGGGCTGCGGCAGGGGAGTTGGGCGTGCGCAGAGAGAGCATAAAGGTAAGGCAGCCTACTCTGCCCAGATACATTAAAAGTGCGAGCACGATTTCCGAGCCGATGCAGAGGGTCGGGGTAATGCCGAGCGTAAGACCTACTGTCCCGATCGCGGAAAAGACCTCGAAGACGACGTCCGTCAGTGAAGTGACGGTCGGGTTGTTCTGTTCGAGAAGACAAATAATGATGACGGCCGCACACGCGAGCAGAAGGTAGAGTGTCACGAATTGCTGTGCGTTTTTGACGTTTTCCTCGTCGATTCTGCGCCCGAAGCATTCGACGGAGTGTTTGCCCGTCAGAAGGGAGAGCAGGGAAAGGCAGAGGGTCGCAAAGGTATTGGTCTTGATGCCGCCCGCGGTTGAACCGGAGGAGCCTCCGACGAACATGAGGAGAATGGTGGTAAAGATGACCGCTTCTTTCACGGCGCCCGTACCCGAGAGGGGCAGGACGTTGAATCCTGCCGTGCGCGGCGAGACAGCGGTAAAGAAAGAGGACAAAATTCTTTCCTGCCAAGGCAGGCCGTTTTCCGCAAGAATGATGATGGCGGTCGGCAGTACGATCAGCACGGCCGTGGTCACGAGGACCAGTTTGGTATGCAGGGCGTATTTGCGGAAGCGGAATTTATGTTCTTTCAGATCGTCCCAGACGAAGAACCCGAGCCCGCCGATGATGATGAGCAGGGGGATCGTGATGCAGATGATGGGGTCGCCCGAATAGGCGGTGAGGGAGGCAAATTCTTCTCCGTTTGCGCCCATGAGGTCGAAGCCCGCGTTGCAGAACGCGGAGACGGAAGTAAACACCGCAAACCAGATGCCTCTGCCCCAGCCGAAATCGGGGATAAAGCGGAAGCACAGGACGAATGCGCCGAGCGCTTCGAAAATGAGGGTACCGACCAGGATGGTCATGGTCAGGCGCATCATGCCCCCGACTGCGGGGGCGTTGACGGATTCCTGCATGAACATGCGCTCTTTGAGGCCGATCTTCTTTCCGCCGATCTTCCAAAGTGTGAACACGACGGTCATGAACCCGATGCCGCCCATCTGGATCAGAATGAGGATCACGACCTGACCGAGGGGTGACCAGTACAGATAGGTGTCATGCAGAACCAAGCCTGTCACGCAGGAAGCGGAAACGGCGGTAAAGAGTGCGTCCATGAACGGAGCGCCGCCGTCGATTTTAGAAGAGGGGGGCAAGACCAGTAAAACAGCCCCGATAAGGATAATAGCCAGATACCCGAGTACGAGAAAGCGTACCGGAGTCAGACGTATTTTTCGCTGCATAAAAACTCCCGAAAACGGAAACAAAAACGTTCCAACATAATTATAACATATTGAGCGGAATTTGCAAGCGATTCGGGCGATTTGGGAAGAAAGTTTACAAAAAATTTCTGACGTCACATTTTTTATAGGAAATGTATAAAATGAGCAGGGGAGGTGGGCATGAAAATCCATTTTGTGACGGAAGGGGAACTGGGTGAGAGTGCGGAAAGTGCCGCGCGGTCGGGGTGTGACGTTCTCGCGCTCGGGTTCCACGGGCTGGGAGAGATTGATTATCGTCAGGAGCTTGCAGGTGAGACGGCGAAATTGGAAGACATGGCGATATTGAGCAGGGAACTGGGGTGTGTGATCGTGAGCGGGTGTTACACCGATTCCTGTGGGGTAAGGCACAAGAGTGTGGCGATTGCGGAGCGTGGGAAGATTTTGGGAGTTGCGGATATGCTGCACGCGGCGGAGACAGATTTCAAGAGCGGCGCGCATCTGAAAGTATACGAAACGGGAGCGGGGAAGATCGGTCTTTGCGTGGGGGAAGATCTGTTTTATCCTTCGGTGTCGGAGACGCTGGCGCTGTGCGATGCGGACGTTATTTTCAACGTGTTCGGGGAAGCGGAAGATTTCGCGCCGCAGCTGATGCTGCGCGCGAGCGCGTTCTGTTCGGGAGTACATATCTGCATGAGCGGCGAAGGGATCGCGCAGGTCTCGTCGCCGGAGGGGGAGATCCTCATGCGGTGCACAAAGCGCGCGTGTGATTTTACGGTCACGCCTTCGCGGGAATACCGATTGGTGACGGTGCGCACGCGCGGTCTTGCGCGAAGGCGCAGAGAAGATTTCTGAAGATTTTGCGAAATTTCCGGATGAGTCTTGCAAAATATCCGAAAGAATGTTACAATGGTTGGGCGAGGGTATGGTATGGATAAACGCAACGCAACGGAATTTATCAACAGTTACAACAAGATCGACGCGCAGCTTCGGGAGCTGTACGGGTTCAAGCCGTCGCAGCCGTTTACGGACATAGTAAGGCGGTGTGCGGAAAAGAATTCGGTGATCCGAAAGTATGAAAACGAACTGACGGATTATGCGCGCCTGCGCAACGCGATCGTACACCAGAGCACGGACGGGGCGATCATCGCGGTGCCTTGTGACGAAGTCGTGCAGGAGATGCAGCTGATCGAGCGGCTGATCTGCACGCCGCCGACGATCGGGGAGACGCTGCAGGAAAAGCGGATCGTCAGCATCGAAGCGGAGCTCTCGCTGCGGCAGACGGTGCTGCTGATCGCAAAGACGGGCTATTCCAACCTGCCCGTTTACCGCGGAAAGCGCATGATCGGGATCGTGAACAACAGGCGCATCATCCGCGAACTGGGGGAGGCGATCCAGCGCGGAGAAAACACGGACGCATGGCTTTCGCGCACGCCCGTGGAAGAGGTGCTTGCGGAAACAGACCTCTTTGTCTATTACAAATATTTGGGCAAGAAAAATACGCTGCAGGATATCCTTGCGGCGTTCGAGGAAAACAGAAAACTGCTTGCGGTTGCCGTTTCGGAAAACGGAAAAGTCGGGGAACGTATCGTCAATTTCGTGACGCCTGCCGATCTTGTGCGCATCGGTAAAATTCTGGAAGATTATGATTGATTTTGAAACGGCGGAGCATTTCACGATTGCGCGGCGGCCCGCCTGCGGGGAGCAGGCGGGCCGCCGCATCGCTTTGTCAGATTTTACAACAGAACCGTTTTAGGGTGTAATTGCCGTCGGTGTCGGCGGAAATTTCCATGCCCGTGGCAAATTCGGTGCAGAAATTGCGGATATCGCTCAGATAGCGGTAGAACGTTCTTTCCGAGAGTTTCATGTCGCAGCAAAAGGCGGACTTGTTCAGCGGTTTTCCGTTGAGCAGCCGATAAAAGAGAAACAACAGAATTTCAGGTTTGTTCATGAGAGTCCTTGCAGGGGACAGCGCTGACCCGTCTTCGGGTTTATCGATGGTACCATCATAGCGCAAAAAAAGAAGGACGGCGTTCACCGTTTGGCGATTGCGCCCTCCTTTTGGTAGCAATTCGGTTGTTTTTTGTCGCAATACGGTTGTTTTTATGCCTGTTGGGCAAATTCGATCTCGGGAAACACATAGGGCGCGGCTTCCGCATGTTCCTGCATGAACAGTCGGTAGTCTTTGGTCACGCGTTCGTGCGCAAGGGATAAAAACGGTTCGAATGCCGCCATCGCCGTCACGACGGCATCTTCCAGATGCTGCGTTTCGTTCAGAAAGGCATAGGACAGCATCAGCGAAGGCAAAAGAAAACTTTTTCGCAGCAGATCGCGGATCTGCTCCGCCCTGACGGGGTCGATTTGTTCCGCTTCGTACGTCCAGGAGTACAGATCGTTCGGGTCGGCGGCCGTCGGCAAAGAAGAGGGGACGCCGCCGATGAGTACGTCGGCATCGGAGGGAAAACAGTCATGCCCGACGATCCTGTTGATCATATAGAATACGTCTTCCCGCGGCATGTCGGGATATTCCGTGCAGGTTTTTTGAAAATCTTTGTAAAAATCTATAAACCGCAGGACGGTTTCGTAGAGCCCTCCGAACAGCTGTGTAAGCGAGCGCAAAAGCTCCTTTTCGGCGTACGTTTTAGCGTGTATCCAGTCGAACCAGCGCGGCTCGGTCAGAACATATAATTCCATATCTTCCGTGACCGTTATGGGAAAGGAAACGGGCGTTCCGTCTTTGTAGGTCATGCCCGTCACGAGATACTCGTCATATCTTGAACTCGAAATAAAACGGATTTCCTCCGACGGTTCGACGGGCTCATCCCAGACAAAGGTCAGCTGCTGCCCGTCTTCTATGTATTCGTCTTTGAAAAACATCGTATCTTCGTCGGGGAGATACGGGCGGAGATTATCGTATATGGTCAGCGTATGATACACGACGGGAGACTCGGCGACAGGGGGTATCTCTTCGGAAGGTTGATTGTCTTCACTCATGCCGCCGCCCGGCAATTCTTCGTCCATGCCGCCGCCCGGCGATTCTTCGTCTTCGGGCGGGTCGGACGGGTTTTGCGTTCCGGGATCGTCGCCGCCCGGTTCTTCGTCCGCCGTGCCGTCTCCCTGCGAAACGTCTAAAGACGGGAAGTGGGGGCGGCTTGCGCCGAGCGCGAGCGGCGTGATGACGGCGGAAACGGCCACAACGAGCGTCGCGAAAACGGCGGCGATGCGGACGGGAAAGCGCGCGAAGAAATTTTTCTTTTTTGCGGGGAGGGGTGTGCTCGGTTCGGGCGGAACCGAAGGCGCGCTTTCGCAAGAAGGCGCGGGATCTGCGGCCCGGGTGAGGAGCTGAGAAGGCGGGATCGCGTAAAGATCGCAGAGTTGCCTGCAATAATCCAGGTCGGGCGCGCATACGCCCGTTTCCCATTTGGATACGGTCTGTTTGGAAACGCCGATTTTTTCGGCGAGGGCCGACTGCGTGAGGTTTGCGGCGGTGCGGCGGCTTTTCAGGATTTCGGGCAGTTGTTCGAGGGGCAGGCGGTCGGGGCATGTCCCGTCTTTTTGTTCGGTGCCGAAAAGTGTTTCGAGCGTCACGCCCAGCGCTTTGGCGATCGGGCAAAGCAGGGAAAGGTCGGGTTCGCTTTCGCCCCGTTCCCATTTGCCGACGGCCTGCGGGGTGACGTTCAGCCGCATGGCCAGCTGCAGTTGTGTAAGTTTCCGCGCGTTGCGCAGGGTTCGTATGATTTCGCCGATGCCGTTCATGGTTTCTCCGAAAAAGGAAGAATCCTTTCTGCATAATTATAGCATATTTTTTGACGGGTTGCAATATTTATTGCAAAAAACGGAGGGGCGTACTTTTTTAATTAACAGGCCGAAAATGCTTTACAAATTTCGGAATGACTGGTAGAATAGTAGTAACGAGAAAATTGCGTTTACAAAGGACAAGCCTTTTGCGAAACGGCTTACAGAGAGTCCCCGTTTGGTGGAAAGGGGATAAGTGTGTTTGCGGGAGGTATCCCCTTTCAGCACGCGGGGCGAACGGGAGAACCCAAGTAGTTTTGCGCGCGGTTATTGTTTCCGCGTTATCAAAAAAGGCGTATGAAAGTATGTTTTGGTGGTCCTTCTTTGTTTTCCGAAAACAGGGGAGGCTTTTTTAAATTGTGAAACAGTTGCAAGGAGAGAAAGCAATGGAAGATAAAAAGCTGTATTCCAAAGTAGACACGGCGATGAATTTTGTCGACCGTGAAAAGGACGTGATCGCGTTCTGGGAAAAAGAGCATGTGTTTGAAGACAGCGTGAAGGAGAACGAAGGCGGGGAGGAATTTTCCTTTTACGACGGGCCTCCGACGGCGAACGGCAAGCCGCACATCGGGCACATACTCACGCGCGTGATGAAAGATATCATACCGCGTTATCAGACGATGAAGGGCAAGCACGTACTTCGCAAGGCGGGCTGGGACACGCACGGGCTGCCCGTGGAGCTGGAAGTGGAGAAACTTCTGGGGATGGACGGCAAGCAGGACATTGAGAAGTACGGGATCGAGCCGTTTATCAAAAAGTGCAAAGAGAGCGTCTGGAAATACAAGGGCGAATGGGAAAAGATGTCGGAGCGCGTCGGGTACTGGGCGGACATGGAGAACCCGTACGTCACGTATGACGACAAATACATCGAGTCGGTTTGGTGGGCGCTGAAAGAGATCTGGAAGAAAGGGCTCTTGTACAAAGGGCACAAGATCGTGCCGTATTGCCCGCGCTGCGGGACGGCGCTTTCCTCGCACGAAGTGGCGCAGGGGTATAAGGATGTCAAAGAGACTTCCGTATTTGTCCGTTTCCACAGAAAGGGGCTGGAAAACAGTTATTTCCTTGCATGGACGACGACGCCCTGGACGCTTCCTTCCAACGTGGCGCTTTGCATGAACGCGAACGAAGATTACGCGGAGATCGAAGCGGAGGACGGCGCGCATTACGTATTGGCGCAGGCGCTCGTTCCGTCGCTGTTTGAAAATTACAAAGTATTGTCCGTCATGAAGGGCAAGGAATACGAATATGCGGAATACGAGCCTCTGTTCGACTATGCGAAGGGCACCTTCCGCGAAAAGGCGTACTACGTTGTCTGCGACGGTTACGTGACGCTGACGGACGGCACGGGCATCGTGCATATCGCGCCCGCGTTCGGTGAAGACGACTACCGTGTCGGAAAGAAGTACGGCCTGCCCGTGGTGAACATGGTGGATGAGCGCGGCTGTTTCAAGCCTGCCGTAACGGATTTTGCGGGTACGTTCGTCAAAAAAGCGGACAAAGGCGTCATCGAACTTCTGAAAAAGAAGGGGCTTTTGTTCAAAGAACTTATGTACGAGCACAGCTATCCGCACTGCTGGCGCTGCGACACGCCGCTCCTGTATTATGCGCGGGAGAGCTGGTTCATCAAGGTGACGGCGGTCAAGGACGAGCTGATCAAGGCGAACAATTCGGTGAACTGGATGCCCGAGACGATCAAGACGGGCCGCATGGGAAACTTCCTGGAAAACGTGATCGACTGGGGGCTTTCGCGCGACCGCTACTGGGGAACGCCGCTTCCCGTATGGATATGCCCGGACTGCGGCAAAGTGCACGTGATCGGGAGCAAGGCAGAGCTGAAAGAGCTTTGCGGCATCGAGGGCGATATCGAGCTGCACCGTCCGTATATCGATAATTGCACGTTCAAATGCGAATGCGGCGGGACGATGAAGCGTACGCCCGAAGTGATCGACTGCTGGTTCGATTCGGGGTCGATGCCGTTTGCGCAGTATCATTATCCCTTTGAAAACAAAGACCTGTTCGAAGAAACCTTCCCCGCCGACTTTATTTCGGAGGCGGTGGATCAGACGCGCGGGTGGTTCTATACGCTGCTCGTGATTTCGACGATCCTGTTCGGCAAAGCGCCTTTCAAAAACTGTATCGTACTTGGGCACGTCAACGATAAAAACGGGGTGAAGATGTCCAAGCATAAAGGGAACGTCGTCGATCCCTGGAGCGTATTGGACAAGCAGGGCAGCGATGCGGTGCGGTGGTATTTCTATACTTCCAGCGCGCCGTGGATCCCTTCGCGTTTTTATCCGGAAGCGGTATCGGAAGCGCAGCGCCGCTATATGGGGCCGCTGTGGAATTCGTACGCGTTCTTCGTGCTGTACGCGGAGATCGACAAATACGACCCGAGCAAATACGATCTGAAAAAGTGCAAACTGTCCCTGATGGACAAATGGATATTGTCCAAGCTGAACACGCTGATCAAAACGGTGGACGAGGGGCTGAACAAATACAATATTACGGACAGCGCACGTGCGCTGCAGGAATTTGTGGACGTTCTGTCCAACTGGTATGTACGTCGCGGCAGGGAGCGTTATTGGGGCAAGGAGATGACGGAAGACAAGGCGGCGGCATACACGACGCTTTACACGGTGCTGGTGACGCTTGCGAAGCTGACGGCTCCGTTCACGCCGTTTGTGGCGGAGCAGATCTACCGCAATCTGGTTCCGAATTTCTATAAAGATGTGCCCAAGTCGGTGCATATGTGCAAGTTCCCCGTGTGCGACGAAAGCGCGATCGATCCCGATCTCGAAAAGGGAATGGATTCGGTTCTGGAGATCGTGGTGCTGGGCAGGTCTGCGCGCAATGCGGGTGCGCTGAAGAACCGTCAGCCGCTGTCGGAGATGATCGTGGCGACGGAGCGGGATCTGGATCTGAACGAAGAGCTGCAGGGCGTGATTTTGGACGAGCTGAACATCAAGAGCATGAAGTTTGCGAAAGACGCTTCGGCGCTGGTGACGTATAAGCTCAAACCGCAGATGAAGACGCTGGGGCCGAAATACGGAAAACTGCTCAACGGCATCCGCGCGTTTTTGGAGACGTGCGACGGCGCGGCGGTGGTCGCGGCGGTCAAGGGCGGCGGAACTTTCCGTACGCAGATCGGCGGAGCGGAAGTGGAGCTGACGGAAGAAGATCTTTTGATTTCCACGGAGAGCGCGGCGGGGTACGTATCGGCGAGCGACAAGGGCATCACGGTGGCGCTGAACACGCAGCTGACGCCCGAACTGATCGAAGAAGGGATCGAGAGAGAGCTCATCTCCAAGATCCAGACCATGCGCAAGGAAGCGGGCTTCGAAGTGACCGACCGTATCGACGTATATTATACGGCGTCGGGCGAGACGGCGAAGGTATTGGAGTCGCATAAAGATGCGATCGCGTCGGTGGTGCTGGCGGACCGTGTGGAGAGCGGCACGGTGCAGGGCTACACGAAAGAATGGGAGATCGGCGACGACAAGGCGACGATCACGGTCGTGAAGAAATAGAAAGGTCGGGGGATCCCGAAGAGGTAAGAAATGCGGATTGCCGAAGATTGGCAAGATTATAAAATCATAGCGACGGGCGACGGCTACAAGCTGGAGCGCTGGAAGGACATCGTTTTGCTGCGCCCGGATCCGCAGGTGATCTGGGAAGCGCAGCGGGATCTGTTTGCGTATCCGGGGATTCATGCGGTGTACCGCCGCAGCGAAAAGGGCGGCGGAGCGTGGGAATACCGCAAGGCGATGCCGGAGGAATGGACGGTCGGGTACAAAGATCTGAAGTTCAAGATCAAGCCGATGGGGTTCAAGCATACGGGGCTGTTTCCGGAGCAGGCAGTAAACTGGGACAGAATGTCATCGCTGATCAAAGGAGCAGGCAGGCCCATAAAGGTTTTGAATCTTTTTGCGTACACGGGCGGCGCGACGGTTGCGTGCGCGAAGGCGGGCGCGGAAGTGGTGCACGTGGACGCGGCGAAAGGCATGGTGGAGCGAGCGGGCGAGAATGCGCGGCTTTCGGGAATCGCGAGCGGGATCCGGTATATAGTGGACGACTGCAAGAAATTTGTGCAGCGGGAGATCCGCCGCGGGAACCGGTACGATGCGATCATCATGGATCCGCCGTCGTACGGGAGAGGGCCGGGCGGAGAGCTTTGGAAGATCGAGGACAGTCTGTATTCGTTTGTGCGGCTGTGCACGCAGGTGCTTGCGGAGGAGCCGCTGTTCATGCTGATCAACAGTTATACGACGGGATTGCAGCCGATGGTTTTGGGCAACATATTGACGCTGAGTCTGAAAGGACTGCGCGGGAAGATCGATGCGTACGAAGTGGGGATTGCCACGGAAGAGGGAATTCCGCTGCCGTGCGGAGCAGGAGGGATGTTCATTCATGAATGATCTGAACATATTGTACGAGGACAATCATATCATCGTCGTGATGAAGCCGCAGGGGGTGCCTTCCTGCGGGGACGAGAGCGGGGATGACAGTTTGCTGGAAGCGGTGCGTCGCTATGTGAAGGTGACGTACAACAAACCGGGGAACGTATATATCGGGCTGATACACAGGTTAGACAGACCGACGGGCGGCGTGATGGTATTTGCGAAGACGAGCAAAGCGGCGTCGCGGTTGGCGGAGCAGATGCGGAGCGGTGATTTTGAAAAGCAGTATCTGACGGTGCTGGTGGGGAGTCCGAAGGAAAAGAAGGGAACGCTGGTAAATTATCTGAAAAAGAACTCGGTCAACAACATGGTGTACATCTGTACGCAGACGACGGACGGAGCGAAGATGGCGTCGCTGGACTATGAAGTGCTGGAAGAAAAGGGCGGATGCTCGCTGGTGCGCGTGAAGCTGCATACGGGGCGGACGCATCAGATCCGCGTGCAGATGGCGGGGATCGGGACGCCGGTGTACGGGGACATGCGTTACGGCGGCGAGAATGCGAAAAAGGGCGGGCTAGCGCTGTGGGCGTACTCGCTGGCGTTCACGCATCCGGTGACGAAGGAGAGGCTGCGGTTCATGGCGGAGCCGCCCGCGGACGTCACGCCGTGGAAGCATTTTGACCTGGAAAAGGCGCTGAAATTGTGATTGAATTGTAAAAATCTGTTTTGGGGCGGGAGAAAAGGGTAAAAATTTGTAGAAAGAGAAAAAATGCGTTTGACAAAAACCCCTTTATAAGGTAGAATAAATAAGTACAAGTATTTTATGGGGCGGCGGAAAAGCCGAACCCGTTCAATTTGTGTTGGGAGCAAAGGGTAATGAACAAACAAAGAGTCAGCATACTTGCATTGGTAATTGCATTTGCGCTTTGCATGGCGGCTATGTGCGCGACGCTCATAGGGTCCATGAATGCGAATGCAGAGGCGTCCGTATCGAAGAGTTCGGTCTTTTATTCGGAAGGTGCGGAGCTTGTAGACGGAGAATCCGGGGATTTTCTTAGTTATAAGATCAGTGATGCCGGCACGGGGTCGCTGGTGAAGTATAACAAGAACCTTGCTTTGAAGTGGTACTCGTTTACGGATGCGGCCGCAGTCGGAGATGCCGGGGCGGTGCAGTATTTCAGCATGACGTTTGCGTTTGAGAACACGGATTTTGAGTCGTTCAAGATTGCGATGGAGACGACGCAGATGAGCATGAGCAAAGACGGGAAGACGGTCAACGAGATCGTATTCACGGTGGACGGCACGCAGCTGAAGGCGAGCGTGAACGGAGCGAAAGCCGTAGCGGTAGGCGAGGCGGACGGCGACATCACGCTTTCGTTGTCGGAGGAAGCGGGAAAAGAAGGTTCGGGCGATTTTGCGGTGAACGTGCAGTGCAAGGACGCGGCGGCGGTGAAAGCGGGCACGTTTACGAACATCGGCATGAACTATGCGAAGTATGCGTCCAGTTCGGCGGATACGCCGATTGCTCCGCTTACATTTACGGCAGAAACAGCGGCAGAAGGCAGTGTTACGTTCAGCATCAAATCGTTGAACGGGCAGAGCTTCCAGCTCAATGATAACAAAGAGATCACGGACGACGTGGCGCCTGTGCTGGTTATTGACAGCGAGATCAAGCAGTTCAAGCTGGGCACGAAAGTAGAATTCGATTATATTGCGATCGACGTATGTTCGACGGCGAAGACGCCCGAGCGTTTCTATCTGGCGGACGGAAAGCCCGTTACGGAAGAGAAAGACGGCGTGGAAGAGACGGTTACGGCGGCGTTTGACGATGCGGGCGAGCTTGTCGGATACAGAGAGCTGTCGACGGACAAGTACTTCTTTGAAGATGATTTTGCGGCGGACACGTTTGCCGATAACGGATACGGAACGCTGAGCATTGCGTACAAACTGGAAGACAACAATTCGAACAGCGCATATTATTTTATCGAATGGTATGCGGAGAAAGATGCGGCGACGGGTCACATCAAGATGGTGAATCCGGAAGATGCGTCGCTGAAGAATGCGCGTCCGACGACGGTGTTCTATTCGGAAGACGGTACGGCGGATACGGCGAAGATCGAAGAATACCAGGCAAAAGTGACGGAAGCGAGCCTGAAAGACGGCAAGAGCATACAGGTCGGTTCGGGCGCTTACTATTATATCCCTTCGCTGAAATCGTACATTGTGGACAACACGTGCGGCTACACGGATATGAGCTTCACGGTTTATTACTGGACGACGAGCGGCACGGTGCAGACGGTGACGGGCGATTATGACGAGCTTCGCATCCCCGTGAACACGGAAGGTGATTATGCGTTCTGCGTGGTGCCTACCAACAACGCGGGCAACGCGATGATCGGGCTGACGGAAAGCGGAAACAAAGTGGATATCAGTTCGTCCAACGTAATGGAACTGAAGAACGTGGCGGTATTCCGTTTCAGCGTGGATTACAACGGGGCGTACATTGAAGAGCCGGAAGCGGGTGAGATCGGTTATGTGGACGTGACGTACACGGTCGATGATTTCGAGATCATTGCGCTTACGGGTTACAAGACGGAATACGCATTGTATCGCTTTGCGGCGAAGCAGGGTGTATCCATTACATCGGTCTCTCAGCTGAAAAAGGCGGAAGAAGCGGGCACGATTGCGGATCTCGGCGAATGGGTGGAGATCAAGGCATATGATTCTTCGCTCGGCGAGGAAGAAGGAGACAACGCGTACTCCTGGAATCCCGACAGCACGCTGAGCTTTATCCCGCAGGAGAAAGGCTTCTACAAAGTGACGGTGACGGTGGACGACCAGCAGGGCAAGACGGAAACGCTTCCCACGGCATTCCGTATCGTCAACATCACGGCGGAAGCGGACGTGATCCCTGGTGCGACGTACTGGCTGCAGAACAACATTCTTTCCGTGGTATTCCTCGGGATCGGCGTGCTGTGCCTGATCGCGATCGTGGTTCTTTTGGTGGTAAAACCCAAAGATAAGGCGGTTCTCGAAGCGGAAAAAGCGCGCAAAGAGGAACTCAAAGAAAAACGCGAAAACCGTAAATAATCGGTTTTGAAAGGCAGGGCGGAACGCTGTTCCGCCCTGTATTATTTATAAAAAGAAGCGCCCGCACGCAATGTAAATTGCGTGCGGGCGCTTTTCGCCGTTTCGGGGCAAAAAGAGAAAAGAGGTTTGGTATAAAGGCGGGAGGTCGCCGCATAGAATACAACATGGATTTATCGCAGTTGCGGATCGGGCAGATCGCGGAAATTGAAAAAGTAGATGCAGGGCCTGCTTTGCAGGGTCGTTTGCGGGCGCTGAACGTGTCACCGGGGAAAAGAGTGCGCGCTTTGCGCCTTGCTCCGTTCGGGGGCGGGATCATGCTGGATGCGGAAGGGGTGCGGCTTGCCCTGCGCATGTCGTTAGCGAAAAAAATTCAGATCGGATTGCGGGAGATAGAAAATTGAAAATAGTTCTGGCTGGAAATCCGAATTGCGGAAAATCGACGTTATTCAATGCGCTCACGGGGGCGCATGCAAAGACGGGAAACTGGCACGGCGTGACGGTCGGGGAGAATACGCGGACGGCGGATCTTTGCGGGAAAAGGGCGGAAATTACGGACCTTCCGGGTATCTATTCGCTCAACGCGTACAGTATGGAAGAAAAACTTTCGCAGAAAGTCCTGTGTGATGGCGATTACGATGCGGCCGTCTGCGTGGCGGACGCGCTGACGCTTCCGCGTTCGCTGGAGCTTGTCAAAGACCTTCTGCGTCGCAACGTGCGGGCGGTGCTGGTGATCACGATGAGCGATCTTCTGAAAAAGCGCGGCGGGAGATTGGACGGGGCTGCACTTTCGGAGCGGCTGGGCATACCCGTGCTGTGCGTCAATGCGCACCGCAGGACGGATATACGCAGGCTGAAAGAATTTCTGCGTGAAATGCCGAAGGGGGAGTCAAAGGGCGGGCGCCATGTCTTTCCGGAGTCATCGGGTTTGCTACAGGGGATCTACGAGGCGGGGAGCAGGGAAGAGAGCAGGGCGGAGCGGTGGATGTACAACCCGTATTTTGCGCTGCCGTTTTTCTTTTTGCTGTTGCTGGGGGTATTTTTTCTCGCGTTCGGGCCGTACATGCCGGGAACGCTTTTAAAAGATCTTTTGGAAACACTATTGGCGGACAAACTGGGCGGCGCGCTTTCCGCCGCGGCGGAAAGCGCGGGGGCAGCGGTGGCGGCAGATTTTCTGCGCGCGCTGTTTTCGGGAGTCGGAATGCTGCTGTCCTTCCTGCCGCAGATCGCGATTTTGTATCTGGCGCTGTTTTTGATGGAAGAGAGCGGCTATCTTTCGGTGCTCGCGTTTATGACGGACGGCCTGTTCCGCCGCGTAGGGCTGACGGGCAGGGCGGCATTTTCCGTTTTGATGGGGTTCGGTTGTACGGCCGCGGCGGTTCTGACGACGCGCGGCCTGGAAAACAAAAAGCTGCAGACGCGCGTGATCTGTATTTTGGGTTACATATCCTGCAGCGCGAAGATGCCCGTATATCTTGCGATCGCTTCGAGCTTTTTTGCGAACGCGTTTTTGTCGGTTACGGCGATCTATTTTGCGGGCGTGGTGCTTGCATTCGGGGCGGCGCTGGTGCTGAAGGGGAAAGAAGAGGAGACGTTTGTCCTTGAAATTGCGCACATACAGCGTCCCGATTTTTCGGCGGCGGTAAAATCGTTGCTATTTTCTCTGAAACAGTTTATAATAAAAATCGCAACGGCGGTGACGGGATTTCTGATCGTCATGTGGTTTCTGCTTTCGTTTTCGCCGCGGTTTACGTACGTCGGGCAGGGCAGTGAGGAGAGCATGCTTGTGTATTTGTGCCGCGGACTGCGTTTTTTGTTTTATCCGATGGGGATAACGCAATGGCAGGTGGCGTTGGCGGCGTGTTCGGGACTGGTGGCAAAGGAAAGCGTGGCGGGCATGCTTGCGATGTTTTACGGGACGGATCTGACGGCGGCGATGAGTGCGGCGAGCGCGGCGGCGTTCGTGCTGTTTATCATGACCTGTTCGCCGTGTGTTTCGGCGATCGCGGCGACGGCGCGGGAGCTGGGAATACGGCGCG
This sequence comes from uncultured Clostridia bacterium, assembly GCA_944368925.1. Classification (GTDB taxonomy): domain Bacteria; phylum Bacillota; class Clostridia; order Christensenellales; family Borkfalkiaceae; genus Borkfalkia. Next base: position 251,243 of record CALVXG010000001.1, on the reverse strand, counting down.
CGCTGCTGATTGCGGGCGGGCAGACGGGGATCGCGTTTCTGCTCTCGTATCTGCTGTACGGTCTGCTTGCGGGCGGAGCGGTGGCGGCGACGGTACTGGCGATCGGTCTTCCGCTTGCTGGCGGCATATTATTTCTTATCAGGCGGGTTGGCACATATGCGAAAATTCATCGTGCAAAAGGCACAAAAGCTCAGAGATTTTACCGATGAGACGTACGCGCAGGGATCGTTTGCGTTTTTGCGGCTTTTGCGTGCGAAAGATATCCGCGTAAACGGCGTAAAGATCGGCGAAAACATAGTGCTTCACGCGGGCGACGAAGTTGTGTATTACACGACGGAGAAAGAGGAGTCGCGGGCGTGCTTTTCGGAGATCTACTGCGACGAGGACGTTTTGGTCGTCGATAAATACGGCGGCGTCAATTCGGAAGCGCTGTTTCACATTGTGCGGCAGAGTTACGATGCAAGGTTTATTCATCGGCTGGATCGCAACACCTGCGGCGTGATGGTGTTTGCTCGCAGCGAAAAGGCGGAAAGGGAACTTCTTGCCGCGTTTCGGGAAAAGCGTGCGGAAAAATGGTACGAAACGCTGTGTTTTCATCCGTTCAAGGTGTTGCAGGGAACGTTTACGGCATACCTTTTGAAAGACGAGAAGAATGCGCGCGTAAAAATTTTTGAAAAACCATATCCGGGAGCGGACAAGATCGTGACGCAGTATTTTGTCCGCAAGTCTTGCGGGGAATATTCCCTCGTGGACGTATGCCTGCACGGGGGAAAGACGCACCAGATCCGTGCCCATCTCGCCTTTTTGGGGAATCCCGTAGTCGGCGACGAAAAGTACGGCAACGAAAAGCTCAACCGCAAGTATCACGTCAAGCGTCACATTCTCGTGGCAAAATCTATCTCGTTTGACGGCCTTGCCGCGCTTTCCCGCTTCAACGGCAAAAAATTTGTATCATCCTTTTGCGCCGAAATGCCGAAACTTTCATAAAAACACTTGCGTCATTCTTACTGAAAAAATATATAAAAAAGATCCGCGAAAGTCCATAGACTTTCGCGGATCTTTTCGGCTGCATCCGCAAAACATTTGCGGATGCAGCCATTTTTTATTATTGAAAAGATTTCTGCCGCCGATCTTTGTGCGGCTATTTTCGCTTCCGGCCCTTTGCGGCTTTCGTACCGCCGCGTGCATTTTCCGAAGATCTGACCCTGTTGAAATGAAACATGACAGAAAAAAGCGGATGCGCGCGAAGAATCGGAACGATCTCTTGCCCGTAAAAATGCGGGAGAGAATACCGATACAATTTTGTAGCAGTATTTCTGCGTTCATACGCTTGACATTTTCTTATGAATATATTAATATATGAACAGAAATTAATATGTAAACCATCTTTAACGAGGTGAGATATGGAAAGTGCAAAGACGTATGATCAGGCGGAGGAGCTGAACGAGCACACGATGCTTGTGGGGCGGGCGCGGAAGAATATGCCGACGGAGGGCGCGATCGCGCAGATGTGCGGGGCGTTTAAATTGATCGGGGAACCTTCGCGCATGAAGATCTTGTTGGCGCTGATGGAAGGCGAGATGTGTGTGTACCACATTGCGGAAGCGGTGGAAGGGAACCAAAGCAACGTATCGCATCAGCTGCGGCTGTTGAAAGACGCACAGCTGATCCGTTCGCGGCGGGAAGGGAAGAATATTGTTTATTCGATCGCGGATGAGCATATAGCGAGCATCATCCTGATGAGCAAGGCGCATGTGCATTGCGGGGAGTAAAGAGATGATCAAGAAAATCAGAATCGAAGGATTGGATTGCGCGACGTGTGCGGGAGAGCTGGAGCGCCGCTTAAACGGAATGGAGGGCGTGAAGGCGTCTGTAAATTTTGTGAACCAGACGATACGGCTCGAATACGATACGCAGGAGACGTATGAGAAGGCGGCGGCCGAGATCAACGGCTTTGACGAAGTGAAGATCGCGGGCGAAGAGGAAAAGCGCGAGAGCGTGTGGAAGACGCATGCGTCGGAGCTTGTTCAAGTCATTCTGTCGGTAATATTTTTGGTTGCGGGAATCGTGACGGAGCATGTCGGGACGGGGGATGCGCTGCGGATCGCGTCCTATGTACTCTACGGGCTGGCGTATCTGATCGTGGGCTGGAAAATCCTGTGGGAAACGGTAAAGAACGTAACGCACGGCAGAATTTTTGACGAAAATTTTCTCATGACTCTGGCGAGCATCGGGGCGATCGTGTTGGGGCAATATGCGGAAGCGGCGGAAGTGATGGTGTTGTATTCGCTGGGCGAATTGTTGCAATCGATCGCCGTCGGTGCGTCGCGCAAATCGATCGCGTCGCTGATGGATCTCAAAACGCAGACGGCGCGCGTGGTGACGGAAGAGGGTGAAAAGCTGATTCCGCCGGAGGAGATCCGTATCGGGGACATTCTTCTGATCAAGGCAGGGGAAAAGGTTGCGACGGACGGAGTGATCACGGAGGGTGTTACGACGCTGGACACGAAGTCGCTCAGCGGCGAGCCGATGCCGCGGGACGCGGGGGTCGGCGATACGGTTTTGGGCGGATCGATCAACGTCGGCGGCGTGATCAAAGTGCGTGCGGAGAAGGACTATTCGGAGAGCACGGTCGCAAAGATACTGGATCTTGTGGAAAATTCCTCTGCGAAGAAAGCAAAGAGCGAGAAATTCATCACGAAATTTGCGGCGATCTATACGCCCGTGGTGTGTATAGCGGCGGTGCTGTTGGCCTTTCTCGTGCCCGCGTTTACGGGAAATTACGCGGCGAATTTGGGTGACTGGGTCAACAGGGCGCTGGTATTTTTGGTAATTTCCTGTCCTTGTGCGCTGGTAATTTCGGTGCCTTTGTCCTATTTCAGCGGGATCGGGTTTGCGGCGAAACACGGGATTTTGGTGAAAGGTTCGACGGGGCTGGACGCTTTGGCGGAGACGAAGATAGCCGCGTTCGACAAAACGGGAACGCTGACTTACGGAAATTTTAAAATCGGGAAGGTCTATGCCGACCGCAAAGAGGAACTGCTTGAAATTGCGGCGGCGGCGGAGAAGGGATCTTCGCACCCGATCGCGGAAGCCTTCGGAGGGATCGCGACGAAACGGAAAGCGGAGAACGTCAAAGAGCAGGCGGGGCTTGGAATTTCCTGTACGATCGACGGCAAAGAAGTATGGGTCGGAAACGAAAAATGGATGAACGTACATAAGATTTCCGTGCAAAATCCTTCGGAAGGGGCAACGTATGTGCATTGTGCGGCGGACGGGAAATATCTCGGCTGCGTGACGATCGAGGACGAAATAAAGGAAAACGTGAAGCAATCGATAGCCGATCTTCGCAAGCAGGGCATTGAAAAGTGTTACATGCTTACGGGCGACAATGCGGCGCGCGCAAAGGCCGTGGCGGAGCAGATCGGTCTGGACGGGGTCTATGCGGGGCTCTTGCCGGAAGACAAGCTGAATGTGGCGAAAGAGCTAAAAGCGAAAGGGAAGCTGATGTATGCGGGAGACGGCATCAACGATGCGCCCGTGCTGATGGAATCGGACGTAGGCATTTCGATGGGTGGCGTCGGGAGCGATGCGGCGATCGAGGCGTCGGAAGTGGTGCTGATGCGCGACGATCTGTCCCTGCTGCCGTTGGCGAAAAAGACGGCGCGCCGCACCAAAAAGATCGTATTGCAGAACATCGTCTTTTCGATCGCAGTCAAAATCGTCGTGATGGTGTTGGGCGTATGCAATCTGATCCCGCTGGGACTGGCGGTATTTGCGGATGTCGGTGTCATGATGCTTGCCGTACTCAATTCTTTCCGTACGCGCATCGATTTTAAGAAAAAGGAAAGCTGTTCCTGCAAGATCGGGCGCGCATAAAAAGGCGGCAAATACCCCCGCGCTTTTGCGGATAAAACAGATTTTTAAAGACAATTTACGGGCGCCTTGCCTTTCGGCAGGGCGCCCGTATCCTTTATAAAAGGGGAAAAGGACAAATGTAACGCCGAATCATGACATTTTTTTGTGAAAAATCAAAAAAACAGATTGATCTGATTGCGTTTGTTAAAGAATTGTGATAAAATAAAGATAAATTTATGTGGACAAGGCGCCTTGTCCATTTTCCTTTTGCAGAAAGGAAAATGGAGAGGGGAGCCGCGGCAAGGATATTTCGCGCGCGGGCGCGACATATACAATATTTTCACTTTTTGGAGGTTTCAGATGGTTGAAAATCAGAACACCGAAGAGCCGAAGGTCGAGCAGCAGCCGGTCGGTGGCGAAGCGGCGGAGCAGACCAAACACACGGGCTTCCTGGGCAAAGTGGACAACTACTTCGGGATCACGAAGATGAAGTCCAATTTCAAGACGGAAATGCTCGCAGGTCTGACGACGTTCATGACGATGGTTTACATCCTCATGACCAATGCAGGCATGTTCGGCGATCCGTTCAGCACGGGCGATCTGGCGAGCGGTGCGCAGGTTTTGGGCGTGTCTTACGGAGCGATGTACATCGTGACGGCACTTGCGGCGATTGTGGGTACGCTTTTGATGGCGTTCCTTGCGAAATTGCCGTTTGCGCAGGCGCCCGGCATGGGATTGAACGCGTTCTTTGTCTATACGATCTGCGTCAACATGCAGTACAGCTATGCGAACGCGCTGTTGATCGTGCTTTGCTCGGGCGTATTGTTCCTTACTCTGACGATCGTCGGTGCGCGTAAAACGATCGTGCGTTCGGTTCCGCAGGCGATCCGTATTGCGATCCCTGCAGGTATCGGTCTTTTCATTGCATTTGTCGGAATGCAGAATGCGGGGCTCGTCGCGTTGGATACCAGCACGAAAGTGACGATGATTTCTTTCAACGTCCTTACGTTTGCGAAGGCGACGGGTGTGCAGATGATCGGGGCGGCCGTTTCGATTCTTTCGCTGCTCATGATCGCGATTTTCTCCAAGCTGAACGTAAAAGCGGCGATGGTGCTCGGCATCATCGGCAGCGCGATCCTGTACTATATTTTCCTCGGGATCGGCGTTGCGGCAGGATCGGCGTCCTGCCAGGCAGTTTTTGATAAAATTACCTTCTCGAATCCTTTGGATGCGTTTGTAAGTTTCGGTGAAGAGTCCGTGGGACAGGTCTTCATCAACGGTTTCAAAGGCATCGAAGGGAACATGATCTTCGATTTCATTGCGGCGTTGGTTGCGTTTGCGATGGTTGACATGTTCGATACGATCGGGACGCTGATGGGCACGTGCCAGGCGGCAGGCAAAGAAAGCGGACTGATCGACGACAACGGCGAAGTGAAAAATATTCAGCGCGCGCTTCTGTGCGACTCGATCGCGACCTGCACGGGTGCGATCCTGGGTACTTCCACGGTTACGACGTTTGTGGAATCTTCTGCGGGCGTTGCGGAAGGCGGCAGGACGGGCTTCACGTCTTTGGTGGTAGCCATTCTGTTTGCGATCGCTATGTTCCTCAGCCCGATCGCGGCACTGGTTCCTTCCTGCGCGACGGCAGGCGCTCTGATGTATGTCGGCGTTCTGATGATGAGAAACGTTACGAACATTGACTGGAAAGATCCTGCGGCGGCGGTTCCCGCATTCCTGACCATTTCGATCATGAGCTTTACCTACTCCATTTCGTACGGTATTGCGGCAGGCTTCCTTTCCTACACGATCATCAAGCTCTGCACGGGCAAGGTGAAAGAGATCAGCCCCGTTACGGCGATCCTCTCTCTCGTGTTCCTGTTCACGTTCCTGTTTACGCACTGATCGCGGGAAACAAAACGACAAATCAAAGAGGCATTTCTTTGGCTTTCGGGCCAAAGAAATGCCTCTTTTTTATAATACGATCGGTTTTGTGCGGCAGGTTTGACGGAAAAGCAGCCGCCTGTTTTTTCGAAAGAGGGAAAAACCATAAAAAGAAATTTAAGCGGAGTACGGCATGAATTTTTTGCGGTCGGTTTACAATCGGGGAAGTGTATGGTATAATGAAAGGGAAATCAACGGCAGGAGGAGAGGTCATGATCGAAGAGCTGATCGATGCCGCCATCGGGAACAAGAAGGCGGAGATCGTATTGAAAAACGGAAGTTTTGTGAACGTATTTACGGGAGAGATCGTACAAGCGGACATAGCGATACAGGACGGAAAGATCGTGGGGTTCGGAGACTATGAAGGGGTGACAGAATACGACATAGCGGGCAAGGTAGCGGTGCCCGGTCTGATCGACGCGCACGTGCACATTGAGAGTTCGCAGTTATCGCCGGAGGAATTTGCGAAAATGGTCTTGCCCCGCGGAACGGTGACGGTGATTGCGGATCCGCACGAGATCACCAACGTATGCGGGATCGCGGGTGCGAAGTATATAGCGGATGCGGCGGCGCGGACGCCTTTGGAAGTGAAAGTGATGCTTCCGTCCTGCGTACCTGCCACGGCGTTTGAAACGAGCGGGGCGACGCTGACGGGAGCGGACACGGAAAAATATATACGCGAGCCGTTTATTTACGGTCTGGGTGAATTCATGAACTATCCGGGTGTGATTTACAAAGATCCCGAGTGCATGAAGAAACTGGAAGCGGCCAGGAAAGCCGGGTGCGTGGTAGACGGGCATGCGCCGTCGACGAGCGGAAAGGGGCTGAACGCCTATATCAGCGCGGGGATCAGCACCGATCACGAGTGCATCGATCCGGCGGAAGCAACGGAGAAAGTATCCAAAGGAATGTACGTGCATTTGCGGGAAGGGTCTGCAACGCGCAACGTGGCGAAGAATTGCAAGGCGGTGACGGCGGCGAACATGCGGCGGTTCATGATGTGTACGGACGACCGTCATGCGGCGGATCTGAAGGGCAAGGGGCATCTGGACAATGCACTGCGTGTGGCCGTGCAGGCGGGGATGAATCCGATCTGGGCGGTGACGGCGGCCACGCTGAATACGGCGGAGTGTTACCGTTTGCGCGGCAAGGGGGCGATTGCGCCCGGGTATGACGCCGACATTGCGGTGTTTGACGATTTAAAAGATTTTGCCTGCGCCTATACGTTTAAAAAGGGCAAGCTGGTCGCAAAAGCGGGCGAAGCGCTGTTTGACGTAAAGGAGAAGTTTTTGCCGGAAGCGGTCAAGAACACGGTACACGTCGGGCAAGTGTCGGCGGATTCGTTCAAGTTGAAACTGAAAGGGAAGAAGGCGAACGTGATCAGACTGATCCGCAACAACGTCGTGACGGAGCGCGTCGTGCGGAAAGTGGAGAGCAAGGACGGGGACGTCGTGCTCAAGGGCACGGATCTTCTGAAAATGGCGGTCGTGGAGCGGCATCACGGGACGGGGAATATCGGACTGGGACTTTTGGAAGGGTACGGACTGAAAGACGGTGCGATCGCGCTCACGATCGCGCACGATTCGCACAATATCATGGTTTTGGGCGACAACAACGAGGACATGGCGGCGGCGGTGGCAGAGATCCGCAGGATCGGCGGCGGCATGGTCACGGTGCGCGGCAAAGAAATTCATTCGCTGTCGCTGGACATCGCGGGACTGATGAGTTCGCTTCCCGCGGAGGAATATATCCGCCGTTCGGAAGAGCTTTTGGAAATTGCGTACGGAATGGGTATTTCCCGCGAATTCGAAGCATTCATGAGTCTTTCGTTTTTGGGCCTTTTGGTGATCCCGTCCATCAAACTTTCGGACAGGGGACTTTTTGACGTCAACACATTCTCGTTTATGAGCATCGACGCGGAATAAAGTTTCCCCGATTACATAGAATTAAAAACGGCCGCTGCGCACGCGCAGCGGCCGTTTCCATTTGCCTTGCAAAAGATTAAAAGCAGAGGACATATTTTACAAAACGCGATCGTTTTCGCGAAAAAGCGTCAGAATTTTCGGCGGACGTTGTGATAAAATTTATGATGAAATAATCGAGGCGGAGAAAAAGAAGGTGGCGCGGAAAATCGTGATCACGTCGGGCAAGGGCGGCGTGGGGAAGACGGCGGTATCGGTCAATCTCGGGATGCGCCTTTCGGCGATGGGGGAACGCGTGATACTGGCAGATACCGATTTCGGACTCAATAACGTCGACGTGGTTTGCGGCGTGGAGGAATCGGTGGCGTACGATATAGTGGACGTGATCGAGGGGCGGTGCCGTGCGTCGCAGGCGCTCTTGCGGCATCCCGAATTTCCCAATCTGTTTTTGCTTGCGTCCAATCACACGGATCCGAACAAATACATATCGCCGCAGGCCGTGCGGCTTGTCCTGGATTCGCTGGCGCCGCGCTACGATTATATTCTGATCGATTGTCCCGCGGGGATCGGCGGCGGGTTTCACCGTGCGGTGGCGGCGGCGAACGAAGCGCTGGTGGTCACTACGCCGCACGTATCTTCGCTGCGCGACGCGGACAAAGTGATCTCTGTGCTGAAAAGTTATCGGCTCAAAAGCGTGGACCTTGTGGTGAACATGGTGCGCGGCGATCTGATTGCGGACGGTGAGATCCTCTCGCCCGCGGAGATCGCGGATATTTTAAAGATCCCGCTGATCGGGATCATACCGCAGGAAGACGGCGTATTTTTGGGAGAACGGCAGGGAAGCGCGCAGAAAGCGTTCAAAATGTTGGCGTCCAACCTTGAAAAAGGTACGCGCAAGCTCTATAATGTTACAGGAAAGTACAACGGGTTTTTCGGGAGCATCCGCAGATCGCTGAAAAAGAGCCTGTAAACGGCTTTTAAGGAGCGGCCCGTTCTTTCCGAAAAAGTTTGCATAGCTTTGCCGCCGCCTTCGCTTTTGCGAAGGCGGCGCCGTCCGCGCTTTGGCGTATTGCCGCGTTTTTTAAAAGACGTTCCTTTCGATTCCGTACAAATGCAGGGCATAACCGCGTGTGAGGAGAAAGACGAAATTGAACAGAAAATCAAAAAGTACGAGGGCGGTGAGCGTCCAGACGAGCGTTTTTCGGACGCGGAAGGGAATGCGGCCGACGAGGGCGTAGAGCGGGTTCCAAAGCAGGGACATTCCCAACGTAAGGAGCAGTCCCCAGATCAGGCTTTGGGTCACGCAGATACTGCCGAACAGCTGGAGGGTATGGTAGCCGTAATCCCATAAAGGGTTGCCGAGCCCTTTGGAAAAGAATAGGCCGACGAAAAGTTCCACGGCGGTCGGGAGAATGGTCACCAGGGAAAAATAGAAGAGATAAAGGAGCGGGTCGAGGAAAAAGCGGCCCGTACGGCGGGTATCTGCGCGCAAAAAGAGTGGTTTCAGCCGACCTTGCCGCGGCGTGCCGAGGAGCAGGTAGGTGAGCAGGACAGAGCTTCCGTAGATCGTGCAGAGAGGAAGAGAGAGGAATCCGCGGTCGAGGAAGCGTCCGTACAGACACAAAAAGAAGAGCGTTTCGCCGCAGCATCCGAAAAAGGAGATCAGGTAAAAGAGTGCGGCGAGGTTGTAGGCGGAATCTGTCCGCGCGGAAATCGTATTCATATGGCAAAGTTTGTGCAAATCGAAACAATTTATAGCAAAAGGAGGGGGAAAGAATGCGAAGACTGAGAGATCATGCGCTGCGGACGAGGCTGATTTTGGAGCGCGAGACGCAGCCTTTGACCGAAGAATGCCGCGAAGTGATCGCGCAGGATCTTGCGAAAACGCTGGGCGAATATTTTGAACTTGCGGGCGGGGTCAGTCTGAAAGTTACGCGCGGGGAAACGATCACGGTGACGGTGGAAGCGCAGGCGTACAGCGTACTGCCGTTCGGCGTGGTGCGCGGCGGAAAATAGCGAAAAAAGGCGGGGGAGAGCGGCTCAAAAAACGGGGAAAGACGCCGAAGGGCGTATTTTTCAAAAATTCAACATATTGAATCAAAATTTGTGCAAAATATACAAGATATAGTGTTTTTCGGGAAACTGTTGCAAAAGCGGCAGTTTTTTTTGATAAACGTGGTATAATAAATAGGAATTCAAAAGGAAGGGGTTAGTTGCTATGCAGGTAATCAAAAGAGACGGAAAAGTAGTAGATTACGACAGGGCAAAAATTGCGATCGCGATCGGGAAAGCGAACGCGGAGATGCCTTCGGATTCGCAGCGTGCGACGGGGGACGAGATCGAAGAGATACTTTCGTGCATCGAAGGCAAGAAGAAAAAGAGAATGCTCGTGGAAGACATTCAGGATCTGATCGAAGAGAAACTGATGGAGCAGGGGCATTACGAGCTTGCGAAGACGTATATCATTTACAGATACAACCGTGCGTTGGTGCGCAAGGCGAACACGACGGACGAAGCGATTCTGAGTCTGATCCACAACTCCAACAAGGACGTGATGGAGGAGAACTCGAACAAGAACGCTTTGGCGGCGGCGACGCAGCGCGATCTGATCGCGGGAGAGGTATCGAAGGATCTCACGCGCCGTATTTTGCTGCCGGAGAAAATTTCCAAGGCGCATGACGAAGGCGTGCTGCATTTCCATGACGCGGATTATTTTATCCAGCCGATCTTCAACTGCTGTCTGATCAACATCGGGGACATGCTGGACAACGGCACGGTGATGAACGGGAAGCTGATCGAGAGCCCGAAGAGTTTCCAGGTTGCGTGCACGGTCGTGACGCAGATCATAGCGGCGGTGGCATGTTCGCAGTACGGCGGGCAGTCGGTGGATATCCGTCATCTCGGGAAATACCTGCGCAGGAGCCGTGAGAAATTTGAAAAGCATTTCCGTGCGGCCTGCCCCGAACTGGGCGATGCGGAGATCGAAAAGCTGGTGGACGACCGTATTCAGGACGAGCTTCGCAGCGGCGTGCAGACCATCCAATATCAGATCAACACGCTGATGACGACGAACGGGCAGTCGCCGTTCGTGACGCTGTTCCTGTATCTTGACAAGGACGACGAATATCTGGAAGAGAATGCGCAGATCATCATGGAGATCCTTCGTCAGCGTTATGAAGGGATCAAGAACGAGAAGGGCGTGTATGTGACGCCCGCGTTCCCGAAACTCGTGTACGTATTGGACGAGATCAACTGTCTCAAAGGCGGCAAGTACGATTATATTACGGAGTTTGCGGTGAAATGTTCGTCCAAACGTCTGTATCCCGACTATATTTCGGCGAAGAAGATGCGCGAAATTTACGAAGGAAACGTATTCAGTCCGATGGGATGCCGTTCGTTCCTTTCGCCGTGGAAGGATGAAAACGGGAATTACAAATTCGAAGGACGGTTCAACCAGGGCGTCGTTTCCATCAATCTTCCGCAGATCGGAATTTTGGCGAAAGGGGACGAAGAGAAATTCTGGAAGCTTTTTGACGAGAGGCTGGAGCTTTGCCGTGAAGCGCTCATGGTGCGTCACCGCGCGCTGCTCGGGACGAAATCGGACGTCAGCCCGATCCATTGGCAGTACGGAGCGATCGCGCGTCTGGAAAAGGGCGAAGTGATCGATAAACTTCTCTTTAACGGATACAGCACGCTGTCGCTGGGGTACATCGGATTGTACGAAGTGACGAAGCTGATGAAGGGCGTATCGCAGACGGAGCCTGCGGGCGAGGAATTCGCATTGCGCGTGATGCAGCATATGCGTGACAAGACGGACGCATGGAAGAAAGAGACGGGGCTGGGATTTGCTCTGTACGGGACGCCTGCGGAATCGCTTTGCTATCGTTTTGCGCGGATCGACAAGGAGAGGTTCGGTACGATCGAGGACGTGACGGACAAAGGGTATTACACGAACTCGTATCATGTGGACGTTCGCGAGCACATCGACGCGTTCTCGAAGTTCTCGTTCGAAGCGCAGTTCCAGCGCATTTCTTCGGGCGGCTGCATTTCCTATGTGGAGATCCCGAACATGCAGAACAATCTGGAAGCGATGGAGGAGATCGTAAAGTTTATTTACGACAATATCCAGTACGCGGAATTCAACACGAAGAGCGACTATTGTCACGTATGCGGGTATGACGGGGAGATCATCATCAACGACGATAACGAATGGGAATGCCCGAATTGCCACAACAAAGACCATAAAAAGATGAACGTAACGCGCCGTACCTGCGGGTATTTGGGTGAGAATTTCTGGAATCTCGGAAAGACGAAAGAAATCAAAGCGCGTGTGCTTCACTTATAAGAAGAAACGCGCGGCGTCCGCACATTTGCGGGGACGCCGCGCGGGAGTTTTTTCTGAAAAAGAGCAGGCGGGGCCGGACAGATGAATTATGCGAATATAAAAAAATACGATGTGGCAAACGGAGTCGGCGTACGGGTATCGCTGTTCGTGAGCGGGTGTACGCACAAGTGTAAAGGCTGTTTCAACGCGGAGGCGTGGGATTTTTCGTACGGAAAAGAGTACACGCAGGCGACGGAAGAGGAGATCATGCAGGCGCTGGCGCACGAATACATTGCGGGGCTTTCCCTCTTGGGGGGCGAGCCGTTCGAGCCGTCGAATCAGCGCGTGCTGGTGACGCTTTTGCGCAGATTTTGGAATACGTACCCGCAAAAAACGGTCTGGTGTTACAGCGGATACACGTTGGATCGGGATCTTATCCCGGGCGGAAAGGCGTATTGCGAAGTGACGGACGAGATGCTTTCGATGATCGACATTTTGGTAGACGGTGAATTTGTGGAGAGTCTGAAAGATTTAAAGCTGCGCTTTCGCGGTTCGTCGAACCAGCGCATCATCGACGTGCGGCGCACGTTGAGCGAAAAGCAGGTGCGCTTGTGGAAAGACGGAAATTACAATCAAAAGTAAGGGGGGGAGAAAGGATGGAAAAAGTCACGTTGAAGATCAAGAAATTGCTTCCGCAGGCGAAGCTGCCGACGTACGGGAGCGAGAGCGCGGCGGGCGCGGATCTGTATTCGCTGAGCGAGCACGCGGTGCGCATCGCGCCGCACGACACGGCGATCATACATACGGGCCTTGCGGCGGAGATCCCGCAAGGGTACGTCGGGCTCATCTATGCGCGGAGCGGGCTTGCGACCAAAAAGGGTTTGGCGCCTGCGAACAAAGTGGGGGTGATCGACAGCGATTACCGTGGGGAGATCCGCGTCGCGCTGCACAATCACAGCCGCTACGAGCAGAGCATCGAGCCGTTCGAGCGGGTGGCGCAGCTTGTGATCATGCCGTACGTGTATGCGCAGTTTGAAGAGACGGACGAACTTTCCGATACCGTCCGCGGCGAAGGCGGGTTCGGTTCGACGGGAAGTAAATAAAAAATTCTGAAAAATCGCTTGTAATTGCGAAAAAATCTGCTATAATAAGAATATCAGAAAAAAAGGAGATGGAAGGTTATGGCAAAATATGTATGTTCCGTTTGCGGTTACGAATATGACGAAGCGGCCGGCGATCCGGACAACGGGATCGCACCCGGCACGAAATGGGAAGATATTCCCGACGATTTTACCTGCCCGATCTGCGGCGTAGGCAAAGATCAGTTCAACAAGGCTGAGTAAAGCCGTACTTCCGTTTATACGGAAGGGTAAAGCAAAGGCCGAAAAACGCGGGCGGGGAGGAACCTGCCCGCGTTTAAAATTGTTAAAAATTTCTTGTCCGAAACGTTTGACAATCGTGCGGCGGAGTGGTATAGTATAGAAAAAATAAAAACCGATGAGACAGAAGAGTAACCGGGCGTTGCGATGTTCAGAGAGCTTTTGGTTGGTGTGAAAAAGCGGTCGCGGTCAGGCGAATGGACTGTCGAGGGCATCTTCGAGCCTGCGAGGCAGGGGTAGCGGATGACGCGTCTTTCGCGTTACAGAAAGGGGATATAACTTATGTAAACGTTGGGTTTACGCAAGCGTATCTGCAATGAGGCGGCGGCTTTCATAAGCGGCCGTGAAATCGGGTGGCAACACGGTACTTTCGTCCCGAACGAAGGTATCGTGTTTTTTTATTTTCCAAACGTGGTAATTATTTTTATAGAGGAGACAGAGTCATGAAAAAGTTTCTTTTGATTGTACTGAGCATTGTGCTCGGGTGCATGAGTGCGGTGATGTTCGTAGGTTGTGACAAGCGTCCGGTGATCGGCATATTGCAGTATGCGGAGCACGGATCGCTGAAGAATTGTTATGACGGAATTTTGTCGGGACTGGAGAAGCGCGGCTATACGGAAGACAAGATCAACATCGTGTATTACAATGCGAAGGGAGTGGATGCGGACAACACGACGTATGCGTCCACGCTGATCAACCGTGCGCCGGCGGTAGCGGTGGGGATCGCGACGCCTTCGGCGTATGCGCTGGCTTCGCAGTCGCGGGGCAGCGTGCCGGTGGTATTCACGGCTGTTTCCGATCCTTTGGCGGAGAGTGCGGATTTTTCGTTGTTCAAGAACGTGACGGGGACGTCGGACAAACTTCCCGTATCCAGCCAGCTGAAGCTTATTTCGGATTTTTACAAAGAGAAAGAGCCGGATCGCACGGATGCGGTCAAAGTGGGGATCCTGTACACGAAATCGGAAGCGAATTCTGTTTCGCAGATTGCGGAATTCGAGGCGATGGCGTCCGATTACGGGATCGAGATCGTGACGCAGCCCGTGGACACGGCGGAGGATATTCCTTCGGCGGCGAGCGTGCTGTTGGAAAAGGTAGATTGTCTGAACAATCTTACGGACAACAACGTGGTGAACAATTTGGCGACGGTGCTGGACAAGGCGAAGACGGCGGGCAAACCGGTATTCGGGAGCGAGATCGAGCAGGTGAAGCTGGGATGCATAGCGAGCTGTTCGCTGGACTATTTTGCGCTCGGAGAAGTGACGGGCGGAATGATTGCGGACGTTTTGGACGGAACGCCGATCTCGGGAGAATTCAAGTTTGAGACGATCGAGGACGGTTATTCGGTAGATTACAATTCGGCGGTATGTGCGGAGCTCGGGTTTACGCTTCCTGCGGCATACGAAGGTGCGAACGATACGGCGGCGGCATAAAGAGATTTCAAAGCGGGAAGGAAAGGAGCGGCTATGTTTTTTCTCAATCAGATGAGTACCATTTTGCAGATGGGTTTTATCTATGCGATCGTGGGACTGGGAGTCTACATAACGTATAAGATCCTGGACTTCCCGGATCTGACGGTAGACGGCAGTTTTCCGTTGGGCGGCGTGGTATTTTCGGTGCTTTTGGTGAACGGATGTCCGTGGTATGTCGGGATGATCGCGGCGTTTGCGGCGGGAGCTTTGGCGGGGTTCGTAACGGGCGTTTTGCACGTCAAGCTGAAGATCAACGGTTTGCTTTCGGGGATCATCACGATGACGGCGCTGCTTTCGGTGAATTATCTGATCGCGGGCGGGGCGCAGGTGGCGTTTTCGCAGTTGGACACGCTGTTGCACAATTCGATGCTGGATTCGCTTCCGCGGGCGGCGGCGAACTATGTAGCGGTTTTGTTCGTGCTGTTGTTTGTGGCGCTGTGCAAGGTATTGCTGGATCTGTTTTTGAAGACGAAGAGCGGGTTCATGCTCCGAGCGACGGGCGACAATCCGCAGCTTGTGACGCAGATGGGCAGGAACACGGACAATTACAAGATGCTGGGCCTATCGATTGCGAACGGGCTTGTGGGGTTTGCGGGAAGTTTTTACTGTCAGAACGGGTCGGTTTACAATTCGAGCATGGGCACGGGCACGGTGGTGATCGCGCTCGCATGCGTGATCATCGGGTGTGTGATCTCCAAGCATATCCGCGTGATGGCGGACACGACGGGCGTGGTGATCGGCGCGGTGCTGTATTATGCGATCCTTACGGCGGCGCTTTTGCTGCTGGGGAGCGATTACACGAAGCTGATCGTAGCGGTGTTGTTTGTTTTGGTGCTGGTCTTTGACAGCGGACTGATCGGCAGGACGCTGAAAGGGTTTGTGAAGAGAAAGCGGGCGCGTCAGGGTGAGAAAGGAGGCGGGAGCGATGCTTGAACTGAAAGGAATCGAAAAGCGTTTCAACCGCGGCACGCCGGACGAATCGGTTTTGTTTGATCAATTTAATTTCTCGGTGCGAGAAGGTGAATTTGTATCCATTGTGGGGAGCAACGGATCGGGCAAGACGACGCTTTTGAACCTGGTGAGCGGGACGTTGTTTCCGGACGCGGGGAAGATCTTCCTGGACGGGGAGGACATTACGGACAGGAAGGAATACGTTCGTGCGCGGGAGATCGGCAGGGTATTTCAGGATCCTTCGAGAGGGACGGCGAACAGCATGACGATTGCGGAGAACATGGCGATCGCGGAAAACAAGGGCAAGGCGTACGGACTGACGGCGGGGCTGAACAAAAAGCGCGTGAGCGCGTACAGGGATATGCTTCGTCCGTTGGGTTTGGGACTGGAAGATCGGATGAACACGCCCGTAGGTTCGCTTTCGGGCGGGCAGAGGCAGGTTTTGACCTTGCTGATCGCGACGATGACGCCCATCAAGATTTTGCTTTTGGACGAGCACACGGCGGCGCTGGATCCGAAGACGGCGGAGCAGACGATGGTCTTGACGGACAAGATCGTGCGGGAAAAAGGGATCACGACGCTGATGGTGACGCACAATCTTCGTTTTGCGGAGCAATACGGGACGCGTCTGTGTATGTTTGACAAAGGGCACGTGGTGCTGGATGCGGCGGGCGAAGAAAAGGCGAAGCAGAAAGTGGACAATCTGTTGGCGCTGTTCAACGAAATCTCCATCGAGTGCGGGAATTAAAAATAAAATGCGGGAGCGGCCTCAAGCGGGGCCGCTCCCTTGACATTTTCGGTGAAAATGTTTACAATACTCGGTGAAGGTCAAAAATAATCTACATAGGAAAAAAAGAGAGATGCTTGCGTTACAGATTTTTTTGCTGATAGTCGGTCTTGCGCTTTTGGTGAAAGGGGCGGACTGGTTTGTGGACGGCGGAGCGGGGCTTGCAAAGAAGTGCCGCATCTCGCCCCTGGTGATCGGGCTTACGATCGTGGCGTTCGGGACGAGCGCGCCCGAGCTTGCGGTGTCGGTGACGTCCGCGCTGCAGCATTCGACGGATATTTCGATCGGGAACGTAGTCGGGAGCAACATTGCGAACATACTTCTGATTCTGGGCGTATCGGCGTTGGTGCACGATCTGCCCGTGCAGAAAATATCGCTGAAGCTGGATTTTCCCGTCCTGCTTTTGGCGAGTGTATTGCTGATCGGTCTCGGGTATTGGGGCAAGTCGCTGACCTGGTATGACGGGATCGTGCTGCTTGTCGTCTTTTCGATCTATATGTATCTGCTTTTCCGGAACGCATTCCGCGAACAAAAGAGTCTGCATCCGCTGAGCGAATCGCTCGGCACGATCGCGGACGAACCGAGTAAACCCGAACAGGTTTTTGCGGAGGAAGCGGCGGAGCGTGCGGAAGCTGGGAAAGCGGAAGTGATCACGATCGAGAAAAAGGAAGAAGCGGAGAAAAAGGGCGGAGCCTTTTCGCGCTGGATGGAAAAGATGCAGGAAAAGCTCTGGTTTCTGATCGTATTGCTGGTGGTCGGGCTGGCGATGGTCGTAGGCGGCGGAACGCTTTTGGTCGATGCGGCGCGGGAGATCGCGGTGGCGGCGGGACTTTCCGAGCGCATCATAGGGCTGACGATTGTGGCGGTCGGCACGTCGCTTCCCGAGCTCGTCACGTCTGTCGTGGCGGCGTTCAAAGGGGAGACGGATATTGCGGTCGGCAACATCATCGGGAGCAATATTTTCAACATATTCATCGTCGCGGGACTCGCGTCGCTGGTGTATCCTCTGACGTTTACACAGGCCAACCTGATCGACGCGCTCGTCGCGCTCGCGGCGGCGGTTTTGCTGTACGTCCTCTCTTTCTTTAAAAAGCATACGCTCGGCAAAGTCGGCGGCGTGATTCTGCTTGCAGGGTTTATCGCCTATTACGTCTGGCTGTTTGTCGCATAAGCGTTGAAAAGGATGCCGCCGACCGCAAAACATTTGCGGGCGGCGGCATCGGCGCATTACGTTTTTTTAATTTGCGTGACGGAAGCGAAAAAATGAACGACGGAGCGTAAAAATTTAGCGGAACTATTGACAAAATCTTAATTTTGCGGTTTAATAAATATAGAAGCGAAGCGGATGCTCAGCGAAGGAGGTTGTATGAACAAAGTTATAACGATCAGCCGTCAGTTCGGAAGCGGCGGCAGGGAATTCGGCATAAAGCTGGCACACGAATTGAAGATTCCGTTTTACGACAAAGATCTCATTTCGATGGCGGCGGAGGACAGCAATCTTTCCCCCGAGTTTATGAAGCATTATGAGGAGAGTGCGCCGGGGCTTTTTTCGCGGACGTTGTATTCGTACTATCAGATGCCGATGACGGATCAGATATACATTGCGCAGTCGAATCTTATCAAGCGGTTGGCGCAGGAAGGGCCGTGTGTTCTGATCGGGCGGTGTTCGGACGTGATCGTGGAGGACAGCATCAAGATCTACATTCATGCGCCGCTGGCGAAGAGAGTAGAGCGCAAGCTCGCGATGGACACGGGGGTCGCGCCCGAAAAGATGGAAGAACACATCAAGGCGACGGACAAAAAGCGCAAGAAGTATTATGAATACTATACCGATCAGAAGTGGGGCATGGCGGAGAACCATCATCTGTGCCTGGACAGCGGACTGATCGGTGTAGACGGATGTGTGGATTGTGCGTTGTCGTATATTTCGCACGTAAAGGATTGAGGCACGCTTGCGGCGTCATACATGAGCGCGAAAGGTGTCGGAAAGAGTAAGAAAGCAGGCATAGCCTGGAAAAGAGCGGGGAGCCGCTCTTTTTTATTTGACAGGGAGTGTTTTCGGAGAGTATAATATCATAAATTTAAAGAAAGACGGAGAAAAGAGTGGAAAAGCGGAAGACGGTAGCCGTAGGGATGAGCGGCGGAGTGGACAGTTCGGTGGCGGCGTTGCTGCTGAAAGAGCAGGGGTACGACGTGATCGGGCTGTATATGGTGAATTGGGAAGAAGAAGGAGAAAACGGCTGTTGCACGGCGGAAGCGGATTATGAAGACGTCAAGCGGGTATGCAACAAGATCGGCATACCGTATTATACGGTGAACTTTGCGAAGGAATATGCAGAGCGTGTTTTTTCCTATTTTTTGAAGGAATACGAAGCGGGCAGGACGCCGAATCCGGACGTATTGTGCAATCGGGAGATCAAATTCGGGCCGTTCAAGGAATATGCGGCGGCGCTGGGGGCAGATTATATAGCGACGGGGCATTATTGCGGGATCCTGCACGAAGGCGGGCGGCATTATCTTCTGAAAGCGGCGGACGCGGGGAAAGATCAGACGTATTTTCTCAACCAGGTGACGCAGCCGCAGTTTGCGAACGTCTTGTTTCCGCTCGGGAACATCTGCAAGCCGCAGGTAAGGGAGATCGCGGCAAAATACGGGCTTTCGACGGCGGCGAAAAAGGACAGCACGGGCATCTGTTTTATCGGAGAGCGGAATTTCCGCAATTTCCTTCGGAATTATCTTCCCGCGAGGCCCGGCAAGATCATGACGTGCGAGGGGGAAGAAGTCGGCGAGCATATCGGACTCATGTACTACACGCTCGGCCAGCGCAAGGGCTTGGATCTGGGCGGCAGGAAGGGCGACGAAGGCGGCCGTTGGTTCGTGGTGAAGAAAGATCTGAAAAACAACGTTTTGTACGTATCGCACGGGGACGAAAGTCCGCTGTATACCGACCAATGCACGGTTACGGGGATCAACTGGATTCCCGAAGTTCCGCCGCAGGAGTTTGTCTGCACGGCGAAATTTCGTTATCGGCAAAGCGAGCAGGGAGTGCGCGTGTGCCGTACGGGGGAGAATGTCGCAGAGGTGTACTTTGACGAGCCGCAGCGGGCGGTCACGCCGGGGCAGTACGCGGTATTTTATGAAGGGGACAAGTGCATCGGCGGAGGCGTGATCGAAAAAGCGGAGCGCCGTTCGTAGCAGGAAAGGAGTAAAAAGTATGAAATCGGTGGTACGTGCGCCGAAAAGCGACGCAATCAGCGAGCGGGAAGAAAAGAATCGGGCGTTGGCCCGCAGGGTATGTGCGCAGGGGATCGTGCTGCTGAAAAACGAGCATGCTGCTCTCCCGCTGACGGGCGGGAAGGTCTCCCTGTTCGGGCGCGGCGTGCGGTATACGGAAGCGGGCGGCACGGGCAGCGGAGAAGTGCATCCGCGCACGCGCGTAAACGTCGAGCAGGGATTTCTGAACGCGGGCTGGCAGGTATGCACGGGCCGATGGTTGGATGAGCTGGATACGTTGTATGCGGAGGCGCACCGCAAATGGGAAGAGGAGACCGACAAGCTGTTTTCGCGGCCGTGCTTTGATTTTACGCGGCTGATGGCGGAGGCGCAGGCGCATTGTTTCCGTGCGCCGTACGGCGGCGCGATCAAAGAGGAAGACGTTCAGACGGACACGGCGGTTTACGTTCTGACGCGGCAGGCGGGCGAAGGCGGAGACCGCAGGGACGAGGAAGGCGATTTTTTGATCGCGGCGGAAGAGCTGGAGCATCTGCGCCGTCTAAAAGAGCTGTTTCCCAAACTTGTCCTGGTGATCAATTCCGCGGGTATGATCGATCTGACGTTTGACGAGGAGATCGGAGCGGACGCGATCGTATACATGGTGCAAGGCGGCATGGAAGGCGGGAACGCGCTGGCGGACGTGCTGACGGGGAAAGAGAATTTTTGCGGCAAATTGGCGGATACGTGGGGCAGAAATTACGGACAATACCCGTTTGCGAACGAATACGGTTCGCGCAACGGCGACGCGCTGCACGATATCTACAAAGAAGGAATTTTTATCGGATACAAATGGTTTGAGAGTGCGGGGTTTATGCCGCGGTATCCGTTCGGGTACGGCCTTTCGTACACGCAATTCCGTATTTCGGACGCGCAGGTGTCACTGCTCGGCGGGCGTGCGGTAGTTGCGGCGAAGGTAAAAAACGTGGGCGAAAAGGCGGGCCGCGAAGTGGTGCAGGTCTATGCGGCGCTGCCCAAGGGCAGCATCGTGAAGGAAGCGCAGCGGCTTGTCGCCTTTGCGAAGACGGAGGAGCTGGCGCCCGGGGCAGAATGCGAAGTGCGCATGCTGTTCGAGCTGTCGGTGTTGGCGAGTTATTTTGAAGGGGAATCGCGCTATAAAATCGAAAAGGGCGATTACCTTTTGCGCGTGGGAAATTCGAGCGAAAATTTACAGACGGCGGCGGCGATCCGATTTCGGGAAACGGTGACGACGGAATTGTGCAAGAGCGCGGCGAAGGCGCGTATGGAAATTCCCGACTTTCCCGCTTCCGCACTCACGGAGAGCGCAGAGGAGCCGCCCGTAGCCGAATATACGGGCGGGATCGTCATGCGCAGAAACGAATATACGTATCATCCGAAATTTGACCAAAAGACGGAAGATCTGTACAAGGCGCTCCGCGCGCGCGACAAAGCGCGGCTGGTCGTGGGTGCGGGATATTTCGGCAAGACGTACAATTTAACGTACGGGGCGGTCGGCAAAACGACGTCGAAACTTTTAAAGAAGGGGATCCCGAATATCAATATGTGCGACGGGCCGCAGGGGGTGAACCTTACGCCCCGTGCGGCGGACGTCGGGAGCAAGTGGTTTACGATGCCCGTCGTGCCGGAAAATCTGCGGCACGGCCTTTTGAAAAAATTGCTGGCGCTGTTTTCTCCGAAAGAAAAAGAAGGGCAGGCGTTTCGGTACCAGTATTGCACGCAATGGCCGTGCGAGACGCTCGTCGCGCAGACGTGGGATTGCGGCCTGCTCTACGAAATGGGCCGCGCGACGGGCGCGGAACTTTTGGAAACGGGCGTGACGTTATGGCTGGCGCCGGGGATGAACCTGCACAGAAATCCGCTGTGCGGGCGGAGCTTCGAATATTATTCGGAGGATCCGCTCCTTACGGGAAAGCTGGCGGCATCCCTGTCGCAGGGGGTCAACTCTTGCGGCGGAATCGGGGTGACGTACAAGCATTTTGTGTGCAACGATCGGGAAGAGGAGCGTCGGCGCATGTCGGCGGAAATCTCGGAGCGTGCGCTTCGCGAAGCGCATCTGAAAGCGTTCGAGATCGCGGTGAAAGAGGGAAACCCGAAAGCGGTCATGACGTCGTACAACCGCGTCAATGGAGCGTACGTATCCAATACGCGCGCGCTCTGCGTGGACGTCTTGCGGTGCGAATGGGGCTTTTCGGGCATCGTCATGACGGACTGGTTTGCCACGGGCAAAGAAGCGGCGTCGGCGGAGGAGTGCATTTCTTCGGGCAACGATCTCGTCATGCCCGGCTCGGGGAGCGTGCAAAGAAAGATCTTGCGCGCGTACAGGCGGGGCAGGATACGGGAAGCGGACATGGCGTGTTCGTGTAAGCTGATTTTACGCACGATTTTGGAGAGCGCCGTGTATACGGACGGCAGGAAAGAATGAACGAAAGGGGCGGGAACATCGCAGGCATAGGAAAAATTTTGCCGCGGCGGTTCCCGCGGTCGGAGTTTATGGCGGAGGTGAGGAAAAATGTACCAACCGACGTTGTTTGAGAGTGAGCGCGCGGAACCGTTGGCGGAGCGGCTGCGGCCGCGCGATCTTTCGGAATTTTGCGGGCAGCAGCATCTGTTGGGCGAGGGGAAGGTGTTGCGGCGGCTGATCGAGAACGACGCGATCGGGTCGATGATTTTCTGGGGCCCGCCGGGCGTCGGGAAGACGACGCTGGCGCGGATCATCGCGAACCGCACGAAAGCGAAATTTATTGATTTTTCGGCGGTGACCAGCGGGATCAAGGAGATCAAGCAGGTCATGGAGGAAGCGGAGAGAGGCAGGCGGTTCGGAGAAAAGACGATCCTGTTTGTGGACGAGATACACCGCTTCAACAAGGCGCAGCAGGACGCGTTTTTGCCGTACGTAGAGAAGGGCAGCATCATTCTGATCGGCGCGACGACGGAGAACCCGTCGTTTGAGGTAAACGGGGCGTTGCTGTCGCGGTGCAAGGTGTTTGTGTTGCAGGCGCTGAGTACGGACGATCTTGTCGGGCTTTTGAAGAGGGCGCTGCAGGACAAACGCGGGTTCGGCGGCGAGCAGGTGGAGATTTCGGAGGAGCTGATACGTGCGATCGCGAATTTTGCGAACGGAGACGCGCGGTCGGCGCTTTCGACGCTGGAGATGGCAGTTTTAAACGGGGAGCGGCAGGGCGAGAAGACGTGTGTCACCAAAGAGGTGGTGGAGCAATGTATATCGCGGAAGTCGCTTTTGTACGATAAAAACGGGGAAGAGCATTACAATCTGATTTCCGCATTGCACAAGTCCATGCGCAATTCCGATCCGGACGCGGCGGTATACTGGCTGGCGCGGATGTTGGAAGCGGGGGAAGATCCGCTCTACATTGCGCGGCGTGTGACGCGGTTTGCGAGCGAGGACATCGGGCTTGCGGATCCGCGCGCGCTGGAGATGGCGGTGGCGGCGTACCAGGCGTGTCATCTGATCGGCATGCCGGAGTGCACGGTGCATCTGACGCAGGCGGTGGTGTATATGTCGCTGGCGCCGAAGTCGAACGCGCTGTACGTCGCGTACGGGCGGGCGAGGAAGGATGCTCTTGCGCAGTTATCCGAGCCAGTGCCGCTCGTGATACGGAATGCGCCGACGAAGCTGATGAAAGAGCTGGAATACGGCAAGGGGTATCAGTACGCGCACGACACGGAGGACAAGCTGACGGACATGCAATGTTTGCCCGATTCTTTGGTCGGGCGGGAGTATTACACGCCGACGGAAGAGGGGCAGGAGATCAAATTCAAAAACAGGCTGAACGAGATCAGGGACTGGAAGAAATCACACAGAAAAAAATGAATGCGGCCGCCGGAAGGGGCGGGCGCGCGGGAGGTAAAACGTATGGAAAAGACGATCGTCGTATATTTTTCGCACAGCGGGATGAACTATGCGAAGGGCAAAATCGTGCGGTTGGAGAAAGGGAACACGAAGGCGGCGGCCGAAAAGATCGCGAAGATGATCGGGGCGCCTCTTGCGGAGCTGAAGGAAGCGGAAGAATATCCGGACGGGTACAGGGAATGCGTCGGGCGGTCAAGGAAGGAGTTGCAGGAAAACGCGCGGCCCGCGCTGAAAGGGACGGCCGACGTTTCGGGGTATGAAAACATCATTTTGGGATATCCGAACTGGTGCGGGACGATGCCGATGCCCGTGTGGACGTTTTTGGAGAGTGCAGATTTTTCGGGGAAGAAGATCTATCCGTTCTGCACGAACGAAGGGAGCGGAACGGGCAGGAGCGTGCAGGATTTGCAAAAGCTGTGTCCGCATGCGCAGATCGGGGAAGCGCTGTCCGTGTGCGGCTCGGACGTGGAAAGTTCGGACGCGCTTTTAAAGAGCTGGCTGCAAAGGAACGGATTTTAAAAGAGCGTTTCGGTTATTGAAAAGACGGGCAATGAGAGAAAAGGGGAGTTGGTATGGAAGGGATCACGCTATCGCAAAGCTATCTGCTTTGCGTATTGAATAAAAAGGGGAAACTGTCGCCGCGGAGCGCGAAGAGTGCCGCATGTTTTACGGCGGCGGGGGTGAGCGAGCTGTTGGCGGCGGGCGTTCTGACGTATGAGAAAAGGCGGCTCAAAGCGGGCGGGGAATTGCCAGAGGGCGAAAGGTATCTGTCTTCCTTATATGAATACGTACGCGCGAAACAGCCTTTGAAGGCGGAAAAGCTGAAGGGGCGTTATCCGTTTACCTTTCGTGGAAAGCACACGCGCGAACTTTTGTATGCGGTCGGCGATTCTCTCGTGAAGGCGGGGTATGCCAAGGAGCGCAAGGCGGGTCTTTTGCGAAAGAGGAAGGTTTACATACCCGACCCGAAAGCGGCGGAAGGGGCGGCAATGCAGCTTCGCGCCTTGACGCAGACGGGCGAAGCGCCCGTGCAGGGAACGTTGCTGGCCGTTCTTCTTTGCGAGAGCAAGGCGCTGAAAAAGTATCTGACGCGGCGCGGGAGAAAGGCGGTCGGCAAGCGCTTAAAGCAGCTGCGCCGCGCGCCGCAAAGCGGCGGCATGCAAGCGGCGCTGGAGTTTATCGGTTCATATTTGCGGCTTGCTTCCGCGGAGGAAAACTGAAAAGAAAATTTCGGAGAAGCCCGAAAAACAGAGCGAGTTTTGGCGGGGTTTTCGGAAAGCAAAATAAGACAGAGGGCCGCCGCCTGCAAAAAAATTTGCAGGCGGCGGCCCTCTGTGTTTGTAGGAATTTTCCGAAAGGAAGGGCATTTTTCGAAAAAAAGCAGAACGAAAGAAGGGGAAAGCCGTCCGCAAAATCAGCTTACAGAAAAAATAATTTTCTGATTTTCACCCGAAAAGATGCACTATTTTGTGATCAAATTTTTTTCATAAAATGTATTGACAACTCACAATTTTTGTGATAGTATAACAGTGTCCACGAAGACACATGCCTTTGCGGCGCGCGCGGATCGGAGCAAACCGATGATTTATCACAAACGGACGGGCGTAAACGGGGGTATGAAAGGAATCTGCCGAAAGCGGCGGAGGTATGCGGAGTGCGGTAAAAAGGGGGAGAAAAATCCGCGCGTCCGCCTTTTCGCTTGGGCAAAGAATTTTGTTGCATATTTTTTGATCATGCGTCTTTATGGCGTGTGGGGAGAATGTATGGTTACAAAGCAAGAAGTCGCCGAGCGTGCGGGGGTATCGACCGCGACGGTGGGGCGCGTCATCAGCGGGAAGGGGTATGTTTCCGCCGAGGCACGCGAGAAAGTCAATGCAGCCGTCAAGGAATTGAATTATCGCACGAACAAGCTCGCATCCAATCTGCGAAAGAGCAAGAGCAATATCATTGCGGTTTTGGTAGAGGATCTTCTCAATCCCTACTATATGCACCTGGTTGAGGCGATGGTGGAGAGGGCGGAGCAGCAGGATTGCATCATCTCGATGTTTGCCATCAAGGACAGGGACGTACGCAAGATTCTGGACGATTTGTTGTCTTATCGGGTGTGCGGCATTGTCAATCTTGCGATGTTCACCTGTGATTTTTCCTGGTATGACATCTTTTTGGAAGAGGGGATCCGGCTGATCAACTGTACGAAGTCGGGGCCGAAGGTGGTAGTTGACTATACGGAGGGCATGCGGCAGGCGATGGAGAGTTTCCGTCGTACGGGCAGGAAGCGTCCCGCGTTTGTGGCGGGGATCGAGGAATGGCTGATGCCTACGGACATGCGTATTACCTATTTTCAGCAGAATGCGGAAAAGTACGGGTTTGAATACGACAGCCGACGGATTCTATGCGGAAACTATCCGATGGAGAAGGCGCACAATGTGGGGTATGAACTTTGCCGAAAGCTGATCGCATCGGGAGTGCCGTTTGATTCGGTGTTTTGTCTTACGGACATGATGGCGCTCGGCGTGCTCAGGGCATTGTTTGACAATGGTTACAAAGTACCGCACGACGTATCCGTCATCGGTTGTGACGATTTGGATTTTACGGGATTTTTCATCCCTGCGCTGACTACGATACAGGTAGATAAGAAAGCAGAAGGGTACGCCTATGTAGATTTTATCCTGGATGAGGGCGTATCCGAAGATACGGTGCGCAAGATCGGGACGAAACTTGTCGAGCGTAACAGTGTATAGTGTGCGGGCATAGAATTGAATAAACTGATTTGAAAGAGTGCGCACTCTTTCGTCGTGTTGTAACACGACGAAAGCATTTATGAGTAAAGTAACTGAACGGCGTTTCCGCCGTTAAAATAATGGAGGTTTTATATGAGGAGAGTTCTACTTTTTGTGCTGTCAGTCCTGATGCTGGCATCTCTCTCCGTGGGCGCCGTATTTGCTGCCACAGGCAGTGAGTACGATGAAAACGGATGGTTCCAGAACGCCAACATGACGCAGCTCAAGACCAATGCGGAAGGCGCATCCGAGTTCACCTTTACGGCGGGCGGCGTCACGACGTACAACAGCACGGCGATGGATCTGACCAAGCCGCACACCGTTTACATTGCCTCTACGGCAGGCAACTGGACGGGCGTGTATCTTGTCGATGATTATTCCAAGGTGAGTGCGGGCGGCGGAATTTACGATCCTGCAACGCCAGGCATGGATTTTGCCAAAGTCACCATGCTCGTGCAGAGCGGAGGCATGCAGTGCGGCAGGGGATATTCGACGACGGGCGGCATGGTCGGCGCAGACCAGGGAGCACCTACGGACATTACCGTATACAACAAGTTTGAATTCTTTATCGGCACGGGCGGCGAAAGCAAATCGTATGTGAAGATCAACGACGTCGAAGTGATCGGCGAAGCTAAAAATAACAGTGAGGAGCTGACCGTTACGCGCGAAGATTTTGCGGAAGGCAAGTGCTATCTTGTATTGCAGACGCTGGGTGCGGACATGACGATCAAAGCGACGGGGATCGACAAAGCGCCGCAGGGCGTGAAACCTCCGCTGCAGAAGGGTGATTTTGACGAAAACGGCTGGTACCAGAACGCCAACATGGACCCGATCACCATTAACGACGAGGGTGCGTCTGTTCTCAACTTTACGTCGGGCAGTATTGTTACCTATAACAAGACCGAGCTCGATCTTACCAAAGTAAACTATTTCTATGTGAAGATCACGTCGGGAAAATCAGATGATTGGTCGTTTTTCCATCTCTTTGACGATGTGAGTAACATACCCGAAACATCGATCGGCGGATTGTTTTTAGCGGGAAGTGCGCCTGCTTATGTTAAGGTGTCCATGAATATCGGCAGTGCGGGTATGCAGCTCGGAAACGGGTATGCTCCGAGTGCTGTAATCGGCACCAAGCAGGGCACACCAAGTGATCTCAGTAAATATTTTAAGGTTGAAATTTATATCGGCGCAGGCGGCGAAGCCGACAAGTCTTATATCAAAATTGACAGCATGGAAGTACTTGGTCAAAATGGAGAGACTTTGAATGTCACGCGCAGCGATTTTACAAACGGCAAATGCTATGTTGCATGGCAGACGGCGAATTTTAACCTGCCTTTGGCGGTAACGGGCATCAACAAAGAGCTTGTCGGGCTGCCCGCGGCGGAAATTCTGCCTCTCGGCACCGGCACGGCGAAAAATGCGGGCTTCATGTTGGATCAGCAGATCGACATGACGGGCGCAACGGAAATTCCGGAAGTCGGCAAAGTGCTCATCTATTCGCAGGAAGCTGCGGTAGGCAATGTTACGATCAACGGGGCTGCGATCTCCGAATTCGGTGCACAGCTGGCCGTTGTGGAAAACAATGGCATTCAGGCGCTCGGTTTCTTGCCTGCGGACGGCAAGACGTTTGCCTGGGCGGTAGGAGACACCGTTCTCTTCAAGGAAGGTTTCACCGTATACAATGCGGACGGCCGCGGCGCATACAAGACGACCAAAGATTTTGAGTTCCGTGTTGCGTCGGTTGCGGACGGCAACGTCATATTTGCGGTTCCGATCGGACTGACGAATGTCGGAGCGAACGGAAATTACGTCAATCTCGATCTTTCGGCCAATGTGGCATTCGATGATGTAGTCACGAATGCGACGCCTGCGGGGATCACGTTCAACGACGACGATTATGCGAAAGTCGGTCATTTCAACCTTGCGACCGAAAATATTATTCAGCTTTTGAAAAACGACGGCGAATGGACATGGCAGGAAGGGGACACGATCGTGCTTCCCAAGAACTATGTTTTCTATGCAAAAGAGTATGTGGAAGGGTATTCCGCAACGTATTGCCTGGACGAAGAATATCAGCTCGTCTATACGAACGGTGCGTTCACCCTTACCAAAGTGTATTCGGATTACCGCGAAGTAGTCGTATCGAGTATGGCGCTCGGGCACTATGATGCGGCAGGCAACGTATACGGCATGCAGATCCACTTCTCCGAGAACGTCTTCGAAGGGCATGCGGCGAGCGACGATATCGCGGGTGAAGCATGGTTCAACGAGTATATCAAAGTAAACGGAACGACGCTTGCAGATATCATGAACGAGAACGTCGGCACGGAAGAAGCACCCGTAAAGGCGACCGTGCGTGCGAACACGGAAAAGATAAATGTCGTCACGCTGTGGATCGACACGCGTTCGCAGAGCATTTTCCGCGGCGACAACAAACTGGGCAACGACAACGTCGTGACAATCATGCAGGGCCTGAAGTTTGCGGATACGGGCTATGAAGTCAAAGAGGAGCAGTCCTTTAAGTATACCGACCCGAACTGGAACGAGATCGTGGTGCTTGCGCCCATCGAGATGAGCGTACAGAAGGGCGACAAGCTCGATGCCGGTGTGAATAAGGACGGCACGGTATTCCTCAACATCCCCATCAATCTTTCTTCGCTGACGAGCATTGCTGCGTTCCCGACGGAGGCGTCGATGGACGTTACGGATCTGGTGATGTTCAACGGTTCTTATTTCTCGCAGATGCAGGGAGTGAAGGTCTTCCAGTACAACAGCGCGAATACTTTGCAGCTTGTAGTGTCGCAGACGGCATGGAACGACGGGGACGTATTCATTCTCTTCAAGGGATTGCCTTTCTATACGGATATCCCGAGCTCTCCGAACGCGCAGAAGGCGGCGGAACTTGCGCGTTACTATATTTTCACGTACAGCGCGGAAGAGAGCAAGTTTATCGTAGATATAACGGACTCTTACGATGCGGACGAGGATATCGAGCTTAAATACACGGGCGTGACGGGCTTCCGTTACGACAGCGTGGCGGATGCGTATGTGTTCGAGCTGCACTTCTCCAAGAACGTGCGCGGCGACGTATACGAAAATCTTGAAGATATCACCAACGAAGCATGGGTGAAAGATTACCTCCTGATCAACGGCAAGACGATTACGGAACTTCTTGCGGCGAAAGACGCGTCGGGTGCGGACATTGCGAACGCGGTCAAGATCATGTTTACGGATAAGGACGTTCTGTCCATTTCCGTGAGTGCGAAGATTCCGCAGTCGGCAGGCGGCGTGGTGGATGCAGACGGCAACGTCATTTCCAAGGTGACGTTCTCTGTTCTGGACGGCTTTACGGTTCCCCGCGGCGGTGCGATCGCGGTCGGCGTGAATTACAAGTATGAATTCGGCGGCTGGGGCAAGGATATCGATCTGAGCGAAGTGGAATATCATGAAATCAAAGTGACTTCCGTTTCCAACCCTGTATCCGTCGATACGGACGGCAACATTGCCTTCAAGGTATATTTCGATCAACCCATTACGGACGTGCAGTACAGGCACATCAATGCGACGGTAGCGTGGCTGTCGACCTCCGAGAACCTCGGATACAACACGTCCACCATCGAATATCTGCTCTCTTACGGATTCTTGCAGGATTGCCAGACGAAGATCCTCTTCAACGGCGAGACGATCCAGCAATGGATGAACAAGGAGAAAGACGAAGAATACAGGTCGATGAACGTCGTGATGGTACACTATGACAAGAACGAGTTGCAGATCGTGTTCCGTACCAATTCGATCAACAAAAATGACGGCACGGAGGGTCAGCGTACGCCGTATGCGATCGATCTGAGTGCGACGGATCCCGATTGGTCGATCACGTTCCTTGCGGGCTTCACGGTACCTTCGTTTGGCAAGGTAGAAAAGACTGTCACTTACAAGTACGACAAAGACGTACAGGGCTTTGTCGAAGTTGAGCAGCAGGAAGTGATCAGCTCTGTCGAATTTGATGAAGTGTACTACGACGGCGTGAAGATTGAGCAGGGCGGCACGCTTACGCTCAAGGGAGTAACGGCGCTGGATAAGAACCTGTTCACGGTTTACTTCAAGGACGGCGTGAACGCGCCTTGGAGCATCGAAGGCGGAGAGCTCAAAGTCGGCGACAATGCGGTCAAACTCGTAGCGACGACGACGGACGGCAGCGGCACGACTGTGGAATTCTCTTTCACCGTCAAGGTGGAGAAAGAGGAGACCGCGAGCGGCGGTTGTAATTCTTCGGCGGCCTTTGCATTCGGCGCGATGGCAGCATGCGCGCTTGCGGCAGGGGCGGTTCTGACGATCAAAAAAGGAAAGAAAGCATGAAAATTAAAAAAATTCTCGCGGCAGGCATAGCCGCAACACTCCTTTTCAGCTGCGGCTGCGGAGGAACGGTCAAGACCCCCGAGTATGAGTACGGAAGGGAGCAGGGCAGCTCGAATATGCTGCTCTTCTCCTCCTCCGACGAGGGGCTGGACAATTTTTTGAACGATTATCTGCACAGACATCTGCGTTATGACAACATGCGCATCGGCGATGCGGCGCTCGGCTCCTCGGTTATGTTCAACAAGGAGTGGGAGGCGATGAGCCTCATGTATTTTGATTCCGAGACGTCGGTGCCCGATGACAGGTATGCGATGATCAAGGACTGGACGAGCAGCGTGCCCGTCGACAAATACGGCTATACGTGGTCGAATAAAGAGTCGTTGCAGCCGGAGATCGGCGCGCCGACAACCTATTTCGGACAGGGCTGGCCGTTCCCTGACTATGCACTCGTAGAGGGCGACAGCCAAGGCTGGGAATGGAACGATGACGGCATGGCGGAGAACTGGACGGTCAAAGTCAACGACAGAGACACGGTTCCTACCGTAGGCGGCGGCTTGATTTCCGTTTCCAATTCGCGCATGAAGCAGGTTTCTTTTACTTCGGGCGAAGACACGTATCTTCTTCCCAAATATGCGCCTTTCCTGGAAGTGGATATCCGTATGAGCGACAACGATTCTGTCGGTTCGCAGAGCAACTTTACCGACATTCTCGTGGAGTGGCAGAACAAAAAATCGGGCGATCAATGGTTCAGTGTGAAATACAGCGAATTTGCCACGGTTCCCGATCCGATTTCGGCGAAATTCAACAAATGCCTGTACTTCCCCATGTATCAGAACGAAAACTGGGGCAGGTCGCAAAACAGGGACGATGCGATCACGCGTATCCGCATCACGCCCGTCATCCGTGAAGGCGCGTCTGTCAATGCGGACGTCAAATTCAATTATGTGCGCGGCCAGTTCGATACCCGCCAGACCAACAACAATGCGTTGTTGCTGCGTGCGGCGAAGATGTACTATGAATTTACGGGCGACAAGGAATACCTGCAGGAGAATCTTCCCACGTTCAGAAAGGCGGCGGAATTCCTTATCGACGTATGCGACGGCAAGAGCGGCCTGATCACGATGGAGAATTTCTTTGTCGGGCATGAGGGCGCGACCAACGACGATACCTCGGGCAGCATCGGCAACGGCTATTGGGATATTATTTCCTGCGCGCCCGACGGGTTCTATACCAACATTTACTATTACAAAGCGATCGAGTCCATGCTCTATCTGGAAAAGATGGCGCAGGAAGCGGGGATCACGGCGGAGATGCCGACCGTGAAGACGGGTGATTTTTCGAGCGGCACGGAAGGTACGGCGACGTACACGCAGACGGTCGAATCGCTCACGACGCTGCTTGACACGATCCGCACGAAGCTGCAGGCGCCTTTGAACGTAGAGGAGCAGACGGGCTTCTGGGATGCGGAGAAGGGCAGGTTTGTCGAAGGTTTCAACGCTTACGGCGACGTTATCGATTACGGATTCATCATGTTCAACCTGGAAGCGGTCGCCGCGGGCATCGCGACGGACGAGCAGGCGAAGAGCATCATGGATTGGGTCAGCGGCGAGCGTATTGTCGAGCAGGACAAGGAAGCGGCGCCGGGTCTTGACGATGCGAGCAAGGAGAAGAACTACGCGACGGGTTACAAAGGCACCCGCGTGCAGGAAGACGGATCCTTTGCGGATACGGGTACGCTCGGCATTTACGACTATGAATTTGCACCCCGTTCGACGACGGTGCGCAACCAGAACCAGTATGTGTTCAACTGGGGCGCTTCGAACGAATTCGGCGGGCAGGTACAGGACGGCGGCGCCATCATGTATCTGAGCTATTATGATCTGATGAGCCGTATCGACGTATACGGTGCGGATAACGGTTTTGAACGTCTGAAAGGCATTCAGAGCTGGTATGAGAAGGTAAAGGCAGTCGCGGATGCGGCGGGTGTCGACCAGACCAACCCGAAGAATTTCTACCGTGAGTACTACTCGCAGATCGGTGTGAGCATGCAGGGCGGCGGAACGGCAGGCGGTATCGGTCTGGACGAGGAATTCCTCGAATCGGCGCTTTTGCTGGCGGCCATTCCTTACGGCTTCTTCGGTATTGACAGCACGGCGGAGAATATACTCTCCGTAGCTCCTTCGCTTCCTTCGCAGCTGGATTGGTGGAAGATGGAGAATCTGCGTTATCGCGGCGTGAACTACGATCTGAGCGTAGGCAAGAATTTTGTGCAGATTTCGTACGTACGCGGCAAGACGACGGGATTGCAGCTGCAAATTACGCTTGACAAATCAAACGGTCAGAAAGTTTATATCGACGGTGTGGCGACCGAAAATTACACGGAAAAGGACGGGCAGGTCACGGTGACCGTGCCGTTCAAGGGCTGCAAGGTCGAAATACGCTGACCTTTTAAGGAGTGTTTCGTATCATGAAAAAATTTGTTACCATTTTGCTTGCGCTTGTCATGAGCGCGACGGTGTTGACCGCATGTTCCGATCCTTTCAAAGAACCGGAAGAGAACACGGAAGGGAAAGTTGCCATACAGGTAGGCGTGCTTGGCACGTCTACCGAGCAGGAGGCGCTTCGCAAATACAAGAGCGGTTTCCAGGAGAAGTATTCGAATGTAGTGATACAGCAGGTACAGCTCCCCGGAGGGTACAGCACGGCGATGGACAATTTCGTTGCGACGGGGAACTTCCCCGACGTGGTGTTCACGCCAGGCGATCAGCATGCGGCGTATTCTTCGCGCGGCCATTTCCTGGATCTTCGCACTTTTGACGAGGCGGACGATACTTTCTCGTTCGATGACATCTATCCCGAACTGATCGCGACGACGCATTACGACTCGTCGGACGAGGGGATCTGGTTTATGCCCCGCGACTACAACAAGGTCGTCACATTTGTCAACAAGGATATGCTGGCGGCCGTACCCGGTGAAAACGGGCAGATGTATGCAGGCTACGGCAGCTTTGAAGAGCTGAAAAAGGCCTGGAACACGGATACGTTCTACGAAGTTTGCGCGGCCGTGTACAAAGTCATCGAAGAGAACGCGGAAAACCCCGACGGTGTTACGGATGCGCAGAAACAGGCAGGTCTTACGAAGGGAACCAACGTAGTCGATGCGCGTTACAACTGGGCGCCTGTCTATGAGGCGATGGTTCGTCACTACGGCGGCAAGATGATCGACACGTCCCAGCTCGCGGGCGACGCGACAGACTGGTCGAAGGTTTTGAGCGTAGACACTCCCGAAACGGTCACGGCGTACAGAGAGCTGTATAAAGAGCTTTCCAAACCCGGATATATCCGTCAGTCGCTCGCGTCGGGCGGTGTGTCGGCGTTCCCGAACAAGAAGGCGGCGTTCTGGTTTACCACCCGTCCTTCGATCGGTGACATCAATTCGGCGAACGCGACGTTTGCTTTGGACTTTTTGCCTTTCCCTTACGATTACGCGGGTGTAGGATGCAGCGGCTATGCGATCACGAAGAAAGCGGCGGAGCGCACCTCTGAATTTGCGGAAGTCAAAGCGGGAACGACGGAGAAGATGACCAATGCCGATTACGCATGGGAATTCCTCAAATACGTCGTGAGCGAAGAGGGGCAGGACGCGTTCGGTGAACTTGGTATGGGCGTTCCTTCCCTGATGTCCATGAAGGACAAGGGCGAATGGCTCAAATACAAGAGTGCAGATCTCAACCATGCTACGTTCGTAGAGGATGTGGATTGGCAGGAAACCATCGCGGTCAACGACATTTTCTGCTTCCCTGCGACGGCGCAGAAGACGATTTCCGAGAACTCTATCTCGATCATGACGTACGTCGTAAAGGATAATTTCTGGCCGGACGATCTGAGTGTTGCGGTGACCGACAGGACGCATTACGATGCTATTTACGGCAAGATCGACCAGTACAAAGATGTCATGATGACGAGGATCGAAGGATCTTTGAACGTATAATTTTTACACTACATACGAGGTACACGGAAGAAACGGAGAGCCGTTTCTTCCGTTTGCCTGCAAGAGGTCAAACATGGATAAGAACATGCGCACGGCGCAAAAAAGAAAAATTTTAGAGTGGATCAGCTCGTTTGCATTCGTGCTGCCCGTCGTCATCGGTATTGCGGTCTTTACGCTTACGCCGATGATCTCGTCCCTGGGCTATTCCTTTACGCGCACCTATACGACGGTTGCGGGCATGGGGGAGTTCGTGGGATTGAAAAACTATGAGAATCTTTTCGGCGTATATGCCGAGCAGATCTGGGATTCCATCGGCAGCACATTTTTATTTACGGTAATCTCTCTGCCCATTACACTCGTGCTCTCCTTCGCGCTCGCACTCTTTCTTGCAAAGGATTTCAAGGGCGTCAAGGTGTTCCGTGTCGTTTACTATCTCCCCGTGATGCTTCCCGCCGTTGTCAGCGGTATTTTGTGGTCGTCGCTTGCAAACGGTTCGGATACGAGCGCGCTCAACGTCGTACTCGCCGCATTCGGCGCCAAGCCCTTTGCGTTCTATGATTCGGAAAAGACGGCGTTTTTCACGTTTATTCTCATGGGGCTGTTTACGATCGGAAGCAGCATGATTTTGTGGATTGCGCAGATCAAGGCGATCCCCGACTCTATGTTTGAGGTGGCGGATCTGGAAGGCGCAAACTATTTTGTGCGGCTGTTTAAGATCATCATTCCCATGTGCACGCCGATGATTTTCTACAATCTGATCATGGGTATCATCAACTCCCTGCAGATTTTTTCCAACGTCATCACGCTCAACATCGAGCCGGCGGGCAAGGAACAGCTCAACTTTATCGTTGTGCGCATTTACGATTTCTACAACAGCACCGATCTTTCGACAGCCTGCGCGCTGAGCTGGGTGCTCTTCGTGATCATTGCCGTGATCAGTGCGCTGACGTTCAAGTTCAATAAGTGGGTTTACTACGGGGAGGAAGTGTAATGCAGACGATCAAATCAAAGCGCGCTGTCGGACTTGCTATCCGCTACGTAGTGCTCTTAATTTTTGCAGTGATCTTTTTGTTCCCCGTCGTCGAGCTGATTCTGAAGGCTTTCATGACGGACGAGGACATCGCTTCGGGCGCTCTTTTTCCCTCCGTATTTACAGTTGCTGCCTTTCCTAAGGCGATCGACAGCGGCTATTTCTGGTGGCTGAAAAACACGCTCATTATCGGCGTTATCAACATGGTGGGTATCACGCTTTCTTCCAGCCTGTGCGCCTACGGGTTTGCAAAGCTCAAATTCAAGGGCAGGGAGCTGGTATTCTCCATCGTGATCGCAACGCTCATGCTTCCTTCCATCTGCATGCAGATCCCGTTGTACAAATTGTACTTCGGCATGGGTTGGACGAATACGTGGCTTCCTCTGATCATTCCCGGTTTCTGCGGCGGCGGCGCGATCAATATTTTCCTGATGCGCCAGTACATGAAGGGGATCCCCGATTCGGTGTGCGAAGCGGCGAAGGTAGACGGCGCGAACAAGTTTCTCATCTATCTTGTCATCGTCATGCCCATGTGCCTTCCCATCGCGGGATACGTCATGCTCATGTCCTTTTTGGGATGCTGGAACGATTTCATGACGCCGCTGCTCTATATCAACGAGCAGTCGCTTTACAACCTTTCGCTGGGCCTGTATTACAGGTACGTCAACAATGCGGGCTCTATTCCTCCCGCAAACGTGCAGATGGCGGCGGCGACGGTCATGCTTCTTCCCTGCATTATTCTGTTCTTCTTTTTCCAGAAAGTGCTCATCAACGGCGTCTCGGTAGGGGCCGTCAAGGGCTGACGTAAAAACGTTTTTTCAGTGAAATGAACAAAAAGCCCGCCCGTCCGCAAAATGCGGACGGGCGGGTTTTGCAGAAAGCGCCTTCCGCAAACAATTTTGCGGAAGGCGGCATCGGCGTATGGCGCTCCTTGAAATTTGCGGGGCGGAAGCGAAAAAATGAAGGCGCGCGTAAAAATTTGGCGGAACTATTGACAAATTCTTGATTTTGCGGTTTAATAAATATAGAAGCGAATCGATGGCGGCGGAGGACAGCATCAAGATCTACATTCATGCGCCGTTGGAGGAAGCGAAGGGCGCCGGAAAGAGTAAGAAAGCAGGCATAGCGTGGGAAAGAGCGGGTATCCGCTCTTTTTTATCATAGAAGAATGCGTCCGAACACGAAACGTTTATGGTAAGATCATATTTTTACTTCCGGGAAGAAATAATTTGAAGGAATCGATGAAAGTTTCCGTTTTATTTATTAAGCATAAATACGAATATTGCCGTAATCCGCTGTTTTTTTGAGGTTTAGATTATGGAGTATATTTATAAAGTTAACAAAAAAACACATTATTTAAGCGGGGAAAAATCAAATAAGATGAGGGGGCCGTTTGTCAATGAGTTTATTGATTGTGTCATATTTGTTTTAACGGCAAATATAAAAACGGCGTATGAAAACGGTTGTATTGAGAAAGGCGTATATAGTGACCGACTCACGCAAATTTCCGATAATACGCCGGTGTTCAGAAGCTAGTATCCGTTTAGCGGTATTCATCTGTGCTGTTTTTATCAGAGCGGCAGGAACAGTTTTTTAAGAGGAACGGAAAAACAGAGAGAAAACGCGAAAGCACCGGATCTGGTACAAAAAGTATCAAACCCGGTGCTTTTCAGATGGCGGCGAGTTGTCGCCTTTGTACGAACTTTGAATTTCCGATAAAGAAGCAGCCTCTTTGGACTGCTTTTCTGTTTCCTTTACCGATTCGATTGAATTGTTGTGTCTTTTGAGCGGATCGGAGAAGTAGTAGTTTATTCTTTCTATAATGCTAAATCTTATTGACGATCTTTTTGTAATCTTATCTTTCAAAATGTTTTATTTATTGACATTTCGTTTATTTGTTTGTATAATAAGTAAGAAAAGTAATACTAATTATACTAAAGGAGTGTATTATGGAGAATTTTCCTGAAGGTAAGTTTCTGACTACGGTAAAAATCGGTCTCAAAGGACAGATTGTTATTCCTAAAGAGGTACGGGATATGTTTTCGCTGAATACTGGCGATTCATTACTTTTAATGGCGGACAAAGGACAAGGTATCGCCTTGCAGCCGTTTTCTTATATGGAAAAGCTGTGGGATGCTGTTAACAATGTTAAAAACGGAGATAGAG
The DNA here is from genome assembly GCA_944368925.1 of uncultured Clostridia bacterium. GTDB lineage: Bacteria > Bacillota > Clostridia > Christensenellales > Borkfalkiaceae > Borkfalkia. Next base: position 213,163 of record CALVXG010000001.1, on the reverse strand, counting down.
ATAAAAAATGAACGCGCTTGAAGTCAGAGAATTAACAAAAGTCTATCCAGAATTCACGTTGGATAAGGTAAGTTTTTTCGTGAAGCAAGGGCATATTTCCGGACTTATTGGAAGAAACGGAGCAGGGAAAAGCACGACAATTAAAGGTATTTTACGTCTTATCAATGCAGAAGGAAGTGTCGCTGTCTTTGGAAAAGATTTTCTTAAAGAGGAAATGGTTGTTAAACAAATGATAGGTTATGTCGGAGGCGGCTTTCGATATTATCCTATGAATACGCTCGCTGCAATACGCAAAGCATACGCGCCTTTTTATCCGACTTGGAATCAAAGTAAATATGAAAAATTCCTTTCGCAATTCGAACTTATTGAAAATAAAAAGGTAAAAGAGCTTTCCGAAGGGATGAAAGTAAAGTTTGCGCTTGCCCTCGCCCTCTCGCACGGTGCAAAATTGCTCATTATGGACGAACCGACAAGCGGCCTTGATCCGCTTTCTCGCGAGGAGTTTTGTGACATTATTTTACAACTTGTACGAGAAGAAGGCGTATCGGTTCTTTTCTCTACGCACATAACGTCCGACCTGATGCGAATTGCAGACGATATCATTTATATAACGCAAGGGAAAATTCTTGCGGCGTGTCCATTGAAAGAATTGCTATGCAAATATAAGTTGGCACATTTTTCTTCTCTTGCCGACGCATCTGCCGTCAACGCTATCGGCGTGAAGGCGGTCAAAGAAGGCTACGAAGGTTTGCTGCCCCGTGACATGCAAATATCGGAAAGTATAGCCGTGACAGATGCAACGATCGACAATATTATCGTACATTTGGAAAAAGAAAACGAGGAAAAGAAACATGTTAAATCTAATTAAAAAAGAAATTGCGCTTTGTATGCACCCTACGGCTTTTATCTTTCTCTTTTTTGCCGTGCTCGTTTTTATGCCGAATTATCCATATGAAGTCATTTTCTTTTTCTCATGCCTTTCGATATTTTTCTGTTGTATGATGACAAGGGAAAACGGTGATATTGCTTTTTCCTGCGCATTGCCTGTAAAAAAAGAGCATATTCCCTTTGCAAAAATGCTGGTGGTATTCGGGTTACAGTGTATCATTTTATTTCTTGTCGGTGTCATAGGCGCAATAAAAGGTGCTGTATTGCCTGCGGAGCAATATGTCAATCAAGCAGGTATATCGGCTAATCTTGTTTTAGTAGGCAACGGGGCGATTTTGCTCGGCATATTCAATCTAATTTTCTTCCCCTGTTATTTCAAAAAACCAGACAAAATCGGAGTCCCTTTCGTAATCGGTGCAGTTGTTATATTTTTGCTAATCAGCGTTTTTATTGTTTTGCGTTGGGTAACTCCGCTCTATTCTACAACCCTGAACGGACTCAATTCCGAAAATACTGGTGCCAAATCAGTGGCTCTTGCGATAGGAATTGTCATCTATGCCGTTTTATCTGCCGTGAGCTGTAAACTATCAATGAAAAATTTTCAAAGAGTAGACTTGTAAATAATATAGCTCATCGTAATGAGAAGTTAAAAGATCCATTTGAAGAATAAAAGAGTAATAACTTTTATAGTCCTTAAATTTGCCCAGTCAGTCTTTTGTTCGGGCTGACTGTTTTAATTTCGTTCAACGATGATGCCGAAGTAATGGACGGCAAAAAATAATACGAACCCGTTTTCAGAGTTCGTATTATTCACTAATGGCGGAAAGTGAGGGATTCGAACCCCCGGATGCTCTCACATCAACGGTTTTCAAGACCGCCGCTATCGACCGCTCAGCCAACTTTCCGTAAAATTGATTTCATTTATTTTATCAAGAATATCCATGGATGTCAATCGTTTTTGAATCATTCATTTTCTTGACAGAATATTTTTGCCGCGGTATAATAAATAGGACTAAGCAGTCGCAAAAAAGAGGGGAAAGCGGCAATACGGACGAATTGGAATCGGGGGAGAAATAAGAAAAAATGAGCGGCGGTTTTGTCTGGGGACAAAACCGTTTTTTTGGCGGAGGACAGTATGAACATTTTGGTAGCGGGACTCGGGCTTATCGGAGGCAGCACGGCAAAGGCGTTGCGTCGGGCGGGGTACACGGCGGACGGATTTGACCGTCCGCAGGTGACGGAAGCGGCGAAGCGCGAGAAGGTGATCGGCGGGGTGTGTGAAGACACGCGCAAATACGACGTCGTGTTTGTGGCACTGCCGCCGGACGCGGCCATGCGCTTTATAGAGGAATCGTCCTTTCGAGACGGGGCCGTGGTGGCAGATTTTTGCGGGATCAAAGGGGAAATCGAGCGGCGCATTTTGTCCAAAGAGCGCAATTTTCGTTATGTAGGCTGTCACCCGATGGCGGGGAAGGAAGTGTCAGGTTTTGAAAACTCGACGGAGACGCTCTTTGACGGAGCGAGCATGATCATCGTCCGCAACGGGCAGACGGACGCCGGGGCGGTAGAGTTTTTGAAGGATCTTTATGCGCGGATGGGATTTTCCATGATACGGGAATGCACGGCGGAAGAGCATGACGGGAAGATCGCCTACACGTCGCAGCTGGCGCATATTGTGAGCAACGCCTATGTAAAGAGCCCGCAGGCGAACGGGTTTTACGGCTTTACGGGCGGGAGTTTTCAGGACATGACGCGCATAGCGGGGGTAGACGAAAAGATCTGGACGCGGCTGTACATGCTGAATCGGGAAGCGATTACGCGTGAGCTTGCGTTTTTGGTTTCGCAGTTGCAGCAATATCTCGGGGCATTGGAGAGCGGCGACGAAGCGGCGCTCTGCGCGCTTTTGCGGGAAGGCAGGCTCCGTAAAGAGGAACTGGACAAAGAGCGCAAGATCATTTAAAGAAAATAAGCGTTTTATGGGAAGAAATAAGGCAGCGTTAATGGGCGGCGCGCATAGAAAAGGGGATGTATTTTTACAAAATAAGACAGGCGGCGATCATTTTAAACAAATTATTTTACATTTTGCACAAAATATAGTATAATAGAGATACGGGCATGGCAAAGGGTTGGCGATGTCGGAGGAAGAGATCGGATGGAAGGCGGATTGACCGGATACAGGGTCGTTTTGCGTACGAAGAGTGAGGAAGGCACGGGGCGGATCATCACGAAAGGGAGAAGTCCGGAGGATGGAGTTTTTCTGTTTGAAAAGGAAGGAGTGCCCTTTCGCATTCACGTGCAGAAAGATGCGATCACGGTCGGGCGCGGCGGTGAGATGGCGTATGAATTGGAGCTGAAGCGGGACGCGGAGACGGAAGTGACGATCGTGACGTCTTTCGGGGAAGTGAAAGCGACGGCTCGGGTGAAGGAAATGCAAGTGCGGGAATCGGACGGACAGACGGAGGCGGAATGTGAATACACTTTGGATTTTTCGGGGTATACGCAGAACCATGCGATACATTTTTCAGCAAAAAGGAACGAAAGATAAAGGAGAGATAAGGGGATGAAAGCGGAATATTTGGGGCATTCGAGTTTTCTGATCACGGCTGCGGACGGGACGAGTCTGGTGACGGATCCTTATACGGGGATCGGTTACGAGATGCCGAAAGTGAAAGCGGACTACGTCGTATGCAGTCATTTTCATTTTGATCACGGCTACACGCAGGGTGTTACGGGGTATCGGGAAGTAATTTCGGAGCCCGGGGAACATTGTTGCGGGGGGATCCTCGTGACGGGGTACGCCAGTTATCATGACGACGTGAAAGGCGCGAAGCGCGGCAAGAACGTTATTTTTGTCATGGAAGCGGACGGAAAGCGGATCTGTCACATGGGAGATATCGGCGAGAGGATTCCACAGTCGCTTGCGGAGAAACTGCAAGGGTTGGATCTTTTGCTGGTGCCGATCGGCGGGGTGTATACGATCGACGCAAAGGGTGCGTTGGAGCTGATCGGGAGATTGAAGCCGAAGTCTGCGTGCGCGATGCATTTCAAGTGCAAAGACTGCACGCTGGACATCGATACGGCAGAAGTATTGGAGTCGCTGACGGACAGGTGCGAGCGGATCGGGAGCGAGATTCCGATGGAAGAGACCGGAAAGATCTGGATACCCGCGAGGAAGTGACATGGACGAAAAGAAGCTGTTGGAGATATTCGGTGCGGCGTATACGCATCTGAACGGCAAGAACATTTATGAAGTGCGCAATCTTGCGCGGGCGTTCGGGGTGAATGCGCCGACGGCGGAGCGCAAGCATGCTTTGATACTGCGGATCATCGGCGTAGCGTCGGGGGTCAGCGATCCGGAGCAGCGCAGTCATCGCGGGGCGAGGGTAAAAGCGAGCGATGCCTCGAATGAAAGCATCGCGCAGCTGCAGAAGATCATCGACGAGTGCAAGCGAAAGCTGCCGTACGATTTTCAAGCGGTCGAACCGCAAAAGAGCAGCTTTCACGACAGCGTGCAAGAGGAGCGCAGGTACGGCTATAAAGACGAAGCCTGCACGGGCATCGTAGAAAATTTCGGGAAAGGCTTGTGGAGAATTTGTCCGCAAAATGACGATACGTGTGCAAGTTATCCGTTGATTGACGAAAAACTGATCAGGGAATTCAACCTCAGGGAAGGGGACATGGTCAGCGGGTACGTGGTGCAGGCGCAGGGCGAACCGCCGCGGATCGTGCAGATCGCGGCGATCGAAAACCGGCCGCCCGTATTTGTGGAGCGGCGGCGTTTTGAAGACATTGCAGCAGAATATCCGACGGAGCGGTACGATCTTTCCCGTTCGGAGAATGCGGTGCTGTGCGCGGCGGATATTTTATGTCCCGTCGGTAAGGGGCAGCGCGTGTTGGTGGTGGCGCCTTCGGGCACGGGCAAGACAGTGTTTTTGCAGGAATTCGGGAAGGCTGTGTGCGAAAGAGCACAGGTTTTGTGTCTGTTGCTCGGGCAGAGACCGGAAGAGAGCGGAGAATACAGGGCGGCCGTGACGGAAGGATTGGTATTTTCGGAGGCGTTCGACAGTTCGTATGCCGATCGGGTGCGCGCGGCGCGCCTGGCGTCGGAGCGGGCGAAGCGGCTTGCGGAAGCGGGAAAAGACGCGGTGCTTTTGGTAGATTCGCTGCAGGCGTACATGCAGGCGGCGGAGAAGTTGAGCGGTGATCGCGACGCCGCGGTATTGGAAGGGAAAAAGCTGTTTGCCCTGGCGCGGAAGCTGTGCGGGGGCGGGTCGCTGACGGTGATCGCGACGCTGCCCGATGCGGAAAGCGGCGCGGAGCGTTACGGCCGAAGCGAATTCGAGTCGGCGGCGAACGCGGTATTTTGTTTCGGCCGCGAAGGGGCGGAGAAAGGGATCATCCCCGCATTTGATTTTACGCGTTCGTACACGAAGCGTTGCGATTGCCTCTTGGGGGAACGCGAGAAAGAGTTGGGCCGCAGATTGCGCGAAGCGGCGGAGTGGTCGGGCACGGCGGGCGTGCTTGCGGCGGCGGAGAAAAACAAGGAGTAAACGGATATGGCGGCGAAGTATTATGTGGGGATCGATTTAGGCGGAATGAGCGCCAAGGCGGGACTTTTTGACGCGAGCGGCGTGCCGCTCGCGAAAGATACGGTCAAGACGGGCAAGGAAAACGGGTATGCGGCGACGGTGACCGATCTTGCGGCGCTGGTAAAAAAGGTATGCGAGAAAGGGAAAGTGCCGTTCTCGTCTGTTTGCGGCGTGGGACTCGGTTCGCCGGGCATTGTAAACGGCCGTGACGGTACGGTCGTATCGTGGACGAATTTCGGCTGGGAAGACAGGCCGTTGGCGGCAGATCTTTCGAAGGCGCTGAACGGGCTGAAAGTTCGCATTGCGAACGATGCGAACGCAGCGGCGCTGGGAGAAGCGCGTTTCGGCGCGGGGAAGAAATACGGCAACAGCATACTGATCACGCTGGGCACGGGTGTCGGAAGCGGGATTATTCTGGACGGAAAGATTTTTGAAGGTTTTCGCGGCGGAGCGGCGGAAGCGGGGCATATGACGCTGGTCGTAGGAGGGATCCCCTGCACGTGCGGCAGGCGCGGGTGCTTTGAGCAGTACGCTTCGGCGACGGCGTTGATCCGCGATACCAAGCGGGCGATGTTCGAGCATAAAGATTCGGCCATGTGGAAACTTGCGGGGGCGCCCGAGCAGGTGGACGGCAGGACGGCGTTCACGGCGGCAAAGGAAGGGGACAAGGCGGCGCAGGAAGTTGTCAAAAACTACATAATGTATCTGAGCGAAGGGATCCTCAACCTGGTGAATTTATTCCGACCGCAGGCGATCATTGTCGGCGGCGGGGTATCGGGCGAAGGGGACTATTTGTTGCAGCCTGTCCGCAAATATGTGGACGAGCATTTGTTTGTCGGGTTTGACAGGATACCGCTTTCGATCGTGCGTGCGGACTTGGGAAACGATGCGGGAATATGGGGCGCGTACGCGTTGGCGCTGGATGACTGAAAACAGATTTTTTCGGGTGTTTCATAAGAGGAAGAGGCAAAAAGTGATCGGACTTGCATTGGGAAGCGGCGGAGCAAAGGGCATGGCGCACCTGGGTGCGTTGCAGGCGTTTGCGGAGAACGGGATCGTATTTGACGTATTTGCGGGGACGTCGGCGGGGGCGATCGTGGGCGCATTAAGCGCGCGCGGGTATGGCCCGCAGGACATTGTCGGGCTGATGACGGGGTCGTCTTACGGCGGCGCGGTGCTGGGTTCGATGCTGAAAGGAAGTCTGGAACCGATGGTACCGATCGTGGACGATGCGCTGGGCGGCACGGACATATCCGAACTGGGAAAGCCGTTCTGTGCGATCGTGACGAACGTAAAGGACGGGACGGAGCGCGTACTGACGCAGGGAAACGCGGCGCGGGCGGTGCTGGCGTCTTCGTCGATAGCGCCGCTGTTTCAGCCGATGAAGATAGACGGGGAGTCGTATGCGGACGGTGCGTATTGCAATGCGGTGCCGGGGGATGCGGCCAGGCGTTTAGGAGCAGATTTTGTGATCGGGATCGCGCTGTCTTTTGCGGAAAATTATCGGCAGACGCAGTTTGTGACGTCGGGCGGCGAGCGCAAGAATATACGGCAGACGGGGTTTGAAAAATGCGATATTCTGCTGGAACCGGATCTGCGGAATTTTAAGCCGATCGACATACAATACGGCGCGCAGATGTACGACATCGGGTATGCCTGTGCGCAGGAACGGATGGGAGAAATTTTGCGGGCGATCCGCGGCCGTGCGGAAAAGCGCACGGTATAAAGCGGGAAGAGCGGGCGGCTGAGCGCCCGAAAATATGGGACAGAGGAAAGCACAAAAGCAAAAAACGAGATGGAAAGATATGCGAAGGAGGGCATCGACGAGCGGATCAGGAAAGTGCTTTCGGTGCCGGGGGTAAAGAAACGCAAAAAGAAGCGGATCGGGCGGCGCGTATGGGCGCTCGTTCTCTGTGCGGCGGCCGTAGCCGCGGCGATTTTTGTGGACAGGTACGTATTTCCGCTGCCGTACGTGTGGGCGTTGACGGAACAGCCGTCGCTGGTGCAAAGGCAGGACGGGGAAATGCGCGTTCATTTTCTTTCGGCGGGGCAAGGAGATTGCACGCTGATCGAATTTCCGGACGGGAAGACGATGATGATCGACGGCGGAGACGGATCGGAGAGCGGGAACCGAAAAATACTCGGGTATTGTTTTGCGCTGGGGATCAAAGAATTTGACTATCTTTTGCTGACGCATACGGACTCGGATCATGCGGGCGGTTTGGACGATGTGCTGCGGTGTTTCGGGGCAAAGAAGGTGTTCATGCCGTACACGGAAGACGCAAATGCGAATGCGGCATACGCATCGTTTGTCAAGGCGCTGCGGGAGACGGAGGCGGAAACCGAGTTTTCGCACACGTTGGAGACGATCGTATCAGACAGCGGGGAGAATTTTTATTACGGAATGTGGCTTTCGCCCTTTTCCGCGCAGGCGGGCGGTAATTACGGCACGTCGGACGGAGCGGATGATGCCGAAGCGGTCAACGACACGTCGGCGGTCGTGTATTTTGAATATGCTGGCAGGCGCCTGTTGCTGACGGGCGACGCGTCGGAGCGTGTGGAAGACAAGATCATAGATGATTATCGGGAAACGGACGGCGTGATCTTCGAGCTGGAAGCGGAAACGGAAGAGGGGACGCGTGTGCTGAGTCCGCGGCTGGAAGATCTTGATTTTCTCAAAGCCGGGCATCACGGGAGTTCGTCTTCGACGGGGGAGAAGCTGGCGGAATATTGCAAGCCTGCGGAAGTGTTTATCAGCTGCGGGGCGGGCAACGTATACGGGCATCCGAACGTTGCGCCGATCGCCAACGTGGAAACGGCAAATCCGGACGCCGAGTTTTATCGGACGGACGAAATGGGAAATATAATACTTACGATCGAAGCAGACGGGAGTTATCGGATAACTTCGGTTTCGGATCGGTAGAGGAGTATAAAAATGATCAGATGGATGACGAGCGGAGAATCGCACGGAAGGGCATTGACGGCAATCATAGAAGGACTGCCGTCCAATCTTGAAATTGACGCGGAAGAGATCAACCGCTATCTGGCGTTGCGGCAGAGCGGATACGGCAGGGGTGCGCGGCAGAAGATCGAATCGGACAGGGTGCAGATCCTGTCGGGTGTGCGCAACAAGCTGACGCTGGGAAGTCCGGTCTGTCTCATGGTTGAAAACAAAGACTATAAGAACTGGGAAGAGTATATGTCGCCGTACGGAGCGGACGTGACGATGCGTCGGCTGACGAAAGTGCGGCCGGGGCATGCGGATCTTTCGGGCGTGCTCAAATATGACCAGACGGATGCGCGGAACATTCTGGAGCGCGCTTCGGCGCGGGAGACGACCGTGCGTGTAGCCGCGGGAACGGTGGCGCGCATGTTTTTGCGTGCGCTCGGCGTGGAAGTGAGCGGATATGTGCGTTCGGTGGTAGACATTGCGGACGACAAGGAATATACGTTCGAAGATCTGAAAAACGTCAAGGAGAGCGAGCTTTTCATGCCCGATGCGGCGGTATGCGAGCGCGCGAAACAACGCATCGACGAGATCCGCGAGGACAAGGACACCGCAGGCGGGATCGTGGAGATCCGCGTAAAGGGGCTCAAGAGCGGGTTCGGGAGCTGCATGAGTTACGGTGAAAAGCTGGACGGCCACCTGGCGGGCGCGCTGATGAGCATACAGGCGATCAAGGGAGTGGAAGTCGGGCTCGGTTTTGAGGCGGCGCGTCGCCGCGGGAGCGCCGTGCACGACGAGATCTATAAAGAGAACGGTAAATTTATCCGTAAAACCAACCGCGCAGGCGGAATCGAGGGCGGCATGTCCAACGGGCAGGAGATCGTGCTCCGTGCCGCGATGAAGCCGATCCCTACGCTCATGCGCGGGCTGAACACGGTTGATTTCAACACGGGCGAAGCGTGCCGTGCGGCGACGGAGCGCAGCGACGTCTGTGCGATCTGCGCATTGGAGATCGTGGCGGAGAGCACGGTATGTTTTGCGCTCGCGCAGAAGGTACAGGAGCGGCTCGGCGGGGACAACATGCGCGAGATCAAGGAAAGATACGCATTGCTTCCGTAAGGTCTGACGGGCGCGCCTTTTTGCAGCAAAGGGCAGGCGGAGCGATTAAGAAAGAGCAGGAAAAGAGAATGCAGATCATAGAAGTTCATACCAAATCACGGCCGAGCACGGTGTATTGCGGCGAAGGCGCATACGCACGTGCGGAGGAATTTTTGCGGGACAAAGATACGTTCATCGTCACGGATACGAATGTATACCGCCTGTACGGAGAAAAACTGCGGGCGGATTTTCCGTCCGCGCGGATTTGCGTGGTAAAGGCGGGAGAGCGTCATAAAAACAAGGCGACGTTATTTCAGATTTTGGACGAAATGCTGCAAGCGCAGCTGCACCGCAATTCGGTGGTTGCGGCGGTCGGCGGCGGCGTCGTGGGGGATATGGCAGGCTTTGCGGCGTCCGTATATATGCGCGGCACCCGCCTTGTGCAGATCCCGACGACGCTGCTTTCGCAGGTTGACAGTTCCGTGGGCGGAAAGACGGCGATCGATTACGGCGGCGTGAAGAACGTTTTGGGCGCGTTTTACCAGCCTGAGTACGTATTCTGCGATCCCGTGTTTTTACAGACGCTCCCGCCGCGCGAAATCAAATGCGGCTGGGGAGAGATCATCAAGACGGGCGTTCTGGATGCAAAAATCGGAGACCGTATCCTTGAAAACGCGTCGCGTCTCTATGATCTGCAGTTTATGAAAGAGATCGTGGCGGACTGCATACGTTTTAAAGCGAACGTCGTGGAGCAGGACGAAACGGAGAAGAGCGGCGTGCGCAAGTGTCTGAATTTGGGGCACACGACGGGGCACGCGCTGGAGCTGAAGTACGGCAGACGCTCGCACGGGGAATATGTGCTGATCGGCATGTGGCTGGAGAGTGTGATCGCGGAGCGGGAAGGCGTTTGTACGGCGGAATACGCGGCGCGGGTCAGAGAGCTGATCGCGTTGGCGCAAAAGCGGATCCCCGCTTTTGCGGACGCCCGTTCGGTCGTAAAATACGCCCTGCTGGATAAAAAGAATTCCGAAAAGGGGATCGTCGACATGATTTTGCCGAAAGCGCGCGGCGAATATGCGGAGTACAGGCTTTCGGCGGAAAAGTATGCGCAGTATCTGACGCTGTTGCAGGAGAGGCAGGCATGAAGATCAAACGGAAGGACGCATTTTACGGGGAGTTTCTTATCCCGGGCGACAAATCGATAACGCACAGGGCGATCATGTTCAACGCGGCGGCGGAAGGGAGCGCGGTGGTAAAAAACGCGCTTTTGGGAGAAGATTGCCTTTCGACGATCGGGTGCATGCGCGCGCTGGGCGCCGCGGTCCGCATAGAGGGCGGCACCGTCTATGTGACGGGCACGAGCGCATTTCGCGATGCGGAGTGCGATTGCGGGAACAGCGGCACGACGATGCGGCTCTTGATGGGGTTGGTTGCGGGCCGCGGGGTAAACGTGAAGTTTACGGGAGATGCGTCCCTTTCCAAGCGTCCTATGGAGCGGGTCGCGCGGCCCTTGCGCCTTCTCGGCGCGAAGGTAGAAACGACGGACGGGACGGCGCCCGTGTATGTGCGGGGCAGTGCGTTGAAGGGGTGCCGCGTGGACACGCAAGTTGCGAGCGCGCAGGTCAAGAGCGCAGTGTTGCTGGCGGCGCTCGGTGCGGAAGGGACGACGACGGTGTGCGAGCCGCTCAGATCGCGCGATCATACGGAGCGCATGCTTGCGGCGATGGGCGCGAAGATCCGTACGGAAGGGACAAGCGTGACCGTTGAAAAGAGCGCGTTGCATTGCGTGGACGTGGACGTGCCCGCGGATATTTCGAGCGCGGCGTATTTTATGGCGCTGGGCGCGCTGCGCGGGGAGACGGTTTGCAAGAACGTGGGGATCAATCCCACGCGTACGGGCATTTTGCAAGTATTCGACCGCATGAACGTGCAGTACAGCCTGGAAAACGAGCGCACAGTGTGCGGAGAACCCGTGGCGGACATTCGCGTAAAGAAGTCTGCGCTGCGGGCTGTGAAACTGGATCGCGACATCATGCCGTCGCTGATCGACGAGCTGCCCGTGATCGCGGTATTGTGTTCGCTGGCGGACGGGGAGAGCGTGATCCGCGGAGCGGAAGAGCTGCGCGTAAAAGAGAGCGACCGCATCGAGACGACGGCGGCCATGCTCCGCGCGTTTGGCGGAGATTGCGAAACGCTGGCGGACGGATTTGTGATCCGCGGGAAGAAGAGCCTTCGCGGCGGAAGCGCGGACGCATGCGGGGATCACAGGATCGCGATGAGCGCCGCCGTCGCGCTGACGGCGAGCGAGCAAGGCGGAGAAATTGCCGGGGCGGACTGCGTGAACATTTCATTCCCGCAATTTTTTGCGATGCTGAAAGAGCCTGAAGCGCAAAGATAAGCGAGAAAAACAAAAAATATAAAACGGAAGAGAAGGGTAAAACGGAGGCGGATCATGTTAAAACTTGCTTTGATCGGGAAAGACGTATCGAAATCGGACAGCGCGAAGATGCACACGTTCGATCTCGGAAAGCTGGGGAGCGGCTGCACGTATGAATTGATTTCGTTGACGAAAGAGGACTTTGACGGCTGTGTGAAGAAACTTATGGCGGAGTACGATGCGTTCAACGTGACGATCCCGTATAAACTGGACGTTATTCCGTATCTGAAAGAGCTGAAAGGGGATGCGAAGACATTCGGGGCGGTAAACCTTGTCAAGGACGGGACGGGGTACAATACGGACGGCGAAGGGTTCATGCTGATGCTGAAGAACAACGAAATTGAGGTATCGCAAAAGCGGGTGCTGGTGCTGGGTGCAGGCGGCGCGGGCAGGAGCGTTGTAAAAAAGTTGGCGGATGCGGGCGCGGAGGTATTCGTGTACGATCTGAAGACGGAAAACGCGGAGGAACTTCGCAAAGAATTCGGAAATCTGACCGTACTCAAGCAGCTTTCGGCGGAAGATTATTTTATGATCGTGAACGTGACGGGCGTCGGGATGCACAAGACGGAAGGAATTTCGCCTGTGGGTGCGGAGATACTTTCGCATTGTGAAACGGCGGTCGATCTGATCTATGTGCCGAGAAAGAGCGAGTTTTTGCGGATCGCGGAGACGCTGGGCAAAAAGACGGTCAACGGAGAGGGGATGCTGTTTTACCAGGCGTATTACGGAGACTGCATACTGCTGGGGCGGGAGCCCGACGCGGCGGAAGCGAAGGAACTGTTTGAAGAATACCGTAAAAAATTTGCGGATTGAAAAGGAACGAAACGGGAAAAGGAGAAGGGAGCCATGAAGCTGTTGATTCTCAACGGTGTAAATCTGAACATGACGGGCAGGCGCGAGCAGGGCGTGTACGGAACGCAGACGCTGGAAGACATCAATGCGGAGATTGCGGCGTACTGCAAAGCGCGCGGAGCGGCGTGTGAATTTTACCAGAGCAATCTGGAAGGCGAGATCTGCACGAAGATTCAGACGACGGACGCGGACGGTATCATACTGAATGCGGGAGCGTTCACGCATTACAGTTATGCGATCCGCGATGCGATTGCCTCCGTGAATACGCCGGTGGTGGAAGTGCATATGTCGAACGTTCACAAGCGTGAGGAATTCAGGCATACGTCGGTCATTTCGGAAGTTTGCCGCGGCACGATTCTCGGGTTCGGCAAAAACAGTTATATTCTTGCGGCGGAGAGTTTTTTATTATGAACATAGTACTGTGCGGAATGATGGGAGCGGGCAAAACGACGGTCGGGATCCGTATTTCCGAGCTGACGGGTATGCGTTGGTACGATACGGACGATCTGATCACGCAAAGATACGGGAGCATTCCGGGTATTTTTGAATTTTACGGGGAAGCGCGTTTCCGCGAGATCGAAACGGAGGTCGTGCGCAGCATAGCGAATGAAGACAACTGCGTGATTTCCACGGGCGGCGGGTGTGTGCTGAAACCGGAGAATGCGGCGGCGTTCAAAGCGGGCGGCGGGAAGATCGTCTTTCTGAAAGTGGACATACGCGTTCTTTTTGAAAGGACGGGGCACACGGGAGACGAGCGTCCTCTTCTCAAAAACACGACGTTTGACAAGATGAAAGATCTGCTCGACAAAAGGACGCCCGTGTATGAAGGGTGCGCGGACTACACGGTGGACACGAACGGCATGGACGTGGACGAGGTGGCGCGGACGATCCTTCAAAAGTTTGGAATCCCCGTGCGGGGCGAAAAATGAGTACGGTGCTGGTGACGGGCGGCTCGCGCGGGATCGGCAGGGCGATCTGTGTTTCGTTCGCAAAAGCGGGGTACGATATTGCTTTTTGTTACCAAAAGGACGAGGAAGGCGCGCGGCAGACGCAGGAGCTTATCGAAAGAGAGGGCAGCGGTGCGAGCGTTTTTCGCTGTGACGTATCGGACGAAAGGCAAGTCGGGGAGATGTTTTCCTCGGTATTCGGCCTGGAAGTGCTCGTCAACAATGCGGGTGTTGCGTCGTACGGGCTGATCCAGGACATGCCGCTTTCCGAATGGAACAGGGTTTTTTCGGTGAACATGACGGGCGCGTTTTTATGCACGCGCGCGGCGATCCCGAAACTCCGCGCGCGCGGCGGCTGTATTGTCAACGTCGCGTCCATGTGGGGCGAAGTCGGCGCCTCGTGCGAGGCGGCGTATTCCGCGAGCAAGGCGGCGCTGATCGGGTTTACGAAGGCGGCTGCAAAAGAGCTTGGGCCTGCGGGGATCCGCGTCAACGCGGTATCCTGCGGCATGATCGAAACGGAGATGAACGCGCGTTTTTCCGCACGGGAGAAGGCGGCGTTTACGGACACGATCCCGTCGGGACGACAGGGAACCGCGGAGGAAGCGGCCGCGGCGGTGCGTTTTCTTGCGGAGAGCAAATATATAACGGGCGAGATCCTGCGCGTCAACGGCGGCGCGGTGATCTGAAGCGGCGAGCATAGTAAGAACGTTTCCGCCGCCGCACCGCGGGGCGGTGCGGCGGCGGAAATTTAAAAAAATCAAAAAATTTTTTCAAAAAAAAGAGGTTTTTTGAAAGTTTCGTCGAATGTATAAATAGTGCAACAACCATGCAGCGACGGAGAAAGAGAAAAAAGGGGGACGGAATGCGCCGTTTTGATATCAAGGAGCGTACATACAGAGCGGAAGATATGTTTCTTTCGGAGTATGCCTGCAAGTCAGCGGACACGAAGGGCAGAGCGCGGGAAGAGACGCCCTGCAATATGCGGACGGATTTTCAGCGCGACCGTGACAGGATCATTTACAGCAAGGCGTTTTTGCGTCTGAAAAACAAGACGCAGGTATTTTTCTCGCCGGAAGGGGATCATTTCCGTACGCGCATGACGCATACGATCGACGTATCGCAGATCGCGCGTTCGATCGCGCGGTCGCTGGCGCTGAACGAAGATTTGGCGGAAGCGATCGCATTGGGGCACGATCTGGGGCACACGCCGTTCGGGCATGCGGGCGAGCGGGTGCTCAATTCGCTTTCGCCGGACGGATTTTCGCACAACGTGCAATCGCTTCGGGTGGTGGACGTGTTGGAGAAAGACGGGAAGGGACTCAACCTTACGTTTGAAGTGCGCGACGGGATTCTGAATCACAAAAAGAGCGGAAATCCTGCGACGCTGGAAGGGAAAGCGGTATCGCTGGCGGATCGGATCGCGTACGTCAACCACGATATCGAAGATGCGATCCGTGCGGGGCTTTTGCGTGCGGAGGATCTGCCGAAGGAAGAAGTGGCGGTACTCGGTTCGAGTTCGCGGGATCGGATCAACACGATGATCACCTCCATTTATGAGAACAGCGTGGGGAAGAACCGCGTCGCGATGGGCGCGCGGGAGGCGAAGGCGCTGGAAAATCTGCGGGCGTTCATGTTTGAGCGGGTGTACATAACGGCAGCGTCCATGAAAGAGGAAGAGCGGGCCAAGCGTATGCTTTCGGGGATGTATGAATATTTCAAGGCGAACAAAGACAGGCTTCCCGCGTTTTACAGGTCGCTTTCGGAACGGTATCCGCTGGAACAGGTGATCTGTGATTATCTTTCGTCCATGACGGACAAGTTTGCGATCGCGGTATTCGATTACATATTTGTGCCGCGCAGCTGGGCGTTGACGGAGCGGGATATCGAAGAGATCTGAAGAAACAGAGAAAATAGATGAGGCGTATATGGCGAAGGGACTGGATCCTGAATTTTTGGCACAATTAAAGAGTAAGAACAATCTTGTGGAGGTTGTGGGGAATTATGTCCCGTTGGAGCGCAAAGGCGGCAACTGGTGGGGGCGGTGTCCGTTTCATCATGAGAAGACGCCGTCGTTCACGGTGAACGAAGAAGGGCAGTTTTATCATTGTTTCGGCTGCGGCGTATCGGGGGACGTGATCACGTTTATCCGCGAGATTGAGTCGGTAGATTTCATGGACGCGGTGAAGATGCTGGCGGAACGTGCGAAACTTCCGTTGCCGGAGATGAATTTTGACACGGAAAAGGCCGTCGAGCAAAAGAAAAAGCGGGACAATATACTCAAGATTCTGCGCGAGAGCGCACATTTTTATCTGAACAATTTAAATTCGGGCAAAGCGGACGCGCACATACAGTACATTTTATCGCGCAAGATATCGGCGCCCGTGGTGCGGAAATTCGGGCTGGGCGCGTCGTTGGATTTCAAGAGTCTGCCGCAGTACTTGTTGGACAAGGGGTATGCGCGCGCGGATATTATTGACAGCGGAGCGGTGATCGAGTCGGAGAAGAACAAGCGGCTTGTGGACGCGCAGGCGGGGCGGCTGATATTTCCCGTGATCAACGCGATGGGAGACGTGGTAGCGTTTGGCGGCCGCGTGCTGGAAAAGACAGATTTTGCGAAATACAAGAACACGCGGGAGACGATGGTGTTCAACAAGAGCAAGAATCTGTACAACATCAACCAGATCAAGAAGCAGAAGAAAGCGGGAACCCTGAAAGACATCATCATGGTGGAAGGGTATATGGATACGATCGCGTTGTTTGAGGCGGGGTTTGAGAATGTAGTGGCGAGCATGGGCACGGCATTGACGAAGGAGCAGGCGCGGCTTGTAAAGCGGTATACGGACAACGCGTATATCAGTTATGACGGAGATTTTGCGGGGCAGAAGGGAGCGATCCGCGGGCTGGAAATTTTGCGGGACGAGCAAGTGAACGTGCGGGTGGTGCCGTTGCCGGACGGACTGGATCCGGACGACGTGATCCGCCGCCGCGGAGCGGAAGGATATCAGGCGTGCCTGGACGCGGCAATGCCGCTGATCGATTTCAAGATGAAGGTGCAAAAGAGCGGGCTTGATCTTACGAAGACGGAGGACAAGCGTGCGTACATTGCGGCGGCGCTGAAAGTCGTGGCGGAAGCGGAAAGCGAGAGCGTAAAGGAAGATTTGTTAAAGCGGCTTCGCGACGAGACGGGGGTCACGTACGAATCGTTGCGGCGGGATCTTGAGAATGTGCCGGTGCAGCGAGAGGATACGGAGATACGGGAGCCTGTGCATCGGGAAGACGGGTCGGACGGAAAGCTGAAGGCGTGCCGTTTTATATTGGCGTCCGTGTTATTCGGCGCGAAGTATGCGAAAAATTTTGATATTTCGGGTGTCAAATTCGACAATCCTGTGCATAATACTATCGCGGAATATGTCAAAGCGAGGCAGAAAGCGGGGGAACCCGTGCGTGCGAGCGCGATTTTTGACATAGTGGACGAAAACGAACCCGAGCTTTCGCAGATACTGGATCTGAGTATCGGGGAGAGTCTGACGGGGCCGGGAGCGGAGAGATATTTTCACGATTGCGTGCAGACGTTGGAGCGGGCGCGTGTGGAAGCGGAGCTGGAGCGGCTGAGCAGGCTATGCGACGCGGAGACAGATCTTACGAAGAAGCGGGAGATCACGCGGGAGATCCTGCGTTTGACCATTGAACTGAAAAATTTTTAACATAAGCGGAGGACAGCAGAAAAACAAGATGAGTGTATCCGAACAGAAACTGAATGACATACTCAAACAGATCATCAGTGAATATCGGCAGAAGGGCAGTATTTCGACCAATGTGCTGTGTGATATTCTTGAAAAAATCGACACGAGTCCCGATCAGATCGATTATATTTACAAATCGATCGGGGAAGCGGGGATCCAGATCGTGGACGAAGACGAGCGGGACCGCGAGTTATTCGAGCAGGCATTGCGGGACATCGGGCTGGACGATCCGGTAAAGATGTATCTGAAAGACATCGGCAGGGTGCCTCTTTTGTCTGTGGACGAAGAGATCGAGCTTGCCCGCAAGATGCAGGAAGGGGACGAAGCGGCGAAGAAGCGTCTGTCGGAAGCGAACCTTCGGTTGGTCGTATCCATTGCGAAGCGGTACGTAGGGCGCGGGATGCTGTTTTTGGATCTGATCCAGGAAGGCAACCTGGGACTTATGAAAGCGGTGGAGAAGTTTGATTACCAAAAGGGCTTCAAATTTTCGACGTATGCGACGTGGTGGATCCGTCAGGCGATCACGCGCGCGATCGCGGACCAGGCGCGCACGATCCGGATCCCCGTGCACATGGTCGAGACGATCAACCGCCTTACGCGCGCGTCGCGGATCTTGTTGCAGCAGTTGGGCAGGGAGCCTACGCCGGAAGAGATCGCGAAGGAGCTGAACATGCCGGTCGATCGGGTGCGCGAGATTCAGAAGATTGCGCAGGATCCCGTATCGTTGGAGACGCCGATCGGCGAGGAAGAAGATTCGCACCTGGGAGATTTCATTGAAGACGACCGTGCGATCACGCCGTCCGATTCGGTGGCGTTCACGATGCTCAAAGAGCAGCTTTTAGGGGTGTTGGACACGCTTACGCCGCGGGAAGAGAAGGTATTGCGCCTGCGTTACGGGATCGACGACGGGAAGCCGCGCACGCTGGAAGAAGTGGGCAAGGAATTCAACGTAACGAGGGAACGTATCCGTCAGATCGAAGCGAAAGCGTTGCGCAAGCTGCGGCATCCGTCGCGGAGCAAGAAATTAAAGGATTTTCTTGACTGATGAAACTTTCTTTGCGTTTGCGGACCGTGTGCGAAGAGATCGAACCGTGCGGGGTATTTGCGGACGTCGGGTGCGACCACGGCTATTGTGCGGAATACGCATTGGGGCAGGGGCTGTGCGGGCGGTGTTATATATCGGACGTCAGTGCGGCGAGCCTTGCGAAGGCGGAGAAACTTCTTTCCGCGTACATACGAGCGGGGACGGTGCAAAGTTTTTGCTGTGCGGGGCTGGAGCTTGTGCCGCGGGACGCGGAGCAGGTGCTGATTGCGGGAATGGGCGGCGAAGAGATCATCGGTATTTTGAAGGCGGGGTTTTTGCCCGAAAGGCTGATTTTGCAGCCGATGAAAAATTCTCCGAAACTTCGCGCATATCTGCTGGAAAACGGTTACGCGCTGACGCGCGACTATACGTTTTTTGACGGAAAATTTTATGATTTGATCTGTGCCCGAAAGGGGGGCGCTGCGCGCGGATACGACGCGCGGAGCCTTTTGTTCGGGTATGACAATCTGCATACGCCGACGCGGGATTTCATAGCGTATCTGGAGGCGGAAGCGGAGAAATGCCGCGTGCAGGAGCGGGCGGCGGGAGCGCGGGTCTCGAAGATAGAAGAGAGGCTTGCGCTTTTGACGGAGGCATTGCATGAAGCTGAAAGAAATATATGAAAAGATCGACGCGCGGTTTCCGAAGAAGCTGAGCGACGACTACATAGCGGCATACGGCGGGCGAGACAACAGCGGGATTTTGCTGGACGGCGGAAAGGAGATAACGGGCGCGGTATTTTCATTGGATCTTTCGCAGGGCGCGCTGGATGCGGCGGAGCGGGAGGGGTGCAACCTGATCGTGACGCATCATCCCGCGATCTTTTTCCCGATCTCGGCGCTGCGTGCGGACGATCCGACGGGAGCGCGCATTTTGCGCGCGGCGGAGAACGGGATCGGCGTTATTTCGATGCACCTGAATCTGGACTGCGCGGAAGGCGGGATCGATGAGAGCCTGGCGCGGGCGGCGGGCGGAACGGGAGAACTGTTGCCGCGGGAAAGATTGGAAAAAGGCGGATACGGCCGAATTTTCGACGTAAAGGAGAGCGCTTTTTCGGAGTTTGTGCGGCGTTTGAAAGCGGAACTGCACACAGAGCGCGCCTTTGTGTACGGAGAGGAGCGGCCCGTCACGCGCGCGGCGTCTTTTTGCGGCGCGGGCGTGGATGCGGGAGCGATTGCGGCGGCGAGACGGGCGGGCGCGCAGGTGATCGTCTCGGCGGATATTAAGCACAATTTTATTTGCGATGCGTTGGAATCGGGGCTGAACGTAGTGCAGCTGACGCATTATGCGAGTGAAAATTACGGATTTAAGAAAATTTATCAAGAACTTAAAGAGAAACTGGGCATTCCTTGTTTTTATTATGAAGATCGGTTTATGCTTTAAGGGCGGAGGTGTAAAATGATAGACGAATTGTTGAAATACCAGGAGGCAGACGGAAAACTTCGGGCAGTCGAGCAGGTTATTTTTGCCACGGAAGAGCGGAAAAAGTACATGACGGCGCGCAAGTTTTTGGAAAAGGCGCCTGAAAAGCTGGAGGCTCTGGACGTAAAGGCGGCGGAGTTGCGGCATTTGTTCGAACAACTCGAGAAAAAATACAAGGAGATCGCGGACACGATCAAAGATTACGAAAATCTGGACGAGATGATCGGGGAGCAGGGGGGCGAGATTTCCTTTTACAAGAAGAACGCAACGCAGATTTCGGATAATCTTCGCGGGCTGAAAGCGGAGATCAACAAACTCGTATCGCTGATCGAAGCGGCGTCGTCGGAGTACCAGACGGTGAAAAAGCAGACGATCGCGATGCAGCGTCAATATAAAGAATACAAAGAAAAGTACGCGGCGGTAAAGGAATCGCACGCGGCGGAGATCGCGCAGATCGAGGCGGAGATGAAAAAAATTGCGGAAAAGGTTCCCAAAGACCAGTTGGAGAAATACAACGCAAAGCGCCGCGAAAAGCTGTATCCCGTCGTATGTGAAGTGAAGGACAACCGTTGTCCGCAATGCGGAATGGAACTTTCCATCGCGGAACTTTCCAAACTTGCGGAAGGAACGCCGATCGAATGCGACAGCTGCCGCAGGACACTCTTTAAAAGAAAATAAGTTTTAGCGCCGATCAAAAGCGATCGGCAGAATTTCGGAACGATCCACCGCGCGAGATTTTGCATCGGGCAAACCGCGCGGGCAAAGAAGGGAAGCCGTTCCCCGTATTCGGGGAACGGCTTCCTTTTTTTCCTTATCAAATTTTGCGCCGCGCAAGCGGTGAAGAGAGAGCGGATTTTTTGCCCGATCGAAAAATCGGGCAAAAAACCGAATAGGAACGCGGAATCGGCGCAAACTGATTGTATAGGAGAAAAACAGGATGGTCAACCGATTTTCGGCGCGTTCATTGGCGCGCATCAGCAACCTGCTCGAAGCGGAATATCTGGCGGGCGAAAAAGCAAAACTGTATGCCAACACGCTGACGGACAGCGTATTGTCGGCGCGTATGCGCACTTTGTCGCAGAATCATGCGGCGAGGTTTGGTGCGATTTTGGATACATTGAAACAGCAATCGTTATAAAACGGGGGAGACGTATATGCAAAAATTGAGCAAAAGGGACGTATCGCTGAACGAAGCGGACGCTTTGTCGGATATGTGCGCGGCGGAGCGCGCGGTGTTGTCGTGTTATGCCGCGGCGTTGGAGGACTGCGCCTCGCAGAGCTTGCACGCACAGCTTGTGCAGCAGTTTACGGAAGCGGCGCTGGATATGTCGGCCGTAAACGAAGACGGCACGGTGCGCTGCGAACAGCCGTCCGCCGATCGGGAACTTCTGGAGAAGACGATTTCTTTTTACGAACGGAGACGGAAAGAACTTTCGAGGGAATAGGCGCAGAAAAACAAAAAGAGATTTCTGTGTTACAGGAAAACGGGGAGGCTTTGCAGGCAAAGCCTCCCCGTTGCGTTTAAAAAACATTCAAGGCATAAAGGCACAAAAAAGTGCAAGTTTTGCGGCAGAGAGGGCAGGCGCGTGATTTTTTGAAAAATTAATATTTTACTATACAAACGGTGGGAAATATGATATACTGAAAAGGAAGCGGAAAGAGAAAGCCGCAAACCAAAGCGGAGGCTTATATGATTAAGAAAAAGGGGCAGGTAATACGGTTAGACACGGCCAACACGACGCTTGTGATCAAGGCGGACACGTCGGAGTATGTCTATTACGGAAAGAAGTTGGGGAATGTATGGGATTTTGAGGCATACGTGACGGGAGCGAGGAAGATCGTATCGGCGCCGGGGAAGAGTGCGTATCTGGATTACGGCGTGGTGCTGGAGAATGCGGACGGCGGGTTTGCGGCAGATTTTGAATATTCCAAGAGCAGGATACTGGCGGAAAAGCCGGAGATAGCGGGGTTGCCTTCTTCGTACGGGGAAGGCAAGACGCTGGAGATGAAGTTTGTGGACGCGCCCACGAAAGTTGCGTTGTACGTTTATTACACGGTGTTTGAAGACAGCGACGTGATCGCGGTATCGTCGAAGATCGTAAACGGGAGCAAGAAAGAGATTCATATACACAGACTGATGAGCCTGCAGCTGGATCTGTTGGGGGAAGATTATAAGATCGTCACGTTTGAAGGCGCCTGGGCGCGGGAGCGTCGGCGCATGGAGCGGGAGATCGGCGGCGGAATTTTTGTGAACGATTCCAAGCGCGGTATGTCCTCGCACACGCGCAATCCGTTTGTGATGGCGGAGAACGGGAGCGGGGTATACGGATTCAACCTGGTGTATTCGGGAAATCACAAAGAGACGTTCGAAGCGGACGGGAGCGGAATCACGCGCGTTTTGATCGGAATGAACGATTTCATGTTCGATTGGAGACTGCAGCCGGGGGAAGAATTTTCCGCGCCGGAGGCGGTAATGTGTTATGCGCCGGACGAAGATGCGCTGAGCGGGCGCATGCACGCGTTTGTTTGCGAGCATATCGTGCGCGGCAAGTGGAAGAAGAGAGAGCGTCCCGTGCTTGTGAACAATTGGGAAGGCACGTATTTTGATTTTAACGAAGAGAAGCTGCTGGCGATCGCGAAGGCGGCGAAAGAAGCGGGCGTGGAGCTGTTTGTGTTGGACGACGGATGGTTCGGCAAGCGCAACAGCGACACCTGTTCTTTGGGGGACTGGTTTGACAATCCCGAAAAGACGGGGGGAGGCCTTGCGAATCTTGCGGAGAAGATACGGGCGATGGGGCTCATGTTCGGGATCTGGGTGGAGCCCGAGATGATCAGCGAAGACAGCGAACTGTACCGCACGCATCCGAATTTTGCGATGAAAGTGCCGGGGCGGGAACCGGAGCGGATGCGGCACCAGCTGATGCTGAACATGGCGGACGAAAAGGTACAAAATTACGTGGTTCGCGTGATCAGCGACGTGATCTCGCGCAGCGGGGCAGATTATGTGAAGTGGGATTTCAACCGATCGCTGACGGACTGTTACGGCAAGGGAATTTATCCCGGGGAATATTTTCATCGTTACATGCTGGGGTATTACCGGGTGGTGACGAAGATCATGAAGAAGTTTCCGTTTGTGCTGTTTGAAGGCTGTGCGGGCGGCGGCGGAAGATTCGATTTGGGGAATCTCTGTTATTTTCCGCAGTATTGGACGAGCGACGATACGGATGCGCGGGAGCGTATTTCGATCCAGCGCGGCACGTCGTACGGGTATCCGCAATCGGCGATGGGGGCGCACGTATCGGCGAGCCCGAACCATCAGACGGGGAACAGCAACCCGTTGGAAACGCGTTTTCACATAGCGTGCGGCGGCGTGCTGGGGTACGAGCTGGACATGACCAAGTTTACGCCGCAGGAAGCGGCGCAGGTAAAAGAGCACATCGCCTTTTACAAAGCAAACCGAAAACTGTTGCAGTACGGCGACCAATATCGGCTGGGCGAAGAGGGAACGGAGGGATACATCACGGTATCGAAGGACAAAAACAGTGCGATCGCCGTCGTCACTCTTACGCAGATCCATCCTTCGGCGCCGTTGAAGACCGTCCGCTTCAAGGGGCTGAACCCTTCCGCGGTGTACGAAGTTTCGCAGCGCGGCAAAGAGGGCGCCTTTACGGCGAGCGGCGAACTGCTGATGAACGGGGATTTTCCTCTTCGCGACATGTTCGATTTTGAAACGGTCGTCAAAAACAGCGGCTGCGTTCTGAGCCGCATGTACATTTTCAAAAAACTGAAAGCCTAACGGCATTTATTACGGGAGCGGCGCCGCAATGTAAATTGCGGCGCCGCTCCCGTAAAATGTTTCGTAAATATAAATTTTCTTTTTCCCCGCGTAAAATTTCTCCGATCAGGGTCGGATAGCCTTAAACTCGATGCAAAGCCGCAGGAACGGCGGATCGTTTGTTTTTTCGGCGCAATGCGCGCGTCCGGCGTAAAGGATTTGTTTCAAAATAGAGAAGGGGCCGTTTTCCGCTTTTAGGATTCCGATGAGCCGGCGGAGCGTTCCGCTTGGCTTAAGGGTGCGGTCAAAAGACGGATCACCTTTTTTTTGCCGACTGTTTTATTTGGGAGTGGTAGAAATAATTTATGATGATCGGCTTGCCGGATGGGTTGCGGAGGAAAGGTTCCTTGTCCGTCACATATATAAACCCGTTGTTCCCGGCATAATCTGTCATTTTTTTGTCCAAATCCTGCCAATAAGTCATGTCGTTTTTGTTGTATATCTGATGATAGAGGGGCAGTAAGCCGGTATATCTTTTTTCGATATATTCCATGATCTGAGCTTTGAAGTTGCCGCGCAAGTTGAGGTTTTCCAGCCAGATATAGTCGCAGAAGTCTTTTATTTGCCCGATTATTTCAAACACTTGCGTAATTTCGGGGAAGATGGGGGATATAAAGCAGGTTGTGCGTATACCCTCTTCGTGGCACTTTTTCATAGCCGCAATTCTGCGTCCGATCGAAACGGCTTTGTCCATATCGTTTTTGAAGTTTTCGTCGAGCGTGTTTATTGACCAGCTTATGAGTGGAGAGGGGAAGGTCTTAATGAGGTCGAGGTCGCGCAGTACCAGGTCGGACTTTGTGGTGACGATGAGGTTGATCCCGCTTCCCTGCATCTGTTCCAAAAATGCGCGTGTGCGGCGGAACGTTTCTTCCTGCGGATTGTAAGCGTCCGTTACCGAGCCGACGATCATAGTCTGTCCCGCAAATTTTTGCGGGTTTTTGATTGTGTCCCAATGTTTTACGTCGAGGAACGTTCCCCACGGTTCGTTGTGTCCCGTGAATCTTTTCATAAAGCAGGCGTAGCAATATTTACAGGCGTGCGTGCAGCCGACGTAGGGATTGATCGAATATCCGGCAATAGGCAGGTTGGATTTTGTGAGGATTGTTTTCACTTTTACGGGGGTAATTTTGATATCGTCCATCATTCTTTCTCCAGATTTTTGAGGATTCTTTTTAAATAATTTTCAAATTGTTCGACTTCTTCGTCGGTAAAGCCTTTATAATAGACATTCTCTATCTCGCGCGAGACGGCGACGTATTCCTGTTTGAGGGCGGCAGCCTTCTGTGT
The DNA here is from genome assembly GCA_944368925.1 of uncultured Clostridia bacterium. Lineage (GTDB taxonomy): Bacteria > Bacillota > Clostridia > Christensenellales > Borkfalkiaceae > Borkfalkia. The sequence goes on along the minus strand of CALVXG010000001.1, from coordinate 188,031 downwards.
GAGCGATATGCAAACGCTGCGTTTATCCGTTGCGCTTTCTTCCATGGTGATCAGTCCCTGTTCGTCCATTCGGGAAAGCATGGCGGATAGGGTAGTTTTGGCGAGTCCGCTTTTTTTGGAAATTTCGGTTGCTGTCAGTTTGCCGTTCTGCCATAGAACATAGAGTATTTTGCCCTGTGCGCCGTTGAATGCGTCGATATTTTTTTTCTGAAGGATCTTATCGAACTTACGTCCGCCTATATTCTTTATTTTGGAAATTAAAAAACCGCCTTGTCTTGCGTTCATAGATCAAACTCCTTGGGAAATTTCTGTATCATCAGGCTTTCGGGAACAATGCCTGCGAAGAATAGATCCTCCTTCATAAAAACGGGGATATTTTTTCTCTGCGCTTGCGCGGCGAGTCCGTCTATCCACGGCTTTTGAGAAGGCGTCTTGTCCTTGCAGTTGCCCGTTTCGGTGCCCAGTACCACCCACTCGATTCCCGTAAAATCTACTTCGCCGACTTCATCGGAGAGGGGCTCGAACGTGGCGTGATAGTGTTTTGCCCTGACATTTTGTTTCAAGATTCCGATTCGCTCTCTTTCCGCGGCGCAGGTGACGGTCACGCCGAACCACAGGTTATCAAGGTCGGTCCGAATGTGCAGCCGTTCGGGGCGCTTTGTCAGAAACAGATAAGTGTTTTGCGGCGTGGCTGCGGCCTTTTCAAAAACTTTTTCTGTCCAGTCCGGCTGCCAGTAGGCAAAATCGCTCATGCCCGTAAGCAGAAAAACTTTGGGCCTCTTGCTGTCGAAGAGCCTCAGTTTGCGTTCAAAAAACTCCGGTTTATGAAAGTCGTCTGTAATATGAAATCTGCGGCAATTATTTCTTGCGTAGCAGTATCTGCACCCTATCGGGCAGCCGATGACGACGTTCAGATTTTTTATTTTGTCTTTTATACAGGTTATCATATCGCTTTTTATGCGCGGGAGCAAGTTCCGCATACCCGTTCCAGTCGAAAACTGCCTCGACGCTATCGTCTGCATAGACGGCAGTTACGTCGCATATGTGCAGGACGCGGTCGTCGGTGTCAACGGCTAAACTGACCTTCGCAACGATGGCGGGGCGTGTCGATTCCGGTACGCAGATCTCTGTTCCGTCAGGCTTCTGCATTTTAATGTCGAATTTCTCAACCTTGTCGGTGTCCCGTCCGGAAGAGGTGCCGCAGGCGATCAGCATTCCTGTAAGTTCCGCGCCGGGGACGGCAATGACGGCTTCTTTGTCCTTTGCAAGCAGTTCGAGGGTGTACGCTCCTTTATTAAGCGAAAATACAACTTTTCCCGGGTTGGTTGAAGCATAAGTCCAGAATGCAGGCGTTGCCGTGTTTGTCTTTCCTCTGCCTTTTTTGAACAGATAAAAGTCATGGGATCGGACGAGGTATAAACGGGTGCCCGTGTAATTTTAATTTGGTTCATAATAATATCCTTAAACCAATATAGTTCTATATAGTACCGATATAATACCATATAGAACTAATTAAGTCAAGCGAAAGGATGCAGATATATTTTGCGGGAGGAGAGGGAAACGGGCCGGGTTTTTCAAGCCCGGCCCGTTTTAAGATGGTTCCGCGTAAAAGTGCGGTTCTTATGAAAGGATATTTCTAATAGAGACGGCGCGCAGAGAGGCGCGTCTTTGCATAGACGCAAAGATTTTACACGTTAAAGCGGAACAGAACGACGTCGCCGTCCTTGATGACGTAATCTTTGCCTTCCGAGCGTACTTTGCCTTTTTCTTTGGCGGCGTTGTAGTTGCCGCATTCGATGAGGGTCTGCCAGTCGACGACTTCGGCGCGGATAAATCCTTTTTCGAAATCGGTGTGGATCTTGCCTGCGGCCTGGGGGGCCTTGGTGCCTTTGGTAATTGTCCAGGCGCGGGTTTCTTTTTCGCCTGCCGTGAGGTAGCTGATGAGGCCGAGCAGGGAATAAGATTTTTTGATCAGGCGGGAGAGGCCGCTTTCGGAAAGGCCGAGTTCTTCGAGGAACATTTGTGCTTCATCGGGGGGGAGCTGGGAGAGTTCTTCCTCTGTTTTTGCGCAGATGACGAGCACTTCGCTGCCTTCTTTGGCGGCGAAGTCTTCCACCTGTTTTACGAAAGGCAGGTCGGCGTCGGGTTTGCCCATATCTTTTTCGGAGATATTGGCGGCATAGATGACGGGCTTGGAAGTGAGCAGGAACAGATTCTGCATAAATTCCTGTTCTTCCTCGGAGAGCTGCATGGTACGGGCGCACTGTTCTTTGGAGAGGTGGTCGTACACTTTTTGCAGAAATTCGGCTTCGGCGAGGAATTTTTTATCGCCGCCTTTGGCGGAGTTTTTGGCGCGGTCGAGGCGTCTTTGGACGGTTTCCATGTCCGAGAGGATGAGTTCGAGGTTGATCGTGGTGATATCGCGGACGGGGTCGATGGAATTTTCGACGTGGGTGATGTTTTCATCCTCGAAGCAGCGCACGACGTGAACGATGGCGTCGACCTCGCGGATATGGGAGAGGAATTTATTCCCCAAGCCTTCTCCGTGGGAAGCGCCTTTGACGAGCCCCGCGATGTCGACGAATTCGATGACGGCGGGGGTAATTTTTTTGCTGTCGTAAAGAGCGGCGAGTTTATCCAGCCGTTCGTCGGGAACGGCGACGACGCCGACGTTGGGTTCGATGGTGCAGAAAGGATAATTTGCGGCTTCTGCGCCCGCGTGTGTGATTGCGTTAAAGAGTGTGGATTTTCCGACGTTGGGAAGACCTACGACGCCTAATTTCATGATAGATACCTCTGTTTCGGTACGGCAAAAGGGTTTGCCGTATTCATACTTCTCCTATTATAATACAAAACGCAAAATAATCAAAATAAAAGGCGGGGCAAAAGGCGAAAAAGTTGTCAAAAAGCGGAATTTATGATAAACTTGTAGGGAACGAACGCAATAAGAGGTTGTTATGGATTTTAAAAGACACATTGCCGCGCACATACAGGCGGGCGAACTGAGTGAAGACGAGATTTATTCGATGCTGGCGCTGCCTCCGAACACGGAGATGGGCGATTTTGCGCTGCCTTGTTTTCGGCTTGCAAAGACGATGCGGAAGGCGCCCGCGCTGATCGCGCAGGAGATTGCGGACAATTATAAAAAAGACGACATCGTATCGCAGGTGAGTGCGGTGAACGGGTATGTGAATTTCAAGATCAACCGTGCCGTATGGGCGGAGCAGACGCTGGGCCGCATTTTTGCGGAGCGGGAGAAATACGGTTCGTCGGACGAAGGGCAGGGCAGAACGGTGTGCATCGACTATTCGTCGGTGAACATAGCCAAGCCGTTTCATATCGGGCATTTGTCGACGACGGTTTTGGGAAGCTCGCTGTATAAACTTCACAAATTTCTGGGTTACAAGCCGGTCGGGATCAACCATTTGGGAGATTACGGCACGCAATTCGGCAAGCTGATTTCGGCGTACAAGCGCTGGGGAAAGCGGGAAGACATAGAAAAGGGCGGACTCCGCGCGTTGAACGCGCTTTACGTGCGGTTCCACGAAGAGGCGGAGAAAGACCCGTCGCTGAACGACGAGGCGCGCGCCTTTTTCAAGAAGATCGAGGAAAAGGACGAGGAGAGCGTGGCGCTTTTCAACTGGTTCAAGGAGCTGACGCTGAAAGATGTCGGCAGGATCTATGAGATGCTGGACGTGCATTTTGACAGTTGGGCGGGCGAGAGTTTTTACAACGACAAGATGCAGCCCGTCATCGACGAATTGCGGGAGAAGGGCCTTTTAAAAGAGAGCGAAGGTGCGCAGATCGTAGATTTGGAAGCGTACGGGATGCCGCCCTGCATCATTTTGCGTTCGGACGGCGCGTCGCTGTACGCCACGCGCGACATAGCGGCGGCGATCTACCGCAAAAAGACGTATGATTTCTACAAGTGCCTGTATGTCGTCGCATACCAGCAGAATCTGCATTTCAAGCAGTTTTTCAAGGTATTGGAGCTGATGGGCAAAGAGTGGGCAAAAGACCTCGTGCACGTCGCGTACGGCATGGTGTCTTTGGAAGACGGTTCAATGTCGACCAGGAAAGGAAAAGTCGTATATTTGGAAGACGTCATACAAAAATGCGTGCAAAAAGCGCTTTCGATCATCACGGAAAAGAACCCGACGCTGGAGAACAAAGAGCAGATCGCAAAGACGGTGGGCGTAGGTGCCGTGATCTTCGGAGCGTTGTATAACAACAAGATCAAGGACATTACATTCTCGTACGACAAGGTATTGAATTTCGAGGGCGAGACTTCCTGCTATGTACAGTACACCTGTGCGCGCGCGAACAGCGTTCTGGAAAAAGGCGGAAGGGCATCGGAATGGAAAGCGGGGGAGATCTGCCCGCAGGAATTCGAGCTTGTCAAGAAACTTGCAGATTTTCCGAATGTCTTGCATGAGGCGCTGGAAAAGTACGAACCCTGTTATGTGGCGCGGTATGCGGTGGATTTGGCGCAGGTATACAATAAATTCTATTTTGACTGTTCGATCCTGAATGCGGAAAAGGAAACGCGCGAATTTCGGCTGGCGCTGACGGAAGCGACGCTGATCGCGTTGAAAAACGCGTTGGGATTGTTGGGGATCGGCGTACCGGAAAAAATGTAAAGGGAAAGACGGGCGAGCATATGATAAAAGCGGTCATTTTCGATTTGGACGGAACTATATTGAACACGTTGGCCGATCTGAACGCGTGCATGAATGCGGCGCTGGAGGAATACGGCTGTCCGAAGATCACGACGGAGCAGACGCGGATGTTTGTGGGTCACGGCGGTTTACGGTACGCGGAACTCGCATTGCCCGAAGACAAGCGCGCGCAGGCGGAATATTTTTATCGGAACGTGTATTGTCCGATTCTTTTTCAATGCAAAAACGAGCACACGAAGCTGTTCCCGCGGGAAAAAGAGTGCATGGACGCGCTGAAAGGAGCAGGAATCAAAACTGCCGTCGTTACGAACAAATCGCAGCAGGCGGCGGACGTATTGGGACGTACGCTTTTGAAAGATTTTTCGTTTGACGTAATTTTCGGAAACCGCGACGGGATCCCCGTCAAACCCGATCCGACGAGTACGCGCATGGTGCTCGGCGAGCTCGGCGTGACGGAAAGGGAAGCGGTATTTGTCGGGGACGGCGATACGGATGTACAGACCGCGCACAATGCGGGCATGCAAAGCGTGAGTGTTTTATGGGGCTACCGCACAAAAGAGCAGCTTTTGGCAGCGGGAGCGGAGCGTTTTGCTTCCACCTTTGATGAATTAAAAGAAATACTTCTGAGTCTTTAATAAAACGGCGGGCTGCGCAAAATGCGCAACCCGCCGTTTTATTTTGTATATTTTAAGGCATGCCCGCCGCGTCTGTGTCGCTCCTCCTGCGTTTCGCATTCGCTTCGCTTCCGCTTCGCTTCCGCTCCGCATTCGCTTTTTGTGCTATGCAAACCCGCCGCAGGCAGCAATTAATTTGCTACCTGCGGCGGGTTTTACTTTTTAACGGAATTTTTTTGCGGCGACAAAAGCCGAAAGATCGGAAAGACGTCGGAATGATAAGAACACGGCGCGGTTTAAATTAATAAGAAAGCGGCAGGGAGACGATAAAGGTGAGCAAACCGTTTTCCTGGCGGTAGGTGAGGTCGCCGTTCATGGAATGCATATGGCTTTTGGAGAGATAGAGGCCTAGACCGGAATCGAAATTATTTTTGCTGGTCGTACTTTTGACGTTGATCAGCTGCTGCTTCCTGGGCAGCACGTTTGCGCGTTATACGAGCGGAGGAAGCGGAACGGCGACTCTCACTGTCGCCAAGTGGGAAATTGACGGGCCTGCCGAAGGTGCGATTAATGTCAACTTCGATAAGTTGTCCCCTTCGAAAGATGAATATGTCTCGACGGCTCGCACGCATTCGACCGAAAAAATGCTTGCCGCGACCATCGTCAACAAAAGCGACGTAAGCGCGCTTGTCACGCTCGTGGCGGACGGCGAAGCACTGACCAAGACGGCGGCTAATTGGGGCACTTATACCGAGGAAGAGATTAAAGGGCTTTTTGACATCAAGATCTATACGAACACAACGGAAGATGCAGACAGCGCTACGCCCTTTACAAGCGGAACCACCGTTGAATTGACTGCAGCGGCTGACGGTACGGCGCAGGAGGGCGGCACGCTCTATGTGTATGTGCAAGTGACGTGGACGAGCGACACCGACAAAACGGGCACAGATGCGGACGCGCGCGACACCTGGGTCGGGCAGAACGTTACGGGAGTATCGTATAACCTGTCGTATACGGCGGTACAGAACAGTGAACTTCCCGCAGGACAGAACTAAAACAATGTTTTTTGCCGTGCCCTCTGCGGTGTGGGAGCAGGGCGCGGCAAAACGTTTTTTTGTGCACGGGCGTGCAGGAATGAATGAAGGGAAAAAATAGGGCAAAGAGAAAAGAGCTAAAAAGGCGGGATTTGTATGATGACGGAAAACGAAGAAAGGAAAACCAAGTTGACGCAGGTCGCGGCGGCGCGCTCCGATCGTTCGTTTGCCGAGCGGATGGGGGAAGCAGGTTATACGGCGGGCAGGCGTTACGACGCGGTCAAAAATGCATTTTTGGCGTACAAAAGCGCAGAACGTAAGCCGAAATTTGTAACGACGCGCATTGCAAGGAGCGGGGAGACATTCCGTGCGGGCAGGAAAGTATTTGGGAAAAGTATGCCTTGTAGGAGGATATTTGCGGCTGTTTCTTGCGTTGGATCCTTCTTTGTACAATGCGGAAAAATATCATCACAGAGATTATACGGAAGTGGCGCGTTATGCAAAATTTCCTTTTATGATAAAGCTGTCTTCGGACAGACAGGTAAAGTATGCGGAAGAGCTGATCGGCGAAGTATGCAGTCAGAGCAGGCTTGTGCGGGACGAGGGGTATGTAGTCAGAGACCAGGCGAACATATTCAAAAAGCCGAAGCGCAGGAAGGAATCGCAGCCTGTTTCGGAGATACCTCCTGCGGCAGTTTTGGAAATTCCTTTTGCGGCAGTTTCGGAGATGCCCCCTGCGGCCGTTGCGGAAGAAGCGGCGGCAGCGGAAGATTTGGAGGCGATCGACGTCCGTCTTCCCGTCAGGGCAAAGCTTGTGAACAAGCAGGGGGAGGAAGTCGGAAAGATCCGTAACAGCGTTTGGCTGGACGAGGAAGAACAAGAGCAGGGCGTCTTCAAAAAAGAAGATACGAATGTATTTGTGTACGCGGGGGAAACGCGTACGGGATACGTGGATAAAAACGACAACGTGCTCTCGCTCGACAACAAATATGTTGCGACGATACGGCGGGGCAATCGCGCGTGGGTGCTGTTTCTCGTTTTGTTTTTGGTGCTGCTCACATTGCTGACGCTGTTTTTGACGGCGTATTTTCTGAGAAGGTCGGAAGCCGATTATGCGCCCGTACTGTTTATTGCGACGGAAGACGGAGAAAACTGGGAAGACAGCGAGAATTTGCCCGTTTTTCTGAACGAGAGATTCGGGGACAGCAAGATCGCGCCCGGTATGCGGGGGAGTTACAGGTTTTCGTTTGAGAACCGGAACGCGAATGCGTTGTTGTATGCGTTGGCGTTTACGCAGACGAACGAATACGGGATCGAAGTGGTTTACCGTCTCAAGCGGGACGGGGCGTATATTTCGGGGGTAGGCGAATACGTAACGCCGGAGGAATTGGGGATCGGAGAATTGACGATCGAACCGCATTCGGCGACGATATTCGAGTTGGAGTGGTATTGGCGCGACAACGACGAGGCGGATACGCAGGCGGGGGAAAACTCTGCGATCTATACTCTGGGGATTTCACTTACGGCGCAGATCGGCGAGCGGGCTTAAATATGGGTAAGGTATATAAAGGATTCAAGATCGCATTGCGGGCGGTACTGCTGACCGTTGCAGGGATCCTGCTCGTTTACAATGCTTATATACTGATTGCACGCTGGCTGTACGGCGACGGAATGCCGAAGATATTCGGCTATTCATTTGCGGTCGTTGTTTCGGGGAGTATGGCGGACGAGATCTGTATCGGAGATTTTATAGTGACGAAAGAGCAGAGTTCGTATTCTGTCGGAGAGGTGATAACGTTTTACGATCGGGAGAGCGGCACATACATTACGCACCGCATCATACTGGTGTCGGAGAGCGGGTATGCGACGAAAGGGGACGCAAACAATGCGGCGGACGATTTCAGCGTGCCTGCGAGCGCGATCGTGGGGAAAGTGGTGGCTGTGATTCCCCGTTTCGGGAAAGCGGTGACGTTTTTGCAAAGTCCTCTCGGGATGTTGAGTGTCGTGGGAGGGGCGGCTGTTCTTTGGATCCTGGCGGACATAGTAACGGACGGATTGAGGAAGCGGAAAAATGAATGAAAGAAAGAAAAAAATACCGATCATACGATATTTATGTTATCTTCTTGCGGTGAGCATTCTGTTTACAGGGGTCACCTTTTCGAGGTATGTCAGTTTTACGAGCGGGAATACGGACGCGATGCTCAGCCGTTTTGCGGTATCGTACGAGATAGGGGACATGTCGGCGCTGACGTTTTCGAATGCGGACTACTGGCTGAATCTTGGCGGGGCGCAAGTGGCGATGAACACGGCACGGACGGTGCGGTTCACGGTACGCAACCATACGCGCACGGAGGACGGAGCGCCCGACCGCATATCGGACATTGACCTGCAGAGCACGCTGCGGCTGTACGCGCCTGCGGAATTTGTGAAGAATCTTGCGGTGCAGGTAGCGGAAGCGAACGCGGCGGGGGAGTATATCACGAAGACGCCGTAGTACGTACTGAAAGACCTGATCTATCAGGGCGGCGCGTTTGCAAAGTGGCAGGGAGAAGATCTGCACACATCGGAATTTGAAAATTACGATGCGCGCACGGATAACGGAGTGCCGCTGCGTGAAATTCTGACGATGAGCGGCGGGTTTGAAGGCACGGAAGCGGATCACAGCGGGACGATCCGCGCATACAGTGCGCAGAGGAAGAGCGAGATCACTTTGACGGCGGCGCTTTCGCGGGCGAGTTACAGTGTCGGTTTTTATCGGAGCGACGCGGAGGACGAGAGCAAATCGGCTTCGCAGTTTTTCCTGGATTGCGAGAAAGAGATCCCTTTTTATACGTTGGACATATCCTTGCCCGATCTGCTTTTGAAAGCGGACGGGAGCGCGCAGGAGCGCACGTTCGTGCTGTTTCTGACGGTGATCGAGAGGAGCACGGGCGAAGAGTATTCGGTGGAATGGACGGACGAATTTCTGACGCAGAAGAGCCTGAACGGAGCGACGGTCACGGGGTATCATTTTGACCGTGACGCAAGCGTATTTGAGGAAGGCGCAGACGGGCGGCTGGTGGATTCCGGTCAAAAAACGACCATACGTATCCAAAAAATGTTTGCGGAAGAAGGGGATATTCTGTCCTATTACCATATTGCGCCGCTTACGGAAGGCGCGCCGTCGCTGGTGCATCCCGTAGCGGATTTTTATGAGGAAAGCGGTGCGGCGGCGACGGTGAATTACGAGTCGATTACGGATGTGCACGGCCTTTTCGGAAAATGTTCCAACGAGGGGAAGAGCGGGTTTATCTCCTTTGCGGGGATAACGGACAACCCGTATTATGCCGAACACGGCAATGCGGAAAAAGATTATGCGATCGGGCAGGTGCTCAGCAAGGGGTATCTGACGCGTCTGAACGTGATTTTTGTTCAGGCGTCCGAGAGCTGAAAGGAGGAGTCGGATGAAAAGCAGAACATGGACGATCCTCTTTGGTTCGGTTTTGAGTATTCTGATCGTAACGTTGATGAGCTTTGCGCTCACGTACGGGCGGTTTCGTGAAGAAGTTTCCTCTCAAAATCAAAATTATGGGAGCGATATCGAATACGTAGTCGCCGATCAGATTGAAGTTACGGACATGAACGAATTCATCGGCGCCATCGAAAACGGGTATTCGAATATAATTATTTCAGACAGCGCGCAAGAGGAGATCATCGTAACGGCGGGCGTGACGGACGTGGGGACGGATCTTATCTTGAATCTGAACGGACACAAGATCATCCGCAACAACCGCGATCCCGTTCTGAACGTGCAGAACGGGATCCGTCTCACGATCTTAGATTCTTCCAAAGAGAAGACGGGCGCGTTTTACAATCCCGTGGGCAGCGTATTGCAGGTCAGCGGCGGAACGCTGACCGTTTCGGGCGGCGTCTTCGAGAGCGGGCCGCGAAAGTCCGAATATGTGAGCGGGGCGTCTTCCGTGCGGCGGGCGGTTTGAAGGACGGCTGGATTATGTTCCCCAGGCCCAACGCCGAATATGTGGCGGGCGTGGGAAAGGAATTGCTCGTTTCGGCGAGCCGCGCTGCGGAGAGCTACGGGATCTACGCGTCCGACGGCACGATCGAGCTGGAAAGTGCCTATGTGGCGCTGTTCGGGTCGTCTGCAAGCGGAGTCATGGCGGTAAAAGACGCGGCTTCCGAGCAGCAGGGAAACAGCATCCAGGCGACGGCTCTCGACGTCGACGTCATTACGGGAGAGAGTGTCAAAGACCTTTCGGTCACGGCGCTGAGTACCCAGCACGGGAACATTTCGCTGGGGACGGCCGCGATCAATACGGACAGTCTCGGCATTACGGCGCAGGGCGGCAACGTGACGGTCGGACAGACGCTGACCTTGAACGCGACGCGCGGGACGGCGATTTACGTCAACGGCGGAAACCTGAATTTCGGTGCAGGGTCAAAGGTGGAGATCGTCAGCAAAATCGATGCGAATTGCCGTTGGGGAGGGGGCAGTGGGCCGTATTCCTATGACGGCGTATTCGTGGAAGGCGGATCGCTGATCGCCGAAGGGGAATTTGACGTGACGCATGCGGGAGCGGAAAACGAAGGCCAGTACAACGGTTACAACGGGGATTCTCTGTACAGGGAATTTGTCGTAAAAAGTTATGCCGTGCGCGTGAAATCGATCGACCGTGCGGCGGCGAACGTCAGCATATTGCGCGGCACGATCCGCAATTCCGTGGGTGGGGGAGTCTACGTCAGCGTGTCGGGAGAGACGGACAGCGTTACGCTGGGCGAGCGCGGTTCCGATTTGCTTACGATCAGCGCGACGGGAAACGAATTGCGCGAAGGCTGGAACGTATATATACCGATCGCGGGGGCTGCGAGCAACTGGTCTTACAAACAGAGCAAAACAGGCGGACACGCGGTAGAAGTGAACGGCGGAAACCTTACGTTAAACGGCGGAAATTACAGTTCGCAGCAAGGAGAAGGGATCCTTGTCAAGAGCGGTGTTGTCAACGTTTTCGGGGGTACGTATGTCGGAAAAGACAACTATTTGTCAGACGGAGGCAATGTTGCGGGGCCTGCGGCGTCGTACAGTTTCAAGATGTACGGCGGGACGGCGAACATATACGGAGGCACGTTCGGGCTGAAAGACGGTGCGGGAAGCGGTGCGTTTGTCATGGGAAATCTGGAGACGGGCGCAATGGCGGACGCAAATATATACGGCGGAACTTTCTCGGTCGGCGGGCAGGCGGGATTCAGTCTGTTTGATTATGCGGACATTCTGTTTGCGCCGTACGGCGGAGAAAACGGTGCGGGCAGTGACATCGTGGTATCGGGAAATGCCTGCGGCATTGCTGTGGAAAACAGGAGCGCGACCGTAAAAATTGAGATTACGGGAGGAGAGTTTTACAGTACGGGAGCTTCGGGGTCGTACGACGGGATCTGGTATAGCAATGCGAATGCGCAGCTTACGATCCGCGGCGGCACGTTCCGCGGTTCTGTCCGTTCGGGGTTGTATTTCAACGTTTTGCCGAGCGGCACCAATGTGCGTCTTTATGGCGGAACGTACGTCCGTGCGGGCGAAAATTCACCGATCGGCGGAAATTATTCGGAGCGGAGCATAGTGGCGCCGAATTGTTATCTGGATACAAGTTCGTCCGGCACATGGTATGTGCGGAGTACGCAGTAAAGATCGCGGACATACGTGAAAAATGCAATTAAAAAAGGCAAGTGTTAGAAAACACTTGCCTTTTTTTGTGTGCACGGCGGCGCGCCGATCAGCTGTCGCGGTGTTTGTGTGCGGCGCGATAGACGGCCGGGGTGACCGATTCGATATTTTTGAACGTTTTGATAAAGGAATTTACTTCCGCATAGCCTGCGCGCAGTGCGATTTCGCTGATGGGCAGGTCGGTATTTTCGAGCAGATCTTTTGCCTGGGCCATGCGTTTGATGAGAATGTATTTTAGGGGCGACATGCCGCTGTATTCTTTGAACAGGTGGGTAAGGTAAAAGCGGCTGATGTACATGCGGCTGCAAACGTCGTCGATGCTTTTGATTTCGGCGAAGTTCTGGTCGATGTATTCCTTGGCCTGTTTGTACGATTGGTTGGTTTTGAAATAGCTTTCATCGCCATAGGCGAGGATGCGCAGAATATGCGAAAGGATAATTTTGACGAGGTTGTCGGAGATCTCGTCGTAATAATACAATTTGCGTTCGGCCTCGGAAATGAGGTGCGAAAAGCATGCTTCGAAGATTTCGGCGTCGTCACCCGTGTGAATGACGGGGCAGACGTTTTCGGTGAGGAGGTAATTTTTCGGCATGTTTTCCAACTGGACGTTGTTGACGCCGAAGAAGTAGAAAGAGAGTTCTTTTCCCGATTCGTAGTGGGGCAGGTGGGGGTTAAAGACGAGCAGATTGCCCGTACGTATGGGGAGTTCCTCGTTTCCGATGTAGACGGTGCCCTCGCCGCTGCGGACGAACAAAATTTCCAAAAAGTTATGTTCGTGCTGCTGTTCGCTCCAGGTTTTGGTGCGTTTGAGTTCGCCGGCGTATAAAATTTTGGGCTTTAAAGATTGCGAACTGCTTTTATGGAAAGTCATATGCTGACGGACGTCGCTGTTTTTACGATGGATGTTATTATTCATGAAACTATTATAATACAAAAAAATGAAAATTTCTACACTATTATAAAAATAATTTAAAAAATTTTGGCTTAGAAAATGTTAGATTTTAAATTTTTTTGAAAAAAGCATACTTTTTTGCGGCTGAATAAAGGCAAATTTGAATGTTGAAGTTTTGTTGGGGGTATGGTATGATGGAAGCAGAATTAAGCGAGGAGGAAGCGATGGAACAAGAATATCTTCTGGAGATGAAGGGCATCGATAAGCGGTTCCTCGGCGTACACGCACTCAAGGGGGTCAATCTGAACCTGAAGCGGGGGGAGGTAGTGGCTCTGGTAGGAGAGAACGGTGCGGGGAAGTCGACGTTGATGAAAGTGCTTACGGGCATACATCAGCCGGACGGGGGTACGATCACCTACGAAGGAAGACCTTATTCTGTCCGCAACATACGGGAAGCGCAGGAGCTTGGGATCGGGATGATTCATCAAGAGCTGAACATGATGAACCATCTGACGGTGGCGCAGAACATATACATCGGCCGCGAGAGCATGAGCGGGCATTTATGGATCAATGACGGGGCGATGATCAAGAAAGCGCGGGAGCTGTTCAAGTACATCGGGATCAACATAGATCCGACGGTGAAGCTGGGTTCACTGACGGTCGGGAAGCAGCAGATGGTGGAGATTGCGAAAGCGGTTTCGCACAACACGAAGCTTCTGATCCTGGACGAACCGACGGCGGCGCTGACGCAGACGGAGATCGAAGATCTGTTCAAGATCATGGCGGATCTGAAGGCGAAGGGGATCGGGATGATTTATATTTCGCACCGTATGGACGAGATCAAGCGGATCTCCGACCGTGTGACGGTGATGCGTGACGGGGAATACGTAGGCACGGTAGATACGGACAAAGTCACGAAGGACGAGATCATACAAATGATGATCGGCCGCGTGGTGTACGAAGATCCGAAAGAGAAGAGCAACGTAGCGGAAGATGCGGAAGTCGTGCTGGAAGTGAAGCATCTTCGCAGCGGCGATACGATCAAGGACGTAAGTTTTCAGCTTCGCAAGGGAGAGATCCTCGGGTTTTCCGGTCTGATGGGCGCGGGACGCACGGAAGTGGCGCGGGCGGTCTTCGGGGCGGATCCGTTCGACAGCGGGGAGATCTACATTAAGGGCAAACGTGTGAATATCAAGACACCTGCCGACGCGGTGAAGTACGGGATCGGGTATTTGTCGGAAGACCGCAAGCGGTACGGGCTGATGCTGATCAAGTCGGTTGCGGAGAATACGGCGCTCGCATCGCTGAACAGATACATACGGTTCGGGTTTATCAACGACCGAAAGATGAAAGACGAGGCGCGCGAGTATAACAACAAACTGCGCACGAAAACGCCGTCGATGGATCAGCTTTTAAAGAATCTGTCGGGCGGGAACCAGCAGAAGGTGATCATTGCGCGGTGGCTGATCAAGAACAGCGACATACTCATATTCGACGAACCGACCCGCGGGATCGACGTCGGGGCGAAGAGCGAGATCTATACGCTGATCAATGAGCTTGCGGCGCAGGGCAAATCGATTATCGTAATTTCCTCTGAATTGGTGGAGGTGCTTCGTTTATCCGACAGGGTGCTTGTCATGTGCGAAGGGCGCAAGACGGGCGAGTTGGATATCTCCGAAGCCAATCAGGAAAAAATCATGCAGCTATCCACGAAAAGAGAGGAGGTAAATTATGACCAAGCAATCTAAAAAGCCGAAGGGCAATGAATATGTCGTAGCGCTCAATGTGCGGGGCAGGGCGCGCCAATTCGGCGCGAAAACGCTGGGCAATCTGATGACAAACGGAAAGCAAAATCTGATCATCATATTGGCGGCTGTGGCCCTGTTTGTGGTTTTCACGATCATCAATTCGAGCTTTGCGGACGGGCTGAATATACTCACGATGGTGCAGGAACTGGCGCCGTATGCGATACTCGGGTTGGGCGTGACGTTTGTCATTGCGACGGGCGGTATCGATTTGTCGATCGGAACGGTGTGTATTGCGTCGGCCGTGATTGCGGGTAAATTCTATACGGACGGAATGCCTCTGTGGATTGCCTGCATCGTCATGGTGGTCGTAGGCGGGCTGTTCGGCCTTCTCAACGGATTTTTGGTGGCGAAGCTTAAATTGCCTCCGTTCATTGCGACGCTGGGCACGATGATGTTCTCGCGCGGTATATCCGCCATCATTGCGAAGAATCCCAACATCTTTTATCCGACGGGATCGACGTTTCAAAAGGTTTTCTCCAATCTGAACGATTTTCCGATCGGACTGGTCTGGGTGCTCGGGTTGTTACTGATCTGTCTGTATCTGATGTATAAATGCAAGATCGGCAGATACATTCTTTCCATCGGAAGCAACGAAGAGGCGACGCGCCTTTCGGGAATACGGGTGGATAATTACAAGATCATCGCGTATCTGATCAGCGGACTTTTGGCGGGATTTGCGGCGATCTTCTGGGCGGCGGCGAACCCGACGGTCACGTCGGCGGGCGGCAACGGAATGGAACTGGACGCAATTGCAGGCGTGTACATAGGCGGCACGAGTTCGACGGGCGGTATCGCATCCGTGTTCGGATCGCTGATCGGCGCGATCCTGTTGGTAGTGCTGCGCAACGGTCTGAATATAGCGCTTGCGACGTTCCAGGTTCCGGTAGATTCCACATATATCACGTATGCCGTGACGGGTATCATTGTTGTGCTGGCGGTGTTCATGGACATTCTCAAGACGAAGGCGTCCAACAAAGTCAAGGTAAACGATTCGGCGGTGAAGTGCAAGGCGAGATACCGCGAGGTGACGGAAGAGCTTCGGGTAAAGAAAGATTATATTCTTTCGAACCGCAAGCTGACCCAGGAAGAGCGCACGGCGCAGTGTGCGGCGATCGACGCGCAGCTTGTCGAATTGAAGAAAGTTTTCGTAGACGAGTATGCGAAGTGCAAGGTTGCCGACGTTGAGGCGCTCAAAGAGTTAAAAGAGAGCAAACGCTTGGCAAAGGAAGCGGAAAAAGCGACGAGAGCAGCCGAAAGGGAAGAGCGGAAGCGCGCGAAAGACGAAGAACAGAAAGCGCGGAAGCAGTCAAAAAAGTGAAGGTAAAGCGGGGCGGCTGACGCCGCTCCGCAGCAAAACTCGGAACATGCGTCTATGGACGCGGAAAATATACTTTTTCTTGAAGGAGGAAAAAAATGAAAAAGTTTCACAAAATTCTCTGCGCGGTACTCGCGCTGACGCTGACCGCATCTGTCGGTATCGGGCTTGCCGGATGTAACGGCGGAACGAGCGGGCCTACGATCCAGGTAATGGCAAAGGGGCAGACACACGCATTCTGGAAGTCGGTGCAAAGAGGGGCGGAGGCAGCAGGCGAGAAGTACGGGTACAGCATCGTATTCCGCGGCCCGAAGGATGAAACGCCGAACAGCATTCCCGAACAGAAACGTCTCGTTTCGGCGGCAGTTTCCGATAAAAACACGAAGGCGATGGTCATCGCGACGATCGGCCAGGGATTCGGCGATTATCTGAAAGAAGCAAAACAGAAGAATTTCCCCGTAGTGGAATTCGACAGCGGTATTTTCGATAAGAGCGAAATTCCCGATCCGAGCCCCATCGTTTCCAGCGTTGCGACGTCCAATACGTTGGCGGCGGAGCTGGCGGCAAAAGAGTTCTATAACGCGGTCGTAAAGGCCGAGCTTGAAAAGAAGGCGGAATACAAAGTCGGTATCATCCAGCATGACCAATCGCAGACGGGTATCGACCGTGCGGGCGGCTTCGAATCGGGTCTGATAGCAGCAGCGAAAGCGGACGGACTGGATAGCTATCTGAAGATCGAAAAGGAAGTGAAGGACAATACTCCGGGTGCGTACAAATCAGGTTTGGACGCGCTGCAGACGAAAGGTTGCAAGGCGATCTTCATGTCGAACGAAGGCGTCGTGAAAGAGTGCTACGCGGCAGTAACGGGAAATCCCAACCAGTACAAGGCTCTGTTGTTCTGCGGGTTTGACGCAGGGACGAGCCAGATCAACTGGGTCAAGGACAACGGAGCGACGTATGCCAAACTTGTCGGTTCGGTTGCGCAGGATTCCTACAACATCGGATTCAAGGCGGTAGAGCAGGCGGCGTTCGCGCTGGATTCCACCAAGACGGTAGAGCCGACGGTCAGCATCGCGGGCGTGTGGTGGAACAACAGCAACGTCGAGCAGATGATTAAAGACGGTTTCGTGTACGAAGGCTGATTTTTGTAAAAAGTAAAAAAAGCAACCCCCACCCCCGTGCGGAAATTCCTCGAATCCCCGCGCGGGGGTTCTTCTATGCAAAAATGCACCGATCAAACCCGACAACGCCTTTCGGGGCTTCTCTTTTGCTGTTTTGAGTATTTTACTTGTTTGCTTTGCTATTATGTGATTACACGGTGTTCTTCCGTTTCATCGGAGTCGTTTCAGTAAGACGGAAAAGGAAATCTTTAAATTACAACAGGCGATGGCGCCGTCTGATTGACGGCGCCATCGCCTGCTGTTTGTTATCATGGCGTAATATGGCGAACGGGTTTTCCGTATCGGAATCCGATTTATCTTTCGGATAAAACGGTAGTTCCGTTTTATCCGAAAAAGTGAGCGAGAAATTTTTCCGATACGCAGAGCCTCTTATATTAAAAAATATAAGTAACGAAAAAACGGAGAGGTCAGAAATTTCAAGGCTCGATAATTTTTTCGAAATCGTTTAATTTTTCCATTTTCGGCGGATCGGGATATATGGAGCTGATTTTTTTTACGCGGTGTTTTTTGTATTGCTGCGGGGTAACGCCGAAAACTTTTTTAAAGGCGATGGAATAATTTTTTGGGTTTTCCCAGCCGAAAGAGGTAGCGATATCGATAATTTTTTCTTCGCCGAGTAAGTTAGCGGAAAGGATGATTTTGCTGCGGGCAAGGCATTCGCGCATGGTCATATTGTAAGTTTTTTTAAAGATCTGGCAGACGTAACTGTGGGAGTAGCCCGTGCGTCGGATGATCTCATCGATGGAAAAACTGACGTAATGGAAGCTGGTTAAATGCAGATAAAGATCGTTGAGCCATTGCGGGATCGTGTGGGCGGCGGGTAAGACTTTAGTGAAGAGGCTGCCGAAGATTTCGGCGAGGATAGCGGTATGAACTTTATCCAGGTAAGAGCGCATGTCGGGGGAGGGATCGGATTGCAATTCAAAAGCGGACGCTCTTTTTTCGATCAAGTTGGTTTCTTCGATATCGAGTCTGAAGTAATTTTCGCGCCCGGATTTCAGGAAGTTTATAAGAAAGTTATCTCCGAACAAATCGTTGAGTTTTTTCATTTTTGATTTTGAAATGAAGAAGTCGCGGTGGCGGTAATCTTTGGTTTTTGGCTGGATGGAATGGAAATCATCCGGGCAGACGATGATCATGTCACCTTCCTGGAGGCGTCGGACGGGGCCGGCGTTGATGGAACTGTTGGCATTTCCGCGCAGGATGATCGTAAGTTCATAGAAGGTATGCTTGTGGACGATGTTCGTGTAGGAAAAAACGGACAATTTGGAAAAAGGCGTGGCTTTGATTTCATTTTCGGTATAAGTCAGCATGGGTGATCTCCTTTTATAAATTGTAGCATCGGTTTATAAAAAAGTCAACGGGTGTATCATAAAAAACGGTGTTTTTAGAATAAAAAACGACTTGTTTTGCATAGGCGCAGAGCTTATGATAGAAATATAAAGAATGATGAAAAGAGGAGTGCGATCAATGAAAAAAAAGTTGAAAAGGAGTTTGGCAATTATGATATCTGTGGGATTGTTACTGGCAGTGGCAGGTTGTGGAGGAAAGGAAGAAAAGCCGGGCAACAGGCCGAGCAATGAACCGAATCCTTATGATTTGCTGTCGATCGGGAATCTGCATATCGGGATGTGGGTGACGCCGCCGGCGGAGTACAGGTCACAGGAGACGTTTGATGCGATGGCGGAATGCGGGATAAATTTTGTGAACGGTTTTGAATATTTTGAAAGCGATGAAAACGGGATACGGGAAGCGCTGACGTTTGCAGAGAACAGCGGCATGAAATTTTTGGTAGCGGACCGAAGGGTTACGGAGGCGATCAATGAGTATGCCGTGACGCAGAATGCGCAGCTGATCGAAAATGCGATGACGGCGATCGAGACGTATTATCAGTATCCTGCGTATGCGGGGCAGCTTTTGATTGACGAGCCGAACAGGAGCAAATTTGAAACAGTCAACGCATTTATTGAAGCGTACGAGCAGAATTATCCGGGAAAGCAATGGCATGTGAACATGTTTCCGAGTTATGCAGAGGGCGGCGCGGGCGTGCCTTATTTGCAGTATGTAGATGATTGGATGGAGATGGTACAGCCGAATTATTATTCCTATGATTCGTATCCTCTGCTTGTGCCGGACGAAAACAATCCGTTTACGCGCTACGAAATAGAGGATTACTATTACAATCTCGATGTACTCAGGGCGAAAACGGCGGAGCGCAATATCCCGTTGTGGTCATTTATTCAGACGTTGGGAATTTCGGGAACGCCGGGGGTAGCGGACAAGCGTACGCCTTCAAGGGAAGACATTCGCTGGCAGGTCTTTACGAATCTCGCGTTCGGAGTTAAGGGCTTACAGTATTTTTGCTATTGGACACCGGGTGGCGGTACGGAATCGTTTACGGATGCGTTGATTTCTCCGGACGGGCAGAAAACGGAGCGTTACGAATATGTAAAATCTCTCAATGCGGAGATTTTGCAATTTGGGCCGCATTTGCTGCAATGCGATTCGAAGGGTGTGATTCTGAATGTCGCCAAACCCACGGAAGAGCGGTTCAGATTGTATGAAGAGAGTCTTACCTCGTACGGGAAGATCACGTCGGTCAGCGGTGACGACGCATTGATAGGGTGTTTTCATAATCCGTATACGGGTGAGGACAGTGTGATGGTTGTGCCGACGACCCCGCGCGATGCGTCGGAGGTAACGCTGACGATGGACGGAACGAGGGAAGTCAAGGCGTATGACAACGGGCAGGTGAGCACATTGGCGACTGAAAACGGAACGTTGACTCTTAAAATAGAAAAGGGTGACGCAATGTATATCATTTTTGAATAAGGAGGTGCAAAAAATTGAAAAAAATCGGCAAGGTTCTGTGCGGCTTGATGGGGATCGTGTTTATGTTCGGTACGTTTGCGGCTTGTCATCGCGGCGAGGAAGACGAGCCGATCCGTGCGGATCAGACGCAGCTGACGATAGGAGTATTTGACGGTGGGCTCGGATCGGAATGGATTTATGCGATCAAGGAAGATTTTGAAGCGAAATACGCGGACGTATCGTTTGAAGAAGGCAAGATGGGGGTTCAGTTGCGCGTATCGCCGTCGCGGTCGTTCACGCAAACGGGAATGGAATCGAATATAGACAGTTTTAAAGAGGAAGTAATTTTTGCGGAAGGGGCCAATGCTCAATATTTTGCATCAAGGGGGAATTTTCTGGATATCACCGATGTGGTGACCCAACCTTTGAATTATGATTTTGTGCGGAAGGAAACGGCGGCCGACGGGGAGACGCAGACGATCGAATCCAAGATGTCCGAAACGCAGAAGGATTATTTTTCGGCGGTGGACGGCAAATATTATGCATTGCCTACTGCAGAAACGTTTTACTGTATTGTGTATGATATCGAGCTTTTCGAGCAAAACAATTGGTTTTTCCGACCCGACGGAAGTTTTGTGACAAGTGTGGCGGATGAGCGGTCGGGCGGGCCGGACGGCAAAACGGAAACGTCATACGACAACGGGCTTCCCGCTACATACGAGCAATTTTTCCGCCTTTGCGCGAAGATTGCGGAGCAGGATGACAAATACATTCCCGTCATGTGGGGCGGAAACGTGCAGGAATATGTGAGCAGTTTTCTTATGGCATTGGCGGCGGATTATGCGGGTGTTACGCAGACGGAGCTGAATTACAATTATAACGGAACAATGACCGAACACATTACGTCTTTTGATGGGAGCGGCAACCCGGTGATTTCGACGGATCCCGTGACGATCACGGCGCAAAACGGATATGAGTTATACAAACAGCCGGGGCGGTATTATGCGTTGAAGTTTTTGCAGGAGCTTACGTCTGACACAAGTTATTACAATCACCTGACGGCAACGAGTGCGTCGTTTACGCATAAAGACGCGCAAGGACAGTTTGTGATGGGAAAATACCGTTCGAGCATGCAGCGTGTGGCAATGCTGCTGGACGGCAACTGGTGGCAGAGTGAGGCGAAAGGTGTGTTCAACGATCTGGTTGCGGAAGAAGGCGACGGAGCTTCGGCGCAGAACAGGCAATTCGGTATCATGCCGTTGCCCAAGGTGAGTGAGTCGGGCGATTACACAATTTTACAGAATACGGGATATATAGGGTTTATCAACGGAAAGATCGAGGAAGGCAAAAAAGATCTTGCCAAGGCGTTCATGCAGTATTGCTTTACGGATTCGGCGTTGAGGGAGTACACAAAGACGACCAATATTTGCCGTCCGGTAGAGTACGAGATGGGTGAAAGTTATAACGAATTGAGCTCTTGGGGTAAAGCAATGGTAGATCTGCATGAAAACGCGAATTTTGCATATCAGGATTCATCCAGTAAGATCATGCAGAATTACAGTACCGATCTTTGGTATTCGCCGAGGCTGTGGCTTTCGACGATAAACGGCAAAACGTACACCTATCCTTCCAAAGCGATGATCGATGAACAAGTAACGGCGCAGGCGTATTTTGAAGGTTCGATTGCATATTGGACGGAAAGTGTCTGGAAAAATAAATTCCAGAATATCTGAAACGGTTAAAAAAATGGACTTTGAAAAGATCGGGCGTATTTTTGCGAAGCGGCGGACGAAGGATCTGATATTTTATTCTCTGTTAATTGCGTTGCCGCTTCTGCAATTTTGTATCTTTTATATCGGGGTAAACCTGAACTCGTTGCTGCTGGCATTTAAAACGTACCAGGGGGACGACCGATATGTTTGGGCGGGTTGGGCCAATTTTTCGAACTTGTTTGAAAGATTTTCACTTCTGACGGTTTTTCGGGTCGCGCTTGTCAATTCTTTGAAGTTATTTTTTATCGGGACGCTTTCGGGGCTGATCTGCGGTCTTTTGTTTTCTTATTATATATATAAGAAAGCGTTGCTTAAAAATTTTTTCAAAGTTTTGCTGTTTTTGCCCAGCATCATACCGAGTATTGCATTGGTGCTCATGTTCAAGCAGGTTGCGGACGGAGCGATTCCCGCTGTACTTGCGGCGATGGGGATCACGGCACGCGGGCTATTGGCGAATCCGGATGCGACGTTCGGAACAATTATATTTTACAATGTTTGGGTAGGGTTCGGCGTGTCCGTTCTTCTGTACGTCGGGGCGATGGAAAAGATTTCGGAGAGCGTAGTGGAAGCGGCAAAGCTGGACGGTACGGGGTATTTTCAGGAATTTATTTTCATAACCATACCTCTTGTCTGGGACACGATGTCGACGTTTATCATTGTTGCGGTAGGCGGAATTTTTGTAAATCAGGCGAATATTTACGCATTTTATTCGGACGGGGCGGAAGAATATGTGGTCACGATCGGATATTATCTTTACAAAGAGACTGTCAAAACGGGGGCGGCGGCGGATTATCCTGTATTATCTGCATTCGGCATTTTGCTGTCGCTCATAACGATCCCTCTCGTGTATGCCGTGAAGTTCGTGCTGGGGAAGATCGGGCCTGCGACGGAGGAAAGGAGGCGTGTCGTTGAAAAAGAAAAGTAAGAGCATGGGCGGATTCAATATTGTTACCGCATTGGTTTTTGTGCTTTTGATTGTGTACGCGCTGACGCTTTTCATACCGGCATTTTGGGCATTTTACACTTCGTTTAAAGGAAATCTCGAATATCTGGAAAATCAGCTGAGTTTTCCGAAGGTCTGGCACTTTGAAAACCTGATGACAGCGTTGGATTATTTTTATGTTCCGATCAATACTGGATCCGACATAGTGACGTATTACATTGAAAGCATGTTGCTGTTTTCTGTTTTGTATTCGGTCGGGAGTGCATTTTTTGCGGCTTTGGCGACTTGTATTGTGGCGTATGCGACGGCGCGCTTTGATTTTCGGTTCAACAAGGTGATTTACGGGATCGTGATTGTGACGATGACGCTTCCTATTGTTGGGAACCTGCCTTCGGAACTGCAATTCCTCAAAGCGCTCGGGTTGTATGATACGATTTGGGGAATGTGGATTTGCAAAGCAAATTTTCTCGGGTTGTATTATCTGATTTTTTACGCGGCGTTTCGTTCTCTTCCGAAAGATTTTACGGAAGCGGCATACATAGACGGGGCGTCGAATCTGCGGGTGTTAGTGTCCATTGCGTTTCCGCTTGTGGCGAGCACGTTTATGACGGTCATGCTGATTCGCTTCGTCGAATTCTGGAACGATTACACGGTTACGCTGACGTACATGCCTTCCATACCCACATTGGCGTATGGCCTGTATGCTTATAGTTTTTCGACCGTGCCTAAGATCAGCAATACTCCCATGCGACTGGCGGGATGTTTCATATTGATCATACCCGTATTGGCGGTATTCATAGCGGGGCATAAGCGGTTGATGGGCAATATTTCTATGGGCGGAATCAAAGAATAAATTATAAAAAGTAAGGAGGAAATTATGAAAAAGTCGGGTTTTATTTCAATGATTACCCTGGTGTTGGCTTTGGCGCTGCTGTGCGGCATGTTTGTCGGGTGTAACAGCGAAAAGGCGTTTCAGTTAAGTGAAGCGCAGGTAGAGATGGAGCAGTACGAGGAATATACCTTGACTGCGAACAAGGAAGGGGAGATCGAATGGACGTCATCCGATCCTCGTACGGTTCGGGTGGAAGACGGTAAGCTGACTTCTCTGAAATTGGGCAATGCGACGATCACAGCGACGCTCGGAGAAGAAGTGGCGACCTGTGAGGTTACGGTAAAAGTATCTTCCAAGGGCAGGGCGATCACGGTAGATCAGGAAGAAGTGACCATAGCGATCGGAGGGACGCAGAAAATCAATGCGCAGCTGAAAGAGAACGGGACGCCAATCACGGGCGCAGAGCTGGTGTGGACGTCGGATAATCCGACGGCGGTCAGCGTTGACGGCAGCGGTACGCTGACGGGTGTTGCGAGCGGAACGGCAACGATCACTATTTCGACGACGTATAAGGGACAGGCACTTGCAAAGGAAGTGAAGGCGAGCTGTATTGACGACAGACACGAGGCTGCGGAGCTGGGCTTTGTTTCCGCGAATGCGGACGGAACATTGACTGCGTACAACGGAGACGTGACTGCGTTGGGATTTGCGGAAGGAACGCAAGTCATGGAATGGGTCAGCACGACGGAAGCGGGTTCTGCGATCTGGATCAAAAATGCAGATGCGGGGAACTACGACAGGCTGGTTTTGGACATTGTGCTGACGGAAGGAAGTGAAAGGGACATTGCCGTGCACAATGCAGGAGAAGAGACGATCGGATGCGGCGGTGTGATCGGGACGCATGTCAGTTCTGTGCTCTATTATGATGAGGACGGAATGATCGCAGAGAGCATTGAGCCGAACACTGTGTATACACTGGTGGTCGATCTTCGTAAGGGCGGGCAGGATTCTGCGGACAACGGGATCATGCTTCGGGTGCCCGCGACGGCTTATCTTGCAAACGGTGAACTCAGTTCCAACGAGTATTATTTGAGCAACTATGAACACCAAGTACCTGCGGAACCGATCACGGCCGGGTTGTATATTGCGAAGCTGGAAGTTGATCCTGCGGGCACGCCGTACAGCGAACTTGGCGGTAAGGAAACGGAAGGTGATTATGCGGGGATGTACAAAGTAGCGTGCATGGCAGATATTTGGGGCGGAAGGCTCGGTGTGGCAAACTCTGAAATGCTTGGATACCAAGGGCAGGCGGCGCTGCATGTCAAATACCGTGAGTATGATTACTATGGCTTTGACATCGTGTTTAACGGATCTGTGCCGGATCTTACGATCTGGACGGGCGGATATGCGATTTTTGTAAGATCGACGGGCGTTGCGGCAGAAGGCGGAAATGACTTAAAGCCGGAAGACATAAGCATCTACGATGAAGACGGTGTGAATGTAGTCGGCCAGGCTTTGGAAGCAGGGAAACGCTATACCTTTAAGATCCGTATTCAGAAAGACAATACCGACAATGCCGCGTTCGGTATCGGCGTACCCGGCACAGAGGACAATTATTTCTATATCGGCCAGCCGTATTTTTTAAAGAATAACTAAAAAGTTTCGCCTTACACGCTGGCAAAGCGGTTGCAGTCAGTAAAGAAACGTTCATGGCGCGAGCGTTCAAAACGTCCGCGTTATAGAAATCAGAAAGAGCGCACGGATTTTGACGTGCGCTCTTTTTGATATGTTGTAAAACTGCGGTTAGGGTCATAACTGTTTTTCGGATGCTTTTGCAAAATGCCGCTAAATTACGATTTAAAAAGTTCCCTTACAAATTTGAATTTGTCGTCTTTTTTGCTGCTTGTGTCAGCTTATGCCGTCGGGCCAAAGATAAAAATTTTTAAAGCAGAAAGGACGGCAATAGCTTTTGTGATTCTGTCTGCTGGCGTACAACAGATTTACAAAAAATACCGTATTCATGTGGTTCGACACACTTTCTTTCGGGCGCGACACTTCCTTCATATGTCGTTTTACACAAGAAGCATGCGGTATTTTATAATGATCTTGTACAACGGAGGCACGGGCAAACAAACGCGGACAAAAGCGGTGGCGCTTTTGTCCGCGTTTGCGGGAGTTTTATTGATTGACGCATGAAAATCGTGTGCCGGCCACAGCATTTGCAATGCGGCGTTCTCTTTACGAAAGGGCGTTGCCGAAGATCTTTTGGATGATAAGTTGCA
This sequence comes from uncultured Clostridia bacterium, assembly GCA_944368925.1. Lineage (GTDB taxonomy): Bacteria > Bacillota > Clostridia > Christensenellales > Borkfalkiaceae > Borkfalkia. The sequence continues at coordinate 162,155 of CALVXG010000001.1, read as the reverse complement.
ATTCGCGGTACATATTATAGTCTTCGAGCGCAGAGAGGGCGCGTGCAATACTTTTATAATACCACTCAATTTTCCCTTTGGGGGCGTTAAAGCGGTTCCACACGTTTTCGCCCGTCTTTTCATAGTCGCACAAGATGCTCCGCAGATTGGAAAGTTTATCCGCACAGCAAACAAGCTGCGTCTCTAAACTTTCGCCGGGAAGGGTGTCGATGGTCGTCTGTTTACGTTCCTGCCAGCTTTTCGATTTGTCTTCCGATTCGCTTGCGACAATATCGGCGATTTCTTTGCCGAAGTTGTCGAGGATATCTTCGTAGGTCGTTTCCGTATCCTCGATCGTATCGTGAAGAATGCCTGCCGCGATCACGGTATCGTCGCAGCCGTTCGCCGTCAGAATCTGCATGACTTCCATTGGGTGAACGATGTAGGGCAGGTCTGTTCCTTTGCGTTTTTGGTTTTTGTGCTTTACGGCGGCAAATTCAATGGCTTTGTGAATCAACATGGTTTTATTCTCCTTTTTGCATAGTAGTATAGCAGACATAACGTCCCGTTTGCGGGACATGAGATTGAGATAAGCCGAACAAAATATAAACGGAATAACCGAGCGAAAAGCGATAAAAAGCAAGCGCCTGCGCGTAAATGCAAACTATAAAAGATCGGCAAAATAAATGTGTGCGGATCGTTTTGTCATCGCATTCCGAGGGGCGGAATAAAACGATGCGGGGACAAGAAAAGAGGATCGCATAAGCGTGCGGCAGAGGATTTTGTAAACGCAAAACCCGAGTATAAGCGGCGCACAGGCGTGATATTCGGAAGAGGAAAAAGCAGTATAGCGGCAGAAATTTTTCTGCCACTATACGAGTATACAGGAACAAGAATGCCTTGCCGCGCAAGGCCCGATGCAGACTGAACGAACAGCAAAGAAAATGATTTTCAAGGCAAAAACGCGCAAATAAAAATGTTTTTCTTACATATTTATTGCTTGCGATTTTCACGCTTTTTTGTAAACGTTGTTTCCGTGGCAGTCGATGGCGACGATGCAGGGGAAGTCGGAAATCTCAAAGCGGTAGACGGCTTCGCTGAGCAGATCGGGAAAAGCGACGAGCGTACTTTTTCGGATCGCGTTGCCGTAAAGTGCGCCCGCGCCTCCGATGGCGGCAAAGTACACGGCGTGATTTTTGACGATAGATTTGCACACTTCGTCGCTGCGCTCGCCCTTGCCGATCATGCCTTTCAATCCGAGATCCAGAAGCCGCGGGGCAAAGGAATCCATTCGCGCGCTCGTGGTGGGGCCGCAGCTCCCGCACGCTTTTCCCTCAGGGGCGGGACAAGGCCCCGCGTAGTAGATCGTCTCGCCGACAAAGGAAAAGGGAAGGGCTTTCCCCTGATCCAGAAATTCGCAAATACGCTTATGGGCGCAGTCGCGGCCAGTCAGAATCGTACCGGAGAGCAAAACGCCTTCTCCTGCGGTAAGGCTTTCGATCGTCTCATCTGTAAGCGGCAAAGTAACTTTTTTCATGGTTAAACCTCGTTTTCAGTATAAAGATAGAGTAGTATGCGTGACATAAATGGCATAAAATGGCGATTTTCAGAGAGTGATCTTCTCACAGCGGACGCAATGGCATTGAATGTTGACCGCAACGGGAAGCCCCGCGATATGAGTTGGTGCCCATTCGCAGGAGACGCCGAGCGCCGTCGTGTTGCCGCCGAAACCTTGCGCGCCGATCTTCAGCTCGTTGATCCTTTTCAGAGCTTCCCTCTCGATTGCGGCGATGTCTTCGCGCGGGCTGGAAGAGCCGATCTCACGCGTGAGTGCTTTTTTTGCAAGGAAGGCACAGGTATCGAACGTGCCGCCGATCCCGACGCCGACGTAGACGGGCGGGCAGGGTTTGCTGCCTGCAAGGCGGACGGTTTCGACGATCGCATCGATAATGCCCGCGACGCCTTTTGCGGGGGTGAGCATGAACAGCCGCGACATATTTTCGCTGCCGAAACCTTTGGACAGGAAAGTCAGACGGACGGAGTCGCCCGCCACGATTTCCGTGTGGACGGAGGCGGGGGTATTGTCCGCCGTATTGACGCGCGTGATGGGGTCGCAGATGCTTTTACGAAAACAAAAATCTTCATATGCTCTGCGTACGCCGCTGTCGACGGCGTCGGAAAAGAGCTTGCCTTCGATGTGTACGTCCTGGCCGATTTCGGCGAGGATGACGGCGTACCCCGTGTCCTGGCAGACGGCCATTTTTTCTTTGGCGGCCGTGTCGGCGTTTTGCAACACAGTCTGCAAGGCGAAGGCCGCGGCGCTGTCCTTTTCTTCGGTGCTGGCGGCCGTATGCAGGGCGCGCAGGCAGGAAGGGGTCAGCCGCAGACAGGCATTTTTTGCAAGTTCGTAAACGGCTTGTTCGATTTGTTCGGATGAAATGGTTCGCATGATCGTATCCTTTTAAAAAATTCATTTTTATTATAACAGAAAAACGCAAAAAGCGAAAGAATTTTGTTTACGAAAAGAAAATTTTTCGCTATAATATTTGGCATGAAAGAGACGAATGCCCCCGTGACGGGGAACGGACGCAGTCCGAAGAGAAGTTTTTTGGATCAGCCGCGCAAAGCGGTCAGCGGCATGCTGTTTTCGGGAGTCATTATCGGGATGCTTGTGATCTCGCTCGCCTTTTCCGTTACGGTTGCGGTCTTGTCGCGGTCGCTCGGAATGACGGTAGACGAAATTTCCGAAACGCAGCCGTATAAATATTTTTCCTATCTGTTGTATCAGATCGTGTACATCTGCGTGATTGCCGCCTTTATGGGAATTTATAAGGAAAGGCCTTCGCAGTTCGGGTGGCGGAAAGCGCGCCCGAAATATTTTCTGATCGGGATACTTCTTCTGTTCGGGCTGATGTTCAGTCTGAACTACGTCAACAACTGGTTTGTGGCGTTTTTGGGATTGTTCGGCTATACGATGCCCGATTCGTCCTTGCCTTCGCTGGCGGGCGGCGGGATCGTCGGGGTGCTGATCGTGGTGGCGGTCTTGCCGGCGATTTTGGAGGAAACGCTGTTTCGCGGCGCAATATTGGAAGGGATCAAAGATTGCGGCACGGCGGCGGCCTGTCTGCTGGGCGGATTGCTTTTCTGTGTATTTCACCAAAGTCCCGCGCAGACGGTCTATCAGTTTATTTGCGGGGCGTCGTTCACGTTGCTGGCGATCCGCGCGCAGTCGCTGCTCCCGACGGTGCTGATACATTTTCTGAACAACGCGGTCATCATACTGGACGCAAAATTTTCCTTTTTGGCGAATCTTTCATTGGCGGGGCAGATCGTGATTTATGTCGTGTCGGGGATCTGTCTTGTAGGTTCTTTGGCGTGGCTGATTTTCGGGGAGCGCGAAAAAGCGGAAGAAGCGGCGGGGCGGAGAGGAGAGATCCGGCCGTTCGTATATCCTGCGCTGCCCGGTATTTTGTTGTGTGCGCTGATGTGGATACTGAATTTTGTGAACGGGTTTGGCGGCTGATATGCAGAAAGTGAATGTAGTATGTGTGGGGAAGCTGAAAGAGAAGTTTTATGCGGACGCGGTGGCGGAGTATTGCAAGCGTCTGACGCGGTTTGCGCAGGTGACGGTGCGGGAGCTTCCTGAAAAGCGCACGCTTGCGGAAGAGGGGGAACTGATAAGCAAGGAGTTGCGCGGCTATGTGATCGTGCTGGCTGTGGAAGGGCACAAGCTGTCCAGCGAGGGGCTGGCGGAGAAGATAAAATCGCTTTGCGACGCGGGCAGGGAGATGACGTTCGTGATCGGGTCTTCCTGCGGCCTGGACGGGAAAGTGAAAGCTGCGGCGGACTATCTGCTTTCCTTTTCGGACATGACTTTTCCGCACCAGCTGATGCGGGTGATTTTGTGCGAACAGATCTATCGGGCGTTTATGATCAATTCGGGGAGCGAATATCATAAATAAGAAAGAGGGCTCCGACAAGCCGAATATAGGAGGGTGTTTTCGGCGGCGAACATAAATGACGCGGCGACCGTACAATGGTTTGTATGGATGCCGTAAGAAAGATATACAGGTTTTACGAAAGCTGGCAGGGAGAGAAGAGGATCATAGGGGCGAGCGTGTGCGGGATGCCGATCGTGGCGGTATTTGCGGGCAGGCACGCCTATCCGCAGATCATCGTGCAATACGCGATGCACGCGCGGGAGTGGGTGACGGGACTGTTTGCGGAGGAGCAGGCGCTGCGCGGCATGAAATACGGCGGGGCGTGGTTTATTCCGCTGGCGAATCCCGACGGCGCGTTGCTGTCTTTGGAGGGCGAGAGATTTTTGCAAAGAATAACGCCATTGCGGGCGCGTTTTTTGCTTCGCGTCAACGGGAGCGAAGATTTTCGTCTTTGGAAGGCGAATGCGAACGCGGTGGATCTGAACGTAAATTTTTCGGCGGGATGGGGCACGGGTGCAAAGAACGTGCGCGAGCCCGCGCCCGAAAATTATATCGGCAGGCGCGCGTTTTCGGAACCGGAAACGCGCGCCCTGCGAAAATTCACGCAGGAAGTCTGTCCGGACGCAACGCTTTCCTATCATACGAAAGGGGAAGAGATCTACTGGGAATACGGGCAGAAGGGCGAAGCGCTTGAAAGGGACGGGCGCATTGCGGCGGCCCTGGCCGAAGAGACGGGGTATGCGGCGGTGAAGATTACGGGGAGCGGCGGCGGATACAAGGACTGGTGCATACGGGAGAGGAAGATCCCCGCCTTCACGATTGAAGCGGGGAGCGATGCGTTGCGGCACCCGTTGGCGGAATGCGATCTGGCGCCCATATTGGTGAAGAACAGGGACGTTGTGCGGCGGCTTGAAGAGGAGCTTTGTGCGGCAAAAGGAGCGAGCGGGAAATGGACGAAAAGGAAAAATTCATGAGGGCGGCGCTTAAGCGTGCGGAGAAGGGGCTTGCGCAGGGCGAAGTGCCGGTCGGGGCGGTGATCGTGTGCGGCGGAAAGATCGTGGCGTCGGGGTACAACCGACGGACGGCGACGCAGTTGGCGAGTTCGCACGCGGAGATGTATGCGATCGACAGGGCCTGCCGCAAGTTTAAGAGCTGGAGATTGCCCGAATGTGATCTGTACGTGACGCTGGAGCCTTGTCCGATGTGTATGGGGGCGGCGCTGAACGCGCGGGTCAGGAAGATTTATTTCGGGGCGTACGAGCAGAAAGGCAGGTCGATGACGAAGGAACTTGCGGAGAGCAATCTTTTGAATCACACCGTGGAAGTGGAAGGCGGGGTATTGGAGAAGGAGTGTTCGGAAATTCTTTCGGGATTTTTCCGATCGATGCGGGCGCGGACGAAGAAAGACGCGCGCGAATGAATTTTATTTTGGGATAAAATGGACGGCAAATCATTTGACTAATTCGGGCAAAAGCCGTACAATAATAGAGACGTGAACGGAAGCGGGGGAAACCGCGGAAGGGAAGGCAAGGCGGAAGCGTCGCGGGAGCGAAGCGGCCGCAAACGGGGGTAGGCAGGAAGGAAATTCTGCCCGGCTTTATAAAACAGAAAGCCGTTGAATGCGTTTTTCGAAAAAATCCTGCGGGCAGACCGCAGAAGGGTATAGCATTTTATCGGAGGTACACATGATAACACACGGCAATGAGATCAAGATCTTTGCGGGAAATTCGAACCGGCCTTTGGCGGAAGCGATAGCAAAGAGGCTGAACACCGAGCTTGGCGGCGCGGAGGTAGGTTGTTTTTCGGACGGGGAGACGTCGGTTCATATTGACGAGACGGTCCGCGGCAGAGACTTGTTCATAATTCAGAGCACATCGGCGCCTGTCAACGACAATCTGATGGAGCTTCTGATTCTGATTGATGCGGCGCGTCGGGCGAGTGCGGGGCGTATCACGGCAGTCATACCTTATTTCGGGTATGCCCGTCAGGACAGGAAGGCACGTTCGCGCGATCCGATCACGGCGAAGCTGGTGGCCGATCTGATCACGGCAGCGGGAGCCGACCGTGTGTTGACGATGGATTTGCATGCGGCGCAGATCCAGGGATTTTTCAATATACCGCTCGATCATTTGTTGGGCGGGCCGACGATTTACAATTATTTCCGCAAGAAGAATATCATTGACGAAAATTTTGTTGTGGTATCGCCGGACATCGGTTCGGTGACGCGTGCGCGGAACGTGGCGATGAAGCTGAATTGTCAGATGGCGATCATCGACAAGCGTCGTCCGAAGGCGAACGTGATGGAAGTGATGAACATTATCGGCGACATTGAGGGCAAGAAATGTCTGATGGTGGACGACATGATCGACACGGCGGGCACGATTTGCCAGGGAGCGCAGGCGCTGATGGATCACGGTGCGCAGGAAGTGTATGCGGGATGCACGCATGCGGTATTCAGCGGCCCGGCGATGGAGCGTTTGGAGAAAGCGCCGATCAAGGAGCTTGTCGTACTGGATACGATCAATCTTCCTCCCGAAAAGAAACTGGACAAGATCTCTGTGATTTCCGTGGCGGATATTTTTGCGGCGGCGATCGAGAACGTATATCTGGACAAACCGATGTCGAAGATTTACGACTGAAAACAGAAAAGGGAAAAACGGACAGCGGGCACGCTGTCCGTTGGATTATTACGAAAGGAAAGAGTACAGAAATTGCCGCGTTTTTGAAAAAACGCGGCGTTCGTGCGTTCGGAAAATTTTTTTTGGCGGCGTCGGGCCGCGGGGCAGGCGGATATGTTTTTGATCGTGGGACTGGGAAATCCCGAAAAGAAATACGAAACGACGTTTCACAACATGGGATTTCTTGCCGTGGGCGAAGCGGCGGAAAAGCTGGGCGTGAAGTTTAAAAAGAAAGAATGCGAGGCGTCGGTCGCGGAAGCGTTCGCGGGGGGAGAGAAGGTGATTCTTGCCCGTCCCGTCACGTATATGAATGCGAGCGGCAGGGCGGTGAAGCAGCTGATGGCGAAGTACAAAGTGGCGCCGTCGGAACTTTTGGTGATTTACGATGATTTTGATCTTCCGAAGGGGAAACTCCGTATCCGCGCGTCGGGGAGTGCGGGCACGCACAACGGGATGCGGAGCATTATCGGGGAGATCGGGACGGGAGAATTTGCGCGCGTACGGATCGGGATCAAGGATCCGGAGGTGAATATTCCCATCATCAACTATGTCCTGGCGCAGATACGGCAGGAGGACTATCCGCTTTTTGCGAAGGCGTGCGAAGACGCGGCGGATGCGGCGATTCGTTTTGCGAAGGGCGAGAGCATCGAAAACGTGATGAACGCCTACAATAAGGGTTGACGGAAAGGCAGAAAAACGCGGGGGAGAGAGGTATGCCGTCGAATTTTTTTAAACCTGAATATTTGGGGAGCGAGTTTGAAGAACTTGCGCAAGATCTCCGCCTCGGCACGCCGACGGCGGTTTTCGGCGTGTCCGCGCCGTTCAAGGGACTGCTTGCGGCGAGCTGTGTGCCGGGAAGGATGGTATACGTGGCGGACAATGCGCAGACGGCGGCGCGGATGGCTTCGGAGATCGCAGGTTTTGCGGGCGAAGAGGTAGTTCTTCTGAACGCGAAAGACGAAGTCCTTCTCTATAAGGATGCGGTGTCCAAAGACGCGTTGTACCGCAGGCTGGAAGCGCTGTGGCGCATACAGAAAGGTGCGCGGCGCATCGTGTGCGATATCGAGAGCCTTGTGCAGCTTTTCCCGAAAACGGTTCAAAGCCTTCGGCTGGAAGAGGGGAAAGACGTCGATTTTACGAATCTTTCTTCGGAGCTGGTCGGGCTCGGCTACACGCGCACGGCATCGGTGGAGAACAAGGGGCAGTTTGCGCTGCGCGGCGACATTCTGGACATATATCCCGTGGGCTCGGAAAATCCCGCGCGGGTGGATTTTTTCGGCGACTCGGTGGAAAAGATCAAGCCGTACAATTTTCTGACGGGCGAGCGCCTTGCGCAGACGAGTGTGTTGGACATCGTGGCGGCGACGGACGTCGTGATCGGGGAAGAGGAAGTAAAGGGGATCCGCGACCGTCTGTTCGGGGAACTGAAAACGTTCAAGGATGCGGCGGCGTACAACCGTGCGCAGACGATAGCGGGTGAAATTTCGGCAAAGCTGGAGAGCGGGGGCGTGTTCGGCGGGGCGTCGTACCTGCTGCCGCTTCTGAAAAATTCCGTAGATTTTCGCACTTTTTTCGGGGACGTGCTGTATATTTTCGACGAATGCAAGCTGATCGCGGACAAGGCGGACGCGCTTTACAAGGAGCATGAGGAGCGGTACAGCGGTTTGCGGCGCGGCGGCGAGGTATTTTCTTTTTGCAGGGAGCAGTACATCGGCAGGGAAACGCTGGAAGACGCGCTGCGTTCGGCGAAGGCGGCGGCGTTTCAGACGTTTGCGGCGGGTACGCGCTTTTTCGACCCCTTAAAAATTTACAATCTGCACAGCTCACCGCTCGGGAAATATCTGAACAGTTTTCAGAATCTTGTCAACGATCTGAAGAGCTGGCGTTCGAACGGGTATAGGATCATGCTCTATTGCGGCACGTCTTCGCGTGCGGAGAAAATGCGCGCGCTTTTGGACGACGAATACATTCCGCAGACGGTGTGTCCGCCGACGCTGGGCGAATTGCGCGGCATAGCGGTGCTGGCGGAGGAGCTGGAAAGCGGGCTAATTTTGCACGAGCGTAAGCTCGTGGTGATCGGCACGGGAGAGCTTTACACGAAATCTGCGGTGCGCAAGCGGATCCGCCGCAAGCGGAACGACATGTTCACGTCGCCCGAGGTAGGCGACTACGCGGTGCACGAAACGCACGGGATCGGGCGGATCACGGGCACGAAGAAGATCGAGACGACGGACGGGACGAAGGAATACATTTCGCTCGAATACCGCGGCGGGGACGTGTTGTACGTGCCCGTGGAGCAGATGGACATTTTGTCGCGGTACATGGGCGAAGGGGAGCCGTCGCTGTCGAAGATCGGCGGGGCGGAATTCGAAAAGGTCAAACAGCGCGTGAAGGCATCGCTGAAAGCGATGGCGTTCGATTTAAAGAAACTGTATGCGGAGCGGTCTGAAAAGCGCGGGTTTGTATTTTCGCCGCATGAAGAGGAGATGGACGAATTCGAATCGGCGTTTGCGTACGAAGAGACGCCCGATCAGCTTTCTTCCATAGCGGAGATCAAGGAAGACATGTGTTCTTCCAAGGTCATGGACAGGCTCTTGTGCGGGGATGTGGGGTACGGCAAGACGGAAGTTGCGTTCCGTGCGGCGTATCTTTGCATATTGAACGGGAAGCAGGCGGCGCTGATGTGTCCGAACACGATTCTCTGCCAGCAGCATTATGAGACGGCGAAGAAGCGGTTTGCGGAATTCGGGGTGCAGGTAGACGTGTTGAACCGTTTCCGTACGGCGCGCGAGCAGGAGGAGATCCTGGCGCGTCTTGCGTCTGGGAAGACGGATCTCGTGATCGGTACGCACAGATTGCTGTCGTCGGACGTGAAGTTCAAAGATTTAGGCCTTTTGATTCTGGACGAAGAGCAGCGGTTCGGTGTCGAGCATAAAGAAAAGATCAAGAGCATGAAGAGCGACGTGGACTGTCTGACGATGACGGCGACGCCGATCCCGCGGACGCTGCACATGTCGCTTTCGGGGATACGGGATATCAGTACGATCGACACGCCTCCGACCAACCGTCTGCCGGTGCAGACGTACGTAGTGGAGGAGACGGAGACGCTGATCCGCGACGCGTGCCTGCGCGAGCTGGCACGGGGCGGGCAGGTGTTTATTCTGTACAACCGTGTGGAGAGCATCTATTCGTTTGCGGCGAAGATCGGGCAGATTTTGCCCGAAGGGAAGATCTGCGTGGCGCACGGGCGGATGGACAAGACGGTGCTGGAAAACGGGATCATGGGATTTTACCGCGGTGAGACGAACGTACTGATCTCGACGACGATCATAGAAAACGGGATCGATCTTCCCAAAGCGAACACGTTGATCGTGATCGATGCGGACAGGCTGGGCATTTCGCAGCTGTACCAGCTTCGCGGCAGAGTGGGGCGCGGTTCGGTGCTGGCGCACGCCTATTTCACGTTCAAGCCCGAGAAGGTGATGACGGAGACGGCGAGCAAGCGTCTGCAGGCGATCATGGAATTTACCGAACTGGGCAGCGGGTTCAAAATCGCGATGCGCGACCTTGAAATTCGCGGCGCGGGGAGCGTATTGGGACGGGAACAGCACGGGCACATGGACAAAGTGGGGTACGAACTGTACGCGAAACTTCTCAAAGAAGAGCTGACGGGCGAAGAGCAGTCGGTGGCGGAGCTGGATATCCGTGCGGCGGCGTATATACCCGAAAAGTATATCGAAGCGAGCGCTTCGCGGCTGGATTGTTACAAGCAGATCGCGGAGATACGGAGCGTGGCGGATTACAAGCGGGTGTGCCTGTCGATGGAAGAAAATTACGGGCCGATCCCGCCGGAAGTTCTGAATCTGCTCGTGATCGCGGTGCTGAAATCGTTTGCTTCGAAATTCAATATCCGCAAGATCAGCGTAAGCGCGAAGGGCGGACGCGTGGAGCTTCCTTCGGTGAACGCGCTGGCGGACGGACGGCTTGCGGCGGCGCTGGAGCACTTCCCGCAGCTTGCGAGACTGGAAATGTCGCGGTGTCCCGCGATCGAGTTTGCGGGCGGAGCGGACGCGCAGAAAGTCATGCTGAACATGACGAAATTCCTGAAATTTGCCGAGAATACGCCGGCCGCATGAAAAGGTGCAAATTTTTCATGAAATTCACAGGAATTTCTTGAAATACGATTGCATTTCCGAGTAAAATAAGGTATAATAATCTATATTGCGACTCTAATAAATAAGGAACCCGGAGCAAATCAATGATGAAGAAAAAAATCACAAAAATTATCTGCGCTTTGTTGTCGGCGGTGTTCGCGATCGGGATGTTATCCGGCTGCGATCTGCTGATAGCCGATCCTGAGTGGGATATGAAGCAGGTGGTTGCGGAAGTGAACATCGGCGGAGACGAAGCTGCGTTGGACAAGACTTTTTCGGCATTGGGCGAGACGTTGCAGCAGAATGCGAAAGATCAGATGAGCAGCATACTTTCCACGGATGAGATCTACAAGCAGGATCTTGTGGCGTACTTTTTAAGTTACGGCTACAATTATATGTCGAGCAGCAGCGGATACGGACAGGCATTCGAGACGGTGATGAACGATCTTGTGAGCCGCAAGCTGCAGTCGCAGTTTGCGATCCTGTATTATCTGAACGCAGGCGAAGTTTTGGTGGACAAGGACAGTACGGACAACCAAAGCGGATATATAGCGGATCCCGACGCGCCCGAATCGGACGGGCTGAAGATGGACAAGACCATCAGCGTGGACGGGTATCTTGCGGCGCAGGAAGGGAAGAGCGGAGACGAAGCGGCGATCGCGGCGTACGAATATTTCCTGACGCAGGAAGAGATCAACTATGCGGAATATCTCGTGATGTATTCGATCAACCAGACGATCGATTCTTACGAGCCGAAATACATTGATGAAGAGAGCGACGAAAGCGCGGCTGCGACGGACGTACGTACGACGCCTACGGGAGCGAACGTGATCTCGGATACGTATTATCCGAGCGTGGAAAAGGACGGCGTCAAGACGATCGACTACGATATTTACACGGGATCGAACAATGTTTCGGATTGCGGCAAATATGAAAAGGTGGACGGGTCTTCGAAATATTCCCGTACGCGTGCGTATGCGGAATTTATCACGGTGCTTCGGAACAATTATCTGATCAGCGACAGCGAGAAGAGCGTGACGGACATCAAATCGCTTTCTTATTACAACGTGGAGCTCAAATCGCGTTTGGAAGCGCTTCTGATCACGAAGTTCAACGCGACGTTGTCTTTGAAGGCGGCGAACACGATCACGGCAGATACGATCCAGCAGGCGTATGCGACGGAAGTGCAGTCGCAGAAGGCGTCGGTGCAGAAAACGACGAGCTTCACGACGACGATGGACAGCGTATCGGACACTTCGTTTGTGGTATATTCGCCCGAAAACAAGACGTACGGGTTTGTATACAATATCCTGCTTCCGTTCAACAATCAGCAGACGGGCAAGATCAAAGAGATCAAGAGCTATTATAAGGAAGGCACAAAAGAGTATTATGAAGAGTATTATGCTGCGCGCAACAAGAATCCGGAGCTGTACCAGAGCATAGAGGCGAAGGATCAGCGCGGCACGTGGTTTACGGGTGAGACGGATTACAGCTTTAACGCGCAGGAGAAAGGTTACACCGATTATTACACGCAGGGCGGGAGCAGTTATCTGTTCTTTGAAGACAGCTATGTGACGAGCAACGAAGGGATCGACCGTTATGCGGGCAAATATCCTTTCAACGGCACGGTAGAGAAGAACGAAGACGGTTCTTACAAACTGACGTATAACAAGCTGAACATTGTGGAATTCATCGGTGAGATGGAGTCCTACATCGATTATGTGACGGGCGTTAGCGACACGGCTTCGGGCAAATATTACAGCGGAACGGCGCAGAACATAGCGCAATGGAATGCGGCGACGGCGGAAAGCTCGACGTTCTACCAGGTAACGCCGGAGTATTTCCCGAAGGAAAACGGCAAGAACAATCAGAGCGCGAATATTTACTACGTCGGAAGCGTCGGTGCAGTCAAGGCGGAAGCGGGAGCACCCGAAAGCACATTGCAGAAAGACAGCGCATCGTACAAAGCGATTTCGGCTGTGAACGAATTGATGTTTGCGTATTCGACGGATACGGGCTGCCTGAACAAGTATTACGGCTATTCGATCGCGTCGATCGATGAATCGACGAGCTACGTCGCAGAGTTTGAATATGCGGCGCAGAAAGCGATCACGGAAGGCGGCGTGGGAACCTATTACGTAGTAGCGACCGATTACGGCTGGCATATCCTGTACGTTTCGTTCGTGTACGACGGGACGAAGAACAGCGATTCCGATCTCGGCAACGTATTTGCGTCCGGCTTTGTATATGCCGATCGCGACGACGAGGGAACGTTCTCTTACTACTATTACCAGGCAAAGAAGAGCAGCATTGTTTCCGATTACACGACGAGCAAATCGAATCAGATCAATGCACAGCTGAATACAGAGTCTGTCGTCACGTTGCATAAAGACAGGTACGCTGACCTCACTTCGCTTTCGTAAGTTTCGGGTACAGAATAAAAAGTAAGCGGAGCACCGAAGTTTCGGTGCTCCGCTTTTGCATATCCGTTTTTGTCCGCTCCGCACGGCAATATAGGGGAAAGGGAAATAAGAAGCAAAGGTTCTTTATCGGGGCAGCTCCGATACGGAGGGGAGGCAAAAGTTAAAAGAGAAACAGTTTCCCGTAAAGATCAATTTAATTTCAAAAGCGAAGGTCCGACTTTCGAATCAAAAGGAATGTGTGGTGACGCTTGCGCAAAAGCATGCCGTAAAAAAGAGACACCCAGCCAATGGGTGTCTCTTGCCTTTTCAGAGTAAGTGCTACCTAAGATCGTATTGTCCGTTCAGCCTGTTTTTCGTGTTCATAGAAACGGGCCTCTGTTTTTCGGTTTTGCTTGACGCTCCGCTTGGCGCTTTGCTTGACGCTCCGCTTGACGCTCCGCTTGACGCTCCGCTTGACGCTCCGCTTGACGCTCCGCTTGACGCTCCGCTTGACGCTCCGCTTGACGCTTTGCTTGGCGCTCCGCATTCGCTTCGCTTGACGCTCCGCATTTGCTCCGCTTGGCGCTTTGCTTGGCGCTCCGCATTCGCTTCGCTTGACGCTCCGCATTTGCTCCGCTCAAAGTTTGCAAAGCATTTTCTGCTCTTCAAAACGCCGATTTTGAGGGAATACAAGGAAAGCCCGCCGACGCAAAATTGCTTGCGCCGACGGGCTTTATGGAGCAAGAGACGGGAATCGAACCCGCGGGAACCAGCTTGGGAAGCTGGCGCCATACCATTAGGCGACTCTTGCGTTTTCAGTAGTATTATTATACAATATTTGCGCACATTTGGCAATTGAAAAGAGGGCGTTTTTTAAAAAAATATCGACAAATCTCAAAAGTAAAAGCAGGCTTTTGCAAAAGGAGATAAAGCGGATCCGATGCGGCGGTGGCTGCAAAAGCCAAAAGAGAAACGGCATGCCGTAAAGATCATAGTTAGTTTCAAGGTCAGCTGGAAAACAAGAATAATTTCGAAAGATCTTGAAAGATAGCGCCGTCACACAACATGCGACGGCGCTGCTTTTTATCTTTGGTGATTTTCCCGCGCAATCAGTCACGGAACAATTTTTTCATCAGATCCCAACCCTGCGCGACAAAGATTCCCGTCTGTTTTGCGGAGACTTCGTCGTAAGAAGTGCTATCGGATCGGAACTCGCCGCACGAAGAGTACAGCATATAGGGCACGGGATCGGCAACGTGTGTGCGTACGGAAAGGGGCGTAGGGTGGTCGGGGCAGATAAGCATTCTGAACTCTTCGCCCGCATCCTTCAGACCTTGCAGAAGCCTCTTTACGACCGTCTCGCTGATCTGTTCGATGGAATAGATTTTATGCGCGAGATCGCCCTGGTGCCCGCATTCGTCGGGCGCTTCTATGTGGATATAGACGAAGTCATAGCCGTGTGCCAAAGCGTCCAACGCTGCCTGCGCTTTGCCCGCAAAATTCGTGTCGTAGTTGCCCGTAGCGCCTGGAACTTCGATGATTTTCATGCCGGCGAGAATTCCGATGCCCTTGACGAGATCGACGGCCGAGATCACGGTGCCCGTTTTGCCGAATTTTTTGGTGAAGTTGTCGAGTTTCGGTTTGGTGCCTTCGCCCCAGAACCAAACGGAATTGGCAGGATTTTTCCCAGCGGCGATGCGCGCTTTGTTGACGGGGTGATCTTTCAGAAGTTGAGCGGAGCGCTTCATCATATTCAGATAGAGCGCCGCATCCGGGCCTTGGGGAAGATATTCTTTTATGGGTTTGCCGCTTATGTCGTGCGGCGGTGTAAGATCGTGGCCGGTTTTGCCGTGGTCGACCACCAGGCAATGCCTGTAACTTACGCCCGAATAGAGGGTACACTTCGCGTCGTCGAAATGTTTTTTCAAAAACGCGATAAGCTCCTGCGCTTCGGCGGTGCTGATCTCGCCTGCGCTGTAATCGAGCATGGTTTTGTCTTCGTAGTTATCCTCGTCGGAGAGGGTCACCAGATTGCAGCGGAGCGTGACGCCCGTATCTTTCAAGTCGATGCCGATGGAGACGGCTTCGAGGGGGGAGCGCCCCGTGTAACATTCGTGCGGGTCATAGCCCATCACGGAGAGGTTGGCGACGTCGCTGCCGGGTTTAAAGCCTTCGGGCACGGTTTTGCAAAGACCGACTTCAGAATACGGAACCAAAGAATCGATGGTCGGTTTTTTAGCGACCTGAAGGGGAGTTTTGTCTTCGAGAGTGGGGACGGGGTAGTCAGCCATTCCGTCACCGAGTACGACGATGTATTTCATTAAAGCCTCGCAAGGCGGCGAAAGCCGCCGAAAAATTTATTTGGTGAGATCCCAGTCAACGGGTTCGATGCCGTGGCTGATGAGGTAGTTGTTTGCTTTGGAAAAATGTCTGCAACCGAAAAACCCGTTGTAAGCGGAGAGGGGGGACGGGTGTGCGCATTCGAGTACGAGATGTTTTTTCTGGTCAATCAACGGCTTTTTGGAGCGCGCGTTGCCGCCCCAGAGGATAAACACGACGTGTTCTCTTTTTTCGGAGATGAGAGAAATGACGCTGTCCGTAAACCAGGTCCAGCCGCAGTTTTTATGGGAATTTGCCATATGGGCGCGCACCGTGAGGGCGGTATTCAAGAGCAAAACGCCTTGTTTTGCCCATTTGGTAAGATTCCCCGAGTGCGGAATGGAACAGCCGAGATCGTCGTGCAGTTCCTTGTAAATGTTGACGAGAGAGGGCGGAGGCTCGATTCCGTCCTGAACGGAAAAGCAAAGCCCGTGCGCCTGGCCTTCGTTGTGGTAAGGGTCTTGTCCCAGAATGACGACTTTCACGTTGGCAAGGGGGGTGAGTTTAAAGCAGTTGAAGATGTCGTACATGTCGGGATAGACGATGTGGTGCGAATATTCTTCTTTCAGAAATGCGCGTATTTTCAGGTATTTTTCGTCCGAGAATAAAGGGGCGAGAGCTTCGTCCCACCCGCCGCCGAGATGGATCATTTTGCTTCCTCAAATTTTTTCTGTTCGTATTCGATTTGTGCTTCGGTGATCGAATCGAGTAGATCCGAATATCCGAGAAGTTCTCTTTTTGCCGCGGCAAGGTCGTGGCTTCTGTAATTGCCGCATTCCGCTTTTTTGACGCCCGGCACGAAGTCCATGGCAAGAGCGGCGCGGACAGCGTCTTTCAGACAGCAGAGCGCCGCGCGGTAGTCGGTATGGACGGTGAGCAGGTAAAATCCCGTGCGGCATCCCATGGGGCCGAAATAGATAATATCCGATTTATTTTTTCCGTTTCTGAGCGCCGTGGCGAGGAGGTGTTCGATGGTGTGCATGGCGGCGGGAGAAAGGTAATCGCCCGCATTCGGCTTTTTAAAGCGCAGATCGAACGTCGCTACGCCCTGCTGCAAGGTGGAAAAGTACATTCCGGGCTGCAATACGTTGTGGTTTTTCTGAAAAGAAGGAATTTTATCCATGGTACACCTCTGCGAAAATATCTTTCATGCTCTCTGCCAGACGTTCCAGTGCGGCTGCGCAGTTGACGGCGTATTCGTTCGGACTGTTTTCGCCCGCATTGTCGGAAATGGCCTTGAACATATAGCAGGGCACGTCCGCATTTGCGGCGACGTGTGCCACGGCTGCACCTTCCATTTCGCGGATATCGGCGCCGAGCCGATCGAGAAGCTCCCGATCGTCGTCGCCGCAGGCAAAGCGGTCGGCGGTTGCGACGATTCCGTCGGAAAAAACGGACGAGGGAGCGTGAGCGAGCGTGAAGAACGGGTCGCTGCGCTCGTTGTGCGTGCCGACGGGCGTATGGTTGATCGCGCTCAGATCGAAGTCGATTTCGACGGCTTTGCGGATGCGGAACACGGAGCCGATTTTTTTGTCGGCGGTCAGTCCGCCCGCGACGCCGAAGTTTACGAGCGTATCGGCGCCCAGGGTGAGCGCGAGCATGGCGGCGGAGGCGGCGTTGTCCTTGCCGACGCCGGAAAGGACGAGAACGAATTCCGTACCCGAAAATTGCGCGCGGTAAACGTCCTTGCCGAATTTTGTTTCCGTGCGGATCAAGCTGCTCTGCGAGAGCAGACAAGCCGCTTCATTTTCCATTGCAACGATAATTCCGAGCATACGTTTTACTCCTTTATGAACGGATTTATTGTACCACAAACGGGCGTGTTTTAGCAAATTATCCGTGAGAGAAAACGCGGAAAATTCAAGTTTTTTTAAGTATAACGGAGAAGGCGGGGGCGGGCGCAAAGGCCGCGGAGGAATTGCAGAGGGAATGCAAAATAAAATGCAAATAACTTTACAATCGGGGCGGGGATGTGCTATAATGGCAGAGGAATAAGCGGGATAAAGCGGAAGGCAATGAAGTACGTATTTTTTGACATCGAGTGTGCATGCGTGTATAAAAATGTGGCGAAGATCTGTGTTTTCGGGTATTGCGTGTGCGACGAACAATTTCATATTTTGCAAAAGGAAGACATACTGATCAATCCGAACGGGAAGTTTCATTTGACGGATCGGGGCGGTGACGGGTTGGTTTTGCCTTACGATTACGATGATTTTAAGAAATATCCGGATTTCAAGGCGTTTTACGAGAAGATCAAGGGTTTGCTGGAAGACGAGGACAGTTATGTATTCGGTCATGCGGCGATCAACGACGTGAAGTATTTATGTCTGGAAACAAAGCGTTACAAATTGCCGTCCTTTCAGTTTCGGTTTGCGGATACGCAGGTATTGTACATGGCGATGACCGAGACGTATGACAGGCAGGCTGGGTTGGAAAGTTTAACGCAGATTTTTGAAATTGATTATACGCCGCACTGTGCGGCGGACGATGCCTATGCGACAATGCGTATCGCGCAGGAAATGTGCTGCAAGGAACATTGTACGCTGGATGAACTGCTGAAAAAGTACAGCATACGGTTCGGCAAGATCGAAAATTATCAATTTTCGAACTGTTCGTCGACCAGGCGCAGCGAGTATTTGCGGGAGAAAAACAGAGAGAAACGCGAGAGAGGGGAAAAACGGGCGAAATTCAACGATTTTGTGTACGGATACCGTGTGAAACCGCAGAGCAGCGAATTTCGCGGACTGCGATTCAGCTTTTCGCGGAGCATTGAGGAAGATCTGCCTTTGGCAAAGCGTCTCGTAAAGGAAATTGTGCGCCGCGGCGGGAAATATTCTCTGAAACTTTCGGCGAGCAACGTATTTGTGGAGAGGGAAGACGATGACAGCGTGCGGAAAAACGCCGCTTATAAAATGAAAGAAGAGGGAAAGATATCGGAAATCTTTACGCTGGGCGAATTTGAGAACCGATATCTGATACAGGAAAGATGATGAAAGAATATTTGCGCAGAATGCGTGCGATGCTGGATGATTACGAAAAATACGAGGCGTGCCTGGGGCAGGCGCCGTATAAAGGGATCCGCGTGAACACGCTGAAAATTTCTGCGGCAGAATTCAAGAAAATTTCTCCGTTTGCATTGGAGCCGATCGAATGGGCGGACGACGGATTTTTGATTGAGGAAGAGAAGCCGGGCAGATCTGTGTATCACGATGCCGGGCTTTTTTATGTGCAGGAGCCGAGCGCGATGTGTGCGGCTCCGCTCCTTCGTGTAAAACCCGGTGAGCGGGTGTTGGACTTGTGTTCGGCACCCGGCGGGAAAGGCACACAGCTGGCGCAGGCAATGCAGGGGGAAGGCGTCCTTGTGCTTAACGAGAAAATACCCGACCGCGCGCGGATTCTTTTGCAGAATGTCGAGCGTATGGGGATCGTCAATGCCGTCGTGACGAATGCGGATCCTGGAGAGTTGGCAAACCGTTTGGAAGGATATTTTGACAAAGTGCTGGTCGATGCCCCCTGTTCGGGGGAAGGAATGCTCCGCAAGGAAGCGGCGGCGGCCGAAAATTGGAGCGTGGCGAACGTACAGATGTGCGCGGCACGGCAGAAAAAGATCCTGGAAAGCGCCGCGCGGTTGGTGGCTCCGGGCGGGCTGCTCGTCTATTCGACGTGCACGTTTTCGGAAGAGGAAGACGAGCAGAATGCCGAGTGGTTTGTGCGGCAGTTCCCCGAATTCGAACTTTTGGAGCAGCGCAAAATTTACCCGCATCGGGAAAAGGGGGAAGGGCATTTTGCGGCGCTGTTTCAAAAATGTGGCGGGGAGCGGATACGGTATAAGGAATGGAAAGGAGAGGCGGACAGAAAGAGCGTTTCTCTGTGGAAAGAGTTTGAGCGCGACTTTTTGAAAGCTCCCTTGCAAGGAAATTTTCTTACGTTCGGCAAGAATGTCTGTCTCGCGCCCGAAGGACTGTTTCCGATGAACGGACTGCGCGTGCTCAGAGTGGGGCTATTGTTGGGTGAAAACGCGGGTAACCGCTTTGAACCCGCGCACGCGTTGGCGCTCGGTGCGCAGAGGAACAATCTCGCAAAGACGGCAGCGTTAAATGAGGAGGAAATCGCCCGCTACCTTCGCGGAGAGGAGCTCGCCGCAAAGGACGTGCGCGGGTGGTGTGCGGTTACTTATAACGGTTTTCCCGTCGGACTTGCAAAGGGCGGCAGCGCGCTGAAAAACCATTATCCAAAAGGATTGAGACATTAATACTATTTCAAAGGCCGCACCCGAAAGGGTGCGGCCTTTGACTCTCACGACTTTTTTGCCGTCAAGTTTGACGGGAAGATTTGTCCGTTATTCGTCAAGTGAGATTTACCGCTTCCATTCGACACGTCATCGGTCTGCTGCCCGCCACTTGTTGACAGTTATTTGCAGCAGGTCTCTTGCACTAATTCGTTTGTATCCTGTGATTGTCTCTTGTCGGGCTATTGCTCGTTGGTTTGGCATTCGCTGTCTGTCGTTTGCAATCTGCGTCCGTCGGTCGGCAGTCCGGTATTCGGCTGATCGTCGGTTTCCCGACCTCGTATGCCGCACGTCTCTTTCCACCGCTCGCCTTCCGTTGCCCGCTTTCTGTCTCATGTTTGTCCGACACTCGTAGATTAGGGCAATGTTTTCAACCGTCCGTGTTGCAACCTTCATCTGCAAAAACGGAAGAAGGCGCAATCAAAGAACGGGGAGCGCGTAATCCGTTGTCCGTAGGATATTGCGGTCATAAACCAAGTGCTTTATAGCCCCGTACGGCTCGTTCGCTTGCGATTTCTTCTGCCTTCCCATAAAATTTGAGATTGCTCTTTGCGAGGAGGGTTTCTCACGTGCATTTGACGTAATGATTATATGTGCGCCATATATAGCATTTTCCGCTTTGTTCGCGGCTTTTTGGGGCCATCAGAGGGGGGCACATAATGTACAAGAATTTTTCGGATTCGTGCTGCGTTTGCAGACAAACGGTCTTACAGGGGATACGCGAAAAACAGTTGCCTATTTTCTTCTGCGGTTTTGTCAAACACTATGCGTTTGTTCGACGTTTTCGCCACGAAATTATTTAACGAGGCAAAAAGGAAAGGCCCTTGCGCATTTGCGCAAGGGCCTTTCTTAATCCGAAGGATTATTTATTTTCCTCATCGGGATTTTCCTTTTTCTGCGTTTCCTCATCGGAAGGCATTTCGATCGTCTTGCTGTCCGCATCCGTCGTATCCGAATCGTCTACTTTGTAGATATCTTCTTCGGAAATTTCGTCTTCGTCGGGAAGAACGTCGTCCTGCTGATCGTCTTCGCGCTCCGCTTCTTCAAGCTTCAGTTTACGGATATAGCGTTTCCGCTTGTTATCGTACATCGGTTTGTTGTGAACGCTCTTTTTGCGGATATTTGCAAGAAGTTTGCGGATCAGAATTGCGATCAACGTAAAGATCAGAGCCGCGGCAAGGATAATGGAAGCTGCAAGCAGCCATACGTTGTAATCGGGGGCCGTCGTTGTTTCGTCTTCCGTAGTGGAGTCGTCTTCCGAAGCCTCCGCAACGCTCACTTCGTAGGTATCGAAGTTCACATAGGTGTCGTAGTACTGTGTTCCGGAAGAAGTGAGGTTGTAGGTGAAGTACGCCACGCTGTTCGAATAGCTGCTCGGGTTGTAATCTGCATACGGATCGCTGGAATCGCTGCGGTCTGCGTCGAACGGTTTGTAATCGTCGTCATCGAACAGAGAGAAGTTGTAGTACACGAGGGAATCGGCACCGTCCGAAGTGATGTACTTCGTAGGATCCTTTTCGTAATCTTTCAAAAGTTCCGCTGAATCCGCAAAGCCTTTCGACTGTGCATACTGATCGAGGTTCTCCGTAAGGGGAGTGCCGTCCTTTGTGGTGAAGCTGGCGCTGACGACGTCGAAGATCACGAAACTTCCCGCGGGGTTGGTGCCGCCGTTGCGGTCGCCCGACCATACTTCCAATCTGTAATCTTTGCTCTCGTCACCGGTTGCGATGAAGAATCTGACATAGATCCAATCGGAAACTTCCGAAGTCGTGTTGGTGACCTGTTTGCTCAGTCCGTAGTTTGTCTTGTCCTGAACGCGCGCCTGTGCAAGTTTTTCTGCATCGACGCCCGCCGCGGAGAAGTCTTTGACCTGGACTTCCAATTTGCCGTCATCGTTCTTATAGCGGTAATAAACGCCTTCTTCCGAAGAAGCATAGTAGACAATGTTCTTATCGGAATCGATAAGGTTGCCGTCCTTATCTTTAGCATAGTTGGCGAGGTTCGCATACCAAACGTTGCCGTTGTAGTCTTTCGCCGTTGCCCACAGTCCGTTGCTCTGTTTATAGAAGAGCGTATCCGTCTTGGAGCTGAAATCTTTGTCGTCGGGATCTTTGGTGACAACGTTGCCGTTGCTGTCGTAGCGGTAGGAGACGCCGGAGGAGAAGGTAAGCGTATCGGTGTATTTCTTTTCTCCGAACTCTTTATCCGTCGTATCGATGAGGTAAACGTTTGCGGTAGCGCCTGCGCTGAGCTTCATGCGGACCGTGATCTCCGCGAACGAAGATGCCGCGATGTTTGTGGAGCTGTTGGCGAAGTAGCCGTACGACTGTGCTTCCTGGTTGGTGATGAGCAGGGGCTGGGTCAGATCGTCGCCGAACGCCGCATTCCAGAGCGCGCTGTTGAGTACACCGTTGGAAGTGAGGTCGATGTCGTATGCATTTGCGAGAGTCTGTACCCAGGCGAGATCCTTGCTGTAACCGGTGCCGGCTTCGCGGTCGGCCGCCGTGTAATCTTTGTTGATTACGCCCGCATTCGCGTTTTTATTGATGCCGCTCGTTTGTGTGCCGCCGACGTACGTGCTGTTGCCGTAAACGCCCGTGTAATTTTTGAGGTTTGCGATGTTCGTTTTGATCTTGGTCTGATCGGTCGTCGCAACGTCATCGAAAGAGTTGGATACGGAGGTTTCGCTTCCCGTCAGAGAAACTTCAACTGCGTATGTTCCCGTAGTTTTGATCGCGTATTCTTCTTCGGTGAGTTTCTGCCAGCGAAGTCCCGTGAATGCGGCATAACCTTCCGTGTAAGAGGAGATCGTCGTACCGCTGAAATCTTTCAGTCCGTAAGAGAATTCCAAAGAGAACGTTTTGGTTTCGTCGGTCGAATTCGTGAGGAAGAAGAAGCATTGCTGCCAGCCGTCGAAGATATCTTCGTATTTTTCGAGTTCTTCTTTGCTGACCTTTTTCTGATCGTCGACGAGATCGACGCTCGTCAGGGTCGTGGTATCCACGGCGCCGATCGAAGTTTCGCTGTCGCCGTCGATGACGGTGATCGTCGCGCCCGTGCCGCCCTGCAGGTCGGAGGTCTTCACCCAGAACGAGAAGAGCATGGACTCGTCTTTGCCGAGTTCGAAAGGCATCGAGCTTGTATCGGTGCTGTCCAGTGCAGCGGTGTAGGGGGCACCCTTACTGCTGTAAAGGACGAGGATATCTTCCTCCGCTCCGCCGAACGGAAGCGAATTGAACTTTTCGAAATCTTTGATGAATTTCGCCGCATAACCGTTGTCCTGCGTGAAATCGGAAACGTTCTTGATACCCGAGCGGGCCATATCCTGGTCGTAATTTGCAAGCAGCTGCGAAGCGAAAGATTTCTTTGCCGAGCTGATGGTCTGCCCGCGCGAATCCACGGTGTTTTCTGCCGTGACGTTTTGCAGGGTAAGCGTATTGAGGTTGGTCGTGTTCAGATTGAGCGAGAATACGTTGGAAGTGACATTGTTCGCGTCGAGTTTTTCAAGATCGCTGTCGAACGCGAGGTTGAGGGTGAACGCCTGTCCTGCGGGAACGGAAGCGATTTTCTGATCGAAATCGGCCGACTGCATGACGGTGTATTTCAGATCGTCGAAGAACGCATAGCCCTGAACGTATTCGAGGTAGTTGGTTTCTTTGCCTTCCGCCTGCATGCCGAGGCCGAGTTCCACGGAAAAGGTAGTGGTGGCATAGGGGGAAGCATTGATGTAGAAAGTGAACTGTTCCCAGCCGTTGTTTTCGGTGTCTGCAACGGACGAAGTGTCGATGTTGCGGACCACGAGCGGATCCTGGGTTTTGCCGCCGACCGTGGAATTGATACGGACGTAGGCGCCGCGGTTGCCGTTGACGGGGGTGCCGTCGTTGTATGTCAGACCGGAGGTTTTGACCCAGACGGAGATCTGTGCGGCGGTACCGGCCGCGAGGGTGACGGTAGAGGAAGTATACCGAGCCGCCGTGCCCATCTTATTGGAACGGTAGTTGTGCAGCATCAGAACGTGCGTGCCGTTGGTTTCATCCTCAGATTCTTTTGTTGCGAAAGGCGTGCCGGGGTTGAGGTCCTTAGCGGAAGTTTTCAAAGCGTCGTCCGCGGGATCTTCGTCGCCCGAAGCGGCTTTTGCGAGGTCCCAACCGGGGATATCGTAGTTGTTGTCGATATCGGTGTAATAGGGATCGGGTTTATCCTCGTCGTCCGCGTCCTTGTACTCGGTATAGGTATTGAAAGCGTTGACGAATTCCGTCCAGTCGATGGAGGTATCGACGATACCCGATTTGGCGACGGAGGAGCTGGCGCTTACGCCGCTTCCGTTGGAGCCCGTGGAGCTTGTCCAGCTTTCGGGCGAACCGATGCGGTAGGAACCGTCGCTGTCGCTGAAATATTCGAAGTTGCCGTTCGCGAAGGTCTGCGTATCGGTGCGTGTTTCCGTAGTAGAAGAATCGTCTTTGTCGGAGCCTGTCGAGCAGGCCGTGATGAAGAACGAGCATGCGGCGACCACCATGATCACCGAAAGCAGAAGTGTCGCAATTCTCAGTTTTCTTGTTTGTTTGTTTTTAGCCATAGAACACCCTTTTTACTGATCGTTGTGATTTAGAAATAATTTTAAATCGTACCATCTTATTTTAATATAAAACCCGATGAAATGCAAGCAATAATATTAAAAAAAAGGTGAAAATCTCATTAATTTTTGGAAATGGAACAAACTGAATAAAAAAGCGGGGGTAAAAGCATGGAAATGAAGCAGAATGCGGCGATGTCGGCGGCGGGGTGTGCGGTCGGCGCGGTGAACGGGATATTCGGGGGCGGCGGGGGAATGATCGTGGTGCCTCTTTTGACGTCGGTGGGGAAGAAGCCGCCGCTGGTGGCGCATGCGACGGCGATTCTGATCATACTGCCGGTAAGTCTTGCGAGTTCGGTTGTCTATTTATGTTCGGGGTTGTTTGAGACGGAGCTTTTTCTGGCGGTAGGGATCGGCGTCTTGGCGGGGGGCTTTGCGGGGGCGCGGCTGTTGGGGAAGATATCGCCGGCGGTGGCGACGCTGGTCTTTGCGGTCGTGATGCTGGCGGCGGGGCTTCGGATGTTGTTTTAGGAGAAGGCGGAATGCGGTTTCTGGTGTGGCTGACGGTAGGTTTTGCGGGCGGAGTGCTCGGAGGAATGGGAATGGGCGGCGGGACGGTGCTGATCCCGCTTCTGACGATATTTTGCGGGGTACCGCAGCACATGGCGCAGTCGGTGAATCTTCTGACGTTTCTGCCGATGAGCGCGTTGTCGCTGCGGGTGCACGCGCAGAACGGGCTTTTGGATACGAAGGGGGCGGTGTGGATGATGATACCCGCCACGCTGTTGTCGGTATTGGGGGCGCTGTTTGTGCAGAAGGTGGCGCCGGACGCGTTGCGTATGGCGTTCGGGGTGTTTTTGTGCGTGTTGTCGCTGTACCAGTTTTACGGCGGCTGGAAGGCGCTGCTAAAGCAGAAAAAACAGAGTAAAAATTGCAGCTGAGGCAGTTGTAAAGAGGTTCAATTTCTTTACAGAGGCAGAAAAATATGATAAAATAACCCACGATGTGATCCGTGCGGCGCGGCTGAAAGCGAAGACGGGCAAAGGCGCGGAGAGGAAAGATTGAAAAAAATTTTTGTCGGAGCGGAGGCAGATTTTGACATTATTTGACAAGGGAGTGCATCCCAGGGACTGTAAAAGTTTATCGGCAGGGGCGCAGATAGCGAGGATGCCCGACCCGGAGAAGGTATGGCTGCCGCTGTCGCAGCACCTCGGAAAGCCGGCGGAGCCGATCGTGGCGGAAGGTGACCGCGTACTGCGCGGGCAGCTGGTCGCGAAGAAGGCGGAAGGATTGTCCGCGAACGTGTATTCTCCTATAGCGGGAACCGTGAAAGGGATCGTGGGGCACATCACGGCGTCGGGGAAAAAGCAAGATCATATACTGATCGAGAACGATTTCAGCGACGAGAGCGTGCTGCTGCCCGTGCTGAAAGACCCGACGGCGGAAGAAATTCTGGCGCGGATCGAAGAAGCGGGGATCGTCGGAATGGGCGGCGCGGGATTTCCCGCGGCGGTGAAGTACGACGTGAAAGGCAGGGCGGACGTAGTGGTGATCAACGGCGCCGAATGTGAGCCGTACATTACCTGCGATTACCGCATCATGCTCGAATATGCGGAAGAGCTGCTGCGCGGGATCGGGTATGTGCGGAAGGCATGCGGCGCGAAACGGGCGGTGATCGGCATCGAGAAAAACAAGCTGGACGCGATCGCAAAACTTAAAGCGCTCTGCCCGGAGGACATCACGGTCTGCGCGTTGCGCACGCGCTATCCGCAGGGCGCGGAAAAGCAGCTCATATACGGCTGCACCGGGCGCGTGGTTCCCGAGGGAAAACTTCCCGTGGACGCGGGCGTGGTCGTGGCGAACGTGCACACGGTACTGAGCGTATGCCGCGCGGTGGAACAAGGACAGCCTTGTTACGAAAGAGTGATGACGGTAAGCGGAAAATGCGTCGAAAAGCCTTCAAATCTGTGGGTGAAAAACGGGACGCCCCTGCGGGACGTCGCGAAGTATTGCGGCGCCAAGGAAGATTGTGCGCGGATCGTGAGCGGCGGGCCGATGATGGGCGAAGCGGTGTTTTCGCTGAAGGTCTGCACGAGCAAAACGACGTCCAGCCTGCTGTTTTTGGATGAGACGGAATGCGAGACCAAAGTGGCGAGTGCGTGCATCGGCTGCGGCAGGTGCGTGCAGGCATGCCCGATGGGGCTTTCGCCGACGTTTATCGAGGAAGCGCTGTTCCGCAAAGACTATGCGGAAGCGAAGCGTTACGGGGCGTCGTCCTGCATCAGCTGCGGGTGCTGTTCGTATGTATGCCCCGCGAAGCGGTTCCTGGCACAGAGCGTGCGTCTTGCAAAGAAAATCATAGCGGAGAGGAAGATCTGAGATGGCAGAGATAAGCAATTATAAAGTGGCGGCTTCGCCGCACAAACTGGATTCTTCGACGACGCGTAAGGTGATGCTGGACGTACTGATCGCGCTGGTGCCCTGCCTTGTGTGCGGGGTGGTGTATTTCGGGTTGTATTCGCTGGCGTTGGTCGTGATCTGCATGGCGACGTGTTTTCTGTCCGAGCAGATCTACAATCTGATACGGAAAAAACCTTTCACGTTTGATTTGTCGGCGTTGGTGACGGGGCTGATCCTCGGGCTGAACCTGCCTCCGCGGGCGCCCTGGTATATACCGATCGTAGGCGGCGTGTTTGCGATCATCATTGTAAAGATGCTGTTCGGCGGACTGGGGAAGAACTTTGCGAACCCTGCGGCGACGGCGCGCGTGTTTTTGCTTTTGGCGTACAGCTCGGTGATGACAAAATACATCGGTTTTGACATTGCCGGGAACATGCTTTCGACGGACATTGTGACGGCGCCGACCTATCTGAGCGGCGGCGCAGCGGCGTTTACGGGCACGTTCATGGGAACAGGCGGCTATTGGGGCCGCGTGCTGCAGCTGCTGTTCGGCGCGGTCGGGGGCAGCATCGGAGAGACGTGCAAGATCGCGATTCTTGTCGGCGGGGTCTATCTTGCGGTGCGCAGGGTACTCGACTGGCGGATCCCCGTTGTATATTTACTGACGGCGGCGGCGATGTTGTTGCTGTGCTACGGAAGTGCGAAGGAAATGCTTTTACAGCTTCTTTCGGGCGGACTGCTCTTCGGCGCGGTCTTTATGGCGACCGATTATGCGACCTCTCCGAAGTGGAAATACAACCGCGTGCTGTACGCGTTCGGTCTGGGCGTGATCACGGTGTTGATCCGTCGGTTTGGTTCATATCCTGAGGGTACGTCCCTTGCAATTCTGATCATGAACCTGTTGGTTCCGCTGATGGACAAGTTTATTTTGCCCGTGCGTTTCGGACAGATGACGAAAGCGGGGCGGCCCGTGCCGCACGTGATGGCGTGGACGATGCGTTCGCTCTGCATCGTGCTGGCGGCGGCGCTGGTGGTCTTTATCCCGATCACGAATTATACGAATGTTTATATAACCAAGAACGGCGTGTATTCGTACGTACAGGACGCGGACAGGAAACTGAACGGGCAGTACGAGTTCACCGTACAGGGCGGCGCGCCGATCATGGGCGGCTATGTTCAGAATCTCGAATACAAAGTGTATGTCGACGCGGGCACAAAAACGGTAACGGACATTGTGCCGATTGCGCAGAGCACGATGGGGTACACGGCGGAGCTTTCCCTGTTTGAAGGGAAGACGTATGCGGAGATTTTGGCGCAGACGGATCTTTCTTCGGACAGTGATTTTTCGGCGACCAAGACGAACACGAAGCTGCGCGAGATGATTCTCGAATGTTTCTCGTTCTATGATTATAATATAGGGCGGTACGAGCGGCTGTCCTATACGGACGAGAGCGTGTCGCTTGCGGAGCGGAGCGGGTCGCTGTACAGAATTACCGTTTCGGGAATTGCGGATCTTACGGAATACAATTACAAGCAGGCGTTGAAATACGCGGTCACGATCGATTCGGAGACGGGCAGGGTATATGCGATCACGACGCTTGCGGAAAGCACGTTCGGTTACACGTTGGACAAACCCGTGTTTTTGGGAAAGACGAAGCAGGAGATAGCGGAAATGACGCGCGACGAGATCGCGTCGGACATTTCGACGGGTGCGACGGTGACGAACGTATCCGTGCAGGGACTGATTCTGCGCTGTTTTGAAGTGATGGAAACGTTACGGGAGGGAGCAAATGGATAAAGCGAAATTTCGTTCCATGCTTCGGTGTGTGATCGTGCTGGCGGTGATCGCGCTGTGCAGCGGGCTGCTGTTGGGTGCGTTCAATATTCTGACGTACGTGGATCCTCTGAAATCGACGTATGAGAGATTTGCGGCGGATACGGGTGCGACGTTCAGCAAGATGACGGACGAAGAGGGAAAAGAGTACTCAGACGGGTCTGTCGTCTACTATGCGGTATCTGACGACGGCGTGTATCACGCGTTTCTTGCGGAAGGGAAAGGCGGTTACGGCGGAACGGTTCAACTGTATGTTTATATCTCTGAAAACAAGATTGTGAAAGTAGTGTTAGGCGAAAACTCTGAAACTTTATGGGCAACCTTTGAAGATGATTTTTTTGATCAGTTTAGAGGTTTAGAGATCAATCAAATTTCATCTTTTTTACCTTCAGATATTACGACCAGTTCGACAGCAAAAAAATCTATTCGAGCAATCGGCGGAGCGATTGATTCTGTTGTTAAATATTACAATGAAACGGCTGGAGGAGAGAACAATGGATAAACGGAAAGTAAAAGAGACTCTTCTCGGCGGATTGCTGAAAAACAACCCGACGTTCGTGTTGGTGTTGGGGACGTGTCCGACGATTGCCATGACGACGAGCCTGGCGCAGGCGTTTGCGATGGGGATCGCGACGACGTTCGTGCTGATTTTTTCCAACCTGTTTGTAAGTCTTTTGCGGAACGTGATACCCGATAAAGTGAGAATCCCTTGTTATATCGTGATCATCTCGACGTTTGTCATCATCGTGCAGATGGTGATGCGCAGGTATCTGCCCGATCTGTATTCGACGATGCAGGCGTTCATCGCGCTGATCGTGGTGAACTGTATCATACTTGCGCGTGCGGAGAGTTTTGCGTCCTGCAATAAACCGTTGTACAGCATGCTGGACGGGGTATCGATGGGGCTTGGCTTCACGGCGGCACTCTGCGTGATCGGGATCGTGCGCGAATTTTTGGCGGGCGGCGCGTTTGCGGGTATGAAGATTCCGGGCTTTCCCGCGATGGAAGGCGTGGGAGCAAGCGCGTTTGGTTTTATAGCATTCGGGTGCCTGATGGCGCTGTTCAATTTTGTGATCCGTAAAGTGAACGACCGCAAGGAGCGGCTGAAGAAGAAAGAACTGCCTTTGTCGGAAGGCAAAGTCGGGACGATGGAGGAGGCGGCATAAATGACAGTTTCATTGATATCGGTCATGTTTGCGGCGGTGATTTCGCAGAACATCGTATTGTCGCAGTACCAGGGCATCTGTCCGTTTTTGGGGGTTTCGAAAAAGCTGTCGAATGCGGC
This sequence comes from uncultured Clostridia bacterium, assembly GCA_944368925.1. Taxonomy (GTDB): domain Bacteria; phylum Bacillota; class Clostridia; order Christensenellales; family Borkfalkiaceae; genus Borkfalkia. The sequence goes on along the minus strand of CALVXG010000001.1, from coordinate 132,242 downwards.
AGGGATGGGATTTGCCGTAATTTTTGTCATGGCGATCTCGTCGGTATTCTGCTGGCTTTTGTACAACTATGTATTGCTGCCTTTGAACCTGGATTATCTTTACACGATGGCGTTCATACTCGTGATTGCGAGCCTTGTGCAGATGCTGGAGATGATTTTGAAGCGGTTTTCTCCGACGCTTTACAGCGCGTTGGGGGTGTATTTGCCTCTGATCACGACCAACTGTGCAATTTTGGGAACGGCGAACAGCGCGATCGTGTTCAACAGCTACAATTTTGTCTATTCCTTCTGTGTATCGGTAGCGACGGGGGTAGGTTTTCTTCTGGCGATCTGTCTGTTGGCGGGGGTACGTCTGAAGACGGACAAAGCGGACATTCCCGCATGTTTCAAGGGTTTTCCGATCACGCTTGTGACGGCGGCGATCATGGCGATGGCGTTTGCGGGATTTTCGGGGATCCTGGCGTAAGGAGGCTGGAAGATGGAGAATATTGTACAGGTCATACTTGCGGGCGGGATCATGCTGGCGGTGGCGCTGGTATTCGGGATCATTCTTGTTATCTGTTCGAACGTATTTGCGGTACGCAAAGACGAGCGGGCGGAAAAGATCGAAAGCCTGCTTGCGAAATCCAACTGCGGCGGATGCGGCAGGGCGGGTTGTGCGCAGTTTGCGCAGGCGCTGGTGAAAGGGGAAGCGAAACTTTCCGAGTGCCGCGCGACGCCCGCGGCGAACAAGCAGCAGATAGCGGAGATTTTAGGCGGCGGCGACATCGGGGAAGAGACGGTGGCGGTCGTGCATTGCAACGGCGGCGACGCCTGTTATAACAAATACGATTACCAGGGTTACGGCGACTGCGCGTCCTGCGAGCTGATTGCGGGCGGTGTAAAGGCGTGTCCCGTGGGGTGTATCGGGAAGAAGACGTGCGTGAACGTGTGCCCGTACGGGGCGATCTCGGTGGGCGACGAAGGGTATTCGATCGTCGACAAGGAAAAGTGCACGAGCTGCGGCGCGTGCATCCGCGACTGTCCGAAAAACATTATTTCGCGTATACCCAAGAGCGCGAAGGTATTTATTGCCTGTTCCAATCACGGGAAGGGCAAGGACGTGATGGAGCTTTGCAAGCACGGTTGCATCGGGTGCGGGATCTGCGCGAAGACGTGTCCGGAGGGCGCGATCGCGATGAAAGACGGTCTGCCCGAGATCGATTATGCGAAGTGTATCGGGTGCCTTAAATGCGTGGAGAAGTGTCCTCGCAAGTGCATCAAGGAACATTGAGGAAGCGGATGTACAAAAGATTTGTTCTGTTTGATTTTGACGGAACGTTGTTCGACACGAGTCCGGGAATTTTGCGGTGCATGCGGACGGTGCTGGAGCGGAACGGTTACGACTGGCACAGCGAGAAGTGGCTGCACCGCTTCATCGGGCCGCCGATCATCGACGCGCTGAAAGAGTATTACGGCATGGACGATGCGGAAGCGGAACGGGTGAAGAGCGAATACAGGGAGATGTACCGTGCGGAAGGCGTCTACGAATGTTCTCCGATGAAGGGTGCGAAGGAATGTCTGCAACGGCTGCGGGAGGCGGGCGTGAAGACGGCGGTGGCGACGTCGAAGCCGTATTATTTTGCGGAACAGCTTCTTGCGCTGTATAAGTTCCGCGAATATTTCGATGCGGTATGCGGAGCGGAATCGGACGCGCATTCGGGAAAGGCGGAGATCGTGGCGCGGGCGCTTGCGGAGCTGAAAGCGGACAAGTCCGATTCGGTGATGGTAGGCGACCGCAAGTACGACATCTTGGGTGCGAAGGCGTGCGGGATACCGTGCATTGCGTTTGATTCGGGATTTGCGGAAGAGGGCGAATACGAAAAGGCGGGTGCGGTGTGTGTCGTAAAAGATTATGAAGCGCTGACCGCCGTTCTGTCCGGCAAGGCGTGAACGGCGGAAAAGAAAGAAGGTTGTGCAAATTGCACACCCTCTTTTTTTGTATGAATCGTATCTATTTGTGTATAATTTTGGAAAAAAAGTTAATAATTGACAAAAAAGCTGTTATAAGAGCTCAAAATGAAAATTATGAATAAAATTTTCAAAAAAAATGCACAAAAACGCAAAAAGGGACTATACAAAACGACGGTTGAATGTTATAATATATTCGGTTTATTTTAGATTTCACAGTTATGCGCAAAGGGTTGCGCAGGTTCAGCTGTAGTATTCTTGACATCAGAGGTGGCACATTGGAAAAAATTGGCATTATTGATTTGGGATCGAATTCCGCAAGGCTGGTGATCGTCGAGCTGTTCGGCGAGGGCCATTTTATGGTCGTGGACGAGCTTAAAGAGAGCGTACGTCTGGGGCAGGACATGGAGCGGGACGGATTTTTGAAGCCGCAGCGCGTGGCGGAGACGGTCAAGACGTTGAAAATGTTTAAAAAGCTGGCGGATGCGAGCAAGGTAGACCGCATCATCGCGGTGGCGACGGCGGCGGTGCGCCGTGCGAAGAACCAGCGCAGTTTTCTTGACGAGATACAGGCGACGTGCGGCATCAAAGTGAAGGTTTTGAGCGAAGAGGAAGAGGCGACGCTCGTCTATCGCGGCGTGATCAATTCGATGGATATTCCGAAGGGGCTGATCCTGGAGATCGGCGGCGGCAGCACGAAGATCGTGTATTACAACCGCAGGAATATGCTCAATTACGTGACGCTGCCGTTCGGGGCGGTCACGCTGACCGACCTGTTCAAGGAAGACGGATTGTCTCCCGCGGAGCAGGCGGAGAAAGTGGAAGAATTTTTCACGGAGCAGCTGACGGCGATCGATTGGCTGAAAGAGATCGATCCGGACGTGCAGATGATCGGCGTGGGCGGTTCTTTCCGCAACATATTCAAGATCAGCAAGATGGTGCGCAAGTATCCTTTGGATACGGTGCACAATTATGTGCTGCCCGTGGAAGATTTTGAGTCCATATACGACATGATCAAGGTGTTGGATCTGGACAAAAAACGCAAGATCAAGGGGCTGTCTTCGGGGCGTGCGGATATTCTGCCCGCGGCGCTTGCGGTCGTGAAATCGTTCACACGGTTTATGAAGTTCGAGACGTTTACCATCGGCGGGTCTGGGCTTCGCGAGGGGATCATGTTCAACCAGGCGATGCCCGTGACGCTGGAAAAGCCGATATCGGACATACTCGGGTACAGTCTGACCAGTCTTGTGCGGTATTATGAGTGCGACGAACAGCACGTGGAGCACGTGGTGAATCTGTCGGTGCAGCTTTTCAAGCAGCTGCGCGTGCTGCATAAATTCCCGCGGCAGTATCTGAAAATACTGAAAGTGGCGGCGACGCTGCACGATTGCGGCAACCGCATCAAATTTTACAATCATCAGAAGCACAGCTGTTACATGATCCTGAACGCGACGCTGTATGGGATCACGCATCGGGAGATCGTGCTGGCGGCGTTTGTGGCGGGATGCCATAAGAAAGAGGACATATCGCCGATCGACTGGCTGCGCTATAAGGACATCGTGCAGGAAGAAGATCTGGACGCGGTGCGCAAGCTGGGCGTTATGCTGCGGATCGCGGAGAGTCTGGACCGCAGCTGCAGCGGGACGATCAAAGGGATCAACTGCGACGTCCTGGGCGATTCGGTGATCATGAAGACGGAAGTGGAAGGAGACGCTTCGCTGGAGATTCGCGACGCGATGACGGCGAATGCGGAATTCCGTAAATCTTTCCGTAAAAATCTGGAGATCCTGTAAGAAAAAATAGCCGCAAATTGTTTGCGGCTATTTGTCGGTTTCGGGAGAAAAGCGGAAAAGGTATGCGGATCATATTGGCGAGCGCGAGCCCGCGCAGGAAAGAATTATTGAAAGAGATCGTCGGCGGGTTCGAGGTGATCCCGTCGCGGGGAGAAGAGCGCGCGGATCTGAGCCTGCCGCCCGAAGAGATCGTGCGTCGGCTTGCAAAGCAGAAGGCGGAGAGCGTGTTTGCGGGGAACGCGGACGCACTTGTGATCGGGGCGGATACGATCGTATATTTTCGCGGAAAGGTATTGGGAAAGCCGAAGGACGCGGAGGATGCGAAAAACACGCTTCGCGCGCTGTCGGGCAAGACGCATTCGGTGTATACGGGCTGGTGCATATGCGTCGGGACGAGAGAATACACAGGTTTTTGCAGGTCGGACGTCACGTTTCGAAAGCTTTCGGAAGAATTTATCGATGAGTATGTAAAGAGCGGGTCGCCGTTGGATAAGGCAGGGAGTTACGGGATACAGGACAACGCGCGACTGACGGAAAAATACGAGGGGAGCCTGACGAACATCATCGGGCTGCCCGTGGAAGAATTGAAGGCGCAGCTGCGCGGGATCGGAGTGATTTCATGATTAAATTGGCAATCGATTTAGGGTCGTCGGTGACAAAGATATACAAGATCGGGAGCGGGATCGTGCTGGCGGAAGCGAGCTGTGTGGCGGTCGCTTCGGGCACGAACGTGGTCAAGGCGATCGGGGAAGAGGCGAAGCAGCTGATCGGCAAGACGGCGGAGTACACGACGATTGTGTTTCCCGTTTTTGAAGCGGACATAGTGAACGGGCAGATGGCGGCGGTGATGCTGCAATATTTTCTGAAAAAGATCGGCATCGGCAGAGGGCAGGCGAAGCGGACGGAAGTGCTGTTCAGCGTGCCGTGCGGGGCGGAGAACGGGCTTTTGGACAAATATTACCGCCTTGCGGAAGATTGTGGGATCGGCGTCGTGCACTTTGTGGAAGTGCCGTTTTTGTCGGCGTTCGGGCAGAATCTTACGTTGAACGAAAGTTCCCCCGTGTTTGTGGTGGATATCGGCGGCGGGAGTACGAACATTGCGGCGTTTTCACTGGACGGGATCATCGCGGGGGTCGGGCTGAACATCGGCGGCGGAAACATAGACAGTCACATTATCGACAAAGTGGCGGATTCGTTCAACTTAAAGATCGGTCTTTTGTCGAGTGAAAAGCTGAAATGCACGGCGGCGAGCCTGTACGAGGCGGACAACGAGAGCATGGTGGTGAACGGAAGGGATATTACGAGCGGCAGGCCGCGTTCGGTGGCGGTGTCGTCGGGCGATATTTTCGAGTGTTCGAAAATTTTTGCGGACAAGATTGCGGAATACACGGGCATGGTTCTTGCGAAACTTCCCGCGGAAGTTTCCGCGTCGGTATGGCACAGCGGGATCTATCTTTCGGGCGGCGGGGCGAAGCTGATCGGGCTGGACGATTATCTTTCGCGCAAGCTGCAGATGGACGTGAACCTTGCGGAGGAGCCGCAGATGTCCGTCGTTTTGGGTGGCGGCAGGACGGTCGGCAACGCGGATATTTTGGAAACGGTGCGCATCGACTACTGATTTTTTTGAAAGTGCGGCGTTTGCCGCGGCAAAAAATATACGGAAAGGCACAGCCTTCGCGAAGGGTCGCGGGGGCTGTATTTTTATACATATGTGCGCATAAAAATTGCCTCTGCACGGTGTAAAGGGAGGAAAAAAAGTTCCTTTTTTAAAGAAAGTTGGCGAAAAAATACGGAAAGGTATTGCATAAATAAACAAAGTGTGATAAAATTATTTTTATAGATTTATAACGGTAAGAGGCGGTTTTGAGAGATGTTCAGTCCGGAAATTGAGAAGATAGACAGGAAGGCGCTGCGGGAGATGCAGTTGGAGCGTTTGAAGCATATTGTGCGGTATGCGTACGAAAACGTGCCGATGTACAAAAAGCGTTTTGATTCGATCGGACTCAGGCCCGAGCATATAAGGACGCTGAAGGACATAGAGAAAATACCGTATACGACGAAGGACGATCTGCGGGAGAATTATCCGTTCGGATTGTTTGCGGTGCCGATGAAGAAGATCATACGTCTGCATGCATCGAGCGGCACGACGGGGAAGCCGATCGTGGGGGGGTATACGCGGGCGGATCTGGACAACTGGTCGACGTGTATTGCGCGGATCCTGACGATGGCGGGCGCGACGGACGAAGACATATTCCAGGTATCGTTCGGGTACGGGCTTTTCACGGGTGGATTCGGGCTGCATTACGGGATCGAGAAGCTCGGGGCGACGGTGGTGCCGATGTCGACGGGGAACACGGAGCGGCAGCTGATGCTGATGCGTGATTTCGGAGTGACGGCGCTGATCGCGACGCCGAGTTATGCGATGTATCTGGCGGAGACGGCAAAGCGCGAGGGGATCTTGCAGGATCTGAAAGTGCGACTGGTCTGCATGGGAGCGGAGGCTTCGACGGCGGAGATGCACGAATCGCTGCACAAGCTGTTCGGCGCGTTCCCGACGGAGAACTACGGACTGACGGAAGTCGGCGGGCCGGGCGTTGCGGGGGAATGCCGCGAGAAAGCGGGCATGCACATCAACGAAGACATGTTTTATCCCGAGATCGTCAACATGGAGAAGAACGAAGTGTTGGGCGAAGGGGAGCAGGGCGAGATGGTTCTGACGACGCTTCTTAAAGAGGGCATGCCGATCTTGCGGTACAGGACGAAGGATATCACGTCGCTCACGTATGAACCCTGCAAATGCGGCAGGACGCTGGCGCGCATGTCGCGCGTGGTGGGCAGGACGGACGACATGCTGATCATACGCGGGGTGAACGTATTCCCGTCGCAGATCGAGAGCGTCCTGATGGGCATGGACGAGCTGGGCAAGATGTACGAGATCATCGTCGACCGCGTCAATTATATGGACACTCTGGAAGTGCGGGTGGAGGTAGACGACGCGAATCTTCTGACCGATTATTCCAAGTTGGAGGAGCTGGTGGCGAAGATCCGTCACAAGCTGCGCGTGGTGTTGCAGATCGACGTGAAGGTGAAGCTGGTCGAGCCGTTTTCGATACAGCGTACGGAAGGGAAAGTGAAGAGAGTCAAGGATCTGAGGAAGAACTGAAGAAGGATCCGTCAACAAGCAAAAAATATCAGGTCAGGTTTACAGATATGAAGAAATTGATGTTAGGAGATTTTGCAGTGGCGCGAGGCGCCTGGGAAGCGGGCGTGAAAGTTGCGGCCGCATACCCGGGTACGCCGTCGACGGAGATCACGGAAGAGCTGGCGCGTTACGACGACGTGTACAGCGAGTGGTCGCCGAACGAGAAGGTGGCGCTGGAAGTGGGGATCGGGGCGTCGATACGCGGAGCGCGTACGATCGTTTCGATGAAACACGTAGGGCTGAACGTGGCGTGTGACCCGTTGTTTACGGCGTCTTATACGGGGGTAAACGGCGGGCTTGTCGTGGCGGTGGCGGACGATCCGTCGGTATTTTCGTCGCAGAACGAGCAGGATACGCGTCTGACGGCGGTCAGCGCGCAGATCCCCGTTTTGGAACCTTCGGACAGCCAGGAAGCGAAAGATTTTACCAAACTTGCGTTTGAGCTTTCGGAAAAATACGACACGCCCGTGATCTTGCGCATCACGACGCGCGTGGCGCATTCGCAGAGTCTCGTGGAGCTTTGCGAGCGGGAAGAAAAACCCGTAAAGGGATATGAGCGCGACATTGCAAAATATGTCATGATGCCTGCGAACGCGCGCACGAAGCACGTGGTCGTGGAAGAGCGGATGCAGAAACTTTCGGAAGATTCCAATGCTTTCCCGATCAACAGGATCGAAGAAGGGAGCAAGGAACTTGGCATTATCTGTGCGGGCGGGGTGTACCAGTATGTCAAAGAGGCGCTGCCCGAAGCGAGCGTACTCAAGCTGGGCACGGTATGGCCGTTGCCGTACGCGCTCATCGAAAAATTTGCAAAGAGCGTAAAGCGGTGCATCGTGGCGGAAGAGCTGGCGCCGCATCTGGAAACGCAGATCAAAGCGCACGGGATCGCGGTGGAAGGGAAGAACATTTTCCCGCGCTGCGGCGAATTCTCGGCGAAACTGATCCGCGAAAAAGTTTTGGGAGAAAAGACGGAGACGGTGCCCGCGGCGGTACCTGCGCGGCCTCCCGTGCTGTGTGCGGGCTGTCCGCACCGCGGGGTCTTTTACGTGTTGTCCAAATTGAAGCTGAACGTTTTGGGCGACATCGGCTGTTATACGCTGGGCGCGGTGCCGCCGTTGGGATCGATGGACGCGGTCGTCTGTATGGGCGCGAGCATCGGTATGGCGATCGGGTTTGACAAGGCGGATCCCGAAGCGCACAAACATTCTGTGGCGGTCATCGGCGATTCGACGTTTATCCACAGCGGAATTACGGGGCTTGTCGATGCTGTTTATAATAAAGCGAAGGTTACGGTCGTGATCCTGGATAACCGTACGACGGGGATGACGGGGCATCAGAACCATCCCGCGACGGGCAAGACGATCAAGAACGAGCCTACATACGAACTGAACCTGGAAGAAGTGTGCCGTGCGGTGGGCGTGAAAGACGTAGTCACGGTAGATCCGGGCGATCTTGCGGCGACGGAGAAAGCGGTGAAAGCGGCGCTTGCGAACGAAGACGTTTCGGTGGTGATCGCGAAAAGGCCGTGCGTGCTTCTGACGAAGAAGCTCTACAACGGGTTCCGCGTGAACGGGAAATGCAAGAAATGCAAGGCGTGCCTGAAACTGGGTTGCCCTGCGATCGTGAACGGAAAGGACGGGATCACGATCGACGTATCGCTGTGTACGGAATGCGGTCTGTGCCAGGGCGTGTGCAAATTCGGAGCGATCGACGGGGAGGTCAAGTGAGCATGGATATACTGATAGTCGGAGTCGGCGGGCAGGGAACGCTGTTGGCGAGCCGCGTGCTCGGGAAATACGCAATGGACAAGGGATATGACGTGAAGCTGAGCGAGGTGCACGGAATGGCGCAGCGCGGCGGAAGCGTGATGACGTATGTGCGGATCGGCGACAAAATCGCGTCTCCGATCATAGACGAAGGGAGCGCGGACTTTATTCTTGCGTTTGAAAAGCTGGAAGCGCTGCGCTACGCGCATTTTCTGAAGCCGGACGGGCAGATTTTGTATTCGACGCAGGAGATCATGCCGATGCCCGTGGTGACGGGGGCGGCGGAATACCCGAAGGGGATCGAGAGCCGTCTGCGCGGCACGGGGATCGACGCACTTACGATGGCGCTGGAAGCGGGCAACGCGAAGGCGGCGAACGCGGTGATGCTGGGGGCGCTGTGCAAAAAGCTGGGGTATGAAAAGGACGCGTTTGAAGCGGCTTTGCTTGCGAGCATTCCGCAAAAGACGGTCGAAATGAATAAAAAAGCATTCGAACTGGGCTATGCCGCGGTTTAAAACGAAAGGGGGAAAAGGATGAAGGGCACACTCAAAGATTATATTTACCGACCCGAGTATGAATGTCTTTCGCGTTCGGAGATGGAAAATCTCCAGAGCGAGAGATTGCGCAAGACGGTCGAGCTTGTTTACAATCATTGCAAGCCGTACCGCGCGAAAATGGACGAATTCAAAATCAAGCCGTCGGACATACGGAGCGTGGCAGATTTGAGCAAATTGCCGTTCACGGTCAAGCACGATCTGCGGGCGGCGTACCCGTTCGGGTTTTATACGGCGCCGCAGCGGGACATCGTGGAAGTGCACGCGTCGAGCGGCACGACGGGCAAGCTGACGGTCGTCGGGTACACGCAGAACGATATAGACGTCTGGGCGGAAGTGGCGGCGCGCGGCCTGGCGATGGCGGGCGTGACGAAAGATTCGCTCGTGCACGTGGCATACGGGTACGGCCTGTTTACGGGCGGACTGGGTGCGCATTACGGTTCGCAGAAGATCGGCGCGAGCACGGTACCCGCGAGTGCGGGCAACACGATCCGTCAGCTGACGCTTCTTCGCGATTTCGGCGCGACGCATCTTTGCTGTACGCCCTCGTACGCGATCTTTTTAGGAACGGAGCTTGAAAAAGCGGGGATGGACATCAAAGATTTCAATCTGCAGGGCGGCGTGTTCGGGGCGGAGCCGTGGACGTACCAGATGCGCGAGGAGATCGAGCGCGTGCTGAACATAGACGCGCTGGACATTTACGGGCTTTCGGAGATCAGCGGGCCGGGCGTGGCGATGGAGTGCATGCAAAAGCACGGGAGCCACGTACAGGAAGATCATTTCATTCCCGAGATCATCGATCCGGAGACGTTGGAGCCGCTGCCGTTCGGCAGCGAAGGCGAGCTGGTGTTCACGACGATCACGAAGACGGGCCAGCCGCTGATCCGTTACCGCACGCGCGATCTTTGCACGCTTTCGGACGAGAAATGTGCCTGCGGCAGGACGACGGTCAAGATGAGCAAAGTCAAGGGCCGTTCGGACGATATGCTGATCATACGCGGGGTGAACGTGTTCCCGTCGCAGATCGAAGCGGCGATCATGAACGTAGCGGGCGTATCGCCGCATTATATGATTTATGTGGACCGCATCAACAATCTGGACGTGATCGAGATCGACATCGAGCTGGCGGGGAATCTTACGCCCGACCGCGTATCGGACATTGAGAACATCAAGAAGAAAGTGGAAACGGAAGTCAATTCGTATATCGGATTGAGCGCGAAGATCAAGCTGTGCGAGAGCGGTTCGATCCGCCGCAGCGAAGGCAAAGCGGTGCGCGTTGTGGACAGGCGCGAGCAATAATCAACGGATAAGGAGGAAGGAAAAATGTTGGTGAAACAGCTTTCGGTTTTCATGGAAAACCGTCCGGGCAGGCTTTACAAACTCACGCATGCGTTGGGGCAGGAAGGGATCGATTTCGTGACGCTTTCGATCGCGGATACAAAAGATTTCGGCATTGTCCGTTTTATTGCGCGCGACAACGAGCGGGCGTACGAGATTCTGAAGGCGGCAGGGTTCACGGTCGGCATTACGGAGCTGATCGGGGTCGAGGTAAACGACCGCCCGAACGCTCTGGCGGAAGTCGTGGCGCTGATGGAAGAAGCGAACATAAACATCGAATACCTGTATTCGTTTGTTCTGACCAATCACAACACGGCAAAGATTCTCATGCGCGTCGAGGATACCGACCGCGCGGTCAAGTTGCTGAAAGAAAAGGGCATCCGCCTTCTTTCGGAAAAGATCTTATAAATTTTTTTGCGGGAAGGATCTCGCAAAGCGATGAAAAGCGCCCGCCGAAACATAGCATTTCGGCGGGCGCTTTTTGGAATAAAAAGGAGCCGCCCGCAAAGGAATTGCGGGCGGCTCCTTCGGATAAGCAAAAGTCTGCCGTGCGGCGGGCTTTCGCGATACAATTAAGATTCGGACGGAGCGGGAGCGCCGTTTTCCGAAGAAGTCGGGGCGGGCGCCTCGCCGGAAGATGCTTCGGGGAGAGAGGTTAATGTGCCGTCGGGCGCGAGGGGAAGCTGCCTGTCGTTTCTGAAAAGGAATTTCAGAAGGATAGGGCAGAGCAGGGAAGAGAGTATGACGAGCATGATGACGGGGACGACGGGGTCGATGGCGGTGCCTGCGAAGAGACCACCCGCGATGCCTTTGTTGCAGACGACGAGGGCGACTTCGCCGCGGGCGATCATGCCGCAGCCGATCTGCACAGATTCTTTCCAGGAATGTCTGCAAATTTTCGCGACGCCGCCGCAGCCGACGATTTTTCCGACAATGCCAGCGAGTACGAAGCACAGTGCGAACAGGAGCAAGGTAGGCGAGAAGCCGTCAAAACTGACGCCGATCCCGATATTCGCGAAAAATACGGGCGAGAAGATCATATAGGAATTAATATCGATCTTGCGGTCTATGTAATGGGTATCGCGGAGGGACGAGAGGACGATGCCTGCGACGTAAGCGCCCGTGATATCGGCGATTCCGAACAATTCTTCCGCGGTGAAGGCATAGACGAAGCAGACGACGAGCCCGAGAATGGGGATACGGCGTTTGTGGTCGTATTTGGCGGAGAGGAATTTGAACAATTTTTTGATGAAGAACCCGACGACGATGGCCGCGGCGAAGAAAGCGACGGTCATAAGGATGGTGATCCAGGGATTGGCGGTGGGGTCTTTGAAACCGATGACGATGGAGAGGACGACGATGCCGATGACGTCGTCGATGATGGCGGCGGAGAGGATGGTTGTGCCGACTCTTCCGCCGAGTTTGCCCATTTCTTTGAGAGTTTCGACGGTGATTCCGACGCTGGTAGCCGCGAGGATGACGCCGACGAAGACGGCGTCGAGCAGGATCGCGGAATCGGAGAGGGCGGAGAAACCGCCGAGGAAGGGCACGGCGATGAGGAAGCCGAGGCCCATGGGGGCGATCACGCCGCCGCAGGCGATGAGGGTGGCGGTCAGGCCGGAGCGTTTCAGTTCACCGACGTCCGTTTCCAGGCCTGCGGAAAAGAGGATGAGGACGACGCCGATTTCGGCGATGCCGTCGAGGAATTGGCCTTCCGCTTCGGTGGGAGCGATGGGCGACCACCAGCCGAACTGTCCCCAGATCGCGGGGCCGACCAAGAGACCCGCGATGACGGCGCCGACGACTTGCGGCAAACCTAGTTTGCGCATGAGCATGCCGAGCAATTTTGTTGACAGCAGGATGACGGCGAGATCCCAGAAAATTTTTGTAATGTCCATAGTGACTCCTTTATTTCAAAAGAATGATACGCTTTTTTTTCGGGAAAGTCAACAGGATAGGGCGGGAAAAACGCAAGGGCGGAAAGAAAGGCATATTTTGCGCAGATATTGACGAGAGGGCGCGGGCGTGGTATAATGAAAGGAGCCTTTCAGCGAAGGCAGACACGGTAAAAAAGAAGGCGGGGTAAGCGAAGATGTGGTTTGACGAGAGTGCATTTTATCAGATTTATCCGCTCGGATATTGCGGAGCGGAGCGGGAGAACGATTTCAAAGAGGTGCGGCACCGCTTGTCGGTGATCGAGGAGAACATATCATATATAAAGGAATGCGGGTTCACGGCGGTGCTGTTCAATCCGCTGTTTGAAAGCGAGCGGCACGGATACGACACGGTAGATTTTTTCAAAGTGGACAGGCGGCTGGGGGATAACAAAGACTTTGCCCGATTGGTGAAAAAATTTCACGAAGCGGGGATCCGCGTGGTATTGGACGGGGTATTCAATCATGTGGGGCGGCGTTTTTTTGCGTTTGAGGAAGTGAAAGCGCGGCGGGAGAATACGGACAAAAAAGACTGGTTTTTTATTCATTTTGACGGGAACAGTCCGTACAACGACGGTTTTTGGTACGAAGGCTGGGAAGGTCACATGGAGCTTGTGAAGCTGAACCTGCAATGTGCGGGCGTGACCGATTATATACGCCGCGCGGTGGAATACTGGATCGACGAATTCGGGATCGACGGTTTGCGGCTGGACGTAAGCTATTTGCTGCCGGAGTGGTTTTTTGAATTTTTGCGGCGCACGGTGCAGGCAAAGCGGGCGGATTTCTTTCTGATGGGAGAGGTGATCCACAATCAGAATTTTGTAAAGAACGTCGTGCCGGGGCGGCTGGATTCGATCACGAATTACGAATGCTACAAGGGGCTGACGTCGGCGCTGAATTCGGACAATTTTTTTGAGATCGCGCATTCGCTGGAGCGGCTGTTCGGGTCGCAGCCGTGGTGCCTGTACACGGGGAAAAATCTTTTCAGCTTTGTCGACAACCACGACGTGGTGCGGGCGTACACGGCACTTCAGAACAAGAACAAGATGGCGGCGTTATACGGAGTGCTGTACACGATGCCTGGGATCCCTTGCGTGTATTATGGTTCGGAATGCGGTGCGGAGGGTGATAAATCGGACAATGATTACAAACTTCGCCCGGCGGTCGGAGCGATCGATCGGAACAAGTGTCCCGCGCTTACGGATCTTATCTGCAGGCTCAACAAGATCCGCACGAGCGAAAAGGCACTCGCGTACGGAAGCTACGCAAATTGCGTGTTGTCCAACAAATATATGTGTTTCAAAAGAGAAAAAGACGGAGAGCGGATCTATTGCGCGTTCAACATTTCGGATTCGGATGTGACGGTGCGCGTGGAAGAAGCGGAAGGCCATGATTTACTGACGGGAGAAGTAAGGAATCTCAACGATATTTATTTACCGCCGTATGCCGTAAAAATATTCAAAAAGAATTAGTTTTTATGTCTGTATGGCTTGACAAAATTTATGTTTGTGATATAATGTTTCTAAACGAATATTTCAGATGGTAAAAGTCTGAAAAATAGCCATGGCTATTTTGTTTTGAGAACGCTCAAAACAAAATACGTTTATCAGCGTTAAAAAGCCGTAAGGCTGAAAATAAAGCAAGGAGAAGAAAGAATGAAAAAGTTGAAGAGGGCATTTACGATTGTAGAGCTCGTCATCGTGATCGCGGTCATTGCGATTTTGGCAGCGGTGTTGATTCCGACGTTTACGTCGCTGATCGAAAAAGCGAACGAATCATCGGATACGGTACTGGCAAAGAACATGAACACGATCTTGTCGACGACGGATTACGAAGAGGACAAGTCGGATCGTATGACGGACACGCTGTATCTTTTGAATGAAAACGGATACAGTTTGGAGAACATGAATCCTACGGCAGACGGAAACGTATTTGTGTGGGACAGTGCAGCGAACCGCATCGTCTATCTTGACAAAGAAGGGACGGTCATTTATTCGGAAAACAAGGCATACAAAGATGTGGACAGCATGGTGGCGAATGCAGAAGGATATCTTTGGGTGACGGTCGGATCCATGGAAGATATTGAGAAATGGTCGGCTTTGGACCTGTATTTTTCTTCGGATATCGGCGGAACGGATACGACGCTGGAGCTGAATGATTCCAGTTTGGATACATCGGCATTCCGGTTTCTTGGTACGGTAAAATACGGTGCGGAGACGAAAAATGTATCGGTGTATGGTTCCGTAGCGGAAATGGTTATCGATTCTCCCAACGCGACTGTTACCAATTATAGCCGTGCGGGAACGGTTACGATCAATCGGATCGCCGATCATTCCTATCATGAAAACGGGAGTGTCGATACGCTTATCGTAGCGGGGACGGCAACCAATGCGAACGTGGTGATCGAAGAAAGGGGTATTGTGCAGAATATCAAAGTAGATTCTTCTGCGGCGAGCGTTGTCAACAAGGGATATATTTTGGAGATCGATCCGCAGTCGCAGGCGGAGGTGACGAACCAAGGCGGATACATAAAGAACGGGAACGGAAAAGCCAACGGTGACGAGAATCCTGCAGAGGGATACGTATTGTCTATTGATTCTTACAAAGAGCTGGCGTTGTTCCGTGATTCGGTCAATAACGGTACGACGTACAACGGAATGACCGTAGCTTTGACGGCAGACATCGACATATCCGGATGGGCATGGCATTCGATCGGAATAACTGACCGCAATGCTGTAAAAAATGAGCATGAAGTGGGATCTGTATTCCAGGGTACTTTTGACGGGCAGGGGCATACGATCAACGGATTGTCCAACACAGGTTTTGACGTTACCGATCTGGATCCCGGCAATAATAGTACGACTCCGGCTGAACACAGTGAAGTGGTTTACGGATTTTTCGGAAGTATCTATGGTGCGACGATCAAAAATGTAAAGCTGAGCAATGTAAACATTGATCTCGCTTACGATACCAAGCAAAAGCTTTTAGGCGACAGTATCGGTGCTTTGGTCGGATTTGCGTACAGCGATGATGATTCTGTTCCGGTTATTATCGAAAATTGTCAGGTTGTGAGTGGAAAAATCCAGGGGTATGACGCTGTTGGCGGTATCATGGGAAGATTCTATAATAAATCTGACAAAGCCAACACCGGGTATTTGCGCATGACGGATTGTTCAAATGCAGCCGAAATTATAGCATACAGGAGAGCCTCGGGAGTTCTTGGATATATGTATTACTACGGACAGCTCACCAATTGCACAAACAGCGGGAATGTTACGTCAATGCCTTACCAGAAAGATCCTGCGAAGGCGGTAGGCGATGACAATGTGACTCCCAATATGAGTTATTATTATGCGGCGGGTATTGCATGTACTTCAGCGAACAAGAATCTGGTCTTGACCAACTGCAGCAATACGGGCGTGATCACGGCGGAGTTATATATCGGCGGCGATACAAGCAAGCCTCGCAACAATGTTTGTGCAAGCCAGCTTGCCAACCTGGTGGGTACAGATTACGTCGCATGACAAAAAATATAGTAAGAGCAGAAAAAAGGATGCGTACGCGCATCCTTTTTTTTATGAACGGGCACGCGTTTTCAGCGGGAAGAGCGTCGGACGCGAAGAGCGAGACGGCCAAGGCGTATGTAAAATTTTCCTGAAAAGGGTGCGGCAAACGATAGACAAACGGAAAAAATATTATTATAATGTACGGCGGTAAAAAAGAGTGGACGGTTGGTTATGAAAGGATCGATGGACCTTACGGTCGGAAGTCCGTGGAAGAAAATCTTATTTTTCTGTATACCGATTCTGATCAGCAACATATTTCAGCAGTTGTACAGCATGGTTGACACGATCATCGTGGGGCAGACGATTTCTCTGTCGGCGCTGGCGGCGGTCGGATGCACGGGTTCGATCAGTTTTCTCGTGATCGGGTTTGTGTCGGGGATTACGGGCGGTTTCGGCGTGATGATGGCGCAGTATTTCGGTGCGAAATCGGAAGAAAGTTTCAGAAGGTCGATCGCGGTATGCTATCTTTTGAGCGCGGCGTTTTCCGTTGTGGTCACGGCGATCGCGATACCTGCGGCGATGCCGCTTCTGAAACTGATGAATACGGGCGAAGACATCATCGGGGACGCGTACGCATACATAGTGACGATCTTTGCGGGAGTGACGGCGACGTTTATTTATAATTTGTCGGCGGCGATGCTTCGTGCGATCGGGGACAGCAGGTCGCCTCTGGTTTTTCTTATCCTCGCTTCCATCCTGAATATCGGTCTTGATTTTCTTTGCATCCTCGTATTTCGGATGGGCGTCATGGGCGCGGGCGTTGCGACGGTTTTGTCGCAGCTGATCGCGGGTTTGCTGTGCCTTTTGTACGGTTTGAAAAAGTATGATATTCTGCGCACGAGGCGGGAACACTTCCGTTGGAACACGGGGTTTGCGTGGAAGCACGTAAAAATGGGACTTCCGATGGCGCTGCAGTTTTCGATCACGGCGATCGGGATCATGGTGGTGCAGGCGGTATTGAACGATCTCGGCACGCTGACGGTCGCGGCATACACGGCGGCGTCGAAGATCGATACGATCGCGCAGCAGCCGTTTTTGGCGATGGGAGCCGCCATTGCGACCTATTGCGCGCAAAATTTCGGGGCGCATCAGTTCGACAGGATCCGCCGCGGCATGAATGCGGGGCTGATTTTTACGCTCATCTTCAGCGTATTCGGTTTTGCGTTTGCGATCTTGCTGAAAACGCCGCTTTTGAAGCTCTTTTCGGACGAGTATGCGTCCATCGAGCAGGAAGCGACGCTCTATCTCTTTATAAACACGGGCACATACCTGCTTTTGGGCCTTATCTACCTTTACAGGAACGGGATCCAAGGCATGGGGTTTTCGGCAGTCACCATGCTTGCGGGCGCAGCGGAACTTGCCATGCGCGTCTTTGCGGCGATCGTTTTTGCGGGATTGTGGGGTTATATCGGCGTTTGCACGGCAAACCCTGCGGCCTGGTTCGGTGCGGACGTCATTCTGATCGTCATCTATTGCGTACTCTATAAAAAGCGCATCCGTCCCGCACTTTTAAAAGAAAAAAATCAGCAGACAGCTGCATCGGCTTAAACCGTTTCGGTAAAGCCCTGCCGCCGCGGCTTGCGTCGCGGCGGCAGGTTTTTTTTAAATCATTCAGACGGGCGAAAGAACACGGAATTACGCGAGGAGGGAACGGATCGCAGTTTATATTTGTTCGGAAATTTAAGCGTCGGCTCCCGATATTATTTTGAAAATTATATTGACTTTTCTTGCAAAGTGATGTATAATTATTCTCATAAATGTATAAATATTCCAAACAAACGGATGAAAAAGGGAAGACGGAGGGAGTATGGAAGTAATATTATACATAGGGGTATTGCTGGCTTATTTTGCGGTGATGATAATGATCGGGATACGGAACAGCCGCAGTTCGAAGTCTGTGCAGGGATTTGTATTGGGGGGCAGGTCGGTAGGGCCGTGGCTGACGGCGTTTGCATACGGGACGAGTTATTTTTCGGCGGTTATCTTTATCGGGTATGCGGGGCAGTTCGGCTGGAATTTCGGAGTAGCGGCGACGTGGATCGGCATCGGGAATGCGATTTTGGGCTCATTGCTTGCGTGGGCGGTGCTCGGCAGGCGCACGCGCGTGATGACGCAGCAGCTGGATTCGGCGACGATGCCGGATTATTTCGGGAAGCGGTTTTCGGACAAGCGTTTAAAGACGGCGGCGTCCGTGATCATATTCATATTTCTGATCCCGTATACGGCGTCGCTGTATAAGGGGTTGGGGAGTTTGTTTGCGATGGCGTTTGCGATACCGTATTGGGTGTGCATACTGATCATGGCGGCGGTGACGGCGGTTTACGTGCTGATCGGCGGGTACATGGCGACGGTGTGGAATGATTTTATTCAGGGGATCATCATGCTGTTCGGGATCGTGGTGATCGTTGCGGCGGTGCTGGCGAGCAAAGGCGGGTTCACGCAGGCGATCACGGAGCTTTCGCAGATTTCGGAAAACGGGATGCAGGGCGCGTATACGTCATTTTTCGGCCCCGATCTTTACGGGTTGGTGATGGTGGTGATTCTGACCAGCCTGGGGACGTGGGGGCTTCCGCAGATGGTGCAGAAGTTTTATTCGATCAAGAGCGAGAGTTCCATTCGCACGGGCATGGTCGTGAGCACGGTATTTGCGCTGGTGGTTGCGGGCGGATGCTATTTTCTGGGCGGCTTCGGAAGGCTGTTTGCGGAAGACGCGTCGGCTGGGTTTGATACGATCGTTCCGACGATGCTGCGGGAGAGTCTTCCCGCGGTTCTGATCGCGTTGGTGCTGATTTTGGTGGTTTCGGCGTCGATGAGCACGCTTTCCTCGCTGGTGATGAGTTCGAGTTCGACGATTACGTTGGATCTGATCAAGGGGGCAAGGAAAAAGGAGTTGAGCCACACAACGCAGATGGTGTTGATACGCGTTTTCGTTGCGGTGTTTATCGCGGTGAGCGCGGTGATCGCCATCGTGTACGATGCGTTCAAACTCTCCTTTATCGCGCAGATGATGGGGGTTAGCTGGGGCGCGCTGGCGGGCGCGTTCCTGGCGCCGTATCTGTACAGCCTGTATTGGAAAAAGACGACGAAAGTCAGTTGCTGGGTGTGTTTTGCGTTCGGCGTGCTTACGAGCATCGCGGCGCTGGTGATCTCGCTTTCGTCGGCGTCTTTGCCCGCTTCGTTTACGGAATCTTTCCTGTATAAATATGTATTCGGGTCTTCGATCTATGTGGGGGCGTGGACGATGCTGATCGGATTTTTGATCGTGCCGCTCGTGTCTTTATTCACGAAAAAACCGGAGACGGAACATCTGGATAAAATTTTCCGGCCGTTCACGCAGATGACGGACGCCGTGGAGACGGCGGTGGAAGGATATCTCACAAAGCCGCATGTTTCGACGGCACAGCGCCCGTCGGAGAGCGAAGACGAAACGGAAGAATAATCATAAGGAAAAAAAGCCGCGGGAGGGGCGCCGAAAATTCGGCGCCCCTCCCGCGGCTTTTTGACAAACAGACCCTGTTCTGCCTCTCGACGAAAAAAAATTCTTGCTGACAAATACTGTCTTTTCGGGAATGTCATAAAATTTTATGATTTTCTTGACAATGTGTGACAAAATGAGTATAATACAGATGTCACAAAAAAATATGACAGTTAAGAGAGTTGAACATGAAAAGCAAGGTACATAAAATTACGAAAAAGAGGATACTGATCATAGCGGTAGCGGTTTTGCTGCTGATTTCCGCTGTTTTCGCGTTCTTTCATTTATTCGGCGGAGGGGTGAAAGGAACGGGAGCGCCGCTTCCGCAGGGGTACAGCATCAGTCTGACGCCGCCGCAGGACGGCAGCACGCCGGAGAGTCATACGGCATTGGAAAATATCGGGTACATGGTAGGCAGGCTGTCGGCGCGGGAATATTATCATACGGAGAGCGAATCTACGGCAAAAGCGTCGATCATGGGAGTGACGCAGAGTGTCGTGGGGAGCAAAGATTATAAAGACGGGATTTTGATCGTCTCGACGGTGAGCACGAGCAACAGTTCGTTTGCTCCGTCGAAAGCGTTGCAGCGTTTTTACGGGGAAGATAAAGTCGTGATCCGTACGGCGGCAAGCGGGGACAAAGACGATTGGGACGGTCTGAATACGAAGTGGTCCACGGCGGCGCCCGCCGAGATACTCGGAAAGAACGAGCACACGAGCAAATACGGGCTTTGGGCGACGGAATTTTCCGATTACGTGGTCACGGAAAAGACGCTTTTGTCGGCGGACGCGCAGGCGGTGCGGGAAGGGGACGAGTATGTCCTGACCGTGAGCCTTTCGGTGCGGGCGGACGCGGCGACGGGCATGAAAGATGCGACGGAATATTATAAGCGCCAGATGTTGACGATGGGGGATCTGGACGATTATCCTTCGTTTTCCTCCGTGGAGATGACCTTCCGTTTTACGGAAGACTGGACGCTTCTTAAGCTGGAAACGAGTGAAGTGTACTCGTCGAAGAAGCTGATTACGGCGAATGTGGAAGGGAAGAACACGGTGACGTTCTCGTACGAAGAGAGTGCGGTGGACGTTTCGGCGTACGATACGTATTTCAGCAAATATGCGGACGCGGCGACGACGGGGCCTGAGGAGACGGAGCTTTCGGCGTTTGATTATCTGACGAACGGGTTTGCATCGGTGTTGACGCAGGAAAAGACGGCGTTTGCCGTGGCGGGGACGCTCGGCGGCAGAGCGGTAGCGGGCGAAGCGCTGGTGCGCATGAACGGTACCGAACTTCTTGGCGTTCAGATACGGCTGGGCGGACTGGACGTTCTCTATGAAAACGGGCAGATCTGTCTGCGGTACAAAGACTTTTTCGGGAAAATTTCGTTATCCGACTTGACGGCGCTGCTGCCCGAAGGCACGACGGAATTGGGACTGGACATGGCGGCGCTGGAGCAGGCGGTATCGTCCGGCACGTTTGAAAAGACGGAAGAGGGCGCCACGCTTTCGTTCCGCCTTGCGTTGGGCGGCTTTGAGATCCCTCTTACGTTTGAATTTGCGAAAGAGGGAGACGAGATCCGCTGGACGAACATAGCGACGTCGCTGAACATCATGGGGATCGAAGCGCAGCTGAACGTGACGCCTTCGGAGGGAGCGGATTCCTTCCCCGTGCTCGATGCGCAGGAGGCGACGGATCTGTATCCTTTCGTTGAGAATATTTTCGCGCTGGCGGAAGGGAAGAAATTTACGCTCGGCATCTCTTATCAGTCGGACGAACTTTCCGTAAGCGGGACGGTAAACGTCGACGCATCGGGAAGCATTCGTGCGGACGGGGCGTTGGAAATCGTGTACGGCAAGGACAGGATCCCCGTGCGGTTCACGCTGGAAAACGGGAACGTGTGGCTGCGCGTATATGACATAAAAATCTGCACGACCCTGGAGGAGTTGAAGGGGTACGCGCAGGAGCTTAGCGCGCTATTGCCGGAAGGGACGTTGCCCGGGCTGGCGCTGCCGTCGGCGGACGTGAACGCCGCGGAAGCGGTCGGAGCGATTTTGTCGCTGGATTTTGACAAGATATTCAAAGAACTGAAACTTACGGAGAGCGGTCTGGTTCTCGCATTGGATGCGGACGAATTGCTGAGCGGACTGCAAGCGCTCATCGGAGAGACGCAGATCCGTCCGGGAATTGTGGAAGCGGAATATTCGGCGGCGGAGAACGCGTTCCGCGTGAACGCCATGGGTGTTTCGCTGCTGCTTGCGGGAAGCGACGCAGTAATTTCCGCGCCCGAAGATGCGGCGGCGTACGTACCTTTGGCGAAATTTACGGAAATCGTCAAAGCGGCGGCGGGCATCGTGCAGGCGAAGGATATAGCGTTTACGCTGCAGGGCAAGACGAGCGTGCAGGAAGTTTCGATGAACATAGAAGCGGAAGGCAGGATCTCGTTTGCGGACGGCCTGCGCCTGTTGCTGACCGTGCGGATCAACGACAGCCATACCGTCGATATTTATTATGGTGACGGCACATTGCAGTTCGGATACAACGGCTACAAGATGACCGTTGCGGAAAACGAATGGAACGAGGTCAAAGATCTGATCTCGTCGCTGTTTGCCTCGGGCAAAGCGGGGACGGAAACGATGGCAGAGCCGATGCTCTTGTTCGGGGCGGACGGACTGGATCTCTATGCATTTATTCAGACGCTGAAACCCACGGTATCGCAGGACGGCGCTTTGCAGATTGCGATGGATCTTTCCAAACTTTTGGAAGGCGCGAGCCTGAAAGGGTTGCAGATTTCGGTGCAGGACGGCGTTTTGGGCGTTTTGGCGGAAGAATTGGCGGCTTTCGGACTGGAGCTTAAAGATCTCGGCGTATCGATGCAGGCAGGCAGCGGAGAATGGGCCGCAAGCGAGCGGTTGCAGAGCGCGGCAGAGTGTTCGAACGTATTTGAATTTTTGCTGAATGCATACAGCGGTCTGACGCAGACGGACGATTTGTCGTTGGAAGTTCGCTATGAGACGGCGGAGATGACGGTGCAGGTCGGCGGCAGAATCTTTTTTGCGAAGGATGAAGGGTCGTCGCAGGTTGTGCTGAATTTGCAGTTTGACGGGCAGATACTGACGGCGTCGGGCAATCATTATTTTGATCTGGCGATCGTGGAAGACATGGTATACGCAGGGTATTCGACGGTGGGAGCCGAAGGCGGAACGCCGCTGAAAGTCAGGTTGCCGGTATCGTCGCTGTTTGCGGCGGGCGAAACGGTATTGCCGCTTCTGGCGCCGCTTTTGGGGATCGGCAGCGACACGTATTATTACGCGTTTGTGAACGAAATTCTGGGCGGATATTACGAAACGATCAACAGTTCGATTTTCGGCGTCATGAATACGCAGGAGTGGTGCGATCTGATTTTGGGGATCGTCGAAGAGTATGCGGGCAAAGAAAGCGCGCAAAGCGTATCGGAAGGGGCGAATATCTCGGTCGGTCTGAGCGGCGGGAGCGTTACGGTGGTATCGGACGGGCTTACGGTATTGCTTCAGCCTTTGAAGGATGCGGAAGCGATTTCGGTGCCGGCGGATGCGGACAGTTATCTGGATATGTCCTCGCTTGCGCAGCTGTTACAGGATGTCCTGCACGCATACAGTTATAAAGATTTCGGGTATCATCTTACGGGAAGCGCCAAACTGAATGTGCTGAACATAGAATTGGATCTTACGATCTTGCTGGACGTTTCCATCGGTGTCGATGAAAACGGAGAGGTCAGTCTGAACGTGCAGATCACGGTGAACGGTTATGAAAATATTGCGGCATTGTTTCTCGTCGGTACGCGGGTGATCATCAACGGCGATACGGTCACGGATCTTACGATCTGCGACGGAAACCTGTACATGAGCAGGGAGCAGAAGACGTATTATGCGAAAGGTTGGATTTCCGGAAGTTTCAAGCCGTTGAGCGCACCGGAGTACAAGTACAGGGCGATGACGCTCGCGCATTTTATGCAGAGCGACGTACTGATGGATCAGTTGTTTTTTGCCGTGAACATGAGTGACGGAATGTCGGGCTATATCAAGGATAAAATATCGGAAACCGATCCGACGGAAGGAGGGGTTTCTTCGGACGTCGGGAATATGCTGACCGCCTATTCGGCGGATGCGGACGGGTACACGATCGGTCTGGATATCGGAGCGATCGCGAAGAACGACACGTTGGGTACGCTGAACCTGCAGATCGCAAGAGAGCGCAGGGCGGACGGCTATTATGATTTGAAAGAGTTAAGCGGGTCGATGGTTCTTGTGGAAGCGGATATTCTCGGAAAGGTCGTATCGCTTGATTTTCAGATCACGAACGCGACGGGTGAAGATTTTCGTGCCGAATACGGCGACTTGTCCCCGATCGAATTTGCGAAGCAGGTTGAAAGCGGGGAGAGGGTGCCGCACAGTGCGGCGAGAGACCTTGTTGCGGAAAAGGTAAAGGCCATATGCGCGGTATTCGGTTATTCCGATGCGGCGCAGCTGCGCGAAGCGGTGAGCGCGCAAGGGTACATGGAATTTGCGGCCTGATAGAAAAGGCGGCAAAAATTTGACGGAAACACTTTACAAACGCATAAAGATATGGTATACTGAATAAAATCATATAGAAACGCGAAGAAGCGGAACAGTAATTTGTACACGGGGAGCAGAGAATCGGCGGCAGGTGTGAGCCGATCGAAGTGTGCGGACGAACTCGCCGCAGAGCGGCCCGACCGAAAGGGAACCGAGTAGGAGCAGGACGGGGAGCTTGCCGTTAAAAGAGCGGAATATGCGCCGAAAGGCAAGTATTTTAGAGAGCGTACGTTTTTGCGTACGAAGAAAAGTGGTACCGCGGAACCCGATTTCGTCTTTTCAGAAAAAGGCGAAATCGGGTTTATTTATTTTTCGGACGGAAATACGGTCTTTCCGTACCGATTGTTCCGCCGAAATGCGGGGCGGGAAAATCGGGGGCGGATTCCGTAAGCAAACAGAAAAAAGAGAGGGGCAAAGCCATGAAAAATTTTGAAAAGTACACAAAGCAATATTTTCTTCCTCCCGTGCGCTGTATGGATTGGGCGCAGAAGGATGCGGTGGAAAAGGCGCCGGTGTGGTGCAGCGTCGATCTTCGGGACGGGAACCAGGCGCTGATCGAGCCGATGACGCTGGAGCAGAAGGTAGAATTTTTCAAGCTGCTTTTGAAGATCGGGTTCAAGGAGATCGAAGTAGGGTTTCCTGCGGCGAGCGAAACGGAGTACACGTTTTTGCGGACGCTGATCGATAACGGGCTTATCCCGGACGACGTGACGATCCAGGTGCTGACGCAGGCGCGCGAGCACATAATCCGCAAGACGTTCGATGCGATCCGCGGAGCGAAGAACGTGATCGTGCACGTTTACAATTCGACGTCGGTCGCGCAGCGGGAGCAGGTTTTCAAGAAGGACAAAGCGCAGATTCTGAAGATTGCGGTAGATGGGGCGAAACTTCTTAAACAGCTGACGGAAGAAGCGGGTGCGGACTATCGTTTTGAATACAGTCCCGAGTCGTTTACGGGAACGGAGCCGGAGTACGCGTTGGAGGTATGCAACGCGGTGCTGGACGTATGGCAGCCGACGAAGGATCGCAAGGCGGTGATCAACATCCCCGCGACGGTGGAAAACGCGATGCCGCACGTCTTCGCGCAGCAGGTGGAATACATGTCGAAGAATCTGCGTCACAGGGAGAACGTGGTGCTGAGCCTGCATCCGCACAACGACCGCGGCTGCGCGGTGGCGGCGTCGGAAGCGGGATTGCTTGCGGGGGCGGACAGGGTGGAAGGAACGCTGTTCGGCAACGGCGAGCGCACGGGGAACGCGGACATTGTGACGATCGCGATGAACATGTATTCGCAGGGTGTAGACCCGCAGCTGGATTTTTCGTTCATGCCCGAGATCTGCGCGAAGTATACGGAATACACGCAGATGGAGGTATCGCCGCGACAGCCGTACGGCGGAGCGCTGGTGTTTGCGGCGTTTTCGGGTTCGCATCAGGACGCGATCGCCAAGGGCATGCAATGGCGGAAGGAGCACAAGCTGCCTTACTGGAACGTGCCGTATCTTCCGATCGACCCGCAGGACGTGGGCCGCGAGTACCAGACGGACGTTATCCGTATCAATTCGCAGTCTGGAAAAGGCGGCGTTGGGTACATTTTGCAGGAAAATTACGGCCTGAATCTGCCTGGCAAGTTCAAGGAAGCGATGGGATATGCGGCGAAGGGCGTTTCGGACAGGACGCACAAGGAATTGAAGCCCGCGCAGGTGTACAGGATATTCGAGGAAAAGTTTATCGAAAACCGTGCGGCGTTCGACATACCCGAATGTCATTTCAAGCAGATTCCGGAGGGGATCACGGCGACCGTTACGGTGCGCGGCAACGGGGCGGACAGCGTCGTTGTAGCGGACGGAAACGGGCGTCTGGACGCGGTGACGAACGCATTGAAGAAGCATTTCGGTGTGGACTTTACGCTCACGACGTACGAACAGCATGCCATGAGCGAAAAATCTGATTCCAAGGCGCTGTCGTTTGTAGGTTTGGAGAAGGACGGCAAGTCTTACTGGGGCGCAGGCGTGGACGAGGATATCATACAGTCGTCGATCAACGCGCTGGTTTCCGCGCTGAACAATTATTTTACGAAATAAAGGAAAAGCTCCCCGCAAAAACGGGGATCTTTTTTCTTTTGTGAAAACAAAGGTGCGGCCTGACAATTTTTGTTTTTGTGCGACTTTGCGGAAATCTGTTGAAAAACGGACAGAAATCTGTTATAATACAAAAAACGGGTGAAAAAGGGAAGAGGGGTGTACGTATTTCTCGGGTACGGGAAGAAAAAAGAGATTTGAAAGGCAAGGTATGAAAGTATTATTGACGACAGATTTTTACAGGCCGACGATCAACGGTGTGGTGACTTCTACTGTGAATCTGAGCGAGGGGTTGAAAGAGCGTGGCCACGAAGTGTGCGTCTTGACCCTCAGACAAAAAGAGAATCGGAAGGAAGAGGACGTGTGGTATCTTCCCTCGGTGGGGCTGGACGCATTTGTGGCGCCGACGGTGCGGTTCCGCATGGGATTTCCTCCGAGCATATATGCGGACATTCTGGGCTGGAAGCCGGACATTGTGCATTCGCAATGTGAATTTTGCACTTTCGGGCCGGCGAAGAAGATAGCGAACAAGCTGGAAGTGC
This sequence comes from uncultured Clostridia bacterium, assembly GCA_944368925.1. GTDB lineage: Bacteria > Bacillota > Clostridia > Christensenellales > Borkfalkiaceae > Borkfalkia. Next base: position 105,452 of record CALVXG010000001.1, on the reverse strand, counting down.
CGCTGGTGAATACATATCATACGGTGTATGAAGATTATGCGCGGTATTTGTTCCGTTTCAGCGACCGTTTCGGCAGGTATGCGGCGAAGAAGTTTACGAAAGAGCGCCTGCGCCTGGTGGACGCGGTTGTGGCGCCGACGGTAAAGACGCGGGAGCTTTTGCAGGGATACGGCGTGGAGACGGATATTTATGTCGTGCCGTCGGGATTGGACCTTCGGGCATTCCGGGTGCCTGCGCAGGGCGAAATGTACCGCAAGGTAAAAGAGATTGCGGCGGGGCGGCGGTGCCTGTTGTTTATCGGGCGGCTGGCGAAAGAGAAGAACATCGGGGAACTGATCGAGTATTTCCGCAGGCTGGACGATGCGGGGACGGTGCTTTTGATCGGCGGATACGGGCCGGAGAGCAAGGCATTGGAGGAGCAGGCGGCCGATCTGGAAGGCAGGGTAGTCTTTTTGGGGACGGTGCAGCCAAGCGACGTGCCGCAATGTTATGCGGCGGCGGACGTATTTGTAAGCGCGTCGACGAGCGAGACGCAGGGCCTGACGTATTTTGAGGCGTTGGCGAGCGGCACGCCCGTGCTTTGCAGGGAAGACCCGTGCATACATTCCATCGTGCGGAACGGCGAGAACGGGTATCGGTTCACGGACTTTGAAAGTTTTTGTACGGGGCTGAAAGAGATCGCGGCGCACGCGGGCGAAAAGATGCAGGCGGCGTGCCGTGCGGCGGCGGAGGAATATTCGCGGGAGACGTTTGCGCGGCGGATCGAGGAGGTATACATTCGGGCGATCGAGCGCAGGAAGGCGGAAGATTCGGTGTTGTACCTGCAAAATCAGGGATAAAAGCGTGAAAAAAAGGTGCGCACGGGCGGAATTATTTGGAAATACTTTACAACCGCAGGATTTTGTGTTATACTTTAAAAAAGCCACAAGCGATTGTATAGGAGCAAAAAATATGAAATGTATGTACTGCGGTTGTCCGGAGAGCAAAGTGATCGACAGCCGTTCTACGGACGAGGGCAGGACGATCCGCCGCAGGCGGGAGTGTATACAGTGCGGGAGGCGGTTCACGACGTATGAGACGATCGAGACGACGCCCGTGCTGGTAGTCAAGAACGGCGGGAACAGGCAGGCGTTTGACCCGAACAAGCTGAAGAACGGGATCATCAAGGCGTGTGAAAAGCGGCCGGTGTCGATGTCGAAGATTGACAGGCTTGTGGAAGACATCAAGAAGCAGGTATACAATTCGCTTGACCAGGAGATTTCGTCCAAGAGGCTGGGCGAGATGGTCATGGAAGGCTTGAAAGAGATCGACGAAGTGGCGTACGTGCGGTATGCCTCGGTGTACCGTCAGTTTACGGACATCTCGTCGTTCATGGAAGAGCTTGAAACGCTGATGCGTGAAAACAAAAACAAACAAAACCCGCAGAAGCCCGAATGAGGGCTTCTTTTTCGCTGCGGAAAAGGAGATAGGGAATGAGCAGACAGGTCAAGGTGGGCAAGGTAGCGATCGGCGGCGGGGCGGAAGTGAGCGTGCAGTCGATGACGACGACGCCCACGTCGGACACGGAAGCGACGATCGCGCAGATCGCAAGGTTGGCGCAGGCGGGGTGTGAGATCGTGCGCGTGGCGGTGCGCGATGAGAATGACGCCCGTGCGATCCGTGCGGTAGCGGAGGCGTCGCCCGTTCCCGTGGTGGCGGACATACATTTTTCTTCGAAGCTGGCGGTGCTTGCGATCGAGAACGGGGCGGACAAAGTGCGCATCAATCCGGGGAACATCGGCGCGGAGGCGGATATCCGCCGCGTGGCAGATTGCATACGGGCGCACAAGATCCCCGTGCGGGTGGGCGCGAACACGGGCAGCATCGAAAAAAACTTTTCGGAGAAATACGGCAGGAGTGCGGAGGCGCTCGTGGAGAGCGCGCTGTACAACGTGGGCATTTTGGAAAAGTACGGCGTTTCGGGCATCGTGATTTCCGTGAAGGCGTCGTCGGTGCCGCTGACGGTGGAAGCGTATCGGCTTTTGGCAAAGCGGACGGATTATCCGCTGCACGTCGGCGTGACGGAAGCGGGGACGAAAGAGAGCGGGATCGTAAAGAGCAGCATCGGGATCGGTGCGCTGCTGTTGGACGGGATCGGGGACACGATCCGCGTGTCGCTCACGGAAGATCCCGTCGAAGAGGTGTACGCGGCGGAGCGAATCCTGCGGGCGTGCGGACTGCGGAAAAACTGTGCGGAAGTGGTTTCCTGTCCGACCTGCGGCAGGTGCGAGTGGAACAGCATGGAGCTGGCGCAGGAAGTGGAGAGACTGACGTTCCCGATCCGCGAGCATATCAAAGTGGCGGTGATGGGATGTGTGGTGAACGGGCCGGGCGAGGCGAAGGACTGCGATCTCGGGATCGCGGGCGGAAAGGGCAAGTGTGTGATTTTCCGTCACGGCGAGCCGTTCAGGACGGTGCCGTCGGAGCGCGCGCGGGAAGAATTTTTGGCGGAAATACAGGCATTGTTGAAAGAAAAGAAGGAAGGAAAGGACGGGACGGATGACGCAGGCTGAATTTTTACGGCAGATCCGGGAAAATGACGGATTGAAACATGCGGTATTGCGAAAAATCGAAGTAGACGAAGGAGAAAAGCGCTGTCTGTTCGAAGTGATCACGGACACGCCGTATACGGCGCAGGACGAGCAGGCGGCGGCAAAGGCGGCGGAATCGGCGGCGCCCTCTCTGTTTCGGGGCGAAGTGAAGATCGTAAAACTTGTGGCGGATCCGCAGCTGATCCGTCACAAGATACTCGAATATCTGAGCCATTCGCACCGCGCGGCGGCGGCGTGTATCCGCGGCGAGGACATCACGGTGACGCTGGGAGATCCCGTGCGGTTTACCTTCGGGGTCGACGGCGCGGAGCGCGGTTTTTTTGAAAAGAACGAGCAGCTTCTGACGGGCGTGAAGGGAATGCTGGAGCGGAATTTCTGCAACGTGTTCGAGGGGAGCCTGGAGGACAAGGAGAAAGCGGGGATCGCGGAGGAAGAGACGGAGGAAGAGGAGCAATTCGACTACCGTCCCGCGCGCACGTTTTCGGTGGAAGGGTTCGAGACGATCGACGAAGCGAACGTACCGAAGAAAGCGACGTATATTGCGGACTGTGATTTTACGAGCGACGCGCTGACGATCTGCGGTGCGGTGACGTACATACAGGAGCGCACGACGAAGCCGAAGACGGACGCGAGCGGTGCGGTGGTCAAGGAAGGGAAGCCGTATCTTCGGTTTACGCTCAACGACGGGACGGGTGCGATGTCCTTTTCGTATTTTCCGCGCAAGCGCACGGAAGAGAAGATCCGTGAGATCAAGGAAGGGGACTGGATCGCGGTGACGGGAGAAAACGAGATATACGGGGAGCGGCTGAGTTTTACGGGCCGTTATATCAACCGCGGGCACGCGCCCGAGGGGTTTGTGCCCGAAAAGCGGCAGGGAAAGGCGGTGCCGCTGCATTATTCGAAGGTTGCGCCCGAAGAGCTGATCGATTACAGCCAGATGAACCTGTTCGATCAGTCGGTGATGCCGGAAGATCTGGTGAAGAACACGTTTGTGGTATTCGATCTGGAAACGACGGGACTTGTGAATTCGCCGACGGGCGGGAAGATGGACGCGATCACGGAGATCGGCGCGGTGAAGATCATCGGCGGCGAGATCAAGGAAAAGTTCACGACGCTCGTGAACCCGGAGCGGAAGTTGGACGAGGAGATCGTGAAGCTGACGGGGATCACGGACGAGATGGTGAAAGACGCGCCGAAGATCGGGGAAGTGATTCCCGATTTCGTAAAATTTTGCGACGGGTGCCTGTTGGTGGGGCACAACGTGCAGTTTGACTACAAGTTTGTCCGTTATTATGCGGAGAAAGAGGAGTACGCGTTCGAGTTCAAGACGTACGACACGATGTCGCTGGCGCAGAGCATGCTGTTTCTTTCCAACTACAAATTGAATACGCTGGCGGATCATTACGGGATCAGTTTTAATCATCACAGGGCGTGGGACGACGCATTGACGACGGCAAAAATCTTTATTGAGCTGATAAAGGCGAAAAAATGCTTGCCAAAATCGTAAAATAGTGGTATAATCGAGATACTGAATACCGTTAGCTTGAGGATTGAGAGTGGTTATCCGCTCTCAAATCTTTTTATGTACGGGCGGAAAGCGGGAAAGGAGCGGAAATGAAGGTAAAATCGGTGCAGGAGATACAGGCTGTATTGGAGCCTTTGGCGCGGGAATTGGGCGTGGAAATTTATGAAATTGTTTTCAGGCAGGGGAAGAACCCGTCGCTGACCGTTTTTTTGGATACGGAAAGGGAAGGCGGGATCGATCTGAACACGTGCGAGGCGTTTCACAATGCGGCGGATCCCGTGCTGGACGAGCTGGATCCGACGTTTGGGCAGCCGTACACGCTGAACGTATCGAGTCCGGGGCTTGACAGGCCTTTTAAAAAGGACAGAGATTATCTTCGCAACGTAGGGAAGAAAGTGGAAGTGAAGCTCTATGCGCCGTACAGGGGCGAGAAGTTTTTCGAAGCGGTTTTGGTGGAATACAACGGCGTTGCGGGGAACGTGACGTTGGATAAAAACGGTGAAAAGATCAAGCTGAATCTGACGCAAATCGTAAAGATGTCACAGGCGATCGATTTCGATTGATCGGCGAACGAATCAAAAAGAAAAGAGGAGAATGCAATGGTTAGCAAGGAGTTCTTTGAGGCTTTATCCGATCTGGAAACGGAGAAGGGGATCAGCAGCGAAGTATTTATCGAAGCGCTGCGGACGGCGCTGATATCCGCCTATAAAAAGCAATACGAAGGCGGGGCGGGCGAAGTAGACATCAGGATCAACCCGGAGAAGAACAGCATACGATATTTCACGGTGCGCACCGTTGTGGACGAAGTGACGGACCGTGAGAAGGAGATTTCGCTTGCGGAGGCGCAGCTTCTGAAAAAGAGCTATAAAGTGGGCGACACGGTATACGAAGAGTTTGTGCCGAAGGATTTCGGACGGATAGCGGCGCAGACGGCGAAGCAGGTGATCTTGCAGAAACTGCATGAAACGGAGCGTGACAACACGCTGAACGAATTCTCCGACAAGAAAGACGAGCTGATGAGCTGTGTGGTGCGCAAGGTCGATGCGAAGAACGTATATGTGGAGCTCGGGAAGGGGCAGATCGAAGGCGTGATGCTGCCGCAGGATCAGGTACCGGGCGAGCATTACGAAGTGAACGACCGCATCAAAGTTTATGTAAAGAACATCAAGAACAGCGGCAAAGGCGCGCAGGTTTTGGTATCGCGCACGTCTGCGGGGCTTGTGAAGAGATTGTTTGAAAACGAAGTTCCTGAGATCAAGGCGGGCACGGTCGTAGTGAAGTCGATTTCGCGCGAAGCGGGCCAGCGCACGAAGATGGCGATCTACAGCGAAGATCCGCAGGTAGACGCGGTGGGCGCGTGCGTAGGCAACAAGGGCGCGCGCGTGAACGCGGTCGTAGCGGAGCTCGGCGGAGAGAAAGTGGACATCATACAATGGAGCGAGAATCCTCTGGAATTCATCGCGAAAGCGCTTTCGCCGGCGAAGGTCATTTCGGTGACGCAGGTTGACGAGAAATCGGCGATTGCGGTGGTGCCGGACGACAAGCTGTCGCTGGCGATCGGCAGGGACGGGCAGAACGCGCGTCTTGCGGCGCGTCTGACGGGCTGGAAGATCGACGTCAAGAGCGAGAGTGCGGCGGCGAAGATGGAAGAGCTGCACCAGGCGGAAGAAGCGGAGACGGAGCCTGCGGCGGAGGAATAAAACCGCATACGGGCGGATCGGAGAGGTGAGTTTTCGTGAAAGTGAAAAAGATACCCATGCGGATGTGCATAGCGTGCCATGAAATGAAGCCGAAGAAGGAAATGCTTCGGATCGTGAAGCCGAAAGAAGGGGATGCGTTTCTTGACTTTTCGGGGAAAGCGGCGGGACGCGGGGCATATATCTGCGACAATCCGGAGTGCATCAAAAAGCTGAAGAAGGCGCGTCTTCTGAACAAGACGTTTTCGTGTGAGATACCTTTGACGGTTTACGATGCGATCGAGGAGGCATTTTTTGCAAAGAAGTAAGGCGGAAGGGTATATCGGGCTTTGCATGAAGGCGGGGAAGCTGACGTGCGGGTTCAATGCGGTGGAAGTGCAGAAAGGCAGGGTATATTTGTTGCTTTTATGCTCCACGGCGAGTGAAAATGCGAAAAAGAGTGCGCGAAAACTCGGTGAGAGATTCGGCTGCGGCATCATGGTCCTGAGCGGAAAGACGTTGGAAGAAGTTACGGGACGGATAAATTGTAAGTTGGCTGCCGTGCGGGACGAGAATCTGGCGAAAGCGATCTTGTCGGCGGCGGATGAAAATTTCAGAATTTATGCGGGAGGCAAAATTTAGCAAGATGGCAGAAGCAAAAAAGAATTACTCGAACATCGAAAAGATCAATTCTCTTCTGGGATCGGAAGGGATCGGATCGCTGCTGAAAGACGTGCAGGGCACGGAAAAGAAGGTCGGGGACATTCTTCGGAAGTTATCCGATCTGGAGAACGCGGCGAAAGCGCGTGCGCAGGCGGAAGCTGCGCCCGCGGAGGCTGTTGCTGCCGAAGTGCCTGCAAAGACTGCGAAGACGGCTCCCGAACCCATAAAAGCCGAAGAAAAGGAACAGCCTGCGGCGAAGGCTGAAAAGCAGGAGCCCGTCAAGGCGGAGCCTGCAAAGGAGGCGCCTGCGGCAAAAGAAGCGGAAAAGCCTGCCGCGGCGGAAGAAAAACCCGTAAAGGCGGCGGTGAAAGCGGAAGCGAAAGAACCTGCGGCCGCAAAGACGGAAAGCAAAGCGGAGCCTGTCGCCGAGGCGCCGAAAGCGGAACCGAAAACGGAACCCAAAGCGGAACCGAAAGCAGAGAGCAAAGCGGAAGAGGTCAAGGCAGAGCCTGCGGTGAAGGCTGAAAAGCAGGAGCCTGCCAAAACGGAAGCGGAGAGCGCGCCGCAGCCTCGTCCCGCGGCGCGTCCCGTCGAAGTGCGCACGCAGCGGCGGGGCGGAACGGAAGAGCAGGTGATCCGCACGCAGTATGCGGACCGCCGCAACGCGCGCACGTACGTGCCCGCGCCGGAGCGTCCCGCGCGTCCTCCGCGCCAGGAAGGGGCGCAGAGACCTTTGCGGACGGATCGTCCGGAACGGCAGGAAGGGACGTACCAGCGTCCCGCAATGCAGGGGCAAAGCGGCCAGGGCGCGCGTGCTCCGTATGCAAACGGGCGCGGTGCGCAGGGTATGCAGGGAAGGCCTGCCTATGGTACGCGGCCTCCGATGCAGAACCGTCCCGTGCAGGGAATGCGTACGGGTGCGGGAAAACTGAGCCCTGCGCTCCCGCCGGCGGCGCCTGCGGGCAAGAGCTTTTCGGCGCCCGCCAAGAAAAAGGCGAATTACGAGAAGCCGTATGTGGAGCAGAAGCGTACGGTCAGCAAGCGTGCGCTGATCAAACAGCAGGTATCCGTATCCGATTTTGACGAGGACAAGAGCGGGTACAGGAAGCTGCGCGTCAAGAAGCAGAAACAGCAGGCGGTGCAGACGATCAAGATCGATCATGCGGTGGTCACGACGGAGAACATTCCGCTGAAAGTGCTGAGCGAGAAGCTGGGCATCACGGCGGTAGAGATCACGAAGCGCCTGTTCAAGGAAGGGATCGCGAAGACGATCAACGATTCGTTGGATTACGATACGGCGGCCTATATTGCAAACGATCTGGGCATCGAGCTGGAATACAAACCCGAGAAGACGGCGGAAGAAGCGCTGGACGAAATTTACAATGCGGAGACGGCAGGCGGAGAAGGCGCGGTGACGCGTCCTCCGGTGGTGACGGTGATGGGACACGTCGACCACGGCAAGACGTCGCTTTTGGATAAGATCCGCAGCACGAACGTGACGGCGGGAGAAGCGGGCGGGATCACGCAGCATATCGGTGCGTATTCCGTGACGGCGAAGGGCAAGACGATCACTTTCCTCGACACGCCGGGGCACGAAGCGTTTACGGCGATGCGTGCGCGCGGTGCGTCGGTGACGGATATCGTCGTGCTTGTCGTGGCGGCGGACGACGGGATCATGCCGCAGACGGTGGAAGCGATCAACCATGCGAAGGCGGCGAACGTGCCGATCATCGTGGCCGTGAACAAGATGGATAAGCCGGAAGCGAACCTGGAGCGCGTGAAGCAGGGCCTGACGAACAACGGGCTTGTGCCGGAAGAATGGGGCGGCGACGCGATCGTAGTGCCGGTATCGGCAAAGACGGGCGCGGGGATCGACGATCTTCTGGACGCGATCAATTTGGTTGCGGAAGTGAAGGAACTGAAAGCGAACCCCAACCAGATGGCGCGCGGTACGATCATCGAAGCGAAGCTGGACAAAGGCAAGGGGCCTGTGGCGTCGGTGCTGATCCAGAACGGAACGCTGCACACGGGCGACAATATCATATCGGGAACGACGACGGGCCGCGTGCGTGCGATGATCGACGACAAGGGCAGGACGGTGAAATCGGCGGGGCCTTCGATGGCTGTGTCCATTCTGGGTCTGGAAGAAGTACCGAATGCGGGCGATTCGATCATAGCGGTCGAGCAGGACAAACTGATGAAGCAAGTCCAGGAAGAGCGCAAGCGCAAGGAAAGCGAATCCATGGTGAAGTCGCAGACGCGCGTGACGCTGGACGACGTATTCGGGAAAATTGCGGAAGGCAAGATCAAGGGACTGAATATCATCGTCAAGGGCGATGTGCAGGGTTCTGTAGAGGCGGTAAAACAGTCGCTTCTGAAGCTTTCCAACGACGAAGTCCGCGTGAATATTTTGCACAGCGGTGCTGGTGCGATCACGGAATCGGACGTAATGCTTGCCGATTCTTCGAACGCGATCATTGTAGGATTCAACGTTCGTCCCGATACGAAGGCGAAAGCATTGGCTGAACGCAGCGGCGTGGATGTTCGTATGTACAGGATCATATACGAGTTGTTGGATGATATTCAGGCGGCGCTCAAGGGAATGCTTGCGCCGAAGTACAGAGAAGTGATGACGGGCAAATGCGACGTATTGCAGACGTTCAAGATCACGGGCGTCGGAATGGTTGCGGGCTGCTATGTAACGGAAGGCAAGATCGTGCGCAGCGGGAAACTGCGTATTTACCGTGACAACGTGATGATCGTGGAAGGAGCGGTTCGTCAGCTCAAGCGGTTCAAGGACGACGTGAAGGAAGTTTCGGGCGGTTTTGAATGCGGCGTGAGCATCGAAGGCTTTGACGGGATCAAAGTGGGCGACGTCATCGAGTGCTATATAACCGAAGAGATCCCCGCGTAATTCAGCGGGGGATCCGTCGGGAGAGAAAGGAGGAATGCTGTGAAATCATTGAGAGCAGAGCGCCTTTCTGCGGAATATCAGAAAGCGGTATACGAAGTCATATCGACGAAGCTGAAATACAAGACGAACAAAATCCGCGGGATCGTGAGCGTGACCAAAGCGGACGTATCGCCCGATCTGAAGAACGCGAAGATTTATGTCAGCGTGCTGGGGAAGACGGCGGAGGAAGCGGACGAGACGTTTGCGGCGATTGCAGAGTATGCGGGATTTATCCGTTACGAACTTGCGCACATGATGCAGATGCGCACGGTACCGGAGCTGCATTTTTTGCGGGACGGGACAATGGAATACGGGGACAAGATCGACCGTATCATCAAAGAGATTCATAAAGAAGAGGGGCAGAAATAGCATGTCCCTTTTTCCCGTTTCGAGGGAAAAAGTGAAAGAGGGAGCCCTGCGTAACGAGCGGGCACGGAGAGAGAAATTGACGTTAAAAGAGATAGCGGCGAAACTGAAACAACTTAAGAGTGCGACGATTTTCTGTCATATGCGTCCGGACGGCGACACGTTGGGCGCGGCGATGGGGCTCAAGAGCCTGTTGGAGAAAAACGGGGCGAAGGTGACGGTGGCGTGCGAAAGTCCCGTACCGAACAAGTTTTATTTTCTGGAAGGGATGGACAAGATCGGCACGGCGGCGGACACACAGTCGCAGGCGTATATAGCGGTAGATTCGAGCGAGATCCATCGTCTGGGCGCGCTTGCGGAAGAGTTTGAGCGCGCGAAGAAGCCGAAATTCAACATCGACCATCACATATCCAACACCCGATACGGAGATTATTGGTTTGTGGAGGAGCGGGCGGCGACCTGCGAGATCATGACGGAGCTTGCCTCGTATCTGGCGGACGGCATGGATGCGCGCACGGCAAATTATTTTTTGCTGGGGCTGAGCTCGGATACGGGAAATTTTGCGCATAAGAACGTGACGGAAAGCACGTTTTTGGCGGCGGCGAAACTTGTCTCGTGCGGAGCGGACATCAACACCATACAATACAATATGTTCAAAAAGCAATCGGCGGCGAGGGCATTGCTGTTTGGCCGCACGATGAGCCGTATCCGCTATTATGCGGACGGGCGGATCGCCTTTATCAGCGTGATGCGCGAAGATCTGAAAGCGGCGAATGCCACGTCGGACGTGACGGAAGGGTTTATTGATTTTCCGTTGTCGGTAGAGGGCGTGGAAGTGGCGGTATGCCTTTTGGAGACGGCGGACGACCGTTTCAAGATCTCCCTGCGCAGCAAGGGAAAGGCGGACGTTAACGCGGTTGCGGCGGTGTACGGCGGCGGCGGGCACATTCTCGCGAGCGGTTGTATGATATCCGGGTGTCTGGAAGAAGTGATCGACAAGCTGTGCTATACGATCCGCCAGCATCTGATCGACTGAAAAAGCGCCGCATAAAGCGGCGCTTTTTTGAAAGGGAGCGCGTCGGCGCATGCAAGGCGAGGCAGGAGTAAAGCGTGGAAAATTTAAACAGCAAGAGCGGATTTATCAATCTGAATAAGCCTTCGGGCATCTCCAGTGCGGCGGCGGTCGCGAAGATCAAGCGGCTGACGCACCTGCCGTGCGGACACATGGGCACGCTCGACCCGATGGCGAGCGGGGTGCTTCCGGTGGCGGTCGGGAACGCGTCCAGGCTCTTCAATTATCTTTTGCACAAGGAAAAAATATACAGCGCCGTCTTCCGCTTCGGCGTGGAGACGGATACGCTCGATGCCACGGGCACGGTGTTGCAGTCGGGAAAAAGGGTTCCGACGGAAGCGGAGATAAACGATAAACTTCATAATTTTGTCGGAGAAATTGTGCAGATCCCCCCGATTTACAGTGCAAAGAGCGTCAACGGCGTGCGTGCGTACCGTTTGGCGCGCCAGGGCAGGGAAGTGACGCTGGAAGGGAAGAAGGTGCATATCGGCGGGATCGTGCTGACGGAGCGCGTCGGGGAAGATAGCTTTGCGTTCCGCATCGCGTGCGGGGGCGGGACGTATATCCGTTCGTTGGCGCGCGACATAGCGGGCGCCTGCGGCACGGTGGCGGTGATGACCGCGCTCGTGCGGGAAAAGAGCGGGTACTTTACCTTAAAAGACAGCGTTTCGCCCGAAGAATTGACGGAGGAGAACTGGGAAGAGCGGCTGATTGCGCCCGATCTCGTGTTCGACATGCCGTCGGTAGATTTTGACGGAAAAGAGGCGCAAAAGCTGCGGAACGGTCTTTCTTTGGAGTTCGGCGGCGGCGACGGGGAATACAAACTGTATTTCGACGATGATTTTTACGGCATAGCGAAAGCGGAAGGCGGAATCATCCGCGCAAGCGTGAAGCTGGTTTGAGGCGCATATGCAGACAGTAGATTACGGGACGGGAAAATTTGAAGAGCCGTGCGTGTTGTTATTGGGGTATTTCGACGGCGTGCATGTCGGGCACAGGGCGCTGATCGAAAAGGCGAAAGAGACGGCCGTGAGCCGCGGCTGGCGGGTCGGGATCATGACGTTTTACGATTCCAAGCGCGGCGGGCAGATCTATCTTTTCAAGGAACGTCTTGCGATTTTTGCGTCGCTCGGACTTGATTTTGTCTATGCGGCGCCTTACGACGAAAAGTTCCGCGCAACGCCCTGGCAGGATTTTTTGGCGCATACGACAGAGCGCGTCAAAGTGCGCGCGTTTGTGTGCGGAGCGGATTTTACGTTCGGGAAAGACGCGGCGGGCGACACGGAAAAGCTCAAAGAATTTTCAAAGTTAAACAATATCGATGTTTTTGTTGAACAACTTGTCGGCTTTGAAGGCGAAAAAGCGGCGGCGACGATGGCAAAGCGCTATCTGGACGAAGGGGAGATGGAAAAGCTCTGCCGTCTGTTGGGCGAAAAGTATTTCATATGCGGGCAGGTATCGACGGAAGGGCGGCACGTAGGCAGGCGGTTGGGGTTTCCGACGGCGAACCTGCATATCGACAAGGAGAAATACCCTTTAAAGAAGGGCGTATACGCGGTGCGGGCGGATCTGGACGGAAAGGAATACCGCGGCATAGCGAATTACGGAGCGCGGCCGACGTTTGAGGACGAGCGCGTCGTGTTGGAGGTTTATTTTGACGGTTATCGCGGCGATCTGTACGGGAAAGAAGTGAAAGTGGAGTTTGATTTTTTTCTCCGTGAGATACGCAAATTTGACAGCGCGGAAGAGTTGACCGCGCAGCTGAATAAAGATCTGGAGAGGATACGATGATACAATTCGGGCCGAGCGGCAACAGTGAATCGTTTTATGCGAAGGGATATTCGCACACGGAAGAGTCTGCGAAATACGTAAAAGACATGGGATTGGACTGCTTTGAATATTCGTTCGGGCGCGGGGTTCGGATGACGGACGCGAAGGCGGCGTCGATCGGGAACGCGTTCAAGGAGCAGGGGATCGAGATCAGCGTGCATGCGCCGTACTATATCAACTTTGCGAATCCGGAAGAGGAAAACGCGGAAAAGTCGTACAATTACGTATTGGAAAGCGGCAGGGTATTGAAACTTATGGGCGGAAAGCGGTGTGTATTTCACAGCGCGACGCAGGGCAAAATGGAGCGTGAAGCGGCGGTTTCTCTGACGGAGGAGCGGCTGAAAATTTTGCGTGACCGCATTTACGAAGCGGGGCTTGACGATCTTTATTTTTGTCCGGAGACGATGGGGAAGATCGCACAGATCGGGACGCTGGAAGAGATCGTCCGTTTTTGCAAGATCGATCCGATCTATCTTCCCGCTGTCGATTTCGGGCATCTGAACGCGCGCGAGCAGGGGAGCCTGAAAACGGTGGAAGATTATAAGAGCCGTCTTGCGTATATGATCGCGGAGCTGGGGTACGAGAGGGTGAAGCATTTTCACGTGCATTTTTCCAAGATCCAGTATTCGGAGAAGGGTGAGGTGCGGCATCTGACGCTGGAAGACACGGTATACGGGCCCGAATTCATGCCGCTTGCGGTGGCGCTCAAAGAGCTGAAGCTGGAGCCGTACATTGTCAGCGAGTCGGCGGGCACGCAGGCGGAAGACGCGTTGGCGATGAAACACATGTACGAGAGCCTTTGAGAGCGGTCTGAGCGAGAAATATTCATGAAAAACATATCGGGAAAAATTGACTTATAACCGAAAATTTGGTACAATATTTCTATGGACAATACGAAAAAGTTATTTCGCGGAATGAAAGCGGACGGAATGCTGACGGAGGCGGCAGATTTGCGCGCCTATCTGACGGGTTTTGAAAGCAGTTTCGGATTTGTCTATACCGACGCACAGGAGAGCTTGTTTTTTACCGATCCGCGGTATGCGGAGGGGGCGAAGGAAGCGCTCAAACACGAGTTTATCGGCGTCATGGTAGCCAAAAACGAAGATTCCGTTTTCGATTATATAAAGAGCAAAAAAGTCAAAAAACTTGCGGTGCCGCTGGAGCGTCTGACGCATCCCGAATATGAAAAATTGCGCCGCAAATTCAAACTTACGGACAGCACGCCCGTGTTTCGCGAAGCGATGTCAGTCAAGAGCGAAGAGGAGCTTGACAAGATCGCCAAGGCTTGTGAGATAGCCGAGCGCGCGTACGGAATGCTGCTTGCGGAGCTGAAAGAGGGCATGACGGAGAACGAGACGGCGGGGTATCTCGAATACCTAATGCGCAAATGCGGCGCGCAGGATCGTTCGTTCGAGACGATCGCGGCGTTCGGCCGCAACTCGTCGGTACCGCACCATGCGCCCGATGACACGCGGCTAAAGAGCGGAATGCCAGTTTTGTTGGATTTCGGATGCAAAGTCGGCGGATATTGTTCGGATATTACGCGTACGCTCTGGTTCGGAGGAAAGCCGGACGAAGAATTTGCGGACGTATACGGCAGCGTATTAAAGGCGCACGAGCTGGCGAAAGAGCAGATTCATGCAGGTATGAAGGGAAAGGACGCGGACGCGATCGCACGCAACTATCTGCAGAGCCGTGAGCTGGATAAATTTTTCACGCATTCGCTGGGGCACGGAATCGGGATCAATATTCACGAATATCCGACGCTGAGTCCGAAAGGCGAAGGTGTGCTGAAAGACGGAATGGTATTTTCGATCGAGCCGGGCGTTTATTTTGAAGGCAAATTCGGTATAAGGATCGAGGACAGCGTACGGCTGGAAAACGGGAAAGTTGTCAGCTTTATGAAATCGGATAAAAACTTATTGGTTTTGTGAGCGGGCGAAAAAAATAAAGACGCAGCGGAGCGGATTCCGCGCAGACGCATTAAAAATGGAAGGAGATAGAGTATGATACAAGCAGGAGATGTCAGAAAGGGTGTAACGATCGAGTATAACGGCAACGTGTATGTCGTGGTGGATTTCCAGCACGTCAAACCCGGCAAGGGAGCGGCGTTCGTAAGGACGAGGCTGAAGAACGTTGTGACGGGAGCCGTATTGGAGCAGACGTTCAACCCTTCCGAAAAGCTGGAGAACGCGCACATTGAGACGAAGAAAATGACGTATTCCTACAACGACGGCGATCTGTACTATTTCATGGACGAGGAATTCAACCTGACGCCGTTGAACCGTGAGCAGGTAGAAGATGCGCTGCGGTTTATCAAGGAAAACGATCCGGTAACGGTACGTTTTTATAAAGGGTCGGCATTCTCGGTCGAATGCGAGAACTTTGTGGAGCTGAAGATCGTTTCGGCGGAGCCTGGCGTGCGCGGCAACACGGCGACGAACGCGACGAAGAAAGCGGTTCTGGAAACGGGTGCGGAGATCCAGGTCCCCATGTTTGTGGAAGAAGGGGAGACGATCCGTGTCGATACGCGTACGGGTGAATACATGGAGCGCGTCAAATAATTTTAAGAGATTTATTTATGAGCCGCATGCAAATGCGGCTCATTGATTTTATGAGGAGAAGAAAATGCGGGCGGTAATACAGCGAGTGCGGGAAACGACTTTGAAGGTAGACGGAAAGCTGATCTCGCAGATTCCTGCGGGGCTTGCGGTGTATCTCGGGGTTGCTCCGAGTGATACGGAAGCTAATGCGGCGGCGATGGCAAAGAAGATAGCGGCGCTGCGCATCTTTGAGGATTCACAGGGCAAGATGAATCTTTCCGTCCGCGACAGCGGCGGAGAGATCCTTCTGATTTCCCAATTCACGCTCTACGGTGACTGCTCGCACGGAAACAGGCCGAGCTTTATCGGGGCGGCGCGTCCGGAGCATGCGAAGCCTCTTTATGAGAGGGTGGCCTGTTTGCTGCAAGAACAGGGATTCACGGTTAAGACGGGCGTATTCGGGGCGGATATGAAAATCGAGCAATACAACGACGGCCCCGTCACGATTTTATACGAATGCTGAGGAAGGTATGAAATTTCAATATTTGGGAACGGCGGCAGCGGAGGGGTTTCCCGCGACATTTTGTAATTGTGAAAGCTGCCGTGCGGCGCGGAAAAATCTGGCAGTCGAATGGCGGACGCGGTCGCAGGCCATCATCGACGATATACTTTTGATTGATTTTCCGTGTGAGAGCAGCGTGCATATGATGCGTTTCGGCGTGGATCTTTCTGCGGTGCAGAATCTGCTGGTGACGCATTCGCACGGCGATCATTTCTACGCGCAGGAGTTCGTAAACCGCGGCTATAAATTTGCGAGCGGGATCGTGAGCGATCGGTTGGAGATCTATGCGGACAGCGAGGTTTTGGAAGTATTCCGCGAAGATACGAGGCGGGAAATGCGGGATTCTGTCCGCGAGAAAATCGGACTGCACGAAGTGGAGCCATTTCAGAGATTTTCTGCGGGCGGGTATGAGATCTTTTCGATTCCTGCCACGCATATGCAGACGGAAAAAGCGTTGCTGTACGGTATCCGAAAGGATAAGACGGTGCTCTATCTGAACGACACGGGCCTGTTGCGGGAGGAGTGTTACCGATACCTTGCGGAGCAGGGGGTATGCGCCGATTTTGTCAGTTTGGATTGCACCTTTGCCGACACGGAGGGCCCGCATTCGGCAAGGCACATGGGGTTTGCGGAGAACTGCACGGTTCGTGAAAAATTGGTAGCGTACGGCATTGTCAAGGCAGATACGAAGTACTGTGTCACACATTTTTCGCATAATTCTTTGCCGTTTCGCGATCGGATAGAGAACAAGGCAAAAGAATACGGCTTTTTAAGCGCACACGACGGATTGGTGCTCGAAATATGATTTGAGTGACCTCCGCACGGATTGTCTTTCGGCGCTTTACGGCCGCCTGTTTATTGTCGGTTATTTTACGGAGTCTGAAAAGAGGACAAAGAGAAAAACTTTTTAAATAAAACCCACCGTTTGAGGCGGTGGGCTTTTCCGTTTTGATTTGTTGGCACAAATATTGCCTTCTCGCGCAAACCGCGGCAAGGACTTGGCGGTCGGGTGATTGTTACGGAGCGGAGCTGGCAGGATAAGACGCGGCGGCTCCGAAAGTTTTTTGTCTAAGATTTTGCTTTATGATTCCGCGTTTTAATAGCTTTCTATCTTTCTGAATTTGTTGTCGTTCGGCTGTTTTTTTGCCGCTCCATGTTGTTTGTTTATCGGAAAAGTTTCTTGTAGAAGAACCGCGACTTTTCCGTTTTGAAGCAAAAGTGCCGCAGAGTATATCTGCGGCACTTTTAATTTATTGTTTGTTGCTGTTTACGCGATAGAGAAGGGCAAACAGCGGGAGATTAAACGCAAAGATGATCGGGAAGATCGCGTATTTGAGGATCTGAATTCCCGTCGAAAGGTCAGCCGATCCGAAGTAGATCACAAGGTAAGCAATCAGTACAATGATGAGTACGATGTTGATATAGATGACCAGGCTTGCGGAAAGGTAAGACTTTGATTGTGTCTTCCGACTGTTTTTGCCGTAGCCGTTCAAAAACAGGAAGAGGAAAACGCCGAGCATCACAAAAGCGAGTACATAGGGGATCACGATGTAAGCGGTACCCGAATTCAAGACGTTGTGCAGACAATGGTTGATGATAGACTCTGCCAGCGCCACGATGAACACGTAGATGGCGGTAAGCAAAAGCGCGCGGCCCTTGTCGAACGTGTTGCCGACGGCTTTGGCCATCGTGCGGTTTCTGGAACCGTTGGTGGTCGTAATGCGAAGTCCCTCTTTCTGTGCTTTTTCTTCCACGTCGTAAAATTCGATGTTGCTCGCCGTATTACCCTGCGGAGGTGCCGCAGGGGCGTCCGCTTGTACGGTTTGCTCCGCATAGCTTTGCGCGGTAGGGGCCGCTTGCGCAGGCATTTCCGTGGCGGGCGCTTCCTGTGCTTGCGCGTCGGCGGGTGCCTGTTCCTGTGTAAAGGAAGATTCCGCGTATTCGTCTTCGTCGTCCTGCTGTTTATGCGTGTTGTCGTACAATTTATTCAGCAGTTTTTTATAATTGCGTTCGGCAGGAGATTTATTGGAATACAGCAATTCGGAAGAAATTGCACGGTTGTCGCTGTACGGATCTCCGTAATTTTGCTGCGCATAGGGATCCGCATACTGTCCCTGTGCATAAGGATCGGCATACTGTCCTTGCGAATACGGATCGGCATAAGGGTCTTGCGGCGGATAGGGCTGTGCGTTTTCTGCATAGGGATCCGCATAGTCGTTTTGCGCGGGCTCTTCCTGTTTGGATTCCTGCGCCCTGTCGCGCGCGACTTGTGCGTAATAGTAGGAAGTCGCGTCCGTCTCTTCGCCGATCAGCGCCTTATAATTTTCGTGAATGCGGTTTTTCTCGTCTTCCGTCAAAGGCAGCGGCTCGGTGCTGTGCGCCGACTGTTCATTTTCTCTCGGATCTTCCGAATGCGTCACCGTTTCGGAAACGGACGAAGCATAGGAACTGCTCTGTGCCGCCGTGTTTTGGACGGGTTGTTCATTTGCCGCATAGCTGTTTTCCTGTGCGGCAGAGTAGCTCGCTTCTTCCTGCGCGGAAGACTGCATATATGTACTCTCCGATTGTTCCGATACGGGTCCGCTTGAAGATTCGTTCGCTTGAATGTTTTCCGACTCGGCCGCAACGCTCTGCGCGCTCTCGGAAGAATCGCTGCTTCGATCGACTGGTTCCTTGTCGGTTTCATCTGCGGCGGAGAGTTCGATGTCTGCCTCCTCGTCGCCGATTTCTCTGTAATGGCGGCCTTCGGGCAATTCGATTTCGTCCTCGTCTTCCGAATAGGAAATCGGGACGCGCGAAGTAGATTTTTTCAGAATATTGAAATCAACGGAAGAAGAGGGAGGGGGATTGGAAAAATCGTAATCGCGTTCGGATATAAGACTGTCGATGACCGTGCGCGAATATTCCCATTCGGCCCGGTTCTGTTCGACGACGGCTTTTCCTTTGTCTGTGATCTGGAAATATTTTCTCCGTCCGCCGTTGCTGGCGCCGCCCCAGTAGGACGTGACATAATCCTGGCTCTCCAGACGTTTCAAAGCGCTGTAGAGAGTGGGTTGTTTCAGAGAATATTGTCCCTTGCTCTTTTCTTCGATTTCGTTAATAATTTCGTAACCGTACTTATCTCCGTCGTACAACGTGCGGAGGATGATCGTATTGATATGTCCCCGTATCAGATCGCTGCTGATAGAGGAGGCGTTATCAGCGGGTTGTTTTTCTTTGTCATTGGTATTATCTTCGCTCATGGATATACCTCCTATCGACAATATTATACAAGATTCGCAACCGTTTGTCAATATTCTGTGCGATATAATCATTATGCTTCTGATTTTGCATAGTATTATGTCTGACAGAATACGCAAATAAGCGAAGAAATGAGTACCGTTAAAATATTTTCAAAAGATAGACAAACGTATAAAATTGGTGTACAATAGAGAATGAAAAACGAAACGGCTCAGTGGTGGCAAAAACCGCAGGGGCACGTAAGAAAGGGAAAGGCAAAAATGGAAGGAAAGGTCGCAAACAAGGAGGAGCGTACGTTTACGCTTCGCAATTACGAGACAGATTTTATGCGCAGGGTCAAGCCTTCGGCCGTGCTCGGTTTTTTTCAGGAGACGGCGGGCGATCATTCGGTGAAAATGGGAATGGGGTACGAAGATCTTGCGGCAAAGGGTTATTTTTGGATTCTTTCCAAAATATACGTGGAGTTTGACAGGCGGCCTGCCTGCGGGGAAACCATACGGGTGGAGACCTGGCCGCATGAACCGAACAAGGTGATTTACGAGCGCAGTTTTCGCGTGTCGGATGAAAGCGGTGAAGCGATCCGTGCTTATTCGCGCTGGTGTATTTTGAATAAGACGGGCCGCATCGTTCCAACCTCTGCCGTTGGGCGGCCGGATATAGATTTTATTGAAAAGAGGAGCGTTGCTTTTGAAGATTGGCGCATTCCGGAAATTACGGATCGCAGAGAGCCTGCTTTTTCGATCCGTGTGGCGAATTCCGAGTACGATTTCAATTATCACGTCAACAATATCAAGTATGCCGACTATCTGTTTAACTGTTTTACGGTGAAAGAGCTGGAAGAAAAATCGCTGCGCGCTTTTCAGATTCATTATATAAAGCAGTCGCACGAGGGAGACGTTTTGCGTTTTTACAGGGAGCAGGCGGGAAACGGCGAGTATATTGTGGAAGGCATCAAGAACGATGCGGAAACGGTTGTTGCGGCGCGGATCTACTTTCGTTGAAAGAGCGGGGCGGAAGAATGGAGTATGAAGTTCGAAGATCCAAACGCCGTACGCTGGTGATCACGGTTTCGGAAGGGAAAGTTTTGGTAAAAGCGCCGCTCGGGTTGTCGGATGCGGCGATCGGGTCTTTTTTGGAGAGCAAGCGTTCGTGGGTCGAAAAAAAGCTGCAGGCGCAGACGGATCCGAAATTTTCGAGCCTCCGCGAAGGTTTAAAGATTCTGGATGCGGGCGCGGTCAAAACGGTTGTGTTCGGGGCGGAAAAAAATTTCGAAACGGCGGATACGTTTTATCTGAAAGACAAAACCTCCGTCCGTAAATATTTTGAAAGGACGCGCGGCTGGATTTTAAAAGAAGTATTGTTTGAACTTACCAAGATGACGGGAACGGTACCGCAGAGCGTCGGGCTGCATGATTTCAAGGCGCGCTGGGGTAGTTGCGATGCGGCGGGGAACATCAAACTGAACTGGCGGTTAAGCATGCTTCCGCCTCGTCTGAGAGATTACGTATTGATCCATGAGTTGTGTCATTTAAAAGAAATGAATCATTCGGCGGCATTCTGGCGGCTGGTGGGGCGGTATTGTCCGCGGTACAGGGAGCTTCGCAAGGAGTTAAAGGAGTATTCTTTTCTCACTTTGCTGTATAGGAGCGGCGGGCAAGCCGGTTGATCGCCGGCAAGATGCGGACGTCCGAAAATAATAAAAAGGAGATAAAGCGATATGAAAAAAAGTATAAAGCCTTCGACGTATCTTGCGCCCGTGCCCGCGGTGATGGTATCCTGCGGGGACATGGAGACGTCTGACATTGTGACGATCGCATGGACTGGGACGGTGAATTCGGAGCCGCCGATGCTGAGTATTTCCGTGCGCTGCAGCCGTTATTCTTACGAGCTGATCCGCAAGACGGGAGAATTTGTCGTCAATCTTGTGGACGAGGCGCATTTGGAGACGTTGGACGGATGCGGCGTCGTTTCGGGCAGGGATACGGATAAATTCAAGAAATTCGGACTGACGAAGCAGGCATGCGAACACGTCAAGGCGCCTGCGGTGGCGGAGTGTCCCGTGTCGTTGGAGTGTGTCGTCCGTCAGACGGTTGAGCTGAATACGCACGTCATGTTTGTGGCGGAGATTGTGGGCGCGACGGCGAAAGAGGAATGGACGGAAAACGGCCGTCTGCAAATTCCCGAGGGAGAGCTGATCGCCTATATTCAGAACCGTTATACGCAGACGGGCGGGACGGTCGGAACGTACGGTTATACGGCGAAAAAATAAGAAATAAAATACCCGAAGCGGCTTTATCCGCTTCGGGTATTTTCCTGTGGAATGTATTTATCCACAAAGCAGTAATTATTCATGAATAATCGCAAAAATATGCATATTTATAAATTTTATGCAAAATTAAGCAAATATTTATGAATATTCTTTTAAAAAAGTGATAAAAAACGCTTGACTTATAACGGGCGCGGGAGTATAATCAATGACAGTAAAACAACGAGGACAGATTGTTATGGAAAAGAAAGAGATCAAGAAAGTAGTACTTGCCTATTCGGGCGGATTGGACACGTCGATCATCATACCTTGGTTGAAAGAGAATTACAACAACTGTGAAGTGATCGCTGTTTCGGCGGACGTAGGGCAGGAGAGCGAGCTGGACGGATTGGAAGAGAAAGCGTTGAAGACGGGAGCTTCCAAGTTATATATTGAAGATCTGCGCAAGGAGTTTATCGAAGATTATATTTATCCGACGATGAAAGCGGGCGCGGTGTACGAGAACAAATATCTTTTGGGGACGTCCTTTGCGCGTCCTGTGATTGCGAAGCGGATCGTGGAGATCGCGAAGAAGGAAGGAGCGGACGCGATCTGTCACGGCTGCACGGGGAAAGGGAACGACCAGGTGCGTTTCGAGCTGACGATCAAGGCGTTTGCGCCGGAGATGACGATCATTGCGCCGTGGCGTATCTGGAACATCAAGAGCCGTGACGAAGAGATTGACTATGCGGAAGCGCACAACATTCCTTTGAAGATTACGCGTGAGACGAGTTATTCCAAAGATAAGAATCTGTGGCATTTGTCGCACGAGGGGCTGGATCTGGAAGATCCTGCGAACGAGCCGAAGTACGATAAGATTTTGGAGATGGGAGTATCGCCCGAAAAGGCGCCCGATCAGCCGACGTATGTGACGATCACGTTTGAAAAGGGGATTCCCGTCGCATTGGACGGCAAAAAGCTGGGTTCGGTCGAACTGATGCACAAGCTCAACGAGATCGGCGGCAAAAACGGAGTGGGGATCATCGACATCGTTGAGAACCGTCTGGTTGGCATGAAGAGCCGCGGCGTATACGAGACGCCGGGCGGC
Organism: uncultured Clostridia bacterium; assembly: GCA_944368925.1. Lineage (GTDB taxonomy): Bacteria > Bacillota > Clostridia > Christensenellales > Borkfalkiaceae > Borkfalkia. The sequence goes on along the minus strand of CALVXG010000001.1, from coordinate 83,078 downwards.
ACGATTTTGTATTTTGCGCACGAGCAGCTCGAAATGCTTTGCCTGGACAAAGAAACGCAGCATTTCAAAGAGCATGTGGCGATCAAATTTGCGGAACTTGTTTACAACGGGCAGTGGTTCACGCCTCTGCGCGAAGCGCTTTCGGCGTTTGTGGACAAGACGCAGGAAAACGTATCGGGCGACGTACGGCTGAAAATTTACAAGGGGAATATCATTCCTGCGGGCATGAAGAGCGAGCATTCCCTGTACAGTGAAGAGATCGCGACGTTCGGCGAGGAAGACGTTTACAACCAGCACGATGCGGAAGGGTTTATCAACCTGTTCGGCCTGCCTGTGAAGGTCAAGGCGATGCTGGACGCGAAAAAGCTGAAGTAAAAAAGAGGTCGGGAAAGGTCAGAAACCAGCGAAACAAACTGACGAAAACAACAGAAATTGCTTTGCGGCGGTCCGGATCGGCTCGTCGCAAAGTGTGTATATGGGCGCGTACGCGTAAAGAGAAATGGTAAACGTATTTATCGACGGAAAAGAAGGCACGACGGGGCTGAAAATTTTTGAACGGCTGGGAAAGCGGACGGATATAAAGATAACGGCGCTGCCCGAGGAACTGCGCAAGGATGCGGGAGCGCGCAAGGAGTGTATCAACGCGGCGGACATCGTATTTTTATGTCTTCCCGATGCTGCGGCGGCCGAATCGGTATCGCTGTGCGAGAACGATCGGACGAAGATCATCGACGCTTCGACGGCGCACCGCACAAATCCCGCGTGGGCGTACGGGTTTCCCGAACTTTCGAAAGAGCACCGCGAAAAGATCGCGCACGGCAAGAGGGTAGCGGTACCGGGGTGCCATGCGAGCGGGTTCATATCGCTCGTGTACCCGCTGATCGCGGGAGGGATCGTGGCGCCCGATTATCCGTTTGTCTGTCATTCGGTGACGGGGTACAGCGGCGGCGGAAAGAAGATGATCGCAGAATATGAAGCACCGGACAGGTGTGCGGAGCTGGACAGTCCGCGCCAGTACGGTATGGGGCAGAAGCACAAACATCTCCCCGAAATGCAGAAGGTCTGCGGCTTGGAGTATGCGCCGATTTTCAATCCGATCGTTGCCGATTATTATAGCGGAATGTGCGTTACGGTACCTTTGTATGCGTGCCTAATGCAGAAAAAAATGACTGTAAATGACTTGAAAAGTTATTTTACAGAGTACTATGCGTCACATAATTTCGTTAAAACGGCGCAAGAAACGAAGAATTACCTTGCGGCGAACCCTTTGGCGGGGACGAACCGTTTGGAGATCTATGTGGACGGAAACGAAGACAGGATTGTGCTTGCTTCGGTGTTTGACAATCTCGGAAAAGGCGCTTCGGGTGCGGCGGTGCAGTGCATGAACATCATGCTCGGTTTGGATGAGCGGATCTCGCTCGAATGAGTTTGGAGGAGTTTGGAAAGATTATGAAAAAGATACAGGGCGGCGTGTGTGCGCCTTTGGGGTATAAGGCGAACGGAGTGCATTGCGGTATCCGCAAGAACAAAACCAAGAGAGATCTGTCTCTGATCGTGAGCGACGTGCGTGCGGCGGCGGCGTGCGTGTACACGCAGAACCTTGTGAAAGGCGCGCCGATTCTTGTGACGAAAAAGCACGTGGCGGACGGGTATGCGCAGGCGATCGTGTGCAACAGCGGGAATGCGAACACGTGCAATGCGGACGGCGAGCAGATCGCGGAAGGCATGGCGTCGCTGGTGCAGCAGTACACGGGGATCGCGGCGCAGGACGTGATCATTGCGTCGACGGGCGTGATCGGGCAGCCGCTTTCGCTGGATCCGATCGCGGAAGGCATGCCCGCGCTCGTTGAGGGTCTGGACGAAAACGGCAGCGGGCTTGCGGCGCAGGGGATCATGACGACGGACACGGTGCCCAAAGAGATCGCATATTCGTTTCAGCTGGACGGAAAGGAATGCAGGATCGGAGCGATCGGAAAGGGCGTCGGGATGATCAACCCGAACATGGCGACGATGCTGATCTTTGTTACGACGGACGCGGCGATTTCTCCGGCGATGCTGCAGAAGGCGCTTTCGGCAGACGTAAAAGATTCCTTCAACATGGTGAGCGTGGACGGCGACACGTCGACGAACGACATGGTGTCGGTGCTGGCGAACGGGCTTGCGGGGAACCGTTGCATCACGGAGAGCGGGAAAGATTTTTCGGCGTTCCGCAAGGCGCTCAACAAAGTGACCACTTATCTTTGCCGCAAGATTGCGAAGGACGGCGAGGGGGCGACGAAACTTCTGGAATGCAAGGTGACGGGTGCGAAGAGCAAAGCGGCGGCAAAGACGGTAGCAAAGAGCGTGATCAAGTCCTCTTTGTTCAAGGCGGCGATGTTCGGAGCGGATGCAAACTGGGGGCGCGTGCTGTGTGCGATCGGGTATTCGGGCGCGGACGTGGACGTGACGAAAGTGAGCGTAGATTTCAAGAGCCGTGCGGGAGAGATCGCGGTATGCCGCGGCGGAAGCGGGATCGCGTTTTCGGAGGAGGAAGCGAAGAAGGTGCTTTCCGAAGACGAGATCGAGATTCTGATCGGGCTGGGCGACGGAAACGGCAAGGCGACGGCGTGGGGCTGTGACCTTACGTACGAGTATGTGAAGATCAACGGGGATTATCGTACCTGAGAGAGGCGAGGAGAAAGTATGGACATGAAGCAGGACAAGCAGTTCCGCGCGAAGGTATTGAGCGAGGCGCTGCCTTATATACAAGATTACAACGGCAAGATTGTGGTGATCAAATACGGCGGGAACGCGATGATCAATCAGGAGCTGAAGATGTCGGTGATGCACGACATTGTGCTTTTGAATCTGATCGGTGTGAAAGTGGTGCTGGTGCACGGCGGCGGGCCGGAGATTTCGGAGATGCTCAAACGAGTGGGGAAGCAGTCGGTATTTGTGGACGGGCTTCGGTACACGGACGAAGAGACGGCGGAGATCGTGCGGATGGTTTTGGCGGGCAAGATCAACAAATCGCTTGTCAATCTTTTGGAAAGCATCGGCGGCAAGGCGTTGGGGCTTTGCGGGATAGACGGGCACATGATGAAGTGCACGAAAGAAAGTGAGAAGCTCGGCTATGTCGGGAAGATCACGCACATGGATACAAAGGTAATAACCGACGCATTGGACGCCGGGTATATTCCCGTTGTTTCGACGGTGGGTTACGACGACGAAGGGCACATTTACAACGTGAATGCGGATACGGCGTCGGCGTTTATAGCGGGCGCGCTGAATGCGCAGAGTCTGATTCTGATGACGGACACCAAAGGTGTTTTGCGGGACAAGGATGACGAGAGTTCTCTGATCGAAAAGATCTGCGTGAGCGACATACCGTCGCTGGTGAAGCAGGGAATCATATCGGGAGGAATGATCCCGAAAATCGATTGCTGCCGCGAGGCGATCCGCCGCGGGGTGCATAAAGTATTTATCATAGACGGACGGGTGGAGCATTCCATTCTTGTCGAAATATTGTCGGACGAAGGCATCGGCACGATGTTTGTCGGGAGCGACTGACGATACAGGGGACTGATTTTCGGATCGGTCTCTTTTTTCGGGCAAAGAAAGGGCGGCCGCGCAAGGCAATTTTGTTTTGCGAAAGTGAGCGGGGAGCAGCAAAAAGAAAGATTTGGTTTAAAAAGAATTTCCCCAAATATTTGCATTTGATTGCGAATTATGATAGAATAGATAAAATAGGTAAAATGCGGTCCGAAAGGCGAATAGGCGTAAGGAGTCTTGCGGGAGGAAGCGGGTGAAGGTTTTATGAAATTCGAAGAGATACGAGGCGAAGACAAGAAGTACATAGCGAACACATACAACCGTTTTGCGGTGGATCTGGAGCGCGGAGAAGGGGCGACACTGTATTCGGCGGAAGGGAAGAAGTATGTAGATTTCGGGAGCGGCATTGCGGTGAACACATTTGGCGTGAACGATGCGGAGTGGAAGGAAGCGGTGATCGCGCAGCTGAACAGGATCCAGCATGCGAGCAACCTTTACTATACGCAGCCGCAGGCGGAGTTGGCGCATATGCTGTGCGAAAAGACGGGTGCGCGGAAGGTATTTTTCTCCAATTCGGGAGCGGAAGCAAACGAGTGTGCGATCAAAGCGGCGCGCAAATATTCGTATGACAAATACGGAGAAGGCAGGTTCCGCATCGTCACGTTGAAGAACTCGTTCCACGGCAGGACGATGGCGACGCTGTCGGCGACAGGGCAGGACGTGATGCACAAATATTTCATGCCTTTTCTGGAAGGCTTTTCGTACGCGGATCCGACGTACGAAGGAGTGCGGAAGATGTGTACGCACGAGACCTGTGCGGTGATGCTGGAGCTGGTGCAGGGAGAAGGCGGAGTGCGTCCGCTGGATATGGAAGAAGTGAAGGAGATCGAAGTTTTCTGTAAGAAAAATGATATTCTTCTGATCATAGACGAAGTACAGACGGGGAACGGCAGAACGGGCAGATTGTATGCTTACGAGCATTACGGGATCGCGCCGGACATTGTATCGACGGCGAAGGGTCTTGCAGGCGGATTGCCGCTCGGGGCGACGATGTTTTTTGAAAAGTGTGAAAACGTATTCGGGGCAGGCGATCACGGATCGACGTTCGGCGGAAATCCCGTGGCGTGCGCGGGTGCGTGCAGTATTCTGCGCAGGCTGGACAAAGCGCTGATGCTGGAAGTACAGGGCAAGAGTGCGTATTTGTTCACGCATCTTGGCAGGATCCGCAATGTTTTGTCCGTGACGGGATTGGGTCTGATGATCGGGTTGGAAACGACGAAAGCGGCGCGGGAAGTTGCGGAGAAGTGTTTGGAGCGCGGCTTGATCGTTCTGACGGCGAAGAACAAAGTGCGGCTGTTGCCGCCGTTGACGGTAAAAAAAGACGAAATAGATTTTGCGTTACAAATATTGAATGAGGTGATATCCGAATGAAACATCTGTTAAAGTTATCCGATCTTTCGACGGAAGAGATCTATGGCATACTGAATCTGGCCGATCAGCTCAAATACGAGCGGAAAAATCATATTGCGCATCCGTACCTGCAAGGGAAGAAACTGGGTATGATTTTTTCCAAATCCTCGACGCGTACGCGTGTGAGTTTTGAAGTCGGGATGACGGAATTGGGTGGTCATGCACTGTTCCTGTCGGACAGAGATCTTCAGCTTGGCAGAGGCGAGCCGATCAAGGATACGGCGCGGGTGCTTTCGAGGTATCTGGACGGGATCATGATCCGTACGTTTGCGCAGCAGGATGTGGAAGATCTTGCGAAATACGGAACGATCCCGATCATCAACGGATTGACGGATTATTGTCATCCCTGCCAAGTGTTGGCGGATCTGATGACGATAAGGGAATACAAAGGCAGTCTGAAGGGACTGAAATTGTGTTTTGTCGGAGACGGCAACAACATGGCGAATTCGCTGATCGTGGGCGGAATCAAGACGGGGATGGAAGTATCCATCGCATGTCCGGATACCTACCGTCCGGACGCGCAGATCGTGGAATGGGCGCAGAAAAACGGAAAGTTGACGGTAACGAGCGATCTCAAGGCAGCGGCGGCGAATGCGGACGTGCTATATACGGATGTCTGGGCTTCGATGGGTCAGGAATCGGAAAAAGCGGAACGTGAAAAGGTATTCCGCGGGTACTGCATCGATTCGCAGTTGATGCAGGCTGCGAAGCAGGATGCGATGGTATTGCATTGTCTGCCTGCGCACAGGGGGGAGGAGATCACGGACGAAGTGTTCGAATCGCATGCGGAAGAAATTTTTGACGAAGCGGAGAATCGTCTGCACGCGCAGAAAGCGGTGTTGGTAAAACTGATGAAATAAAAGCGAAAGGTCGCAAGGGTTTACGGTATGAAAGAAGAAAAAGTTTATTTGACATTGCAAAACGGCCAGGTATTTGAAGGGAAGCGGTTCGGCGCGCGCGGCGACGTTCTGGGCGAGCTTGTGTTCACGACGGGCATGACGGGGTATATTGAGACGCTGACGGACCCGAGTTATTACGGGCAGATCGTTATCCAGACGTTTCCGCTGATCGGGAACTACGGCATGATTCCTTCGGATTGCGAGAGCAAGAAGCCGTATCTTTCGGCGTACATCGTGCGGGAATTTTGCGAAACGCCTTCCAATTTCCGCTGCGAGGGAACGCTGGACGCGTTTTTGAAAGAGCACAACATACCGGGGGTATACGGGATCGACACGCGCGAGCTCACGCGAACGGTGCGCGAGTCGGGCGTGATGAACGCGGTGATCTCGTCCAAACCCGTGCAGGATCTGGAAGAGGTGAAGAAGTTTGTGATCCGCGACGCGGTCAAAAACTGCACCTGTGACAGCGAGATGATTTACGACACGAAGGATGCGAAGCGCACGGTGGTGCTCTGGGATTTCGGTGCGAAGGAAAACATTGCGCGCGAGCTTGTCAAGCGCGGGTGCAAGGTGATCCGCGTGCCTTCGACGTACACGGCGGAGCAGATCCTTGCTTATAAAGCGGACGGTCTGATGCTGACGAACGGCCCGGGGGATCCTGCGGAGAACACGGAACTGATCGAAAACATAGCCAAACTTGCGGGCAAGCTTCCGATGTTTGGAATTTGTCTGGGGCATCAGTTGTTTGCGCTGGCGATGGGCGGCAAGACAAAGAAAATGAAATACGGACATCGCGGCGTGAATCAGCCGGTAAAGAATCTGGACACGGGGCGGGTGTATATATCCAGCCAGAACCACGGTTACGAAGTGATCGCAGATTCGATCACGCGGGGCAAGCAGAGTTTTATCAACGCGAACGACAATACCTGCGAAGGGGTGGAATATCCGGAACTGAACGCATTCACGGTGCAGTTCCATCCGGAGGCATGCAGCGGGCCGCAGGATGCGACGGGGCTTTTTGACACATTCATGGCGATGATGGACGGAGGAAAGAAGAATGCCTAAGAGAAGCGATATAAAGAAAGTATTGGTTATCGGTTCGGGGCCGATCGTAATCGGGCAGGCGGCGGAGTTCGACTATGCGGGAGCGCAGGCATGCCGCGTGCTGAAAGATGCGGGCGTGAACGTAGTCCTTTGCAACTCGAACCCTGCGACCATTATGACGGACAAAGCGCTTGCGGACGAGATCTATCTCGAACCTTTGACGCTGGAATCCATCAAGCGTATCATCAAGAAAGAGCGGCCGGACAGCCTTCTTGCGTCGCTTGGCGGGCAGACGGGGCTTACGATCGGGTGTCAGCTTGCGAAGGAAGGATTTCTCGACCAGTGGGGCGTAAAGCTGATCGGGACGAAAGTGGACGCGATCGACCGTTCGGAAGACCGTGAACTTTTCAAAGAGACGATGCAGAAGATCGGGCAGCCCGTCGTGCCTTCGGATATCGCGTATACGGTAGACGAATGTGTGGCGGTTGCGAACAAGATCGGATATCCCGTGATCATCCGTCCCGCGTTCACGCTGGGCGGCGCGGGCGGCGGCGTCGCGTTCAACGAAGAGGAGCTCCGCAGCATTTCGCACAACGGGCTGATGCTTTCGCCGATCACGCAGGTGCTCGTCGAGAAATATATATACGGCTGGAAAGAGATCGAGTTTGAAGTGCTACGCGACGGGAACGGGAACGTTCTGACGGTCTGCTCGATGGAAAACTTCGACCCTGTGGGGATCCACACGGGCGATTCCATCGTTGTGGCACCCTGCCAGACTCTTTCGGATAAAGAATACCAGATGCTTCGTACGGCGTCTTTGAAGATCATTACGGAGCTGGGGATCGAGGGCGGATGCAACTGTCAGTTTGCGTTGAATCCCGATTCGTTCGAATATTCGGTTATCGAAGTGAACCCGCGTGTTTCGCGTTCGTCGGCGCTCGCGTCCAAGGCGACGGGGTATCCGATCGCGAAGGTGGCGACGAAGATCGCACTCGGCTATACGCTGGACGAGATCCGCAACGACGTGACGGGCAAGACGTTTGCCTGCTTCGAGCCTGCGCTCGACTATGTGGTGGTCAAACTTCCGAAGTGGCCGTTCGACAAATTCCTGTACGCTAAGCGCGAGCTCGGCACGCGCATGAAGGCGACGGGCGAAGTGATGGCGATCGGCACGTCTTTTGAAATGGCGATCATGAAAGCGGTGCGCGGCGCGGAAATTTCACTTTCGTCGCTGAACCTTGACAAATACGAGGGCAAAGATCTTCGTCAGGAGCTGAAAAAACTTTCCGACGAGCGCCTGTTCACGGTATTTGCGGCGATCAAGGCGGGCATATCTTTGGACGAAATTTTCGAGATCACGAAGATCGACCGCTGGTTCCTCAACAAATTAAAGAATCTTGTCAATTTTGAAAACCGTCTGAAGACGGAAAAGCTGACGCGCGGCCTTTACGACGAAGGCAAGCGGCTGGGGTATCCCGACAAGGAGCTGGAAAAGATTTCGGGACAGAAGATCCCGTATCACAGGAAGGCGGTCTATAAGATGGTGGATACCTGCGCGGCGGAATTTTCTGCGGAGACGCCGTACTTCTATTCGACGTACGACGAATATTCGCACGACGAAGCGACGCCGTTTATCAAGGAAAGCACGAAAAAGCGCATCATCGTTATCGGTTCGGGGCCGATCCGTATCGGGCAGGGAATCGAATTCGACTACTCGTCGGTGCATTGCGTGTGGACGCTCAAACAGCTCGGGTATGAAGTGATCATCATCAACAACAATCCCGAGACGGTATCCACCGATTTTGATACGGCGGACAGGCTGTATTTTGAATCGCTTACGCCCGAAGACGTGCAGAACGTGATCGATAAAGAAAAGCCGTACGGGGTGGTCATCACGTTCGGCGGGCAGACGGCGATCAAGCTTTGCAATTATCTGGATAAGAAGGGCGTCCGTATTTTGGGAACGAGTGCGGACAGCGTGGATATGGCGGAAGACCGTGAGCGTTTCGACGAGCTTTTGGAGCAATTCGGGATCAGCCGTCCGAAGGGACTGACGGTCATGACGAAGGAAGAGGCGCTGGAAGCGGCGGACAAGCTGGGGTATCCCGTGCTGTTGCGCCCGTCCTATGTCATCGGCGGGCAGAACATGACGATCGCGTTTACGGAAAGCGACATTTCACGGTACATGGACGTCATACTTGCGCAGCACATTGAAAACCCCGTCCTTTGCGACAAATATCTGATGGGGCAGGAGCTGGAAGTGGACGTCATCAGCGACGGCAAGGACGTGCTGATTCCGGGCATCATGCAGCACATCGAGCGTGCGGGCGTGCACAGCGGCGATTCGATCGCGGTGTATCCTCCGTACAATCTGAGCGACATCATGCTGGACAAGATCATCGAATGTTCGACGCAGCTCGCGCTGTCTTTGAAGACGAAGGGGCTTATCAACATACAGTTCCTCGTGTTCCACAACGAGCTGTACGTGATCGAAGTGAACCCGCGCGCGTCGCGCACGATCCCGTATATTTCGAAGGTTACGGGCGTGCCGATGGTAGAGCTTGCCACGAAGATCATGGTGGGTGCGCATCTGAAAAAACTCGGCTACGGTACGGGGCTGTATAAGAGTTCGCCGTATGTGGCGGTGAAAGTGCCGGTGTTCTCTTTTGAAAAGCTGAACGACGTGAACTCGCAGCTCGGGCCGGAGATGAAATCGACGGGCGAAGTGCTGGGAATCGGCAAGACGATCGAAGAAGCTCTGTTCAAAGGACTCGTGTCGGCAGGGTTTAAGCTTTGCCATCCGAGCAAACAGCGCGACGTGGGTGTCTATTTCACCATTAACGACCAGGATAAATTTGAAATTCTCGGACTTGCCAAGAAATTCAGCGATCTGGGGCTGACGATCTATGCGACGAAGGGCACGGCGGACACTATCCGCACGCTGGGCATCGACGTGCACACGGTGGACAGGCTTTCGCAGAGCGATGAAATTTATCGTCTGATGGACGACGGCAAGATCGATTATATCGTGTACACGGGCAAGACGGATATGGATTCCATCAACGACTATATCCGCATGCACCATCATGCGATTCTTTTGGGCATCACGACGCTCACGTCTTTGGATACGGCGAACGCATTGGCGGACATCATTGCGAGCCGTTTCAACGAAGACAATACGGAGCTCGTGGACATCAACCATCTGCGTACGGAGCGCACGAAGCTGAAATTTGTCAAGATGCAGAGCTGTGGGAACGACTATATTTTCTTTGACAATATGGACGGCAAGATCACCTGTCCCGAATCGCTCGCGATCAACTTTGTCGACCGTCATTTCGGGATCGGCGGGGACGGAATCACGCTGATCGAGAAATCGGACGTCGCGGATGCGAAGATGCGTATTTTCAACAAAGACGGAAGCGAGGGCGCCATGGCGGGTAACTCGATCCGCTGTGTGGCGAAATATCTCTTTGACAACGGCATCGTGAAGAAAAAGCACATGACGATCGAGACGCTGAGCGGCGTGCGGGAGATGGCCCTGTTTACGTTCAACGGCAAAGTAAGCTCCGTGAGCGTGAATATGGGCAAAGCGGTCTTGGAAGGCAAGAAGATCCCGTCCACGCTGGAAGGCGATACGGTCGTGAACAGAGAGATCACGGTCGGCGACAAGAATTACAATGTGACGCTTGTGAATGTCGGCAATCCGCACTGCGTGGTATTCTGTGACAAGGTCGACGCTGTAGACGTTGCGAACGTGGGGCCGATGTTTGAATATTCGAAGTATTTCCCGCAGAGGGTGAACGTGGAATTTGTGCGCGTTGTCAATGACAAGACGCTGAAAATGCGCGTTTGGGAGCGTGGCAACGGCGAAACGCTGGCGTGCGGCACGGGTGCTGCGGCCTCGGTCGTGGCGGCGGTGCTGGGCGGATATTGCAAGACGGACGAAGATATCACGGTCAAGGTGCGCGGCGGCGACCTGATCGTAAGGTATGTTTCGGACGGAAGCGTGACGCTGACGGGCAACGCAAAGCAGGTGTTTGAAGGCACGGTAGAATTTTAATCTTCGGGGGGATCCATGCAGGAAGTTTTTTACGAGGAGAGCGTGAACACGCACAATGAAAAGTCGGCGAAATTCCGTTATACGCTGTTTACCGTATTCGGATGGCTGTGTATCGTGTCCATGGCGTTTTCATTGCTGAACATTCTGGGACTGTTTTATACTCCGATCGACCCCGAGCAGGGGATCGACGTATCCGCGGTGCTGCTCGGAATGGTTCCCTGGGCGATCATGGTCGTCATATCTATTGTCGGCGCGGTGCTTTTGTTCAAGAAGAGACACAGCTTTTATCTGAGTTACGATTACACGTTTGTCTCGGGGGAACTGCGTCTGTGCAAAGTATTGCACGGGCGCAAGCGCAAGCTGTTGTATCGGCTGAGCGACGACAAGCTGGTGAAGATTGGGAGAGTGGGATCGGAATCGTACAAGAAACTGAAAGCATCTCCCGACATCAAGGAAGACATACTCACGCCGAACGACGAGGCGGCGGAAGACAAAGAATTTTACTATATCCAGGCCGTGACGAACGTCGGCAAGCGGATATTGGTATTGGAATGCAGGCAGGAGCTGTTGGCGACGATCCTGCGTTATACGCGCAAAAATCTTTTGGAATCGGAATTTAACAGAAAATGATTTATTTGGATAATGCCGCGACTACCGTCCCCGATGAGGGGGCGGTAAATGCGGCTATGCAGTATTTAAAGGCGGACGGGTGTTTCAATCCTTCGGCTCTGTACAGGGCGGGGTTTGAAGCGCACAAGGCGATCGACGAAGCGCGCCGTGTTCTGCTCTCGTTTGTTGCGCCGCAGGGCGGTTTTGAATGGATCTTTACCGCATCGGGGAGCGAAGCGGACAACCAGGCGATTTTTTCTTCGGCAAAGCGCGGAAATTTTGTCACGACAGGCGGGGAGCACGCGGCGGTGTATAACAGCGCGAGAGAGCTGGAAAAGCGCGGCGTCGAAGTGCGGTTTGCTCTGTTGAACAGCGACGGCAGCGTAAATGCGGAAGCGCTTTTAAAACTTGTGGATGACAAGACGTCTTTGGTTTCTGTCATACACGTAAACAATGAAACGGGTGCGGTCAACGATATTGCTGCGCTGGCGGCGCGCGTCAAGAAGAGCAATCCGAACGCGCTCTTTCACAGCGACGGGGTGCAGGCATTCGGAAAGATTCCGTTTACGCTCACCAAGGACATCGATCTGTACACGGTGAGTGCGCATAAGATCGGCGGTGTGCGCGGTGCGGCGGCTCTGGTGCGGCGGAAGGGCGCAAAGCTTTTGCCGTATATTTTCGGAGGCGGGCAGGAAAACGGGCTTCGGAGCGGCACGGAGAATACGTTTGCCATCAAGCAATTTGAGTTCGCGGCAAAAAAGAAATTTGCGGTGCTGAAAGAAGACTATTTGCGCATACAGGGTTACAATCGTCAGATGCGGCAGGGGCTGGATACGTCGGTATTCGAATTTTTATCGTCGGAGAACGCATCGCCGTATATTTTGAGCGTTTCGGCGCGGGGACTGCGCGGCGAAGTGCTGCTTCACATGCTGGACGATGCGGGATTGATGGTCGGAACGGGTTCCGCCTGTTCTTCCAAAAGCAGGTTCAGCCGCGTCATACTCGCGTGCGGTTTGGACGAAAAACGCGCAGACGGCGTGCTCAGGCTTTCTTTTGCGTCGGCCACGACGCAGGACGAGGTAACGGAAGCGATCGGCATACTCAACAGGACGGCGGCGGCGTTGGCGGAGAGAACGAGATAGACATGGAAAAGGTAGTAATAGTTCGTTATTGTGAAATACATTTGAAGGGAAAGAACCGCGGATATTTTGAAAAAGTCTTTATGAACAATCTGGAAAAGGCTTTGACGGGGATCCGTCACGAAATGCACAAGCCGAGCGGGCGGTATGTCGTGGAAAATTTTGACGAAGGCCGCGCGGAAGAGATCGTAGAGCGCCTGCGCAAGGTGTTCGGAACGCATACGCTGAGCATCGGTTACAAAGTGGAAGCGGATATGCAGAAGATCTACGAAGCGGTAAAAGTGATCGCGCCGCAAGAGGGGACGTTCAAAGTAGAAACCAACCGCGGCGACAAAAAATTCCCGCTCAATTCCATGCAGATCAATGCCCAAATCGGCGGAAGATTGCTGGACGATTTCCCGTCGCTGCGCGTGGACGTACACAATCCGCAGACGGTGGTCAGCATCGACGTGCGTGAAAACGGAACGGCGCTCGTATTCGGCGGCGTAGTGAAAGCGGCGGGCGGCATGCCGGTCGGAACGGCAGGGAAAGGCATGCTCCTGTTGTCGGGAGGGATCGACAGCCCCGTGGCGGGCTATATGATCGCAAAGCGCGGCATGAAGATCGAGGGCTTGCATTTTCACAGTTACCCGTACACGAACATGCAGGCGCGGGAAAAGGTGGAAGAGCTTGCCCGTATTTTGTCGACCTATACGGGCGGCATGACGTTGAACGTCGTGAGCGTCACGCATATCCAGGAAGCGATCCATAAAAACTGTCCCGAGGAGATGATGATCACGTTGTTGCGCCGTTTTATGATGCGCATAGCGGAACGCCTGTGTGAAAAGAGCGGTGCGCAATGCATCATAACGGGTGAAAGTTTGGGCCAGGTCGCGAGCCAGACGATCGAGGGAATGACTTCCTCCAACGCGGTCGTAAAAAACGTTCCCGTTTTGCGCCCGCTGGTAGGTTTTGACAAGACGGAGATCATCGAGCGTTCGCGCGCAATCGGAACGTTCGAAACGTCCATTCAGCCGTATGAAGATTGTTGTACGGTGTTTTTGCCGAAACACCCGTTGATCCGTCCGAAACTTTCGGAAGTGGAAGCCGCGGAAGCTAAGCTGGACGTAGAAGCTCTGACAGAGGAAGCGCTTTCCACGCTGGAAACGGTGCATTTTTAAGGATAATTTCTGTACGCTTGATAAATTAAAATAGACAGATCGTTTGCGGCGGATAAAAGAATCAACAATAGTCTTTCTCTTTATTTTCGCTTGCTTTCTGACCGTCTCAATTTGTCCGTAATTAATTAAATATGCCAAAACAAATGCTTTACGATTCGTAAAGAGAATTTGCTTTTACGACTCGTATCGCTCGGACAGTTTGTTTGCCTGCAAAACAGGGGCAGAGTGCTTTTATAATGAATCATTCAGATAAGTAAATAGGCCGCGGCGCGCTGAATTCAGCGCGCCGCGGCCTATTTATCGTATTTTTTCTTTTATATCCGCAGTTCTCTGTCAGTTAATTTAAGGACATGTCCGCTTTGGTGTGCGTTTTTCATTGTGGTGCGCGGCTCTTGCCGATCACTTTTAGTTTGTCTACCTTTACAGAAAAACCGTGAAAGAAGGGGAAAGGAAACTTTCAAACTTTCCCGATCAAACTTAAAACAAAAGCGTTTCAGTGATCCCACCAGTTGTCCGGAATATCTTTCGGTTTTTTCGGAATGAGTACCGCAGGCAGGCGTATTTTTTTTGCGTAGACGCGCTCTCCCTTGTCGTTTAGGGTGTAGGGGCAGAGCACATAGACGTATTTTTCACCCGCCTTTACGCTTGCGTCTTTAAAAACAGATTCTGCTTTTCCGTCGAAAATTGTTTTAACTTTTGACTTATTCTCGCGTTTTATAAGATAATTATAGTACTCTGTCTGACATAAATCGATAATAACGGTGTTATTTTCGAGGTGCAGACGACTCCCCGTCAGAGTGCCCGTGGTTTTTTCTTGCGGACAGTTGCCTTTTCGGAACACTTCGCGCAAAGTAGTTGCCGCAGGTTGGTTTTCGGAGGCGAGCCGCAGGACGTGATCTTTGTCGTATGCGATCTTATCCAGCACGCAGGTGACGAGTGTCGGATCCTGCGCAAAATTTTGCGGCGCGGAATTTTCGTATTGTTTTTTCAAAAGAAGCATGGCGTAATGGCAGGGCAGGCCGCCGCCCGTAATGTCGGTGAGTGAATTGTCTGCATTGCCCATCCATATCCCTACGGTATGGCGCGTCGTATAAGAAATACTCCATGCGTCCGTATTGCCTTTTTCCGTCCCGCAGGTTCCCGTCTTGGCGCAGGCTTCAAAGGGCAGAACGTTGAGCTTTTTTGCGGTGCCGCCGAGCACGCATTCGCGCAGCATTCTGTTTGTGAGACAGGCCGTGTCCGCAGAAAAGGCGCGGACGGGAGCCGCAGTTCTTTCATAGAGAATTTCGCCCGTCTCCGTTTCAATCTTTCGGATAAAGGCGACGGGCGCAAACTCTCCGCCGTTCGCAAGCGCCGCGTATGCGGCGGTAAGCTCGGGGAGGGTAAACCCGTTTGTCATGCCGCCGAGCGCAAGTGAAAGGTTTTCGTCTTCCTTTTGGACGGGGAGATTCAGCCGTTTCAGATAGGCGCAGCTTTTATCGATGCCGAGTTCGTTGAGAATTTTAACGGCGGGGATGTTCAGACTCTGCGCGAGGGCGTCTTGTACGCTGACCCAACCGCTGTATTGATCGCGGTAATTGGAGGGGGCGTAGCCGCCGAAATCGGCGGGTTCGTCGCAGATAGGGGTGCAGGGCGAGACGAGGTTTTCTTCGATCGCGGGCGCATAAACCGCAAGCGGTTTGATCGCGGATCCCGGCTGTCTTCTCAAGTTTCCTTCACTGGTAAAGAAAGCGGTCACGCCGCGCGTCTTGTTGTCGCAGACGAGCAGGCTTTTTCCGGAGCGGTCGGCATCCGTGGAGAGGTTGCTAACGTAATCCTGCATCGCCTTGTCCATATACGTATAAATGCGGAAGCCGTTGCGGAGCGCATAGGGTGAGAACAGGGGAAGACTTTGAAACTCTTCATAGACGGCTTCCAGGTAACTGTCGGCGGAGAAAGATTTTTCGCGGTTGGCGGGAAGGGGTTGTCGTTCTGCTTTTTCGCATTCGTCTTCGGAGATTTTCCCTAAGGCAAACATTCTCCGCAGGACGCCGTTGCGGGCGGCTAGGCATTTTTCTTTGTCGGTGAACGGGGAATAATTGTTGGGCGAGCGGATGACGGCGGCGAGCATGGCGCCCTCGGGGAGAGTAAGACTTGAGGGCTCTTTTCCGAAGTAGAATTCGGCGGCGTCGGAGATCCCGTAGCAGGTATGTCCGAAATAAATGGTATTGAGGTACATTTCCAAAATTTCGTCTTTGGAGTATTTTTTTTCGAGCTGGCGGGTAAGTTTGATCTCTTTGAGTTTGCGCGTGAGTGTTTTTTCGTTGGAGAGCTGGGTATTTTTGACAAGCTGTTGGCTGATGGTGGAAGCGCCCTGTTTGAAGGAGCCTGCGCGCAGGTTGGTAAAGGCGGCGCGGAGCATACGCTTGTAGTCGAGTCCGTGATGGGAATAAAAATTCTTATCTTCTGCGCTGATGAAGGCATTTTTGACGCAGGCGGGAATTTTTGAAACGGATACGGTTTTTCGTTTTTGGGAAAAGCTTATTTCGCTGACTTTGTTTCCGTTGTTGTCCAGGATGACGGCGCAGTTTTGGGCGAGATTGAATTTATCGGCCTCGAGGTTCGTGCTGCGGGTAGCGATGAAGTAGTAAGCGGCGGCCGCGGCAGCTGCGGCGAGCAGGACGGATAAAAAAACGGTTGTAATTTTCGTAAAAATTTTCATGGCAAAACTCCCTTTTAACAGTATAGCGTTTTTTAAGCAAATTATTTCCCTTTTAACAAAGTTGAAAGACTTGAAAAAAATCCCGAAAAAATGTATAATGATAAGCGGGTAAATTTTGCAAAGAAGAAAAGGTCTGAAATGGAAAAACACTATTGGATCACGACGTACGGCTGTCAGATGAACGTACACGAATCGGAGAAGATCGCGGGTATTTTGCGTGCGCGCGGCTATACGGAGGCAAAGGGCGAAGAGGATGCGGACATCGTAGTTTTCAACACGTGCTGTATCCGTGAAAATGCGGAAAATCATGCGTACGGGAACATAGGAGCGTTAAAGAAGCTGAAAAAGAGCCGGCCGTCGATGCTGATCGCGGTAGGCGGCTGCATGACGCAGCAGGCGGGCGCGGCGGAGAAACTCAGGAAGAAGTTTCCGTTTGTGGATATTGTGTTCGGAACGCACAATCTGCCTGTGCTCGGAGAGCTGATCGATAAAAAGCTTTCGGGGAAGAAAGCGGTGGTGGACGTCTGGGAGAAAGAGGGGGAAGCGGACACGGAGGATATATCCTATCGTACGAGCTATCCGAACGCTTGGGTGAACATCATGTACGGTTGCAACAATTTTTGTTCGTACTGTATTGTTCCGTACGTGCGCGGCAGGGAGCGAAGCCGTGAGAGCGGGGCGATCGTGAAGGAAGTGAATGCGCTGCTGGATCAAGGGTATAAAGAGATAACGCTTTTGGGGCAGAACGTAAATTCTTACGGGAACGACCGCGGCGATTGTACGTTCTGGCAGCTTTTGAATAAGATCTGCGAGAGGAAGGAGAAATTCCGTCTGCGGTTTATGACGAGCAATCCGAAAGATTTTGGGGAAGAGCTTGTGCGGACGATAGCGGAAAACGAGCAGATCTGTCATTTGGTGCATTTGCCTGTGCAGGCGGGGTCGGACAGGATATTAAAGCTGATGAACCGCAAGTATACGGCAAAGGAATACCTTGAAAAGGTTGAAATGCTCCGAAAGTATGTACCGGACTGTCAGCTGACGACGGATATCATGGTGGGATTCCCGACGGAGACGGAGGAAGATTTTCAGGCGACGCTTTCGCTTGTAAAGGAAGCGCGTTTTTCGACGGCGTTCACGTTTGTGTATTCGAGGCGGAGCGGCACGGTTGCGGCGAAGATGGAAGGGCAGATACCCGAAGAGGTGCAGAAAGACCGGATTATGCGGCTTGTGGAGCTGGTGAACGCGCAGACGCGCGAGCTTTCCGCGGGGTATCGCGGGAAGACGATCGAAGTTCTGTGTGAAGATTACGACGCAAAGCGCGGGTTATATCTCGGCAGGGATGAATACGGCAGGATGGGATATTTTAAGAGCGGTACGAACAAAGTCGGAGATTTTGTGCGGCTGAAGGTAAGCGGAACTTCGGGGGTATCGCTGGACTGCGAACTGTGTGAAGATACGAAAGAGTGAGGAAGAGGAATGAGCGGACTTTCGCCGATGATGCGGCATTATCTGGAGATCAAAGAGAAATACAAAGACTGCGTAGTTTTTTATCGGCTGGGTGATTTTTACGAGATGTTTTTTGAAGATGCGAAGGAAGTTTCGCAGCTTCTGGATCTGACGCTGACGGGCAGGGACTGCGGCCTGGAAGAGCGGGCGCCGATGTGCGGAATTCCCTTTCATGCGGCGGACACGTATATAGCGAAGCTCGTATCGTTGGGCAAGAAGGTGGCGATCTGCGAGCAGCTGACGGAGCCGACGCCGGGCAAAGGCATGGTGGAGCGCGACGTTATTCGTGTCGTTTCGGCGGGGACTTTGATCGAAGACAGCCTTTTGGACGAGAAGAAGAACAATTATATTGCCTGTGCTTTTGCGGACGGGCAAAAATGTGCGGTGGCGTGGGCGGACATCACGACGGGCGAATTTTATGTCTGCGATTATGAAGGCGAGCGCGCCGTGCAGGACAGTCTGGAATGCCTGAGCAGACTTTCTCCTGCGGAGGTCATCTGCAACGACGGGTACATGCAGGCGACGAAAGGTGAAAACATGCTGCGCGCGCTGCCGGATTTTTCCTGTTATGTGCCGTGGGCGTTTACATATCGGAAGGCGGAGGCATGTCTTTTGGGGCAGCTCGGCTGCAAGACGCTGGAGCCGTTCGGGCTGATCGGGCATGAAGCGGCGGTATCGGCGAGCGGAGCGCTCGTGGAATATTTGCGCGAGACGCAGAAAAACGCCTTGAAGATCATCGATTCGGTGAAGTATGCAGGGGACAGCGGGGCGGTGATGCTGGACGGTGCGGCGATCCGCAATCTGGAATTGGTGCGAACGCTTGGGGACGGAAAGCGCAAGGGTTCGCTCGTGTGGCTTTTGGATAAGACGCAGACGGCGATGGGAGCGCGGCTGATGAATCGGCTGGTTCTGAACCCATTGCGGAAAAAGGAAGACATCGAGCGCAGGCTGGATGCGGTCGGCGAGTTTTTCAATGCTACGGTGATCCGTGTGGGAATTGCGGACACGCTGAAAGGAATCCGCGATATCGAGCGGATCGCGGGAAAAATATCCAACAACAATCTGACCCCGCGCGACTGTGAGGCGCTGGGCAAATCTTTGGCGTTGATCCCCAATCTGAAATTTCAGCTGTCGGGATTTGCTTCTTCGGAAGTGCAATCGATTTTATCTTCGCTGGGAGATTTTTCGGCGCTTACGGATCTTTTGCAGCGCGCGTTTATCGAAAATCCTCCCGTGAACGTCAAGGAAGGCGGGTATATCCGAAAGGGATACAGTGCGGAGCTGGACGAGTTTCGGGATATACATGACAACGGCGCGCGTATGATCGGCGAGATGGAATCGCGCGAGCGCGAAAAGACGGGGATCAAAAATTTAAAGATAAAATTCAACCGCGTGTTCGGGTACATGATCGAAGTGACGAACTCGTTCAAAGATAAAGTTCCGTTTGAATACCATCGGCGCCAGACGCTGGCGGGGGCGGAGCGTTACGTGACGGACGAGCTCAAAGCGGTGGAAGAAAAGATCATGACGAGCTCGGAGCGCAGTTTGAGTCTGGAAATCGAGTTGTTCAATCAGATCCGCGGCGTGCTTTCGGACAATATCGGCGCATTGAAAGCGCTTTCGGGCGCTTTGGCGATGCTGGATTGCCTGACGTCTTTTGCGACGGTGGCAAAGGAAAACAATTATTGCCGCCCGCAGATCGAGGAGCAGGGCGGGCCGCTGATCATAACGGAAGGGCGTCATCCGGTCGTGGAGAAACTTTCCAAAGAGCGTTTTGTGCCGAACGACACGACGCTGGACGGGGAAACGCAGACGATGGTGATCACGGGGCCGAACATGGCGGGAAAGAGTACGTACATGCGGCAGAATGCGCTCATCGTGCTGATGGCGCACATGGGGAGTTTTGTTCCTGCAAAGCAGGCGCAGATCCCCGTCATCGATCGGATCTTTACCAGGGTCGGGGCGAGCGACAATCTGATCTTCGATCAGAGTACGTTCATGGTGGAAATGACGGAAGTTGCGTCCATTGTGATGAATGCGACGGAAAATTCGCTTTTGATACTGGACGAAGTGGGCAGGGGCACGAGTACGTTTGACGGCCTGTCGATCGCGTGGGCGGTGCTGGAATATCTGACGGGGCATATCAAGGCGAAGACGCTTTTTGCGACGCATTATCATGAACTGACGGAACTGGAAGGAAAGATCGAGGGCGTGAAAAACTATAAAGTGACGGTTCGGGAAACGGCGGGAGGAATCCTGTTCCTGCGCAAGATCGTGCGGGGCGGCGCGAACAAGAGCTTTGGGATAGAAGTTGCGAGACTTGCGGGCATTCCGAACGAAATCACGGCGCGCGCCAAACAGATTCTGAAAAAGCTGGAGAAAAACGACATAGCGCGCGGCGCGGCGGCGGAAGAGAGAGAAGAGGTGCGCGAAATGAGCGAAGCGGAGCGCATTTTGCTGCGGACGGACATGAACAATATGACGCCGATGCAGGCGTTCAACCTGCTTTCGGAGCTGAGCGAAAAGGTGAAAGAGAGCAGCGCAAAAGATTGAATTTGTCCGCGCGCAGACGATCGGCTCGGGAATGTGCGCGAGTGAAGAAAGGAAGAAATTATGGCAAAGATCAACATACTGGACAGCGGTGTTTATAATCGCATTGCGGCGGGCGAAGTGGTGGACAGGCCGTATTCCGTCGTAAAAGAGTTTGTGGAAAACAGTCTGGATGCGGGTGCGAAGAATATCACGGTGACGATCGAGCGGGGCGGAAAAGATCTGATCTGCGTCAGCGATGACGGGAGCGGTATCGAGAAAGACGATCTGCGCGCTGCCTTTATGCCGCACGCGACGAGCAAGATCGCCAAAGCGGAAGATCTGGACAATATCCATACGCTCGGGTTTCGCGGAGAGGCTTTAGCGAGCATCGCGTCGGTGAGCAACGTCACGGTGCGTTCGCGCGCGGCGGGAGCGGCGGAAGCGTACGAACTGACCTGTTCGGGAGGTAAGTTGGGAGAAATTCATCCCTGCGCTTTGGGCGGCGGAACCGAGATGACGGCGGAGAGCCTGTTTTTCAACACGCCCGTGCGTGCAAAGTTTCTCAAGACGGACAAAGGAGAGGAGAGCGAGATCACGAATTTTGTGTCCCGCTTTATTCTCGGAAACCCGCAGGTTGCGTTCCGTTATTTCGCGGACGGGAAACTTGTCCTGCAATCGTACGGCGGGGGATTGGAAGAGGCGGTCGCGGCCGTGTACGGCAGTGCCGTCATCGGCGAATGCTATAAGATCGACGCGACAAAGCACGGAGTGCGTATACGCGGGTACCTCGGCAAGCCTTCCTTTACAAAGGCAAACCGCACCTATCAGAATACGTTCGTAAACGGCAGGTACGTCGTGAACAACACGATCGGTTCGGCTGTCATGAATGCCTACGGCAGCTATCTGATGAAGAGGCAATACCCGTTTTACATTCTGTTCATCGACGTCCCGTCGGAAGTGGTGGACGTGAACGTACACCCCAACAAAGCGGACGTGCGCTTTGAAAACAATCAGATTATTTACGGGAGTATCTATTCCGTCGTTTCCGCCGTTTTGGACGGGAATGCGAGCGCTCTCGAATTTGTGGCGGACGGGCCGCGGTCTTCTTCTCCGACGTTTGAATCTGTTGCGCCCGTACAAAAAGCCCCTTCGGCGGAGGGGATAAAAAGTGCGCCGACGCATGCGGAAAGCGCGCCGCGTTCGGGATCGGCTGCACAAAGTGGCTCGGATTTTACGGCGTTGTATACAGCGGATAAAAAATCGGAATCCGCGGCAGAGCGCAGTTTTTACACGGAACTTATTAAAAATCATCAGAATGAGAGTACTTTGTCTGACATAGATCCGAAAAAACAGGGCAATTTCAGTACGGAATACGACCTGGCGCACCTGCGGAAAGATTTCGGTCATCCGAGCGGGCAGGAGAAGATCGTTTTCCATGACAGCGGGAACAGAGAGGGTTTAAAAGCGGAGAGCGGCGCGGAGTCAAAGGTTTCGGCGCAGGAGGAAAACAAAGAGAATGCAGATGTCGACGTGTTTGCCGAAAACAAGAGATATCTGGAAGCGTTGCAGCAGAAAGCGAAACAGCAGAAATTTGTTTTTGAAAATGCGGTGTTTCGGGGTTGTCTTTTTAATACCTATCTTCTGTATGAGGAGGGAGACAACGTGTATATGATCGACCAGCACGCGGCGCACGAGCGTCTGATTTTCGACCGTCTGAAAGAGGAAATGCAAGAGCGGAAAGTAGTGCGCCAGCCGATGCTTGTTCCGTACGTTCTGAATCTGAACCGCGATGAGTTTGATTTTCTCTCGGAAAACGCGAAGACGTTGGAGGAGATCGGGTTTGAGATCGAGGAATTCGGGTCAAACTGTTTTAAGGTCTCGGCGGTGCCGCTGGATCTGCAGGATATCGACATCGGCGGGTTTTTCACGGAGGTTCTCAAAGAGGTAGGGACGCTGCGCGGGATCCGTCTGACGGAGATCTTGCGGGACAAATTGGCGATGACGGCGTGCAAGCATGCGGTGAAGGGCGGAATGTCTTTAAGCGATTCGGAAAAAGACAAGCTGTTTGAAATGCTCCACGGCGATATGGGACTCAAATGCCCGCACGGAAGGCCTGTTGCGGTTAAACTTACGAAGACGGAAATCGAAAAAATGTTTAAAAGGATCGTGTAATTTTGAAGAAAGTACTTGTCGTGTGCGGTGCGACGGCTTCGGGAAAAACAGATTTTGCCGTACGAATGGCAAAGCGGCTTTCGGGAGAAGTTATTTCGGCGGACTGCATGCTGGTTTATAAGGGGCTGGATATTGGGACAGCGAAACCGACGGCGGAGGAAATGCAGGGGGTGCGCCATCATATGATCGACGTCGTGCAGCCTGCCGAGTCCTATTCTGTCGGAGATTACGAGAAGGCGGCGCTGCCCGTACTCGTAAAACTGATTTCGGAAAACAAGACGGCCGTCATCTGCGGCGGCACGGGTTTTTATATTCAGTCGCTTTGTTTTGAGCGCGGCCACGGGCATGCAGGAGCGAGCCCGCAGATCCGTGAAAAATACGAGCGCATGGCGCGGGAGCAGGGCAATGAGGCCGTCTTTGCGCTGTTGGAAAAAATGGACGCAAAGAGCGCGGAAAGTCTGCATCCAAACGATTTGAAGCGCGTCATACGCGCGTTGGAAATTTTCGAACTGACGGGAAAGAAAAAGTCCGAGCAAAACGACGGGTTTGTACCGCGTTTCCCGTATACGGCGGTCGCGTTCGATTATCCGCGCGAGGAGTTGTACGAGCGCATCAACCGCCGTGTGGAGAATATGCTGGAAGCGGGATTGGTAGAGGAAGTGCGCTCGCTTTGGGAATCGGGCGTGGATGAAAAATGCCAATGTATGCAGGGAATCGGCTATAAAGAAGTGCTTGAATACTTAAAAGGCGGTATTTCGTACAGTACTATGTGTGACATGATTCGGCAAAATACGCGGCATTATGCCAAGCGGCAGATTACTTTTTTTAAAAAATTCCCAAACATAGTATGGTTGGATCCGCACGGAGCGGAGAACGAGGCGTTGGTGACGGAGGCAATGCAGGATGATTGACGAACTGATACAAAAATGTGAAAAAAGGCTTGCGCCGCAGTTTGCAAAACTGGAGCAGACGGCGTATGCAAACCAGGTAAAGGTGCTGGAGGCGTTTCAGAAAAATAAAATAGCGTTGCGGCATTTTGCGGCGACGAGCGGTTACGGTTACGGCGACGAGGGCAGGGATACGCTCGGCATGTTGTTTGCGGACGTATTCGGGACGGAAGCCGGCCTTGTTTCCCCGAATATTTTGTCGGGGACACATGCTTTGACGATCGGTCTGTTCGGGCTTTTGCGGACGGGGGATACCCTCTTTTCCATTGCGGGAAATCCGTACGACACGCTGCAGGAAGTGATCAATGGCAAGGATATCGGATCGCTGGCAGACTACGGGATCGCGTTCAAAAAGTGCGATCTGAAAAACGGTGATTTCGATTTCGATTCGATCCGGAAAGGACTTGCCGATCCGAGCGTGAAAGTGGTCTTTATCCAGCGTTCGCGTGGATACGAATGGCGCGACGCTTTGAGCGAAGAGAAGATCGGAAAAGTGTGCAAATTTGTGCGTTCGTGCGGGTTTGGCGGGTGCATCTTTGTCGATAATTGTTACGGCGAATTTGTGGAAGAAACCGAGCCGACGCAAAACGGCGCCGACGTCTGCGTGGGATCGCTCATCAAAAACGCGGGGGGCGGGATCGCTCCGACGGGCGGCTATATTGTCGGAAAAAAAGAGTACGTGGACAAGATTGCGGGACGTTTGACATCTCCTTCGATCGGGGCGGAAGTCGGGTCGTACGCATACGGCTACCAATATTTTTACGAAGGCCTTTTCCTTGCGCCGCACGTTGTCTGCCAGGCGCTCAAAGGCGGACTTTTGATCGGGGCATGTCTGGAAGAATTGGGGTATCGTACGTCTCCGTCGGTGGATCAGCAGCCTTATGACATCACGCGTGCCATTCGTTTCAATACGGAAGCGGAGCTTACCGGTTTTATCCAGGCGGTGCAGGAAGCCTCGCCTGTGGATAGTTTTGTAAAGCTGGAAGCGTGGGATATGCCGGGGTATGAAGACCGTGTGATCATGGCGGCAGGTACGTTCGTGCAGGGTGCGTCTATCGAGCTTTCCGCCGATGCGCCCGTAAAGGAGCCGTATATTGCGTATTTCCAGGGCGGACTTACCTACGAGCATTGCAAGTATGCTTTGACAAAGATTTTAAATAAAATTATAAAAAATGTTTAATATCGTTCAAAACGGAAATTGTATTCGCGGTTAAAGCGAAGCGGCACAAGCGCTGAAAATCGGAAGACAGCATTGGCGCTTTTGAATCATCACGCAAGTGCCGTTCGGCCTGCGGTTTTAAAAACTGAAAACAGACGAAAAGGGCGCAGAAAAATTCTGCGCCCTTTAAATTTGTCGAAAAAACTTTTGCGATTTAGACTTTTATCCCAAACAGCGAGATTAACTTTTGGCAATGGAAAATAATTATCTCACAACGAAAGAGCGCGCGGCGAAAGTTCTCTTTTGCCGCCTACGCTTTTATAGGCCGTAAATGAAAGCCGCCGTCCGCAAATAGATTGCGGACGGCGGCCCTTATTTAAGCTGTCAGATTGAATTCTTAGTACATGCCGCCCATGCCGCCGCCGGCTGCGGGAGCAGCGGGCTCGGGAGCGGGAATATCCGTGACGACGCTTTCCGTCGTGAGCAGGGTAGCCGCTACGGAAGCAGCATTCTGCAAAACGCTGCGGGAAACTTTCGTCGGGTCGATGATACCGCTTTCCACCATATCGGTGTACTCGTTTTTCAGAGCATCGAAACCGAAGTTAGGTTTCTTGGAAGACATGATCTTTTCGATGATGACGGAGCCGTCCAGGCCTGCGTTTTTAGCGATCTGGCGGATCGGTTCTTCGATGGCTTTCAGAATGATACGCGCACCGGTTTTCTCGTCGCCTTCCAGGGTATTGATGAGTTTCTTCAAAGCCGCGGAAGTGGACAGCAGGGCTACGCCGCCGCCGGGCACGATGCCTTCTTCGACAGCCGCACGCGTAGCAGCGAGAGCATCTTCGATGCGGAGTTTCTTTTCTTTCATTTCGACTTCGGTTGCAGCGCCGACGTTGATGACGGCTACGCCGCCTGCGAGTTTAGCGAGGCGTTCCTGCAATTTTTCTCTGTCGTAATCGGAAGTGGTTTCCGCGATCTGCGCTTTGATGGCATTGACGCGGGCCTTGATGTTTTCGGGGTTGCCGTTGCCGCTGACGATCGTGGTGTTGTCCTTGTCGACTTTGACCTGTGCGGCTTTACCGAGCATATCGGGCGTGACGTCCTTGAACTCGTAGCCGAGGTCGGAGGAGATAACAGTGCCGCCCGTGAGGATCGCGATATCTTCGAGCATTGCTTTTCTTCTGTCGCCGAAGCCGGGGGCTTTGACTGCAACGCAGTTGAACACGCC
This sequence comes from uncultured Clostridia bacterium, assembly GCA_944368925.1. Lineage (GTDB taxonomy): Bacteria > Bacillota > Clostridia > Christensenellales > Borkfalkiaceae > Borkfalkia. Next base: position 56,921 of record CALVXG010000001.1, on the reverse strand, counting down.
TTTGAGCTTGTTGACGATGAGAGCAGCGAGAGCATCGCCTTCCACATCTTCCGCGATGATCAAGAGGCGAGCGCCTTGCTGAGCGAGGGGCTCGATGATTGGCAGAATTTCCTGCAAGTTGGAAATTTTCTTATCGGTGATGAGGATATAAGGGGTGTCGAGAACGGCCTCCATCTTATCCGTGTTGGTTACCATATAAGCGGAAGCGTAGCCGCGGTCGAACTGCATGCCTTCGACGGTGGTGAGTTCCGTGTTCATGGTCTTGCCCTCTTCGACGGTGATCACGCCGTCTTTGCCGACTTTTTCCATTGCGTCGGAGATGAGCTGGCCGACGGTTTCATCGCCTGCGGAAATGGAAGCGACCTGAGCGATTGCTTTTTTGCTGTCGACGGTTTTGGAGATCTTTTTGATTTCCGCAACGGCGGTTTCGACGGCTTTATCGATGCCGCGGCGCAGGATGATGGGGTTCGCGCCGGCAGCGAGGTTTTTCAAACCTTCGCGGATAATAGCCTGTGCGAGCACGACTGCGGTCGTGGTGCCGTCGCCTGCGACGTCATTTGTTTTCGTGGAAACTTCTTTGACGAGCTGAGCGCCCATATTTTCGAACGGGTCTTCCAGTTCGATTTCTTTTGCGATGGTCACACCGTCGTTGGTGATGAGCGGTGCACCGAATTTTTTATCGAGAACGACGTTCCTGCCTTTCGGCCCGAGCGTGATTTTAACTGTATCGGCAAGCGTATTGACGCCTTTTTCCAAAGCCTTTCTGGCTTCGTCTCCGTATTTGATCTGTTTAGCCATAATAGTATCCCTCCCAAAATTCAAACTTTATTCAACAATTGCCAAAATATCGCTCTGACGAATGATCGTGAATTCTTTTCCGTCCACTTTGAATTCGCTGCCCGAATATTTCGAGAAGAGAACGGTATCGCCGACTTTGACGACCATTTTCACTTCTTTGCCGTCCACGTTTCCCCCGGGGCCGACAGCTACGACGCGGGCTGTCTGCGGTTTTTCCTGTGCAGAAGACGGAAGAATAAATCCGCTCTTGGTCTTTTCTTCGGTCTGAACGCTTTCAACAACAACTTTATCAAATAAAGGTTTGATGTTCATATGATACGCCTCCAATAAATTTCTAAGGATGTTAGCACTTGTATATCCTGAGTGCTAATTTACTATATATTATATACAATAAAACGGAAAAGTCAAACGTTTGAAAGGAAAAAAATGAAAATTTTAGCACTTTTCTTGATTGAGTGCTAAATCGGGAAAAATGGGGGAAGAAAGAGTGAATGGAACTTGCAATTCAAGAGGGTATATGGTACAATGGGAGGAAAGAAGGCGCAGGAGGAAGCGGGATGAACAAGTGGGACAAGCGGTTTATGGAGCTTACGGAGACGGTCGCGGAGTGGTCGAGTTGTTATCAGGAAAACCGGCATGTAGGCGCGGTGATCGTGATGGACAAGCGCGTGATGACGACGGGGTATAATGGAGCGCCGGCGGGGATCATGAGCTGTGCGGACCGAGGGGAATGTCTGCGGCGGAAGCTGAACATCGCGAGCGGGACGCGGCAGGAGTTATGTTATGCGGTGCATGCGGAGCAGAACGCGATCATACAGGCGGCGCGGCTCGGGATCAAGATCGAGGGGGCGACGCTGTACTGTACGCATCAGCCGTGCGTGATCTGTGCGAAGATGATCATCAACGCGGGGATTGTGCGGGTGGTATACAAAAACGGATATCCGGATGAATTTTCCATGCAATTGTTTGCGGAGGCGAACGTGCGTGTAGAAAAATATGAAGATTTGGAAAAGGAGTAAAGAGATGAATCCGATAGTGACGATTACGATGGAAAACGGAGGGGTGATCAAGGCGGAGCTGTATCCGGAGAAGGCGCCGAACACGGTGAACAATTTTCTTTCGCTGGTGCGGCACGGATTTTATGACGGGCTGACCTTTCATCGCGTGATCGAAGGCTTTATGATCCAGGGCGGAGACCCTGCGGGCAACGGAACGGGCGGGCCGGGTTATACGATCAAGGGCGAGTTCCGGATGAACGGCTATGCGGCGAACGATATCAAGCATTCGCGCGGGGTGCTTTCGATGGCGCGCTCGATGATGCCGGACAGTGCGGGATCGCAGTTTTTCATCATGCATGAAAACGCGTCGCATCTGGACGGGCAGTACGCGGCGTTCGGGAAAGTGATCGAGGGAATGGATGTCGTGGATGCCATCGCGAAGACGGCGACGGACATGCGCGACAAGCCGTTGGAGCCTCAGGTAATCCGTACGGTCACGGCGGAGACGTTCGGGGAAGATTATCCCGAGCCGAAACACGCAAGGTAAATAAAAACAAGGGAGAATGTGAGAAGATGACAATAGGTGTAATACTGGGCATATTGTTCGGTGGGTTGTTTATTGGTTCGTTTGTTGTGGCGGCCGTAAGTTTCCGTGCGAACAGAAAGGGCGGTGCGGCTGTTTTGAAAAAGCGCGGCTATCTGCTTTTGGCGGCGGGTGCGGTATGTTTTTTGCTGTTTCTCATGATCCCGTTCAGTTTTCATACGGTGCAAGCGGGCCAAGTGGCGGTCGTGAAGCATATGGGAAAAGCGACGGGCATACGTACGGCGGGTACATATTTTGATTTCTGGGTCACGGAAAAGTATGAATTCTATGATGCGAAAGTGCAGAACATGGATATAACGACGTCGGCGTATTCCAAGGATGCGCAGACGATGGATATCGCCATGACAGTGCAATAACAGATCGATCAGAGCAAAGCGATCGACATTGCGAATCATTATGGGACTTTGAGCACGCTTGCGAACCGAATTCAGAGTATATCGGTGGAGAAAGCGAAATCGACTTTGTCGGCGTATTCGGCGATGACGATCATTGAGACGCGGGCAACGATTTCTCCGGAAGTGGAACAGGCGATCAAGCAATCGGTCGACGAAAATTACTATGTGAATATTGAAGCGGTCGTTTTGACGAATATTGATTTCAGCGATGCGTTCGAACAGACGGTGGAAGACAAGATGATCGCGGAGCAGGAAAAGCTGAAAGCGGAATACGAGAAAGAGACGGCGATCGTAAACGCGGAGAAGGAATTGGAAGTGGCGAAGCTGAACGCGGAAGCGCGGATCGAAACAGCCAAGGCCGATGCGCAGGCGCAGATCGAGATAGCGCAGGCGGAGGCGCGGGCGATCCGTTTAAAGTCTGTCGAAGTGGCGCGTGCGCTGGGCTTTACCGTGACGGAGAGCCTTCTGGAGGGCGAAGACGGTACGCAAAGTATAGAATACACGATCGATTTTGAAGGAAAGACAGCCGAAGAAGTGGCTTTGATCACGGAATATCTCAAATACATCGAATATCTTTCCAAGTGGGACGGAAAACTTCCCGCAACGGTGATTACGGACGGAAGTGCTTCCGTAATTCTTCCGATCCCCGATGGTGGAACGCAGGACAGCGTTTCCGGTCAGAACTGAATCGAAGAAAGGAAGCGGACGTTTTTTAAACGTCCGCTTTTTACGTGTCGGTCGGAAACGCCCGCCGCGCAACGTTGTTGCGCGGCGGGCGTTTTTTGTGCAAAAAGATATTGTTGCGGCCGCGGCATAGAAAATCTGACTTCGGGAATAATGCTTTTGGATATATAACACGCCTCAACGTGCGCGCGACATATTATATAAGAATGATAGCGGATTTTCATAACGACGTTCTGACGAAAGAAGATTCGCCCGATCTTTGTGCGATCTCGAAGGAAGTAAAGAGTTGTGTCTGTGCGATTTACACGGGGAGCAGACGGTGGGAGACGGTGCGCGGGCTTGCGGAAAAATTCAGACGCAAACGAAAGAAAAATTTGTTTCTCGCCCTGGAAGATGCGTCCTATCTGAATGAGCGGAATGCAGAGGAAGTGTGCGCATGGAAGCCTGTGAGCGTGTCGCTGACGTGGAACGGGAGCAACAAACTTGCGGGCGGATGTCAAAGTGACGGGGGACTCACGGCCCGCGGAAAGGCGGTGGCGAAAATATTGGCGGCAAACGGGATTTCTTTGGATTGCGCGCATTTGAACAGGCGCAGTTTTTACGATCTTCTCGATACGGTCGGGAGCGTCGTCGACACGCACACCTGCTTCAGCGGCGTACACAGTCACCCGCGCAATCTGGACGATGCGCAAATAAGGGAGATCGTTGCGAGAAAGGGATTGATCGGGATCGCGTTTGTCGGAAAATTTCTCGCGGAGGGCAAGGCGGGGATAAAGGACGTCTTCCGCCATGCAGATTACGCCGTGCAGAAGTTCGGGGACGATTTTTTCTGTTTCGGTACGGACTTCAACGGGACGGACGATCTTCCCGAGGACTTAAAAAGTTACGGCGATTGTGCGGCTTTGTACGAGATGTTTTTGAAAGCGGGCTATCCGCGATCTTCTGCGGATAAAATTTTCGCGGAAAACCTTCAAAAATTTTTGACGAAAAAAAGCTGACGGGCGTTTGCGCGGGCGTTTTTTGTTGTCCTTTTTGTCTGGCAAAATTGTTTTCTACAATAATATACAAAATTCGACAAAATAAGTAATATATTTTTTTATAAATAAAGAAATTTGTACAAAATATGCTTAACAAACGGCGAAATATGTTGTATAATTGAGCTACAAATTTACCGAGGGAGGAAACAAACCATGAAAAAAGTTGTAATCATGGAAGGAAACGCCGAAACGGCGCAAGAGATCGCGGTAGCGGTCAGAATGACGGGATTGGATGTTGCGGGGGTTACGAACGACGGGGAAGAAGGGCTGCGGATGATTGAGACGGAAAAACCGGACGTTGCGGTAGTGGGACTGGTCTTGAAGGGGCTGGACGGATTCGGCGTGCTGGAGCGGCTGCACCGCGAAAATTCCGCAGTCAGACTGATCGTGACGGGAGGATATTCGGACGACGAGATCATCGAAAAGGTGCTTGCGGCGGGTGCGAAGTTTTATCTGATGAAGCCGATCGCGGCGGAAGTTGTAGCGGAGAGGGTCAAGGAAGTTTCGGAAGGAGACAAGGTTGTCGCTGCGGCGAAGGAGAAAAAGAATGCGGTGACACTGGACGAGAAGATCAGCAACATTTTCATTGCGATCGGGATCCCTCCGCACATCAAGGGATACGGATATTTGCGGGAAGGGATCAAGCTGGCGGTGGAGCGCCCGGGGATCATCAACAACGTGACGAAGGAGCTGTACCCGCAGATAGCGGAAAAGTTCAACACGACGGCGAGCAAAGTAGAGCGTGCGATCCGTCACGGAATCGAAGTGGCATGGAACAGACAGCGGATCGAAGCGATCAACGCGGTATTCGGAGTGCGCGTATACATCGGGTCGGAAAAGCCGACGAACAGCGAATTTATCGCGTTGGTGGCGGACAAGCTGATTCTCGAAGGGATCGCGAATTATCGGTAAAGGAGAGGCGGATGAAAGCTCGTTCCTATAAGGGATATCTTGCGGAGGGGGACGCGGGATATGTGCGCAGGTGTATGCGGGAATCTTTGCGGGGGAAAAAGGCTTTGCTGCGAAAGATTGACTGCCTGCTGGAAGCGGCGGTGTTGCTGCCCGTGTGCAAACCGAACGTCAAGGAGCGGGCAGATCGTTCGCAGGAGGTATATGCCTTGCTGGGGGAGATCCTGGATAAGTTCGGACGGCATGGAGTGCGGGTGAACCTGCCGCCGATTTTAAAAGAACAGTCGTCGGGGCGGGGCAAATCTCGTCGGGCAGACTGTGAAAAGACATAGAAGGAATGAAAGAACAATCTGAAAAATAAGAGTTGCATGAAAAAATAAGAGAATACAAGGGCCAAAGAGACGGAAGCAAAACGCTCCCGTCTCTTTGGCCCTTAAAGAATTATTGTAAAGGATAAAATTGTGCGGCGAGGGGCTTAAAATTTATCAATTTTCTCAATTCTTTTAAAAGATGAAGATTTGACGGTCTGCATCAGCGAGCGCGGGGCAGAGCTCTGCAGCGTGCGGCTCGGTGGCAGGGAATACATCTGGCAGGGCGACGAACGGTTCTGGGGATGGCACAGTCCCGTATTATTTCCCGTCTGCGGGAGGTTGTTGCACGATCGTTACCGTTTCGGCGGGAAGACTTATGCCATGCACATGCACGGGTTTGCACGCGAAAAAGTATTTTCGGCAAAACAGACTTCCTCCCGCAAGGCCGTGTTTTCGCTCGGCGAGGACGAGGATACGCTTTCGCAATATCCTTTTCCCTTTCATCTTGCGGTCAGCTATGTGCTTTCGAATCGCCGCCTTACCGTGCGCTACACGGTACGCAATACGGGGAACGGGCCGATGTTTTGGAATATCGGGGTGCATACCGCCTTTTATACGCAAGACGGGGAATGGTCTGTCGGGTTCGCAAAGGCGCAAAATCTTTCCGTCCGAGAACTGATTCCGCCCGGTTTTTTGGGCGGCAAAAAAATCGAGATTTCTGAAAACGCGCATACGCTTCCTGTCACGCCCGCGCTTTTTTCGGGAGATTCGCTCCTTTTTGAAAACTTGCGTCCCGCGTCTGTCGAACTGAAACGGAACGATCGGACGGTTGTTTCGGCAGAGTTTTCCGATTTTCCCTATTTCGTCTTATGGAAAAAAGAGGGGGCGCCATTCTTTTGCATGGAGCCGTGGAACGGCTTGCCCGACCGTGCAGATACCGACGGGGAGCTTTCGCACAAGGAAGGCGTTTGCGAGCTTTTGCCTGGCAAAGAGCAATCGCTCTCTTTTTCTCTGCAATTTTTCGGAGCGGAAGATTAAAGTTTTACCCGTTCCCCCGCGGCGGGAACGGAGGCTATATGCGGTGTCGACCCTTTTGAGAGAAAAAAAGAAAAAATGCGCCGCCCGCAAATTTTTTGCGGGCGGCGCGTTTGAAATTTGTTACGGAAAAGCCGCCGCGCAAAGTTTTTGCGCGGCGGCTGACGATTCAAAAAACTGTGCATCCCCCGTTGAAAGGACGCGCCGAAGCGGAAACGCCGCAGGTAACTCCTTCAAAGCTACCTTATGGCACACGAACAAATCCGCTTAGTGCTGCTATATCCCTATCCTGACACGGTTCACGGCAGTCCGTTGCATAAGACCTTGCTATCGACATCCCTTACGGTGCGCGGCCTTCCACGCGTCGGTCCGAAGGGGGCGTTCGGTTCTGCTATAGCGGATTGCAGATACAGGGCACCGCTGACTCCCCACCTAGCACAGCAGTATCATTTTACACGAAAACGTAAAGATTTGCAAATGTTTTCGGGTGCGGGGAAAAAGAAATTTTGCTGAAATTTTGGTAAACGTGAATTTCAGATAAATATAATTGCAAAAAGGGGCGATTCGTGGTATGATAGGAGAAGAAACGGAAGAAAGCGAAAGGGAAAGGAAGCTATGTCCTCAACGTTATCGGCGAGAATAAAAACGGAGAATATGCGTCGTTTTATGATCAAGAAGGCGGCGTTGGCGGGTACATATTTTGCGGTTGCGTTCCTGTTGGAAGTGGTGACGCTTTGGTGGGTTGTAGGCGGAGTGCCGACGTATTGGCCGCTGGATCTTGGCGTCATGATTTTGGTGACGGCGCTTCTTTTTATGTTGCCCGGTTTTTTGTTTGAATCGATTTGTATCGGGATTTTTTTATTGTTTCAGTTGGTATTGACGGTCGTGAACAACACGTTGTACAACATGAGCAACATGGTATTCAGTTTTTCGATGCTGAACGTAATCGGGGAAGCTGGGTTGGTATTTTCAGCGGATATGGTAAATTTTCTGCTGATTGGGGTATTGCTTCTTATATACGGGTGTTCGATTTATGCGGTTGTTCTGATCAATAAGCGGATGACGGTCACGGCGGATTATACGATGCACGGGTTGGTTCTGATGACGCTTACGTTTTTTTTATGGGCGCTGGCGTCGCTGAATCTTGTGGGGGTGACGAAAAATCATTTTCAGAGAGATGATCCGAACGATTTACTTTTCATGTACAATGATGACATGTATTTGTGGGAAACGCAGTTTATAACGGGTACAGCGTATAAAAAGTTTGGGACGTTCGGGTTTTACGTCAAAAATTTTCTGAATTTTGTATCGGGGAGCAAGTATGTGAAGGATGAGCTGGAGCTGAACGACCAGCTGACGGATGTGGACGAATATTTTTCGCAAGGGGAATGGAGTTCTTCGCTGAAGCCTTACAGCGGAGCGGACGGATTGTATAGCGGCGTATATGACGGGATGAACGTTGTGCTGGTGGTGATCGAATCGGGTGAGTGGTACGATATAAATGCGCAGTACACGCCGACGCTGTACGCTTTGGCGTCGCAGGGATACGCGATGACGGAGTATTATGCGCGCGACAAGACCAATCATTCGGAAGCGATATCGATTTTGGGGAGTTATCCTTCGGCGCTGGACAACAGTATATTGCCGTCGATCAACAATCCGGAGGGGCTTTTGGACAATCGGCTGGCGTTCACGAGTGCGAATATTCTGAACAACGGCGGGTATACCACGAATTATTTTCATGCGAACGACTCTGCGTTTTACAGCCGGAACAAGACGCATCATGCGCTGTACGGATTTGAAAATACGCATTTTCTGGATTCAATGGACAGACTGGAGGGGTATCACGACAAGAAGAATTTTTATGATTTTGATAAAGACAGCGAGATGATCAGTCAATATCTGGACGAATTCGAATACACGGCGGAAGGCGACGATGCGTTTTTCACGATGATGCTGTCTCTTACAAGTCACGGAAATTATTCTGATCTCGTATCGAAGGGCGATTATACGGCGGATCTGGATGCGGCGGAGAAAGCGGAGCGGTCGGAAAAATACCAGGTGAAGGGCCTGGAAAAATATTATGAAAAAATAGACTCTTATCCGGAAGAGGGGACGTATATAGCCGACAAATTTACGATACGCCAGGAGGAGCGGGGCGAAAACGGCGAGCTGACGGACGTCTATCTGGAATACAAGCGGCAGCAGGCGGGCGTGATGGATTTGGACGTGGGGCTGAATCGCCTGATCCATGATCTTTCGGAAAAAGGCGAGCTGGACAATACGGTGTTTATCGCCTATGCGGATCATTGTGCCTATTATCATAACATTCAGTATCCGTTAAAGGGAGTGGAATCGGAAAAGTATTTCTGGGATACGCGTCTGCATAATATTCCTTTCTTCATTTGGTCGGGGCAGTTGAATCTTGACGTCAAAAATATTTACGAAGGCGAAAGCTATGAAAACGCGAACGATTTTGCGACAGCGTACGACGGAGATTTTTACTATGAGATTCATTACCGCGGCACAACGGGCAAAACGGGAAAGGTCATAGAAAAGGAATGCAATTCTTTTGATATTTTGCCTACGATGTTGTATTTGCTCGGGTACGAATACAACACAAATCTCTACCAGGGTTCGAGCGTATTTACGGAAGGCACGCATGCTTTTGTCAGCCGCGAATCGGGAATATTTATGAAAGGGATTTATTTTGATTCCGACATGTTGTATTATGCGGCGACGGAAGAAGACGGAAAGCTGATGTCCTGGGACAAAGAGATCGTCCTGGACGGGCGGCAGGTATCCGTCAGACAGGACGGCGAAACCAAAGAGTATACGATGAGCGAAACGGAACCCGGCATCTATGCGGACGAGAGCGGCAATTATATTATTGTGGATACGTCCGCAGGCAAAGACTATCTCTGCGACAGTGCCAAAGAATTTTTGGAAAAGGTGAACGTCTATTACGCCAAACAGGATAAGTTAGAGGAAATGTACCGCTGCAATTATTTTGCGTACCGCGATATTGCAAATTACGTCCGTAAAATTTCCTGAAAACAGGGAAAACAACAGAAGAAAGCCGCCGCCCGCAAAAAACTTTGCGGGCGGCGGCTTTCGGATTTGAGCGGGGCGCGGCAATTTTTGCCGCGCCCCGCTTATTTTTTAAGTTTTTCGTGTATCTGAATTTCTTGAAAAACAAGCATTTTTCGGGCTTCTTGCAAACTATACGGGGTTGACGGTCATAAAATAGCAGGGAAGATGGCGCCCGTAGAAAAAAGGGACAGGCAGAGAGGCGGAAAAAGGGCATGGTACAAGCCGCGGGGGACATATAGTAATGGTGAGCGTACGGATCGGAAGGAGGGGAAAGCATGTTGTTTGATTTTTTGTGTGCGATCATCGGGAAGCTGTTGTTTTTTACGGGGGCGATCGGGGGGAAGAGTTCTTTTCCGAAGCCGCTTTCGGCGGAAGAAGAGGCGAAGTATTTAAAACTTGCGAGGGAGGGGGACAAAGCGGCGAAGGACATTCTGGTCAGATACAATATGCGTTTGGTGGCGCATATCGTAAAGAAGTACAACGGGGCGGCGGAGACGGACGATCTGATCTCGGTGGGGAGCATCGGGCTGATCAAGGCGATCGATACCTACAAGGACGGCAAGGGTACGCAGCTTGCAACGTATACGGCGCGGTGCATCGAAAACGAGATACTGATGCTGATCCGCAGCAACAAAAAGCATAAAGGGAACGTCTATTTATCCGACCCTGTCGGGGTGGACAAAGAGGGAAACGAGCTTACGCTGATGGATCTTCTGTTTGAGAAAGAAGAGGGCGTATTCAAGACGGTGGAAAACAAGCTGGTGAAAGAGAAGTTTATGCGGGTTTTAAAGCAGTCGCTTACGGAGCGGGAATATACTGTGTTGTGTTTAAGATACGGTTTAAAGGGCGGCGCGCCCATGCCGCAAAGGGAGGTGGCGGTCTTTTTGAAGATATCCAGGTCATACATATCGAGGATCGAGAAGCGGGCGATCGAGAAGGTGAGGGCGAACATGGACCGAAGCGATTACACTTAATGAGGAAGGGCGGGAAAGCGGGGAAATGAGCGGGCGGGAGTCATTTTTTGGAAAAACCGTTTACAAAGGGGCGATCTCGTGTTATAATAAAGAAAAGGAAGAAGCGCAAAAAGGCGCGGAGAGTGCCGCGGACAAGTCTGCGGCGGGAGAAATTCGGTTTACTTACGGGGGTGCGACATGCTCTGTACCAACTGCAAAAAAAGGGAAGCGACGCACACGGTATGCGGAAACGACGGGGAAGAAATGCACTTGTGCGACGGCTGTTTTGAGCGGTTGGGGGGAGCGGCGGCATATCTCGGAGACGGGCCGGATTTTTTTGTTAATTTTCTGCCTCCCGAGAAAGACGACGCGTTGAAGTGTCCTGTCTGCGGGACGACGCTGTCAGATTATACGCGGACGGGGCTGGTCGGGTGTGCGGCGTGTTATGACACTTTCCGCGAAGAGCTGATGCCTGTGATCCGCAGGATCCACGGCAGGACGCAGCATGAAGGAAAGCGGCCGCTCGGCAGCGGAAAGCTGTTTGAGCTTTTGGACGCGCTCAAAGGGCTTCGCACGGATTTGGAGCGGGCGCTTCGGGAAAAGCGCATGAAAGATGCGGAAAAGATCAATCGGGACATACGGGAGATCAGTCGGATGATCAACGATGCGGGAGGCGAGGATGAATAACATAGAGAGTACGGTCGTATCCACCCGTGTGCGGCTGGCGCGCAATCTCGGAGATTATCCGTTTCCTTCGGCGTATAAAAATGCGGTGCAGGGCAAAAAAGTGATACGGGCGGTCTATGATGCGGCGGCGCGTGCGCGCGGGTTCAGCCTGTATGTCATGAACGAGATCAGCGAAACGGTCGCACAGTCGCTGTGCGACGATCATCTGATCAGCGCGGAGCTTGCGGCGAACAAGCAATGCGGGGCGGCACTGATCGACGAAGAGGAGAGCGACGCGGACGGCCCGCACGGAAAGTTTTCTCTGATGATCAACGAAGAGGATCATTTGCGGGAGCAATACATCGTGAACGGGCTGAATCTGCCTTTGGCGTACCGGAAGATATCGGCGGTGGACGACGAACTGTCGAAGGAACTGCGGTTTGCGTTCGATTCGCAGCTTGGGTATCTGACGGCGTGCCCGACCAATCTCGGGACGGGATTGCGGGCGTCGGTCATGCTGTTTTTGCCGGGACTGACGCGGATGCACAAGATGAACCGGCTCACGCGGGAGATATCGCGGCTGGGGCATACGGTGCGCGGCGTGTACGGGGAAGGCAGCGCGGCGGAAGGATATATGTACCAGATCAGCAACGAAGTGACGCTGGGCGTGGATGAAAATTATATTCTTTCGGAAGTGCAGCGCGCGGTGCTGGAGATCGTGAACCTGGAAGCGCAGGCGCGCAAGGCGTTGAAGACGAGCGATTATGTCGGAATGAAGGACGAATGCTGCCGTGCGTACGGGGTCTTGTGCAACTGTGAGCAGGTATCGTACGGCGAATTTATACAGCTTGCGTCGGCGGTGAAGCTGGGGATCGCGCTGGATTTTCTGGAAACGCGGCGCTTTGCGGCGATGGACGAGCTGATATCTTCGGTGCGGCCGTCCAATCTGAATCTTTTGGTAGACAAACCGCTGACGGCATCGGAGCGCGACATCTGCAGGGCGGAAAAATGCCGCGCGGCGCTCAAAGCGGTGCGCAGGAGCAAATAATAAATAACGGAGCGGGCAATGTACGACTTTAATAAATTTTCCAACAATCTTCGCAGCGTCCTGAAATTGTCGGTGGACGCAGCGAAATATTACGGCAGCACGTATGTCGGCAGCGAGCATATCCTGTTCGGGATCATGAACGTACCGGAATGCCGTGCGTGCCGCATTCTCAGTTCGGCGGGGGTGACGGAGCCGGAGTATCGTTCGGTGTTTGTGCGCACGCTGGATAAACATTCGCGGATCGCGGGGTTTACGCCTCGGACGAAGGGAATGTTTGACAAGGCATGGGAGTTTGCGGTAGATCACGACGGCACGGGCGCGAGCGTGGGGACGGAATACATGCTTTTGGCGATCCTTGTGGACGGCGAATCGGTGGCGGTGCGGCTGCTGCGCATGCTGGGGATCGATATAGACGAATTGCTTTCGGCTTTGGATGCGGAGATGGGCGAACCGAAACCCGATCCGGAGCTGGATATGTATGAATTCCGCATGCAGCGGGCGAACCAGCAGGCGCATGAAGGGCAAAGCAAGACGGGCGGCGGACTGACGCTGCGTTTCGGTACGGACCTGACGCAGAAAGCGCGGGAAGGAAAGATCGACCCGGTCATCGGACGGAAAAAGGAAATCGACAAGATCATACAGGTTTTGTCGCGCCGCACGAAGAACAATCCCGTGCTGGTGGGAGAGCCGGGCGTAGGAAAGAGTGCTGTCGTGGAAGGGTTGGCACAGGCGATCGTACGCGGCGAAGTGCCCGATCTTTTGTCTGACAAGACGGTGTTTTCGTTGGATCTTCCGGGGATGCTGGCGGGGGCGAAATACCGCGGCGATTTTGAAGAGCGGCTGAAAGAGAGCATCGAAGCGATTCAAAAAAGCGGGAACGTTATCCTTTTTATTGACGAAATCCACAACATCGTGGGAGCGGGAGCGAGTTCGGACAACAGCATGGATGCGGCGAATATACTAAAGCCCATGCTTGCGCGCGGCGAATTGCAGACGATCGGCGCGACGACGCTGGACGAATACCGCAAATACATTGAAAAAGATCCTGCGCTGGAACGTCGGTTCACGCCCGTGAACGTAGAGCAGCCGAGCGTGGAAGAGACGATCGAAATTTTGCGCGGGTTGCGGGATAAATACGAAGCGCATCACAAAGTGACGATCAGCGACGATGCGATCGTGGCGGCGGCGAGCCTTTCCGATCGGTATATCACGGATCGTTTTCTGCCGGACAAGGCGATCGATCTGATCGACGAGGCGGCGAGCCGTGCGCGGCTGGACAGTTACAACGGCCCTGCGGGGATCAAGGAGAAAGAGCAGGAGATCGAGCGCCTCACGGCGGAGAAAAACAAGGCGGTACGCAAGGATGATTTTCTTGCGGCGCAGAATTTTCTGCAAAAGATCAAGCAGACGGAGAGTGAGATCGCAAAGATCCGCGAAGACTGGGAAAAGACGCGCCACGAGAGCCATGCGAGCATCGGAGCGGAAGACGTGGCGAAGATCGTGGCGAGCTGGACGGGAATACCCGTCGTGCGGCTCACGGAAGAGGAGAGCAAGCGCCTTCTGCATCTGGAAGACGAGTTGCATAAGCGCGTGATCGGGCAGGACGAAGCGGTTTCGGCGGTGGCGAAGGCGATCCGCCGTGCGCGCGCGGGGCTGAAAGACCCGAACAGGCCGATCGGTTCGTTTATTTTTGTCGGGCCTACGGGCGTCGGGAAGACGGAGTTGAGCAAAGCGCTGGCTGCGGCGATGTTCGGGGACGAGCGGCTGATGGTGCGCCTGGACATGAGCGAGTTTATGGAGAAGCACTCGGTGAGCAAGATCATCGGGGCGCCTCCTGGATACGTGGGGTTTGAGGACGCGGGCGGTCAGCTGACGGAGAAGATCCGCCGCAAACCGTATTCGGTCGTTTTGTTTGACGAGATCGAAAAGGCGCATCCGGACGTGTTCAATATTCTTTTGCAGATTCTCGACGACGGACGTCTGAGCGACAGCAAGGGCCGTGTCGTCAGTTTCAAGAACACGATCATTATCATGACGAGCAACGTGGGCGCGGGGAAGGTCAACGAGATGCGTCGGCTGGGATTTTCGGGCGGCGCGGAAACGGACGCGGATCTGGCGGAATACGACCGCATGAAAGACAAGATCACGGAGGAACTGAAAACGCAGTTCAAACCGGAATTTCTCAACCGTGTGGACGAGATCATTATCTTCCACAAACTGACGAGGGAGGACGCGGCAAAGGTGTGCGATCTGTTCTTGTCAGTTTTGTGCGAACGGCTGAAAAAGCGTGACGTAGAGCTTTCGGTGAGCGAGGCGGCGAAACAGCTCTTGCTGGACGAGGGGTACGACACGGTATACGGGGCGCGTCCGCTGCGCAGGGTCATTCAGCGCCGCATGGAAGACGCGCTCAGCGAAGAGATCCTTGCCAACAAAGTGCTGCCCGGTCAGAAAGTTCTGGCCGACGCCAAGGACGGAAAGATCGTGTTTCGCAATCTGAAACAGTAAGCGCCGGTTTTTCGACGAAAAACCGCAGTAAAATAACATCAGGAGGGAAAATTATGCGCATTGAAATCAGTGAAAAGAATTGTAAGGCCGGTGAAAAACTTATCGGGGTTGTGGAGAAAAAAGTTGCAAAGCTCGAGAAATATTTTGACGATGACGCTGTATGTTCCGTCTACATGAAACAGGAAAACAAGCTCAGCAAAACGGAGCTTACGGTGTACTATAAAGGTAATATGGTTCGGGCGGAAGTTACGGGCGATAATTTTTACGACAACATCGATCAGGTTCTGCCCAAGATCGAGCGGCAGATCTACAAGCACAAGTCCAAGATCGAATCTAAGCTGAAAAAGGACGCTTTTGCGGAAAAGCAGATGTTTTTCAGAGAAGAAACCTTGCCGGAGAGCAAGCTGGTAAAGACCAAGACGTTCAAACTCACGCCCATGACGGCGGAAGAGGCGGCGGAACAGCTGGATCTTTTGGGGCATTCCTTTTATGTGTATCAGGATTTCGGGACGGGCGAAGTGCGTGTCGTGTATCTGCGCGAAGACGGCGAGATCGGGCTCTTGATCCCTCAGAAAGCGTAAACGAAACCAAAATAAAAAAGGGCGTGCGGTGATGACCGCACGCCCTTTTTACTGTCTGAACCGATCGCGCGCATGTAAGAGCGGGACGAAGAGGCGGACAAAAAGGGAAAAAGAATAAATTTTCTGCGGCAAACTGCATAAAATAACTTTATGAAGAGCAGCAGTCAGGTTCGGGACGCATACGAGAAAGTGCGCGGGGCATTTTCCTATCTTGCGGCAAAAAAATATACCACTTTGGCGGGGACAATGGCATTTTTTCTCGTAATGTCGGTAGTGCCTTTTCTGTTCTGGGTGACCTTGCTGTTCGGCAAACTGAACATCGATTACACGCAGCTTTTGGAGCTGGAGATCTTTTCCGAAGTCAAAGACGTATTTTTATATCTTCGCGATGCGGCGCAGAGCGCCACGGCGGGGGCATCGGTGGTGTTGCTTGCGACCACGCTGTATTCATCGACCAATCTTTTTTATCATATGCGGCGCAGCGGGGAGATCATTTACGAATTCGGGAGGAGAAAGGGCGGATGGCTGATCCGATTGTCGGCGGTGGTTTTGCTCTTTATCGTCATGGTGTTCTTTATTTTCTGCGTGATCTTGTTTTTGCTCGGCAATGCGCTGTTGCAGCGGCTGTTTCCCTCGTTCATCGCGCAGGTGGCGGTATACGCGCTGTTCGGGGTTTTCGTGTTCGGGTTGCTGATTTTATTGAATTTGTATATCTGTCCGTACAGGATCGGTGTTAAAAACGTGGTATGGGGCAGCCTGCTCACGCTGTTGCTTGGGGGAGTTGCCTCGTTCGGTTTTTCAGTGTATGCGAGTTTCGGTTCAATGCAGCGGTTGTACGGGGCGGCGGTTTTTCTGATCGTGTTTTTGCTGTGGCTGTATCTGCTGATGATCTGCTTTGTGATCGGGGTTATCTTTAATTGCTGGCTTTTGGAACAGGACAAATTGAGAAAAATTGTCCATAAAAAGTTCTGAATTTGCCCGAATCGATTGCAAACGGCGGCGTCATATAGTATAATGACAATGTACTTTTGTGAGAGTACGCGAACAATCATAAGAAAAGGGAAAGGAGTTACGAATGTATCAGTTATTTTGCGATTCGAATTGTGAGCTATGGTACACGACGGCGCAGGAATACGGGCTGAAAGTGATCCGCATGCCGTACGTACTGGACGGGGAAGAGTACTATTATGATTTGGGAGAGAAGACGGATTTCAGACATTTTTATGATCGTATGCGTGCGGGGGCGGTGCCGACGACTTCGGCAATCAACGAGCAGAACTACATCGATTATTTTGAGCCTGTCTTGAAAGAGGGGCAGGACATTTATTATATTACTTTTTCGCACAAACTTTCGGCGACGTTTGAGAGTATGGATAAGGCGATCGCGAAGCTGAAAGAGGCGTATCCCGATCGCGTGATCCGCACGTTCGATACGAAGGCGATCAGTCTCGGGAGCGGTTTTCAGGTGCGTTATGCGGCGGAAAAATACCGTGCGGGGGCAACGATGGACGAGCTGGAAGCGTATCTGACGCAGCTGCGCGACCATACGATCGTATATTTTGTGGTGGACGATCTTGTCTATCTCAAACGCGGCGGCAGGATCTCATCGCTGACGGCGACGTTGGGGACGCTTCTCGGGATCAAACCGATGATCTCCATCGTGGAAGACGGATCGTTGCAGAGCGTGGGGAAGATCAAGGGATCGAAGCGCGTTTTTTCCGAGTTTATCAAGATCATGCACGAGCATAATTGCAATGTAAAGGATTACAGGATCGAGGTTCTGCAGGCTGACTGTCCGGCAACGGGGGACGCCTTTGTGCAGGCTTTGAAAGATGAATTCGGGCCGGATATCACGATCGATTATCAGATCGTGGGGCCTGTGATCGCTTCGCATTGCGGACCGGGTACGTTGGGGTTGATTTTTTACGGTGACCGTTAAGCATATTCGCAGATTTCTTTGTTTGGTATGGAGTGCACTCCTTTTGTTTGCGTGCGGCTGTTCCGCTCCGAAGGAGGAAAGCGGCGCTTATTTTGTCGAGTTTTCCATATCCTCGAATTTTTATGCGGAAGGAGAAAAACTGAGCGCGGGAGAGATCGGGGCGCTGAAAGAGGAGATCGGCAGTTTGTTGAACTCGCTTGAGGACGAGCTGAGCACGGAGAAGGCGGAA
Source organism: uncultured Clostridia bacterium (assembly GCA_944368925.1). Lineage (GTDB taxonomy): Bacteria > Bacillota > Clostridia > Christensenellales > Borkfalkiaceae > Borkfalkia. The sequence continues at coordinate 39,136 of CALVXG010000001.1, read as the reverse complement.
GGCAGCGTGGCGCGCATCAATGCGGCGGGCGCGGGTGAAAAGATTGCGGCGGATACGAATACACTGGAACTGTTTGATCTTTGCAAAGAGTTGTACGAAAAAACAGGCGGAGCGTTTACGCCGGCTTTATACAATCTGAGCGAATTGTGGGGCTTTACGCCCGAATACGCCGACCGCTATACCGAGCCGCGGGAAGAGCCTTCGCAGAGCGCGATCGACGCGGCGCTTGCCTCGTCGCAGTTTTCCGATCTTGAAAGAACGGAAAGCGGCGAGATCGTCAAATCAAATGCGGAAACGCGCATCGATTTCGGCGGGATCGCGAAGGGGTACATGAGCGACTGCGTCCTGTCCCTTCTGAAAGAGAAATACAAAGAGGTGCAGGGTACGTTTTCGGTGATGTCGAATCCGATCCTGGCGGGACAGAAACAGAACGACACGACGGGATTGGGTTATACGGCGACGCTGGAAAATCCGCGCAGGGAAGTCACGGGCGGACTGAGTGCGTCGGGGGCTTTGTATTTTACGGGTTTAAGCGACGTTGCGGTCAGCACGAGTGCGGACAATTATCGGTTTTATGTCTATGACGGAAAGATCTACAAGCACATTTTAGATCCAGTTTCCGGGCGTCCGTCGGAAAACGGAGTGATCAGCATAACGGTGCTGGTGCCTTTGAAGGTAGCGCATGCGGGAGCATTGGCGGACGCATTTTCGACGACGGGTTTTTGTATGCCTTTGACGCAGGCGCTGGCCTTTTACGAATCGCTTTGGACGGAGTACGGGATCGGGGCTGTCGTCATCACTTCGGATTTTTGTTATTATACGGTCGGCGATTATACGGTTTTACAGCCGAAGGAATACGCGGCTTTAACGAACCCTTCGCTGACAGACAAAGTGGAAAATGTCTTCACACATAATGAAATTTCTTCGGCGCGGGACGAGGTAATTCCCTGCGAAAAGGAAAAAGAATATATTGAGGCGGTTGCGGCGAGAAACGGTTAAAAGATGAACAGGGACGAAAAAATAGCGCAGATCAGAAAACAGAAATATTTTGTTCGGGGAGACGTCGCCGTGTTCGCGGCGGCGCTTCTGCTGCTCGGTTTGTTTGTCCTGATCGCGTTCATGACGCCCAAAGAAAGAGGGGACAGCTTTTATGTCTATTACAAGGGGGAGCAGATTTTCAGCGCTTCGCTGGAAACGGAAGCCGAATATATTTTTTATGTAAAAGACGGGGTCGGCGTCGTGGAAGAAAGTGACGGTTCATCGGAATACGAGAATTACAACAGGATCGTTATCAGCGGAGGTACGGTGCGTGTAGCGGAGGCAGATTGCGCCGATCACACCTGTGAATACCTGGGGGCGCGCAGCTGGGGCGAGATCATCTGTGTGCCGCACGACATGCGCATTGAAATACGGGGCAAAGGGTTGGAGACGGACGTATGAAGAAAATTTCGGCAAAAGAGATCGCTGTTTTGGGAATTTTGCTGGCGGGGGCCAGCATCGTGTTTCTGATCGAATCTTTGGTTCCTCCGTTGCTGCCGTTCGCCCCGTACGTGAGGATCGGCCTTGCCAACGTTTTTGTGTTGTTTGTGATCATCTGTTACGGCTCGGGCAAAGCGTTTGTTTTTGTTTTGGCAAAGAATCTTCTGACGGGACTTATATCCTGGAGCGGGTTTGCGATCGTATTCAATCTTGCGGGAAGCCTTTGCGCATATTTGGTGATGGCGGGCCTGTATGTGTTGGTATTTCCGAAAGTAAGTCTTGTTTCGATCAGCGTTGCGGGCGCGATATTGAGCAACATAGCGCGCACGAGCGTGGCGGTTTTGATCATGGAAGCGCCGTCTTTGTACGTACAGCTGCCGTTTGTGGCAGGGTTCAGCATAGCGGCGGGAATAATCGTGGGAATTTTAACGACTTTATGTATAAAACACTTGCCTGAAAGATTGACAAATCCAAAATAAAGAGTTATAATAATAAACGGCTGTTAAAGATTAACTGTCCGTACAAAGGTACGGACAACAATGCAGAGATGGCGGAGCGGTCGAACGCGCACGACTCGAAATCGTGTTTACCCCCATAAGGGTAACAAGGGTTCAAATCCCTTTCTCTGCGCCAAACGAGTATAATCCGAACCTGAAACCGATTTTAGTCGGCGGAGCGTTCGGATTATTTCTTTTTTTATAACCCCATACAGGTGACTTCGTTCCATTACTATGCTATAATAGCTATATGAAGATAAAAGCGGTTGTGAAATATCTTATTATTACATTTGTCATAACTTATGCTTGTTGGTGGGGCGTAGCTGCACTTGTTGCATATACTGATTTTGTATATGGCGACATATTGCCGACAATTATATATATTATAGGTAACTTCGGTCCAGCCATTGCAGCATTATTTTGCATTGACGGCAGGCCATATCTGCACTCACTGAAAAAATTTTTGTTTTCATACAAAAAACGCGGGATATGGTTTTTCCTTTTGTTTGCCGCCCTCGTTACGCTCACTGTGGGACTTTCTTCAATGGAATGGAACCCGCAAATGACGGTGTTGAACTTTTTTATCTCCCTGCTTGGTTCCACCTTTATTTACGGCGGCGAGGAAGAATTAGGCTGGCGCGGTATTTTGCACCCTGCATTGTCAAAGAAAATAACATTCCCGCTTGCCGCGCTCGCGTGCGGCGTTATATGGGCGTTATGGCATTTACCGCTTTGGTTTATAGAAGGTCACCCTAATCAGTCAATGCCATTTTGGGTACAAGCTACACTTGGCATATTCCTCTGTTTCTGGCTTGGCATAATTTATAAGCGGTCTGAATGCCTGCCGCTGTGTATGCTCTTTCACGGTTTTGTCAATGTGATGTTGTCGTCATTCGTGTTAAAACTGAACTTGATATTGATTGTCGGGATTCTACTGACGACAGCCGTTGCAATTGCACTTTGGCTACTTGACATAAAGCGGACAAAAACTTTAAGTAATCAGACGACAAATACTAAATAGTTTTCATTATAACTTCTAATAGAAGTATAGCCCACTATACTTCGCAAAAATAATCTTGTATTACAATACAAGATCAGTGGTGTTAAAAATTCAGTATTGCTGATTGCAATTGCTCAAGAGGAAAAAATGAATTTTTAAGTCTGTACAGCATTTTTATATACGGCAGACAAAAGCATCTGTTACGTTTTTTGCGGCAACGATAAAAGAAAAAGAGCAAAGCTAAGATCGGCTTTGCTCTTTTTAAAAGTTTATGGATGAAGGTATACGGTGTCATACTTTTCTGAGGTTGAATTTAGAATAATCTCCGCAGATGCTGAAAACGTAATTATCCATTTCGAATTGAGTGATGCGGGCGTCTGTCAGTTCGCCGCGCAAGTAAATATTACCGCGGTAAAATTCGACTTTTCTCCACAGATTCGCGAGAGTTTCGCCGTAGAATTTAATATAACTTTCGCGGGCGGTCCAATGAGCATAGAAATCGGCCACGCTGAGGATCTCGCTCTTTTCGCGGTCGGTAAACTTATTCAATACGGCAGGGCGGGCCTTTCCTGTCAGCGATTCGCAATCGAATCCCACGCGTTTTTTCCCGACGGCGAGGGCAGTGATTTGTTTGCTGTGGGTAAGGTTAAAGTGAATTTTTCTGCCCTCGATGAAAGGTTTGCCGTTAAACGATTTACAAATGACGGGTTTTGGTATATTATAATACCGAGACAGAATCATTCGTATAAAATCGTCTGAAGTTGTCGGATCATAAGTATAGAATATATCGATCATAGTTTCATTATACCATAGATTTTAAAGAATGCAAGGCTTTTTTGCAAATCGCGGGTATAAACAAAGAGGAGAGCAGATGGACAGGGCAAAGAGAGCGGAAGAAAATTTTAAAAGCGGGTTAAATTGTGCGCAGTCGGTGGTGCTTGCGTTTTCGGACCTTACGGGAATGAGTGAAGAAGACCTTCTCAGGGTGAGTGCGCCGTTCGGAGGCGGGGTCGGCAGGATGCGCGAGATTTGCGGTACGGTTTCCGCGATGGCTATGGTGGCAGGACTGTTATTTTATCATGCAAAAACGCCGACGTTGGCGGAAAAATCTGCGTTGTATGCGAGAGAGCAGGAGTTTGCGGCGCGGTTTCGGAAGAAGGAAGGTTCGATCGTATGCAGGGAGCTACTTGCGGGGGTGACGAGCGATTGTTCGCCGCAGGCGGAAGCGCGCACGCCAGAATATTACAAGAAGCGTCCTTGTTCGAAGCTTTGTGCCGAAGCAGCGAAAATTCTGGAAGATTACTTGAAAGAACAGGGAATATTGGATGCAGAGGGGGAAGTCCGAAAATGATTTACACCGTTACGATGAATCCGGCTTTGGATTATCGCATTTATACGGAAAGCATATACCATGGTTTGATCAACAGATCCGAACGTGAAGAGATTCATGTGGGAGGTAAAGGGATCAATGTGGCGGTTGTGCTCAAAAGTTTTGGGATTCCCGCGACGGCCATGGGGTTTATAGGCGGATTGACGGGAGAAATGTTGCGCCGCGCGTTGGAACAGGAGAGGATCGAGAGTGATTTTCTTCGGGTGAGAGGGCTTACGCGGATCAATGTGAAGATACGCGAAAAAGAGGCGGAAACGGACATAAACGGGGCAGGGCCGGAAGTCAATCTGAAGGATCTGAAACGTCTGACGGAAAAACTTATGCAGATTCCGGACGGATCGGTTGTCGTATTGTCGGGAAGCATACCTGCGACGCTCCCGAAAGACAGCTATGAATGCCTGTTCGACGCATTGTGCGGACGCGACGTGCGGATCGTTGCGGATATGGCAGGCGCACAATTAAAGCAGATTGTAAAATACCGTCCCTGGCTCATAAAACCGAACAGGGAAGAACTGGGAGAAATTTTTGGGGAAGAGGTAAAAGACCCCTTACAGGCGCTCACGCTCGCCGAAAAACTGCTGACGCAGGGCACCGCGAATGTGATTGTGAGTTTGGGGGAAGACGGCGCCATATTTGTGTCGGAAAGCGGAGAGCGGGTAGCGGCACCTTCTTACTTCGGGAACGTAAAGGATACAGTCGGGGCGGGAGATGCGTTGTTGGCGGCGTTTCTTGCTGGCAAGGAAAGTGGAGCAAACAACAGCCAGGCACTGGCGTTGGGTGTTGCTGCGGGGTGTGCGACGGCTTTCCGTTCCGGTTTGGCTACGGCTGCCGAAACGCGATTGCTGATGGAAAACGGTATACGCAGGGCACCTGCCATTGATTTGTAAGGGCGCGGCGCGCAGATGATTTTCAAAAAGTAAATAAGAGACAAAGAAGGCCGATAGGATCTTGAATGTTTTGCATTCGGATCTTATCGGTCTTTTCTTATGGCGAGGCGCATGAAACGGAAAATATTTCCGAAAATCGGAATGACTGAACGCCGCAATTTTTTCGCATACTGAATACGGGAAAATTGCAATGAGCACAGAAGTAAGGGAGACGATAAGCAAGCTGAATGCTCCGCTTTTGTACAGCTTTTCGGAATATGTTTTAAATACGGCGCGAGAGAACAATGTACGGAGAATATATTTTTTGGCGCGGGACGGATATGAACCGTATATATTTTCCAAAAAGATAGCGGCGGCGCGATGTGCGGAATTGGAATGCCGATATTTGTTTGCATCGCGGCTGGCTTGGCGGCTTGCGGGCTATGCGTTGTTTTCCGAGAGCAAGACGCTGGAGCTTTTGTTTTCTCCGTCGCAGTCGGTGACGCCCGCAATGATTTGGGAGCGGGTCGGCGCGACGCAAACGGAAAAAGAATTTTTGACGAAATTGTTCGGGGTTTGTGAAGACGAAGTGCTCACAGGTTCCGATCTGAACGCCATGCGAAACGCGGCTGCCCGAAACAGCGATTTTTGGCGCATTGTGCGAAAGAATTCAGAAAACGCGCTTGCGATTACGATGCAATATTTTCGGCAGGAAAAGCTCACAGACGGCCCGTTTGCCGTCTGCGACACAGGTTGGTCGGGTTCTATGCAAACGTGTCTGGAAACGATTTTGAAGGCGCAGGGTGCGATCGGGCCGAAATGCGGAATTTATTTTGGTTTATACGCTTGCCCGAAAAAGATAAAGTGCCGTACGAGGACATATTTTTTTGGGCCATGTGATCATTTTTTTCGCAAGGCGAAGTTTAACAACAATTTGCTGGAAACGATGTTTGTTTCTCCGCACGGCATGACGCAGGGATATCGCGAAGAGGCAGGGCGAATAAGGCCGATTCTTAAAAAAGAGAGATCGGAATGGTTTTCGCAGGATCATAAGATTTTACAGGAATGGCTCAACGATCGCCTTGAAAGAGGCGATGCCGTACAGACGAGAGAAATCGGGAAAAAGCTCATCGGGACAATGTATAAGCCCGGAAGTAAGGAGTTGGAGTGTTTTTCGCGGTATCGGTTTTCCGATGACCCTGCGGAAGGCCATCGGGAAAGCATTGTCCGCAAATTGACAAAAAGGGAAGCAAAGCGGTTTCTTGTACTGAATCGTCTGCGCGTCCGTTTTACGAGAAAAGGGAAAAGACAGCTTCCTTCCGTGTACTGGCTGTACGGTTCGATAGAAGCTTCCGATTTAAAATTCAAGTGTCTGTATCGCTGGAACTGTTTTGTGTGGGAGGTAATGCGGCTTTTGCGGATCGCATTCCGAAATAAGGGGTAAATCGTAAAAAAGGGAGGGACGGAAAAATGGATATGCCGCTATTGACGATCGTCGTGCCTGTTTACAATGTGGAAGAGCACATTGAAAAGTGCATCCGAAGTTTGCAGGAGCAGTCCTATCAAAGTATAGAGATCGTCTGCGTGGACGATAACAGTCCCGATGCAAGCGCGCAGATCATTCAAAGGCTGGCGGAGGAGGACGGAAGGATCCGCTATGTGCGTCATGAAAAGAACGAAGGCCTTTTTCGCGCGCGCATCACGGGCATGAAAGCCGCCCGCGGGGACGTGATCGCCTTTGTGGACAGCGATGATTTTGTTTCCGTGGATTGGTTCAGACCGCTTATAAAGACGCTAACGGCGGACGGGGCGGACATGGTTGTGGGCAATACCGTAAACGTAGATGAATCGGGCGTCAGAACGTATTTTAATCATTATCGGAGTTTTAACCGAAACAGAGAACCTCTCGAAGGAGAGGTGCTTTTGCGCAGTTTTTTTGCGCAGCAGGGAGAGTGTTTTATCTGGCATACGGTATGGAACAAAGTGTACAGCCGAAAACTGATCGGGCGGGCCCTTCCGTTTCTGGAAAAGATGGAATTGCATCTTATTATGGGGGAAGACATTCTCTTTTCAACGGTGTTTTATGCGCTTGCCGAAAAACTTTCCTTTTGCGACAACGATTGTTATTTTTACTATCGGCACGGCAAGGCGTCCACGAGCCTGTACCAATCCAAAGAACGCTTGCACGGGTATGTGCGGGACATCGGCAACGTATTTGCGTTGGCGGAGCGTTTTTTGGAACAGACGGGAAAGCTGCGGGAAGTAAAGCGGGATTTTGAGCTATTCAAGGAAAAATATTTTCGCATCTGGTCGGGAAATATCCGCGCGACGAGATATGAAAACGATCGGGAAATCGTGGGGAGTTTGTTGGAAAGCTTTCAAAAGGAAAAACTTTCGCAACCTTGCGAGCATGAATTTTACTTTTATGAACAAACGACGCAGTGGGACGAAAAGTTTGAAGAATTGCGTTACAAGATCTGCAAAGAGAATGTTAAGATTATTAGTTTTGATATTTTTGACACATTGATCGAGCGTCCGTTTTGGACGCCGGACGATCTTTTTCTGTTTGTCGGGGAAAAGATCGGGCGGATCGTTGCGGAACCCGAGACTTTTGCCGCAATGCGCAAGGAAGCCGAGACGAAATGCAGGTTGTTTGCGCGGATGGCAGACGCAAAGGCGGAAGATGTCACGCTGACTGAAATCTACAAATGTATGTCCGATCTTTTCGGGTATACTGCGCAGGATTCGGCCGCCATGCTGGAGGCGGAAAAAGAGGCGGAACTAAATCTCTGCATGCCGCGGCGGGCGGGCAGGGAACTTTTCGAATTGGCGAAGTTTATCGGCAGGCGCGTGGTGCTGACATCGGATATATATCTTGAACAACCTTTGGTTGAGAAAATGCTCCGAAAATGCGGTATCGAAGGGTACGACAGGCTTTATTTGTCTTCCGCGTTCAAAAAACTGAAAGCGGGCGGAGGACTTTTCAAGGTTTTGAAAAAGGAGGAAAAGGCGGCGGGGAATTCCGTTCTTCACATCGGGGATAATTGGGAGTCGGATATCATGTCTTCGCAGAAGGAAGGACTCTTGTCCCTGTTTTTCCCGAAGGCGGTGGAGACGTACACCAACAATATTTCCAATATTTATACGGGGGATGCGTTCAAGCAGATTTACGAGGGGGCACACAAGATCTGTGACAGCAGGTGTGTAATGGAGCAGCTGCCGCTGCGTTGTCTTTTGTCGTGTGCGGCATACGGATGTTTTGACGATCCGTTTCGAAGTTTTCATGCGGGGTCGCTCTACGATGCAGACGCCTATTTTATCGGTTTTGCGGCGCTGGGGATGCATCTTTTGGGGCTTGCGAAATTCATTCGGGATACAGCCGAAGAAAAAGGATACGATCGTATCGTGTTTTTGGCGCGCGACGGATATCTTGTGAAAAAGGTTTTCGATATGTTGTTCGGAGATACGCTGCAGACTTCGTATTTCTATGCCAACCGCAAAACATTGCTTCCGTTTGCGGTAAAAAATAAGGAAGATCTGTTCGGGCTGTACCGTTATTTCGACCTGGATAAGACCTCGCCGCGGGACGTGCTCGAAATACTCGAACCGCTTTGGGGGAAGCTCACGGCAAAGCAGGCGCTGCTCTTTCATAAGAGGGGAATCGATCTTCAAAAGCCGTTTTACGGGAGATCATCGTTCTTTGATTTTGCGCAAGCCGCATGCGAGGTGATGGCAGAACAAAATACCGTTTTGCAAAATGAAAAAACGGACAGACTGCGCGCCGCGATTGCTTCGGAATTCAGAGGAAAATGCGCCTGTTTTGACATCGGTTACAGCGGAAGATTGCAGGCGATTCTTTGCGGTATTGCCGAAAAGCCGATCGACGTTTTTTATCTGCATGATAACGGCAGCAGCGCGCAGGCGCTCGCGAAGAGGAACGGGTTCCGCATTTATGATTTTTACAGGCACACGCCCGCCGTCACTTCCGTATTAAGGGAATATCTGATCTCACAGCCGGACGGATCCTGCATCGGTTATGAAGAGGAGAACGGAAAGCTTCGGTTCCTTTTTGAAAAGGAGCAGTCGGCAAAATATTCCGAAACATATGCCGTCAGAGAATTGCAAAGGGGAGCGCTTGATTATTGCCGCTTCGTAAAGCGGTGTTTCAAAGATGACATCGATCGGTTTTCTCTGCGGCCTTTGGACGTTTCCGTATCGTTTGAAAACTTTTTATGGAATGCGGAAGAGTTTGACAGAAAGGTGTTTTCGAACTCATATCTGGAAGACAAGGTATATGGGGGGTATGCGCGGAAAAATTTCTTTGACGTCTGGAACTGGCATCTTGCGCAATTAAAAAAAAACGGGAATAGTGAAAGAGCGATCGTAAACAGCAACGCCTCAAACGGGCAATGCGCCTTTCTCGTCGGGAAACCGCTTTGGCTGAAAGGGTTGTTTTATTGGCTGTTCGACCGGGAAAAATTTCGGACCAAATACAGGGCGAGGAAGAGAATGAAAAGACTTGCAAGGAGGAAGGCAGATTGAAAATCGGTATATTGCGAAATAAAGTCAGAGAAAATGCGACCGCGGCGGAAAAGCTGATCGATCTTGGGGAAAACAGCGGAAACCTCGTCTTTTGGGACGCCATCGAAAAGCTGTTCTCGCCGATCCGAATAGGGTATAATGAAACCGATCGTCTGAAAGACTTTGACAGAGTGATTCTGACAGATCTTATATGGATCCGCGAAAATACGGATTTTGACTATCTGGAACGAATCGTCGACGCGAATAACATACCGTTTATCCCGATAAGTATAGGTTTGCAGAGTACTATGTATGACATAAACTTCCATATGTCGAAGAATACGCAGCGTCTTCTGCATAAACTGCAGGAGCGGGCGCAACTCGGTGTCCGCGGAGAATACACCGCAGAAATACTGTCGAAACACGGCGTGAAAAATATCGCCGTGATCGGGTGTCCGTCCATGTATTATTGCGGGGAAAAGGGCTTTTCTTTGCGGTCGGAATTGGGACAGGCAAGCTGTAACTTTCGTTCGTTTTACGGAAAGCTCACGATCCCCGAGAAACATTTTTTGAGCTATTGCGCGGCGCATAAGATGCAGTTTATCGAACAGACGAAATGGGGATTTCTTCCCGCGTCGGTAAACGATCCCGCCTATTATTCTTATGTGCGGGAGTGGCTGGACAAAGCCAAGATCTTGCCGACCGATCGGGCGGAGTGGGAGAGCGCTTTGCGAGGAATCACCTTTTCCATCGGCGGGAGATTTCACGGCAACGTCATGGCTTTACAAAATGGTATCCGCGCTTTTTTTCTGACGGTCGATTCGCGCACGAAAGAGCTGACAGAATTCTTTCGTCTGCCGTCTGCTCCGTTGACGAGGTTTATAAAAGAGCGGCCGCTTGCCTATTATTTTGATCGGGCAGATTATACGGAGTTTAACCGTGTTTACCCGACGCGCCTTGCAGCTTTTAGAGCGTTTGCCGAAAAAAACGGGCTGATAAAAGCGGCATCGAAAATTGGCGAACGTCAACAAGATATTTGTATGGCGGACGGCAAGCGCAAAGAGAGCAGGATCGTTTTGCGCGCAGTTCTGCATGAGAAAAATAAACTTGTTTACGATTATGAAGTGTCGGGTCCTGTTTCTGCATATTTTGCGGAGAGGCGACCCTTTACGGTCGAATATGGGTGCAATATGGAAAATGTGCCTGACGCGGTGGCGGCGATTCCGTTTTTAAGTTTGGTTCTGCCCGTTTGCTGGCTGACGGATGCGGAAATTTCCGTCAAGGAAATCGACGAAGATTTTGCGGAATGTATCGACGAAGTAAAGCGCGGATACTCTTCGATGTATCCGACGTTGGCTTTTCGCGGCCGTATGAAAATCGGACGAACCATAAAAAATACGGTGGATCACAGTTTGCGGCGTACGCTGTGTTTTTTCTCCGGAGGAGTGGACGCCGTATCGACCCTTTTGTCAAATTTATGTTACAAACCCGAATTGTTTACGGTCTGGGGGGCGGACGTTTATTTTGAGCAGGAAGAGGCTTGGCGGCTGACGGAAGAGAAGGTTGCACATACTGCCGAAATTTTGCAGATTGCGAAGACGTCGGTTAAAACCTCGTTCCGTTATATTTTGGACGAAAAGAAACTGACGGCGGACATTGCCGCTAAGGTCGGGGAAAACTGGTGGCACGGATTTGAGCACGGTTTGGCGCTGTTGGGACACGCGGCGCCGTACGCGTACCGAAAGGACATAACGGATATAAAGATAGCCGCTTCCTATGATGCGTCGGACAGGGACAGGCAGACGTGTGCGAGCGATCCCGTGATCGACGAGAGGGTTTGCTATTGCGGTTGTAAAATTTATCATGACGGTTTCGAAAAGACCCGTACCGACAAAGTCCGTCAGATCCTGCGCTTTGCGCAAAAGACGGGAATATATTTGCAGTTGCGCGTTTGTTGGGAACAGATCACGGGGGAGAATTGCTGTACCTGCGAAAAGTGCGGGAGAACAATATTTGCAATCTATGCGGCGGGCGGAGATCCGCAAAAGTTCGGGTTTGATCTGACCGAAGAGCGAAAAAAGAAAATCCTTAAAAACATTCGCGCGAAATCGGTTTATAAAAACAGATTTTGGGAGGAAATCCTGCGCCTCTTATATGAGAGGCGGGAGGAGCTGAAGGACAATGTTTTCCTTTCAGAAATCCTCAAAGACTATACTCCGCCGCAAAGCAATTTTAAAAAGACGATATTTTTGCAATAGATCGCTTCGGGATCGGTAAACCTTTTTGGGATAAAACCATAAAAAATTAAAAGCGGCCGTCTGTCATGCGGCCGCTTTTTCCGATACAAAAGAAACGGGATAAGCATACTTTTTAAGGTGCGGTCTTGAATTCGGTTTTTTGAAGCATGCAGGCGGAATACTCTTTAAAGATTTGGTCGATGTCGCCGTCGGCGCGTATCGTACCGCCGTCCAGCCAGATGGCGCGCGAGCAATAGCGCCGCACAGATTCGCTGTGGGAGACGATGAGAAAGGTGGTGCCGTTTGCGCGCAGCTCGTCCAGTTTCCGATAGCATTTTCGGCTGAATGCGAGATCGCCCACCGCAAGAATTTCGTCGATGAGTAAAATTTCGGAAGGCAAATTGACAGCGACGGAAAAGCCGAGCCTTGCGAGCATGCCGGAAGAATAGGTCTTGATGGGGGCACGGATAAAGTCGCCCAATTCCGAAAATTCGATGATTGGCAAAAGTTTTTCGTCGATTTCTTTTTTCGGATAGCCTAAGATAGCGGCATTGAGATAAATATTTTCGAGGCCGCTCGCATTGCTGTCGAAACCTGCACCCAGGCGGAGAAGGGGTGTTATTCTGCCGCCGCAGAAAACAGAGCCCTGTTCGGGCGGGAGAATGCCGGATACGATTTTCAACAGAGTACTCTTGCCTGCACCGTTTTTTCCGATCAGCGCGACCGCTTCTCCGCGGTCCACCTGAAAGGAAACGTCTTTCAGACATTGAAATTTGTTTTTATGCAGATCACGGCGAAAAGCGCGCACGATCAGTTCTTTCAGAGAGTCAACGCCGACGTCATAGCGGCGGAAACTCATGGATACGTGCTCGACGGAGAGCAATCTCCGTGAAAGGTCAGAATGTGTCATAGGTCAGAGCCTCGCGGCAATTCTCGGGCGGAGAAGACTGAAGAACAGACAGCCGAGCGCAATCGAGATTGCTGAAAATAAATAACAGAGAGCAAAAGAGGAAAGGGGCGGCACGGTGCCGACGAGCATTGTGCGGAAAAGCGTTACAAAATGATACATGGGATTCAGACGGATAAAGCGGGCGGCCGTTTCGCTTTGTAATTTTTTCAGACTGTAAAAGAGCGGGGTCAGATACGTCCAGAGGGTGAGAATCACGGAATAGATATGTTTTATATCTCTGAAAAAGACGTAGAGCGCACTTAAAAAGAAAGCGATGCCCGCAGAGAAGAGGGAGAGTGCAGGCAAAAGTAAGGGGAAAAGAATAATCTGCCAATGAAAGGAATAAAACCCCGACATGGCGCGCAGAATCATGACGAGCAGGAGGGCAATCAGCGAAAAGAAAAACGTGACGAGGGAGGAGAGCACGTTGGAGATCGGAAAAATTTCTGCGTGCACTTTTGTCTTGAGGAGCATGTCGCGCTGCTGTACAAGGCAGGGCAGGGCGGAAGCGGTGGACGAGCGCATGACGTTGAAAATGATATTGCCTGCCAGGATATAGACGGGATAATCTAAACCATCCGTTTCCGAGCCGAACAAGACGGAAAAGACGAATGCCATGACGAGCATGTTCAGTAAAGGGTTGAGCACGGTCCACAGGATGCCGATGACGGAACGGTAGTATTGGTTTTTGATATTCCTTTGAACGAGCAGTCGCAGCAGGAAAAGGGCCTGAAAGAAATTTCTCTTTTTGGTCATAGCGCTTTATTCTCCTTTCGGGCGGATCGGATTTTCAGATATAGTTTTCTCGGCACGAATACGGCGGCAAGGCTCTTGAAAGAGAGTAAAAAGCCGAGCGGTTTTTTTAGACCTGCGGAACCGCGTAGGCGGGTACAAAATTCGCAGATACGGGAGCGGATCGTGTGTTTGGACGTATCGGCGGGATCTTCTTCGTACAGTAGGAGAGGCTTCGGAAGATTGTATCCGCGTATACCCTTCGCGTAGAGCCGAAAGAATAAATCGTAATCTTCGCAGCGGTGTGTAAACGGAGTATCTCTGTATCCTCCGACCGTCTGAAGGCAGCTGCGGCGGAAGAGGATGCTCGGGTGAATGAAAGGGTTGTGTCGGACGAGGTCGGAAGGGGACGGTCGTTCTTCGAATTGCCGCACACCGTAAATTTCGCCCGCGTGGAAGAGATAGGCAGCGCTCCCGACAAATCCGATGTCGGGGTGCGAGGTTAAAAAGTCTGCCTGGACGCGCAGCCGTTCGGGAAACGCACAGTCGTCTGCGTCCATCCGCGCAACCAGCTCGCCCCGCGCGGCGGACAGGCACGCATTCAAAGAACAGGCAAGACCCTTGTTCGCGGTATTGCGGATACAGACGCACCGCGAATCTTGCCTTGCGATATCCTGCAAAATCGCATATGTGGAATCCGAGCTGCCGTCGTCAGCCATGATCAGTTCCAGATCTTCGTACGTGCCGTGCAAAATGCTTTCGGCGGCGCGGCACACCGTCTTTTCCGCGTTGTAAGCGCTCATGATCACGGAAATCATCGCGTCCTCCCTTTCCTTATTTTATTATAATAGCATGCGCATTTTTAAAGAATCGATACGCAGGGAAGCGAAAGTTTGAGGCTGTACAAACAAAAGCAGGTCGGTTCAGTGAAAAGTGATCTTACGGATTTTTATTATAACTGTTGCAAATGCAACAGTATTTTTTTGTCAGGAATGATAAAATAGAAGCAAATAAAGGGAGGAATACTTCCGGAAGAAAGGAGAGGTAATTACAATGAAAAGATGTGCAATTTGCGGTGAAATTGTAGATGATTCCGTAATGGTATGCCCTGTTTGCAAGGCTACGAAATTTGTGCCGATCGACAACAGCGCTGAAATAAAATTTGCTTGCGTGCATGAAGTAGGGATTGCGAAGGGACTGGACGAAGAAGTTGTGTCCGGACTGCGTGCGAACTTTGAAGGCGAATGCACGGAAGTCGGCATGTATCTTGCGATGGCTCGTGTAGCGGAGAGAGAGGGGTATCCCGAAGTTGCGGAAGCATACAAACGTTATGCGATGGAAGAAGCAGAGCACGCTTCCAAGTTTGCTGAACTTCTGGGTGAGTGCGTCACCGATTCCACGAAAAAGAACCTTGAGCTTCGCGTAGCGGCGGAAACGGGCGCTTGCGCGGGGAAACTTGCGATCGCGAAACGTGCGAAAGAGCTCGGTTACGATGCGATTCACGACACCGTTCACGAAATGGCGAAAGACGAAGCGCGTCACGGCGCAGGCTTCAACGGCCTTCTGAAGAGATACTTCAACAAGTAATATCTCCAACGGGTTTAAATGAATTTATCTGAAAAAAGCCTTCGGTTAAGTCGGAGGCTTTTTTTCTTTTATCGGAAAGCGAGAGGCGGCCGACCGCAATTTGCGGACGGCCGCCTCTCGCACCAAGCTTCGTTCCTAAGTGAACGTGATAACATAGTGTGCAATCGGAACGTCTTGCAAAATGCAAGGCATGTCCGTCGACATGCCTTGCATTTTGAAGAAATATTCCGCTTAAAAATCATCGGGTTTGTCGTCGATTTCCGCGGTGGAAACGTCGTAGCGGATCTTATCGTTGCGGGAACAGATGTCTTTTGTGAATTCGTTATACCATTCGGGTTTGACGACGATGACGGTATAGCGCTCGTCCTTAAAGTAGATGACAAGTTTGTTGGATTTGGTAAAGAGGTGGATGGATTCCATGTCCTGGATTTTATAGACGGATTTAATGAACCCGAACCATAAGACGAGTTCCTTGTCGCCGACCTTATAGACGGAGCGGATGAGAATGGAAGGGAATACGCTCAGAGCCAGAAGGGAGGCGATAATGATGACGACGTGTTGGATGATCAGCTGCGGTGAAGAGAAGCCGAGCGAAGGGGAGAGGATCCGATAGACGGTAAATCCGATCCCGACGATGCCGAGCAAGATGCCGAAAATGCAGCCGATAATAGCGGCTTTGGAAAGTTTGAAACGATATGTGTTCATAAATAGATACTCCGTTTGCAAAAATTGTAGCATAATTGCACATAAAAAGCAAGGGAAAGAGAAAAAATGGCGGGTGTTTTTTTGTCGAAGGCAGGGGTTGGACGCAAAAAAATGGCAGACTGCGGGAAAGAAAAACTGTTTAAGTATAAGTATTTATTATCTTTCTCCCGCGGTGATTTACTTGAAAATTTTTTCGAAAAGTAGTAGAATGAATATGATTTTAAGGTACAGAGGTTGACGAAATGGAGAATTTTTCAGCACAACTTCTCGCAACGGATAAATTTGCGGGACTGAAAGATAAGATATTTCCGTCGGATGTGATCGTGATCGGCGGATTCCGCATCAACGACAGTGTGATTACGGGATTTATAGTGGTGTTTGTATTGCTGATTGCGGCATTGATTCTGCGGCTGACGGTGATCAGGCATTGGAAGACGACGCCGTCGGCGATCCAGATGTTTCTGGAATGGCTCGTGTCGTTTTTTGACAAGAGCGCGGACGAGATGACGGAAAATTACAGCAAGCTGATGGGGCCGTATACGCTTGGAGCGGCGACGTACATTTGCTGCGGGGTGCTCATCGAGATGTTCGGGCTGCGGCCTGCGATTGCGGATATCGGCGCATGTTTTGCGCTGGCGCTGTGTACGTTTTTGTTTATACACACGCTGGGGTTTGCCAAGAACAAATTCCGCAGATTTACGCATTATCTGAACCCGATCAACATCGTGACGGATTTATCGGTGCCCGTATCCATGACGTTCCGACTTTTCGGAAGTATTTTGAGCGGCATGGTGATTATGGACATGGTCTATATCTTGGTGGAAAGCATTTGGTATTTCGGGCTGCCGCTGGTATTGCCTGCGGTGCTTACGCCGCTTTTCACGTTGTTTCATGCGTTTATCCAGTCTTACGTATTTGCGTCGCTGACGCTGACGTTTGTGCAGGAAGCGATCGAGACGCCGCCGCGCAGGCAGAAGAAGCCGAAAAAGCAGAAAGTGTCTGACGGCGAAGCGGCGGGAAAGCAGGCGACAGCCTGAACATAAACTGTTTAAAATTTATCCATATAACCCTTGAAGGAGGTACGAACGATGGAACTTTTGGTTACGATGCTGGCAAATCTTCTTGCCACGGACGGAGCGTTGCTCGGCGCAGGTATTGCGGCGCTGACGGGGCTTGGAGCAGGTATTGGTATGGGAATCGCGACGGGCAAAGCGGTGGAAGCGACCGCGCGCCAGCCGGAAGCGGTCGGCAAAATCAGAACGATGTTGCTGCTCGGTCTTGCGTTTGCGGAGACGACGGCTATTTACGGATTGTTGGTGAGCATATTGCTGATTTTCGTTGCATAACAAAATAAAGATATCAAAGGTGTAAAATGTACGTAGAATTAGTCGGAAACCAGATGCTTGCGAGTATAGGCGAGCTGGTGGAATGGGAGAGTGTAGTCTGCCATCTGATCGCGTTGATCATTCTAACCGTCGGTCTGTACCTTTTGCTGTTCAAGCCGGTGAAGCGGATGATCAAGGAACGGCAGGACAAGATCAAAAATATAGAGAAAGAAAATTCCGACCTCAATGCAGAAGTCAAGAAGATGAAAGACAGTACGGCAGTCGTACTTTCCGAGGCGAAGAAGGAAGCGGCGGTCATTCATGAGAATGCGGTGAAAGCGGCGAACCAGAAAGCGGACGATATTCTTGCGGAAGCGAAGAATCAGGCGAAGAATCTGATCGATCGCACGGAAAAAGAACTGGACGAAGAGCGCCGCGGTTTGCAGACGGATATCGAGCGTCAGATCACCGATGTTTCGATGGCGGTAGCCGAAAAAATTCTTGAAAGGGATATTTCTCCGGAAGACGATAAGAAAATGATTGCCGAATGCCTTGCTCAATGGAGTAAGGAGCAATAATATGACAAATAAAAATAATATTACTGCAAATGTTATTCTTGCAAGAACGCCGGATGCCGAGACGGAAGCCATGATCGAGAAATTTGTTCAAGAGCGCGGATGCGGCAAGGTGAAGTACGAGATAGACAAGAGCATTATCGGCGGGGTTATCATTTATATCGGTGATACGGTATTTGACGGTTCGGTGAGGAGCCGGCTTGACAAGATCAAGAGCGATGTGACCGCTTGAAAGAAATTAGGTTGAATATATGGTTGACGTAAAAGCGATAGGAAAGACGATCGTTGAGAAAGTACAGTCTGCGAACGGGTATTCGGATGAGAGGACGTGCGGGAGGATTATTTACTCGGGCGACGGTATCATACATATATCCGGGCTGAGCGACGTAAAGTACAACGAACTTCTTGAAGTGCAGGGCGGCTACAAAGCGCTTGCGCTGAATTTGGAAATGGACAGTGTCGGGGCGGTCTTGTTTTCGGGAGAAGACAAGGTACGTTTCGGCGATCTGGTATATTCGACGGGCAAGACGGTGCAGATGCCTGTCGGAGAAGGTTTTTTGGGCAGGATTGTAGATCCGTTGGGCGAGCCGATCGACGGGTTGTCCGACATTGAAGCGGAAGATTATCGTCCGGTGGAGTTTCCCGCACCCGCGATCATGGATCGTGGAAAGGTAAACAAGCCTTTGCAGACGGGGATTCTTGCGATCGACAGTATGATCCCGATCGGGCGCGGCCAGCGTGAGTTGATCATCGGTGACCGTCAGACGGGAAAAACGGCAATCGCGATCGATACGATTCTGAACCAAAAAGGTGAGAACGTTATCTGTATTTATGTATCGATCGGGCAGAAAGCGTCGTCGCTTGCGAAGATCATTACGACGCTGCGGAACAGGGGTGCGATGGAGTACACCTGTGTCGTATGTTCGACGGCGGATGACGATGCACCGTTGCAGTATCTTGCGCCGTACAGTGGGTGTGCGCTGGCGGAGTATTTCATGTACCGCGGGAAAGACGTGCTGATCGTCTACGACGACTTGTCGAAGCACGCGGTGGCATATCGTACGATGAGCCTTTTGCTGAAGCGTCCTGCAGGGCGTGAGGCATATCCGGGCGACGTATTCTATCTGCATTCGAGGCTTCTCGAACGTGCGGCGAAACTTTCGCCGGAGAAAGGAGGCGGTTCAATCACGGCGCTTCCGATCGTCGAGACGCTGGCGGGCGATATTTCGGCATACATTCCGACGAACGTCATATCGATTACGGACGGGCAGATCTATCTGGAAAGCGAGCTGTTCAACAGCGGCGTACGTCCTGCCGTAAACGTGGGACTTTCCGTTTCGCGTGTGGGCGGCAGCGCGCAGCGCGCGGCGATTCGTCAGATTTCCGGTCAGCTGCGTGTCAATCTGGCGCAGTACAGAGAGCTTGCGATCTTCATGCAGTTCGGTTCCGACTTGGATGCGGAGACGCAGAAGACGCTCAACCGCGGCGCGAAGATGACCGATACGCTAAAACAGCGCCAGTATCTGAATTATTCGGTACGTGAGATGATCGTGCTTTTGACCGTTTCGCAGAGCGATCTTGTCGACAAGATCCCCGAGAAAAAGATGACGGCCTATAACGAAGGGCTGTTGGATTATATTCATGCCAATCATGCGGATCTTTTGGAAAAGATCGATCCGGATAAGAAAGTGGACGAGGAGCTGCGTGCGGAAATTCTGAATGTGGCCGAAGATTATGTGAACTGCTCCGTGGGAGAAGATTCGCACCAGGCAGATGCCGAAGCGGAGGCCGAAAGCGTCGAAAACGCTTCGGATGTGAAGTAATATGGCAGACATAGCGGAACTGAGGCATCGTATCAAGAGTATCCAGGATACGCACCAGATCACAAAGGCGATGGAACTGATATCCGTTGCAAAAATGCGGAAGGCTGTCGTAAAGCAGTCGTTCAGTTCGGTGTATTTTGATTCGGTCCGCTATACGCTGAAGGACATCATGCGTCACAGCAACGATATACACAACCGTTATACGGAGCACAGGCCGGACAATCGTACGGCGTATATCGTGATTGCGGGCGACAAAGGACTGGCGGGTGCGTTCAACAACAACGTTTTGAACCTGGCATGGGAGCATATGCAAAGGCGGCCGGTGCATTACGTTGTCACGATCGGGCAGATGGCGCGCGCGTTTTTTGAAAGCCGCGAACAGCAGGTCGATCTGGAATTCACGCACGCGGTGACAAACCCGACGCTGCACGATGCGCGCGGCGTAATGCGCGACATTCTGGAATTGTATGACCGCAATCTGATGGATGAAGTGTACGTAGTCTTTACGAGGATGAAATCGGCGTCGGTGTACGAACCGGAGCTTGTAAAACTTCTTCCGATCGAAGAAAAGGACATTGAGGCAGACGTCACGCCGACGTATACGGGCGAGATCTGTTACGATCCTTCGCCGAAGGAAGTTTTGGACGTTTTGGTGCCGCAGTATCTGGTCGGTATGATCTATTCGACGCTGATACACAGTTCGGCGAGCGAGCATGCGGCGCGTATGATGGCGATGTCCAATGCGAACAAAAACGCGGAAAAAATGCTGGATGCCTTGAATCTCGAATACAACAGGCTCCGTCAGAGTGCGATTACGACGGAATTGCTGGATTTGTCATCGGGAAGATTTTTTTCGGAAAACAATTTACATCAAAAGGTAAAACACAACAATGGTAAAACCAGGTAAAATATGCCAGATAATCGGACCGGTCATCGATGTGGCTTTTGAGGGGCAGATGCCTCCCGTTTACGAAAAGCTGGTCGTGCAGGACACGGATTCGGTTCTGGAAGTGCTTTCGCACGTAGAAAAGGGAATCGTACGCTGTATTTCCATGACGGCAACCGACGGTTTGTCGCGCGGAATGGCGGTAACAGACACGGGGTCGCAGATCTGTGTGCCTGTCGGTGAGAGTGTACTGGGCAGGGTCATGAATGTCTTGGGCGAACCGATCGATCACAAAGGGGAGATCAAGGCGAAGGAGCACTGGAACATACACAGAAAGCCTCCTGCATTTTATGATCAGAGTCCTTCGACGGAAATTTTTGAAACGGGCATCAAGGTCATCGACCTGATCGCTCCGTACAGCAAAGGCGGCAAGATCGGTCTGTTCGGCGGCGCGGGCGTCGGAAAGACGGTGCTGATCATGGAGCTGATGCACAATATTTCCAAAGAGCACGGCGGCTACTCTATCTTTACGGGTGTCGGCGAGCGTTCGAGGGAAGGCAACGACATGATTTCGGACATGACCGAATCGGGCGTTTTGGGGAACACGGCGTTGGTGTTCGGGCAGATGAACGAACCGCCCGGAAGCCGTATGCGTACGGCGTTTACGGGTCTGACGCTGGCGGAGTACTTCCGTGACGTGAACCGCCAGGACGTGCTGCTGTTCATCGATAACATTTATCGTTATATCCAGGCAGGCAGCGAGGTTTCGGCGTTGCTGGGCAGAATGCCTTCGGCCGTCGGTTATCAGCCTACTTTGTCTTTGGAGATGGGCATGTTGCAGGAGCGTATCGCAAGTACGCGCCGTGGCTCCATCACGTCTATTCAGGCCGTGTACGTGCCTGCGGACGATATCACCGACCCTGCGCCGGCGGCGATTTTCTCGCACTTGGACGCGACGACGGTGCTTTCGCGTAAAGTGGTGGAAATGGGTATTTATCCCGCGGTGGATCCGCTGGAATCTTCCTCCCGTATTCTCGATCCGCAGATCGTGGGCAGAGAGCATTACGAGGTAGCGAACAAGGTCATCGCGACGCTGCAAAGATACAAAGAGCTGCAGGATATTATCGCGATTCTCGGTATGGACGAACTGTCGGAAGAGGACAAGAACGCGGTGTTCCGTGCCCGTAAGATCCAGAAGTTCATGTCGCAGCCGTTCTCGGTCTCCAAGGTGTATACGGGACTGGAGGGCAGGTACGTGCCTTTGCAGGCGACGATCGAGAGCTTCAAGACGATCCTTTCGGGAGAAGTGGACGATTTGCCCGAAAATGCTTTCTTCAACGTCGGGGATATCGACGAAGTGAAGGCGAAAGCGCGGACAATGCGTTCGGATTCGTAAAGACCGTAAGCGGAAAAGGAGGGCATGAAAATGAATACGTTTTTTCTTGAAATCATCACGCCCGAGAAGACTTTTTATCGCGGCCGTGTGGAGAGTCTGGATATACCCGCGCTGGGCGGAGCATGTACGGTGCTTGCGGGGCACCAGCCGATGGTTTTTGCCACGGAGCCGGGTTCGATCTTTATCGTAGAAAACGGCAAGAAGCGGGAAGCGTTTATGAGCGACGGCTTCATCGAAGTGCGCCCGGACGAGACGATCGTATTTTCGCAGGCGGTGGAATGGCCGGAAGAGATCAACGAGCGCAGGGCGAAAGAGGCCAAGGAGCGTGCCGAAGAGCAGCTGCGCCGCAATCGCAGCGCGGCGGAATACCGCTTGAACCGCATGGCCCTGCAGCGTGCGTTTGCAAGGCTTCGCGTAAAGCATCATTACAACATGACAGACGAGTAAAACCGATAAGGCGCCGCGGATTCCGCGGCGCCTTTTTACCGTATTTTGCCCGCGGATAAGAATTGTGCGCTTTATGGCCCTGCGCCCCGCAAAAATTTGCGGGGCGCAGGGCTTGGCCGTATGGAAAGGATAACCGCAATCAAAAAGTGCGGAATCTCTTGCGACGGACGGGTGCAGGGGAGAGTGTGGGAATTTTCCGCAGGGCGGCGTTGATTTGTTTGTACTTTTGGAAGTTCTGTGTTATAATGAAACGGATAAATCGGAAAAGAGGTAAACATGTTACAGGTAACGAACGTCAGCTTGCAATACGGCAGCAAGAAACTGTTTGAAGATGTCAATTTAAAATTTACGAAAGGGAATTGCTACGGGATCATCGGGGCAAACGGAGCGGGCAAGTCTACGTTTTTGAAGGTATTGTCGGGTGAGATCGAGCCGAACAAAGGCGAAGTCACGCTGGACAAGAACGAGCGCATGTCCGTGCTGATGCAGAACCAGAACGCGTACGACGATCAGACGGTTGTCCGCACGGTGATGCTGGGGCATAAGAGGCTCGTGCAGATCATGGATGAAAAAGATGCGCTTTACGCAAAGCCCGATTTTTCGGAAGCAGACGGCATACGCGCGTCCGAGCTGGAGAGCGAGTTTGCGGAGCTGAACGGATGGGAAGCGGAATCGGAAGCGCAGACCCTCTTAAACGAGCTGGATATTCCCGCGGAATACCATTATACGCTGATGGGCGATCTGGATGCAAAGATGAAAGTCAAGGTCTTGTTGGCGCAGGCGCTTTTCGGGAATCCGGATGTTCTTCTGCTGGACGAGCCGACCAACAACCTGGACATCAAGACGGTTCGCTGGCTGGAAAACTATTTGCTGGATTTTGAAAATACGATCATCATTGTTTCGCACAACAGGCATTTTCTGAACAAAGTTTGCACGTATATTTGCGACGTAGATTTCGGGAAGATTCAGCTGTATTTGGGAAACTACGATTTCTGGTATCAGACGAGCCAGCTGATTGCGCGGCAGATGCGTGATCAGAACAAGAAGATGGAACAGCGCGCCAAGGAATTGCAGGACTTTATCGCAAGGTTTGCGGCGAATGCTTCCAAATCGCGGCAGGCTACGTCCCGTAAGAAGGAATTGGAGCGTCTCACGCTGAACGATATCAAGCCTTCGCTTCGGAAATATCCTTTTATTGATTTTAAATTCGAGAGGGAGATCGGTAACGATATTCTGATGGTCGAAGGGCTGACCAAAAAAGGGTATTTTGAGAACGTGGATTTCATCGTGCAGAGGAATGACAAGATCGGTTTTGTCAGTGACAAGAGTACGACGATCACGATGCTGTTCGATATTCTGACAGGCAAAGTGGAACCCGATGCAGGCACGGTCAAGTGGGGCAAAACGATTTCGCTTTCGGTACTCCCGCAGAACAACAACGAGTATTTTGAAAACTGCGATCTGAACCTGGTGGAGTGGCTGAGCCAGTTTTCCAACGATCACTACGAAGAATACCTGCGCGGCTGGTTGGGCAGGATGTTGTTTTCGGGAGAGGAAGCGCTCAAAAAAGCGAAAGTTCTTTCCGGAGGCGAGAGAGTGCGCTGTATGCTCGCGAAAATGATGCTGGAAGGCAGCAATTTCCTGATTATGGACGAGCCGACGAACCATCTGGACTTGGAATCGATCACGGCGCTGAACAACGGAATGCAGAATTTCAAAGGATGCATGTGCTTTACGTCGCACGATCAGGAATTGATGAACACGGTTGCCAATCGCATCATCGAGATCAACGGAAAGAAGACTTTCGACAAGAATGTCACGTATGACGAATATCTCGACATAACGAACAGCTGATAACGGGAAATAAACGATGTATCCTTATAAAATTTTTACATTTCCGGACGGGACGGGGATCACGCTGTATGAGATATTTATTCTGATCGGCGTGATTGCGGCGCTTGTTCTGTTCCGCATTCTTGCGGACCGCCGCAAGATGCCCGCGAAATTGCAGAATCTGATTCTGATCGGCGCCGTTGCGGCGTTTGTGATCGGCTATCTTTCGGCGGTATTTTTTCAGGCGATCTACAATGCGCTGGAGACGGGAAAATTTGAACTGAACGGGAGCACGGGTTCGACGTTTTACGGCGGATTTATCGGCGGAGCGGTCAGTATGCTGTTGATCTATTTTATTGGCGGCAGGGTGCTTTTCAAAGGCTGGAAGACGTCGTTGGAGTGGCTACCGACCTTTGCCAATATAGCGGCGGCGTGTATTCCTTTGGCACACGGATTTGGGCGGATCGGCTGCCTTACGGCGGGTTGCTGTCACGGCGGCGTCACGGATGCGTGGTACGGGATTTCGCAATGGGTGGAGGTTTCTCCCGGGAAATACGGCTGGGAGACGGTGGTTCCGATCCAGCTGTTTGAAGCACTGTTTCTTTTTGTGTTGGCGGCGTGCCTGTTTGTCCTGGTGTGGAAGAAAAAGGGCTTCGGGCTCTCCGGCTATCTGATCGGATACGGCGTCTGGAGATTCATCGTCGAGTTTTTCCGTACGGACGATCGCGGCGCTTCGTTCATACCCGGTCTTACCCCTTCGCAGGCGACGGCGATCCTCATGATTCTGATCGGCATTGCGCTGATTGTTGCGTATTACATAATAAGAAAGAAAAAGGGGCGGGATGTTTTTCTTGCACCCGATCTGAAACAGGATGCGCAAGCGCCCGAAAAATAGCGGATGGGGAGGTTGACGGATGGAAAAAGATCCTTTCGAGCAAGATAAAGAGCCGGAGACAGAGCAAAAACAGAGCGTGAAGACAGACGAAGAGAAGGAAGAGAAAGAGCGGGAAGAGCGTCAGAAAAAAATGCTCGTGTGCTGTCTCGCGTACATTTTCGGCATTTTGTTCTTTTTGCCGCTGATTCTCTATCCGAAGGACGATTTTGCAAAATTTCACGCAAATCAATCGCTTGTGATTCTGCTCACGAGCATCATCGTGAGTGCGGTTTGCAGCGTTTTGGGAATGATCCCCGCCATCGGCGTTATTTTCGGGGTCATCGGGGGCGTTTTGGGAATGATCATTTTTATCGGGTGCATTCTCGGGGTCGTGGCGGTTGTCCAAAACGAAAAAACAAAACTTCCTCTGATCGGAAATATCCGTATTCTTCCGTAAAGAGTAAGCCGATCTACGTAAGAACTTTTCGGAAAAGTTTATGAAAAAATAAAGCGCCGCTGCAAAAAATTGCAGCGGCGCTTTAAAGTATCAACATACTGCCGTTTGGTGCGGCAGTACGTCTGTAAAGGCTTATCTTTTGAGCTGATTCTTCGTAGGAGAACGCTGAAAGTGATCGATCGGGAGTATAGCTTTCCAGGGGTATGAACGCGGAGTATCCTTGCTCAGATCTACGGCTTTGAGGTAAGAATAGTGGAGTGTCGCATTTGTGCTTTTGGGGGACACATGTAAATCGATTTTCTTAATTTTCGAAAGCGGAAACTGCTTTCGATAAATAAAAGCATGAGCCGTCCGCAACATACGTTGCGGACGGCTCATGTATTTTGCACAAGATTAGTTTCCTTTCGAGATACGAAGGGGGGAATAATCACAATGTAAAAGAAACGCCGCAAAAAATTTGCGGCGTATTTTACAGAGGGATCCGCCTGTGCCGCAGAACGAAAAAGTGTTAACCCGCTTCTCGCAGGTGGGTGCGCCGCTTGCCGCCTCAGCCTTTCCGTTCATAAACAGACCTCGCCTATCGACATAGACCATTTCGAAAGCGCTCCCGAATTTCAAATGTGGATTAAGATAATTCGAACTCCGAACACCGCAGACCGTAATTATTAACTTTTCAAGATTTGAAAACAATCAAATCAACTATCTATATTATATGCGATTTTCTGAAAAAATTCAAGTGTTTCGCGATAAAAAATCGATTATTGGGCGACTTTATCCAGAGCAAGCAGGAAGGGGAGCATCTGGCTTTCGCTGTTGAGTCCATAACGGGCTTCGGTTTTGTCTGCTTTTGTCTGCGCGATGGAATTTTTTGTAAAATCAGCCGAAATTCTGACGGCTTCGTCCATGGGCACATGGCGGGCCAACGCTCCGACCAAGGCGCTCGCATAGACGTCGCCCGAACCGTGGAAAGTGCCCTCGACTTTTTCGGTCGCGTATTGTTTCACGGATCCGTTCAGATCCGCGTAAAAGACGGCGCTGTATTTTTTGCCGCCTCGCAAAATGTCGCATCCGGTAACGGAAGGCTGTGGGCAAAGAATTTTCAGCTTTTGAAGGAGCGCATCGTAACCGTCTTCGGTCAAAGAGGCATAGTCTGTGTTCGTAAGAAAGCAGGCTTCCGTCAGATTCGGGACGATAATATCCGCTATTTTGCAAAGACTTTTCATCTCTTCGACGAATTTTTGATCGAAATGGGAGTAGAGTACGCCGTTGTCGCCCATGACGGGGTCGACGATGAACAATCCGCCCTCTTTGAGAAAATTTTTTTTGACGGATTTTACCATATCGATCTGACTTATGCTGCCGAGATATCCGCTGATGATGATGTCATATTTTAATCCGAGACTCTTCCAATGTGCGAGAATGGCGGGGATATCGTCGCTCAGATCGCGGAACGTATAGCCCTGGAAACCGCCCGTATGGGTGGAAAGGATCGCCGTGGGAAGAATATCGCAGGTAACTCCGCAGGCGGAAATAATGGGAAGTGCGACGGTCAGAGAACATTTTCCGACGCAGGATATATCATTGATGGCAAGTACGCGCATATGTGTCGCCTCCGTATTTATTAAATAATTATAAAATGACGGGGAAACTTTGTCAAGCAAAGAAAGGTGTTATTTCTGCGAAAAGACAGTTACGGCACGGTGCATTTTTGCGCGCCTTTGTGGCGGGAAGAGAGGGAGAAAGTTTTTCGGACGATTGCTTCGGGTACGGTTTACAAGGGCGAGAAAATATGGTACAATAGAATCATTATGGAAGGTATTTCGGAACGCGAATATATCATGATCAGCGGTGCAACGGGCGGGGTCGGCAAAGCGTTTGCATTTGCCTGTGCGCCGCGCGGCGCGTTGTTTCTTACGGGGCGCAGCAGCGAAAAACTTTTGCACTTAAAGAGCGAGCTGGAGGAGACTTTCGGCGGAATCGCGGTTGATTTTTTTGCCTGCGATCTGGCAGACGAGAAGCAGCGCGAAGCGATGTTCGCTTACATACAAGGCAAAGGCTACCGATTCGGCGGGCTCTGCAACGTGGCGGGTGTAGACATTCAGAAGGCGTTTGAAAAATATACCCAGGAAAAGATCGTCTTTCAGGCGCGGGTAAATTTTGAGGCGGCGCTTTCTCTCACGCATTTTGTGCTCCACAACCGCGCTCCGCGGTTGGATATCGTGACGGTTTCCAGCCTCAGCGGCGTGTATCCGATGCCGTATTTTGCGGAGTACAGCGCGACGAAATGCGCGTTGACTTCATTTTTTTTCTCCTTGCGGCTGGAATTGAAAAAGAAAAACGTGCACGTCACGGTGGTCGAGCCCGGCGGGATCTACACGCGGCCGGATATTTGCGAGAATATCAAAGGGCAGGGACTTTGGGGAAAACTTTCGGCAAAGAAGCCGGAATACATAGCGAGAAAAAGCCTCGCGGCGGTCGCAAAGAACAAGCGGTTGATCCGCCCGGGTTTTTGGAATAAATTCATTGCGACCGTACCGCGCGTCATGCCGCTGCGGGTCAGAATGCGGTTTATAGCGCGTCGCTGGTCGAAGATCGAGAAAGATGCGTTTTGATATCGGAGGGGAAAATGGAGTACGTCATTGCGTTGGATCAGGGGACGACCAGTTCGCGCGCCGTCTTATTTGATGCGGAGGGGCACCTGGTCGCAAAGGCACAGAGAGAGTTTCCGCAGATCTATCCGAAACCCGGCTGGGTGGAGCATGATCCGAAGGAAATACTTTCTTCGCAGATGCAGGCTTTACGTGCGGTTTTGGCGGAGAGCGGGACAGACATTTCGCAAGTAGCGGCGATCGGGATCGCGAACCAAAGGGAAACCGTGTTGGTGTGGGATCGTTATACGGGCCGCCCGATCTACAACGCGATCGTCTGGCAATGCAGGAGAACGGCCGAATACTGCGAAAAAGTAAAGCAGCATCATGAAAAATTTGTGTACGAGCGTACGGGGCTGAACATAGACGCATATTTTTCGGCTTCGAAGCTGAAATGGATTTTGGACAACGTCCCGTTTGCCCGTGAGCGAGCCGAAAAAGGAGACTTGCTGTTCGGTACGGTGGACAGTTATCTGATATGGCATCTGACGGGCGGCAAAGTGCATGCGACAGATTACACGAATGCGTCGCGGACGATGCTTTTCAATATCCACACGCTCCAATGGGACGCAGAGCTTTGCCGTTTGTTCGGCATACCGATGGCGATGCTCCCGCAGGTTAAGCCCTCCGGTGCGGATTACGGGAAGACGCGGCGGGAAATTTTAGGCGAATCTGTGCAAATTTGCGCGGCGGTAGGCGACCAGCAGGGCGCTTTGTACGGCCAGCTGTGTTTTCGGCCCGGAGACGTGAAAAATACATACGGAACGGGTTGTTTTCTTCTGATGAATACGGGCAAAAAGGCTGTGGTATCCGAAAACGGCCTCATAACGACGCTTGCGGCATCGCTCGGCACGCCCGATTATGCGTTGGAAGGGAGCGTGTTCGTCGGGGGTGCGGTGGTTCAATGGCTGCGTGACGGGCTCGGGCTGATCAAGGCGGCGCCCGAAACGGAGGCGTTGGCAGAATCGGTACCCGATACGGGCGGCGTCGTGCTTGTTCCGGCTTTTGTCGGATTGGGCGCGCCGCATTGGGATTCGGAATGCCGCGGCATGCTGAGCGGGATCACGCGCGGCACAACGCGTGAGCATATCGTGCGGGCGGCTTTGGAATCGATTGCTTTTCAGACGTTTGACATGGTCAATGCGATGGAACAGGATCTTCGGATCGGGATCGACAGGTTGTGCGTCGATGGCGGTGCAAGCACGAATAATTTCTTGATGCAATTTCAGGCCGATATTTTGTCTGCCGAGGTGGCTCGTCCTGAGATTTCGGAGACGACGGCATTGGGAGCGGCGTATCTTGCGGGCCAGTATTGCGGATTGTATAAAGATTTGGATAAAAAACGTGAGAGCGCAAAAGGAATGAAAGTGTTTCGCCCTCGAATGAGCGACGCGGAAAGGACGGAAAAGCTGCGGCTGTGGGAAGAAGCACTGCAGCGTACGATGTATAAATATAAAATACGCTGACTTCTCGGGAGGGAATCGCGGCGCACTAACGAGCACGGAAAGGAGATAAATCCATGAGCAGAGCGGATGAAATTTTTATTAAAAATTGCAAAGATATTTTGGAAAACGGGGTATGGGATACAGATCGGGAGGTGCGGCCCCGTTGGGAAGACGGAACGCCCGCCCATACGATCAAAAAGTTCGGACAGGTATCGCGCTATGATCTTAGGGAGGAATTCCCGATCCTCACGATACGGCGCACCTATCTCAAATCGGCGATTGATGAGATTTTATGGATATGGCAAAAAAAGAGCAATAACATTCACGATCTTTCTTCGCATATCTGGGATAGTTGGGCGGATGAGACGGGCTCGATCGGGAAAGCGTACGGTTATCAGTTGGGAATAAAGTACACGTTTCCGGAAGGGGAGTTTGACCAGGTCGACAAAGTGCTGTACGATCTGAAAAACAACCCTGCAAGCAGACGCATCATCGCGCATATGTATAACGTTGCCGATCTGAAGGATATGCACCTCTATCCGTGTGCGTATTCGATGACATTCAACGTGAGCGGAAATACGTTAAACGGGATTTTGAATCAACGGAGCCAGGACATGTTGGCTGCGAGCAACTGGAACGTCGTACAGTACAGTATTTTGCTTATGATGTTTGCGCGGGCATGCGGATTGGAGGCAGGGGAGCTGGTTCATGTGGTGGCGGATGCACACATTTACGACCGCCATGTTCCGATCGTCGAGAGAATCTTGAAAAAACCGCAATATCCTGCTCCGAAACTGATTGTGGACGAATCGGTGAAAGATTTCTATCGGTTTACGAAAGACAGTTTTACTTTACAAGATTATAAATATAACGAATTTAAAGACAAAATCCCTGTCGCTATTTGATCATTTTTAAAATTTACACAGTACTATGTCTGACATAAATATGCAAAAGGAGAGTTAAAATGCGCGCGATTGTAGTTGTGGACCGTAATTGGGGCATCGGGAAAAAGAACGATCTTCTCTTTTCACTTCCGGCGGATATGAAGCATTTCCGCGAGACGACGCAAGGTAAGACGGTCATTATGGGGAGCAATACGTTAAAATCGTTTCCCGGCGGCAAACCTTTGAAAAACAGAACCAATATCGTGTTGTGGCCGGAGGGCGAGGCAAGGGACGATTGTACCGTCGTGCACGATTTGAAAGAGTTATTCGCGGAAGTCAAGAAATTTCCACCCGAGGACGTTTTTGTGATCGGTGGCGCCATGCTGTACAGGACGCTTCTCCCGTATTGCGACGAGGTGATCGTCACGAAGACGGATGCGGACGGCGGTGCGGAAGTGTTCTTTGAAAATCTGGATAAACTGGAAAACTGGAAATGCGTCAGTATCGGAGATCCGATCGAAACCAACGGTTATACGATACGGTTTGCCGTCTATAAAAATTCACATGTGGCAAATTATTGATCGGGTTGAAAAACGCCGTGCATTCGGTTAAGGACGGAAAATACAGGACCATGACTGTATCGAAAATGTTTGCGATCGTTCGGGATGATTGTCGGCCGAACGTAACTGCAAAAAATGAATGAGTTCTGGTTTGGCAAGGTGAAGCAGGCAAGAGTCTGGAGAGGGCAGGCAGCTTTTTTGTTCTTTGCCGTTTTTTGCTTGCAATTTTGGCGGCAAACGTATAAAATAGAAGAGATAAATTCAGCAAGAGGTAAACGTATGGAAAAGATGGATGGCGTAATAGCGAAAACGTGCGTCGAATATAAAGAGTTTCCGCAGCATGTGAACGAAGAAGTTGTGATGAAGGGGATGATACACCGCATTCGCGAGATGACAGGGTTTGCGTTTGTCATCATCCGCACGGCGAGGGACGTAGTGCAATGCGTGTATTCGCCGGATTTCTCGGATTATCGCATGGACGATTCTGTCGTGGAAGGCTGTGCGGTCAAGCTGACGGGAAAAATCGTGAAGGACGAGACGAGGGAAGGGCGTTATGAGATGCAGATTCATAACATCGAAGTGCTTTCCACGCCGGCCGAGCAGATGCCGATCGTCATCAATAAAAAGCAGTTGGATAACATTCCTTTGGACTTGAATCTGAATATGCGTCCGGTCACGCTTCGCAATCCGAAGGAGCGTGCGGTATTCAAGATCCAGGAAGGGATCGCGCGCGGGTTCCGTGAATTTTTATTTACGCAGAACTTTACGGAGATCCGTACGCCGAAAATCAACGCGCAGGGCGCGGAAGGCGGCGCGAATATTTTTAAACTCGATTATTTCGGGAAGCAGGTATTTTTGGCGCAGAGCCCGCAGTTTTACAAGCAGATGCTCGTACCTGTCTATGAGCGCGTGTTTGAAGTGGGGCCCGTGTTCCGTGCGGAACATCACGATACGTCGCGGCATCTCAACGAATACATCAGCATGGATTTTGAGATGGGCTTTATTGACAGTTTCTATGACATCATGAACATGGAAACGGGGGCGCTGAAATACATTATGGCGCTTCTGAAAAAGGACTATGCGGAAGAGCTGGCGCTTCTGAACGTAAATTTGCCGGAGATCAAAGAGATCCCGATGATCAAATTCATGGACGCAAAGGAGATCATCACCAAAAAATACAAAAAGAAGATCACCGATTATCGCGATTTCGAGCCGGAAGAGGAGCAGATCCTCGGCAAGTGGGCGAAGCAGGAATTTGATTCCGACTTTTTGTTTGTGACGCATTACCCTTCGGAAAAGAGACCGTTCTATGCGATGGATGATCCCGAAGATCCTGCTTATACTTTGAGTTTTGATTTGCTTTTCCGCGGAATTGAAATCACGACGGGCGGGCAGAGAATTCACGATTATCATCAGCAGATCGCAAAGATGAAAGCGCGCGGGATGAATCCCGACGATTTCGAAAGTTATCTGATGGCGCACAAATACGGAATGCCGCCGCACGGCGGATTGGGGCTCGGGCTGGAACGCATTACCATGCATTTGCTTGGGTTCAAGAACGTTCGTTACGCTTCCATGTTCCCCCGCGATATCAACCGTGTAACTCCGTAACGGAATCTATAATAAAGCGAGGGCCGTCGGCGATGCCGACGGCCCTCGCTTTGCAGTTTACTGATTTTAAAATGTAAACCAAATACAATAAAATAGTTGACAATTAAGAAAAAATATAGTAAACTGGGCGCATGGGACTGAAAGAAGAGATTTTGAAGGAACTGGAAAATTCGAGAGGGAAGAGCTATTCGGGGGCGGAGCTTGCGAGGATGTACGGCGTGAGCCGTGCGGCCGTATGGAAGGCGGTAAAAGCGCTGCAGCAAGCGGGGTTTTCGATTTCGGCGACAACGCACCGCGGCTATACGTTTGCGGCGGAAAACGATCTTCTTACGGAAGCGGGCATCAAGCAGTATGTAGCGTTTCCGTGCAGGATTCGCGTGGAAAAGACTGTGGCGTCTACGAACGACGAGGCAAAAAAATCGGCGGAATCGGGAGCGCGGGAATGGGACTGTGTAATTGCCGAGGAGCAGACGAGCGGGCGGGGCAGGTATGAGCGGAAGTTTGTCTCGTCGGAAGGAGTCGGAATTTATATAAGCATTGTTTTGCGGCCGAAATTTACGGCATCGGAAACGCTCTTTATTACGACGTGCGCGGCGGTAGCCGTATGCGAGGCGATCGAGAAATTGGCAGGGAAGTCGGCAGGGATCAAGTGGGTGAACGATATTCTGCTGAACGGAAAGAAGGTGTGCGGCATCTTGACGGAAGCGTCGTTCGACGTTGAGAGCGGCGGGCTTCGATACGCGGTGGTCGGAATCGGGGTGAACGTTTTGCCGCAGGTCTTTTCGCCGGAACTTGCCAAGATTGCGGGGACGGTGTTTGAGGAGGGCGAATATCCGCAGGAAGGGCGCGCGAAGCTGGTCGGTGCGATTTTGGAGCGGTTTCGTTATTATTACGAGCGGATCCCGCAGAGGACTTTTTTTGCGGAATATAAAAAGCGCTCCGTCGTGATCGGAAAGCGTGTGAAAGTATATTCCGGGAATGTGGAGGGAGAAGCGGAAGTTTTGGATCTGGATGAGAATTGTTTTCTGAAAGTCCGGTTCGATGACGGCACCGTTAAGGCGCTTTCTTCGGGCGAAGTTAGTATAAAAATTTAAAATCATAACGGAAAGAGAATATTATGCCTGACATGAATAAAGAAAACAAGAAAAGCGGGGCGGTGGCCAAGACCGCGGCCGATATCGCGAAGTGTGCGTTGTTTGTGGTCGTGATGGTTGTTTCTGCGTTTATACGCATACCGATCCCGTACATACCGCTGACCTTTCAGACGGTTGCGGCCGTATTGGCGGGACTGCTTTTGGGACCGAAATGGGGAACGGTGGCGGTGGCCGTGTATGTGTTTATGGGATTGCTCGGACTTCCCGTGTTTGCGGGCGGAGCGGGCGGTTTCGGGTATGTTTTCCAGCTTTCCTTCGGGTATCTGATCGGGTTTATTGTGGCCGCATTTGTCGCGGGACTGCTCGCGGGGGAAAGCGCGCCGACGTTCCGACGCATCGTGTCGGCGGCTTTGGCAGCTGTGGCGGCAAACTATGTGTTCGGGAGCCTTTATTTTATGCTGATGTGGATCTTCTATTATCAAAATGCGGGGGCGTGGAATGCGCTGCTGCTTTACAATCTGATTTACCTGCCGAAGGATATCGTACTGTGTTTTTTGGCGGCGCTGCTTGCCAAAAGGGTGTACCCGATGCTCAGAAAATCGCGCAGAAAAATGAACGATGAAGGACAAGGTCAAAATTTAAATATTTCTGAAAATTCGCCCGAAAAAGATAATGGAATGTTTGACAAAAAAAGAAAACTTTGATACAATATACTGGCTGTCGAGGTGTAGCGCAGTTTGGTAGCGCGCTTGGTTCGGGACCAAGAGGTCGTGGGTTCAAGTCCCGTCACCTCGACCAAGATAAAAAACCTGCATTTCCTAAAATTTAGGAAATGCAGGTTTTTTTATATTTGATCGTTTTAAAGTTATTTTATAGAGAAAAAAGCAAAAGAACGAAACGCCCGAATCAAGGAAACAGAATATCGAATCTGTGAAGTGAGGGGGATGTTTCTTGGATGAAAAAACGCGAATGCGATTTGCGGAGTCTTGCTTGCTGAGAAATACCATGGGAATGGGAGGGGAGTATGGTAAGTATGGACTCAGCGCCCTTGCGGAGTAATACAGTGATCAACAAACCTGCATTTTGAAATCTGATACGAAAAAGTGTTGTGACAACGTGAAAAATTTATCGGCTGCAGTTTTTGCATGTTCGGAAGAAGAAAGAAAAAAGAGAATTCTATAAAGCCATTTTTTTGCTTTGCGAATGAATGCGGTTTGAAAAACGAAATGTAAAAAAGCAACGGCAACGTTTGACATTATGTTTTGTTTCGGCTAAAATAGAATACAGTAAACCGCACGGACAGAACGTGCAAGCAATTCGGAAAACGGACAAAAAAATATCTCAACCGCGATGTAACGTGGTTGAGATATTGTGGCAGGGGAGACGCGATTATCCTGAAAGGCTAAAATTGCATAAAAACAGGCGAAAAAGCCTCAAAAACGCTTAAAAATGGCGTTTTTGAGGCTAAATTTTTTTAAAATTTTCAAATTTTCTAAAAATTTTAGGGCAACTTTTAAAATCATCTTTTTAGATAGAGATACAATAAATTATAATTAAAATTTAAATTACTATTGACATTTGTATTGTGTGTTGCTATAATAAAAAAGAGGTTAACCATGACAGAGAAAAATATATTGAACAATTTGGTTTCTATAACAATGTTTAATCAAGGACAGGCTTCGAAAATTTTTTCTCGCCTGCACGATGAAAAACAAATCGTGGTATTGAAAAACAATGTGCCTACGGCAATTTTGCTGTCACCCGATGAATATGATCGGTTGTTAAGGCTTGCGGAAAAAGGGGAGAAAAATCAAAGAGTTATATTTTGAAACAATGGAAATTCGATCACAGTTTATCTTTGCTGACATATTCTATGGATGACGATTTGCAAGATTTGGAGACTTATGCCCAAAACGCGCGTCCCTGCGACCTATTCGGATTTTATTGAACTTGCACAACAGTTAATGGGGCATGAGCAAAGAGAAAAGTTGCGCAGGCTGATTAATTTCAAATTCAAGAAGCATTCGAGATATAATTGGAAAGAGGAGCGTTTGGTTGCTTTATCAAAACTGATTGGATATCGTGTTAGTTTAATTTTATAATATTATAAAATTTGTTGTGGGGTAAATTATGGGAGATTTAAATGAGCAAAAAGTAGTTACATTTGAAGAAGATTATCTATATCGAACAAATAGAACAATAATTTCAAATCCGGACTATGCACTTACTGAAGCTATTGCCAATTGTTGGGATGCGGGTGCGACAGAGGTAAACATTGGATTACCTGAAAATGAAGGAGGTATCATTTCTATCGAAGATAACGGAACTGGAATGACCGAAGAAGAATTCATGAAACGCTGGATGGTTCTCAGTTATAATAGAAAACGCCACCAAGGACTCAATGTTGTTTTTCCTGACAATAACGAGCATGGCGTGCGCAGGGCTTATGGTAAGAATGGAGTGGGGCGCCATGGATTGCTTTGTTTTAATGACAACTATTATATTTCAACATGGAAAAATGGGACTAAAAATACTTATCATATAACTGTTTCATCAGGAAATGCACCATTTAAAATTCTTGAGCACAACAGTGAACAAAGTGAAGGACACGGTACAAAAATATGGACATATTCTTGTACAAATACTCCTAATGTAGCAGAGATGAAAGAAATAATTTCATCGAGATTTTTATATGATCCAAACTTCAAAATCATAATTAATGGTGAGTTAATAGAATTGACTCAACATAAAGGTGTAATTAAAACAATTGAAAGAACTATTAACAATAAATTCTTAAAAATTTATGTAGTTGATTCAACCAAAACCGCTTTAAAATCACAACAACATGGAATAGCTTTTTGGGTACAAGGGAGACTGGTAGGAAAACCGTCGTGGGTTTATGGTGATACACAGTTTTTGGATGGTCGTAGTAAACCGGCAAAACGTTTTACAATTATTGTTCAAGCCGACGATTTAGAAGATTTGATATCGCCAGACTGGGGGAGCTTTTTAGAAATTCAAAATACAAAAATATTTTTTTCCTTTTTTATTCCTTTCATGAAAGAAGTAATATCGGATATATTAAGTGAGCATATTCGTGAAACGCAAGAAGCTATTATTCAACAGGAGCGTCACGTACTTTTTGATTTGGCACCTTATGAAAAAAGGGATGTTTCGGTATTCATTGAAAGCGTTACAAGAAAGAATCCTATGATTTCACAAGAGTTTATGTCTCTTGCGATAGATGCGTTAGTGAATATACAAAAATCTCAAAACGGTGCGTTACTTTTAGGTAAATTGGCAAAACTAGATTCTAGTGATTTAGATGAGTTAACAAATTTACTAAATAACTGGGACATAAAAGATATTTTAACAGTGTTGCGTGAAATTGATAATCGCATAATTGTTATTGAAGCAATAGACAGGTTGCGAGAAGATCCTTCGGTAGATGAATTGCATCAGTTACATCCTTTAATTTTAGAATCTCGTTGGCTTTTTGGTGCAGAATTTGATTCCCCCATGTATACGGCTAATAAAGCATTGACCACTGTTATCAAAAATCTATTTAAAGAAAGCGATTATGATGTAAATGCTTTATCTTTTGCTTCTAAAAGACCGGATGTTGTATGCCTTGCGGAAAGCACAATTGGTGCGGTGTGTTCTGAGCGGACTGAAAAAGATTGTCGCGAAATTCTTAAGCCAGATAATATTTTGATTATTGAGTTGAAGAAAGGTGGCTTTGAAATAGGTTACAAAGAAAAATCACAAGCTGAACAATATGTCAGGCAAATTAAAAAATCAGGTATTCTTCATAAGGAATCGCACATCCATGCTTTTGTTGTTGGTGCGAAAATTGGTGATATTGATGCCACAAGCAGCAATGAAAGCGGAGATATAAACGTAGTTACATTTGGGCAACTTGTGCAAACATCGAAATTAAAATTATTTAAATTAAGAGAAAAATTGCAAAAACGGTATGATTCCATGGATGACAAATCTATTGTTGAAAAAGCATTAAGTGTAGGTCAAATGTCAATGAAATTATCTAAATAGTTAAAATGGTAATGAGTTATGATTCTCATCATACTCATCTAAAACTTCTTTCGGAGTGCGATAGTTGAGCCGAGAGTGCAAACGTGAATTATTATAGTACTCAATATATTCTTTAATAGATTGGAAGAATTCTTCTGGAGAAAAGTATGTTTTCCGATAGAGTTCTTCCTTTTTCAGTGTCGCAAAAAAAGATTCCATGTGTCCGTTGTCTTGCGGAGTGGCGACCTTTGAAAAAGATTGGCGGATACCATAAGATTTTAAAAGTGCACGGATTGCTGTAGCGGTAAAATTTGCGCCGTTGTCGCTGTGAAAAATCAGTCCATATGGCGGATTTCGTTTTGCATAGGCATCCATAAAAGTATTTGCCACAAGAGCAGAATCATTGGTAGGGGATATTGTATAGGAAATGATATAACGTGAATAAATATCTTCGATTGAACAAATATAGAATTTTATACCGAAAAGTTTTATTTCGGTAACATCGCTTAACCAAGCAATGTCGGGCGCAGACAAAGCATATTTCTTTTGCCATTTTAGAACATTATCATTCAACGTATCTTTGTTTTGTTGGCGAGACGGAGCTTGTCCGAAAATGGCTTGAATACCGTTTTCTCGCATAAGTCGTGATACTGTTTTGTAAGACGTGATAAATCCTTGCCTTTTTAGCTCGTGGCAAATACGTTTAGAACCGTAACATGGATTGTTGGCGGCAATTTCTTTAATTTTACAAGTAAGTTTCTTGATGCGCTTTTCGGTTTGTGTTTCTTTATGCGCTTTGTAACGGTAAAATTTGGTACGGTTAATATTTAGTACTTCGCATAAATACTTGATGGGGTATGATGACCTATATTTATCGACCGCAACAAGTTTATCTTCATCAGTGGATTGCGGCGAACAGCCTGTGATTCGATATACTTCCAATTGCTTTTTCATGCGAGCATTTTCCCATTCAAGTTTTTTGTAATCATGTTTTGTGATGATAAGTCCATCTTGGGAATAAATTTTTTTATATTCTTCTACCCAATAGTAAAACGTGCTTTTTGGAATATGGTATTTATCACGTAGCCGTCTGCCATTCTGTCCCCGCAAAAACATGGTAATAATATTTTTCTTGAATTTTTCCGAATAGTCGTTTCTGGATAATATTGTGTTAGTGGTCATTGAATAGCTCCTTTGAAGGAACACTATATCAAAAAAGAGGATTTTTGCAAATTCAAACCTGTATGTTTGCTTGCGAAAATCCTCTGAATACATTATAATAG